>NZ_QJSW01000011.1:0-77921 GCF_003217495.1 Paenibacillus barcinonensis | reverse complement strand
AGATCACACCAACCGTCAGTGACATCACGGCGACAGTCACTGTTAATGGTACGTCTGTACCAAGTGGAACCACCTCGGATCAGATTGGCTTGAACGCGGGTAGCAACACGATCACTGTTGTTGTGACAGCAGAAGATGGCACAACAAAGACGTATACAGTGACAGTTACCCGAGGGATAAAAGATGCAAATTTAAGCGGACTAGCCTTGTCCAGTGGCACACTCAGCCCGGCATTTTCCGCGGGTACAACCAGTTATACAGCCAATGTAGCAAACAGTGTGAGCAGCATTACGATCACACCAACCGCCAGCGATAGTAATGCGATGATCAAGGTGAACGGTACAACTGTGGAGAGTGGAACGACCTCAGGCGCAATCACTTTGAATGTAGGAAGTAACACGATTACCATGAGTGTGACAGCAGATGATGGTGTGACAACAAAGACCTATACTGTGACGGTAACGCGAGCACCCAGCAATGATGCATATTTAAGCGGACTCACGTTATCCAGCGGCACACTCAGTCCGGCTTTTGCCTCGGGAACGACAAGTTATACAGCAAATGTGGCAAACGCCGTAAGCAGTCTTAAGATCACACCAACCGTCAGTGACATCACGGCGACAGTCACTGTTAATGGTACGTCTGTACCAAGTGGAACCACCTCGGATCAGATTGGCTTGAACGCGGGCAGCAACACGATCACTGTTGTTGTGACAGCAGAAGATGGCACAACAAAGACGTATACAGTGACAGTTACGCGAGGGATAAAAGATGCAGATTTAAGCGGACTAGCCTTGTCCAGCGGCACACTCAGCCCGGCATTTTCCGCGGGTACAACCAGTTATACAGCAAATGTAGCAAACAGTGTGAACAGCATTACGATCACGCCAACCACCAGCGATAGTAATGCGATGATCAAGGTGAACGGTACAACTGTGGAGAGTGGAACGACCTCAGGCGCAATCCCTCTCAATACAGGAAGTAACAATACGATCACTGTCAGTGTAAGAGCGGATGATGGTGTGACAACGAAGACCTATACTGTGACGGTAACGCGAGCCGAAGCCAATGCAGGGAATGGTAATGAAGGTGGCAATAGTAACGGGAACAATGGTGGAAGTAGTGGAACCGGAAACAGTGGAGGGAACAGTAGCGGCAACACGGACATGAATGAGAAGCCTTCTCCCGTGCTAAGCAGTTTGACATTATCCACAGGAGACTTAACACCATCCTTTTCACCTGGCACAACAACGTATAAGACCAAGGTGGGGAACAGTGTCAGCAGCATGACGTTTACTCTGACGCTCAGTGATAGCAATGCTAAAATCAGGATCAACGATATGCCTGTAACCAATGCGTCCCCTTCCAGTGTTATTCCATTAAATGTAGGAGAAAACAAGTTTACGTTTACAGTAACGGGACAGAACGGGACAATATCTACGTATACGGTAATTGTCACAAGAGAGGCAGCAAGTAGCGCTGCAAATGGTAGTGATTCCTCAGAGGCGTCTGAATCTCACGGACCTGTTCTGAATCATGAGATGATTAACGTAGGGCGTGTGAAGGAAGCACTTGAGACAGCATTGCAGCTTCCAGCGCCTGAGCATTTTCCCGATGTATCACAGAGCAACTGGAGTTCATCAGGAATTGAAGTGGCTCGTCAGATTGGAATCATTCAAGGGAGAACGGATGGCAAATTCCATGGGAATGACTTGATCACTCGCGCGGAGTTTATCATGATGGTGGCTAAAAGTCTGAAGCTTGATATGACACAGGTGCGCGATACAACATTCGATGATACTCAGGATCACTGGGCTGAAAAAGCGATTGCTGCATTGGAGGGTGTAGGTGTGATTCATGGTTCAGGTGAACATAAATTCAGACCGAACCAGCCGATTACTCGCGCGGAAATTGCAGCTGTTCTGGCTCGATTGCTTGTATGGGACGAACCGTCTGCGGCTACTCGCTTTACCGATACTACCGATAGCTGGGCACGCTCAGTTATTGATCAAATGGCGGAGGCGGGCATTATTAGAGGTACGGGGAATGACCGTTTTAGTCCAGATGCATCAGCGACTCGAGAACAGGCGACCGTGATGATCTTACGCATGCTGACGGTCTGTCGAAACGTTGAAGTTCCACTTACCGATCTTGCGCAATAAATTATAGTTTGGGCGGCGAACGCACTCATTTACGCGTTTCGTTGTCCCGTGGAAGCTGGGACAGGGTGATGACGCAGAGTGGAGCGTTATCGCTCTTAATCAGCATATTTTTGAGAAAAAAAAGCGATTTTTTATGACAAAATACGAGTTTTTACAGGGCTGTATAACTTTCGATAGATGTGCTTTTACAGCGTCTTTTATATGATTGTCCTAGTTTGATCTGGAGGGGGCTCACATGAAACGATTTCCATTATACATACGAAAAAAAAGTGCGAAACAGCTCATATCGGCAATTCTGTCGGTTGTGCTTATTTTTGCTTTTATTCCATTTAGTGCATTCGCAGAGGATGTAGTTAATGCCGCGGATATATCTATTGAAACGCCCGCACCGGTTAACGGAGCAAGCATAACAAACGGAACAATTGTATTCGGCAGAGGGACAGTTGCGGATGTAAAGTGGTCGAGTGATGGCGTCACGTATGGAGCGGCCGCTGGCAGCTTTGCTCAGAGCACGCTTTATCAGACCAAATATGTGTTTACAGCGGATACGAATCATGTCTTTGACCCTACTCCTGGCGCTTATGCAAAGGGCGGGGAACGGGACTTGTCGAGCCGAATTACCAATCTGGGCACGGGTACGTTTACGGCTGAGGTTAGTCAAGGATTCACCTTGAATGATACGCTGACTGTTGTAATTAGCTGGCCGAATGCAACGATCGAGGCCGCGGATATTTCTATTGGCACAGCTGCACCACTTACAGACGCAGTTATAGAAAATGGCACAAATACATTTAACCATGCATCAGCAGATATTACATGGTCATCCACAGGAAGCTCCTTTGGTCCGGCGAGCGGTAATTTTGCGCCAGGTACCATTTATTACACACAATACCTCATCACAACTGATTCAGGCTATGCTTTTGATAACACCAATCGAATCTACCAGAACGGAAGCAAAAATGTGTCGAGCCGAATCGCTCATATCGGAACGGGCGAGATTGTAAGGGCTACGGTATCCACCACGACTCATGCTAACGACACGTTAACGCTCATTGTTATGTGGGAATCGACCAAGAAAGCAACGGGACAGGCAGTCATTGGTCCCTCTGATCTGACAATTGGTACCGCTGCGCCAGCACCTTCTGCCGTTGTTGCGGATGGAAGTAATGAATTCAAGCGGGGCAAGGTGGATTATGCGGAGTGGTATACATCCAACAATTCGCAAGAGCTTCATCCTGGAGATTCCTTTATATCTGGTACAACATATCGAACAGGGTATCATCTCATTGCGGCAAGTGGTTATGCATTCGATACGCCTAGCGCGTACCAAAAAGGCGGAGCAAGAGACTTGACGAGCCGAATCACAAACCTTGGCTCGGGAACATTCAATATATCCAGTCCAGATGGGGATGATCTGTACATCGATGTGTATTGGCCCAAAACAGGTGAAATTTCACCAGCAGATATCTTGATCGGGACGGATGCACCGGTTGCAGAAGCCAGCATGGCGAACGGTGCAAATACATTCAAGCATGCGTCCTCCAGCATCGCATGGTCCTCTGATAACGGTGCAACCTATCAAACGGCAAGCGGAACGTACGCGTTTGAGACAACATACAAGACGAAATACATCATTGAAGCGACAGCAGGATATTTCTTCGACCCAACTGCAGGAGTGTATGCTTCAGGTGGCTCCAAATCCCTGAACAACAGCATTACCAATTTAGGCTCAGGCACGTACACAGCTGTTGTATCGGGCACATCGGATAATACGTTAACGGTTGAAGTGACATGGCCCCGGACAACTGCGGCAGTACAAAGCAAGATTGATGCCAGTGGAATAGCTATAGGTACAGATGCCCCGGTCACTGGCGCAAGTATGACCAGCGGAACCAATACATTCGCGCATGCCGGCAGCACGATAACCTGGTCGGCGGATCAAGGGACAACATATACGGCAGCGAATGGTACATTTGCACCTGGAACGAGCTATCGGACAAAGTATGTACTGACTGCGGATACAGGATATATATTTGATGCAGCAGCAGGAGCATATAAGGGAGTATCTGTTGCCAATCTGGGCAAGGGAGAATTTAAAGCCGAGGTTTCCACAACGAGCACAGCAAACGACACATTGACCATTACAGTGACTTGGCCGACCACGTCCAGTGCAACCATTGCTGTATCCGATCTGGTTATCGGCATGCCTGCACCAGCAGCAGGAGAGGGTATAACTGACGGCAGCAACACATGGACAAATACTCAGGCGAGCATCACATGGTCAAGTGATAACGGTGCACATTATGCGTCAGCCAATGGTTTTTTTGCTCCGAATACGAGCTATAGAACGAAATACGTACTGACTGCGGCAAGCGGATATCAGTTCGATGACGCAGCAGATGCCTATCATTCAATTGTGGTTACGCATATCGGTTCAGGCACATTCAGCGTGGACGTATCCAGCGTAACAACCACCAATGATACGCTAACGATTGTTGTGTCATGGGAGGCGACAGCCGCTGCAACGATCTCTGCGGCAGATCTCCTGATTGATACGAGTGCTCCGTCAACGAATGCATCGCAGACAAACGGCACGAATCAGTTTAACCATGCCGTCGCTAACGTTACCTGGTCGGCTGATGGTGGGCAAACTTATGGCGCTGCTCACGGTACGTTTGAAGCCGCAACGATCTATAAGACCAGATATGTAATCAAGGCTGCAGCAGGTTTTACATTTGACGCAAGTACAGGTGTGTATAACCAAAATGGAGCGAGAGATCTCACCAGTCGCATTACGAATCTCGGAACGGGTACGTTTACTGCATCCGTATCTACAACGGACGTTTTAAACGATACACTCACCGTCATTGTCACCTGGCCGAGCACCAGCTCCGCGATCATTCAACCGGAGGATATTGTAATCGGGACAGCGGCTCCGGTGACAGGCGCTGCTCAAACGAATGGCAGCAACGTTTTTAACAAGTCTACAGCAAGCATTACCTGGTCGGCCGATCATGGCAGCACATTTCAACCTGCAAGTGGCACATTTGCAATAGGAAAAGTGTACCAAACCAAATATGTACTTACTGCGTTGTCCGGGTATCAATTTGATCGTTCAATTGGAGGTTATAGCTCCATCAGCATTGCCAATCGGGGTACAGGAACATTCACCGTTCAAGTCTCAACGACCAGCCTGCCTGATGATACGTTAACCATCATTGTGACCTGGCCGCAAACCTCGCTTGCAGATACTGTAAAGGTTAGCCTTAACGATGCAAGCAACATTCGGGCATATTCGGGCAGCACACCGATTGCAGCACAGGGGATATCGCTGCCTGCTGCGGAGGACTACAGCATTATTCTGGTAAACACTTCAATGAATACGCTGGAGCCTTCTGCACCACCGACCGCGGCGATGGTGAAAAGCGTTAAAGTCACCGATAGCCAAGGCAATAATGTGTTAAAAAGCGTGCGGGCTGTGTCGAATGGTGCTGCTCAGAATCATCCATGGAGTCTGGAAATTACGATCAACAAAAACGAAACATCCATATCCAGAAATATTATGGTCAAGGTTGAAGTAGGCACAGCTCTGCGGATTGATATTCGCAATCTGGTGGGCTTCACCAAACCGGGTGTCGAGTATGCAGACAAATCGAATGGAAGAGAACAGTATCCTTATGAATATGGTAACTATTATTACTTTCTGCCAGGTGACTCATTACTGATGCAGACCCGGTCTTCGGGGCTGATTCCGGCGGGGGTTCAGATTATAGGAACCAGGACGTCGAGAACGACAGCGATCACCAATACGCTATTTGATACGGTCAATTATCAATTCCGGTACACCTTCATGATGCCGGATGAGCCTGTCTTTTTGTCAGTGACCTCAACGGACGGAAAGGCTGCGCACGATATTAAGGTTAGTGCCACAATTCAGAATGTTGTGGTGCCCGCTTTATCCGGAGGCGCAACCTTTGTTCCAGCCACGGCGAGCAAGCCAGCAATGGATCATTCGGGGGACATCGTCACCGTTGATCCGGGTAGCTATGATCATCGCATGTACAAAGTGACAGGTGTGGAGGTTCGTTCTGAGCTGCTTAATGTCGTTTTGCCAGTGACGAAGAACGGAGATGGCACGTATTCGTTTGCTATGCCGTTTACCCATGCCATAGTGACCGTTGTTGTTGAGCGGATAACCTCGAATCTGGTGCAGACAGAAGTCAAAAATAACAACAGTGCGCAAGTGATTGCGAATCTTGAACAATATTATGCTGGGGATTCACTCAAGCTCCAGATTACGAACACGGACCCTACAAAATACGTATCTTCCATCCAGATTTGGCGAGTGGTGGACGAGTTGCTTACGCTTGAGAGACAGGGGAAGCCTGTTAATCCCTATGCCTCAAAAATGGATTTTGATATAAAACCTTATGCGTCAACCGTTTCGTTAATAGCTGGTGCAAAACTTAAGGCTGTCGTGAATTACGAAGATATTTCGATCCCCGTATCAACGAATAACCCGGCACAATTTTCGAATGTTCCGGCTAAAGTCAAGTTCAACGAGCCGATCACGTTCACCTTCGCGCCGCCTGGGGATAACAGCAAAATATACAAGCCGGAAGTCAAGTTCCGTGATGCGCTTCAGCCCGACATGACAACCGTTCTGGCTTGTACATTTGTGAGAACAGATGCTCAGGATCAATCCAGAAGCGAGTATACCTGTCCAGCTGTGACGAAAAGCTCCACAGCATCGGTCGAACTGTTATATGACTCTGTAAATGTAGCGTCCACTGTAGGGGCAGCGAAAATAAAACGGATGGCGTCCATTTCACCAAACTCAAGGCTTGCAGGAACGTTTAATTCCATTATGGTATATGGGACCGATATGAATGGCCGTGGAGACGTATATCTGGGGACCGCACCTGATCCGGCAGACAAGGCCAATGTCACACAAACGACTTCCAGTTCGCTTGTGGTCAGCATACCTGCTTCGCTGCTTTCCCGGACAAAGGATGTTACTTATTATGTGTCCATCAACGGTGTGCAGCGATCGGTAACCATCCCGACAGCACAGAATCTGATTCACAGCTCGTTCGGGAATATGGCGATTGTTTCCGACAATGCATTTAATCATTCGGTCATCGTGGCCCAAAGCGAAAAGGAATTGGGGCAGCAGCTAGGAAATCGCGAAGCTGTTGTCACGTTAAAAGGAAAATTCAAACTCAGCGAAACTGTGGCAGGTGAATACGGGTTTGAGGGAACCACAATCATTAACGGCGGTGTCACCAGTTATCTGCCAGCCGGCCAGAGCAGTTTCAAAGTTAAAGATGATGGCGATGGCAGTGTGAAGATCATGATGAAGCGTGTTAATCTGGTCGCCGGATCATTTAGTCTGATTTCCTCATCGGATGGCTCCATTGAGCTGGAGAAGGGCGTTGAATACATTAAAGAATACGCTAAAGACGATGACGGGGAATTGCTGGACGAGAACCAGCAGAATGTAGAAATTTCATTTGACAACCATAACCAGCTTACTGTGTTGGGGAGCGGTATGACTGCCCAAATCACTGGTGCCACGCTACTGGGCAATACGATGGTGTTTGACGGCAAAGTGTATCTTGGTATGTCTCTCCCCGGCAGTGGCAGCATGGGATTCGGTCTTCAGATTGACCGTCTGCAATACGGAGCGGATGGTCAGGGAAGTCTGAACTTTCAGGGAGTACGGGCTGACGGATATTTTACTCCAGGGAACGACATGTCTAAGAAGCTGCTCGGCGGTTTCGGTGTAGGGGCATCCGCAGAAGGAACGATTGATACGTTCAAGGGGCAGTATGGCCTTGCTTTTGACGTAGATGCGAAGCTTGCGAACTTTGCCGCCGAGATGGGGTTGAAAAGGGACAGCACGAACGGAAGATTCATCCCGGATACGATCAAAATAGTCGTTGGCTTGAGCGAGGGAATTCCGATCACCCCTGCAATGCCGATCGCACAGCTAACGAGGGTTGGAGGCGGGGTTACGGGACTCGCGGATACAATCACTGGAAACTATAAGGGAATAGCTCCGATTCTGATTTTGATCAATGGCGATCTTGAGGTTGGAAGTCTGCTTCCCGGTCATGGCTTGCTTGAATTCAATGATGTTGAACTTACGATTGGACCATCCCAGATTAGCTTGTCGGGCAATCCAACACTGATGAAGATGGAGATTTTTGATCAATTCCAGGCAGGTATCTACGTAACCAATACATCCGTTTCCTACCAGATGAAAGTCGCTGCTAATATACTAAAGAACTTTTCTGTTATTTTGGCAGGCGGGAACGCCAATCTGACTTATTCCAGAGACGGCAGTTCCAATCTGAATGGTCAGTTGCATGGGCGTCTTCAAGTGCCGAAGGTTAACGTGGGCGTTCTCAGTTTAGGGCCGTATACGATTACGGACAGTGACATTGGCCTTAGCAAAACCAATGCGTATGCGACGTTTCGTGTACTTGGCTTTGGAATGAAAGTAAATTACGCCTTCGGAAGCAATGCCGTCAGTGTGGGTCGGCTTGCGTTGCGTTCTCTGCCGAATTCGCAGCCTGAGCAGGGGCGAGAGTCAGGGGAAACGGTATATGACGAGAACGGTGCAGCCGTCGGGCAGATGTACACCTTCTCCAATATCAAGGAAGTGGCCTCGAGTCAAGCACCAATCTCCTTGAAGACGCCTAACCTTACACCGAGGATTACAACCAATGATTCGGGGGATGTGCATACGGTATCCTTCCCTGCGGGCATGATGGATGATTACGCGCTGCTGGTGTCGGCAGACTCAAAGGATATCCGTATTACGGACCCGGAAGGGCAGCCATACGGCTTGACGTACGCGGATACTCTGAAGGATGGAACGCCTTTTTATAATGATCCCAATGCCAATGCGTTGGTTGTATCCGATGACACCTTGATGATTCGTTTAAGTGCCCTGACCGGAAACTGGACGATATCGTCAAGCAAGCCGTTCTTCAGCTCGGTCATTGATGTGCAGCCCATTCCAGAGATTGCAAACGTGCAATATGACCCAGGCAACCGGAATGTGAAGTGGGATCTGACAGGGCTGGATACGGAAAAGGAGAACTATCGGGTTGAAGTAAGATTGTCTACCGATAATGGGGATGATCGGACTCAAGCGGCTGCAGGCGTACTGGTTCATACCTTGGACGTGAATGAGACGCAAGTAACAGATGGTGTGGCAGCAGGAAATTATTCGTTTACTACGCAGGATTTAACTTATTTGCAGAGCGGCAAGTATTTCCCGAGGCTGACGTTGGTTGGCGTACCGAAGAGTGAAACGTCCAATATCATCCCCTATGCGAGCTTGAATGCAAAGCAGCCGATGGATGTGATTAACCCGCTGACACCGGATGCAGTAAGTGAGGTGCTTGCTGTTCCTGGGGGAAGCGGCACAATTCACGCAACCTGGAGCGCAGTTTCAGATGCAGACGGTTATCTGGTTCGTTTGCTGGATGCGGAGGGCAATACAGTGATGTCACCTTTGTCGTATACAGATGAATTGGACAATAACGGCAAGGCGACAGGAAAGAAAATCGCTCATGCAGGACAACCCATCGAATATCAGGTTCAGGCGGACAATGCCGTAAATGGCACAGTGGATCTTGATTTTGGCGGAATGGAGCCAGGTACGTCATATCAGCTTGCTGTGATACCTTACGCCAAGGCAGATTCATCGCCATCGAATACGTCGTATATTTATGGTGCTTCTACAATGACCTCGCTTGTGCATGTGCCGCAAGTGAAGGCCCCCGTGATTCATGTGGCGTCAAGTCTGGGCGTAATGACAAGTGATGCGCTGACAGGTAGTTTGCTTACAGTCAATGGTGATTTCAAGCTGGAGGCTGCAGCGACCTATGTTAATCCGGAGGACGGTCAGTCGAAGGAACTACCTGCGAAGTTCACTGTTTGGCAAAGTGATGGTACACTCGATGAACAGACGAATTTGCCGAAGTTTCATCCAATTTATGCAAGCACCCAAGCGGAGCGGCAAATATCTGTTCCGGTCGCTTTAGATGGGGAAGCTGGCTCAAGTCTGATCCGAATTGTGGCCGAAAATGAGCAGGGGGATGTGTCGGAGTACGGTCTTGGCGTGCACTTTAACCGCCTTCCACCAGCTCTATTTGTTGAGACAGGCCAGGATGCCAACGTTACGACAGATGCTGCAGGACGTTATCAGGTTCAAGGGAGTACAGTACCTTATGCAAGTGTCAGGGACAGTCTTGGCAACCGCACAAATGCCGATGCGGAGGGCAAGTTTAGCATAAAAGGTACACTGACTACAGCTGCGAAAACGTTGGTCACTTTAACGGCGGTTGATCGTGTGGGCAATTTCGCTCAGGATGATATCACCATTGTGAGAGATTATACGCCCGCAAATCCGGGAAACGGAAACCCAACGGATTCAGGCGGTCATACCGGAGGACAGACAGGCGGGGGACAGACACATAGTGAACCATCCGTTACATCAGGATCATCGGGCAGTAGTCCACAGGATCATGGATCAACGGGTGCGGGGCAAGAGGGGAATACTGGAAATGAAGAAGGTCCTCCCCATTCCAGCTTCAGGGATGTACAGTCCGAAGCCCCATGGGCTGCAGAGGTGATTGAACGAGCTTACGCGAAAGGCATCGTGTCCGGTATAAAACCTGGTATATTTGCTCCGAATCTGAACACGCGAAGAGATGAAGTTATTGCAATGCTTGTCAGAGCAAAGCAGTTGAATGTGGGCATTCAGGCTGATATGGAAGCATCAGCAGCCTATTTCACAGATTGGAACGAGCTTAGCGCATGGAGCAAACCTTACATTGCTGCCGCTTATGCAAACGGGTTAATATCGGGTCTGACGAAGAATGGCAAGCATTATATCCTTGGAGCAACTTACGTTACTCGAGCAGAGGCTGCCGTATTGTTCCAGAATGCTTATCATTTATCGGCAGATGCATCGGGACGTAAGGTGTATACCGACAACATTCCTTCCTGGGCAGCAGAGAGCGTGGATATTCTCTCATCCCATGGCATAATCAACGGTTATCTAAACTCCACTTTCAGGGCTGGAGCGAAGGCAACACGGGCAGAGATTGTAGTGATGTTAATGCGTCTGATTGAGCGTAATTAACGGTGTGATCTGTTTTTTTGCATCAAAGGATAGGAAGGAAATGGAACGGGCTCTCCTCAGGAGGGCCTTTCTTTTTTGATTCTGTCAAAGTTCAGTAATTTCATTAACGAGATACAGATGCACTTTAGGCTTCAAGACGCTAGAATAAGTAGAAGATACATATACGGAAAAGCATATGGGGGATTACGTGCATGATTCATCTGGGAGAGATCACATTAAGAGATTTTATAGATAAGAGGGTCGTTGACCTTCAAATGTTTTTCCCTATTGCGGAACAGATCATGAGTATAATGCGCGAAAAGCATCAGGAAATCACCGGAGCGTGCCGGTTTACACCGACAACGCTGTGGATTTCTTTTGAACGTGAAAAAGTTAGAATACGTTATATGGATACGGCTGAAGATGATAGCCAGGAGGATTTTTCTTATATCTCACCTGAGCATACAGGTCGAATGAGGCGGAGAGTTGATGCGCGCAGCGATCTCTATATATTAGGTGTCCTACTCTATGAATTGTTGTCGAGCGAACTGCCCTTTAAGGCAGAATCTGCAAATGACTGGATATACGCTCATCTGGCGATGATGCCGCTCTTGCCTCGTGGGATTCATTCCTCTAGTACACAAGGATTAAATGATCTGGTCATGAAGCTGCTTGCAAAATCACCTGACGATAGGTATCAGAGCGTGGAGGGGGTAGCACACGATCTCCATAAATGTATGGAACAATGGAAACGTACCGGCATGATTCCACCCTTTACACTGGGTGAATTGGACGAACGGGCTCGATTTCTACTGCCTACTCGCTTATATGGTCGGGAAGAAAACTGGAAGCGCCTCATTGCGGAGTATTCGCGCTCGGCTGCAGGGGACAAAGCACTTGTGTTTGTAGGCGGCCCCGCTGGCAGCGGGAAGTCTACGCTCATCGAAGCTTTTCAATCCCATATAATCAAGCTCCAGGGCTGGGTTATTGCTGGCAGACATGAACCCTTTCAGGAGCTGAAGCCATATGCTTCTCTTACCAAGGCTTTAGCCGTCTTGATTCGTAACATCGTTTCGGGTGGAGAAGAGCAGATTCTGCTGTGGAGATCAAAATTGCTTAAGGTGCTAGGGCAAAATGGGGGAGCATTAACGACTGCAATCAGTGAGTTAACCTGGATTATTGGATATCAGCCTCCAGTGGAGGAATTATCTCCCCCTGAGGCAACGCAGCGCTTTCAGACATTGCTTGGCAATCTGATCAGGGCATTTGCCGATGAAATGCGTCCACTCGTCATTATACTGGAGGATTTGCAATGGGCGGACACTGCCTCGTTGCACTTGCTTCGAGATTTGTGGAATCAGACTTCACTGAAGCATGTACTGGTTGTTGGAACTTATAGGGACAACGTGCTTGAGGAGGGACATGAATTTCGGACGTTGTTCGGAACACCGTCTGAAGGGGGAGCCCCTGGCATTCAATGGAATACCGTTTCAGGACTGATGATGACAGACATCGTTCGGTTCACGGCTGAAGCATTTCGTGTGACAGAGCTTAGGGCCAGACCGCTGGCTGAAGTGTTATACCGTCAAACAGCAGGCAATCCGTTATACATCAAACAAACTCTGGAGATGTATTATCGTCAGAAACGGATTTTCTTTGATTACGGTAAATGGTGCTGGGAATGGGATGTTGATCGGATCGAGAAGATCGAAGGAGCTCAGGATGTCATTGAACTGATTGTCAAAAGGTTCGATGAGCTTCCTGAAATCTCTCAGCAGCTGCTGGCTTGGGGGGCTTGTCTGGGAGCGAGCTTTGATCCTGTATTTATGGCCAGATTGACAGGAGCATCTGTGGATCAGACGGAGCAGGCGCTGCTGCCTGCATTACAGGAGGGTCTGATCATCATGGAAAACCGCCTTTACAAGTTTCTGCATGATCAAGTGCAGGAAGCGGCGTATCACTGGCTGGCAGACGATCAGAGAAAACAGATTCATTTAAAGATAGGTCGTGACCTGCTGCAAGTGCTGTCAGGTGCTGAGCGTGAAGAAGATTTGTTATTCGAGACAGTGCATCACTTGAACTCAGGCAGCACCTGTATGGTTGACCAGCACGAACGAAGTCAACTGGCCGAGCTTAATCTTCGTGCGGGGAAGCAGGCAATGGCTTCGGCGGCTTATCGGCAGGCATTGGAACTATTCGAGGAAGGTCTGCGGCTGCTGGAGGGGGAAGGTGACAAGGCCGAGGGTTCCCTGTATTTTCAGCATGTGCTGGAAAGTTCCGAGTGCCGGTATTTCATTCATGATGCTGTGCAGGCTGAAGCCGATCTGAGGCAGCTGCTTTTGTCGACAAGTACAGGGCCTGTCCGAACCAGGATCTATCTTATTCTGATCAAGCTGTATACGTTTCACAAAAGAATGGAGCAGGCTACGGATACCGCGCTGGAAGCAATGAGGGGATTGGGACTGTCCGTTCCATACAGAACATCAAGCATGTCGATCCTTGCTGAAGTTTCCCTTACACAGCTGGCACTAGTCAGATGGCGTAGCCGTCTGGAGAAGCTCCCTATGAGTGATGACCCAGCTAAACAGGAATTGGCCGAAATTGTTATGGTGTCATCAGCAGCACTATTTATAGTGAATCCGGAGCTCGCGGTGGTGGTGTTTGCGAGATATTTGCGAATGTCTCTAAAACAAGGGATTGGGGATGCGTTCTCTATTGCATTGGGCTCTTATGCGATGACGATAGCTTATGGATTCAAGCAGTATGCATCAGCATGGCATTTGGTTGAGGTTGCAAGTCATTATGCTGATCAATCGGATCGGATGTTGCTTCAAGGAAGAGTACAGATGATCCGTGCGCTAATTATGCAGTATATTCGTCCGCAAAAGGTAGCATCCGTATTCGAAAGAGCGGTCCAGCTGGCTATGGAGAGTGGGGACAGAACGAGCGCAGGTAACTCGATTGCATGTCATGTCATCTCTATAGATCAAGATTTGGACAACCTGAAGCGGGTATCCCTTGACTACCAACTCCGATACGAGAACACGCTGCTGGATGAGGTCACGTTGAACGTGCTGCACATCTCCCAGCGATATGTGGAGCGATTAGGTACGGCATACTCTGAACCAATGCACTCGATAGCAACTGACAACACCTCATTGGAGCAATTGATTCAGGGAGAATTACCCAGTGACGAGCATAGAGGTAATAGGTATTACCTGTACACCTGTGATATGGAAATTGCTTATATCTATGGACAATATGAGAAGGCACTTCTATTAGCGAAACAGTCAGAACATACAAAAGCGAATGTGTTGCTGTGTCTGCACCAGAAGCATTGCTTCTATCATGCGCTCGCTATAATTGCGGTGTATCCGGAAGCCTCGGAACAGATGAGGAGTGAGCATCATCGTAAACTATTAAACTTGCTACAGCGAATGAAGGGATGGGCCAAGCGGATGCCGGAGGGGGCCTTATGCAAACTGGAAATTATGCAGGCTGAGTATGCTCGTCTTCATCAGGATTATGATGAGGCTGCCAGACTGTATGCAAGTGCTATTCGTCATGCCCGGGACTATGGTGAACCCAAAGAAGAGGCCATTGCTGCTGAACGGGCTGCATATTTGTATCAATTGCGCAATGATCCAGATAAGGCTGAGCAATATCTTCGAAAAGCTCGCGAAGCGTATCAACGATGGGGCGCATACGGAAAAGTACAGAGTATAGAGAACCATCTGCCTGCGGTGGAGATGCTTTTATCCCGAACGGAGACTGAGGATGTTCAGGGTGAACGGAATATAGGGCTAAGCGAGATCAGCAGACATGAAAGAGCGAATACTGAAATGGCAGCTGCACTTGATCTCGAGGTGCTTAAACAAACCTACAAAATCCCGTTTAAGGAAATGGCGGAATCGGAATTGTTTGATGCCTTCCTGAAACTTGCCATTCGAAACGCTGCTGCAGTCAGAGGGGTGGTGCTGCTCAAAACAGAGGGGGATTGGAGGATCGAAGCCCGAAAAGGTTATGAGGATGAACAGGGAGAGATAATTCCAGGCTGGAGTGGCTATGCCGTATCAGTGGTTGAATTCGTTATGAAAACTAAGGAACCTGTTGTATGTGGATCAGCTGAACAGAGCATGTTCGCTTCAGACCCTTATATTCAAGCTCAGCGCCCAAGATCCATATTATGTTTGCCCCTGCAGTACTTGGATCAGCGTGGCGGCGTGTTGTATCTGGAAAATAATCTGACACCCAACGCATTTACACCTGAGGGAGTCGAGATTTTGGAATTAATTCTCTCACGCTTGGTATATTTGAGGTTGTGGCAGCTGGATGATCAGGCAATTCTGAGCCAGACAGGAGATGTTACAGGACAGCAGGTATTAATTACAACCCTGACCAATCGCGAACTTGAAGTGTTGAGTCTGATGGCGGAAGGCATGACCAATAAACAAATTGCAGCACATATGGAGATTACAGAAGGAACCGTCAAGAGTCATGCGAACAATATATATGGCAAGCTGGAAGTACGTACGCGCGTTCAGGCGATTAAAAAAGCAAGGGAGCTTCAGCTATTCAATAAATCATAATCATAAAAAGCTGTGGAGCGTATTAAATATTGCATGATATAGAGCCATCAATCGGATTTTTAAGGATCTGTTCGATGGCTCTTCTGTGTTCTATGCGATACATCATAAAGTAAATGTGTGCAGTGGATGATACTTATCTGTGGAGGCATGCTGCTACGATGCTGAGTCAGAAAGCATAGCCCGAATGACGGAAAACATATTCACGCTATTTGTAAATAGAATGTACGATTGATGAGTGGTGCGGATCAGAATGCGTTCGGTTGTCCGTGCAGGGCCGATTCGAATAGCCGAGGGTTCGCTGCCTCCATATGTATCATCCAGTGTGACTGACGTAATCTGGTTGAGCGGAATTTCAATTTTGGTAAACTGATAGCAAATGACCAGTTGATCCTCAACTTGTTTTGCGCTTACACCAAACATAAGATGACCTCCTTCTACGACGATAATGAAATGGTGATTATTGCAGGATGAATCAGGTTTAGTTTATCACTTTTGGTTAAAAATTCCTAATTAATATACGATCAAGGAGATGAGCCAGTGATGCAGAAACTTGATGCTTATCATTATTTTGAGAAGAGAATGGGGCCTTTTCGAAACTTGTCCAGTTTGTCTGTAGCGGAGGCAGAAGCGACTTCAGCACAAATTCGGCAGGCAGGCCAAACCTTTGCGAGCCAGCGCTCCGCTGATTATATGACGATACGCAGATCACTTGAGCAGATGGCATATGAGAAATTTACAGCTGCCTCAAGTATGGAATCAGACAGGAGCGGAGGGGCCAGAGCGTTATATCGAGGTACAGATTTGGGATAAACGTGTTGTCATGCCTTATCGTTAGATCCACCGATTCAGGGTGATGGAATATTCATTGTTCATTTGTAAAATGACATAGCTTGTTCAAATTGCTCTAACCGGAATAATTGTTTCAATCTCCAGCCGCCGCAAATGTTCCATCCATTCGGCAGGGCAGCCTGAATCTGTGATGACCATGGAAATATGCTCCACAGGTGCGATTTTGGCAAAAGTGGATCGTCCAAACTTGGTATGATCGGCCACTAGAATCGCTTCCTCTGCCCTCTCCATCATTTTACGCGAGATCAGAGCTTCCTCCAGTACGTAATCCGTGATACCGTCCGAGAATGAAATGCCTCCAGCCGATATGAACGCTTTATTAACCTTGAATTGATCCAGCATCTCGTGAGCCGCAGGTCCGGTAGAGGCTTGCACCGCCGTATGAATTTCTCCCCCGGCAAAAATGATTTTTCCCGCAAAGGACTCCATAGCAATGGTTAGAATGGGAACGGAATTGGTTATGACGGTTACTTGAGAACGATGCTGCAGATGCCGCATAATCTCAATCGTCGTTGTGCCATTGTCCAGCATAATCGTCTCGCCGTCTTCAATCAGGGCAGCTGCTGCGGCGCCAATGGCCTGCTTTTCCTGAAGCTGAAGCTGTGAACGTTTATGAAAAGGCGCCTCAACCATGCCAGAGCGTATGCGCACAGCACCGCCATACACCTTGCGTAGCTCACCTTCCTTCTCCAGACGATCCAGATCACGCCGTATCGTTTCCGTGGATACTTGAAACAGCCGAGCCAATGTCTGCACCTGAACTTTGCCTTGCACAGCTAGCTGGGTAAGAATGGTGTGTTTCCGTTCCTCGTATGTTAGAGACATCTGATCCGTCCTCCTTATGATTTCAACGCTTGAATGTTGTGGATTGTTGTTGTTTTCTATAGTGTAAGTTTGCTGACAGCCGGTTGTCAATTTCATTCAAAGAATGGCATTCAAATTGACCTTTAAAGATCTATTAAAAGATATATTGACAGTTGCAGAAAGTGGGAGTAGCATCATATAAAACAACTTAAAACCACATGAATTAACTAGAAACCACATTTAGGATTAAAAGCGACACAAAGCATTTCGAGAAATTATGGGGAGGACGAAACATTTGACAAAACAGCTTTCTTTTCGCGAAAATGGAACCTTTACCATCGTACAATTTACCGATCTTCACTGGAAAGACGGGCGGCCTGAGGATCTTCGCACCCGGCGGCTGATGCAGAACATCATCGAGCTTGAGCAGCCCGATCTCGTTGTATTTACTGGCGATGTAATCTATACCGGGCCCGTTGATCCGGGAAACAAGGCATGCGAGCATCCGCAGCAGGCTTTTCGTGATGCCGTATCGGCTGTGGAACAGTGTGGAGTTCCATGGGCATTTGTGTTCGGCAACCATGATGCCGAGCAGCGAATTACCCAAGCAGAGCTTATGCAGGTTGTTCGGGAGCATGCCTGCAGCGTGACGAAAGAGGGGCCGCGTGACATTGCAGGCATGGGCAATTACACGCTGGAGATTGCCGGAGCGGACGGCCTTCCGGCAGCTGTGTTGTACCTGCTCGATTCGGGGAGTTATTCGCCCGTGGAATCAATCGAGGGTTATGGCTGGATTCAGCAGAGTCAGCTCCGATGGCTGATGGATGAATCCACACGCGTCAATCCCGGCCGCAGTCGCGGGGATAAGCTGCCAGCCCTGGCGTTTTTGCATATTCCGATCCCGGAATATCAAGCGATGTGGGATACGCAGACCTGTTATGGCCATAAATTTGAGCCTGTCTGCGCTGCACAAGTTAATTCAGGTTTGTTCGCTGCACTGCTGGAGATGGGGGATGTGATGGGCATGTTCTGTGGGCACGATCATGTGAATGATTTTCACGGACAATACCATGGAATTCATCTATGCTATGGACGTTCCAGCGGTCACAGCACCTATGGCAGAGATGGCATGCTGCGCGGGGGGCGTGTCATTCAGCTGCGGGAGGGTGATCGGATGTTTGATACCTGGCTGCGTCTGGAGGACGGATCGGTCGTGAAGGAGCAGCCGGAGCATCAGCCTGAGGTTTGTTAAGAGCCAGATTGAATTTTGGATTATAGTTTAGAGGCATGAGCAAGAGCATAAGAGAGGAACGTTAACAGCATGATTTTACCGTTAATTCTGGTGCTTGCTTCGGGGATGGCTCATGCTGTCTGGAGTATGTTTACGAAGCGAAGCTTGAACAAAAGTGTGTTTCTTTGGTCCATTATGATGATTCCAACGGTGCTGCTGCTGCCTGTGCTGGTGGTGGAATTGTCCCGTGAGTCGCTCACAATGCCAGCCTATGGCTTGTTAATCGTGTCGATGGGGCTGCAGGCGTTATATTCATGGCTGTTGTCCCAGACCTATGAGCTTGGCGATCTGTCCCAGATCTATCCGATTATGCGGGGTACCAGCACGCTGCTGGTGCCTCTGATCGGGGTTGCTTTTCTGGGGGAGAAGCTGTCTGTATACGGCTGGATGGGCATCGGCTGCATGATTGTCGGGTTCACAATTCTTAGCGGGGTAGGGAGCTGGGGGCGTGCTTCCGCTTCTGGAGCCGGGGTTCAGGGGGCAAAGCCGATACTGATGGCCTTATGTGTGGGGCTCTGCACGACCAGTTACGTCTTTGTAGACAAATTAAATCTGCAGCATATCTCGCCGCTGGCACTGCTGGAAGTGACAAATATCGGCTTTGTAGCGGGACTCACACCGGCCTTGCTCGCTTCGGGTGGCCTGCGGCGAGAGTGGAGGGTGAATCGTTCAACTATTATGCTGGGAGCTTTGCTGAACCCAGGCTCGTATTTGCTCTTTCTGTTTGCGCTGGAGCAAGCTCCGATGGCCAGACTGGGTCCACTTCGGGAAGTGGGGACGGTGTTTGCAGCTTTTCTCGGTATCTGGTTATTAAAAGAACAGCAGGGCATGAAACGTATTCTCTGTTCCATCGTTATTTTTGGCGGAATTCTGCTGATTGGCATGTGGGGGTAAACCGCTTCAAAGCCGGAACCAGACTCCACTGGACAGATGAAAGCAAGAAATGACAGGCTTCTGCTCATTGCATCCTGTATGATAGGGGGCAAGGAGTGATCTAACACATGAACTGGGTTGAATCGATACAGAAGTCTGTACAGTATATAGAAGAGCATTTGCTGGCGTCTGTGTGGATCAAGGTGAAATTCAGGACAAACAGATGGAATACTCGATTGCCACAACCTATGCAGACGAGCAGCAGGAAGGACTATGTTCATTGACGTTGCCAGCCAGCAAATGGGCGGTATTTGAGGTGCAGGAGCCCATGCCCCAAGGCATGCAAAAGCTGTGGAAGCAGATTGTAACGGAATGGCTCCCTTCCAACCCTTATGAACATGCCTGGCTGCCGGAGCTTGAAGTCTATCGGGGCATGCATCACCCGCCTCAGATCTGGATACCGATTAAATAAAATTCATATATCGTTGTATACGTATAACAACTCCTCTCAGGAACCGTAAGTTTTCAATGCGCATTCGCGATGGATGTGCCTGAAAATAACAGCTTGAGGGGAGTTGTTTATTTTATTCAAGGGTTAGAAACGTGGTATATTGGAAAATAGCAATGAAAAGCGAGACTGTTGGTCATGAGTAAGAGAGGGCTGAGTTGAGGAGGAATGCTGTGCATTACGAGGAACAGCTGGTCAGAATGCTACGGCAGCAGGAGCAGATCATGCAGGATTTGAGCCTTGTGCGTGAGCTTCAGTTGCCCGACAGTTATATTGGTGCGGGTTATATTCGCAATTACATATGGGATGAGCTTCATGGGTATGCGAGACGAGAGCTGCACAGTGATATTGATGTGGTCTATTATGATGCGGGTAACTTGTCCGAGGAGCGGGACATCCAGCTTGAGCATAGGCTGCGTGCTGCTACAGGCAATCACAAGTGGTCGGTTAAAAATCAAGCGAGAATGCATCTGCGCAACGGCGATGCACCATATCATTCTACAGAGGATGCGCTGCGCTACTGGCCTGAGCGTGTTACGGCTATTGCTGTGCAGTTGGATGCACAAGACCATATCAGCATTTGTGCTCCTTATGGGCTGGAGGATTTATACACATTGGTTGTGCGCAAAAGCCCGTCTTTCAAGGATGCAGCCTATTATAATAAACGTGTTCTTCAAAAAAATTGGCAGGAACACTGGCCTAAACTGACGATTGTATGTGCATAAGTATTAGGAAGGAGTGGTACTGCATTGATTCTGAAATTTTTACGGGAGAAGGGACGAATTGTTGACTGGATTCTGCTGGCATGTCTAGGATTTTTACTGGTATTCTGGGGCTGGAACTTTGCCGTGCAATTTGTTGCCTTGATTACGGTGACTTTTATGATATTAAGACGGATTGATTATGAGAAACATATCTGGCTCCGGCGCATATTGTTGACCGGGTTCGGCGTTATTGCAGTTTCCTTTGTTGTTATTGAAGCACTTGTGTTCACCCAGCTGGGAGCGAAGGATGTAGAGCAAGCCGACTATGTCATTATTCTGGGCTCGGGCATCAAAGGCACGGAATTAACGTTGACCTTGCAACAGCGTCTTGATGCCAGTCTCGAATACATTCGAAGTCATCCGCAGATCCCGGTGATTGTTTCAGGGGGACAGGGACCTGGTGAATCCATTCCCGAAGCGCTTGCTATGAGAAATTATCTGGTGGATCAGGGCATCGACCCTGCTCAGATCACGATGGAGGATCGCTCGACCACGACACAGGAGAATCTGGCTTTTTCCAAAACAATAATGGATGCTGCGGGTATCGAGCACCCCCGAATTATGATTGTGACGAGTGACTATCATATGTTCAGAGCAAAGTATATCGCCGCCAAAAACGGCTACGCCGCTGAATACGGCATATCCGCTCCTTCGCCCGGCTATTTGAAGCCAATTAATATGATCCGAGAATATTTTGGGACGGTAAAGGCGCTGATTTACTTGTTTGTCCGATAAACGCGCAAGCGGAATGATTCATTTTCTTCATGTATGTAAAGGCAATGCCTGCTTGCAAGTAAGCGGAGCATTGCTTTTTTTCATGTTATACTTACGACATAAATACAAGAGTAAGGCAGGAGTGAACGATGATTACAGCATATCAATTACCCGCTTTGGCGGAGCAAAAGAACGTTTCCAACGACGAGATGCAGGATATTATACGTGTGTTGGCCCAGGCGCCTTTATTATACGATGATGGGCAGCATATTATGGCTCAGGATTACCTGGAGGGTCTGGAGATCGTGCTGATGCATGACACTCGCCGCGCCGCAATGGAGCTGTACGAGCTGGGTGTCAAGGCGTGTCGCCGTTTCCCGGATTCACTGCAATATGAGCAGTTGCAGGATGTGCTTGGACTACAAGCAGAATTATGGCAGGAAGGCATTCTTACGCTGAACGACTGGATGAACTGGCTGAAGCAGATTGGTGAGGGGCAGCGAGCGTTGCCGGTGTATGATTTTGCTGCCATGCTGGGCGAGCTGCCTGAAGGGTACATGATTCATGACTTCCATGATGAGCTTCAATATCGGCTTGAGCAGGATGTTACGAATGCATGGGCAAAGGAAGAGCGAAAGAAGCTGTATGATTCGCTTGGTGTAAGATAAGGTGTCTCAATGCCCCTTAATAGATGGTTAAGGGAGAAGAATGTTTCAAACGGCACCCGAGTGTCTGAATAAAGCTTAGACGTATGATGGTTGAAGCGTTATAGCAAAAAATGTGTGGGCCACGTCAAACGAAATGTTTCATTGTAGTGTTTAATCTGATATAGAGGCAAGATGATGTGATTCATTAGGTAATGGAAGCGACACCTCTACAGAAAGTGAGGGGATACCATGAAAAAGATTGTGCTTGCAGGCGGAACCGGATTTGTAGGTCAGGATTTTGCGTCTAGATTTCAAAAGCTGGGATATGACGTGCTGATCATCTCACGTCAGCCGGGGCATATATCCTGGGAGGATCGAGGAGCGATCACTCAGGCTCTTGAAGGAGCAGCGCTGCTAATTAATCTGGCCGGCAAGTCGGTGAACTGTCGTTATACAGATGAAAACCGCAAAATCATTATGGATTCCAGAACGGAAACGACGCATATTCTTGGAGAAGCATTGCTGGCTTGTGTTCATGCTCCTGAATTGTGGATTAACTCCAGTACAGCAACGATCTACAGACATGCAGAGGATCGTCCGATGACGGAGCAGGATGGTGAGATCGGTTCAGGATTTTCAGTAGAGGTAGCCAAGGCGTGGGAGAAGGCATTCTTCGAATTTCATTTGCCGTCTACACGTCAGGTTGCGCTACGCATTGCGATTGTGCTTGGCAAAGGCGGGGTGATGGAGCCCTTAACGAATCTGGTTCGTTTTGGACTTGGAGGCGCACAGGGCACAGGAACCCAGCAGTTCAGCTGGATTCATATCGAGGATTTGTTTCGTATGGTGTTGTTTTTACAGGAGCATCATCAGTTGCAGGGGGTGTTCAACGCATCATCGCCGCATCCAGTGACGAATCGAGAACTGATGGCAAGCCTCAGGCAGCAGATGGGAGTGCGTGTTGGATTGCCTTCCCCGCGCTGGATGCTTGAGCTGGGAGCGATGTTTATTCGAACGGAAACGGAACTGGTGCTCAAAAGTCGCTGGGTTATCCCCGACAGACTGGAAAGGGAAGGCTTTACCTTTACTTATGCTTCGCTGGACTCCGCGCTCGCTGACATTCTCCAACCGTCAAAGTAGTGTGTGTGCAACAAAATACAAGCACTCGTTCTTTTAAAGACAACTAACACAGGTAAATCCAAAGGGCTACGCAGCGGCATCGTTCAGAACCGTACCAGCGTGAGGGGATGACGGTTGTTTATGTAGTACCGGGAGGGCAGAGCAATCTGCCCTTCTGTTGATTGTGATGATTGACGACAGAGAAGAGGTTGGGCATATGCAGCTTAGAAGAGTAAGAATTGCAGGTACGGGGAAATACCTGCCTCAGATGAAAGTAACTGATGAGGAACTGGATGAGCGTCTCCATGTCCCGGCAGGCTGGGTCAGCAAAGCGACAGGTGTAGGATATCGTTACTATGCCTCGGAAGAGGAGACATCTTCTTATATGGGGGCAAGGGCCGCAGAAGCTGCTCTTGCAGATGCGGGATTATCCTTTGAAGAGATGGATTGTCTGGTATGTACAAGCGGTACGAAGGAACAGCCGCTCCCAAGTACAGCAGTCTTTATCCAGCAGGCGATGGGACAGGAGGACTCGGGTGTGCCTGCATTTGATATGGATGCGACCTGTCTGAGCTTCCTGAATGGACTGGATGTCATCTCTTATATGGTGGATGCAGGACGTTACCGACGTGTTCTGCTCGTAGCTACCGAGATTGCCTCGGTCGGATTGAACTGGAAAGAGCCGGAAAGTGCCGCTTTGTTTGGAGATGGAGCGGCTGCCGTGATCATCGAGCGTGCAACGGAAGATTCAGGTTCAAGGATTGTGCACGCGTCACTGCGCACCTTCAGCCGTGGAGCACGTTTATCAGAAATTGCAGGTGGAGGTACAAGGCAACACGCTGTTAAATATAATGACGAGCAGTCAGCACCTTACCTCTTTCATATGGATGGGCAGGCGATTTTCCGTATGGCGTCCAAGCTGTTGCCGGGTTTCATGGATGAAATGCTTCGTGCCTCCGGGAATCAGATGAAGGATTTCCAGATGGTTATACCGCATCAGGGCAGTGCCATGGCCATGCGTTTGATTCGTAAGAAGCTGGGCATTCCTGAGGATCGGTTCATGGATATTACACGAGGTCATGGCAATACCATTGCCGCTTCCATTCCGATGGGCTTACATGAGGCGATTCGCCAGCAGCGTATCCAGCGCGGTGATCGTGTACTCATGATCGGAACAGCCGCGGGGTTATCTCTGGGAGGACTTATCCTTGACTACTAGATCAATAGAGCATCAGAATCCGTCACTTACACCTGGCAGGGTGCTGCTTACTGGGGGCAGGGCTCCGGTGACACTGGATCTGGCACGTATGCTGCAGAGGTCGGGTCATCAGGTGTATGTTGCCGAGAGCGTGGAACGGCATCTCTGCAGAGCATCCAGCGCGGTGGAGCAGTGTGCTCTTGTTCCATCGCCGCGCCATCAGACCGAGGCCTACCTGTCTGCACTGGAGACGTGGGTGCAGACCTGGCAGATTGATCTGCTTATTCCGATGTGTGAGGAAGTTTTTTATGTGGCTCAGCGTGCTGATCGTTTAAGACAACATTGCCGTGTTCTGGTATCCAGCCCGGAGCAGCTACACGTCCTGCATCATAAGTATGATTTTATTCAGCTTGCGAAGTCTATGGGGCTGTCTGTTCCAGATACCTACCTGATCCAAAGTTCGCAGGAACGTCTGAACATTCAGCATGTTCTGGACAGGTCAGGGGAGTGGGTATGGAAGCCGGTGTATTCCCGTTTTGCAGCCAAAGTGCGCATGCCAACACACGAGCCATATGATCTGCCAGTAGAAGAATGGGTATCTCCAGTTTCTCCTTGGGTAGCACAGCAGTACATTCATGGGCGAGGACTGTGCACATATAGTGTCGTGCATGAAGGGCGATTGGTTGCTCATGCCACCTACGAGAGCAAGTTTCGTACAGGTGACGTAGGCGCCAGCGTTTCTTTTGAGCAGGTGGATCATACAGGTGCTTATGCGTGGGTCAAACAGTTTGTGCAGGAGATAACTTTTACCGGACAGATCGGTTTTGACTTTATTGAAGATATGGAGGGCCAACTGTACGCGATAGAGTGTAATCCGAGAGCGACCAGCGGCATTCATCTGTTTCATCCGGGCGATGGCTTGGTGCGTGCTCTGCTTGAACCAGAGAGGCTCTTGAGCGAAAAGAAAGAGGTTATTCCCGAGTCGCCTGTTAAAGCGATGCTTGCACTACCCATGCTCGGATGTGGCATCCGGCAGATCAGCCGCAGAGTGAACCTGCGGGAATGGATGACGGCCTGGCGTGGTTCAAGAGATGTGGTGTATGCACAGCAGGATACGCGGCCCTTCTTCGAACAGATTGCAGTGGTGCTGGCAGCTTGGCGTAATGCGCGCTCGTTGCGGATCACACTGACCGAGGCGTTGACCCATGACATAGAATGGAACGGTGAACAACAATGAAGAGAGCATTGGTAACGGGAGCTACGGGCTGTCTGGGCAGACATCTGGCTGTTCGGCTTGCCGAGGACGGCTGGGACGTGACGGGGCTGGGGCGTCAGCAAGCGACGGGTGATGCTTTAGTTGCGGCAGGAGTTCGTTTTCATAAGGGAGATATAAGGGACCAGCAGATCGTAGATGAAGTCTGTACAGGTCAGGAGGTTATATTTCACTGTGCGGCGTTGTCGTCGCCATGGGGGAAGTATAGGGACTTTTTCAGCAGTAACGTTCAGGGAACGCGGAATTTGATTAATGCGGCCCTGCGCAGTCAAGTGCAGCGTTTCGTGCATGTATCGACGCCAAGTCTGTATTTTAACTTCATGCCGCGTTATGAGGTTCATGAACATGATCCGCTGCCGACCAGACCAGCCAATCACTATGCGGCTACCAAATATCTGGCTGAACAGATAATTATGGATGCACATCTTCAAGGCTTGCCGTCGATTATGATTCGTCCACGGGCTATCTTTGGCCCGTATGACCAGACGTTGTTTCCGCGTATTGTGGCAGCGAATAACAAACGTGGAGTACCGATGATTGATGGTGGACAGGCACTTATTGACCTGACATGTGTGGATAATGTTGTAGACGCCTTGTTATTATGCCAAAGTGCTCCGGCAGATGCGCTCGGGAGAGCCTACAACATATCCAATGGAGACCCGCGTCCTTTTGCCGAACTGGTGAGCAGGCTGTTTGACATGCTGGATATGCCACTGAGGCATTTGCATATTCCATACAAGGCGGCCTACGGGGTCGCTGCTTTGCTGGAAGGGGTGCATCGGTTCGTACCCGCTCTGGGTGAGCCTTCACTCACCAGATACACGGTTGGGTCCTTGAGTGTGCCGCAGACATTATGCATTAGAGATGCAAAAGAACAGCTGGGGTACATACCTCGGGTGTCTATTGAGACAGGTTTACAGCAATTTGCAGATTGGTGGAGGGATACATCATGCTGACTTCAGCTCCAGTCGAGTTATATTTGGGCGCGGCGGGGTATTGTACACATCCCGAGGTGCTCACGCTGAAGGGGGGGAGCATCAGGCCCGTGCGGTTTCCCGCAGGCTTTGCCTGTATCATTCACCCGGTACATGGCGCGATGCTGCTGGATACAGGCTATAGCTCCCGTTTTTTCGATGAGACTGCCCGGCTGCCTAATGCACTGTATCGTTATATCACCCCTGTTGTGTATCAGGAGGAGGACAGTGCGGTTCATTTTCTAAAACGAATCGGGCTGTGTGCGGCAGACATTCGTTATGTCATTCTTTCGCATTTTCACGGGGATCATATCGCAGGCGCGCGGGATTTCCCGGAAGCGCAGTTTATTTATTTGCCTAAGTCTTATGATGCAGTCCGCTCGCTTGGTCCGATTGCGGCGGTAAAGGCCGGATTTCTGGCTGGCTTGCTGCCGGATGATTTTATCTGGCGGTCTCTTCCGCTGACGGGACAGCCCAAACGGTGGCCTGACATGACCCGAGGTGCAGGAGTCGACACAACTGGAGGGACAGGAACAGAAGCAGCTTCACCGCCAGTATTCCCTTGGGATGAGGTATACGATATTTTCGGGGATGGCAGTCTGTTAGGTGTAGATGTATCGGGTCATGCTGCGGGCATGATGGGAATTTTGCTGCGTACAGAGCAGCATGAATATTTTCTGTGTGCAGATGCGGTGTGGTCGAGCCGGGCTTTTCGTGAACAGCGCAGACCGCATGCCCTTGCGGGCATTATTATGTCCGATCGGCAGGAATACAGGCGGAACTTTGACAAGCTGATTCAGCTGCATCAGCAGTTTCCTTCGCTGCGGATTGTGCCAAGTCACTGCCAGGAGGTGCTAAGCGAATGGGGCGCAGGAGGCACAGTTCTATGAGCAATGCCTTTCGCATTGTAGCTCATTATGCACTTGCACGAGGCCTGCGCAGATGGAGTACACGAGCGCAGCTTGAACGCTGGCAGGAACGCCGAATCAAACGGCATGTAGAGCGTGTTCGGGTGCAATCTCCTTTTTATCAAACATGGTGGAGCGGCATAAGTTCATCAGAGTGGAGACGATTTCCACAGATTGACAAGCCCATTATGATGCAGCATTTTGATACGCTTAATACCGTAGGGATTTCGAAGGAAGAGGCGTTAATTCTTGCAGGAGAGAGTGAGCATACTCGTGATTTCAAGCAGTCTTCCATTCAAGGAATAACCGTAGGGTTATCCTCGGGCACATCCGGCAACCGGGGCATATTTCTGGTAAGTGATCGGGAGCAGGATGCTTGGACGGGCACGGTTCTGGCCAAACTGCTGCCAGGAGGACTGTGGAAGCCGGCCAAAATTGCTTTTTTCCTGCGTGCAAATAGTAAGCTGTATGAATCTGTGAAGCGAGGCAAGCTGCAATTTCAATATTTTGATCTGCTGGAGCAAGTGGATGTGCTTGTTGAACGTTTGCAGCAATACCGGGGTACCGTGTGGGTGGCACCGCCCTCCATGCTTCGCATGCTGGCTGATGCTTATGTGCAAGGCCGCTTGACTCATGTACCGGACAAAATCATCTCCGTTGCCGAGGTGCTGGACCCTCTGGATCGCAACGTGCTGGAGCGTGTCTTCCGGCAGACGATTCATCAGGTATACCAGTGTACAGAGGGCTTTCTGGGTGCGACGTGTGAGCAGGGTACGTTACATCTGAATGAAGACATTGTGCATATTGAAAAAGAGTACCTCGATCCTGCCACCCGGCGGTTTGTGCCTGTGATTACAGATTTCTCCAGAACGTCACAGCCGATTATCCGATATCGGCTGAATGATATCTTGACCGAGGCGGCAGAGCCGTGCGCCTGTGGTTCGTTGTTTACTGCCATTGAGCGGATCGAAGGTCGCTGTGATGATACGCTTTATTTTACACATCAACATGGAGGTAGGGCGGTTACGGTCTTTCCTGATTTTATCAGTCGTGCGGTGATTGCGGCTTCGCCGTTGATTGAGCACTATCGCGTAGTACAGCATGGTAGCGGAAGGCTTGAAGTATCGTTGCAGGTTGGCGAAGAAGCTGAGCAGGTGCAGGTCGCTGTGATGCAAGAATTGAATATATTAGCTGAGCGAATGCAATGTATGCCGCCAGAGGTAGACTTTGTGCCGTACACATTTGAGGCCGGAGTCACTAAGCTGCGGCGGGTGGAGAGACGTGTGGATTAACCGTTGAAGGAATACATTGGGGAGTTGGTGATAATATGACCGCATGGGCCTATAAAATAGGAGAGGATTCCCTGCCAAACAACGCGGATGGCATAGATAAGACAACGGACAGCAAGGCAACGGAGTCCGGGCAAACCATCGGACTACCAGCAAAAAGAGCACATAATTACGGACAACAGCATCCAGTAGCGTTAATTACAGGCACATCCAGCGGCTTCGGTATGTTGACGGCGATCACGCTGGCGAAGCAAGGATACCACGTTGTAGCTACGATGCGTGATCTGAGCCGCAAGGGTGAATTGTCTGACCGGGCAGAGAAAGCGGGGCTTACCGACCGTCTCCATTATGTTCAACTCGATGTGACGGATGCAGAATCAGTCCAGACTGCTGTGGATACTGTAATGCAGCAATATGGACGTATTGACGTGCTGGTGAATAATGCAGGTTTTGCGGTGGGCGGGTTCATTGAGGAGGTGGCGATGGAGGACTGGCGGCGGCAGATGGAGACAAATCTGTTTGGACTTATTGACGTCACACGTACCGTCCTGCCTCTGATGCGCAAACAGCAGAGTGGACTGATTATTAATCTTTCGAGTGTGAGTGGTTTGTCGGGTTTTCCGGGGTATGCGCCTTATGCTGCTTCGAAGTTTGCCGTGGAAGGATTCACGGAAAGTCTGCGCCATGAGATGTCCTCCTTCGGTATCCGGGTGGTGCTGGTGGAACCAGGGGCGTATCGTACACCTATCTGGAATAAAGGTCTTGGTGATATTCATCGGCATGAAGATTCACCTTACAAGCATAAGCTGGACGCAGTCCTGCGGTATTCCAGACAAGCGAGTGAGACGGCACCTGACCCGCAGGAGGTCGCTGATCTGATCGCGCGGATCACCGGGATGCGTGCTCCAAGACTGCGGTATGCGCTGGGCAAGGGCTCGCGACTACTGATTATCGGCAAGGCACTGCTTCCATGGAAGTGGCTGGAGCGGCTCATTGCGCGTGGACTTCAATAGCCGAAGGTGAGCAAACATGTGATGTACGGGAGGCTTTGGAACGAGACCGTAATCGGAAAGACAACGAGAATCACAACTAGAAACATAGTTAACCAGACATATAACAACTTAACCTTGGGGGCGTTCAGGTGAAAATGGCATTTATTTTGTTTGATGGTCTGACATTTCTCGATTTTGCCGGGTTTTATGACGTGGTTAACCGACTTAATGGCTACGAACAAACTAAGGGAACGACATGGGACACCTGTGCGATGACGGATCAGGTTACGGATGAATCCGGTCTGACGTTGAAGGTGGATCGGGTGAAGCCTGATCTGGCGGAGTATGATCTGCTTTTTATCCCTGGAGGTATGGGAACACGTAAGCTCAGATATGATGAGGCTTTTGTCGGGTGGCTGAGACAGGCTGAACCGATACCCGTGAAGGTATCGGTGTGCACAGGCTCTTTATTGCTGGGAGCCGCCGGATTTTTAACAGGTAAACGAGCGACAACGCATCCCTACGCTTATGATCTGCTAGAGCCATATGTTGCTGAAGTTGTACCCAAGCGGATTGTCAAAGATGGTCAAGTTATTACCGCCGGGGGAGTAGCCACTTCGATTGATCTGGGGGTGTACATTGTTGGTCTGTTAGCCGGGCAGGATGCGGCAGCCCATGTCAAAATGCAAATTGATTATCCGTATGACGTGCAGGGAGTGGATGAAGGATGAGTACAAATGCTGAACAAGATGGTTACATCCTGCGCAACATCCTAAGGGACGAATCCGATTTATATTGGCCTTTGCGGCTCAAAGCGCTGAAGATGCATCCCGAAGCTTTTGGCGCATCATATGAATTATCCAGGCAGCTATCTATGAGTGAAGTGCAAGATCGCATACATAACGAGCCTGATGACTATATCCTAGGAGCTTTTACACCTGACGGTACACTTGCAGGCATTATGGGATTTAAAAGGGAATACGGCCTCAAGCTCAGACATAAAGGCTTCATCTGGGGTGTCTATGTGGCACCGAATTATCGGGGGGAGGGGCTGGCATCTCTTTTATTATCGGAAGTGCTGGAACGGGGCAGACATCTGGAACATCTCAAACAGATTAATCTGAGTGTGGTTACCACGAATGCTGCTGCAAGAAGGTTATATGAGCGGCATGGATTTGAGGTGTACGGGATCGAGCGCAATGCGCTGGAGGTAGCCGGGCAAGGATACGATGAGGCGCATATGACGTATGTTTACAGCGGGAGCTCAGAACCGAAGCAGAGTAGGGCGTGATTTGAAACCTACTGAAGTGTATCTTCTACTGCCTGTTCTCCCTCTGCTGTTGTCCGGCATGGCGGAAGTTGTGGTTAACATGGAGCAGCATATCATCCGCCGGAGTGAAGAGAGGTCCCGGATGATCTGGTGCAGTGAGCGGTCAAGCGGAGAAACTGCTGAATAGGTTGATGAAATAGGGGGAAAAGCAGTCATGATCCGTACTTTCATACAAAAAGACCTGCAATATGTCATTGAAGCGCATATCCGTATTTATCGGGACGAGTATAATTATGATGATAGCTTTGCTGCCTTTATCTCTAGTGCGGTACAGACCTTTGCTGATAAGGGAGATTACACAAAAGAAATGTTGTGGATTGTGGAGCTGAACCATAGAACATATGGGTCGATAGGACTGACACGAGTAAACGACACCACTGCTCAGCTACGCTGGTTTCTGCTTGAACCTGAAGCCCGAGGTGCGGGCTGGGGCAGGAGGCTTATTGAGCACGTGATTGCGTATGCGACTCAGCAGGGATATCGTTCTATTTTATTGTGGACCAATTCATCGCTGTACGGTGCAAGAAATTTATATGAATTGTACGGGTTTGAAGTCAAAGAGATTCGAACGCAAATATTATCCGGTCAGGAAATGACGGAGGAGCGATGGGAGCTCGATCTAAGGCTGGGTGGGATAGAGCAATGACAGAGCCTGTGTTAGGAGGTGTGACCATGAAGACAGAACCTGTGTATGCTAAGAACACAATTGCTTTTGTTTGTTTTCAGGGTATATGGCGATGGTACGTCACCGAGCGGGAATACTGGTTTCTGAATGTAGAGATGGAAGAACGGTTTGGCATCCAGGTGTTGCACGAGGATACGGCCAATGCTTTGAGTAAGCTGGTTCATTAAAACATGAGCTTCACCTCCAGTCAGCATGAGCACTAGTTTAAGGTTCCCGGAACCGAAAGAATACGTGATAGAGGTGACATCCTTGACGAGAAAAATTGCTTTTTTTGATTCAGGCATCGGCGGATTAACGGTACTGCATAAGGCATTACAGCAGTTTCCCGAAGAGTCCTATATATATTATGCAGATACCCTGCATGTACCTTATGGAACGAAGTCTGCGGACGAGGTGCGAGGTTATATTCTGGGCTGCATTGAGGCTATTGTAAGCCAAAACGCAGAAGCTATCGTAATCGCATGTAATACAGCAACCAGCCTGGCCGTCAGTGAGCTTCGTTCCCGATACGACATCCCCATCATCGGCATGGAGCCAGCTGTGAAGCCGGCTGTTGAGATGAACCGGGATAACGGCAAACGAGTGCTGGTATTTGCTACAGCTCTGACACTGAGCCAGACAAAGTATAACGAGCTGGTATCCCGTGTGGATGATGAGCACCGGGTGGATTCGCTTGCTCTCCCTGAACTCGTAGAGTGGTGCGAGCAACTGCAGTTTGATCCGGTAACCATTGCAGCGTACTTCCGATCCAAGCTATCCTATTTGGACATGGAACGATATGGAACAGTGGTAATGGGCTGTACGCATTACCCGTTCTACTCTTCAATTCTGCAAGGGGTGCTGCCGGAGCATGTTCGGATCGTAGACGGAAGTGCTGGCACGGTGAATCATTTAAAGCAGCGGCTTGCACTCCAGACTCATCGGCATGACAAGAGCGGGGGAATCGTGGAGGAAGATGTGACTTTTCTCAGTTCATCGGGCCGCATAGAAGATCAGTATAGAATGCGTATTGCACTCCAGTATCTAAAAGAAAATTCATTGTAGCTCAGACAATCGGAGGTGTTGTACATGGAGTCTATTTATCTGATTCGTCACGCCAAAGCCGAAGGACAGGAGCCCTATGCAAGTCTGACAGACGAGGGATACACGCAGGCCGAGAGACTGGCGGAGATGTTATCCAGTCATGGAATTTCTTATATCGTGTCCAGTCCGTGGAAAAGAGCTGTGCAGACGGCTGTGCCTTTGGGCGCAGCCATACAACAGCACATCCATACGGACGAACGTTTGCAGGAGCGTGTGCTTAGTACCAAGGATCTGCCGGACTGGATGGATGTACTGAAACGTACATATGATGATGTGGACTGGGCGGCAGAAGGCGGAGAGTCTTCAAGAATCGCAGCTCGCAGGGCTTTGGCTGTGCTGGAGGAATGCTGGAGCAGACCTGAGCTCCACGGTGTGGTTGTCACACATGGCAATCTGTTATCGTTAATTATTCGTCAGTATGTTCCGTCATTTGGTTACCCCGAGTGGGCTCGGTTGTCTAACCCGGATATCTATGTTCTGAGACGAGAGCATCGGCAGATGGATGAGGGGGGAAGGAAAGAGCACGAGCCTATATTCAGCATACGCAGACTCGCCCTTGACTAATGCCACAAAAAAAGAGCGTTTGGCTTCAGGGTCGTTCAGCCATAACACTCCATTGAATGATTTGAGAGAAAAACTTGCTGTATCGTTTTACAATGCAGCTAATAAAAGTGTGACCCAGCCGGCGAGGAAAGCTACACCACCTAAGGGTGTGACGGCCCCCCATTTTCGTACGCCTGTAATGCTGAGCGTGTAGAGACTGCCGGAGAAAAGTATAATTCCTGCAAATAACAGCCACCCCGCTGTGAGCACGAGAGATGAGGAGGGCAGCTGATCTGCGAACAGTCCGAGCATGATGATGCCAAGTCCGTGGGCGATATGGTACTGTACACCCGTTTCATAAATTTTAATCATATCAGCGGATAACTTGCGTTTGAGCGCATGTGCCCCAAAGGCACCTAGTGCAACAGCCAGAAACATCATCACACTGCCGAGAATAACCAGAGTTTGCATTTTGTTGTCACTCCTTTACAATGTCTATAACTTGCGTAATTGAATCTGCTGAATCGAGTGATCGGCTTCTTTTTTCAGAATTAATCGGGCTCTGCCTTTGGTTGGCAAAATATTTTCATGCAGATTCTTGGCATTGATATCCTGCCAGATTTGATTCGCTGTTTCGATTGTTTCCTCTTCATTAATATTGGCGAATCGTTGGTGGAAGAAGGAATCCTTATTCTGGAACGCTGTCTGGCGAAGCAGCTTAAAGCGTTCTACGTACCAGTGCCGAATATGTTCTTCTTCTGCATCAATGTAGATGGAGAAGTCAAAGAAATCACTTACCAGTAAAGGGGTCTCTCGTTTTACCTGTAATACATTGATGCCTTCAATGATCAGAATGTCGGGCTGGCGAATCCGTTGCTCCTGTCCTTGAATGACATCGTAAGCCAGATGGGAGTAAACTGGAGCCTTGACTTCCGGCTTGCCGGATTTGACATCTCCCATGAATTGAATGAGTGATTTGATGTCATAGCTCTCCGGGAAACCTTTGCGGTTCATGATGCCCTTTTCCTGTAGCACCGCGTTTGGATACAAAAAGCCGTCCGTGGTGACGAGATCAACTTTGGGGTTGTTCCTGCCTCTGGCAAGAAGAGCCTGTAGCAATCGAGCCGCTGTGCTTTTTCCCACGGCAACACTACCCCCGATCCCGATAATATAGGGGGTGTGGAGCGCTTCTTTTTTCATAAAAGAGGCCGTTAGTCGGTTAAGCTCTCGCGAAGCTCTGGCATATAAGTCAATGAAGTGGGTAAGAGGTAAATAAACATCCTCCACTTCCTGAATGGACACTTCTTCGTTCAGGCCTTTCAACTGTTCTAGCTCGGCTTCCGTTAGCGGAAGAGTAACCTGATGCTCTTTGAGTCCAGCCCATTCCTTGCGGTCAAACTCGATGTAGGGTGAGTATAAATTCATGAGATCCCGCTTTCTGTATGTAATGTAATCGGTGACACAATCATTAGTGTAACAAATTTCAGGAAACTGACAACACCTTTACAACCTCTGTTTCATATGAGACGTTATGAATTCAGGGTATAAAGCTACTTAGAATCAGGGTAAAAGCGGCTTATAGGAAAGTGTAACCCAATTAATGTAAAAGTCAACGTATACCATGCGGAAGGGTGACAGCAAATGATCGTATATGAGAGAGAGCATGATTTTGTTTTGACCGCACAGCATGAACATGGAGTCGTTGCAGGAGATATGGCTGCTCACTGGAAAACAGCGTGGCTACCGCCCGGTTCACACCGGGATGAACTTATTCTGGCCGCGAAGGAGCATGATCGGGGCTGGATTGAGCTGGATGCTGCGCCATTGTGGAATGACTATAGTCAGGTTCCGTACTCCTTCCGTGATTATCCACTGCGTCCGCGTTTCGTATTTTATCGCAAGGGGATTGAGGAAGTGAGGCAACACAATGTGTATGCCGGGCTACTGTGCAGTCTGATGTATACAGAGCTGTTTAAGAAAACACTGGGCGCCAATCCTCAGGATGATGAGGATATTCGGCAGTATCTGCTCGAAGAACAGCAGCAGCAGGATGAGCTGAAGCGGGCGCTTGGCGGTGATGCCGCAGCGCTGGAGCAGCGGCTGAAGAATGATGTGGAGACGATGCTGTTCTGTGACCAGTTGAGTCTGTTTTTATGTATGGAGGAGCCAGGTACACCTGCATCACGTTATGATTTTTTCGCAGAGGGACTCAGTTGTGCTTTTGAGAATTGTACTACTCCAACCGTTAAAGCCGAGTGGATATCAGGGGAAAAGGTAGGTTTGTCCTTTTTTCCATTTGATGAAGAGTTTGAAATAACGATGTCTTACAAAGCGGTGCCAAAAGCCAGTATCCGCAAATTCGGAATGCTGCAGGCCTATAGCCGGGCCGACTGGAAAAAACGCCGCGTGGTCATCGCTGCTTTATCCTAAGGATTGCTCTGTTCCATATTGGGGCCGGAATACTATTGAAGCGAGGATACACCAAGATATGAAGCGTCATTCTGACGGGCTCCGATGTTTAACGGCGTCCGTCTTTGATATGCTTGCCTTTTCTCTAATCTGGTGTTCATGTAAATATGATTGAACCCGGATTGTTTAGCAGGAATATATGCATGATCTCCAGAAATCATATGGAATTATGTGAAATGCAGCTTGGTAAGGAGAGATTCAAAATGAACGCTAAGGTCGAGATTTATACGATGTCTATGATATGGAACCCGGATACCGATCAGGTTCTATTAATGAATAGACCAGGCCGCAAAGGGTTTCCCGGATATATTGCACCTGGTGGTAAAGTAGATTTTCCCGAGAGCATTGTGGACGGTGCCATACGTGAAGTTCGTGAAGAGACGGGGCTTCATGTGAAGCAAATTCTGTATAAAGGACTGGATGAGTTTTGTGACCCGGAACAGGGATTGAGATATATGGTGTTTAACTATTTGGTTACCTCTTATGAAGGAGAGCTGCTGACAGACCCGCCTGAGGGTGAGCTGAAATGGGTATCGTTGCAGAAGGCATTGGAGCTACCAATGCAGGACTGGTTTGCAGAGCGGTTTCCGCGATTTTTCGATGCCGGTACGTTTGAACGAAGTGTGATCTGGGAAAAGTCGAGTGGGCAAACCTTGCAGGAGACATTCAAAACATATAGAGATGAAGCGCGCGGTATGCAGATAGAGTAATTCATACAATGGCAGAGTGGAGGCACGACATGGGATATGAGCAGGCACTGAGAGCATATATAGAAGCCACCAATACACATCAGTTTGATCAGGTAAGCAGGCTGCTTGCACCGAATGCACTGTATTGGTTCACAGGCACTTCCTGTACAACGCTCGCGGAGATTCGGGCGTATTTCGAGAATGCGTGGGATACTGTCAAGCACGAAGTGTATCGTGCAGAGGATGTGCAGTGGATAGCTGTGGATCGGCATCAGGCGGTATGTACTTATACATACCACTGGGAAGGATATGTTCGCGGAGATTATGCTTCAGGACAAGGCCGGGCAACCAATGTGTTTGTCCAGAAGGCTGAAGGGGATTGGAAACTGGTTCATGAACATTTAAGTGCGGGAAAATAATGAGCTAAAACACATTAAATGGTGTAAAAACAAGCAGATAGTATCCATATCTATATATTTTGTTCCATATATTATGATATAATGAAGTTTGGTCTTTTTAAAGGAGTGATGTTGAAAATGGGTATTGTCTTTCGTGAAACACTGGCTGGAGTAGAGCTTGAGCAGTTAAGCGGAGGTTTTTTTGATGGATGGCCGAATCCGCCTTCTGCTTCAACGTTCCTCAAAATGCTGGAGCAGTCGTATGCGATTGAACTGGCTGTTGATGAGCAAACCGGGAATGTAGTCGGTTTTATTCAAGCGATCTCGGACGGGATACTCAGTGCGTACATTCCACTTCTGGAAGTGCTGCCCGATTACAAAGCTCAAGGTATTGGAAGTGCTCTTGTACAGCGTATGCTTGAGCGGCTTCAAGGACTGTACATGATTGACCTTTTGTGTGATCCGGAAGTTCAAACCTTTTATGAAAGACAAGCAATGCAGAAAGCGACAGGAATGTGTATTCGTCATTATTCCAATCAAGCAGGGTACATTGACAGCAGACAGAGGAACTAACATAGATTGTGGGACAGCAGAAACATGACGCACGAAACATTCATTTATATAAGTTGAGCTATTCTTTTACACGTTTACGGAGAGGACAGAAAAAACCTGGAAAAGCTTAGCGGTCGCCTTTATCATCTGTCATCGGAGTGATTTGTGTAAAATCATTAATTTAACTTATATAAAACCGAGCTGATTCGGGAAAGAAGATTTGTAGATTTGCCATACATAGTCTTCTGCAAAAGGCATGAAAAAGAATAATCTGGTTGATGAAAAGGTGGGGATTGGCATGAATTTGTCGTTCCGGATATTGGACTGGGATGAAGAAAAACCGTATGAACTCTTGCTGATGGCAGACCCTTCAAAAACGATTGTAGATGAATATTTGAGCAGAGGGGTTTGTTTTATCGCGGAGTATGAAGGAGAGATGGTGGGGGAGTTTGTGCTACTCAAGACTCGTCCCGAGACTGCAGAGATTGTAAACATCGCCGTACAGGAGGAATTGCAGGGGCAAGGTGTAGGTAAACACATGATCAAGGAAGCGATGGAAGCTGCAAGAAGGCTGGGGTGCCGAATATTGGAGATCGGAACGGGCAATTCCAGTTTTCATCAATTGAAATTATATCAACGCTGCGGTTTTCGGATTACCGGTGTGGAGCGGGACTATTTTGTAACCCATTATGAGGAAGAGATTATCGAGAATGGTATTCGCTGTGTGGATATGATTCGTCTTGCAGTTGATCTGGATACCGTAGCAGATGAGGATAAGAGATAGAGGTCTTCAGGATGATAAAAGATAGAGGTCTTCAAGATGATAAAAGATAGAGGTCTTCAAGATGTTGAAGAAAGTACCTCAACCGGGGAGGCACAGGCAAGTGAACAAATACACACATCTAGGCGTATATGGACTGGCTGTGTGGGAGCAATCCTATCTTCTGATTCAGAAGGCTCGGGGTCCCTACGTTGGGAAATGGGATTTGCCGGGCTGAAAAACAAAAGCAAGGTACAAGATCAAAGCCGTCGGATACTTGCATTCGGGAGGCTTTGTTTTGTTTCATGTTGTCTTATCCCAAGACTGTCAGGAGAGAAATCCATTTTCTTGTTGAATGATATGCGAATTGGTTAATGTTATAATGTATGGTTTGTTTTTGTGTAGAATAGACCACAATTGTAAAAAAGAGGCTTAAACGGGATTCAGGTCTTGACTAGGATGTCATTCAGCGTTCGACTTTTTAGTTAAAATCGTGCAAATGACTCGATTCATCTAATTTATGCATCAATTGGACTAAAAATAGGAAATGCTCCTGAGCGCAAAAGTTTATAGAATAGATATTAGAACACGGGCTTCGTTAAAATCAGGGAAGCACGTATACCTTCGAACGGATCAGGACAGTATTCGACATCTGTGCGACGGTAGAAATAATCAATGTTTTACTTTGATTTTGAAAACGCAGACAAACCTTTGACGGGAGCGTCGGAACAACGTTATTACCACGAGCAGCACGACTATTGGACTTCATGAAAAATTTCGCTTAAAATGTTGAACGAACGCGAATTACAGCTTATTCAATGATTTCCGTCAAACCCTATGACAAAATCAAGACGGAGGGAACGTCGATGACGATCGAGAAAGGCAACATGAAACCCTGGGAGAGTTACTATGGCCCCAATATGGGATACGTGCAAGAACAATATGAATTATTCACCCAAGATCCGGGTGCAGTAACGCCGGCATATCGGGAATTGTTTGAACAATGGGGCGCACCGCCGATGTCTGGCAAGAGTGCAGAGTCTCTTTCGAATTCCGGGAACGCCCAAACTGCTTCCGGAAGCGTAGATATCCAGCTATTGCAGAAAGCGGTTACAGCGGGCAAGCTCGTATGGAATATCCGTACGTATGGCCATCTCGCTGCTGATATTGATCCACTAGGAATCAGTGAAGCAACCGACACCTCCTTGCTGGAGCCAAAGCATTTTCAATTAAATGAGGAAGATTTGAAGGCACTGCCTGCTTCCCTGATCTGGGAAGGCGCAGATGGTCAGACAACCACTGGCTGGGATGCGATTCAGCGTCTGCGTCAGATTTATACAGGCCCGATTGCTTATGAATTCAGCCACGTTCATGAAGTACAGGAGCGGGAATGGCTGAATCGTCGTGCGGAATCCCGTACATCACCAGCACCGCTAACGCACAAAGAGCGTACAGCCTTGCTGGAACGCCTGGTTGAAGCGGAACAGTTTGAAGATTTCCTGCACAAAACGTTTGTAGGACAGAAACGCTTCTCCATTGAAGGTAATGATGTGCTCGTGCCAATGCTGGATGAGGCTGTTCGTCTAATGACAGAAGCCGGCTCAAGCCATATTTTGATGGGCATGGCTCACCGTGGACGTCTGAATGTCCTTGCTCACGTGCTTGGCAAGCCATACAGCAAAATTTTCTCTGAATTCCATCATGCTCCAAACAAAGATTTGGTTCCATCCGAAGGTTCAACCGGAATTAATTATGGCTGGACAGGGGATGTCAAATACCATATGGGCGCGAACCGTTTTGTCAAAGACGGAGAGACGGTACAGGCTCGCCTGACACTGGCTAACAACCCGAGCCACCTGGAATATGTCAATCCGGTGGTACAAGGCTTTGCGCGTGCGGCTCAGGATGATCGCCGTGAGCCAGGTTATCCAAAACAGGATGTAACCAAAGCAGCAACCATTCTGATGCACGGGGATGCAGCATTCCCAGGCGAAGGCATTGTGGCTGAAACGTTGAACTTCAAGGCATTGCCGGGATACCAGAATGGCGGAACGATTCACATTATCGTGAATAACCGTCTTGGTTTCACGACAGATAGCAGTGACTCGCGTTCAACATATTACGCAAGTGACCTTGCTAAAGGGTACGAAATTCCGATTGTGCATGTGAATGCAGACAATCCTGATGCTTGTATTGCTGCCATCCGGATGGCTGCCGAGTACCGTAATCGGTTCAAAAAGGATTTCCTGATCGACCTGATCGGATATCGCCGTTATGGGCATAACGAGACGGATGATCCTGAAACGACACAGCCGCTGGTTTACGACAAAGTGAAAAATCATCCGACGGTCAGCCACCTGTATCAGGAGGTCCTCAAGCAGGAAGCAGTCATTGATGATGCGTATATTACGAACATTCGAGATGGCGTAGCGAACCGATTGAAGGAAGCTTATGACCAGATGAAGAAAAACGAAGTGCATGAATATTATCAGCGCAACATTAGCGAGTCTGAGGCGGTTACCGTTATGCCAACTGCGGTTCCGCTGGACCAGCTGCGCAGCATTAATGCAGACCTCTTGAAATGGCCGGAGAACTTTAACGTTTATCCGAAATTGCAACGGATTTTGCAACGTCGCGGCACAGCTCTGAACGAAGGCGAAAAGGTAGACTGGAGCCTTGCAGAAACGTTGGCGTTCGCAACCATTCTGGCAGACGGCAAGCCGATCCGTATCAGCGGTCAGGATGCAGAGCGCGCAACCTTTGCGCACCGCAACCTGGTGCTGCACGATGCAAAGAATGGTGATAAATTCTGCCCGTTGCATCATTTGCCACAAGCGAAGGCATCCTTCGCGATCTATAACAGTCCGTTATCCGAAGAATCTGTTGTCGGATTTGAATATGGGTATAACGTATACTCACCAGATACACTTGTGATCTGGGAAGCTCAATTCGGTGACTTTGCGAACTGTGCACAAGTAATCTTTGACCAGTTTGTATCGGCAGGTCGTGCAAAATGGTCCCAAAAATCAAGTCTGGTTATGCTGTTGCCTCACGCGAACGAAGGACAGGGACCTGAACATACAAGCGCGCGTCTGGAGCGTTTCCTGCAGCTGTGTGCTGAAGATAATATGACGGTGGTTAACCTGTCTAGTGCATCACAGTATTTCCACCTGTTGCGTCGTCAAGCTTCATTAACAGAGACTGAAGATGCACGTCCGCTTGTAATGATGTCACCAAAAAGTTTGATTCGTAACCCTCGTGTGGCTTCACCAGCCGTGGAATTCAGTGAAGGCAAATTCGAGCTTGTGCTGGAGCAACCAGGACTTGGTACCAAACCGAATCAGGTAGAACGCATCATTCTTTGCAGCGGTAAAGTTGCGATTGATCTGGAAGATGCGATTGACAAGGACAAAGAGGCAGACTGGTCCTGGCTGCATATTATCCGCGTAGAACAGCTCTATCCGTTCCCGGCGGAAGAAATCAAACGTGTCCTCGCACGTTTCAGCAAATTGAAAGAGCTGGTATGGGTACAGGAAGAAAACAAAAACATGGGTGCATGGACATACATGGAGCCTCGTCTCCGCGATATCGCACCTGAAGGTGCTACTGTGAGATATGAAGGCCGTCCAGAACATGCGAGTCCTTCCAGCGGTTATCAGCTTGTGCATAGTATGGAGCAGCAATTGTTTATTACTGCAGCGTTGAAGCAAACTACGAAGAATAATATTCCACTGGGGAGGTAACAGCTGTGAGTGAAATTAAAGTACCTGCAATGGGTGAGTCAATAACGGAGGGAACGGTATCCAGATGGATGGTCAAAGAAGGAGACACCGTTAACCAGGGTGATGTTCTGCTTGAACTCGAGACAGATAAAGTCAACATTGAGATTAGTGCTGAGGAGAGCGGTGTGCTTGAGAAAATCATTCGTCAGGAAGGCGAGACCGTTGAGATCGGTGAAACGATCGGTACTCTTTCAGTCGGAACAGGGGGAGGAAGCGCTCCGGCTGCTTCTGAACCGGCAGCGGTTGAGTCCAAACCTGAGGCGCCAGCAGCTGCACCAGCACCCGTAGCTGCGCCGCCTGAGTCATCAGACAGCACCAAAACAGCTTCCCCTTCTGCTCGCAAGCTGGCTCGTGAGCGCGGAATCGAACTGGATCAAGTGCAAAGCAAAGACCCAATCGGACGTGTGTATCAGGAAGATGTGAAAAGCCATGGCAGTCAGCCTTCTGCTCCAGTAGCACCGGCTGCTACAAAAGCTCCGGCTTCAGCGCCTTCCGCTCCAGCGGCCGGAGCTTCTACATTTACCAAACCGGTAGAGCGTCAGCGTATGTCTCGACGCCGGGCAACAATTGCGAAACGTTTGGTTGAGGCGCAGCAGACAGCAGCGATGCTGACAACCTTCAATGAGGTTGATATGACAGCGATCATGGACGTTCGTAAACGCCGTAAGGACAAGTTCAAAGAGAAGCATGATATCAATCTTGGATTCATGTCGTTCTTCACCAAAGCGGTAGTCGGTGCACTGAAAAAGTTCCCTACGATTAATGCGGAGATTGATGGCGAAGACGTCGTGTTGAAAAAGTTCTATGATATCGGAATTGCTGTATCAGCCAAAGAAGGCTTGGTCGTTCCTGTTGTACGTGATGCTGATCGTCTGGGCTTCGCCGAGATTGAAAGAAGCATTGCCGACCTTGCTTCCAAGGCGCGTTCCAACACGCTGGCTTTGTCTGATCTGCAAGGTGGAACGTTTACAATTACCAATGGCGGTACCTTCGGTTCGTTGTTGTCCACTCCGATTCTGAATACACCACAAGTGGGTATTCTCGGTATGCACAAAATTCAGCTTCGTCCAGTGGCGATTGATGCTGAACGGATGGAAAACCGTCCAATGATGTATATTGCCTTGTCATATGATCACCGGATCATTGATGGAAGCGAAGCGGTTCGATTCCTGGTAACGGTAAAAGAACTGCTTGAAGATCCGGAATCCCTGTTGATCGAAGGTTAAGAAGTTTGAATGTCTGCAACGGACTTTATTTCATTCCTATGAGCTTTTGAGATTGAGATTCCGCAATAGAATGGAAAATCCCCTGAGCGGGCACAGTACAGACTGTGCCTTGCTTCAGGGGATTTTGCTTTAATGCAGGTTAGATTTAATGTACCTGCTGCTGGAATTTCTGGGTCGCCTGCTCCTGCTGGTTATCCGGCATATGGCGCTCAAGCCAATCCAGAACATCCAGTGTGACTTCTGTTCGATTGGTTTCGTGAAGCATCTCATGGCGCCCGCCAGGGTATAAACGATATTCTACATCCTGGAGCCCAAGCTTCATATACTGGGAGTACAGATTGAGTACACCTTTGCCACGCAGACCGACAGGATCAAGTTCGCCTGAAAAAAGGAAAACTGCTTTATGCTTGGGGATGCGCTCCATATGCTGCGGAAGATGGATTGCCTGTAGCAGCTTGAAGAAATCGCGAAAAAAACCTGCTGTACAGATGGCCCCGCACATCGGATCATCAATGAAGCGCTGCACCTCATTATGATCACGAGACAACCAGTCAAACGGTGTTGAGGCAGGGCGGAAGGCACGATTGAATCCGCCAAATATGATTGCATTCAGCAGCATACTGCGATGAGCATCTCCCTGAATCCCACATTGGAGTAAGGCCAGCTTTTCTCCAAAACGGAGTAATCCTCGTTTTCCGTTAGTACCAGACAGCAAAAATGCATGGTATCTATCATGCCCCGCATACATCAGATACTGGACCAGAAAGGAACCCATACTGTGCCCCATAAGAAACAGAGGCACCTCTGGATGGGCCTTAGCCGCCAATTCCCCCAGATTGAGCATATCACTAGCCATCCAGCGAAAAGCGTCCACACCAGGATCGCCCAGTAATTCGGGATTCTCCACGGTTTTGCCATGCCCCCGATGATCGTTGGCATATACGGCGTAACCATGCTTGGTAAGATAACCCGCAAATTCGGTATAACGTGCTGCCGTCTCGCCCATACCGTGTGCGATTTGAACAACAGCTCGAATGTGTTCGTCTGCATCGGGAAGCCAGCGGTACACATGAATACGGGCCCCTTCATTGCCCATCAACGTAAAGGTAGATTCCTGCATCTTGTGTTATGCCTCCTTCACAGGTTATCTGTAACTTTATTAGAGTTATCTCCAGGTTTTTCGTTATGCAGTTCTCATCAGGTCTTTGGTTAAAGGTTATGGAAGATAAGAACGTAGTACAGTAGTATTCCCGCTCAATGTATAAGAACCCAGATTGGCTGGCAGCAGGTAACATTGACCTGCTCTCAGGGTCAGATGTTCGTTCTCGGCGCCAGACCAATCCAGTCTGCCTTCGCCTTCGCACACGACCAGAATCGTGAAGCTGTCTGTCGTAGTGTTCAATTCCCAATGATCGGTCACAAGCCCTTTTTCCACAACAAAATACGGACATGCAGCAAGCTGGAGCCATTCTCCCGGCACAGCATGGTTTGTTTTCATGGTTGTGGCTCCTGCGCCTTCATATGCCGTGACATTCAAAGAATCCTGCACATGCAGTTCACGTGGTTTGCCATCCAGTCCAGGACGGTTGTAATCGTAAATACGGTAGGTAGTATCCGAGTTTTGTTGTATCTCGGCCACGACAACACCAGCGCAGAGTGCGTGCACTGTTCCAGCAGGGATGAAGAAGGTATCTCCAGCCTCAACAGGGACTTGACGTAAAGTATCCATCACAGTACCATTCTCCAGCGCTTGTTTCAAAGCGTCCCGATCCACACCCTCGTTCAGTCCATAAATGATATGAGCGCCAGGCTTGGCATCAAGCACATACCACATTTCCGTTTTGCCCAGTTCACCCGGAGGTAGAGCTTCATAATCATCGGTCGGGTGGACCTGAACGGACAGATCGTCATTGCAGTCGAGCAGTTTGATCAGCAGTGGGAATCGTCCCCCTTTTTCGGAAACACCTTTCGTTCCAAGCCAGGCTGTGCCGAATTGCTCCCGGATCTCATCCAGACCTTTACCAGCCAGTGGACCGTTAATAACCTTGGTTGTACCATTAGCATGATCGGCAATCATCCAGCCTTCACCAATATGTCCTTCAGGTGGGGTCAAGCCAAAATGCTCAAGCGCTCGACCGCCCCATACACGTTCTTTGAATTCAGGTTGGAATTGTAATGGATATGGCGTAGACATGGTATCTCTCCTCTTAGTATATGAAATGGTGAATCGCTTTAAACGGTTCCAGGCGGAGCCTGTGTATCCTTACTTTTTCTCGATGCCAATCAGATATGGAGATGTTGTCCGTTGTAGCTGGCGGTAAATGACAACCTGAGCCTGATCAACAGGTAGCGCTGCAGCCCATGCCGATACGGCCTCAGCTTCCTGAGCGCCTCCGTCGTGGCCCGGATACAGTACAGCTGTAATAATACCGCGAGTACGTAACAATGACAGGGCAGACTCAAGAGCTGCGATGGTACTGCTTGTCTCGGTTATGATGGAGGCATCTGCACCTTCAGCAGGCAAATAACCAAGATTAAACATGACGGCCCCTACTTGTCCTGCCCACATCTCTGGCACAGCTTCAGCCATTCGTGCATGACTTAGCTCCAGCAGGGAAATGGAGCCAAGCTTATTGCCCTCGGAGTGCTTGCGTAGGCGTGCCTGAGCCAGTGTGAGGGCTTCACTCTGAATATCAAAGCCAATGACCTGCCCACGAGGGCCTACCTGCTGCGCCAGAAATAATGTATCAGCGCCTGTACCTACCGTGGCATCAATCGCCAGATCGCCTGGCTGCAACCGGGAATTGATCCATTGGTGGGCACAGCTCAATACGGATAAAAAGCCCACTTATGCTCCCCTCCAATACTTACCCTGCCAGGAGTCCCGTTCACGCAGCTCGCGGTCAATGGAGTTCAATACTTCCCACTTGTTGAGTGACCACATTGGCCCGATCAGCAGGTTACGCGGGGCATCTCCTGTGAGACGATGTACAATCATTTCAGGCGGCAGCATTTCAAGCGTATCAACAATCAGTTTAATGTACTCATCCTGCTCAAGGAATCGAAGCAAGCCAGCTTCATACTGCTTCACCATTGGCGTTTTGCGCATCAGGTGCAGCAGATGAATTTTAATTCCCTGCACATCCATATGGGCTACGGCACGCCCGGTATCCAGCATCATTTCATGTGTTTCCTGAGGCAGACCGTAGATAATATGTGTACAAACCCGAATGTTGTGTTTGCGCAGCTTGTGAACAGCGTCCTCATAACATTTTGTATCATGCGCGCGGTTGATCAAATTTGAAGTGGAGTCGTGAATCGTCTGGAGTCCCATCTCTACCCATAGATAGGTGCGTTCATTAAGCTCTGCCAGATACTCAACTACATCATCAGGCAAGCAATCCGGGCGGGTAGCGATGGATAAACCGACCACACCGGGCTGCTGCAAAATCTCTTCAAAATATTCGCGCAATTCTTCTACAGGAGCATAGGTGTTGGTATAAGCTTGGAAATAGCCGATATAGTGAGCTGACGGCCATTTCAGGTGCTGCTTGTCCCGGATGGTATTGAATTGAGTGACAAGGTCCTCGCGTCTGCTACCTGCAAAATCACCCGAGCCTCTTGCGCTGCAGAAGGTGCAGCCGCCTTTGGCTATAGAGCCGTCCCGGTTAGGGCAGGTAAATCCGGCATCCAGCATCACTTTGAACACCTTGTTATTAAATTGCTCACGCATTTCGTAATTCCAGGTGTGGAATCGTTTATCCCCCCACATCAGCGGAGCTTGTAAAGCGGATGCATTCATGTTTAAGGTACTCCTTTAAAATCTGTGTCTTCAATTTTCAATTGGTATATATGGTATGGAAATATCATACTTGAACATGAGCGCTAGACGCTATGCTGTTTTCGTCATTCATTGTATCAAATATCTGAAAAAAAGGGGAATGAAAACGTAAAAAAGGGCTTTAAATTAACCGCTTTCACTTGATACACTTTACACCTTATGTTATATTTAAACTAACGTCAGACACCATCCAGTGAGTAGTTTTCATCGTAGCATTTGAATGAATGCTGACGTCATGGATCATACTATACCGTGAGGTGATATGAATGAATTCACAAGTTAAGAATAATGAATTCCAGCATGTATCCGTTGAATTGACTGCAGAAGAGGCGCTGGCCTTGACTGGTGTTCGTTTTAATGGCAATCCGGAAGTGAAAGCGATTGCGAGAAAAAAAGTTCGCGATGCTTTCGAAAAGACATTTGATTTTTCACACCAAGATAAGGTAGACTATGAACTACTAAAGTAGTTGGACCCCAATTCCAAATAAATCGAAAAGGGAATCTTTGAGATCTGCCCAATCTGGCAGGTCCGAAGATTCCTTTTTCATTGCTCTTTACAATTGGCCGGTTCTTCGGCAAAATGAGTCTGAGACTAGTATGGACAAACGGAGGAATATAATGCGTTTACGTGGCAGAAAAGGGATTCGAGAAAATCTGGAGCAGCAGGAGGATCTTGTTGTACTGGAGCCAAAGCAACATAAGGGCAAGTGGGCTGAGCTGTTTGGCAACGATCATCCGATCTTTGTTGAGTTTGGCATGGGTAAAGGTCAATTCATCAGTCAAATGAGTTATAAATATCCGCAATACAATTTCATCGGCATTGATATGTATGATGAACTGGTACGCCGTGCGAGTGAGAAAGCACGTAACGCCTGGAGTCAGGCTGAAGTGGAGACACCACCGAACCTCAAGCTGGCGCTGGCCAATATTGAACAGATTGAAGATGTGTTTGAACCGAAGGAGCTGGAACGTATCTATTTGAATTTCAGTGATCCTTGGCCAAAAGCGAAGCATGCACGCCGCCGGTTGACACATCCTCGCTTCTTGAAGAAATATGTAGAATTACTGAACCCAAAAGGGCAGATTCATTTTAAGACGGATTCTGAAACACTGTTTGAGTTTTCTTTGAATTCGATCGCTGACTTTGGCCTGCAGATGACAAACCTGTCATTGAACCTGCACCGTGATGGTCTGAACGAGGAGCATGTCATGACCGAGTACGAGCAGAAATTTATGGGCAAAGGTATGAATATTCATCGGGTTGAAGTTATTGTAGGGGAAGAGGCTCTGCGAGAGTACAATGAAATGCGTCTGGACAAGTATAAAGTGCGTGAAGCGACAGATGAGTCTGATGAGAGTCAGGACAAAGAGTAATTATAGAACGGCATCCGGGGCTAATGTTCGGCCCTTGGATGCCGCTTTTTTTGTGTGTATAGAGACCAATCGGGAATCAGTTAGAGCTGGTCAGCGTGAAGCTCTTTTCTACGATAATCGTTAGGGGTCACACCGTTAAATTTTTTGAACATGCGATAGAAATAAGAGCTATTCGTAAAACCGGTTCTCTCGGCAATATCTGCAACAGAGCTTTCGGTCTCTAGGAGTAAATGCTGCGCTTTGGTAATTCGTGTCTCATTGATAACGTCTGTGAGTCCCTTTAAGGTGAGCTGTTTATACAGCCTGCTGACATAAATGGGCGACATAGATAACTCCTCGGCTATGGAGGTCAGACATAGATTCGGATCAGCGTAGTTTCGTTCAATGATATCATTGATTTTGCGAATGAGTTCTTCATGCTTGAGTGTACGCTTTTCCTCCACCTTGGAGCCAAGCTCATCAAACATTCGGTAGAAGTGCTCATGCACCTCGCTGATATCCTCTGCATTTTTCACCGGAAGCATCAGACTACCAGAGACAGAATCCAATCGAAGCTGATTATTTTTCTTGAGGGTGTTGCGTACATGATTCAGTGTCATCGTCAGATGAGATAAGGCAAGTTGAAAGACGTTGAATGGATAGGACACCGTTTCACTGACAATGTCGGTGTAGATTAGTTTGGCTTCCTCCGTTTTGCCAGTCATCAAGCAGTCTACAAGCTGTCTTTCTTTGTTTGCAGGGAAAGTGTATTCCTTGCTCTGATACGCCATGATGTCTGACGTAAAGATGAGACAGCCTGGGCCCATGAACAAGCGGTGTAGGGAGGCCTCGGCTGAACGGGCATAACCTTCAATGCATTGCTCGAGTGACTGCTCATCTGGACCCACTGTACAGGAGATGGAGCATTTGAGATGAGTCATGACGGCAGCTTGCATCATACGCAACAGTTCCTCGATCTGATGAGATGCGCTGCTCGAGAGTGAATCATGCTTGGATTTTTCATTAAACAGGAGTGTGATCAGGTCACCGCCCATGTCTACCGCCTCAGCATGATAATGCAGGTCGGCTGTCTCGGTACAGATATTCATCATAGCGTATTTGACCAATTTGGTATCGTCCCGGTAAGTCTCGCAAAATTCCGTGTAATGGTCAATACGAAGCAGCACCAGTCGAGATGTTCGATGTACGTCAACAGCAGAACCATAGAATTTCATCCGTTCCTCCATCATATTACAGGTGACCGTTTCTCTTCCTTGCAGTGCGCCGCGCAAAAAATCCTGTCTTAACAGGTGAAGACTTCCTCGGCGTTCCGCCTCCATCACACGCATGCGGACAAGCACATTATTAATCGGATGGTATAACTTCCTGGATACCAAATAAGAGAGAATAAGTCCAGCAGCCAGCAGGATAGCGCAGAACAGGAGCGTATGGGTACGCATACTGCGAATGTCTGATGTAATGAGATCATAGGGGGTAATTCGCACGTAACGCCATCCCAGACTGTCTGGAGCAGTATAGGTAATTAGTGATTTATCTCCGTCTACTGGAGCGGTAAAATAAGCAGAATGTTCTGTATCCTGCATAATCGGACGCATGAAGGCTTCATCAGAGAGGTTGTTGAGTAACGGACGATCTCCGAAGTCGGATAACAAATCTCCTTTTTCGTTGACGATAAAGGTTTTGCCGGGTTGATCTGCCGCATTGATATTGGGACTGAGCCAGTCATCCTTAATGTTAACGACAACGGCATAATTCAGCTTGGCATTGTCGTTAATTGTGTCATAACACAGATACGTATAACTGTTTACTTCACTGGCTCCGGTTGAGCCAACCTTATACGTACGCGGAATGGGTACAAAGGGTCTATAGTCATGGAATCGGTCGAGAATGCTTTTAATGCCTTGATCGTCAATCTCGGAGACAGACTGCTGCCCGTTGCGAACACCGTCGGAACTGATAAAAAATTCATCGTTTCTGGAATTGTAGACATAGATGGATTCAATAAAAGGAAGAGACATACGGTAATTATCAAGCTGCTCCATTGCGGACGTGATCTGATAGATGCTTGGCTTGGAATAGAGTAGCAGGGAAGAGATGGTATAGTCCTGATAAATTTGATACGAGAGTGATTTGGCGCTTTCAGTCATTTTGGCTACCTCACGACTGGTCTGGGTGAGACTGTTCATATCTGTACGATAGACCTGCCGCAGAGCAATCCGATTATAATTTACATATAGAATAGCCGAGGCCACAAGCAGTGTTGCTGCTGTACTTAGAATAATGCCAATCAGAATTCGCGCGAATACTTTCTGACTGTCCTCTGAACGTTTGCGCATTGGTTATCCCCCTTGAACCTGCTGATGAATAGGAGTGAACTTATATATTTTCATGTCATTTCACATGAGATATCGGATTGCATAAGTTGTGGAACAGAATTACAAGAGTACCTTGAATTATATAGTATGTATGCGTTTTCATCAATAAAAAACCGGTTTTTCAGTTCATGATCACTACATAAAGTTCAACTTTCGCTGGATTGTTCACTTGCTGAGGAGCATGCACGATATCAACTTTTGTGAACGTACATGCGTTCATTTCATGAATGGTTCAAATTGTTCACAGCTAAATTCACAGTATCGTTCATGATCTGGCAGGAAGCTTCAGTATCCAAATTAAACAATGGCGTTTTACAATAAATCCAGAGCTTCACGATGCATCTCATCACATCTCATCATGTATCATGCACATCGCTACATTACATCATCGTTAAACGCCACAACATTCATCACGCATCGCTGCTACAATTCGGGAGGGATCGAGCCATGCTCAAAGAATTGAACAAAAACAAAATCATGTTTCTCATGCTGCTGCCCACGCTGATCTTTTTTCTAATTAACTCGTATTTTCCGATGGTCGGTATTTATTACGCATTTACCAGTTATGATTTTGCAGGAGGGCTGTTCGGGAGTCCATTTGTCGGGCTGGATAACTTCAAGTTCCTCTGGCAGTCGGGCATGCTGCTGAAACTGACGACCAACACGGTTGGTTACAACCTAGCTTTCATTATATTGGGGAACGGCCTGGCAATCATTTGTGCAATCATGCTCAGTGAAATTCGGGGCAAGCTGTTCAAAAAAATAACCCAGTCCGTCATGTTTCTGCCTTACTTCATTTCTTTTGTTCTATTAAGTGTAATCGCTTACAATATGTTCAACTATGAATCCGGGTTTGTGAACACGGTACTCAAGCGGTTTGAAGCAGGGCCAGTTGATATCTACAATACACCATGGATCTGGGTGTTTCTGATCATTATCTTTTATCTATGGAAAAATCTCGGGTACAGCATGGTCATCTATCTGGCCGCAATTACAGGAATAAGTGACGAGTATTATGAGGCGGCCCGCATTGACGGAGCCAACATCTTTCAACGGATCTGGTACATTACGGTACCGATGCTGAAGCCAACCTTTGTCATCTTGCTGTTGTTCTCGCTTGGCAGCATTATGAAAGGACAGTTTGACCTGTTCTATCAATTAATCGGAAATAATGGCGTGCTTTACAACGCTACGGATATCATTGATACGTATGTTTACCGTTCTTTGAAGGTGACCTTCGATATTGGCATGGCAACCGCAGCAGGGCTGTATCAGTCGTTATTCGGCTTTATCCTGATCATGACCGTCAACTACATCATTCGCAAAATTAATGAAGACTACGCCTTGTTCTAATATATCCGCCCGCGGGGCAGAAGGGAGAACTATATGAGCACACAAACGCATACGCAAAGAGGAATTCGTACCCGCACTCGTGCGAAAGATTCTGAATTCAATCTGGCCTTTCAAGTGATTGCCTACAGTGTCATCATTATTTTGTCATTGATGTGTCTGCTGCCATTCTTGCTTATTTTATCAGGATCATTCAGTAGCAACGAATCCATCGTACGGGACGGCTATCATCTGTTTCCGACACACTTCTCACTGGAAGGGTACAAGATGGTATTTAAATTCCCGACTCAGGTTCTCAAAGCATATGGAGTGACGGTGTTTACGACGGTTGTCGGCACAACACTGGGCTTGTTTTTTATCACAATGGCTGGATTTGTATTGCAGCGCAAAGATTTCAAATATCGCAACAAGTTCTCCTTTTTCATCTACTTCACGACCTTGTTCGGCGGGGGGCTTGTGCCTTGGTACATTATGCTGGCAAACTATTTCAACCTTACGGATACGTATACGGTGTTGATTTTTCCAGGACTGATGACGCCGTTTCTGATTATTTTGATGAAAAACTTCATTCGTTCTGCTGTACCAGATGAACTGATTGAATCCGCGAAGATTGACGGAGCTAACGATTTTAGAATTTATTTCAGCATTGTGCTTAAACTGGCGATGCCGGGCATCGCGACAGTAGGTTTGTTTCTAGCCCTTGGATACTGGAATGACTGGTTTACATCATCCTTGTTTATTAACAACCCGGACATGTACCAGCTGCAATTTTATCTGTACAACACCATGAATACGATTACATTTATTGATCAGATGGCGATTGGTACAGGTGTTACACTCAGTCAGGACGTTCCAACAGAGTCCACCAAGATGGCGATGGCTATTATCGTCACCGGCCCGATTCTCTTCTTGTACCCGTTTGTGCAACGGTATTTTGTCAAGGGACTTACGATTGGAGCAGTCAAAGGTTAGAACGTATACACGCTGGGGACTTCAGGCCTACGTGCTGGTGAGGGTCTGATGCATAGCGAGTCTGCGCTAACATATATAAGGTCTAACACAAAAAGGGAGGATGCGTATGCGTAACAAAATGATTCGGCACCTGTCTCTGGTACTTGCCCTGATGCTGTTTGCCGGGGTGCTGGCCGCTTGTAACAGCGGTTCTGGAGGAAATGCGCAAGGCAGTGAGCAGGGGGGCTCATCCGATAATAAAGGTGAGAAGGTAACGCTGCAATTTTACATGCTGGGGGACGCGCCTAAAGACCTGCCTGTAATTGAATCCGAAATAAACAAGCTGGCAGAGGCAGATTTAAACGTCAATGTAAAATTCAATTACACCTCCTGGACAGACTGGGATCAAAAATATAAACTGCTGCTCTCCTCGGGACAGCCGATCGACTTGATCTTCACAGCGGACTGGACGAATTATCAGTCCTATGCGAAAAAAGGCGCATTCCTGCCCCTGGACGAACTTTTGCCTAAGACACCTGAGCTGAAATCCCATGTCCCAGATGATATGTGGAATGCAGTTAAAATCAACGATAAAATCTACACTGTTCCATCCACATGGATTGAATACGTAACGGAAGGTATTGCGTATCGCGAAGATTTGCGCGAGAAGTATAACCTGCCTAAGCCGGAATCCTTGGAGACGTTGGAGGCTTATCTGGAGGGTATCAAAGCCAATGAGCCAAACATGATTCCGATTGCAGACAGCAATGCAAACCATACACATGGTATTCGTCAGTTGACGTCCAAGCTGGTAAATACAGCAGGACAGCTTCCATACGGACTGGATATTATGTATGACACACCATCCACAGTGACGTCTTACTGGGGCTCTGCACAGCATCTGGAGGATCTCAAAACATACAAACGCTGGATGGATAAAGGCTTTTTCCCGAAAAACGTACTGAACGTGAAGGATACGTCCAATTCCTTGCTTCAAAATGGTAAAGCAGCTGTTATTCTTGCCGGGGAGAACCCAAACAAATTCAACTCTGACGTCATCAAAATTCAGTCTACTCATCCAGACTGGAAGCTGGGATATTTCCCTTATCCAAATGCAAAAGGCTTTGCACAGCCGGTGCATCCAATTCACAACGGCTTTGCTATTCCGCGTAGCAGCAAAAACCCGGAAAGAGCGCTTGCATTCTATGAGAAAATGGTTACCGATAAACGTTATAACTGGCTGACCGAGTATGGTGTAGAAGGCAAAAACTTTGAAGTAAAAGACGGATATTATCATATGATCGGAGATTCGCAAAGCAATGGCTTCCCGCGTGAAGGCATGAATGGTTGGGCATGGCGTAATCCAGAGTTCATGCTTTACGACAAGAGCTTTGATGAGGTACTGACCATGTTCAAAGATCTCGACAAAATTAAAAAGCCGGACATCTTCACTGGCTTTGCGGAAGACTGGACGCCTTATCAGGCAGAGAAAGCCGCTTTGGAGCAAGTGGAGAAGCAGTATTTGTATCCGCTTAACGTAGGCCTCGTTGCTGATGTTGAGGGTGGACTTAAAACCTTTATGGAAAAGGCAAAACAGGCAGGCCTGGAGAAAATTCAGTCTGAGTACACGAAGCAATGGCAGGAGTACTTGAAATCTGCGGGCATACAATAGTCAACAAAGTGCAAATAGAAGAGAGCTTGAATAACAAAAAAAAGGTGCCTTCGCTCTGAAGGCACCTTTTTCAATTGTACGTGTAAGTGTACGTGTTGGGATCATTCTGCTGAGCTACTACTCAGGTTATACGGGGGTCTCCTCTGAGGAGGAGGGCTGTATATCCTGTAGCAGATTCATAATACATTGGGCACTTTCCATAGGATGTACTTTGGCGATCTCGGTCAGATGACGCTGGCGCTTCTGCACGATTTCCGGGTACTGGCGTAGTAGCTTGTTCATCCACTTTACAACCACATCCAGCGAGGTAATGAGTTCGCCTAGACCTTTGGACGTGAAGTAATGTACATTTTCTTCTTCCTGCCCTGGAATGGGGTTATGAAATAACATAGGGATGCCTTTTGCCAAACCCTCACTGCAGGTCATTCCGCCGGGCTTGGTAATCAATAGATCGGATACTTCCATTAATTTGTCAATTTCCGTTGTGTATCCAATAATATGAATGTTTTCTTTTTGAAACAGAGGGTCCTGTTCCATGCTAAACCGTGCTTTGTCATTGCGGCCATGGCAAAAAATGATCTGTACATCCTCATGCCACCGCGCTAACAGCTGATGAACCACTTTATCACTGAGCATTCCCCAGCCACCGCCCATTACAAGCACAGTGGGCATGTTCTTCAGATTGAATCTGGAACGAATCTCATCATGATGGGGGTGTTCCCAGAAGTTTGGATGCACAGGTATGCCTGTGACTTTAATTTTGTCGACTGCAACTCCACGGTGCATCAGCTTGGCCTTTACTTCTTCTGAAGAAACGAGGTACAGATCCACCTCGGGGCTAACCCATGTGCCATGCGCATCATAATCCGTTAGGACGTTGCACAGCGGAACCTGCGTGCCCAGGCGCTTTAATCGGGAGATCACGGCGCTCGGAATCGGATGTGTGCACACAATAGCATTGGGATGCAATTGACGAACAACACTGCGGGTATGGGTGTAGAACAATTTATGCAGTGCAAGAGTAGTCAGTCGATTGATTGGTTTTTTGTATTGCTGCTTATATACGTAACCAATTAGTTTTGGCTGATTGGTTACTGTTTTCTTGTAAGCATTGATAATAAGCGGTGCGACTTTCGGGTTCAGGAAGCTTCCCAGCTCAAGTACTTTCGTTTGCAGATGAGGTGACAACTTCCGTAAATGACTGGACAGTGCATAGGCTGCCTGAGTATGACCTGCACCAAAACCTTCTGATAATAGTAAAATTCTTTTTTTCTCCACGCTTGCTTCACCTGTTCCTGCTAGGTTTTCCTGAGTCTAACATATCGGCTTTAAGCCCAGAATGCAACTGTCGCAAGTGCGACTAAAGTACCGATTGTGGCTCCTGCCAAAACATCGGATGGATAATGAAGCCCCAGATAAATCCGAGAGAATCCGACAATTATAGCCACAGGCAACAATGTGAGCAAAAGAAACGGCTCAGCAGCCATAAAGGGGACTGTAACCGAAAAAATAGCTGTTGTATGCCCTGATGGAAACGAATGATCCGTTAGAGGATTGCGAAAAGTGATGGTATCCGGAATGGCCAAATATGGCCGAATGCGTGGATACAGCTTTTTGGCTATAGCTACAGGGATATGACTTACCGCCAAAGCGATGCAGGCCTGAAGCCCGGTCGTGCTCCATGGAGCCGGTGCGAGAAGCCAGATGAACAGAGATACAGCAATGGAAGCCGTTGCCCCGCCTAGATGGGTGAAATAGTATAGCCAGAAGTTCATAAACCGGTTATGAAGACGGCCATTGATCCACATAAACACATTACGGTCGTACTGTTGAAACTTTAAGATAAAACGGCTCATATTGGCCTCCTGCCAGTCAGGCCGCCCCGAGGGCGGCAGTATTTCCGGGATGTTACCAGTGTCCGGTTTCGCCTTGATTACGATATACCCCCTGTTCAAGGGAATGAAATAAATGTCCTCGAGGTCTCAAGGTTATTTCGGGGTTATGTTTATCATATTTTTAAATGTTGTCCTTTTCAAGATGAACACATGTAAAGAACGTAAATTTCATGTAAAAGAGTGGGTGAAGAACCAATGCTTCTTTTTGACTTCGATTGTTGAAAAAAGCTACAATGATTCAACATGGGCGATTTGAGGTAAAAAAATGTGAGTTTCGATTCAGGTAAAAAAATGTGAGTTACAGATCAAACTTTTTGGGGCCTAATTACGTTATTTGAGGTAGAAGCATGCTTCAACTGCAGCGGGCCGCACAAAAAAGAAGGGACTTTAGAAATAAAAATCAAGAAAACGGCTGAAAATAAGATATAACAGGCATGAATGCAAGGTTGTGGCATGACGGAGTGTATATTCAGCGTTTTAAGTTCACATTTCTGCTTTAGGAAGTAGAATTGGGGTTTTGACAATTAGCTGAAAAGAATACAGAATCAATAAAGCGGTCAACAGGTCGTTGCCATGGAGTTGAAACATTGCCTGAAATATTTGCGTATTACTCAAAAGAACAGGGTCATATTCTGCAATTTACAAAAAAAGATGAGATGCAGAATCAGGAAGAGAACGCTTATGTAATCTGGGTTTTAAAAAAAAGGGGGTAACAGAGAACGATGTTGGACGCTATAATTGTCACGCTGCAGGTCATCTTGGCGCTGCTGGCTGTGTACCAATTCACGTTTTCGCTGTTCGGTCTGTATAAGAAAAAGAAAAAGAAACATTATCCTGCAACAAAATCATTTGCTGTGCTTGTCGCAGCACACAACGAGGAACAAGTAATCGGTGCGCTAATGGAAAATCTGAAGCAACTGGATTATCCACGGGATCTGTATGATGTGTTTGTCATCTGTGACAACTGTACAGACAGTACGGCGGACATTGTCCGTCAACATGGCTGGAATGCTTGTGTTCGTACTAATCCAGACCTCAGAGGTAAAGGATATGCCATCGAATGGATGCTCAAGTATTTATGGGATTTGCCACGCCAATATGATGCGGTTGTAATGTTTGACGCCGATAATTTGGTGGAGCAAAACTTCCTTACTGAAATGAACGATGATCTTTGTAATGGAGCCCGCGTTATTCAAGGGTATATTGATACGAAGAATCCTGAAGATTCCTGGATTACCGCAGCTTATGGTGTATCCTACTGGTACATCAACCGTTTGTGGCAGTTGTCCCGTCACAATCTGAACATGGCTAATTTTCTGGGTGGAACCGGAATGTGTTTTGAAACGAATCTGCTCAAAGAAATTGGCTGGGGGGCGACAAGTCTTGTAGAGGATTTGGAGTTCACCATGCGGAGCGTACAGCGTAACGTATATCCTGTGTTTAACTACGATGCCAAAGTGTTTGATGAGAAACCATTGACCTTCAAAGCGTCAGCAAGACAACGTCTGCGTTGGATGCAGGGTCACTTCACGGTAGCAAGAAGATATTTCTTCCCGTTACTATGGCAGTCCATTAAGGAACGTAGCTTGGTTAAGTTCGACCTGGCTGTGTATGGTGCCAACGTGTATGTCGTACTGCTAACCTTCCTGCTAACCGCTGTGATGTCACTGGACATCTATGTGTTTAATGGCCCGCACATTGCGAACATTTACGGATATTTCCCGTTATGGGTTGGTTTCCTGGCGATCGGAATGAATGTGCTAACGTTCCTGTTGTCGATGGCGCTCGAGAAGGTTACTTTTGCAAAAGTATATCTCTATCTGATCCTGTTCCCGATCTATCTGTTGTCCTGGTATCCGATTACGTTCTATGCGTTCTTTACACAGAACAATAAACAGTGGAGTCACACGCAGCACACTCGTGTTGTGCGTCTGGATGAGGTTCAGAGCAAGCAGGGATAATTTTTGTAGAGGTTAATTCCCGATCATAACCTCATGCCTATGCGTATGTCACAAGGATTGAAAAAATAATGCATTTGGTGTTGACAATGACGATAGGCAAGTGGTATAGTATTCAAGTGTGTTAAACAAATAGCAAATGGAATCACAAGCAGAAGTCCGACTTCTCACCTGACCAACATAAGTTGGCTGGTCAACGATCCCAATAATTTATGAAGTGTATACTCATGAAGAATTGTGTTGATTACAGGGATGTCGGTAGCTAGACCGGCATCCCTTTTATTTTTGTGTAACAGGATATTCAAAATGACCTGGAGGTGGACGGTTATTAGTAAAGATCACATGATTAATGACGAGATTCGGGCGAAGGAAGTACGCCTTGTCGGGGCTGAAGGAGAGCAAATCGGGATTACTCCCATTCGTGAAGCACTTCAAATGGCAATTGACCTGAACTTGGACCTGGTCAATGTGGCGCCACAGGCTAAACCGCCGGTGTGCCGCATCATGGACTATGGCAAATTCCGCTATGAGCAGCAAAAGAAAGAAAAAGAAGCCCGTAAGAACCAGAAAATTGTTGACATTAAAGAAGTATGGTTCCGTTCCAATATTGAGGAGCACGATTATCAAACGAAGCTTCGTAATGTAGTTAAGTTTTTGAAAGAAGGCGACAAAGTGAAATGCTCCGTTCGTTATCGCGGACGTGAAATTGCGCATGCCGCTATTGGTCAACGCATTTTGGAGCGTGTGAAAACGGAAGTTGCAGAACTCTGCACCGTTGAGCGCCAGCCAAAACTGGAAGGCCGCAGTATGATTATGATTCTGGCTCCTAAAGCCTGATAACATTGAAGGAGGAAACACAACATGCCTAAAATGAAAACACACAGCAGTTTGAAAGGACGCTTCAAAATTACCGGTTCCGGTAAAGTCCTTCGTTACAAAGCTCACAAAAACCACTTGCTTTCCCACAAATCCAAACGTGCTAAGCGCGTTCTGAACGGAAACCCGGTAATGGCAGCAGGCGACGTGAGACGTTTGAAACAAGGTTTGGCTAACTTGAAATAGTACATCCGTATGGGGGATCGGCTCAGGCCGAACACATATCACGGATACATTTAATATTTATTTGGGAGGTTCTTTAATATGGCAAGAGTAAAAGGCGGTTTTGTAGTACGTCGTCGTCATAAAAAGGTATTGAAACTGGCAAGAGGTTATTTCGGTTCTAAACACCGCATTTTCAAAACAGCTAACGAGCAAGTAATGAAATCCCTGGTTTACGCATACCGTGATCGTCGCAACACAAAACGTAACTTCCGCAGACTGTGGATCGTTCGTATCAATGCTGCAGCACGTATGAATGGTTTGTCTTACAACAAATTGATCCACGGATTGAAGCTTGCTGGTGTAGACATGAACCGTAAAATGCTGGCTGATCTGGCCGTTAACGACATCAATGCGTTCAACTCTTTGGCTACTGTAGCTAAAGGCAAAATCAACGCTTAAATCTGTATTTGCAAGCCGCCGTACATGGCGGCTTTTTTTACGGACTGAGAATAAGAACGGAACAGGAAGAACAAGCTAAATGTATCGTCAGCGGTCAAATGAACCGGGCGAGAAGCGTTGTGGATGAATATCACAAACTGGCATTACATATACTACAACGGCATAAAAGTGCAAAGAAAACCCCTTGTTTTTCATCGGTTTCGGGCATGGATGATATGTGTTTGTTATTTAACATCACATCGCTATAACGTTAGTGTGTTAAAACGCTAAATTATTAAGCGTTTTCAACAAAAAAAGTACAAAAATAAGTTAACTTTGGTGATTATACATCTGGATTTTAACACTGGTTGATTGTATAATCACCTCTAGTAGGCCAGTCCTAAATTTTTCTTTTCGGGTCATAATGTTCGGCTTTTCGACAGAGGAGCAGCAATCGTGAAGATAAGAATGCGCTTTTAGGGTTGCATTAAGCAGACATTCTTGCTTTAAGTATGCTTTTCTATTTGTTGATTGCGCAATGCAGACAGGATTTGAAAGGGACATATTATTAAGGGGGAAAAAGAGAAATGAAAAAAATGCTCAGCTTGTCTCTGGTGATGTTGCTGGCAGTATCGGTGATGCTCGCAGGATGCGGAAGCAAACCGAAAGAAGAAACAAATGCCGGAGGAAACAACGGTGGTACTTCCACTGAAGCGAAATCCGACCTCAAAATCGGTATGGTTACTGACGTAGGCGGCGTTAACGACAAATCCTTTAACCAATCCGCTTGGGAAGCTCTTCAAGCAACTGAAACTGAAACAGGTGTAGCAGTTAAATACCTGCAAAGTAAATCTGACGAGGAATACATTCCTAACCTGAACGAATTCGTTAAAGGTGGATATGATCTGACTTGGGGTATCGGTTTCCAATTGGCAGATGCTATCAAAACTGTAGCTGAGCAAAACCCTGATTCCAAACTGGCTATCATCGACAGCGTTGTGGATGCACCTAATGTAAAATCCGTAACATTCGCTGAAGAAGAGGGATCTTTCCTGGTTGGTGTTGTCGCTGGTCTGACAACAAAAACAAACAAAATTGGTTTCGTTGGTGGTATGGAGAGCCCGCTGATCAAAAAGTTTGAAGTAGGCTTCAGAGAAGGCGTTAAGGCTGTAAATCCTAAAGCTGAGTTCATTTCAAACTACACAGGTGCTTTTGATAAGCCTGACCTGGGTAAAGCGGCAGCTGCTACATTGTACAACAAAGGCGTAGACATCATTTTCCACGCTTCCGGTGCAACAGGTAACGGTGTGTTCAACGAAGCGATTGCTCGTAAGAAGCAAGGTCAAGCTGTATGGGTAATTGGTGTAGACAAAGACCAATCTCTGGAATTTGGCGATGATGTTACACTGACTTCCATGATCAAAAAAGTAGACGAAGCGGTTAAACGCGTAAACAAAGAAGTTGTTGACGGTACATTCAAGGGCGGCTCCGAGAATCTGACGCTGAAAGAAAATGGCGTAGGTATTGCGGACACTTCCAGTAAAAATGTGTCTCCTGAAATTTTGGCTAAAGTTGACGAATACAAAGAAAAAATCATCAGCGGCGAAATCAAAGTACCTACAGAGTAATAACGTAGAAACATTTGAATCTGCTGTAACATAATCATCAGGCCGGTCTTGACCGGCCTTGTGATTGTAAAAAGAGGAACATTTGATCAAGCCATCATAACATTTGTACAGGTTGGGAATTTGTTCAGCAACGCTCCGGTAGGAGCTTTTTCTTTCGTTTGCGGAACCACACTATATCAGTAATAAGGGTGATTACATGGGTGCAGCAACCCCCGTCGTTGAGTTGAAACAAATAACGAAGCGTTTCCCAGGCATTGTTGCCAACGACGCCATCAGCCTTCAGCTTCGTAAAGGCGAGATTCATGCTCTACTGGGCGAAAACGGCGCTGGTAAGTCAACATTGATGAACATTGTTTTTGGTCTCTATCAGCCGGATGAAGGTTCCATTGAAGTGAATGGCAAACCTGTCATCATCGACAGTCCAAACCGGGCAATCGATCTTGGCATCGGTATGGTGCATCAGCACTTTAAGCTGGTACAGCCGTTCACGGTAACAGAGAACATTATTTTGGGGTCCGAGCCTACAAAGGGTCTCAATATTAACTATAAAAAGGCCGCTGCTGAAGTGCAGCGTTTGTCCGAGCAATATGGACTCAAGGTTAATCCGCATGCCAAAATTCATGATATTTCCGTCGGTATGCAGCAGCGTGTCGAGATTGTCAAAACGTTGTATCGCGGTGCGGACATTCTGATCTTTGATGAACCAACAGCGGTGCTTACCCCTCAAGAAATCAAAGAGCTGATGGTCATCATGAAAAAGCTCGTAGCAGAAGGCAAGTCGATTATTCTGATTACCCATAAGCTGAAAGAAATTATGGAGATTTCGGATACGGTAACGATTATCCGTCGAGGTAAAGTCATTGATTCCGTCAAAACATCGGAAACAAATCCGAATGAGCTTGCAGAAAAAATGGTCGGCCGCAATGTAACATTTAAAGTGGACAAGAAGCCTGCAACACCTGGAGCCAATGTGCTTGAGGTTAGCAAGCTGATGGCCAAAAATAAAGAAGGCATCGCGGTTCTCAACGAATTGAACCTTAATGTACGTGCTGGAGAGATTGTCGGTATTGCCGGCGTTGATGGCAACGGCCAAAGTGAATTGATCGAAGCTCTCACAGGTTTGCGTAAAGTGGACAGCGGATCAATCCGTTTGCAAGGAAAAGAGCTCTCCAATCATTCTCCTCGTCATATTTCAGAGGCGGGCGTTGCGCATATTCCGGAAGATAGACACAAGCATGGACTTGTACTGGACTTCTCCGTAAGTGAGAACATTGTGCTTGAATCGTATTACAAGGAGCCTTATACGCGTAAAGGTTTCCTGAACTTTGAAGCAATCAAAAAACAGGCCAAGCGGCTTGTTGAAGCATTTGACGTGCGCACGCCTAGCATTGAGACGAAAGCACGTTCTTTGTCTGGAGGAAATCAGCAGAAAGCCATTATCGCCCGTGAGGTGGATAAAAACCCTGAATTGCTGATTGCAGCCCAACCGACTCGTGGTTTGGATGTTGGGGCGATTGAGTTTGTGCAGAAGCAATTGATTGCACAGCGTGATCAGGGCAAAGCCGTTCTCCTCATTTCATTTGAATTGGATGAGATCATGAACGTTTCGGACCGCATTGCGGTGATCTACGAAGGGCAGATCGTAGGTGAGGTGCTGCCAGAAGAAACCAATGACAGGGAGCTCGGCTTGATGATGGCGGGCAGCACCCAAAAGAGAGGTACTGCGCATGAATAAGGTGTTAAAATGGTTTACCAGGGATTCATTTATTTTGCCGATCGTGGCAATTTTGATGGGACTTGTTCTCGGTGGAATTGTTATGCTTGTCGGCGGTTATAACCCGATTGAGGCGTACAGTGCATTGTTTAAAAAGGTATTTGGGGATATGTACAACCTCGGTGAAGCTGTACGGGAAATGACTCCACTGATCATGACAGGTTTGGCATTTGCCTTTGCCGCTCGTGCTGGATTGTTCAACATCGGGGGCGAAGGACAGTTTCTGGTCGGCATGACAGCAGCTACTTTTGTCGGTGTTAAATTTGCAGGTTTGCCAATTTATATTCACGCACCGCTGGCTTTGATTGCAGGAGCTGTATTTGGCGGGCTTTGGGCTGCGATTGCAGGTTATTTAAAGGCTACTCGTGGAGTCAATGAAGTTATCAGTAGTATTATGCTGAACTGGATTGGACTGTATTTAGCTAATCTGATTGTGCGTCAGTTTCTGCTGCTACAGGGAGAGAATCGCTCCGTGAACATTAGCGATTCCGCCTCAATCAGTCTGACTTGGCTTTCTGAATTGATGGGTAATTCCCGTGTTCACTTAGGAACGTTGATTGCTCTGGTTGTAGCAGTGCTCTTCTATATTTACATGTGGAAAACGAAACAGGGCTTTGAAATTCGTGCTGTAGGTTATAACCCGAATGCAGCGGAGTATGCCGGGATGCATGTCAACCGGAATATCGTCAAAGCGATGTTTATCAGCGGTATGCTCGCAGGTCTTGGCGGGGCGTTCCAGGTACTTGGGGTATTCCAGTATCAGACGGTAATGTCAGGCTCGCCAGGTACTGGTTTTGACGGTATTGCGGTTGCCTTGATTGGTCTGAATCATCCGTTTGGAGTGCTGCTCGGTGCGCTGCTCTTTGGTACGCTCACATACGGTTCGGCAGGTATGAGCTTTGCTGCGGATGTACCACCTGAGATTATTCGGATTGTCATCGGTTCGATTATCTTCTTCATTGCTGCACAAGGCATCGTGCGCTGGGTACTTAAACCGTTCTATTCCAAGCGCAAGAAAGAGAAGGTGTTGTAGATGGACTTGTTGACAATCGGGCAAATTATCAATACGACGCTTGTCTTTGCTACGGCATTGATTTTTGCTTCCCTCGGCGGGATTTTCTCGGAAAAATCAGGGGTAACAAACCTCGGTCTTGAAGGCTTTATGGTGTTTGGTGCCTTTGCAGCCGGTATCGGTGCTCACTATGCTCAAGAAGCGGGTATGGATGGTACAACCTCGGCCTGGATGGGTGTTTTACTTGCTATTGTTCTTGGCGTGCTTGTTTCATTGATCCATGCTGTGGCGTCCATAACCTTTAAAGCGGATCAGATTATTAGTGGTATCGTAATCAACTTTTTGGCAGCAGGAAGTACGTTATATCTGGTAAAACTGTTGTTCGAAGGTTCAGGCGATTCACCCTTGGTACAGGGGTTTAGCAAATTTAGTGTGCCTTTGCTGCAAGATATCCCTTTGCTTGGAGAAGCTTTCTTCAAGAATATGTATCCAACAACGTATCTTGCGATTTTGTTTGTATTCCTGACCTATTACATTTTGTTTAAAACACCATTTGGACTGCGTTTGCGCTCTGTTGGTGAACATCCAAGTGCGGCAGATACAGTAGGTATTAAAGTACGTCGTTACCGTTATGTTGCAGTTATGATCAGTGGTGCGCTTGCAGCTATTGGTGGCGCGGCAATTACACTGACAACGACTGGCACATTCTCACACAATACGGTTTCCGGTCAAGGTTATATTGCTATTGCGGCGATGATCTTTGGTAAATGGAATCCGATCGGTGCTTTTGGAGCGGCGGTATTCTTCGGATTCTCTCAAGCTATTCGTAACTATGTTCAACTGTTTGAATGGTCGCAGAGTATTCCCCAGGAAATTATTTTCATGCTGCCTTACCTGCTCACCATTATCGTGCTTGTGGCTGCGGTTGGACGTTCGTCGGCTCCATCAGCGCTGGGTGAACCATATGATCCAGGTAAGAGGTAACAGATATACTAATTTGATTTTGTGTGCAATAAATGAACTATAAGCATACGAAAGGTCCGCATTTATGCGGGCCTTTTTTTGTATAAGAGCACCCAACTTTTGCGGTAGGGACAAAGAAACAGGCGAATCCAGTCATGGACGAATACACTGTTTTGAATGATCCGAGGAGGAGGGATAGTATGAAAAGACACGTTACGCGTACTGAAGCGATGAAACTCATAGGCAAAAACATTGTTGCGATCAAAAAAGATGGTACTCGGGTTACAGGAAAGCTGATCAAGGTATCTGGCGATAAGCTGGTTCTCAAGCGTGTAGGTGGGAAAAAAGTGCGTACCAAAGCTATTTTGCCACTGGTGTTGTTTGACTTGCTTGCCATTGCGACATTGCCTTATGCGTTTGGTCCTGGTCCCGGATTTGGCCCTGGATTCGGCCCCGGTCCAAAACCTGGGCCTGGGTACGGCCCTGGGTATGGACCAGGTTACGGTCCGGGGCCTGGGTATGGTCCGGGTCCAGGCTACGGACCTTACGGTCCCGGTCCAAGACCACCAGGATTTTTCTAGGAGTATAGTCTTTTTTCCATTTCGTAGCAGCGACTCATCCCGATATATCGTAGAGTTTGATAACCATTTTTTTGGTAAAAATGACATCCCTTTGTGTTGCCCTCATCTACCATGACTTTTGATCTTCGGCAGCCGCGAGACAATGCAAAGCTTTCGGCTTTATGAAGTAAAGTCTGGCCGTATCGTTTACGCTGCTCTTTCGTGCTGACGGCCATCATATCCACATAAAGCAATTCGCCATGCATGAGGAAATGGATGAAAGCTATAGCGGCTTTGTCAGGCTCCGGCGAGATCACAAAGGTCATACCCCTGTTCATCCGCAGGGGTATTTCTTTGCGTATTTTGTTAATTTCCTTCTCACTCATATGAGATAGAGGAACAAGTTGGGTATCAATCAGTTTTAGAATTGCGTTATCATCCAGCTTGGATGAACGTTGACGAATGATCATACGGAGCCTCCTTTCGGGGCCAGTCGTGTGGCCTGTATATCCTATGCCCGAGACGAGACAAAAGGTGACTGTATGAAGTTTAGAAGTTGGGGCAATCTAGGAATGAAATATTAGCCGGAACGAGTTCTGTGCATTTTTATTAAAACAGGTATTGACTTATCGGTTAGAGGAATCATATAATGTTCCTAACATTTAACGAGAATATTTCATCGGCTATGAAGAGGACGAAGTTTTAAGGGCTCTTTTGCTCAGAGAGTGGATGGATTTGCTGAAACCACCACCATTACCCCTTATATACGAGCTCACCTCGGAGCTGTTTTCCTGAAAAGCATTGGATCGTCAAATCCTTGCCTATTAGGGGAAATCGTAAGTCTGCGTTACAGACAACAGGTATGGGAGACGACTTTGTTCGTTTGGACATCGTTTTGTTATACCTGGTAAGGTCCGTTATTGCGAAATTTCGGACAAAGTTGGGTGGTACCACGGAAGCGATAACCTTTCGTCCCTCGCAAGCATGAACTTGTTTGCAGGGATGGAAGGTTTTTTTTGTAACTTTAAATGTCAGAATGGTGTAAATTCCGAGAGGAGGATGACTGATGGGAGCTCATATTCCAGAAGTACGATCAACAGATGCATTACGTGAAAAATGGATGAAGCCGGAGGTCATTAGCGGCTCCGAGATTCTGCTGAGAAGTTTGCTGCTTGAAGGTGTTGAGTGTGTATTTGGTTATCCAGGCGGCGCCGTATTGTATATCTATGATGCGATGTATGGCTTTGAAGATTTCAAACACGTTCTTACGCGTCACGAACAAGGAGCAATTCATGCAGCTGATGGTTATGCACGTGCCAGCGGCAAGGTTGGTGTCTGTATCGCAACTTCGGGTCCAGGTGCAACAAACCTTGTAACCGGTATTGCAACAGCTTATATGGACTCCGTTCCTTTGGTTGTTATTACAGGTAATGTTGTTTCTAGCCTGATTGGCTCGGATGCTTTCCAGGAAGCGGACATTACGGGCATTACAATGCCAATCACCAAACACAGCTATCTGGTCAAAGATGTAAAGGATCTGCCGGGTATCATTCATGAAGCGTTCCACATTGCGAACACAGGCCGTAAAGGACCAGTCCTGATTGACATTCCGAAAGACGTGTCTGCAAACAAAACGTTGTTTGAACCACACACGGAACCTGTTATATTGAGAGGGTACAATCCACGGACGGTACCAAACAAGCTGCAAGTTGACCGTTTGGCACAAGCGATTCAGGAAGCTGAACGTCCAATGATTCTTGCTGGCGGCGGAGTAGTTTACTCCGGTGGACACGAAGCACTTTTCGAATTTGTAGAGAAGACAGGCATCCCGATCACCACAACACTTCTCGGACTCGGCGCTTTCCCAAGCGGGCATGAGCTTTGGACTGGAATGCCGGGAATGCACGGAACCTACACGTCGAACATGGCGATTCAGCAATCCGACCTGCTCATCAACATCGGTGCTCGATTCGATGACCGGGTAACGGGTAAGCTGGACGGATTCGCACCACATGCGAAAATTGTTCATATCGACATTGATCCGGCAGAAATCGGCAAAAACATTGCGACAGATATTCCGATTGTAGGCGATGTGAAAACGGTACTGGAGATCGCAAACAAGGAAGTTGGACGTGCTGAACGTGCAGATGCCTGGAGAGATCAGATCAAACAATGGAAACAGGAAAAGCCTTACACCTATACGGATTCGGATGAAGTGCTGAAACCGCAATGGGTTGTTGAATTGTTAAACGACACCACTAAAGGTGAAGCGATTGTTACAACGGATGTAGGTCAGCATCAGATGTGGGCGGCGCAGTATTACAAGTTTAATCAGCCGCGTTCATGGGTAACGTCCGGTGGACTGGGAACGATGGGCTTTGGATTCCCTTCGGCAATTGGTGCCCAGATGGCAAATCCGGACAGACTGGTTATCTCGATCAACGGAGACGGTGGAATGCAGATGTGTTCGCAGGAGCTGGCTATCTGTGCAATCAACAACATTCCGGTTAAAATCGTAATTATCAACAATGAGGTTCTTGGTATGGTACGCCAGTGGCAGGAACTGATCTATGAAAATCGTTACAGCCATATCGACCTGGCAGGAAGCCCGGATTTTGTGAAGCTGGCTGAAGCATATGGTGTTAAAGGGCTGCGTGCAACAAACAAAGAAGAAGCTGAGCGCGCTTGGCAGGAAGCTTTGGACACACCTGGACCAGTCGTTGTAGAATTCGTAGTACGAAAAGATGAAAATGTGTATCCGATGGTTCCGCAGGGAGCGACAATTGATCAAATGCTGATGGGGGATGGCGAAGAATGATAAGACATACGATTTCCATATTGGTTAATGACCAGCCTGGCGTCCTCCAGCGTGTATCCGGATTGTTTGGTCGTCGCGGCTATAACATTGAGAGCATTACGGTAGGACAGTCTGAAGAGCCTGGACTATCCCGGATGGTCATTGTTACCATTGGTGATGACAAAACTCTCGAGCAGATTGAGAAGCAGCTGTACAAAATTATTGATGTCATCAAGGTAGTTGATTTTAGCCTGAAGCCGATGGTTGCTCGTGAACTCGCGCTGATCAAGGTGAAGGCAGAACCTTCCGAGCGTCCGGAAATTTTGGGTGTGGTAGAAACATTCCGCGCATCCGTTGTAGATGTTGGACCAACAAGTCTGATGATTCAGGCGGTTGGAGATACGGATAAAATTGATGCCATGATTGAATTGCTCAAGCCATATGGCATTCGTGAATTGTCCCGTACAGGTGTTACTGCATTGGTACGTGGCAACGTATAAAGGTATAATGGTTTCAGGACGGGCTGAGACATGCATGAACACGATGGTATCATTGTGAAAGTGCACGGTTAGTTGAACAAGAAGGCTATCTGTTGAACATATGTCAGTCCGCTATCTGCTGTAAGGTAACATTTTAGTGATGTAACGCTTGAAAAGACAGCCACACCCCCGCATTAACGAGCGGGTGTCTGAACGGATCATGCATCGCGGCTTCAGCAGCGAACAGTCTGTTCTGGCTACTTGCTGGGTCAGGATTACAGGACAGGTCCATTGAGACACCCGCTCATTAATGAAGGGTTCTTTACAATACAAAGGAGGACTTATAACATGCCAGTAACTACTTATTATGAACAGGATGCAGAGCTTAGCGTATTGAAAGGAAAAACGATCGCGGTGATCGGATATGGTAGCCAAGGTCATGCTCAGGCGCAAAACCTGCGTGACAGCGGATTGAACGTAGTCATCGGACTTCGTGAAGGTAAATCTTTTGACGCTGCTAAAAATGATGGATTTGAAGTTTTGTCTCCGGCTGAAGCAACTAGCCGTGCTGATGTGGTTCAAATCTTGCTGCCCGATGAAACACAAGCTTCTGTATACAAAAACGAAATCGAACCAAACCTGAAAAAAGGCGCAGCATTGCTCTTCTCTCACGGTTTCAACGTTCACTTCGGCCAAATCGTTGCTCCTAAAGACAGCGATGTATTGCTGGTAGCTCCTAAGTCCCCTGGTCACATGGTACGTCGTACCTATGTAGAAGGATTCGGTGTTCCTGGTCTGATCGCCATTGAAAAAGATGCAACAGGTAAAGCGAAAGACATCGGTCTCGCTTATGCTAAAGGAATCGGTTGTACACGTGCAGGCGTTATCGAAACTTCTTTCCGTGAAGAAACAGAAACAGACTTGTTCGGTGAGCAAGCGGTTCTGTGTGGCGGTGTAAGTGCCCTCGTTAAAGCTGGATTCGAAACGTTGACAGAAGCTGGTTATGCTCCAGAAATGGCGTACTTCGAGTGTCTGCACGAATTGAAGCTGATCGTGGACATGATGTACGAAGGTGGACTTGCAAGCATGCGTGATTCCATCAGTAACACAGCTGAGTACGGTGACTATGTAACTGGACCTCGCGTGGTAACTGAAGATACGAAGAAAGCAATGAAAGAAGTGCTTTCCGATATTCAACAAGGTAAATTCGCACGTGACTTCATCCTGGAAAACCAATCCGGCCGTGCATTCCTGACAGCTACACGTCGTAACGAAGCTGAACACCCAATCGAAGTGGTTGGCGGACAATTGCGTGAAATGATGCACTGGATCAAGAAGTAATAACGGCTTTTGAAATAACAAGCAACTTACAGCGTGAACTGGAAATAGCGGCCGTGCTTATGCGTGAGCCGCTATTCTGGTTTGTGGAAACATATCGAAGCAGGAGGTGCGAGGCGTGCGTAAAATTTACGTTTTTGATACAACGCTGCGTGATGGAGAGCAATCTCCGGGAGTCAATCTGAACACTCGTGAGAAGGTGGAGATTGCCCATCAACTGGAGCGACTTGGCATTGACCGGATGGAAGCGGGTTTCCCGGCGGCATCTCCAGGCGACTTGGCCGCAGTCAACGCCGTAGCGAAAGCGGTTAAAAATGTTACAGTGATTGGCTTGTCCCGCTCCAGAGAGCAGGATATTGATGCGGTTAAAGAAGCGCTTAAAGGTGCACAGGACCCGTGTATTCACGTATTCCTGGCGACCTCGCCCATTCATCGTCAGCATAAGCTGCGTATGGATAAGGGCCAGGTGCTGGATACGGCACGCTCTGCAATCCGTTATGCGAAGAAAACATTTTCCAAGATCGAATTCTCTTTAGAGGATGCAGGTCGTACAGAATATGATTTTCTCGTGGAAATGGTCAATATGGCGGTTGAAGAGGGCGCTTCTGTCGTGAATATTCCCGATACAGTCGGATATCTGAGTCCATACGAATATGGAAATATTTTCAAACACCTGAAAGAGAACGTTCACAACATTGATAAAGTACAGCTGAGTGCGCACTGTCACAACGATTTGGGTATGGCAACAGCGAATACGCTTGCTGCGATCCTGAACGGAGCGGATCAGATTGAAGGCACCATCAACGGGATTGGGGAGCGTGCGGGCAACACGGCGATTGAAGAGATTGCTATGGCGCTGGAGACACGTCAGGAGTTTTTCCAAGCCAAAACGACGCTGCAATTGTCCGAAATTGCACGTACCAGCCGTTTGGTTAGCCGTCTGACGGGCATGGTTGTTCCGGGGAACAAGGCGATTGTTGGTGCAAACGCATTTGCACATGAATCCGGTATTCACCAGGATGGCATGCTTAAGGAAAAAACAACGTATGAGATCATGACACCAGAAACGATTGGTTTGAAAGAGAGCAAGCTGGTGCTGGGTAAACACTCTGGCCGCCACGCGTTCCGCGAACGCCTGATTGATCTGGGGTATGAACTGGATGAAGAAGCGCTGAATCGAGCGTTTGCACAGTTCAAAGATTTAGCCGATAAGAAAAAAGAAGTTACGGATGAGGATCTGCTTGCGGTAATCGAAGAGAAGCTGCAGGATGCACCTGAGGTGTACAAACTGGAATCAATCTTTGTAACGTATGGTGACGAGTCTGTACCTGCGGCCAAGGTGCGCATTACTACGTTGGATGGCCAAACGGTCGAGAAGCAGGCAGAAGGTAATGGTTCGGTGGATGCGATCTACAATGCGATTGATCAGGTGAGCGGAGAAGAGGTTACGCTGTCTGATTATTCCATTAAATCCGTTACACATGGCAAAGATGCGCTTGGTGAAGTTCATGTTGTATTGACGCAAAACCAGGTCTCTGTTCAAGGACGGGGTGTAAGCACTGATATCCTTGGCGCAAGTGCGCGTGCATATGTGGACGGCTTGAACCAACTGATCGAGAAACGTAAAACGTACACGAATCGTGTAAATGTAAATTTATAGATGATGAGCACTTGAGCACCTAAAAAGTCTGACTCGCTGGAGTCTGCTGTTCGTGTCATATCAACGCGGTTAACACGTTGATATAATATAAACAGTCCAGCAGGGTCAGACTTTTCTCATGACAACCTTATTTTATTAAATTACCATGCGTACGCGTTAGGCGCGTGCCCGCCAGGGCCAGGGAAAATCTCATCCAGACGTTGAAGCGTTGATTCATCCAGTGTCAGTTCAAGGCATTTCAATGCCGTTTCGAATTGCTCGAGCGTGCGTGGACCGATGATTGGTGCTGTAACTGCCGGATTGGCTGCAACCCAGGCAAGGGCTACCGTGTCCTGAGGCTCGCCCAGATCATGGCATAGAGCTGCGAAATCCTCTAGCTGTGACTGCTGCTGTTCAATGCGCTCTGCGATGCCGCCGCTGCGAGTGCCTTCAAGCTTCTGTAGCGCATTACGTCCCAGGAATCCCCCATCCAGCGGGCTCCACGGGATAACGCCAAGACCTAACGCTTTGGCAGCTGGCAGTACCTCCAGCTCAGGAAGCCGGCAGTTCAGGCTATATTTATGCTGCTCGGACACGAGTCCGAGGAAATGGCGGTTTTTGGCTTCACTTTGGGCGAGAGCGATCTGCCAGGCGGCGAAGTTGCTTGAACCCACATATCCGATTTTCCCCTGATATACGGCATGTTCAAATGCTCCCCACAGCTCGTCCCACGTAACGGCAGGATCAACATGGTGCATCTGATAAAGCTCGATATGATCTGTTTGCAGACGCTGAAGCGAACCTTCAAGATGGCGTCTGATTTTGTATGCAGAAAGACCAGCCTCGTTGTTCGGTCCGTCTGTCTCATCATGCATGGAGCCATAGACTTTGGTGGCAAGCACAACCTTTTCTCGCCGTCCGCCGCCCTGCTTGAACCAGCGGCCGATAATCTCTTCGGTCAGACCGGAATTTTCTCCCCAGCCATAAATGTTAGCGGTATCAAAAAAGTTCACGCCGGCATCCAGTGCTGCATCCATGATGCGGAAAGCTTCTTTTTCGTCCGTAGCAGGTCCAAAGTTCATCGTTCCAAGACAGATGCGGCTGACTTTAAGGCCTGATTTACCCAGATACGAGTATTGCATGGTTTAACATCCCTCCAGCATTCCTGATTTTGACTCAGGTATATTTTACCCTACACTGTTCTGAGGAACAATACGCAAGCAGGCATGTTTGGCCTCCAAGCAAGCGTACAAACCAAGTCTTATAGGCAAAAGCTATTAAAGTCATAGATTGTATATCTTGGTCAAATGACTGTAGAATATGATACAAAGAAGAGAGTTATTAATGAGACGAAGCTTAAACAGCAAGCAAGAGACTATAAGAATGATTGAATAAGAGGGAGTGTACAACCTATGGCAGACGTGAAAAAAATTGCGGTAATCGCAGGTGACGGAATTGGTCCTGAAGTGGTGGCCGAGGCTGAGAAAGTTCTGAAACGTACAGAGGAAGTGTTCGGTTATCGTTTTGAAACAGAGCATGCTCTGTTTGGCGGTATTGCGATTGACGAGAAGGGCACACCGCTGCCGGAAGAGACTTTGACAGTATGTAAAAATGCAGATGCAGTGCTGCTCGGCGCAGTTGGCGGACCGAAATGGGACAATAACAGCAAGGAGCTGCGTCCTGAAACTGGTTTGCTGGGTATCCGCAAAGCGCTTGGCTTGTTCTCCAACCTGCGTCCGGCTGTCGTATTTGACTGCTTGAAAGACGCCTCCACACTGAAGCCTGAGGTGCTTGAAGGCACTGACCTGATGGTTGTTCGTGAACTGACTGGCGGTATTTATTTCGGGGAGAAGTTCAGACGTGAAAGTGCTCAGGGAGAAGAGGCTGTGGACACTTGTGCTTACAACGTCGCAGAAGTTGAGCGCATCGTTCGCCAAGCATTCGAGATCGCTCAGGGACGCCGCAAAAAGCTGGCTTCCGTCGACAAAGCAAACGTGCTGGAAACGTCCCGCCTCTGGCGTGAAGTGGTTAACCGGGTAGCCCCGGATTACCCGGACGTTGAACTGGAGCACGTGCTTGTAGACAACTGTGCAATGCAGCTGCTGCGCCGTCCAGCAAGCTTTGACGTTATCGTAACGGAGAATATGTTTGGTGACATTTTGAGTGATGAAGCGGCAATGCTGACGGGTTCCATCGGTATGCTTGCCTCCGCATCCCTGGGCGAAGGAAGCTTCGGGCTGTATGAGCCAGTTCACGGCTCTGCACCGGATATTGCTGGTCAAGGATTGGCGAACCCGATTGCAACCATTCTGTCGCTGGCCTTGATGTTCCGTACAACGTTTGGATACGCAGAAGGTGCAGATGCCATTGAAGAAGCGGTAGCCAACGTATTGAATGCGGGCCACCGTACAAGTGATATCGCTGTAGACAAGAGCAAAGCCATCAGCACTACAGAGATGGGCGATCTGATTGTCGCAGCTATTCAGAAAAAAGCCTAAGCGTGCCAGTTTAATTCCCTATAACAAGATGTCATAGAAGAATCAACATTCTGTGATATATAACAGACAGCCCTTTGCTTCCCATGTTAAACCACCTATGTTGGTTCCGATCATGGAAAAAACAGAGGGCTGTTCTTTTGCGATGTTGGCACGAAAATTTCTTATTTATAATAATTATAAAAAAATAACGTTTATAATCTTGACTTTGAGAAGTACGGATGATAACATTTTATATGTACTTGAGAACAAGTATCAAACTGATTAATGACAGGACAAGCGCCCTGCGTGCATCCTGATGATGAGCAATCTATAGGGTTGCTTACATAATCCCAAAGGAGGAATTTTTAGTTATGGCAGAACGTTTGGTTGGTAGACCAGCACCAGATTTCGCAATGGAAACAGTATCGGGAGACGGACAAGATTTTGGTTCCGTTAAATTGTCCGATTACCGTGGCAAATGGCTCGTATTCTTCTTTTATCCTTTGGACTTCACATTTGTGTGCCCAACTGAAATTACAGCTTTGAGCGACGCTTCCGAGCAATTCAAAGCTTTGGATACAGAAATCCTTGGCGTGAGCGTAGACTCCGTACACAGCCACAAAGCATGGATCAACACACCAAAAGACAGCAATGGCCTCGGTCAGTTGAGCTTCCCGCTCGCTTCTGACATCACGAAGCAAGTTGCTAAAGATTACGGCGTTCTGATCGAAGAAGAGGGCGTAGCATTGCGCGGTCTGTTCATCATTGATCCAGAAGGCGAATTGAAATATCAAGTGGTTAACCACAACGATGTAGGCCGCAGTGTTGAGGAAACTCTTCGCGTACTGCAAGCACTTCAATCCGGCGGATTGTGTGCAATGAACTGGAAACCAGGCGACAAAAACCTGTAAGCCGTGTTTACTTGAACTCTTTATGTTCAAGCCCTCATCCCACTCGGGATTGAGGGCTTTTTGCAACCTTTTTCAAAGATAGAGCGTTATCTTAATCAAAGTGTTTGAACAAGCTTTCAGACGTGTTAATAATGTAATAGAAGATTATCTTTATTTTGGGTAGAGGAAAGAGGAATTGAAGGCTTGTAAGGCGAATAGGGTATGGAAACCCGGTAATTATTCCGGTGCTCCGCATTTATAATTTATTTATAAATGTGATACACTGTTTGAACACGATTCCCTTTCGAACGTTGTTGAAGTGCACGGGATGGCGTAATAAATACATTCCGGCACCTAATAAGGAGGGTGAACAAAAATGAGTTACTGTTGTGGGGCTAGTATGGTGGGAACGAAGGGCACGCTGAAGCATTACCGCACCCAGGTTCATAATGTTCCCCTGCTGTTTTGTCCGGTGTGTCACCGGGTTGAGGTGCATTACAAGGTTGAGAATGAGTATGAGATTCTTGCTGAGTATGCGCATGGCGATGGAGCTTCCGAGATTGATTTTCAAGACTATGTCACAGAAGACGAGGATGCGATCTTCGAAAATTGCGTCAATCGTGAAAGTGAAGATGCGATGGTGATTGTACAACGTCAGATTGATATGTCACTGGATCTGCTACGGCTCGCCAAGGAAATGCAGGATGAGAAGTGGGAGAGCGAGTTGAAACGTCGTCTTGCCGTCATGAGTCAACGCAAGTTGAAAATTCAGCATAACAAAACGGGACTATAGATTTGTAACGAGACATAATATGCACGCATTACATTCAATATAACGATACTAGACGAAGCTGAATTACCTTTAAGGTGAGGAGGCTTCGTTTTTTTGTGGTTTATGTCCGTATTTGCTACCATTTTTGCAAAATAATTTCCATTCGACACTTTCTCCGATTGACTCTCTTCCCCAAACTTGTCTATGATAAAAACAGACTTGAAAAAGAGACGGAGCAATGCTTTAAGTTTTCGTCTGGCAATGAGAGAAGTTTGGAAAGGAACCCGGTAATGAACTTAAATCGGCCCTTCCTGTTTCTGTGATGATATGATGTCCGTATGGCAATGTTTATCATTTACGTGAAAAGGAGGAACCTGAATTGATTAGTGAATTTCAGGATACAGTGCCTCAGCGAGCAGATGTACCTCCTCAAGTGCATCTGGATTACAATAAGTATGAAAATGTTTTGGAACACATGGATAGCGGAATTATGCTGTTTGACAACCGTGGTATCTTGACGTTTATTAATGTTCAGATGGCCAAGTTGCTGGAACTGCCCAGAGATCTGTTAAGTGGATGTACGTTGATGCAGATGCTCAGTCTACCTCAGATGAGTCGATTCAAGAAAAAGAAAATTTTAAGAATTTATCGGGAGACAATCTTTCACCGTAAGCGTTACCATGAATTGACAGATGAATACGGAAGGCACTGGCTCGTGACGGTTACCTACGGTGATCAGATGGATGGTGATTTTCTATTTAGCGTGAAGGATGTATCGGATTACAAACAGATTGAGCAAACCGCCTATCAGAATGACAAGCTGGCAATGCTTGGACGTATCTCTGCCTCCATTGCCCATGAGATTCGCAATCCGTTAACCGCTATTCGTGGTTTCATCCAGTTGCTACGTCCCCATCTGCTGCAGCTTGGCAAAGACGAATATGCACGAATAATATTAACGGAGATTGATCGGGCTAACGATATTATTTCACGCGTGTTGAATAACCAATAAAAGGTAGAAAAAGAACCGCAGCCTCGGTAAAATGTTTGTACCCCTACAAACTCCGAAAGGTGGCGGTTCCAT
>NZ_QJSW01000010.1 GCF_003217495.1 Paenibacillus barcinonensis | reverse complement strand
TGAAATTTTTTCTTAAGACACATCTAAACCAATGAATTTTGTGGTAGACTGCATAGTGATAGCTCTCCTTTGCTGTGTAGCTCTGAAATGGTGGTCTTGACACTTTCCATTTTAACCTACGATGCTCAGCAATATGTGGGGGCTATCCTTGTTTACGTTCAACATAGCTAGAAAAAAATAGCTATGTTGAGAACCCATTTAAATGCAACCATCTTAAATACATCTATCCATTCGTGGGTTACGATGCGATGCCATATGCTGAGAATGAGCTCGAATGTGCCCTAAAACAAAAAAAACGGAACGAAGCACCATAAGCTATGCCTCGTTCCACTTATTACTTTTTGAGATGCAAGAAAGGTACCTGTGCTGTAATGTGTTGTTCTGTACCTGTACTGTATTGTTCTGTGCTGTTCAGCGTTGTACTGTGCTGTTCTGAGGAGTTCTGTTCTCTTCTGTTGTTCCTGTTCTGCTTCCCTCTACTTTCCTCAATCTACTCTGCTGCACAGGATCTACTGAATGGAGAACACTTCTTTCTGCAATAATGCTTCAGGCTTCTGGCCAATGGGATCACTGTGGAAATAATCACGAATGACTCCATGCTCCAGATAGTTCGCAATGGATACCATGATCATACCTTGATCCAGTGCCAGGTAAGCTTTGGCAATTTCTTTGGTTTCCAGATTGATGGAATCATACAATCCGTACTTGCCCATCATGTTTAATTTGTTCAATGTTTTGATGTTTTTGCGGGCCTCTTCCGGTGCGTAGTCGAGTGCAAGAAACGTTGCATGCGCGGTTACCGTGGCTCCGTCTTTATAACCCGAGATGCCAAGCGGTGTTGCTGCAAACTCGCTATATCCTGTAGGCGTGGCAGATGGTGAGAATCCCCATGCAGGGTATCCTTTTTCTTTGGCATATTCGATTTGCAGTTCAACATGACGTTTGTTGTTTAAACCTAGTGCCTGAGCACCCAAGTCTTTCTCCTTGATCACCAAACCGGGCATAAGTCCTTCAAACATGCTGCCTCCCCAGCTCGGCACAAACCTCTTGCCTTTATACTCATAGCTTCCTTCGAAGACATCCACACCATCATAATTCACAGTTTGACCCTGTGGAATCTGAGACTGCCAATCCCATTCAAGAGGCATCGTGCGATACATTTTCCACCAATGCTCCAGGGGTACGTCCCCTTTACCAATAGCAATATAACTTCCTACACGAGGCTCTGTATAAAATGACCCGTAATGATGCTCCGTCAGCGCGCCTTTGGCGACGTCATAGCCACCGCGGAATTGACCGACTTCCGAATCATATAGTGTGGTATAGTTCATTTGTTTAACGAGTGTACTGGTCTGGACGTTCAACTCTTTGTAGGCTTGACCCACAACGATTAATCCTGCGGACATCCAGCCGTTATCTACCTGCGATATGAATTGTCCCCAATCTTTTTTGACGGAGCCATCGTCTGTGTTGTACCAATTATAAAATAAGCCATTCCACTTATCCATTTTTTCCAACGTGTTCAGTGTTGTTTGCAAGCGAGATACCGCTTCTTTCTTCGAAAGCATACCCATCTGCTCTGCCGAAACGGTACTCATCATGTACATGGCAATGTTGGTTGGCGAGGTGCGCTTAGCCTCTTCCATTCCGTTGTCCTTCATTCTGACCTCATCATACGTCAAGCCAGTTCTGGGGTCGGTAAATTCCTCAAAATATGTGTAGGTTTTCTTGGCAACCGCTTTCAATTCTGGCTTGAAGCCTGCGGGCTTGCCTGAATCATGTGCCGATATGACAGGAGTGAAAGCTGTGCTGGCAAACAGACAAAAAGTTAAAACAAGTCCTAACCTTTTTACAATGTTCATCCCTTTTCTCCTTTCAATTTTTAAATCGAAACGTTTCGTATTTATGATATCATGAATATACATATTTGGTAAACATAAAATGAAAACCCTTACTTTAAAATGTTTATGTTCCATTTTAGTGTGGATTTAAATTCGAAACGTTTCATAATATATTCTGTATATGGAGAATAACAGCATTTAACGGCATACAAAAAGCCGCTGAATCCAGCGGCTTCCGTGCATCATTTTCGCTATAATATAACGGGTTTCATCAGGCCATCCTCTCCAAAAAAGACAGGAGCAATGCATACTTCACGATGATATCCTTTGCCAGTGGAGAATCGGGACAGCGGTGTAACGAAGCGATGATAAGCCATATGATACTGGTCGCTTTGCGAGTCATGAAGCATACAGTGATGCCCCGTCCCTAGCATGTCTTTCTCCACATTTTTGCTGAGAATCGTATAGTGATACGTAATCGGGCCGTACAGGTTATCCGAGGTCCCGTAATTCACATGATAATTCTCGCTGCCCGTATCATCACAGGACCACGTAAAATGATAGACCCCATCACGCTTCAATACAGTAACGGCCTCCCTGAAGTCATGCAGGCCTGCAAGATTACGCATCGTTTCTTCACGTACACGGATCATATTGTCATGCAGCTCAACAATGGCGGCATCTCCGTTGCCAAACAACATGTACGCTTTCCCAGCCTCTTCGATGTAAATGGAAGGATCAATCGCCTGGCTCATTGTGATCCCGAGACGCCTTAATTGTTCCATCGTTATCAACGGCTGCGGCTCAGCACGGAAAGGCCCGGTCGGAGAATCGGCAACAGCGACACCAATTGCACTTTCATCGTTGGACATTTTGCCACAGAAATAAAAATAATACTTGCTGTGGCGGCTGGCGATTGCCGGAGCCCATGCATTACCGATTGCCCAAGGCACATCATCAGTTGCCAGATCCAGAATAACGCCTTCGTTCTGCCAATGCTTCAGATCACGGGAAGAAAACACTTTAAACTGTGTTCCTGACCAGCCCTCGAATCCGTCACTGGTCGGATACATGTAATAGCAGTCGCCGAATTTCGCCACGTCAGGATCAGCATACTGTCCGGCGAGCACCTGATGCCCATCCCCATATACAGCGAGCAAACGGTTGCATTCCTCCGCCGTGATGGGCAGAATACCTCCATGTCGCTTCTGATTTGTTCCCATATCAAACTCATTCTCTGGAACAATTCGGAAATCACCGCTGTGCAGATCGGTCGTCAGAAGCGGTAGGTACCCTTTGCCCTCAGCGAAGCGATCCACAATCAGGCACCACTCTTCCCGGTCATTCAATTTGAAAATCTGAGGTCCCTCCACCCCTTCAATCGCTTCCAGAATCGGTGCAGGTAGCGGTGCAAAATCATGCTTATCTAGTGATCTTCCTTTTTCGACACGAATGTTCTTGGTTGTTTCGTCCTTGGAGTAGCGATAATAAAAACCGGATGAAGGAAGAATGGTCGTATCAATAATATGATTCTCTCGCTCTATGTACTTCTCCGATGGTGTAAAGCTACGGAAGTCTTGGGTACGCACACTGTAAATTTTTTGTTTGCGTTCCGTTTCATGCGGTTCCTGTGTAGCAGAGGCCCAGAATACAAGAAACTCGTCTGTCCTTTCATCGTAGACCGCTTCAGGGGCCCACACACAGCCTGCGCCCTCAACCCCTACCGTAACGTTCCAGGGAGATGACCATTCTGTCAGATTATCAGATTCCCAAACGATGATGTCGCGGCTGCCTGCATGAACCGCTGTATCCCAGCCTTTCCCATTCGCAATGCGCAGATCGGTTGCGATCAGATAAAATTTGTTATCCTTCGCAGAGCGAATGAGAAACGGATCGCGTACGCCCTGTTCTCCCAGATTGGAGCGTAATACAGGTCTGCCCGAATTGAGGTCCTTCCAGTGCAGACCATCCTCGCTGTATGAGAAATAAACCTGCTCTCCGTCAGGCTGCTCACCTATAAAATGCACAAAAAGATATCCGGCATAGTTCATGTTCTCGTTAGTGTTCGACAAATTGATAAGCCTCCCCACGATAATTATTCATGAATGTCAGGAAAATAAAGCGCTTAATTTCTTTAGTATCATACTTCAAAATGTATCACAGGAGTAGAAAAACTTGCCGGATTCGTTTATTTACTGACTCTATGGCATCATATACAATGGTAAAGTTACATCGCTGAGCAAGCTACGAAATGGAGGAGGTAAAGGGTCTATGATTCAATCGATTATACATATCGCGCTCGTTGTACACGACTATGATGAAGCAATCGCATTTTATACTCAGAAGCTTAACTTCACACTGCTTGAAGATACCTATCAACCTGAGCAGGACAAAAGATGGGTTGTCATCTCCCCTCCTGGCTCCGTTGGTACAACGATTCTGCTGGCCAAGGCTTCCAAGCCTGAGCAGGAGCCGTTTATTGGCAATCAGGCCGGAGGGCGTGTATTCCTTTTTCTGAATACAGATGATTTCTGGAGAGATTACAATGAAATGGTAGCTAAAGGAATCGAGTTTGTGCGGGAGCCTAAGGAGCAATCCTATGGTATCGTCGCTGTCTTTAAAGATCTGTACGGTAACCTGTGGGACTTGCTCCAGATGAACGAGGATCATCCCATCTCCAAACGGATAAAGTAATGTATTTTGAATGAAATCATATAAATGTACTGGCAGATTGGAGAATAGAAACAGAAGACAAAATGCCCCTCTGTTTGAGGGGCAGCATTATTGATGAAACGATTGAACTTATATACTGCTTGCGCACTTTAATTGTACTACATCACTTTTAGATCCTCCCCTTCTCTTCCTCCGCCATGGAACGGATATAGAATGCCCCCAGCACCGAGCAGAGCAAAAACGAGAAAAATGCAATGGCAGCTGCCTGTTCTCTCTCCTGGAATACACTAAACACCTGCTGCATGGATACACCGAGCATCTGAGGAGAGTTGGCTCCGATCAGGAACGGCGCGGTGAATGATCCGATGACACCCATGAAGACAAAGGTTAATGCAACGAGGAACGTTTTGTAGGACAGCGGAAAAATAAACCGGGTAAACAGCGTGAGTCTGCTTACACCCACGTCTTTTGCACTTTCAATCACCGATGAAGGAATGCCAGACAGTGCGGAACTGAGCAGCATCGTGGTGAACGGAATGTTGAACCAGAGATTGGCAATAATAATTCCCTTTTCATCAAAAATGATACGCGGCAGCGTAATGCCTGCAACTTCAAGTATGCGTGCCAGCCAGCCATGGTTACCGAGCAGATTAATCAGTCCATATGTTGCGATGACTCCTGGAATAAACAGTGGGATCATGTACGTTTTACGAATAAGGTTCACAACGGGCCCTTGGTTAAAGCGCATGTAGATCGCCAGAGTGTAGCTGACAAGCATTACGGCAATACAGGTGATGACTGTAATTCTCAATGTGAAAACGATGTTGTCACGCATGCCTTTATCCGTAAACAAAAACGTATATCGGCTCAGATCATACCCGCCTGAATCATTGCTCAGACTCATCACAAAGGATTGAACAATCGGAATAATGACCACAATCAGCAGGATCGCGAAGGAGGGGAGCACCATCGCTATGCCTGTGATGGACTGTCTGATTTCCTTACTCATTGGGCAGCTACGTCACTCTGCCAGCGTTTATTCATCTCTTTGCCCAGATCCCCGATATTAAATGTGCGGAAGCCCTCAGCTACCCCGTCAAATTTGCTCTGCACATCCTTCGGCATGTTGGAAAGCTCAATGCCAGGGAAGCCGTTCATTTTGTTCACAACCACTTCCTGCGCTTCTGGTGACAGAACGAAATTCAGGAAAGTATCCACTGCTTCTTTCTTATCAGATGCCTGATTGACCATCAAATAGGTTGGCCCGCCGTTAAAGCCCGGAGTAATCTGCTGCATTTTGATCGTATCCGGGAGAAGTCCCTCGTTCAGCTGCTGCAGCACCATATCAGACCATGCCGGAATGATCGACACCTCTCCGTTCATCAACAAGTCAAGCGTACCCTGGTTTTTCTTCGGATAGATGCCTTTGCCGTAAACATAGGGGCCCAGCTCCTTGAGTGTATTAAAGCCCGTGCTCCATTTGTCCATCACAGACGGGTCAGCGTTGTGAATGTCTTCCTCCGGCAGATCTTTATACACGATCGTTTGCACGAATGAGCTGCCTGAACCCCCTGTGGACGGATCATTATAAGCAAATTGACCAGGGTTCGCTTTGATCCATGTCAGAAGCTCATCCAGCGTTTTGGGCGGGCTGCTTACTTTGCCGCTGTTATAAGCCAGCACTACTGCGGAAGACCGATACGGAACCGCGTAGTTGTTCACATCCTTCATAGTGCTTGCGTTGACTTTGTCGAGATTAGGAATGTGCTTGTTATCCAGCTGTGCCCACACACCGTCTTTAATGCCTTGGGAGACAGCAACGATGCCATCTTCATACAGATCAATATCTCCAGACCCCTTACCCGCTTTCTTGGCTGCTACGATTCGATCGTATGTCGGCTCTGCCCCGGTGCCAGATGGAATGTAGACCATCTTGACGTCAATATCCGGGTGTTCCTTCTCAAACATCGGTTCGAGGGAATCCCAGAGGTCCTTCACATTTTGCGAGCCTGTAAAATAAAAGTTAAAGGATACTGGCGTGCTGCTTGCTGCAGCCGTTCCACTCTCACTTGCAGTGCTCTTGGCATCACTTGTGCTGCCACATCCCGCCAGCAAAGACATCGACAATCCAACTACAGTTAACAGTGATAGTAATGGTTTGTTTTTACGCATTCTCTTCATCCTCCTCAGTATGATTCCTCATGTGGAAATGCAGTCATTTTGCTGATCGAAACGTGAACCTGCTTACCTGTGTGCAACTGCTCCACCCTGTCTTTGTTCAGAAATGTACGGATGACGCCCCATTGCTCCAGATCAACGGTAACCTCGGCGTAATGCCCAAGAATCATGACTTGTTTGATTTTACCTGCCAGACTCTGCTGACTCTCGCCAGTCGTTCCCACCTGCACATCTTCTGGACGAACCGCTGCCACTACCTCTCCGTCTAGCTTTTTCTCGTTTGGGAGTTGAATATCTCCGATTTGAATGCTTTCCCCTAGTGCCACCCCTCTCAAGAAATTCATTTTGCCAATAAAACCGGCAACGTATAATGAAGCGGGCTCATCATAGATGCGCTGTGGTTCAGCAATTTGCTCAATGCGCCCGTGATTCATAACAATAATGCGGTCGGACAAGGATAAGGCTTCCTCCTGATCATGGGTAACAAACACCATGGTAAGCCCTGTTTTCATCTGAATTTCACGCAGTTCCTCTCGCATCTCATGTCTCAATTTGGCGTCCAGCGCCGAGAAGGGCTCGTCCAGCAGAAGCACTGCCGGATGAAGAAGCAAGGAACGTGCGAGCGCAACGCGTTGTTGCTGTCCACCAGATAGCTCTGCAGGATATTTCTTGCCAAAGCCCGACAACCGAACCAGCTTGAGTGCATCCTCTACGGCGGTTTGAATCTCCGCCTTTGGCATTTTGCGGATTTTCAGACCAAAGGCCAGGTTGTCATATACTGACATGTGGGACCACAGGTTATAGCTCTGGAACACCATGGAGGTGGGGCGTTTCTCGGGAGGCAGCTGGATGACGCTTTTGCCTTCAATCAAAATGTCACCGGAGTCCGGCTCCAAAAATCCACCGATGCTCCGCAGCACCGTTGTTTTACCGCATCCCGAAGGCCCGAGCAGCGTGACCAGCTCTCCCTTCTGAATATCAATGTTGATGCCGCTGACACCATCACCGGTTTTGTATCGTTTGGTTAACTCGCGTACAGACAACTGCATGGTTCGTGTGGCCTCCCTTTATCCCGGTGTAAGTCACCGAAACGTTGTTATTTCATCTGAAAACCGCTTGCCAGCACATCTGCACTGACCAACCGCTGCGCTGCGAGTAGTAGTATGATCGTTGGCAATGTTAGAATGATCGAGAAGACGGCTCCCGCACTGCTGGGAAAATCGGAAATGATCGAGTACATGACAACTGGCATCGTTTTGAAATCCGGGATACCGACCAGAAATGTGCCTTGTGCTTCATCCAGTGAATTCAGAAATGTGAAGATGGAAGCCACCATGATGCCCGGCATAGCCATAGGTAGTGTAATGCTGCGGAACACTTTGAACGGACTAGCACCGACATCTCTTGCAGATTCCTCTTGTGCCCGGTGTATGTTGCGGAATGCCGAGGTTGGAATCCAGGTCATGAACATTAACACGTTGATCATATGAATGAGCACAACACCGAGCAATGTATTCATGAGTCCAATTTGGTAGAATAACACAGCGATGGATACGTACAGCCCCATTTTGGGAAAGGCATGTGTCAGCAGAAAAGAGAACAGGAACATACGCTTGAGCGGAAATTGCAATCGGGCGAACGCATATGCTGCCGGAATACAGATGATAATGGATAGCAGTGTTACTAGCGTTGCAATCAGGAATGACAGAGAGATGGAGGAGACGATATCGTCTTTGGCAAGCACGAAACTCCACCATTTGAAGCCCCAGACCTGGGGAAGAATGTCCGGGTAGTTCCATTTCTCACTAAAAGCCAGCACCAGCAGATTGACCAGAGGTCCAGCAAAGAAAACTGCAAAGATAGTGAGTAAAAGGAATTCAATAATTCTCCTGGGCCCAACATGTTTCCAGTACCACAGCATATCTACTTCTCCTCTCTTGTGGTTGATTGTCGAACCAGCACGTGGCTCTCGTATTCGGTCAAACGAGATACATTCTGCTCCCCGCGTATCAAGCGATCCAGTATGGATACAGCATCTCTTCCAATACCTGCTGCATCCACGCTGACCGTAGTGAGTGAAGGATGAAACATACTCGATAACTCTGTGTTATCGTAACCCATTACAACTACATCCTCCGGGACATGTATGCCATGATCCAGTAACACCTTCATTGCACCAAGTGCAAGCATATCATTGGTACTGAAGATCGCACTGTACTGTGCTTCCCGAAATACATTAAAATGCTTCTCCATCAACTCGCGACCGGATTCAAAGTTGGATTCGAGTGAATTGACAATGGTGACTTGTCCTTGAGATGACGATATGCCAAGCGCTTCGAGATGCTGGCAAAATCCTTTTAAGCGTAAGAAGTGGCTTCGATGCTCACCGGGCCCGGCAATGATAAAAAATTTGCGATGTCCGCTCCCTACCAGATATTCTGCAGCGCGTTCACCTCCCACCTCATCGTTGCTGACGAGATGCACCACGTCGGGATCTTCTGTTGAGCCGTTGACCATGAGATACGGAATGTTAAATTTTTTAACGTAATCAATGACATTTTTTTGCAATCGACTAATCAGAATGAGTCCATCCACGCGTTGCTCCAGCATATAGTCCGTAGAGCGCAGTGACATTTCCCGATCTGTCTTTAGAAAGATGGAGTAGCCTAGCGCTTCAGCGGCCATCAGAATCTCGTCAATGATCCGGCCATACAGTGTGTGTGATACAATCGGCAGCTTGTCACGAAAGACGATAACGCCGATATTGTATGTACGCTTGGCAACCATCGCCCGGGCCACGGCACTCGGCTTGTAACGTAGCTGATCGGCAGCCTGAAGCACACGCTCTCGTACATCTGGACTTGCGTATCCATTACCAGAGATGACGCGTGACGCTGTTGATTTGGACACACCCGCCAGCTTTGCGAGTTCTCGCAGACTATAGTTCAGCTTTTGATTCAAACCCGTTCTCCTCCGCTCGTTTGATCTCATTCATCTCATCTCGTATCGTGGTGAGCAGCAGCGGATTACGTGTTGTAATGGAATGTACGCCCCACCGTGCAAGTCTACGCATATCGTCCGCTTCGCTAACAGTCCATACATATACACTCAATCCGTTTGAGACTGCAATGTCTATACATTGCTCCTGAACAGCCTGATAAGGTAAATTCAGCCCGAAACAACCAGCAAATTCAGCTTCTCTGCACATCTGAATAATCGCTTCCGTATAGCTGAGACGTTCGAAATGCTCTAGGTTTACATTAAGCAGCCGGCGAATATGAGGTGCAGATTTCGCTGCTTTCAAAGCTGTCTTGTAAGAACAGCCGCTGAGGAATACTTGTTCTTGCATGTGAAGCTGTTCAATCAGCGCCGATACCGGTTCCAGCACAAGAGCTGTTTTGATATCCAGATTCATCACTGTATTAGCTTCACGAATGTGACTTAGCGTATGCTCAAGGGTGGGGAACACCACACTACTTTCTTCAGCCAGCTCATGCCATGTCAAGCTTTCGAGACTGCTCTGTACACCTCCCGTCAATATGACCTCATCGTCATGTGCCAGCACGGGAATCCCGTCTCGGGTTACACGGATGTCATCTTCATAAATATCCACTCCGAGTGACAAGGCAGCTTGCAGGGATTCAAAAGAGTGATCCGGGTGCCCCATGCAGCCGGTGTGCGCCGTGATCAGCGGGAAATCACTCATGGCTGCGCACCTCTTTTCTCAAAATAGATCGCGTTGGTAAAAGCGATTCGTACGTAGGCGCCGTTCATCGTTCCCCATAATTCAGCCCGAATCCACCTGCGAGACTCGGCAGCATCACAATTACTGAGTGTCATATCGAGCTTGAGCTGCTGCTCGTGTAGTTGCCAGTCAATCTCTTGCTGCGCTTCCTCGCCCAGATTGGAGCACAGTTTCAACATCAATGTCTGTTCTGGCAGTGACCACTTTCCGGCACGTACCGTGAAATCTATAGCAACATGTGCCTGCGGACTCTGTTCGATGCTGTTCGAGCTACCCTGAGAAGCAGGAATCATGGAACCAAGATGATACATGCTATTTCCAATATGCATTGTCAGCTTGAGTAAGGGACCCATCGTTATCGTGGCCCTTCCTTCACGCAAGGCAGAGATAAGTTGCTCTTCATGAATTGAACCAGTCGTTAGCGCATCCGTTTCAGCATCAGAAGCATCAGAACATTCTCCTGCATACATCTGCTCATACGTTCCAAGATACGTTACGGAGATCGGATCATCTGTCTTCTCCTGAGCGTGCCAGTCCCGGCCCGAAGTGGCTGCAATCCGATATCCTTCATTCAGCTTTTGTGTCCATAGCTCGAATGCCCGGTGGTTGCTTCTCAGAATAGAGGGAAACGTACCAGACCATACTTCGATATAATCCACACTTGACCAGTCATTGAGCTCGTATTCCCAGTAACAACCTGTGCAAGCTGGGCTTCCAATGCGGAACGGATGTGCAATTCCCGCAATCCCACCATGTCTATGAACATCCGCAATTCCTTTATCAATATCGCTGCGGCTCACATCCCGCCAATCTGCAAATTCATTCAGCCCAATGGTCACCATATGGCCGTCAAAGGTCGTCCACTCCATGCCAGGTAAGATGTGTACCCCATACGTCTGCCCGATTTCTTCTCTGCCGATCAAACCGGACATCGTATTATGATCTGTCAAGGCGATGGCATCAAATCCAAGATGGAACGCTCCTTCAGCGAGCTCCTCCAATGTCTGACTGCCGTCACTATGCAGCGTATGAGTGTGCAATTCACAGGCGAGCCATTTCATATAGAGTCCTCCTCTGTTGCCCAGATTTGTAGCTGATACGTACATGCTTCTGTCACGATACAATGCACACTTAATGTGACGGTCCAAGTACCTGCGGGGAGTACACCTGCCATTAATCCGGGCGAGGCATGCTCGCTGCTGATATATAACTCCTGAATGTCGTCATGGCGATGACAGGCCCCGCGATACCCATTTGTATCGTCCAGTGAGAGGGTAATCAGATTTTTCAACGGGAGATGCCGATCCACATTCGCTATGGCGTATTCCCGATGTTCGGGTAAAATGTATAGGTTATAACTTTCCTTTAACAACGCTATGGATCTGTCCCGATCCTCAAGGGTTTTAGGCCCGTATTTCAAGCTCATGTACAGCTTCGTACATTCGATTTCGACAATAAATGGCATGCGGATATGTGTTTTGGAATCTTGGGGAGTGAGATTTCCTTGCAGATCCAGTAGCTTCATTTGAAGCACACCGCCCTTCCGTGGGTTATGAAAAAAAGCACCATTTCTGTGTGGGACCGTTCCCACATCCACTACTTATGTTAAGGTGAAATCATCAGCCCTGTTTCTGGCACATGTTAATATTCTGTAAAGCCCAAAAAGACCTGTCTTCTATTAAAAGAAGTCAGGTCATCTTCATGTGGCTTCAGCCGATTGTTTTCGCATAGACAAGGTGAGTTACTGTATATTTCCAAAGAAAACAATACTTGTTCTAAGGGGAGGCTAGTGTCAGGCTAATAGGCTATACCCACCCGTGTATTAATATATTGCCGATTAATAAGCTGATCATAGGTAAATGCCGCGGTATCCCCAACAGAAATTTCAGTTCCACCCTCCGGCAACAAATCACGCTCTACCCGGTAGCTTCCCATACGTCCCCCATCTGGCAAATACGTAGGACATACAATGGTCCATTCCAGAGAGGACTGCTCTAGCAGTCGGTATACTCGTTCATGTTCCTCGGCTGCGCGGGTTGACCTGCGTTTGGATTCGCTGGATTGATAGCGCAGTTTTCCCGGCTCGGTTCTGCTTTGCAAGATACCGGCGGTTCCCACCGTAATGATACGCTGTATTCCTTCATGGTACATGGCTTCCATAATCAAAGGCATACTTTCTGACAACGTCGTTGTTCCATCTGTGTTCAGGGAACTGATCACCGCCTCTGTGCCATGAACTGCACGCACCAGTTCTTCAGAATGAAGCACGTCACCTTGAATCACATTTAAGTTAGGGTGTGACTGTATTTTCTCCGTCGAACGAACCAATGCGGTTACGTGATGACCGTCTTGAAGCGCATATGCAAGGATATGACTCCCGACCCGCCCTGTCGCTCCGAGCAGTGAAATATGCATTTCACAAAACCTCCTTGTTAGTTCATCTCATCAATTACGGTCCTGATATTCTAAAAGAATAGAATAACAAAAAAATCACTCAAGGTGTATCTGGATATAGCAATGTGGTTGAATCGCTTGGCTAGTGGCAATTCCTCGTTTCATTCTTGCCAATTCATATGAAATAACGTTTCGGGTGATCATTAGCGTCTGAGGGGGACAATAAAACCTTGCGATAGCCCACCTGTTGTTACAATCTGCTTCCTGCAAATTCCTTTATTTTCGTTGCTATTTCCAACGAGTGAGAGCGGTATAAGTAGTGATTCGCCTCCAGCAGAACGATCTTGCCATACTCAGAATGCTGAATCTGTCTCTTGTGCTCCGTGACCCACTCGTGTACAACAGGGTGATTTTTCTGTACGAAGAGAAGAACCGGCAAATCTGCAGGCCATGTAAGCTGTTTAGCTGCCTGAAAATTGGAATACATACTTACCGCCTCATTTAATTGTGTGTTATTGTACATGTTTTTGCGTATCAAAATGTTCAATTGTTCTTTGCTCTTCTCATCATAAGGCAGCCCTTCATACGGATCAGCAGTCAACTTCAGCTGTACACGAGCGAAGCCCAGATTGCGAAACCATTGGATCGGCATAATATCGGACTTCTCGACCTTCTGTTCACTAAGTGTTGGGACACTGTGATCCAGCCCGATGAATGCCTGTACCTCGTGTCGATATCTATTCACATAATCCAGACTGTAGAGACCTGAGATGGAATGAGCCATAAGCATATAACGATCTATACCGAGACTTTGCAAGGCGCTATGTATTTCATTCGTAATATGAGTCGAGCTCCGCTCTTTGTCAGTCTGGTCACTTAATCCATAGCCAAAAGGTTCTATCACCACGACTCTGTAATAAGGACTCAGTTCGGATATTAGCGGTTTAAAATCAAGCACAGGCGAGGCTGTCCCGAATCCGGGCAGAAGCACAATCGTTTCTTTCCCTTCACCATGCATGAATACGTTCATTTGCTTTCCATCGACAGACACCTGTTGACCGTAGCGTTCCAATCGCTTTTGTTCAGAATGGCTGCTTACTAGATTAACGGTGTACACAGTGGCGATGAAGAGCAGAATGAGAGTAATGATTGTCATCATGATCTTGAATAAAAGTTGAGAAATACGCTTCATTGGGGAACGATAACTTGATCCCGATTTCAGATTTGCTGGTTGTAACAACTCTTCAGCTCCTTTTGTAATATACCCATGATGTGTCATTTACCAAGACAAGTGTATCCAACTCAGATGTCCTCTCAATGAATGCAGTATGAACGGAAGATGAATATTTCAAATGTCCGCCCATTCGCTCAGGTCAAAAAAGTGCAATGTAGTTCAAATAAGTGCTACCTACCTGACCTCCCTTAGCTTCCACGCCACCCTCTAAAGTCAAAAATTATACAGATTCTGGTCAATTCCGTTGATATCCCTTGCCTGTATTCTCCATTACAATATCTTCAAGTACAACATTTTATAAATGACAACTTGAACCTGAGGGGGAACGTCAATGAACAAAAAGGTGAAGCTTCTCGTGCTGTCCATGAGCATATGCGCGCTGCTCGTCACAGCGTGCAGTGATGCAGGAAAGAAAACTCCGACCGATGCGGAGCATGACGGTACAGGTGCAGTTACCATTCACACCGTGACATCCGAATACAGCTCGGCAAAATATCCAAAGGGCGACGATATTACCAATAACGTCTGGACGCGCCGGTACAAAGAAAAATTAAATATTAACGTCAAAACGGACTGGGTGAGTGATGAATATGAAACGAAACTGAATCTGGCCATTTCGTCGAATGAGCTGCCTGATGTATTTCGCGTAAATCCTTCTCAGCTGCGTCAGCTGGTTGAGGCCGATATGGTCATGGATTTGACAGAAGCCTTCGAGCAGCACGCCTCGGAACGACTCAAATCATATATGAAAGCGGATGCAGACAGCTATGAATCAGGCAAAAAGGACGGCAAGCTATATGGTATACCGCAGATGCACTGGGGGTTGATTGATCAGCCGGACTTCATCTGGATTCGCAATGACTGGAAGGAAGAGCTCGGACTGCAGGACCCGTCATCCGTAGAAGATATTAAAAACATCGCTCTCAAGTTTATGGAAAAACACGGCGGATACGGCATCGCTGTAGATCAATCCCTTGATTATTTGAACCTGCTCGCCATTGCCTGGAATGCACATCCAGACATGTGGATTGATGACGGGACAGGCAAACTGACCTACGGCTCCATTCAGCCCGAGATGAAGGCTGCACTTGCCGAATGGGCCGATTGGTACAAGCGGGGCATTATTGACCCGGAGTTTGCCATCAAGGACTTTAATGCCATGAATGCAGACATAGTCGCAGGTAAAGTCGGCGTTCAGCCCTACTATCAGTGGTGGGGGTATAACCCTGGTGTAGACACGGTCGCCAATCTGGGCAAAGACGCCATCTTCTATCCGTATCTGATACCAACCGTGGACGGCAAGGAAGCGAAGCAGTCTATCTTTTTCGCAAACAACAATTACATCGTCATGAAAAAGGATGCTGCCAATCCGAAGGCAGTGATCGAAATTTTGAATGATTATGCCTATATCGTTGATGAAGGCAATGGAAAGGAAACGCAAGATACCCTGTCCGCCCTGCTTGACAATGATATTGCACATGTCGTTGGCGCGTTCCGTGTACTTAACCCGAATTCGGATTATGAGCAGTATGAGGCCGTGTCCAAGGCACTGGAAACAGAGGACACCAGCGGGCTCACGACTTCAGGGATGTGGCAGAAATATAACAACAGTGTGGAGTTCAAGAAAAATGCTACACCGGGATCGGTTGGGGATTATTTGCAGCAGGGTGCTCCCAAAAATGCATATGGCCTGGCGAAAAAAGTGCTCGACAGTGAGAACTATATCAAAACGGCACTCTGGGGAGTATCCCCTGAGGCGCTGTCGAGCTATGGCACAACCCTGGATGATATTTTGACCGAAGGTTTTACCAAAATCATTATGGGCAGTGAAAGCATTGATTATTTTGACGTTGTGGTACAGAACTGGCGTGCAGCCGGCGGGGATACTGCGATTGAAGCAGTGAACGAGGCCTACGGCAAATAAAGCATCTGCAGTGTAAATACCGAGGGGTTGAGCCTGTTCTCACCCCTCTTTTTCATAACGGAACGGAGGAACAGCCCATGCTGAAAAAATGGAAGCAGCAAAGTCCGTATCACCTCATGTTAATTCCGAGCGTAATACTAGTGTTTATTTTTAGCTATATCCCGTTCTACGGGCTGATTATTGCATTTCAAAAATATAATCCGGGTCTTGGCTTCAACTCCCCCTGGGTGGGATGGGATAATTTCACACATGTGTTCAACCAGCCTAACTTTGTACGAACGATCTGGAACACCCTCTACATGTCCATCTTCAAGATGATTGGCGGCATTGTAGTGCCGGTAATCTTTGCCCTGCTGCTAAACGAAGTGATGCACAACGGGATCAAACGTACATTCCAAACCCTCGTGTACATTCCGAATTTCCTCTCATGGGTCATCATGGCGGGCATTATGCTGGATATTCTGAGTGCGGATGGCATCGTTAATACGTTTCTCGGTCTGTTCGGCGTCAAGCCGATCTCGTTCCTGGGTACACCTTCCCTCTTTCCATGGACCATGATCGTGAGTGATATCTGGAAAGGCTTCGGTTTTGGTACCGTTGTTTATCTGGCGGCTCTGACCAGCATCGACCCTGGATTGTACGAAGCTGCTGTAATTGACGGTGCCAAGCGCTGGAAGCAAACCATCTATATCACGCTGCCCCTCCTGATGCCAACGATTGTTTTGATGTCGGTTCTATCACTGGGGAATGTGTTAAATGCCGGTTTTGATCAAATTTATAATCTATATTCTCCTGTGGTATATCAGACCGGGGATATTATTGATACTTATGTGTACCGTCTCGGTATCCAGCAGGCACAATATTCGATTGCAACCGCAGTTGGTTTGTTTAAATCGGTCATCTCCTGTATTCTGGTCGCTGTTTCTTACATTCTGGCTTATCGTGTGGCAGGTTATCGTATTTTCTAAGGAGGGCACATTGGCATGGTGTATGATAAAAGTATAAGCAGGCATCTCTTTCATCTGTTGAATTACACGATATTACTGACGATTTCGTTGCTCTGTGTCCTGCCGTTTGTGAATTTGCTCGCCGTGTCCTTCAGTAGCAGCTCGGCGGTGTCGGCGGGCAGTGTGACGTTCTGGCCCATCGAATTCACCACGAAGGCTTATGAATTCGCCTTATCTGGAGGCGCATTTTATTCCTCACTGTGGATTGCGATTCAGCGTACCGTTCTGGGCACAGTGGTCAATCTGGTGCTGATTGTGCTCACCGCCTATCCGCTCTCCAAAACCAAACAAAAGGTTGCAGGGCGCAACCTCTACATGGGCTTTTTCATCGTCACGATGCTGTTCAGCGGCGGGTTGATTCCCACCTATCTCGTTGTAGTGAAAATGGGGCTGATTAACTCCATCTGGTCTTTGATTCTCCCCGGTGCCCTTCCTGTATTCAGCATGATTATTCTGATGAACTTTATTCGTGGATTGCCTGAAGAGATTGAAGAATCCGCTATTATTGATGGGGCTGGCCCCTTACAGGTATTGCTTCGAATTATGCTGCCCCTTCTCAAGCCGGCTCTCGCAACCGTTGGTTTGTTCAGCATCGTGGGGCATTGGAATTCCTGGTTTGATGGCATAATCTATATGAATAATCCGGCGAATTATCCGTTGCAGAGCTATCTGCAAACGTTGCTCCAGAGCTTCGAGCAGATGATGCTGAAATCCGGATCAGATTACACCCATCTGTTGTCTATGATGAATGCGAGAACAGGACGTGCAGCGCAGATGTTCCTTGGTGCAATCCCGATCCTGCTGATTTACCCTTTCTTGCAGAAGTATTTTACCAAAGGGCTGGTGCTTGGCAGTGTTAAAGGTTGAGGACGTGTAAATGAATAGTTTAGATTATATAGTGATGCAAGCATACAGAGAAGGCCCACAGATTCGTCTGCAGGCCTTCTCTTGATTTTCTTCCACACGTAGTCTCAAGAAGAGGTCATTATTATCGTATAAACGCCGTTCCCTTAAAGTCGAAGGTTATTCCTTACTTGTTCTCTGGCAAACAGTTGATCGCAGGCAACAGGATCGTAAATGTGGTTCCTTTTCCAATCTGACTGTGCACCTTTACCCCGTACGGACTTCCGAAATGAAGCTGAATCCGGCGCTGTACGTTATAAAGTCCAATGCCTCGCCCGCCGCTTGCGGGTTCTTTTCTGTCCTCCAGCAAACTTCGGATCGTATCCGCGTCCATACCTGTACCATTATCACTAACTTCAATGCAAATCTCGCTGCCCTGCGGCTGGATTCGAATCGTGATTACACCATCCTCTTCGACCTCCGCCAGACCGTGGAAGAAGGCATTTTCCACAATCGGCTGCATAATCATTTTGGGCATTACATAATTCAGCAAGCTCTCTTCGATCTCATACCTCATCTGGATACTGCCGTAATATCGGACATTCTGAATGATGACGTAATGGGCAATATGATTAAGCTCCTCTCCAATCCTTACCAGACTGCCATCCGACCTCGTTGCATATCGCAGCATGGAGATGAGGGCATCGGTCATATCTACAATTTTGTCCGCGTTTTGCATGGAAGCAATCCACTTCACAGAGCCCAAAGTATTATACAGAAAGTGCGGGTTGATCTGGTCGTGCAGCGCCCGCATCTCGGCTGCGGCCTTCTCAACCTCCTCCTGCTGCATTCGTTCAACCATACGTTTCAATTCATGAGACATGCGATTAAACCTGATCGACAGATGACCAATCTCATCGCGAGAGCGGATATCCTGTACATGCTCGAACTGTCCCTTTTCGACGAGCCGAATGTTGTTCAGCAGCTTTTTGATGGGCCTGGTTATCACATGGGACAGGAAAATAGAAATGACTGCGGCAAAGAGTGACATGACGATGGCCAAGGTTACGAGATTGCGGCCTAATATTTTGCCATCGGCAGTCAGCTCTTCAAGAGGCATGTAGACATATGTAGTCCATTTCTGCTGACTGAGCGGACTCGTCACGACCACATTATAGGCTTCGGACGGGCGAACGTTATCCCGAAACAAGGTGCCGATCAATTGCTCATTGACGTTATACACAATTTTCTCATCTTCGTCGATAATCATAAATCTTGAGCGAAGCCCTTCCTGCAGGTTACGGTTGACGATCTCGATAAACTTGATATCAATGCTGACAACGATGACTCCGAGCAGTTTGCCACTAGATACATCATGGATTTTTCGGGCATGGGATACGGCGAGCACTTTATTTTCCAGTTGCTTGTCTAGCCGGGTGGTTAACGTAATTGTTCGCTCGTCATCATGCATGAATTTCTTGAACCAAAGCTCGTTTCTGACGTTAAAGGTAGGATCAATCGGTTGGTGTGGACTAACAAACAGGTCTTGTCCTCCGTTCATGTTATATAGATAAATGGAAAATACACGATCCTTCATCATGATGTAATTCATGAGGATGTTGTATGCGGCAATCTCATTGTCTTCATCACTAACACGCAGAAAATCCTGAATAGGAAAGCTGCCTTCATTTGTTGCCGACAGGCTGTCACTGAGTCCATTGCTCGCAAGCAGAGTGATTTTTTCGATCTCCTTTAGAAACTCGTCGATGCGAATATTGGTCTGTTTGGTCAAATCAGTGAGCAGCGTTGTATAATTTTGCGACAATAAACGTTCAGAAGAATAATAGGAGTTAATTGTCATCACGAACACAGGAAAAATAATAACGATGATGCAGATCACCATAATTTTGTACTTGATCTGGAAAGGCCGGATATGCTTCATTCCTTACACCTCTATCTGATGTGATGTCCATTTGTTCGGGTTCACGAATTAGCGCAACTGCTGCTGCTCCCGATATTCCTCTGGCGTAAGACCCGCATTCTTTTTGAAAATTTTACTGAAATAGGTATAGTTGTGGTATCCGACCTTATCGGCGATTTCATATACCTTCAGTTCTCTATTCAGCAGGTAAGCCTTCGCGTGCTCAATACGAACCCGAGTCAGATAAGAGATGAAGTTCTCCCCCTTCTCTTGCTTGAACAATCGACTTAAATAGGATGGGTTTACGTTAATCTGGCTGGCTACACTTTGCAGCGAAATATCCTCTGCATAATACTTGTGAATCAGATCAATGGCGAGGTCTGTATAGGATAGCTCCTGTGCAGATTGCGAATAAACGTGAAACGTATCTAACATATGAGCTACGACATTGTCATGGATTTCGTGCCAACACTCTCCATGAAGTACAATTTCGTAAGCCGATTTTCTGGAAACGGGGAGCTTGCTTCGTGACGAAACATGTAATAAGTGAGCATGCATCGTGTCCATCATTACAATGTACTGCTTGCGCACACTGCCCTCATCCGCTTGCATGTTCATCAGTTCAGAGCGAATCTCATCCATAAATTGCTGCATGCCCTCCTGGTTCCGGCTGACACAAATCTTCTTGAACCGCTGTTCCTGCTCTGGGTTCAGCATAATGACCACCTCTTGCCTGCCCGGCTGCTCACGTACTTGCTGAACATGTAAAATCGGATGAGCATCAGCGAAAAATCGTTCTGCTAATGCGGCCTCTGCTTCCTGCCCTGCCCTGCGTATCATTGTAAAATCAGAAACAACCGAGCTTACACCTGCTGTAAGAGACAGGTTCATAAAATCCTTTAAAGAGGACATTATTTTGCGGATAAGTTTGTCCAGATCAGTCTGTGTGGCTTTCACGTCAGATTCGGCGCTTGAGCCTGTGTTCACCACAACCCAGTATTCGGATGAGCTCTCCACAAAAATCTCCTTGTCCCACCGGGAAGGAATCACTTCCTCCATGATGTTAAGGATAGAGAAACGAAGCAGCTTCTCCCCTTTTTCAATGTACTTGCGTTTGACCTGCTCCACATGATTGAGGATGAATTTGATGACGACCAGATCGTCTGACTGAATGCGAAACTGAAGCTCCTCTGCTTTGACTAGCATGTCGCGATTAGATATGAATCCGCTTACAATATCCTGGAAAAAGCTATCCTTCAAGTATCGCAGGCTCTTCGAATAATCTGCTGCCGCAGGCGGAAAACCATGTAATAGCTTCTGTTCGCTCTGCAGCTTATCACGAATCATCTCCAGCAACTGGATGAGAGAATGCTCGTTGATTTCACTTTTGATCAGGTAATCTGCAGCACCAAGCTTTAACGCTCTTTTCACATAATGCAGCTCATCGAAGTTGCTGAGAATAACGAATTTGCAATGCTTGATTACATTGGACGCTTCTTGAATTAACTGTAGTCCATCCATGACAGGCATCTTAATGTCGGTAATAATCAGGTCTGGGGCCTTTTCCAGCGCCATCTCCAAGGCTTCTCTTCCATTGCAGGCTTCACCCGCTACGCAAAAGCCGTGCTCTTCCCAGTTCAGCATTGAGCGAATGCCCACACGCATCAGCAGTTCATCTTCCACAATGATCAGTTTATACATGTATGTCCTCCAAAGTTGATGATTTAATCTGGTCTCTGCCCTTGGCCAACACATCGGGCAAGTATGTTCCATCTTGTATGGTATTCGGAGTTGATGCTTGAAATCCCCTTAGAAAATACATAAAACGAATAAAAGACCGCCAATTCGGCGGTCCGGGGTTTGCGAAGAGGTTACACGTATACTGGTTATGCTATATTTCTTGCCTCTGCAACTTATAGCGAGCCAATCTCTAGCTCATTAATATCGACAAGGCACACTTGGACTCCATGTAAAGGCTAATCTTCTCCTGATCCTGCTTCTGCACTGTGATTTGTTTGCCTTCCTGCCCATCATTGAACAAAACAAGGGCTATAGAGCCGTCCTTGTTGCGAAAAGCAACTGTGAATATTGCATCATCACTGGATATGGAGTGAATTTGGACTGCTTTGGGACGAATAAACGAACTAAAGTGAGCCAGCGCATAATAATCCAGCGTATAGACAAGCTCTCCCGTTTGCTGATTGATCTGAACAATTCCGCGGCAGGTGCTCTCGCCAAAGCCCGGTACAGTCGGCCCATTCTGCTCATCCAGTGCCATATTCCATAAAATCATGGATTTGCTGTAATGACGAAGAATCTGAATGCCGGTTCGCAATACATTGGAGAAAGCCTGTTCAAACGGTGGTATCCAATCTCCGCCAGAGCCTTCCGTAAAATGCACTTCCTTACCCGCAAAGGCCTCATATACTTGAGTCTGCGCAGACGCATTTCCGCCATACCAATGCCAGGCAACCCCATCGACAGCTTCTCCAGCTTGCTCAAGCACTGTAAGTGGATAGTCCGGCCGATCCCAGTTATGGTCGTAACAGAGGATTTTGGTCTGGAGGTTATTGCTTACGAAGGCTGGCTTCAGGTGCTGCTTGATAAAATCGACTTGTGCTTCGGCGGGCATCAGCATGCCGGGGTAATGCCCAGGCTCATACAATGCTTCATTTTGCGGTGTAACGGCATAGATAGGTAGCCCGTGCGCTGCGTAAGACTGAATGTACTTTACAAAATACGCTGCATATGCCGAATACCACTCGGGCTTTAACTGGCCTGTAATCATCGAACCGCTTGTTTTCATCCAGCCTGGTGCACTCCATGGCGAAGCGAACAGCTTTAACTCAGGGTTAAGAGCTAACGCCTGGCGGGTTAACGGAAGGATATCTGCTTCATCATGGGCAATGCTGAACCCGGATAAATCCGGGTCAGTCTGATGTTCCGGCAGATCATTATAACTGTAGACCGTGCGTGCATAATCCGAAGCGCCCATCGGATTACGAATCACAGATAAACCTATGCCTTTCACAGGATGAAACAGTCGTGTCATCACTTCGTCCTGCTGTTCCTTAGTCAACTTCTGATGGATAAGATAGGCAGCAGAATCCGTAAACGAAGCACCAAAGCCATCCATTTCCTGATACGTTTCACGTTCGTTTAATTGAATGGTTACAGCTGAAGCAGGATTGGCTGTGCCCGTATTTTTTGACAGGTCAGCATGGCATTGCTCCAGATTTACGGATTGAAACAGCTCTTTCTCACCTGTAGTCCTGTATATTTTATATGTGGTCATTCTGCAGCTCCCTTTCAGGTGTAGATGATGAGACGGTTTTTGTTTTCAGCTTATTGAATGCCTAGCTTCTCTTTGTTCTGTTTCATCTTCTCGCTGCGAATCTTCATAATGTCCGACCAGCGATTCTCTTCGAGGAAGGTTCGGTATGCAGCAAGCGCATTTTCAAACGAGGCATCATCTTTAGCCCGCAGCATGCTGACGAGTGTGGAGTTCCATTTGGTCTGAATCGCTGATAACGCACGGGCTTCCGGCGTTCCCAGATTCGGGTTGATATTTTCCAAAATAAAATGTGGTGTCAGCTTGCCTTTGCCCCATTCCTGCATCTGTTTGATAGCCTGCGGGAAGGCATCGGCACTCATCGCTTTATGACGATCATGACCAAAGAACATAAACTCGCCCATGCGATAATCCTTTTTGAATTGATCGGCATGATGAAGCTGAAGGTTCTTCACCGCAGGAAGCAATTCAACCGAACCATCCGCTTTTTTGGTATACGTCTCTCCTTCAATGCCATAGTTCATCAGCAGCTGTCCTTCATCACTCAGCAAATAGGTGAAAATCTGGATGGCCTTTGCCGGGTCCTTGCAATCCTTGGAGATAAAATTGATCATCCAGCCTGTAATTCCCGATTGATTCAGCGTAGGGGCATGCCCCTTGGTGCTCTGCGGCCCGTCAATGGCAATATACTCCTTGCCTTCATTAGCACTCATATAAATCTGGAGATTTCCTCCCTGTTGAGGTGTGCCATCCAGCAGCATCGTCGCATATTTGCCCGATTTGACCTTTTCTTCAAAAGCCGTCCCATCATCCGCAAAGCTGTCATCGCTAATATTGCCATCTCTGTACACGGCGTTTATTGTTTTCAGCCAGGCCATATAATCCTCGTCCAGATTACGATCATAGAATTCGCCAGTGTCCGTCTCCAGTGGCACGCCGATAAAATCCTGAAGTGTATCGCCCAATGAACCTGTGCCTTCTCCGATCGCATTAAAACCAAACGGAATTAAGGTAGGGAACTTTTCCTTGATCTGCTTCATAACACGCTGGAATTGCTCGGGAGTGCCCACAACCGGATTACCGAGTGCATCGTAAACATCCTTGCGAATGATAAAAGCCGTCTTTGCCGGAATGTTACCGCTATCATAATCCTCTTGCGTGTTTGAATAGTTAGGATAACCATAGGTTTTACCGTCCTCCTGCTGGAACCAGTTCAGCGTGTCCGCAGCAGCAACCGTATTGAAATAGGGATCATATTTCTCGGCCAGATCATTCAGGGGCATCGCCCAGGTGGATGCCTTGTGCACTACGGCTGAATTGGAATCAAACACCGTCAGCAGATCTGGCATATCTCCCCCCGCGAAAAAGGTATTTAATTTCGTATCATCTCCTGTGATGAACTTAATGTTAATATTCAAATCCTCCTTGATTTTCTTCGTTACAATGTCCTTGCCAAAATCCGTATTCCACCAGTCTGCATTCACATACCAGGTCAGATCGGTTGCTTCTTGCTTCTGGTCCAGCTGCCAGGCAGGCTTATCCGGATCAATCGTGTAACGGTCTTCAATGGAAATCCAATTGCCCTCACCCGTACCGCCCGAGCCGCCGCTGCACCCGGTAACGATTAAAACAGCCGCCAGCAATGCTGCAAAGCCCCGTACTCCCTTTCCCTTAAACCATCCTTGAAATTTGAACATGTGTTTGCCTCCTCATCATGGAATGTAGATGTGCAGATGTATTTCGTTTCTTCGTTATTCCTTTACCGCTCCAAGCATCATTCCTGATATAAAATATCTTTGAAGTAGAGGATAGATCAGCACAATGGGCAGCGTTGTAATTACAATCGTCGCGAGCTGCACCCCTTTGGTTGTCGTTTCAATGACAGCTGATCCACCAATGTTTTGCATGGCTTGTGTCTGTGATTGAACAATAATTTCATATAACATCATCTGTAGCGGATATAACGATTGGTCTGTGATATACAGCTTGGTGGTCATGAAGTCATTCCACTGGCCTACCCCGTTAAACAAAGCAATGGTTGCCATCGCAGGCATCGAGAGAGGTATAAATATTTTCAGAAAAATATGCCAGTCTCCCGCCCCGTCCATCTTGGCTGATTCCTCCAGAGAATCCGGTACATTGCGGAAGAAATTCATCAGAATAATGACATCATAGAAGCTGAACAAGGCGGGTATAATGTACACCCAGAAGCTGTTGAGAAGCCCCAGAGACTTGATCAATAGATAAGTTGGAATCATTCCACCGGAGAAAAACATCGTAATGACACCCATGGTGACGTATAACTTGCGTCCGCGCAGATACTTCTTGCTAAGACCATAGCCAACCATGGCACAAAAGAAGACATGTGTTGCCACACCGAGCGTTGTTTTGGATACAGAGATAAAAAATGCCTGCCAGATGCTGGAGTCGTTGAACACAGCTCGATAGTTCTCCAGCGAGAACTCGGGCGACCAGAAGATAAATCCCCCTTCTGCGAGGGCTCTGCCGGAGCTAAAGGATGAGATGATGACATTCCAGAGCGGAACAACTATTACAATGGTACATAGCAGCAGCAGCATGACATTGACGGTATCGAAGACCCGGCTGTCCAGATCTTCCTTTGCCACCTTTCCATTCACGGTGAGGCCTCCTTTTACAGCACTGATTGGTTGTCATTCAGTTTGCTTGTAATTTTGTTTGCAGTGACGAGCAGGATCACGGACACAATTGAAACGCCCAAACCTACCGCGGTTGCATAGGAAAAATCACCCTGTGACATGCCCATCCGATAGACATAGGAATTGATGACCTCTGCCTTTTCACGGTTTTGTGAATTCATCAGCACCAGCGTTTGATCCAGATTCGAGCCAAGCAGACCACTGACCGTCAGAATCAGATTCAGACTGATGATGGATTTCATGTTAGGCAGAGTAATATTCCAGATTTGCCGCAGCCGACTGGCTCCATCTATTTTGGCAGCCTCGTAATAGGTCGGATCAATCTTTGACATAATGGCGAGATACAGAATTGTTCCCCAGCCTGCTTCTTTCCAGATATCGGATAACGTAGCGATCCACCAGTACTTGCCTGCGTCCAGCAAAATATTTTGCGGCTTTGAGATGATGCCCAGACTAACCAGCAGCTCATTGAACAATCCTGTGGTGGAGAACCAGGTGATCAGCATACCGCCTAGTACAATCCAGGAGAGGAAGTGAGGTAAGTATGAAACCGTTTGCACGAATTTCTTGAAGCGTCCGCTATTTAACTCATAGATCATGATGGCCAGAATGATTGGAATGACAAAGCCGATCCCCAGCTTCAGAAAGCTGATCCCGAGCGTATTAACGACCGCATCCCAGAAGTATTTATCAGACAGAATAATTCTGAAATTATCCAGACCAACCCAAGGTGCAGTAGAAAGAGTATCAATAACGGTGTAGTTTTTGAAAGCAATGGTCAACCCATAGATAGGTATGTAGCAGAAAACAATCATAAAGATTATACCGGGTATAACCATGGATTGAATCTCCCATTGCCTGGCGTAATCGGCCCAGAATGCCTTAAAGCGCTGAGTTAATCGAGGCTTACTGCCGGGCTGGTGAGGCTGCTGCTTGTGTGTCGCAGTGATTAGATGACTCATGTATTCGCCGCTCCCTTTTATAGAATTTAATAAAAACGTTTTTATTTTACGCCGAAAAACTCCCTTCCTTGGAATATATAAGTTGAACTAGAGATTTCACAACGTGTGCTCTAACAACAGAATAACCTGGAGAGCAGCAGTTATGCGCGCGTAAACTATAGTTCAACTTATTTAGATTTGAGAAAATAACGGCATCAAACGGCATCTGTATCAACGCACGTCTCTCCGATCCTTCTTCACATGACTTGAACCTCGCACAACAAGCTCGCCAGCCAGCTTCTGTGCGACTCCTTGCTCCTGCCCCTTGATCATATCGACCAATTGAGTAACCGCCAGAATACCTTGTCTCGCAATCTGATTCCGTACCGTTGTTAGTGGTGGAGAGTAATACTGAGCAATATCAATATCGTCAAAACCAACTACACTGATATCATTTGGAACCTCATACCCATGTGCTTTCAAGGCTTGAATGCAACCAATTGCACTCAGATCATTGCCGGCGAGGAAAGCATCAGGCAGCTTGCCCGGTTGCAGATGAATGAAGGATTTGATCGCGCTGTAGGTCGCCTCCTCCTCGAAGTAGCCTTGAATAATGTAGTCCTCATCGACAGGCAGTTCATATTCACGCAACGCCGCCAGATATCCCGCTCTCCGCTGCACGCTGTCAAACATCGTATCTACACCGCAGATATAGGCGATTTTCTTGTGACCGAGCCCGATCAAATATCGGGTAGCTTCATAGCTGGCTTCGTACGAGTCAAAAATAACACTCCCCATACGTTCGCTTTCATATGCACGGTCGAGAAACACTGCCTTGATCTTGTCTTTCTCCATGGACAGTATGTCCTGCTCATCAATTCGAAGCTCTTCGTAAATAATAACGCCATCCACCCGTCTGCCAAGAATATTGCTCATAATGACATGTTTATCCCGGGTAACAAATACATTCAGCCCATATCCGAGACGATCACATTCACGCGACATCGCTTCAACAAGCTTGTAGAAATAAGGTCCCGATACACTCGTTGTGAAAAAACCGAGCATTTTGGTCTGTCCCGATTTCAACAGTTTGCCATTCAGATTCGGTATGTAGTTCAGTCGCTCCGCCACTTTGAGTACATGGGACTTGGTTTCCGGGTTCAGAACATCAACACCATTCAAGGCATTCGAGACAGTAGAGATGGATACGCCAGCTTCCCTTGCCACATCTTTAATTGTGATTTTTCCCATAAGTTCGGTTCCTTTGCTATAAAAACGTTTTAATACATTCAAAATAGCATAAAACCGTTTTCATTACAACCTTAAACTGACGAAATATGCCCAAAAGAAAACCGCTGATCCAGAATGATCAGCGGTCCATAATCTCCAGCGCTTTATAAGGCGCTGGAAGTTGATAGGTTCCATACGAATTAATTCAGTTCAATCCACCCGAAGTCATCCATCAACATTTACTCATTGTTTATTCAAATGAAATAATATACGTTTCTCCTGTTTGCGTTGGCACGCTTATTTGATCGTCTTGCTCTGCATGTATTTCTACTTCAGCTTCATTGAGACGGACCTTCATGCCTGGTGCAGATTGCAGGTAACATGTATTACCTGTGTGTGACAGAATTTCAGCCTCGATCAGCTTTCCATTTTCCCAACGAAGACTGATCTCGAATCCGCCTCTTGCTCTCAGACCTTTAACATAACCTGTAGACCAGCGCTCCGGCAATGCTGGCAGGAACTCCAAATAGCCTTGGTGGGATTGCAGCAGCATCTCGGCAATACCCGCTGTTGCTGCGAAATTGCCATCTATCTGGAACGGTGGATGAGCATCAAACAGGTTGGCATATACCCCGCCCTGCTCATGTTTGCCTGGCTCATGCGCCTTGACAAGGGTCAAGAGATTGGAGATCAGCTGCTCGGCACGATTGCCTTCTCCGAATCTTGCCCACAGACCGATTTTCCAGCCCAGACTCCAGCCCGTGCCCCCATCTCCACGAATCTCAAGCGAAGTGCGGGCAGCGCGCATCAGATCAGGTGATTTTTTCTGTGTAATGAGTCTTCCAGGGAATACACCCACCAGATGGGAAACATGGCGGTGCTGCGGGTCTTCCTCAGTGAAGTCTTCACTCCACTCCTGAAGCCGTCCCTGTGCATCAATCTTCAGCGGAAGCAGTTGCTCCTTCTTCGCGCGCAGGAGATCAGCGAATTCATTGTCTGTTTCCAGCACTTCAGCCGCTTGAATGCAGTTATCAAACAGTTCGGAGATCAGTGAAATATCCATCGTTGTTGCTTCGCTAACCGCTGCATGCTCACCGTTAACAACAAATTTCATCTCGGGTGATGTGGAGGGGGATGTAACGAGCCGTCCTTCTTTATTTTCGATAAGCCAGTCCAGACAGAACAGAGCTGCATCCTTCATGATCGGGTAGGCTGTTTCCTGCAAGAACTGTTTATTTTCCGAGAATGCATAATGCTCCCACAGATGCTGTGTCAGCCATACACCGCCCATCATCCACAGTGCCCATACCGGATCACCTTCGCCATAATCGCCTACCGGGGCTGTCTGTCCCCAGATATCCGCATTGTGGTGAGCAACCCAGCCTTGAGCTCCATAGTTGATCTCAGCGGTTTTACGTCCATTCACTGCGAGCTTGCCGATAAAATCAATCAGCGGTTCATGCAGCTCGGCCATATTACATGTCTCCGCAGGCCAGTAGTTCATCTCTGCGTTAATATTGAGGGTATAGTTGCTGCTCCAAGGAGCCCGTGTATCCTGATTCCAGATCCCCTGCAAGTTGGCTGGCAGTGTTCCGGGTCTGGAGCTGGCAATCATCAAATAACGACCATAGTTGAACAGCAGCTCTACTAATCCCGGATCGCTGCTTCCGTATTTCTCGATACGTTCATCTGTAGACATGTGCTCGGGAGCCATACTGTCACCTAGATGTAACTGTACACGGTTGAACAAAGCTTGATGATCCTGCACATGGCGTTGAAGCAACTCATTATAATCATGTGTCATAATCTTCTGAATAACGTCTGCGGTTTGGGTTGCAGGAGACTTTGGCGTTCCATTCACCTGCTCCTTGGCAGCATAACTCGTGGCTCCTGCAAAATAGATTACCGCTTCAGTCGCATCAATGATTTGCAGTTCGCTTCCGTTTGAATGCAGGGTGCCGCCAGTATGAGAGACTGCTATCCGGCCATGGAAAGACATCGCACGGTTAGATTCAGAATCTCCATAACGCACAGGAACTTCAACATCATGATAGTTAGGTGATACATACTCTGGAGCCGTCCCCGACAACTCGAATTGAGCATTTGCAACCGAGGTTGTGTGTCTCAACGGGCTACTCAATCGAGTACGGAAGCTTAATCTGCCCTCCTTGCTTGCTGTCAAACGAATGACAATGCCTTGATCAGGATGTGAGGCGAAGACCTCTCGATCATAACGTACGCCGCCAATTTCGTAGGAAACGCTTACAACACCTGTTGATATATCCAGTTTGCGTTGATACGTTTTCCGTTCACATAACTGACCATGCTCCATAACCAGCTCCAGATCGCCAAATGGAAGGTACGATTGTGTGAAGGGCCCCATCATTTTTTTACTCAGCAGATCAGCCTCTACATACTGTTTATTGGCAATCAGCTCTCTGATTCGGGGCAAGACCTCCCGTGCTTCCGGGTTGTTCCAGTCCTGAACATAGCCCGACCATAACGTATCTTCGTTTAATGCAATGCGTTCTTTTTCGATACCACCAAAAACCATTCCACCCAGCTTGCCGTTGCCGATCGGCAGTGCTTCAACCCAATAGGCGGCTGGAGAACCAAACTGAATATTCATGCTGATTGTTCCCTCCAAATGCACACGTATTTTGGACATATATGAAAACTTGTTCAGCAATCATTATATCTTTCAATCCGGGGAGAGGATATATAATTCGATAAAAATGATGTGGAAAAAATTAAACGAATAACAAATATGACTTATAATCCCAATCGAGGACTTTATTTCTGTAAGTTAGAGCACAAAAGCGCCACCGGGTACGGCGACGCTTTTCTATATCAGAGTATTATTTCAGTTGAATTTGTTTCATAAATTCTTTGAACTGCTCCGCGATCTCTTTATATTTCGTATGGTGCAGATAGTGTGAACCTTCCATTGGTACCAGTTTGCCCTGATCGGATTGTTTGATCTGCTCCTCATGTAGTGGCAGCCATTTCGGATTATTATCGTTGTTGGATTGCACAAACAGCAATATCGGCAGCTCACGCGGATATATCATGTGCTCTGCATTTTTGAAGTTGGAGCCCAGATTTTTCAGTTCATTCATTAGTGTTGAATTGGTGGCGACTTGATTCGAGATCAGATTCATCTGCTCCTTGGTATGCTCATCGTAGTCCATTGCATCGTAAGGGTCAGCACTCAGCTTTTTGAGCAATCGCATCAGCCCCGAGGATTGAAGGAACTGCATGGACTTCAGCGGCAATTTCACATCCATGCCAGGCTGATTCGGCACACTGCTGTCAATGCCAACAAAGGCCATTACTTCATCCGGATATTGCTTTACATAGGAGACACCATACAAGCCTGTGATGGAATGACCCATCAGGATATAACGCTTCAGACCGAGCTGTTCTACAGCCTCATGAATCTCACTGACGATGTTTTCCGTGGTTCGCTCCTTCTCGGTGCGATCACTCAATCCATAGCCTAAGGGTTCAATTGCTACCACTTTATAGTCGGAGGTCAGTTGATCAATCAACAATTTGAAATCCAGCACCGGTGAGGGGGTTCCTTGCCCTGGAAGCAGCACAATGGTCTGCTCGCCGTCCCCCTGTATGGATACGTTCATTTTTTTGCCATCCACTTGCACGTACTGTCCATAAGAGTCAATTTGTTTCTTTTCCATCCCGTTGCTAATCACGTTGACCACAAACACAATGCCCATAAATAATACAAGTGCTCCGAGAATACTTCCGCCTATTTTTAATAATAACTTTCGTTTTCTTCCGGGTTTCTTCTCTTTTTGCTTGATCTCTACGATCTCTCCCATTCCAATCTTCTCCTGTCCCTTGAGTCTAATAAAGTATCTTGATGACTTCTGCTCAGTATAATCGAACAAGATGTCGTTACAGTGACGCCAATATGAACAGAGTATGAACAGGGCTCATGGCGGATGTCAAAAGCTCGTTCAGCATACGTGCATGCTAAAATAAAATAAAATAAAAAAGAGAACTGCTTGGATGAAAGCAGCTCTCTCCTGTGAATTCCACATTCACTTCAGATCCTCTTCTAGTGGTCAAGGAAAACAAGTTGAATGAAGAACAGTATTGCGAAAATATAAAAGATCGGATGAACATCCTTGCCTTTACCACGAAGCAGCTTGAGCACAGGATAGAAAATAAAGCCAATACCGATGCCGGTTGCAATGCTATGAGTTAATGGCATGAGGATAATGATCAGGAAGGCCGGGAAGGCCTCTTCGAGATCACTCCAGTTCATTTTGCTAATTACACTAATCATGAAGAAACCAACAATAATCAGAGCCGGAGATGTGATTGCAGGAATGCTGGATATAACGCTCACAATCGGGCTGAAAAACAGAGTTAGTCCAAGCAGTATACTTACAGTTACCGCAGTTAGTCCTGTTCTTCCTCCAGCAGCGACACCTGTACTGGACTCAATATAGGCCGAGGTTGGGCTTGTACCCAGCAAGGCCCCCGTCGTTGTACCGACAGCATCTGCCAGCAACGCACCGCGGGAACGCGGAAACTTACCGTCTTTGAGCAATCCGGCTTGCTCTGCAACGCCCAGCATCGTTCCCGTTGTGTCAAACAAGGTAATAAGCAAAAAGGTGAAGATAATGGTATATAGCCCATTGGAGAAAACACCAGCGAGATCCATCTGGAACGCTGTCTCCCCAAGACCTGATGGCATGGCTACCATCGATTCCGGCATTTGGAACAGACCCATGAACCAGGCAATGATTGCCGTAATGACCATACCAATGAATAGGTATCCCTTCACATTGTAGGCCATCAGCGTAACCGTAATAATTAATCCGATCAACGTCAGATACGTCATAGGCTGCGCCAAATTACCAAGTGTAATCAGAGTAGATTCGGAATTCGCGATAATGCCCGCATTTTGCAAACCTACAGTTGTAATGAATAATCCAATGCCTGCCGTAATGGCATGTTTGAGACTCGCCGGAATTGCATCCAGCAGCATGTAGCGAAAGGATGTGAGCGATAGAATGATAAATAAAACACCTGCAATAAACACAGCACCGAGCGCTGTCTGCCACGATACGCCATATCCCTGTACAACACTAAACGCGAAAAAGGCATTCAAGCCCATACCAGGTGCAATGACAATCGGGTAATTGGACCAGAGCCCCATAATTAAGGTAGCCACAATACTCGCCAGAATCGTAGCGATAAATACACCATTAAAGCTCATGCCTGTACCGCTGAGGATTCCAGGATTCACTACCACTATGTATACCATCGTGAAAAATGTTGTAATCCCTGCAATAATTTCAGTTGAAACGGTGGTGCCTCTTTCTTTCAGTTTGAACCAGTTGTCCATCGTAAAGCCAGCCTCCAACTTTCATATTGTCCTTCAACTCTAAAGTCCATTTCGAATTTTATTAAATATAACATCCGATGTCAATGGAAAAGCGTACTTGTTCACAGTATTTACGAACTATTTTAACAAAATCAATGTATAATTTTCGTTTTTCGGGGAGATGAAACGTGTGAACAGAAATAAGATTATTTTACGCTCCGGCTGCAATTGTGATCGTTTTTATTTACAGATAAATGATGATCTTCATAAGGATGAACAAGTGAACCCCCCTCTCTTCTTTTAACTGAAATGAAGAAAGGGGGGTCTCATTCATGTTTATGTTATTCGTTGTTGCATAAGATTAAACTGGCGATCACGTTTATACCTTGGCAAATTGCTGCATAATGGCTGCCGCAGCACGTGTGTACCCGCCAGCTTGTCTCAAAGATTCACCGATGAGATGAGCCTGCTTTTGATAGTCTGGATTGTGCAGTACTTCCATCACCGCCTCCCTTAAAAGGGCTGCGCTCAGGTGATGTTGATCCAATACAACCCCTGCACCAAGTTCGTTTACACGAGCAGCAACGAAAGGTTGATCTGAGGTCATAGGGATCATGACAAGTGGAACATCGAAATACAATGCTTCGCTTACACTATTCATTCCCGCATGTGTAACAAAAACGTTTGTGTGCTGCAGTATTTCAAGCTGTGCAACGTACGGCTTCACGATGAAATTGTCAGGGATAAGCCCCTCAAGAGCTTCAAGGTCTGTGTATTTGCCAGAAGATAAAACAACGTTAATGGGCAGATCCTTTAATGCATCAAAGCATAATTTATAAAACTCCAGGTTTTTATTCAGTATCGTTCCCATTGAAATGTATACTGTCTCGGAATGACGTTCACGAAGCAGACGAAACGGGAACGCAGGAGCATCCTGCCGCGGGATAATTGATGGACCCGTAAATAGATATCGGTCATCCAGTTCATCTGCTCGCGGCTGAAAATAACGGCTTGTGTATACAATTTTCAACTGGCCGGTATGTGCCATAATGTCTTCCACAGCAGGTACACTGACCTGATACTCTGCAGCGATCTCTTGCGCAGCGTTCATGATTGCTTCATACAGTTGCTGTGTATAACTATGTTCTTCATTAAGTGATCCTACATTTTTGCCCAGAGGCTCAACAAACGCAAAAGAAGTTATGGAACAGACAGCGGGAATCCCTAACTTTTCAGCCAATATTTTGCCTCCCCAGCCCATAAGGGAATCGTAGATCAGATAGTCAAATGTCTGATGCTCTATCACACGAAGAACTTCGGGAATCATCTGGGGGATGACACCACAAGTAACCATGTGTATAAATTGATAAGGATGGCGATATTCCAAGGGTTTCAAAACCGGATCATGAGAGAAAGCATCTTGCAGAAAGGGATACGTCATAACCCGGGCCCCTGTCTGCTCCATCCGCGAACGGTACTCCTCTACAGTCACATAAACAACTTCTTCTCCAAGGTTGACCAGCTCCGTGATTAACCCCAAAGAGGGGTTCACATGACCTTCAGCCGGAGTAATCACAACTAACACACGCGCCATCTCGCGCACCTCCTGAATGTAATATTTCCTCCGATCTGCATGTTGTCTGACCGGGTTGTTATGTTACATCGGAAGTGTATCTATTTTCTGTCCAGCGGACGAATGCTTGTGACGAGCAAGGATTGAAATCCGTAAAGAGGACAGAAAGCTAAGTAAAACCAATAGTAACTGAAGCATCAGCACCATAAAAATACCTGTCGATATCCCCCATCTCATTGTCTCGGCTAATGCAACAAGGGCACCGCTGACACCAATGCTCATAGCTACATAAAAGGAATCGACAAACTGCAGATTGGCAGACATCTTTCCTTCATGTCCTAGCTCGGCATATTGTAGAGCGATGACTGCTGTTGTCGGGTTAGCCAGACCGACACCAAATCCAATAATAATTTGAGAGATTAGAATGAGCATGATCCCCGTATCTTGTAAAAATAAAGCGAGTATGACGAGCATAACCCCGCCAATCATCGTCCCGATTCCAAGCATAACTCTCCGTTTACGCCCTTCACCCCGATCTTTTGCATCCAGTCTGGCTTGCAGCCATGCTGCACCGGACCAGCTTAAAGAGCCTGCTGCTACCAGCAGGCCGGCAGTATCTGCGGATAACCCCTTGAGCTCCGTCAGCCCCAGAATAACAAAACTTTCTGTAGCGAAATAACAAGCCACATACAATCCTCTCGTTACCAACGTAGCCGGTAAACCTGCTTGGACCAAAAATGTCCCTTGAGGCAACAATTTGTGCATTAACGGTATCATGATCATTAATCCACCCATTGAAAGAGCTATACCCTGCCAGTTTGTAATCATGCCAAGACCTGTCAGCAATAAACCGGTTCCAATTGCTAGTAAGATGGCCTGCCCTGTTCTTGAGTCAATGGCTCGTGCTCCTCCTGTAACCTGCTGACTACGTTGTAAATCACGAAATGATCGATATGTAAGGAGAAGAGCGATTGCAATCAATGGAATAACAATCCAAAAAACAAATCGCCAAGATATATAAGAAGCGATGAGTCCTGCGAAATAAGGTCCGATTAACGAAGGCAACACAAAAGCCATAGAGAAAGCCGCCAAAATCTGAGTTCGCAGAGAATCTGGATAATATAACGTTACACACGCATAGACACATGTTATTAATGCTCCAGCACCGAATCCTTGAAAGGCCCTTCCTCCAATGAGCATATACATGTTCAAGGAGGCAGCCGCAATAATGGTTCCGAGCACAAAAACCGTAAACGATACAAGCATGGAATTAAATACACCTTGTTTATCCACTTGCTGGCCCATCACCAGTGTTCCTACGAGCTGAGATAACAAAAATGCACTGAAAATCCAGCCATATAAATGAAGCCCCTGCATGTCTTGAGCAATCTTCGCAGCAATGGTTGTGATCGCCAGCCCTTCAAAAGCCGAGGTGGTTAATACCAGCATAATGCCAATCGTCATAGCTCTATATTGTCTGTCAAAAATGCCGACGGTCTTGTGTTCTGTCATGCATACCTCACAAATATTGAAATATTAGTAAATTACACCTGCAGATGTATCTTTAATATAGAATAACAAAACTACTTTGTAAATGAAAATGTTTAAAAAGAAGCCCGAGTAAGCCCATTTATTATTGGCAGCTCGGATAAAGGTACGACGTATGTTGATAAAAAGGATTCTAAACCTTCGTTAATGAGAGCGATTACGGTAAACTGCTTAAACTTTTCAGTTTTGCCATAACGCAAAAGCCGATTCCACATCTGGAATCGGCTTTTACGTATGACTCTCAAAACTTTTAATACTCTCTATAGTTACAGCGTAATAATGATCGGTCCTTTTTTGGAGAGAATAATCGTATGTTCAATCTGTGCCACATGGCTGTTCTTTGTTGCAAAGGTCCATCCATCGCCTTTTTGATACACTTCTTCTTCGGATGTAGAGATGAAGGGTTCAAAGGCAATAACCATACCTTCCTTCAACAGCTCGTCATCTGACGTGTCATTATAATTATAGATATGATCTGGTGCTTCGTGAATTGCACGTCCCACTCCATGTCCTGTCAGGTTGCGAATAACGGTTAACCCATGCTGGCGAGCTGTCAGGAAAACAGCTTTGCCAATGCCACTCTTTTTGGAGCCAGGATTAGCCTTTTTTAAACCTGCCTCAAAGGCTAGCTTGGCTACGTCACATATTTTCGTTAATACTTCTTCTCCCTGACCTACAACAAATGAAATGCCTGTATCCGCGAAATAGTCGTTTTTGGAGCCGGAAACATCAATATTAACGATATCGCCTTCCTGAATAACGCGATTGCCCGGAATGCCGTGAGCGACCTCTTCATTGACACTAATGCACGTAAAACCAGGAAAGTTATATTCACCTTTTGGAGCAGAGATCGCTCCTTCTTTTTCGAACAACTCCCCGGCCAGATCATCCAATTGTTTAGTCGTTACTCCCGGAGCTGTGCGCTCCACCAGGTTATCTCGAATGGAAGCAACAATTCTGCCAATTTCCTTCAACCCATTAAAATCTTCTTCTGTTTTTGCAATCATATGCGCTGACCTCACGATCCTTCTTCATTCTAAAACGTTCATCTCATTCCAACATAAATTAATGTAATTTGCAACATTTTGCGTTGAAAAAGCATAGAACCACGCTATGCTGCATCTTATTATGCATATGTAACAAATAAAAAAGGATGAACCGCAGCTCACCCTTTTTCATTCAAGTTATAGTCCATTGCTGGAGATCACATTTTGGTACCAGAAGAAGCTCTCCTTCCGTTTTCTCTCCAGCGTACCGTTTCCGTCATTATCCTGATCCACATGGATTAGACCATAGCGTTTTTCCATTTCCGAAGAAGAATAGCTAATCAGATCTATAATTCCCCAGACGGTATATCCTATAATTTCAACACCATCCAGTAACGCCTCGTGCATTTGCTCGATATGGGAACGCAAGTATTCAATGCGATACGGATCACGGATTGTCCCGTGCTCTTCAACAGTATCGTAGGCCCTTAGACCATTTTCTACAATGAACAAAGGAACCTGATAACGACTATACAAATTGTTAAGTGCCAATCTCAAACCAATCGGGTCGATCTGCCATCCCCAATCACTGACAGGCAGGTACGGATTTTTCACGCCTTCCATCGTGTTACCACTAACCGTCTCTAAACCTTCGCTATCCGCACTTGCAACAAAGGAGTTATAATAGCTGAACGATATGATGTCCGCTGTGTAGGTCTGCAGCAGCTCGCTGTCCCCCTCAGCTTTTTTAATAACGATGCCCTGCTCTTTAAAATATCTCTCGATATAACCAGGATAAGCGTCGCGTACCTGTACATCGGTGAAAAACAGATTAAACTGATTATTCTTATGTGCCGCCAGCACATCCAGCGGATTACACGTATGCGGATAATGCAGCAGGCTTGTCAACATGCAGCCGATCTCGGCATTCGGAATGATCTCATGGCAAAGCTTCACAGCATATGCACTTGCATTCTTATACCGGTTGAAGACCGTTGTGCTAAAGCGTACAAAGAAATCGAGCACTTCTCTCGAAGTCCACCCACCATAATGATCCACCAGATACATTGGCATTTCATAATGAGACAAGGTAACGAGGGGTTCAATGCCATTTTTAATCATCTCATCAAACAGGCGATCGTAGAAAAGTAAACCCTCTTCGTTTCGGATAATTTAATGTTGATTGATCTGTAAGAGCTATCGCAAGCTGCTCCGAGCTCACAGCATTTTGTTTTTTTATAGTCACCCTTGCTAATATTCTTCTTATTGGTTGCTAAATCTGCAGTGGAAATGCCCTTACCTTTCACATTCCAGGCTCCCTCTGCCTGATTCGCTGCAATTGCGCCGCCCCATAAAAACCCTTCAGGGAATGTTCGGCTTGTAGTCATATAATCATCCTTCCTGTTAATGCGCTCTATCCATCACTCGGCTAATCTGAATGATGAGATACAACCTTTCTTCATTGGCCATAAATCGTTCGAATTTGGCGCCAATATAATTGTTAATCTTGGAAACGCAACTTCCTTCCTCCGGGTATTTCATGGAGATTCGTTCAAGCAGCTCATCATCCTTGGATTCAAGCATCGTATTCTCCAGCAATCGCTGAACAAAAAACTGCAAATGAGTCAAAAAACGTGAATAATTAATGCTTAATGTATCCAGCTCAATCCCATAATGAATGCGAATAATGTTGAGAATATCTTTAACATGCAGCATTGTATTTTTACTTTGCTCAATGCATTATATAACTTCCGTAAGGGCATCTTAACCAGATGACAACTGTTGCGTGAAACATGAATCCGGGCAATTTGGAGGAAAATGATATGTTGATTAATGTAGTTGTAGGCATGCTCATTCCCCTGCTCATAGGAGCGTGGGTTCTTAGAGGGCACTACAGATTTTTCGTGATTTATTTTCCCCTCGGCGTCGCTTTGTCTTCAAGCATCAACAGTGTAGGCTTTAATTTTTTCTGGAACATTCTGCCGAATACACGCAATCAAGGCTTTGCTGCTCTTCCAATGGACCTCGGCATCTATCCCGTAACCGGCTGTATTATGATGTATATGATTCTGGTCAGACATACCAGACCTTGGCCCTCCATCGTCATTTCAGCCCTTCTGTTAACGTTGATTGAATGGACGGGCAAGCTGCTGGGACATGTTATTTATTTCAACGGATGGAATATCTTCTGGACCTTCTGGTCTTATTTCCTGCCCCTGATGCTTGCTTACGGTTACAGTAAACTTCTGAAGATTGCTTTGCCGGAGCATTCCCATCAGGGCTCCAAAACGTAAAGGAGTGTGGAGATACTCTGAGACGGGCGCCTGCGCATAAAATCATTGCATCTCGTTAACGTCACTGGGCGCCTGTGCATATCATAATCCATAATGGTTATGGAGGGATTGTAATGTACACGGCGTATCCGCATTATTACAGAAATACATTTACTCCTGTATGGGCGACATCAACCACAGAAGCTTTGGGATTGATTCAATCCGCTGTGCAAGGAGAACGCAATGATGAAATGTTCTATGATGCTCTCATTCGCATGGCCCCTGATTCTCATCAGGTGGCTATCATTACAAGCATTCGTGATGATGAACGCGGGCATAACATGATGTTCAGACAGATGTATAAGGACCTCACAGGCCAGGAGATCACGGGTGTTAGCAGTGAACCTCCTGAAACCGTCTCATCTTATCTTGGCGGACTGCAAAAGGCGTTTCAAGGGGAACTTGCTGCAGTGGAGAAGTATAGAAAAATATGGTTTGGCCTTCCCTACGGTATATACAAGGACACCGTTTGGGGCATTATTCTGGATGAACAGAAACATGCGGATAAATACAATAACCTGATTATCTACAATATGCCCAAGTAACTTCTTGTGTCCACTCTGGTTGGAGTCTACTGAAGAAAATGTGTTCGCCTGGAAGACAGGCACACTTGATACTCGTCAAAAAACCAGTAAACAATATCGTTTACTGGTTTTTAAATTCTGAATTAAGTGATATACGTTCCGAACTATCACAAACATTCTTTGGCATTTTCAGGCTCCGGCTCCGGCTCTACATGTACATGTACCGTATACACATCATGTTCATCCAGCAGCTCATTCTCGACATCGGTACAGATATCATGGGCTTGCTGCAAGTCCAAATCACCTCGAACCGTGATCACAACGTCCACAACAGCATTGCTGCCATAATTACGCGCTCTTACATCCTTTACCGTCTCGACCCCATCAATTCCGGCAATCGTATCACGATATTCCTGAATCAGTTCCACATCGAAGCCATCCGTAAGATGGTGGGTAGCTTCTCTGAAAATATCCCATGCCGTCTTGCAGATCAGCAAACCGACGATTATCGCCGTTACTGGGTCAAGCCATGGCAGACCAAATTGTGAGCCTACAATCCCGATCACTGCACCGATACTTACCCATGCATCAGAAATATTGTCCCGTGCGGCAGCCATGACTGCCTGACTTTTAATCCGTGTAGCCAATCTCTTGTTATACCGATAAACGAGGTACATAATTACCGCACAGAAAACACCTGTATATGCCGCAAGAAGATCTGGGGACTCATGCTTGCCTTGAAAAACAGAACCAAAGGCTTCGAATAAAACTTGAAGTCCGACAGCCATCATAATGAACGAAGCAACCAGTGACGCAACCGTTTCTGCTCTCCAGTGACCATATGTATGATCTTTATCAGCCGGCCGCTGTGCGAGCTTTAAGCCGATCAATACCGCAATAGACGCAACGATGTCCGTTGCATTATTCAGTCCATCTGCCTTGAGCGCTTCCGAACCAGCCATCGTACCAATGACCAGCTTCAGTGCAGTCAAACATATATAAGCGACGATGCTGATAATCGCTCCGCGCTCCCCGAGTTTTAAATTATCATATCTTAGTTGATCCACCTTCAGTTCCCCCTGCAATCTTCAACTCTATCAACACTTGTATGATGGTATCATTGAACATTTGTGTGGGTCTAGAGAAACGTTTTAAGTGTGAGACAACATAATCTGAGAGCGCCAAGAGTTTAATAGAAATCCAAAAAAGTTGTGTATGGCAAACTTGTACTTGTTATGTTTTCTAGAGAAGAGTTTTGTCTGTGATTCAACAGTCACAAATATAATTCAGACTACATAAAAAAACTGCCCGACTTCGGACAGATTTAGTCTAAGCTGGAGCGTAGGAAACGCTGTTTTGCATAATTATAATTTTAGTCGAGCAGGCTGTAGATCTGAATGCTTTCCACCTTGGCATCCTTGATATGGAATGACATCACATCCACATAATTGGATGGCTCGTAGCGAAAATCATCCTCCTCTTCAGGGGCTCCTTCACCGACGAGTCTCCCCTCCGGGTAAGCATTTTTGAGTGTATCCAGGCTGTCGCCTGCTTTAATATTTCGCACTGTCGCATACTTGGGATCGGTAATTTGGATATGAAAGATTGAGTCTTGTTTTCCATCGGGAATACTGATTGTTTTAATTTTCAGTCCCGGATACGTGTATACTTTTTCCGTAAAGCCAATCAAAGTATCCATGTTGGTCCCATCATCTGCACGATACGTATGAGACTTCACATGTTCTGCTTTTCCCAGCATCTGCTCCAACTGTTCTTCGTTTGCTGTATCGGAGATCGCAATCGTCTTCCCTTTAAACATAAAAGCAAGCTCCTTCAGCACCACATTGCCTTCCTTTTGTTTTGAACCTTCCTTCACCACTACAGTACTCTGTCCTTCGGAATTTCCCGAAGGGGACGCAGCTTCTGGTGACTTGACCTGATTGGATTGACAGCCTGTCAGTGCCGATGTCAGTAGTGCTCCTAATAGGATAATAGCTGAAGCTTTAATATTAATTTTCATCATGATCCCTCCATAAAGGTATGATTTCTTCTTATGAAGTGATTATAAAAAAAGCATTTGTTAGTCTCATAACAGAATTGTATCAGTCTTGTAACGTTACCTGATTGACGTACGGCTTTACGCTTGTGGCAATACAATTGTAATGGTTGTTCCTTTTCCCAACTGACTTTCCACGTCGATATATCCGTTAAAACGCTCAACGATTTCTTTGCAGATGGACAGCCCGAGTCCTGAACCATTAGCTGTATTTGCATTTTTTGCCCGGTAAAATCGCTCCTGCACACGTTCCAGTTCATCGCCCGCAATGCCAATGCCTTGATCGCGTACTCGAATAACCACCTCACTTGGTGTACGTTCCGTCTCGATTACAATCTGTGAATGATGATCGGAATATTTAATTGCGTTATCCACGAGATTGGCGATGGCGTGCGACATGAGCGTAGAATTAACGTTGGCGCAGACTTCACTTCGGTTTCCCCTGACCGGCTTTTCTTGCTCTTCTGCCTCCATGATGCTGATCTGGATGTTTTTTTCTTTGGCCTTTGCAGCCATATGGCTTGCAACTTGCACAACCAGTTCAGTTATTTCCGTTTTTTCGACTTCGAGCTCGCCGGAGCTGTTTTTGTCGAATCGGGATAACAGTAACAGTTCATTAATTAATCGTGTCAGCCGATCCGATTCTTGCAGCAGATGCGCATAGATTTTGTGCAGCTCCTTGTTTTCATTCTCACCTTCGTACAAGTATTGGGAGAAACCACGAATAGCGGCAAGAGGTGTTTTTAATTCATGCGATACATTGGAAACAAATTGCTTCTGATACTGGATATAATTATCAAGCTGCTGTCCCATTTGATCCAGTCCATCTGCAAGCATGCCCAGCTCATCATTCCGCTTCAGATGAACTCTTCGAAACTCCTGTCTGGAGAAGCTTTGCGTAGCGCCGAGCAGTACCTTAATCGGTTTGGTTGTATTCCGTGCAATCCATAGACTGGATAACGTGATTAATACAATGAAGCCCCCAGCACCAGCAAATAGAATATAACGAATCTGATCCATCATCACATAAAAGTACGAGACGTCCTCGACGAACTCATACACATATGCATTTTGGTAATATTGATCCTGAATGGGAGTTGCAAAATAAAGCAGATGGTCCTCCGTTACCGTGTATGCATAGCTGCCATTCAGCGCTTTTTCAATATTTTTCTCAAAAATAAGCGGCTTGCCATCATTAATGATGATGCCGTCCACAGCCAAGCCAAGCAACTGCTTGCCGCTGTCATAGATTCGAACCTCTTTGCCCGAAGCCTTCAGCTTCTCCAGAGCAAGTCGGGCAATCTGCTTCGTCTGCTGCGCGTCAGTTGATGATCTATGCTGTGCCAGCACCTCTCGGAGGGACATCTCGGAGAGATCCGCCTTCTCGATCATCCGTTTCTCAATTGTGATGAAGCTGTAATAATCTATCGCTTTATTGATTGCAAAAATAATGATGCCAAAGGATAGTACGGAGAAAAATAAATAATTCAGCACTAATCGGGTCGCATATTTCAGTTCGCTCCACCTCCAAGCTGGTAGCCGAATCCATAGATTGTCCTGACATACCTAGGTTCCTCTGCGTTATCCTCCAGCTTCTTCCGCAATCGCATAATCGTCATATCCACACTGCGACTGTCGCCCATAAAATCATATCCCCATCCGATCTGCAGCAGCTCATCCCGTGTGAAAATTTTGTCCGGCCGTTTAAGCAAGGTTTCCAGAATTTTAAACTCTTTCGCTGTTAACGAGATAGGCTCATCATTTTTCAGCACTCTGCGGCTTTCCAGGTCAAAAGTCAGCTCTTCATGAATGATCCGTGTAGATTTCATATCCATCTCTTCAAGCGTTTCTTCCTTGCTCTCGCTTCTTCTCAAAATGACCTTAATGCGGGCGAGTAATTCCCGATTATCAAAAGGTTTGGTCATGTAATCCTCCGCACCTAGCTCAAGTCCAAGCACTTTGTCGATCACCTCGTTTTTGGCAGAAAGCATCATAACGGGAACGGCCCGTTCCTGGGTAATTTGCTTACACAGGTCGTACCCGGAGCAGTCAGGCAGCATCAAATCAAGCACCACCAGATCGGGTTGAAAGGAATTCAGCAGCTGCAGACCGATTTTACCGTTTTCAGCTGTCCGCACCTCGTAGTTTTCTCTTCTCAGGACCAGTTCAATTAAATCTCTAATGGCGATCTCATCATCGATCACAAGTATTTTTTCCAGAAGGATTCCTCCAATCGGGCCAAGCGATATGCAAACCAAGTGTCTTTACTATAACAATGCTTTGGCAAAAAAACATCGGTTTATCGGCAGATATTGCTGAATTTTCGTTCCAAGCAATGAAGTTTGCTCCAGGCTAAAAATATAGAATAGCGGGTCTATTTATCCCATCTCTTCAACCATGCTTCCAGTGCCTGAATAACCTGCTGAAGCTGCTCTGCTTCTGTAATTTGAGCCGTGTTATCTCCCTTCTGCATGCCGTAGGAGCCAAATTGACCGTGATTTCCGCCTTCAATGCTCACAAAAGTAGTATCTTTGGGCAGGTTGTTTTTGGCTTTTTCCCACTCTTCCCCGTTCAAAACGCCATCCTTGCTTCCCGTAATCTGGAGTGCGGACAAGCTGCTGCCATCCAGTTTGCCACTCTCATCCGCATAGGATGCCAGATAAAAGACACCTTTGATCTGAGCTATGTGGGCTGCAGCATACCGCGAAGCAAATACTCCTCCAAGAGAGTGGCCTCCGATGACATATGTTTCGTCTGGATGCAGGCCGAGAAAGGTATCCGCCCGGCTTTCACCAAACATCGCTAAATTCAGTGGCATCTTGGCAATATAGACCCTGTGTCCTTGCTCCGCCAGTTTTCGTGCCATTGGAGCGTAGCCTGCCGGTTCTACCAGTCCTCCGGGGTAAAAAATAATATTAGGCTGTATAACATCCTGACCCTGCGGCTCAAATTGATATCCATGCTTGATTTCGCTTACCAGGACCTTGCTGTCGCTCTGCATGGCGGCTTCTGCTTGCTTGGACGGGCTATACGTTACGGATGCCAAATAGGCAAACACTCCTGCAACCAGGGCAATGATGACCACACTGATCCATATCGCAATTTTTTTCCATCTGTTCATGCCAGCTGCTTTCTTCGCCATAACCTGATTTCCCCATCCTTTGATTTATCTTATTTAACGCCGAATAATATTATATTTACTGGTAAGTAAAATTACAAGACTCTTTGCTTAAATGTATCTTTTAACATAAAATGTTGATGAAGGAGTGTGTACGAATCTATGCCAGCACAAGTACCCAAACGTTTACGGGGCAGACCCAAGCAGACAGACAATGATATTTCCATCCAGCAAACGATAATTTATACAGCCTCCACCCTATTTAAAGAATTTGGATACGAGTCAGTAACACTTCAGCAGATTGGCAAGAAATGTGGTGTATCCAAACCGACTATATATTATCATTTCGCGAGCAAAGCGGATCTATTCCAGGCTGCAATGACAACGATGCTGCAGAATGTACGAAAAATTACAGCGCGTATGCTGGAGGAGGCAGAGCACCTGCAAGACGGATTAGTTCAACTAGCCGCAGCACGTCTGGCGAATCCGCATGGAGAGATCGAAACGATGATGCGTGAAGCGGAGCCTTTGCTGGAAGAAGCGCAAATTCGTGCTATACGTGAAGCGGAGCATCAGATTCATGAGGTTTTGGCCCTACATTTCAAGCTTGCGATGGAGCAGAAGATATTTCGCGAAGAAGATCCGTTCTTTCTGGCAGAGGCTTTCTCTACACTAATGTTAATGGGCAACCGGGAGCATGATTCGGAGAAATATGAGTCTGAACGTGTTTTGGCGGAGAAGATTGTGCATTTTTTTCTCAACGGGGTAACGAAATGACGATGACTTGACAAGCTGTTCCTGAATCACTCACCTGCATTTCAGCTTGATCTGAATGACAAAGAACCCTCGTTGCTTGCTTTAGAGCAAGCGCGAGGGTTCTTTGTCGAGATTAATTCTCTCCGCGTAAACCATCTGTAATTTTGATTCGTGAAAGACGTCTCAGCGGCCAGTAGGAGGCTATTAGCGTTGCTGCAATGGCGCCCAAGCTTCCGATCAGAATGCTGATCCAAGGCAACGTCCATTCAACCTGTAGAGCATTCCTCATCAGATAAGATATGCCGTAGCTCAATCCTGTTCCTAGCAAGCTTCCATATACAGTTGCGAAGATGCCGTAGAATAAACCTTCCAGCAGTACCATTTTGCGAATTTCCTTTTGAGTCATGCCAATCGCTTTTAATACAGCGAATTCTTTGGTTCGCAGGATGAGATTGGTACTAACCGTATTCAGAATATTCAGGAAAGCAATCGCCGCAATGACACCTATAAATCCGTAAAGGAAAATATTTAACGTGATGGCATCGTTGCGATCCTGTTTCATTTCCTCTACCCGATCACGGTAGCTGTAACCTGCATCCTTCTGCACAAGGCTTTTGAAATAATCCGTAATGACCTTAGGGCTCGCATCCGGATTAGCCTGGAGAAATACTCTGCTGTATGCGTTATCGCCAGTAACATTTTCGAACACCTTGGGCGTCGTGATCATCTGAATAATTGCACTTTCCACGTAGTCTCCAGAGAGAGGTCCCTGCTCTGCTGTTCCGACAACCGTAACCGTTTTGAATCCCCCATGGCTATCCATTGAACGAACCTGAATCTTGTCCCCTACCTTGAATCGGGTCTGGTCAATGATCATGTTGGTTCCTTGCTCGGTGATCATTCTGATTTTCTGGATGACGATTACACCATTCTCATCATTCATTTTACTTGCATCAATGCTTCCAGAAGTGAGTTTGGGGCGAAGCTCCTGAAGTCCGTTGATGCCGTAAGAGACCAGATAGTTGTTGTCTGTTCGGTATTCATTACCTTTTTCAACACTGTACATTCCTTTTTGCTGCTGGTAATAGTCAGGATTCACCTTCTCTTTGGGAATGAGCGCTTGAAGCTGATGGTTGTAAAATGCATAAGCCTGGCTCACGCCCTCCAACGATTCCAACTTGTTATACACGGAATTCGGGATACTTCTGCTTCCTCCCTGATAATCAAGGGAATACGAGTAATTAATGCCGGATGCAGAGGTTGTACCCATAATATTGGCCAAACCACTGAACACGATATACATGACAATACTGATGATCATTGAAAATGCGGTTATCCGGAATCTTTTTTTGTTGCGCCGAATATTTCGGCTGGCGAAGCGGCCTTCGAATCCAAGCCACTTGCTGTTCGCAAAGGACAAGCGCTTGAAGCTCCCCTGCTCTACAACTGTGCTTCCAGAGGTCTTCAATGCTTCAAGGGGCGAGACACTGGAAGCCAGCTTGGCTGGTCCAAGAGCTGACACATACACCGTGATTAGTCCTAAACCTGCTGCCGCAAGTAAAACGGGAACCGAAATCACCATATGCATTCCGTTCAGAAAGCCTAATGTCAGCAGGCTGATGTTGTAGAATAGTACTTTCATCAGAATGGTTCCTGTAAACAAGCCGACGGGAATGGCAATCAGGCTGAGCATAGCCGCTTCCTTCAATACAATTTTGCGAATCTGGGCAGGTGTTGCACCGATACAACGCAGCATTCCGAATTGAGAGATGCGCTCAAGTACCGAAATATGAAACGTATTATAGATGACCGCACTTGTGCAACCCATGATAATAAGAATGATAGCGATAAAGGCATAGAGAGAGCTTTGGTTGACATTGTCGTATGTGCTTTTACCAAAGAGTTTGAGCAGCTCATTGTTATACTCAATGCGCACATTCTTTATAACCGACTCCCGGTTAAGCTCCTGAGCAGAGCCTTGATCAACATTGCTCCAGCCCAGAGATGACACTATCGCTTCACTCTTATCCTGAATCTTGTCCATAGACTTCATGGTGGCGTAGATAAAATAGGGCTTGGCTGGATCTGTCTGCTGATGATCGTCATACGTTATCGCTGAATAAATAAACGTCGATGACCAGGTTACATTTTTGGCGGGTTTCATAATGCCCACAACAGTATATTGCTGCTTGGCGTGCGGTTGAAACTTTTCATCCAGGTCCCATCCAAAATCACCTATGGTGTTGGGGCTCTTCACCTTTCCGCTGGAAGCCTCGATCCGCTCTCCCAGGTTCAGCGTGATTTTGCTGCCAATCTCCGGTTTGGGATTAAAATAATTCAGACTCCAGGATGACAAAATGATTTCATCTGGCTTTTGGGGCAAACGTCCACTCTCCAGTTGAACCTGAAGTTTATTCATGGCTTGTGAATCATAGCCTTTAACATTCAAATAACGATACGGTGCAGCAAACGGATTTTCCTTTTTCTCTTTCTCACTTGTCTGACTTACGACCGCATAACCAATTCGATGAATAACCCCGGCACTGCCTATGGCAGCCTGATTTACGATACGGGGAACGTCGTTGCCTGACACCCCGTTAAATGATACCTCATAATCACCGTAATCCTGTGTCGCCTGACGGACCAGCTTGTCCTGATAACTCATGGCTAGTGTTCCGATCGCCGTAAGAAGAGTGACCGACAACATTATGCCAATGATGGTGAGAAGAGACCTTTTTTTCTGACCCAGTAAATACTTTTCCGTGAGTCCTGTGTACTTACGCATCATGCTGGCCCCCAGCCTGCTGCTCGTAGAGAACTCCGTCTTTAATGTTCACAATTCGGTCCGCTCTCTTGGCAACATTGGAATCATGTGTAATCATAATTAACGTTTGATTGTATTTACGGACGGAGAAGGTAAGCAGATCGACAATCTCTTTGCTGTTTTTACTGTCCAGGTTGCCCGTTGGTTCGTCAGCCAGAATAATGGAAGGTTTGTTAATCAAGGCCCGCCCGATGGCTGTTCGCTGCTGCTGCCCACCAGACAACTGGTTAGGCAGATGATGTTTGCGCTCCTTCAGGCCAAGCACATTCATTAATTCGTCTGCATAGCTTTCATCCGCTTGCCGGTTATCAAGCAGCATAGGCAGTTTGATGTTTTCTTCAGCGCTGAGTACCGGGATCAGATTATACGCCTGAAAAATAAATCCGATTTTACGTCTTCTGAAGATCGCCAGATCCGTCTCGCTAAGAGAATACAGATCGGTTCCGTCAATGACGACTTGACCACTCGTTGGACGATCCACGCCCCCCAGCAGATGCAGCAGTGAGCTTTTCCCCGAACCGCTGGCACCCACTATAGCCACAAATTCACCCTGCTGAACGGTCAAGTTAATATTTTTCAATGCCTCGACCTTCGCGTCGCTGCTTCCGTATGTTTTACATAAATCATGTGTTTTTAAAATTTCCAACGTATTTGCCTCCTTCTGAGCTGTGAACCATCGCTCATCTCTATATTTGTATTATAGGCCCGGAAGCTTACGTTAAAGTGAAGAGGAAGCTTACGTTATTGTAAGCTTCCTCTTCTTACACGGTTTTCATGAATGTAATTCGGAATTCGGAGCCCTTCCCTTGTTCACTGGATACAGATATGGTTCCGCCCAGACCTTCAATAATGGACTTGGTTAGCGACAGACCTACTCCGGTACTATGAGGTTTGGCATTACTTCTTCCGCGGTAAAATCGGGTGAATACATTAGGGATCTGCTCGGGACTGATGCCTTCCCCTTCATCACGGATGAGGATCGAATGGAATAATCCCTCGTCTTCGAGCGTAATGTACACTTTACCCGACACGGGGGAATGCTCAAGCGCATTTTTGATCAGATTGATAATCGCTTCCGTCAGCCATTCTTCATCTGCATACAGCACCATACCCTCGCCACCCTGAACGAGAATGGTTTGCTTCTTCTGCTCCGCCAGCGTTTGCAAGGACAGCACTGTAGATTCAACGATGGCTTTAGGCCTAACGTTCTGCAAATGAAATACAATGGCACCCGCCTCGACTCTCGCCAGCTTTAACAAGCTGATAATCAGCCACTCCATACGTTCAATCTGCAGCCTGCTTCGTTCCAGAAAGGTAGTCCTCATCTCGACCTTCATCAGCGGATCATGCAGCATATTTTCATTAAATACAAGCAGGGAGGCCAGCGGTGTTTTGAGCTGATGGGATATATCGGTAAGCAGATGACTTAGAAATGTCTTTTCTTGTTTAAGCTGCTCCACACTATGATGTAGTCTGCCTGCCATCATATTGAAGCTGTGGCCCAGCGCACTGAGATCACCTTCTGTATGTTCTGACAACGAGGTATCGAATCGACCTTCCACGACCTGCTCCGCCGCAACGGTAACCTTGCGAATTTTGACAAATATGTTGCGATACTCCCACAGCAAAAGCAACAATACAGGAATGCCACACAGCATAAAAATTAAAGCCGTACTTACAGGTAACGAGGTACCAGAAAAAGCAGATTGATCATGGATGCTCATCTGCTCCGTATATCCGTATTGCGACAATATTCGTTTACCTAACACAACATGCTGTGGATTCGTATCCTGCGTAATGCTGTGAACCAGCTGCTGTTCGAGCTGTGGCTGCTGGCTTAACACCTGACCGACAAATGCAGCATGCTGGTTGACAATAGTTTGATTGATGCTTTGAATCTGCATGTTCATAACAAAATAAATGCATATAGCCAAGCCTAGCTGCACCAAGATGAATTTGGTGAAAACAGACTTCCACTCCGGATTTCGCATCACTTCAACCATCAGCTGTACGCTCCTGTCGTTTCAGCGTTCCATTTGTATCCCACACCGCGAATCGTGACAATGTACTGTGGTGTGGCAGGAATCTCCTCTACTTTTTCCCTTAGCCTGCGAATATGCACTGATAACGTATTATCATCAATAAATTCACCTGAGACGTCCCATAGCTTTTCAAGCAGCGATGCTCTGCTGCATATTTGCTTGGGATGGGACATTAACATAAGCAGCAAGCGAAACTCCAGCGTTGTCAGCAACACTTCCTTTTTATTTTTGAGAACAACGCCTTCCAGTACACGAACCTCAAACTCACCTGATGTCCATATATTTGAGCTGTTTGCCCCCTGCTCGGGACGGGAGTGGCGCCGTAAGACGGCCTTCATTCGGGAAAGCAGCTCCTTGGTGCGGATTGGCTTGGTCATATAATCATCTGCACCCAGATCAAGTCCTGCGACTACATTGGTCTCCTCATCCAGGGCGGTTAAAAATATAATCGGGACCTGTGACTTCCTGCGAATCTCCTTACACAATTCATATCCTGTTCCATCCGGCAGATTGATGTCCAGCAAAATGATATTCATCTCTGTCTGAGCAAGTGCGTTACGGGCTTCCTTCAAACTGCCTGCATGAGTAACCTCGTAGCCTTCATTCGACAAGGTATATTCTATTCCAAACACAAAATTTTCATCATCTTCAACAAGTAAAATACGTTGCATTACAGCACCCCTATCCTAGCGTAACCTCTTCAATTCAAGTGTATGTGCTCCATTATACTTTCTTACACACGCTGATTACCATCGGACTTGAGGGTTGAAACGAGGTCTGATCCCAGTTCGCATACTGATGTTCTAGAATAAAGCCTTGTTTGTCCAGCAACTGCTTTAGAGTCTGCACATCTGTAAATCGGCATACAATTCGTGACGTCGTTTGGCGATGTCCCCAATCCCGGAACGTCACCCAGTGCATCAGTTGCTTCGAGGCATCATACGTCTGAGTTCCAGAGACCTTGACGGTAGCACCGTCCATGTCGGTAAATGTGCCCCAGCTCTCTTCTTCCTCATCGGACAAATCTGTGCCGTCTGGATTACGCATCTCAAATGCAAATATTCCATCAGGCTCCAGATGCTTATATATCGTTCGCAATAACGCTGTCTGATCCTCATCACTCAGAAATGCTTGAAATGCATTTCCCGTGAGATAAATCATGGAATAACGCTGATTCGATTCAAAAATACGTGCATCCGCTTCGATAAAATCAACGGGCAGTTCCTTCGCTTTGATCCGCGCATAGGCGAGCATGGGCTCCACGATATCCACTCCCGTAATCCGAATACCCCTTTCGGCTAAATACAGCGTGGTTAATCCTGTGCCGCAAGCAAGCTCCAGCACATGCCCCGGATGTTTCTTTGCAAGCTGTAGGAAAAAATCATACTTATCCGTTTCGCCGCCAAATTCAAGATCATAATTTATCGGGTCGCGATACTCTTCCTGATTGTTGTGATTAAGCAAAAGACCTCACCTTTCTGCTAGAAAAAATGTATTTACAACAAAGACTATAACATATTAATATAGTTTACATTATGTAAAGGTTAACACAATGTAAACAAAGGAGCATTAGACACGTATGCGCAAATTGCCGCAATCAGCGCGCTTCCCGATGTTCATTCTCATGTTAAATCTGTTTATTGCTTTATTGGGGCAAGGTATGCTGATTCCTATTCTGCCGGAATATTTAAAGCTGTTTCATGCAGGGGGAACCGTTGCCGGATTTCTGGTGGCAGCCTTTGGAGCAGCGCAATTTCTATTCTCACCGCTGGGAGGACAATGGGCTGACCGCTTTGGCCGTAAAAAGCTGATTATGTCTGGCATGTTTCTGGTTGTAATTTCAGATTTTATTTTTGCAGTGAGCACTTCATTGCCTCTCCTGTATATCGCTCGTTTTATTGGTGGGATCAGTCTGGGTCTCATGGTTCCGGCCAATCTGGCGTATGTTGCTGATATTACAACTCCAGAGACTCGTGCGAAGGGAATGGGGTATTTCGGAGCATCCATGAACCTCGGCATGGTGCTGGGCCCTGGTCTGGGCGGATTGATCGCCGAGATGGGTGTACGTATGCCCTATTTTGTTGCATCAGGTTTGGGACTTGTTGCTGCACTGCTTACGCTCCTCCTGCCGGAGACGCTTCCCCCCGGTAAAAGAACGAGCACACCAACGAACAAGCAGGGCATTTCTAGCGCCACACAAATCTGGAGTTCGTTTAAGGTTCCTTATTTTAACTACTTGTTGATTATTTTGGTGATGACATTTGGTCTGATGAGTTATGAAACGGTGTTCTCCCTTTTTGCTGAAAATAAATACAGCTTCAGTGCTTCAACCATCTCGATTATTATTACGATGGGGGCCATAATTGGTATCGTTGTGCAGATCTGGCTGCTGGATGTGTTTGTGAAGCGTCTGGGTGAAATCAAGCTGATCCGCTGGTCCTTAATGATGACGTCCATTGCTCTTTTGTTCATGTTAATCAAGGTGAATCTGATCTTCCTCTTATGTGCGTCGGCATTATATTTTGCTTTTAATGCTTTCCTTCGTCCAACGGTCAGCTCGCTAATATCCAAACATGCTGGCGATCGACAAGGCTATGCATCTGGCCTGAATACAACCTATTCGAGTTTGGGAACCGTATTCGGCCCTCTTGTTGCCGGTCTGCTGTTTGACATCAACGTCAACCTTCCTTATATTTTTGGTGCCTTTATGTTACTCGCCGCATTATTACTTACGATGAAAGTACAACGCTCCATGAGAGGAAACGGATATGCAAGTGAATGAGAATTGGCATCAGCAGTTGAAAAATCAGCACCGAGAGCATCTAATCGAAGCTGGCAAACAGCTTTTTCTGAAGCACGGACTACTTCAGGTCAAGATCAAGGACGTGTGTGCTCAGGCGAAGCTCAGCCGAGTAACCTTTTATAAGCATTTTCAATCTCTGGATGAGCTGATGCTCACCATTCAGATGCAGTTGTTCGACACATTAACGGAGCATATCAGTCAAGCTGCACGCCCGCAGGAAAAAGGCCTTGCTCAGCTTGCCGCGATGCTGCATGCCTGGGTTCATTTTGCACAGACCCATCCCGATCATATTCGCTTTATTCAATTATTTGATATGAATTATGAGGTGTACCGTTTCCCGGATGAGCTTAGAGCAACCTATGACGAATTTACCCGTAACGGCAAGGAAAACCACTTTCTGCTGCACGCGTTGACCGCAGGTACTGCCGATGGTAGCATACGTAACCCTGCCCCTCCACTCAAGCTTGCACAGTTCATATTCACTGTAATGATGGGCATGCTGCAAAAGATGGTCACACGTCGATCCGGGGATATCCATCCTCTGGATGATCAGATGATGAAACAACTGGTTGATATGCTGCTACATTATGCAAGTCATGCCGACACCGGATGGAGCGATTCTGCAAACCTTACGTAATTAATGCGGGACGCTCTGTGAAACTTTTTAGTAGAAAAGCAAAAGAAAGAAGCCCTTAACATTTGCGTCTGCGTCTGTTTGGCAGGACCATAACGTAAAGGGCTTCCTTGTCATTCATATTAAACGTTCAATTGCTTAATCTGTAATAGCTGTTCAAACGCACGGATGTTGTGATCGAACTGAGGCACGTTTTGCTCTGCTTCTGCTGCTTCCACCAGTCTGACCACCAGATCGTTATAAGGGGTCTTCAGATTTACGTCTTTTGCCTTGCTTGAAACAACTCCGTTGATGTAGTGAATCTCTGTTTTACGTCCCTTCTCCAGATCCTGCAGCATGCTCGCTTTAAGCAGTCTGGAAGGTTCCATCACATGACGAAGCGCTTGAATACGTGCAGGAATATCCTTCTCGCTCTGTAGCTCCAGTGAAGCTATATCAAATCCATTCATGGTCACAAAAGCAACACCATTCGCATGTCCAACCTTGATTGTTTCGTCAACAATATGAACAGCACTTCGAATGCCCGTCTCGTGATCGAGAATATCTCCATATGTGCCGTTCAGTGCAGCGGACAAGCCGCTAAAAGCATTGTTAATCAGCAGCTTGGACCATTTGGTGCCTACCAGATTATCGGAGATATGGGTTCCCCCGACCAGGTCAAGCACTTCCTTTACACGCTGTATGCGTTCGGTATGACCTCCGTCTAATTCCCCAATCTGAAAAGCATACTTCTTGAATTGAGGATAAGCGGTAGTTAGACTGGACACGCCAGGTTCAATAAATGTAGCGCCAAATTCAACCGATCCCGCGATCACTCGTTCAGCTCCGACAATGGCAGCCACATGCTCCTCAGGAATTCCGTTTTGCAGTGAGCACACGATGCTCTCTTCATGCAGGTATGGAAGCAGCTCCTTCAGCACAGACTCATTGTACAGTTGCTTTGTTAACAATAACACAAGATCATAGAACCCTGACTTTTGCTCAGGAGTAATAGCTTTTACTTTTGCCTGAAACTCGATTGTTCCGATGACCTTCGCACCTGTCTGGTTCAGGGCATCAACATGCTCCTGATATGCATCAATTAGTTCTACATCCATTCCGCCATCTGCGAGATACGCACCAACGATGGTTCCAAGTGATCCTGCGCCTACAATTGCGATTCTCATCTGTATTGCCTCCTTAATGTTGTTCCAGATAGTTGTATACAGGCTGTGCTGCATTCAAAGTTAAGTTTGTGAGGATGTGGGAAGCGGACACCACTTCCAGCACCGGCAAATCGGCCAAAGGCGCTAGTGCGTGCTCAAATAGCTGCAGGCGGGCGGGTCCAGTCCAGGCCTCCTTTACCTCGATATCGGTAATTTGCGTACGAATCAGGTCACAAATGCGCAGATTGCCCGTATAATCCGTAGCGATTTTGATCATAAAGTTGGGACGGCATATTTCTTTTCTCGCAAGCTCCTGATCCATCTGTACATGCTTGAACCCCATGGTTGCCGTGGCTACGCGCAGCGACCCGTAGTCCAGGGTGCCCACAAGGGTGTCAGAATCTGTGTACAGCTTGGGCGCACCGAGCTTTTTCGGATAGGCGGTTAATTCGCGGCCGCTGGCAATGGCGGGGAAGTTATCCACATACATGGAATGTACATAATCCCCGTCTTCCCCATTGAATTGTACGGGAATGACCTGTCCAGCTTCGGTGTAGGCGCCAAGTCCAGAAACGTCCGGCATCCACATGACTTCGAATTTCACCAATGGTTCGGTGATTTGCAATGGCTCGGGGACTGCTGCGCGTAAAGCTTGCTCATCCGTCCGATAGATAATATTCAGGTACTCACGGTTGACGAATTTATAAGGTGGCATTGGGTACGCGGGGGCGGTTAAAGGTGTATTGAGATTATTGGCTATATTGTGCACATCAATTTTCATAAAAAGACACCTGCCTTTACATCAAATTATGGGTTGATTGTTTTATAGGCTTATTGATTTGTTGATTTGCTATGAATAAAGTCTACATCTTTCTTTAAATTTAATATAATACATAATAAGTACTATATACATTTATTGAAATAAATAAGGAGTGCATACAAATGGAGCTTCTCCAGCTGAAATATTTTCAAACCGTGGCTTATACGGAGCATATCTCCAAAGCCGCTGCTCAGTTAAATATCGCACAGCCTTCGTTAAGTCTCACGATCAAACGGCTGGAGGACGAAATGGGTACCCCTCTTTTTCATCGAAAAGGCAGAAACATTGAATTGAATACGGCGGGAAAAATTCTGCTGAAGCATGTTAATCGAATTTTTGTTGAATTGGAAAATGCGCGGCTTGAAATCAAGGAAAAGCATGATGAGCTTTCTTCCCTGATCCATATTGCGATCTCGAATTCGAGGTTTCTTTCGGGGCTGATTAGTGAGTACCTTGAAAAGTTTCCTGATTCGCAGCTTCATCAAGGCATCGCCAGTCGAAGTGACATTATGACACAGCTGAAAAAAGGAGATATTGATCTGGGAATCACGGGTCACCCCATTCAGGACGAGGAGATTGAAAGCGTGGTGCTTGTGGAAGAAGATATTGTTCTTGTTGTGCCATCCGCACATGAATATGGCGGGGAAAAGCAGATCTCACTATGCGCGGCTGCTAACGAATCGTTCCTTTCCCTTGCCAATAACGATGAGTACCGACGTTTTACAATGACGTTATGTGAAAAGGCCGGTTTCGTGCCTCATCTCGCTTTTGAGGTGGATTCGCACACGCTTGTGGAGATTATCAGGCTGGATCGTGGTGTTGCGTTACTGCCCATTTCCGTTTGCCGTAATCTTGGCCTGCATTATGTATCTATAGCTGACGAGTCCTCGATATATCCAATCAGCTTGTCCTGGGCTAAACATCGCACTCTCTCTCCGGCTGTTTCGCAATTTCGAGACTTCATTACCGCTTATTACACTTTAAAGACTCCGGCGTTCAAAAAAACGGACAACCCTTCACCATCCAAATTTGAATAAAAATTTCTTGTGCCTCAATGCAAAATTTCTTGACATGAAGAAACCTCCGACACGGGTCGGAGGCTTCTTTGTCTTACATTGAGAAAATGAAAATATAATTTATGATATATGATGGAATTCGAAAGCAGCACGAACGTTAAATTAAAGGATCTCACCATTGGATTCAATCACTTGTTTGTACCAATAGAATGAATCTTTACGCGTTCTTTCGAGCGATCCATTTCCCGCATTGTCCTGATCAACATAGATAAATCCGTAACGCTTGCCCATCTCGGAAGTCGAGCAGCTGATGATATCAATTGGCCCCCAGCTTGTGAAGCCCATCAGTTCCACACCGTCAGCCACCGCTTCTTTCATCTGTTCGATATGGCTGCGCAGGTAATCAATACGATACGGGTCATGCACCGATCCATCTGCTTCCATTGTATCTGTAGCACCCAATCCGTTCTCTACGATAAAGAGCGGCATGCGATAGCGATCATACAAGCGGTTCAGCGCAACGCGAAGACCAATTGGGTCGATCGGCCATCCCCACTCGGTCGCTTTCAGATGTGGGTTTTTGATCTGACTTACCAGCATACCGGAGTTGCTGTTGTCGTTTGGATCATATTTTCCGATATACGTCATGTAATAACTGAATGCAATAAAGTCCACCGTATTGTCGCGGATAATCGCATCATCTTCAGGGCCCTTCACCAGTTCAATGCCTTGTTCTGCAAAATATCGTTGCATATAGGAAGGGTACTCTCCGCGTGCCTGTACTTCCGGGTAGAACAGGTTCATCTGATCTTCCTTCATCGTCTGCAGCACATCTTCCGGTTTGCTGGATGCAGCGTACGTCTCCAGACGGCAGATCATACAGCCGATTTGGGCATTCGGCATTTTCTCTTTACCACTTTTCACAGCCAGTGCACTCGCTACAAACTGATGGTGCGTTGCCTGATAAGCTACTTGCTCAGGTGTGCCCTTGATTTTATCTTCCAGAATGCCGCCGCCCGTATACAGGCTGGTCAGCATCATATTCATCTCATTGAAGGTAATCCAGTATTTCACTTTGTCTTTGTAACGGTCAAACAGCGTGTTGGCAAATTTCAAATACAGGTCAATCATTTCACGGCTTTCCCAGCCGTTGTATTTGCGGCTTAACTCTACCGGCATTTCATAGTGAGAGATCGTTACAAGCGGCTCAATGCCGTATTTCAACAGTTCGTCGAGCACATTATCATAGAATGCAAGGCCTGCTTCGTTCGGAGCTGCTTCCTCACCTGTCGGGAAAATCCGCGTCCATGCGATGGATAGACGGAATACCTTAAAGCCCATCTCGGCAAACAATGCAATGTCCTCTTTGTAGCGGTGATAGAAATCGACCCCATTCCGTTTCGGGAAATAGACATCGCTGCTGCCGCTCAAGTATTGCTCCAATTCCACGGAATTAACGTCAAACGTAAAATCTTTGCCATTCCGCTCCTCATGCGGTACATAAGGCGCCATATCAGATGTGGAAAGTCCTTTGCCGTCAGCGTCAAATGCACCTTCAAGCTGATTGGCAGCGGTAGCTCCGCCCCATAGAAATCCTTTAGGGAATGTGTGTTTTGTAGTGTTGGTCATGATGGTTTCTCTCCTTTTTTTGTGTAAATATAACGTTAAATTTAAAACTCGGTTAAAATAGAAAGCCTTCATTCGTTTTGTAGAAATCTGTTAACGAACGGTGAGCAGCAGCAATTCATTCATTGGAATCACCCCCTTCACCTGAACAGGGACTACATCAAGATAATCTGGTGTATTGGTTACAATAACCGGGGTTACCAGATCTATTCCGGCAGCCTGAATGGCTTCGATATCAAACTCGAGCAACAGCTCCCCCTTACTTACCCTTTGTCCAGTAACCACCTTTGTGTCAAAAAACTTGCCTTTAAGTGACACGCTATTCAGTCCAACATGAATGAGAATGTCGATTCCGTTAAAGGAGGTCAGCATGATCGCATGTTTGCTCTTGGCAACCATCGTTACCGTTCCATCAAAAGGTGCGGTTACTCGTCCCTCTTGTGGATAAATAGCAATCCCTTTTCCCGTCATTTCCTCTGAAAAAGTAGGATCAGGCAGCTCTTTGAGCAAGACCAGCTCTCCAGTAAGCGGGCTGAACACTTCCCCTTTCTTTTCCTCAATGGAATGAACGGTTACAGGTGGTGAAACTTCTTGATCAGACTGTTTGGCTGATGCTGTTGATGTTGGCGCTTCTGAACCGGCTGCGTTTTCTTGCCCGGAGGAGCTTGCAGCAGCGGCCTGTAGTGTATTCGGTTCATCCCACTTGAGAAGCAAAGTCACCGTAAAGGAAACGACAAAGCTGATGCTTACACCGATGAGCGCATACCAGAAGTTGGTCATTCCTCCATTTGGACCAATATATAAAGGCAATGAGAGCAAACCCGGTACGGCAAAGCCGAAACATTTCAGGCCTACCGCTGTAATAAAGCCACCGCCGGCTGCTCCACCGATGATGGAGGCATAGAACGGCTTTTTCAGCTTCAGTGTTACACCGTAGAGCGCAGGCTCCGTGATCCCGAGAAAGGCAGAGATACCGCTGGATAGAGCGATGGATTTCATGGACTTGTCCTTGGTTTTGAGAAATACTGCCATCACGGCTCCGGCTTGACTCATATTGGCTACAAGGTTAATTGGCAGCAAGAGCACATCATAACCGAGCTTGCTCAGATTCTGTAAGGTTCCGGGAAAGAACGCATAATGCATACCCGTCATTACAATCAAGGGCATAAGTCCACCGAGCACAATGCCTGTTAATGGGCCGGAATGAGCAAATAACCAGGATGTGCCGATCTCCAGATAAATGCCGATGTAATTACCAAGTGGCCCGATTGCAATTAATAAAATAGGAACCGTGATGACCAGCACAATCATCGAGGTGAAGATTACTTTAACCGGACCAGGAATGAAACGATCCACCCAGCGATGTACATAACTCAGAAGCCACACACCGAGAATAATCGGAATGACCGACTGGGTATAATTCACGATGGACACTGGCAAGGATAGAAATCGAATGGGTTCCAGATGATTTTCCAGATACGCATTCAAAATAGTCGGGTATAATAATGTACCTGCAAGAGTCAAGGCGATATATTCATTCACTTTAAACTTTCGTGCAGACGATACAGCGAGCAGGAAGGGCAAGAAATAAAAGGCTGCATTGGCTATGGACGCTAGAATCTGATATTCTCCGCTTGTCTCCTGAATCGCTCCCAAAGTAACCAGTAATGCCAGAATTCCTTTGAGCATGCCCGTACCTACAATGGCAGGAAGAATCGGCGTGAATATGCCTGAAATGGTATCAAGTACGGCATTGATGCCTCTTGAACGCTGTGGCTCTGCTTCCACCTTTACTGATCCGTCTTGCTTTAACTGGTCCTCCAGCTCTTCGTAGACTGCAGCAACCTTGTTGCCAATCACCACTTGGAACTGGTCACTTTGGAACTGCGCTCCTAACACACCATCCAGTGCGCGGATCTGCTCGAGTTGGACCTTGTTTTCTTCCCGGACATTAAAACGGAGCCGAGTGATACAGTGCCAAGCCTGCGTAATATTTTCTTGTCCTCCTGTTAATCGAATAATTTCTTTGGACAACTCCCGATTATTCATGCTGCTTCCTCCTTTTTTGGCGAAAAAAAAACCAAATGTATACCCGGACCGCGACAAACTGCGGAATCGGAAACATTTGGTGGTGCCTGATCGAATCAGTAACACTCCATATTCACTTCATTCTATAGATGGTATAACTTCAAAAGGGTGTATTGAGATTAACCCGCATCGGTACGGGATGTCACTCTCTCGATGTGAATCATGAGGTATACCATCTCATCGGGAGTAATCGCGAACCCGCGCTGCTGCTCCATCGCCTCCTTTATTTTGAGTGCGCATTGGAAGCTGACAGGGTATCGCTCCGACAATACATCATATAAAAATTGCTGATCCTTGAATGAGAGCACTTCCCGGTTCATTTGCCGAACGATGAAGTATCTCAGATGGGTGATGAATCTGGAGAAATCCGTGGATTCCTGATTCAAGTCCCTCCCAAAATGATCAGTCATGATACCTAAAATGTCATTAATCATCTGTGTAATCCTGATCGTTTGGTTCATTCCGCCCGAATCATATTGCGAATTCACAAAATGAAGAGCAATGGAGCTGGCCTCGCCAGAGGGCAATGTAACTACAAAGGCTTCATTAATTCTTTTGACTGCCAGTTCACCTGCTCGATATTCCGCAGGATACAGATGCCGAATATCCCAGTGGAGCGGATTTTGCACATCTACTCCTTTTTTGAAACGATCGAGAGCAAAATGAATATGATCTGCCAGCGTTAACAGGATGGAGTCATTCAGCTGCTTTTCGATAATTCCTTTGCCTTCTTCAATAATCTGATCCGTAATATCAATGACTTGCAGAGGGATATCGCTAAGGAATTGTTCGACTCGTTGATACTTATCATTCGAGCCAATCCGGAACGTTTTCTGAATCTGACTCTGCTCGATCGGCTGCCCCTTTACTTTTTTGAAGCCAACGCCTGTCCCGATGACAATGACTTCACAGCCTTCGGCGTCTTCCGCCAGGGCGATGTTGTTGTTTAATGATTTCTTGAACCTCATGATGCCCTCACCCCCAATATGCAAAAAGCACCACCATTGCCCAATACACAAGCCAATACACTTGTGTAATCCAGACTGTGGTGGTGCCTGATCGAATCAGTGACACTCCTTATATAGCTGTATTCTATACCAGCCATGTAATCGTTGTCAATACTCTAGTTCTGGAATACGGATATGCTGCTTTGGAGCTGATTTAACACCAGTCGATGTTGGTGCCTTTTATTTAAATTGATAACAAATCGCATATTCTATTCATTTGCAGTTTTGATTTTCTGAGCATCATAATAATATCGAATCATAATATCCTGATCGTAGTTACCAAAGCCCTTGCCAAATAGGGTAAGCCCCCCGCGTCCCGCGGCGCTTTCCTCCGGGTTTAATCCAAACGTCCAATAGGTGGCCGTCTGGAGCTCCAGGTCTGCAATGGAAACATCCGATATTCGCTGGCTATCCATAAACGTGCCTTCCTCATTAATGCGCAGCACTTTCAATACTCCATACTGGTTAACGTCCAATTTCCACCATAATGGTGTATGCTTCCCCTTGCGATCACCGAAGTCACCCGGACTAGTCCATGTGCCGAGATCATAGCCGTTAAGTGTAAAGCGAATATCGGACGGCCAGTTTTCATTGACTTTAGGAGCTTCAGAGCTGAGTTCAAGTGAGATTTCAATCTCTCGAAGCTGCTGATCATTATGCAGATAATTGGGAATCTTATATTCAACGAAACCTCTGGCCATCCAAAGAATACCGGCATTCACCCGATCCGGGTCCATGAAGCAGGCGGGGGTATCAAATTGTCCGATCACTTGAGTTGTTGTTGCAATTCCGCAGGTTGGCCATGCTTCATAATCTGTATATTGCCCCACCGGAATGGATACTTCGTGATAAGAAGTGTCCGCAGGCACGGGTGGTGACAGACTGATGGTCATGAATTCTCGCACAATAAAACAATATTTGTAGGTGCCACCGTTCTCCCGTTTCATTCGGCTGCCCACAATGCCTGCTTTTTGCAGCTTGCTGACATGTGTACTGACGATGGCTTTGCTGAGATAAAGCTCCCCGGCAAGAGCATTAATGTGCATCTCTCTGTTTTGCAGCAGCAGCCGCACAATATTCAGACGCGCTTCACTTGCTAGCGCCTCGTAGACAAGCAATGAAGCTGCATCGGTTCCAAGCATCATAAATTCCACTTCCTTGGTGTCATATGTTTTTCTTTCAGGGTTTAGATGTCCTATTTTTCGAATTTAGAATTCGTTATTTAGCGAACTGAGTAAAATGAACTTGCTCAATATAATAGCATTATGATACATATTAGATAACAAATCAATATGTTGATTTTGCCTTTAAGCGAATTCAAATTAAATGAAGATGACGTAGTTGTATCACAAAAAACACTAATTCAAACTTGTGGAGGTTTTCGCTATGTTACAATCCAAAATGCTGATTGATAAAGATTTTCAAATCGCTGAAGTAGATCCGCGTGTATATGGCTCATTTATTGAACATCTGGGGCGGGCTGTATACGGAGGTATTTATGATCCAGGCCATCCAACGGCAGATGCACAGGGCTTCCGTCAGGATGCTATTGAAGCGATCAAAGCTCTGAATGTACCCGTCGTTCGTTATCCGGGCGGTAACTTCGTATCCGGGTATAACTGGGAAGATGGCGTTGGGCCAGTAGCAGAGCGCAAGCGTAGACTAGAGCTCGCTTGGTGGACAATTGAAACCAATGCGGTGGGCACAAACGAATTTGCGGATTGGGCCAAGCTGGTGGGTACCGACGTGATGATGGCTGTTAATCTGGGAACACGCGGCATTGATGCAGCCCGAAATCTGGTTGAATACTGCAACCACCCATCCGGCACGTACTGGAGTGACCTGCGTATCTCCCACGGCTACAAAGACCCTCATAAATTCAAAACGTGGTGTCTCGGTAACGAAATGGACGGTCCATGGCAGATTGGTTCGATGACAGCATATGAGTACGGACGTATTGCCAATGAGACCGCTAAAGCGATGAAATGGGTTGATCCAGAGATCGAACTCGTTGCATGCGGCAGCTCGAGCCGTGACATGAAAACATTTGCAGATTGGGAAGCAACGGTGCTGGATCTTACTTATGACAATGTGGATTACTTGTCCCTGCATCAGTATTACAACAATAACAAAGACAACACGTATGATTTCCTTGCGACATCACTGGATCTGGATCAATTCATTGATAGTGTTGCTTCAATCTGTGATTTTGTACAAGCCAAAAAACGCAGCAAGAAGAAATTGATGCTCTCTCTGGATGAGTGGAACGTCTGGAACTCCATCGGAACTAGCCGAATGGAAGAGCGTTGGCAGATTGCCCCGCCCGAATTTGAAGATGTATATACACATGAAGATGCACTTGCCGTGGGATGTTATCTGATTACAATTCTGAAGCACGCTGACCGTGTAAAAATGGCTTGTCTTGCGCAGCTCATTAACACCATTGCACCAATCATGACGGAAAATAACGGAGCGATCTGGTTCCAGACCACATATTATCCGTTCCTGCACGCTTCCAACTTTGGACGCGGAACGGTACTGCGTTCGATCACAACTTCACCTAAGTATGACTCCAAAGAGTTCACTGATGTGCCTTATCTTGAAGCAATCAGTGTACATGATGAGGAAAATGGCACCATCACGATCTTTGCGGTGAACCGCCATCTGGATGAGTCAATGGAACTGAATGTTGATCTGCGTTCCTTCGGAGAAACAACATTTGTAGAGCACCTCGTGCTGGAGAGCAACAACATAAAAGCAACCAACACCAAAGAAAATCCACATAATGTACTGCCTCACAACGGTGGACACACAACCGTGGATCAAGGTAAAGTGCAAGCTGTGCTGAACAAAGCTTCCTGGAACGTAATTCGTTTGAAAACAACGAAAAAGGCTTAGTCATCGCGTTCTTGACTCTGCTACAATTCATTCAGCATTTTCTATATTGTGTGCTCACACCCCGTACTTACATGTTGTACGGGGTGTTTTTTTTATTTTTATCATGCGGTTGCTGTGACCGTGGTTAGGGCTACCCATTCTTGCTGTTCTTCCTAAATGCAAAAATGCAAACAAGCCGCTCTCCACCTCATGTCAGAGAGCAGCAGCTTGCAGTTTCCTTCGTTCCAATCATCTCTTTCAACTTACCTCTTCAATTGAATCTCGTTTAATCAACCATTATGCCTCTTGCACTTCCGCCTCTGCCTCAGACTGGGCTGCTTGAGCTTGGGCTGGAGTCATCAGACCCTGTACAGCCCCCATAAACGGCTGGATCTGTTTGATCATGCCGTAGCCCATTTTCACAACAGGTACGAAACGCTGGATCATGCCAAACAAACGCATTCCGCCTCCGAGCATTCCGCCAATCCCTCCAGCACCGCCAAGTCCACCAAAGCCGCCCAACAGGGAGCCCATCATCGGCATCAAGGATGACACATGAGCTTGACTCGACGATGTACGAGAAATAGCCCGAGATCGTGCGGCTGGCTTACGAGCACCATTAACCTTTTTCCGGCTTCGGGAGGATGCGGTTCTGCCAGCTCCGGCTGGTTTGGGTTTCATTTTAGGAGAAGCGCTACGTGTAGCACCTGCTGTTTTGGTATTTATTGTTTGTGTTTGCGCTAGTTTTCCGCCCCCGGTCATCACTACGCCCTCGCTGTTAACGCCAGAGATGTACCCGATGTACGTTTCGCCATTATGAAGTGTCACGCAGACCGGACGATCTTTGAATCGTTTTGCCTTGTCGTGTATTTCACTGGTTCTAGCCATGGAATTCACCTCACTTGACTTGATCTACTCTAGTCTACGCAATGGGTGGACGACTTGCCTGTGCGAATAACTCATCCGTGTGCCGAAAGAGCCGGAAGAATAACTCCTCAAGTGATGCTTATCCTGGCCCTAGCTGAAACTTCTTCTCACAATCAGCCCGTGGATTATTTCCTCGTGACTTATGAGACACAACTAACTCTCCGTCATATAGAATAGAACAGCTTATCCAGCTGGCACCATCATTTGTTCTTGCCCGGACATGAGTGGAGGTTAGGGGGATAAACGTATCTTTGGGAATAACAAATGTCTCTTTATATGGAAGCTCGACAGACTCTAAATACATACTCTGCGGATGTTTTCGTGCATTGATCTCCACCTCCAGATCAACAGCCGAATTACGATCACTGTCAACATGCACTTCAACGAGGATTACATCCGTGACCTGCGCAGCCTTTCTTTTTGACACCTCACGATCCGTACCTTGTAATGTATCTTCTGTTGTCCCACATGCTGAACATAACATTAATAGACCTGCCAACAAGGCGGGAAGCCCATTATTCTTGCTCTTTTCTCTGGATGGATTATTATTCATGTACGTCGTCCTCTCTTTGTTTCAAAAAAAAGCTGATCATCTCATCTACATAAGACATGAATTCATTATCCATACCCATCACGACAGGCGCCGCATGATCCCCCGGTTGAATAAGTGCCCAATACTTGTTAAGCAGTGTTTCATCCCCAGCAAATAGCTCTAGTCCCAATTCGTACAGCTGACCGGCAATGATTTGAGCTTCGGAAGTATGTGGAGATGAGGGCATCATAGATCCTACACGTTCAAAAATGGTTAACAGTTGCTCCATTCGCGGATCATTACTCCCGAGAACAGGCAGCTGATTGAATATGTCTATTTCCTGTGAAGTCAAGTGTAACTCATCACTGAAATCAGGAGGTATTATGCCTTCTTGGAGAGGACGATTTTCCAAATGGGAAATAATCCGCAGTAATTGTTCAAGATCAGTCATTCCGTTGAATCGCACTGTCTGGATGGTAGATCTGAGATAGTATTGCTTGCGAGTCAGTTCTTCTTTTTTTTGTTCAATCAGCTCTATTTGTTCTTGAAGAGACGCGACCCAATTTTCGTTTTCGCCCATATTGTTTTGCTTCTGTAACAGCTCTTTAATTTGTTCTAGTGTGTAACCAATGGATTTCAGCAGGAGGATTCTTTGAAGGCGAAGGATGGCAGTTTCATCATAGTAACGATACCCGTTATCTGTAATATGTGTAGGCTGGAGCAATTCAATTTGTTCATAGTAATGGAGTGTTCTTTTGCTGATATTAGTTTTTTTCGCTAGCTCTCCAATCAGAATGATATACATCACCTCTTCCTGAAACCATTATAAACAATAACGTATACGTTACTGTAAAGCCCGTGAGGCATAAATTAATCAATATGGTTCAAAAAATATAAAAATCCTGGTCGGGTTAAACATCCTGCATACTCCTATACAGTAAAAGAACACATTACGCCCCATCGCGAATGTGTTCTTCATTATCATTTACTTATTGTGCAAGCTGCTCCTTCGTATAATATCGTTCGGCTTCTTTCGTCATGATGTACCTGTTAACCCCTCTGCTTGCCTGAATAGCTTTGGAAGCATATTCTGCTGCCTGCTCCAAATGATTTAATCTGCGTTCAATCTCAGCCAGAAGTGCAAAGCGCATCCACTCTTTTTTAATGGAAGTCAGATGTGCCCTGGCCCGCTCACTGTTCCCTTCCTCTGTAAGTAAAATGGTCTCATAGTATGTACGGTAATCTGATCTGCGCATCTCGCGAACCGCTTTTCTCAACGTGAACATATCCTTACGATAGGACCCATACGCAGCCTGATAGTTTGCTTTTGTTGACTTGCTGGCGCGCGGATCACTCATCAGTTTTTCGATTGTCTGCTCCACTTCCTCATCCAGTCTATTGGCAGTGGCGTAGAAAATGTAAATGTACGGCTTATGCTGTTTGTTTCGCAAAAAAGCGTCTAACCGATTCATTCGCGTCTCCCAAGCCATCGGGTATATAACGTGAATTGTAAACGCAATCAGTGTGGTGAAGAGCACTACACCCAAAACTAGAATAATCGATTGGTCATTCCACAACATCACAAGGGTAAATAAAAATACAGCAACATAAATAATAACTTCCCGCCTATCCACTGCTAACCTCATTCCTCTCCATATCATTTTCTCTAATAAAATCTCATGAAGTTATTAGTATAACAGAAATACATCCTTCTTTTGTATAATATTAGGGGATAAAACTCCAAAAAGGTGATACACATATCACCCTCGGAGTTCTTGAATGAACTTACCTATTTAATGTACTGGTTTAACTTACTTCCTTCAATCAGAGACAATCACGGAGCCCGTTTTGTGAGAAAATCCTCAATCTCATCCATATAACCATCCGTCGTTATACTTCGTGGAGCAAACAGGAAGCGAAGCCCCATCTTCCATTCAGAACCTGCTATAGATGTGGGTAACATCGAATGCTCTGTATGCTGGAGCGTCTTGACATGCAGCCAATAAGAAGGCTGAATTTCCTTGCGATAAGTGCGTTCGGTATCTTGAATATCTACATTCACATCATCTTCTCCCAGCAGGAGCAACACCGGGCTTTTGAAATTGCGCAGACTCTCGGTGGCATCGGAATTGAAGTTTTTGCTGACAAAACTCCAGCGTTCCCTGGACATCGGCTCTTCCCCATTGCGAACAAGCTTCATATATTCCTCATAGGAACCATCATGTTTTAAAAGCTCTTTGATCTGGTTCTCATATTCGACCTGTACCTCAATCTCCTGAGATGTATGACCATCCTTGGCCATTTGACTCCGTGTATTGTATTCTCCTTGCTTCAGCCAATTGATGGCTGGCGATACGAGGATGCTGAATGCGAGATGATCCTTGCCTGCGAGTTTAGGAATAACCCAGCCGGCCTGACTTGCTCCCCATACGCCGATCCGGGTACCATCAATAACTGACTGCTGCTTGGCCCAGGCAATCGCTTGCTCCGCTTCAACCACCCGATCATCTATGCTCTGATTAAGCCAGTTGCCTTCGGAGCCCCCAATTCCGCGCTTGTCGAGCGACAAGGAAGCATAGCCAATTGAAGCAAGGCGCTCCCATAACGGCCTGTAACCCTCGCTATGCGTTGCATCAATCGGGCCATCACCGTGGATAAAGAGCACGAGGCCAAGTTTCTCCTTTTCGCTAACTTCCTTGGGAAGTGCAAGTATGCCCGTCAATTTGCCTTGCGGCGTTTGAATCTCAACAGATTGCTCCACCATGTTATAATCCTGCTCAGCAACGATATACGCTCCGGTACCTGCAAACAATACTGCGATGATAAGCAACGCAATCCATATTTTTTTACGTTTAAGCTTGCTGGGTTTCAATATAGTCGTCTCCTTTGCGGGTCATATAGTACCAATGATGTTCACCAAGCAGCAGGCCCGTAAGCAAACTGCTGGCACGGTTTTGTGTATGAAAATGAACACGTTCGTACAGTCGAATCGCATGCTCGTTGTGCCGAGCTACATGCAGGCTGAGATAAGATAGCGACGTTCTTTGCAGCATGTATTGCTGGGCCCAGTCCAGCAGTTGTTTAGCCACGCCTTTACCTTGATGTACCGGGTGTACGACGAGATCCTCGATATAACATTCTCCCGCGGAAGGCTCATGTTTGAGCAGATGTATGCCTGCAAGTATACAAACCATCTTCCCATATCCGATGTGACTGCATGCTTTCCACCACTCAAAGCTGGTTCTTTTTACGTTTTCCACTCCCGCTCCTGCTTTCCATTGCAGACCCAGCGTACCTGTAACCACATTGTTCTCCAGAGTGACAACCCGCAGACTATTGGCCTGCCTTGGTTCGTGAATTAATAATTGTTCAAATGCCATAGCCAAATCGGAGATAGATAATGAAGAAGAACGCTGGAATTTATGTCCGAATCCATGTGCCATCAGCTCAGCAACATCCTCGTAGTGCTCAGGCGTTACAGCCTCAATCTGAATGGACTGAGGTTGAACAAGCTTGGTATAGATATGATCGCTCATGCGTGCACTTCCTCCGGGTTGCAAAGATACGAGAACAATTCATAATGAAGCTGATTCGGTGTAAACAAGGATAAATAGGATTTTTCCACCATAAGTAAAGGACCTGAGCACATGTAGCCCATCTGTTCAGCATGAGCATAGAATTCCTGGATATGTGCGTGAAGCTGTTCTTCGTTCTGCACCAGAAAAGTCCGTGATACATATGAACCTGCTGGCAGCAGCAGATCATATGCACCTGTTCCTATCCGTGTGTACATGCCAACATTGCCAGATTCGTTGTACACATAATGGATATCCTTTTCGAACAAATTTGGAATTTTGCCTTGATGCTGCAGTAATTTCTGTGCATTCAAGCTTTCAGTAGCCCCCATCTCAAACCATAATGTGAGCGGGAGTGCTTCCCGCTGTACAATGGTAAACGCTGCTTCCTCTATTTCGGAAATTTGCTCTCTCTCCACCAGCAGCTTTTCAATAAAGTGCTTGTTTTCCTGTAATCTTCTAATTTCAGCTTCTGTATTTGCCAATGCTTGATGAAACAGCGGTGTAATCTGCTCTGCGGTCAAATGAGACAGGCATTCTTTGATAACCTGCACAGAGAAGCCCATCTTGCGCAGCAATAAAATATGAGCCAGCCGATATATTTCGTCCATGCCATACATCCGATATTGATTTTCCCCTGTATATGCCGGATTGAGTATGCCTTTCTCCTCAAAATAGCGGATCTGATGTGTGGATACTTGCATCAGCTTTGCCAGCTCACTAATTGTAATCTCACCCTGCATCCCATTCATTGTGATCCCACCTTTGTTGTTCTGTCTGTCGTTAGCATAAACCTTAGGTCTGACCTAAGGTCAAGCGTTATTTTCATTTCATTGTGACCTGTGATGTATACCTCAATACACGCAAGAAAAAAAGCATGCCGTTTACCGGCCTGCTCCTTGCTTGCAAATATGGTGAAAATACGGTGTGAAAATGAGATCGCCCCCTTATTTCCTGGAGTGAATATGTCCTTTACGCTTTGCACGAATTAACATAGGGATGGCAATCATTAAACTGATTAGAATTGGTACAATAGAAGCTTCAAGTCCGAAGCTGCCGCCTGTCAGCAAGGCTGGCCCTGACAGCTCTACATCAAAAAAGCCTTGGGAGACAATCCCCGAAACCGGAATGCCCAGCATACCCTCCACTGCATTCCAAGCAAAATGAAGTCCAATCACAAACCACAAATTGCGTCGCCACAGAAAGCCTGCCCCAAGCAGAACACCTGCCTCAATGACAATCGCAATTGAACTCCATAGCGTTGCCCCCGGGTTCGGCAGATGAGCCAGACCGAAGAAAAGAGACGTTACCGCCAGAGCGATCCAGCTTCCACCCCGCTTCTCGATCGCCTGCAGGAACAAACCACGAAAGATCAACTCCTCTACTACAGCCGCGCCAATCGCCACAGCAATAATCGAACCGGCTGCGTGCTCAGCCGACCATGTGAAGCGGTAACCGCCAAGCAGCATAATGATCAACGCAGAGGCTGCAATCAGCAGCAATCCGACTATCGCACCGAGCATCAACTCGCTTGCTGCCCGCTGCATATGTAATTCCTGTACCTTTCGATCAGCCATGAATTTCATAATTAACCGGTATATTGCGATAGATAGAGCGCCTCCCGCAAGCGCGAGCACAATCGACATCATACCATCTGCAGCAGTGAACAGCTGTTGAGTGATGAACCCGGAAATCCCCAGAAGAATTGCACCTGTAAGCATCCATACGAGCGGGAACCGAATGACTGTTCTCATCTTCTTTTTCATCTTCACAGAACCTCCTTCCACGAGTTGGACTGGCTACTTCTATTATATATCTATGTTGTGCAGATGGCTTTAGAGCTATATTCCAAACATGCGACAGCAGTGACTACGCTATACATCCCAGACAATAATGGCGCTGTGTGGAGGGACACCCGTAACCTCTAACGCAAAAAAAGCCGCCAATTGCGGCTTTTCTTCTTCACAGGTTAAGCGCCCTGATCTCCAAGCATCTGCAGTTCAATTTGTTTCATCTCATAAAAATAACCCTTTTGACTCATTAATTCATCGAACGTACCCGTTTCCACGACTCGTCCCTGATCCATCACCACAATCTGATGCATCTGTTCAAGTCCAGTCAACCGATGACAGATGAGCAGCAGTGTATCATTCACTGCTTGGGCCATCAGATTCTTCAGTACACGAGCTTCTGTTACATAATCCAGCGCAGATGTAGGCTCGTCCAGCAGCCATAATGTTCCTGGTCGAAGCATTGCTCTTGCTATAGCCAGCCGCTGCTTCTCGCCGTCGGACAGATTTTCTGCCTTTTCATAAACAAAGTCCTCTAACGCCAGATGCTGTAATTGAACGGCTTGCAGGACAGCAAGCAACCGATCTTCCTCCCTTTCCTCATCCAGATTCTGATTATCGGAGAGCAGATTGTCCCGAATCGTCCCACGAAAGAAATGGCTCTGCTGCAGCACAACGTGAGTATTACGCCAGATGCTCTCTTCATGGTGTTCGCTGATCGAGACGTTGTTCAGCTTCAGAACACCGGAGGTTGGAGTGCGCAGCTTGAGCAGCAGGTCGAGAATGGTGGATTTTCCTGAGCCGCTGGGCCCGACAATGGCCGTTTTGGAGCCGGGTGCCAAATGAAGAGAAACCTCCTTCAATGCTGCACGCCACTCTCCCTCATATTGAAAAGAAACGTTACAAATCTCGACCTCAACCGCCGACCGCTCGGAGTACATGCATGGTTCCCAAATCCTTTCCTGATTCGGATGAACTGGTGCAACTCGGACATGCTGCTCATCACGCGGGGGTGCGGTTTGGGCAAGGCGTTTGGCTGCATACTCACTGTCCTGTTTATATGCAGGCAGTACAGCCATTGCTGCTGATTCTTCGAATACCGTCTGTGCCGCCAGGATCAGCATGGCAAGGAATACACCCGACAGCTCTCCCTTTCCGATCAGTACTGCACCGAGTACAAGCACTCCCCAGGTTACAAGGTAGGTGATCATGACATGCATCGACTGCCCTCGGAGCAGCTGCGTAGCTGATCTCTGCTGTTCACTGGCAAGTGAAGCGGAAGCATGCTCCAGCATCTGCTCCCGCTGTGCGAGTTGTCCGTATATTTTCAGATCACGGAAGCCATATAACACCTCAGTCACTTCTGTAGAGAGTGTTGCCCGATGTTGCCGCACCTGATCATTCAGTTTACGCTGCCAGCTCACGACCAGTCCGGGTACAACAAACGCCGTAATCAGCATGCCTGCTACAAGCAAACATGCCATCCAGAAGGAATACACGGCTGTAAATATGACGGTGCACAGGAACACCATAACCACCATCACCGGAGGATAGGCTACACGCAAAAAGTAATGCTGCAGGCTTTCCACATCACCCACGATACGTGCGAGCAGATCTCCGCTTCGATTCTTGTTCAATATGCCCGGAGTGACTGGAATCAGCCTGGCAAAAAATGTGGTGCGCAAACGACTCAGTATTGAGAACGTTGCCCGATGTGATGCCAGTCGTTCCCCATAGCGGCTTGCCGCACGCACAAATCCTAGCAGCTTGACCATAGATGTAAGCACAATCAGCGTGTACAATGGCGGCGCAAAAACCGTCTGAGAGATCATATATCCACTGGCGGAGAAAAGTGCTACTCCCGCTGTACCCGCAATAAATCCGAACATAATGGATAACAGAATATCTTTGCGTTCTTGCATCATGGCTTTGGATAGGACGGCGAGCTCCTTCACCTTCATGCGATCCCTCCTTTTTGTTGCATATGAACCATCTCCGCGTAAGCAGGTAATCTCTGAATCAGCTCCTGGTGTGTTCCCTGATCTGTCAACACGCCATCTGCCATAAACAAAATTCGATCCGCTTGCTGAATGGTATACAGCCTGTGTGCGACAGTAATCATCGTTGCATTCCGGGCCAGTGATGTAATAGAGCGCTGTAGAATTCGCTCGGTCTGGAGATCAAGTCCAACTGTCGGTTCGTCGAACAAAATAACAGCTGGCCGTTTCAGAAAAGCACGAGCAAGAGCAAGCCGTTGCTTTTCCCCGCCAGACAATCCTCTTCCTGCTTCTCCCACAGGAGTGTCCAGGCCGTTTTCCAGCCCGGCAATCATGCCTGCAAGTCCTGCCTGCTCAGCCGCTTCTTCAATGTCCTGTCGGGATACATTCTTCCATGCACCAATAGTGATATTTTCAGCAAGCGTACCTGCAAAAATATACGGGTGCTGCGTAATATAACTGATCTGACTGAACCAGTCGGCTTCGCGCGATTGCGAGAAAGGTCTTCCATTAATGAGCACGGTTCCTGATGTCGGTTGTAATAAACCTGAGATAATGTGCAGCAAGGTTGTTTTCCCGGAGCCACTTTTCCCAACGATTGCTATTTGTTCCCCTGCTCTAAGCTCAAGCTGCTGTATGTTAAGCTCAAAACCCGCTGTACCATAGTGAAAACGGAGACTCTCAAGCTCAATCGTTGGCGCTACAGAAGATACCGAAGATGCAGATGCATTCTCGTCGGATGCGCCAGTTGCTTCTGGTCGCGACTGAATCAAGTGACTGGACATGTCCGTCTCTTCTATCATGTGCTCTATCTTCCGAATAGCCCCCATACTTGTGCGTCCGCTGTGAAAGGCTGTTCCCGTATTTTTGAGCAGACTGTAGAATTCGGGAACGAGCAGCAGCACCAGAAATGCCGTATGGAAGGTCATGGATTGGAACACAAGCAGCTGCAAGGCAAGCTCCAGCGCAACGATCCCGATGCTTAACATGACAATCGCTTCCAGCATGAACGTGTTGGTGAACGCAATTTTCAGAATGCTCATCGTTGCATCACGGAACCCCAGACTGCTGCGTTCAATCTCCTGCTGCTGACGTTCCGCACGACCGAATAGTTTCAAGGTCACCAGCCCTTGAAGAGAATCCAGAAACGTTCCCGAGAACAAGGCCAGTTGCTCATACTTCTCTTCAGACTTATGTTTCGTTTGCAGGCCTACCAGAATCATAAAGAGCGGAATAAAGGGTGCAGTGCACAGCATAATCCAGCCTGTATTCGCATGTAAGGTGAATGCAGCCGTTAATAGGAGAATGGGAATTATCGCTGCCTCCATCATACGCGGGGTGTACTGACTAAAATAACTATCCGCTTCATCCACCGCATCCAGTGCTACACTGACCTTCCCTCCCGTTTGCCCCTGTAATGAAGAGAACATGGAGGCCCGGGTCAGGTGCTGCAGCACGATGGCTCGCATTTGTGTCTTGGCACGGGCTGCCATATGCAGCCCTACCTTTCCGTTACCGTACATAAGCAGGGTTCGAATCATCATAACAGCAAGCAGCGTGCCAAGTAGCAGCATAATTGAGTCGAGCGTAGCTTGCTCCACAAAGATTCGCTGGACCGCCTCGGCTGTTAAGACGGCCTGAGTGATCACTGCTGCGCCAAGGGCCAGTGAAAAGATCATAAGGAGAAGCCTGCTTTTGCGAAGTGATGACATTTGCTGCTGAATCAGCGTAGATCTGCGCCGACCCGTTTTTTTCCTTTGCCGCTCAGCCTGCTGGTTTATAGGTTGTTCGGGCTGTGGTTTCCTTTGCCTTTTCACAGGGTACCCTCCTTATCTTTTTCCTTTGACATAATCGGCATCAAATAGAAACAGCTTGAACACCAGAATCAGGGATGGAATGAGCAGACATAGCCCACCAATAAATACAACGACAAGGGCGAAGCCCATCGCCGGCGGGGTTGCACTGCTCTGAATGGTAATATACGGATCAAGAATGTAAGGATACTGACCGATACCATAGGCGAAAAAAGCACAGAAAAATTGCAGCATAATGCTAATAAATGCAAGTCCATAGCGGCGACCATTATACAGCAGCCACATTGCAATCATGAAAAACGCAACAGATAAGGCTAGAAGCCACCAGAGATCCATCATATTTTGAAAATGACGTTCATTGTGCTGTCCCAGATATATAAAGGAGGTCAGGGCCAGAATAATCGTTGGTGTACTCCAGAACAAGGCATAATTCCGCATCAGTTGAAGTGCAGCATGGTCCTCTGCTCGCGAAGCGTAAAAGGTTAAAAACGACCCGCTGATAAATAATACCGACACGATGGCGAGCCCGACAATGCTCCAGGATAACGGATTAGTCAACAAGGCCCAATAATCGAGTGACACGATCTCCCCCTGCTTCAGAATGAATCCCCCTTCCGACAAGGTCAGGGCCACGGACAAGGAGGCTGGAATAAGCAAGCCCGTTGCTCCGTATAAGAACAGATAAACGATGTTGTTCTTGGAGCCATAATTCTCAAAGGCGTAGAACGAGCCACGAATCGCGAGTAGAATAACGGCTATACTGCCCGGAACAATGAGCGCTGCGCCATAATATGAAGCCGTATCTGGAAAAAAACCGATGATGCCAATATAGAAAAATACAAAAAATACATTTGTAATCTCCCATACGGGGGATAAGTAACGAGAGATTAAACGATTAATCAGATGATCCTGCTTGGTGAGGCGTGCGTAAAAGGCAAAAAATCCGGCTCCGAAATCAATTGACGCAACGATCAGATATCCATATAGGAACAGCCAGAGCACCGAAATACCAATCAATTCATAGCTCATCACGAACGCCCTCCCTTCCCTGCTTCTATAGCTTGATCTTGAACTTCCTTCGTCTTCAGCCATTTCTCCATCTCAAGCTCGGCAGGGTTGTTATTGAACAAACGCTTCAGAACGAGCGCACATATCACACCCAGTACGATATACAAGAGCAGAAACACAAAAAATAAAATGCGTACACTCGGGGATGTTGTAGCCGCCTCCTCCACACGCATGTATCCTCGAATAATCCAGGGCTGTCGCCCGATCTCGGCATAAAACCAGCCCATCTCGACTGCCAAAAAGGCAAGCGGTGCGCTAAGAGCAACCAGTCGAAGCAACCATTTGTTGAGGGCATTGCGCTTCTTCCAAAACACAAACAGAAAATACAAAGCAGAAACAGCTAACAGTGCAAAGCCGATACCTGCCATCAGATCAAAGAGATAATGCACCAGCAGCGGCGGCTGCTCATCAGGTGGAAACTCGTTCAGCCCGGTGACCTCGGCATTAAAATCTCCAAAGGCTAAAAAACTGAGCACCTTGGGCAGATGCAGTGCACCTATAATTTCATGCTCGGCATTCAGCCAGCCTAGCAGAATCAAATCCGCGCCAGATTCTGTCTCAAAGTGCCACTCTGCTGCTGCCAGTTTCTCCGGCTGATGCTCAGCCAAAAACTTGGCAGATACATCACCAGCGAGCGTATTTAGCAAGCTGAACACCAGAACAACAGCCATCATCAGCTTTAAGCCTTTTTGATGATAAGCTGATGGGCCTCTCCTGAGCATCGCCAGTGCGGCGATGCCCGCAAGCAGAGCTGCCCCGGTAACATAAGCAGAACTAAGCACATGAAATACTTTGGAGAACGAGGCTGTATTCAACATGGCCTGCACCGGATTAACGGCCAAGAACTGTCCTGCCTGCATGACAAAGCCTTCGGGCTGATTCATAAAGCCGTTTACTGTTGTAATAAATACAGCCGACATGCCTGCTCCCGCCACAACAGGAATGCTTAACAGCCAGTGAATGTACGGATTTTTGAACCGATCCCATGTATAGAGATAAATGCCCAGGAAGATGGCCTCGAAGAAAAAAGCAAATACTTCCATAAATAACGGCAATGCGATGACATTGCCAGCCAGCTTCATAAAGTTGGGCCACACCAGAGCAAGCTGCAGGGATATCGCCGTGCCAGTCACCACACCTACCGCTACTGAAATAACAAATCCTCGCGACCACCTCTTGGCCATCAGTATGTAATGAGGGTCCCTCTTGCGAATTCCGATAAGTTCTGCAATCGAGATCATCAGGGGGATACCCACACCAAGTGTTGCAAAAATAACGTGGAATCCAAGGGTCAGACCGGTTACAAGTCTGCTCCATAACACCGTATCAATTGCCATCTTGTATTGCCTCCTCTGTTGTAAAATAGGTTTGTTACTCCTGAACTAAAGTTGTTTACTCATGCAAGCAGGTGATTATCAGCTCTGATATAAACCGAAGTAAGGAATATGCCATCATGAGAAATAATTCACAAAACAGACAATAGCGATAGGTTGTCACATGTTTTGTACGTTTTCTTCCGCATCAGTTGCATGGCTGCGCGATCCGCCACATCAGAAACCCGGCGCTCCATACCTGCTTGCAGCTGATAATGGTGCAACTCCGTATTAGGCTCAGACTTAATATTCAAAATTAGTATATCCTCAATTTGAAGCAATTCAATCCATGACACGCCTTCGTCTCTAAACGTTCAAGAAAGGCTCAACACTTTCTGACAAGTTGGTGAAATTCTTCACAACCACCCTTTCGGGCTATTGATCTATTGCATGAAAGCAATTATGTACTCATGGATTTGTGTTACACTGAAGAGGCTTGCCTGCTACCTGATCCAGCAATACTGCATTATTCGATTGAACTTATAAGGAGTTGTCTTATTGAATCTTACTGAAGGTCAATTTGATCATCTGTCGGAGACGCCGCGATTAGTGATCCGCCCATGAGCATGAGGAATGGATAGATCACCTGGTTTATTACAAAAATCTGTGATGAGGACTTCCTTGAACGTGCGTCATTCGTCTATAATGCATATCTAAAAAGCAGCTGCCCATTCAGAGCAGCTGCTTCCTTGTATTTAATCAACTATCAATTAAACATGTAATAATGTGACTTTTATAAAATACAGGCCCCGGGGAATTTGTAATAATACATGGATAAATGTACTAATTCCATTGTTATCTTTTGCCTGAGTCAATTACACCCGCTGAATAGCCATTTCATTGAAGATGTGCTTTGTTTGATACGTGTTTTCTTGTAATTCGGATCGTACATAAGACTCTACATCCTGCTGCTCTACGTCGTACAGCACCTCAATTTCCTTGGAAAACAGAAGATGCCCCTCTTGGATTTTGTGAGATAATGCTTTGATTTTCTTCGGTTTCGGCGTATCACCCAAAACCTGCTGCAACGCTTGAACATACGTATCCAATGCTCGGGCGCCAACCACCTTAATGCCCTTCTGCTCTTTATTTACAATGATAATCGTTGGAAAACCTCGAACCCCAAGCTGAGCAACCGCTTCAAAATCCTCCTCCAATAAATCTTGTGCCGATTGCTGTGAGGCTGCCTCTACGATCTCTTTTCCATTCAGCCCTAGTTCATCGACAAGCTTGATAAGCACATCATCTTCCCCGATGTTACGATTCAACGCAAAGACAGCCTCACGCGCATGTCTCAGGAAGGCTTGTTCCTTTCCCGGAACCATACGCTGAATGACCTTATACACACGAGAAGGAGGATAGGAGGATAAAATCGGATGATCATGCCACAAGGAGCCGTCAATCGGCATCCGTGAGTGCTCTCCTACCTCTCTCCAATGTTCAGCTACATCTGAAGGCTTTTGAATACCATTGGCCCCATCCGAAAATCCTTCCCAGCTTGCTAATAAACCGCCCATTTTGGTCTCTACATGAAAGTAATGACCGTACTCGTCTATAAACCGATGCAGCACTGGCTCCAGTGCCCAGCAGTGTGAACAGATCGGGTCTGTTACATAATACATCGTGATGCTCTTCTCTTCCCGCTTCAGATCAACCATCTGCATCTCTTCTTCATCACTTGCTCCGCATACACCCGTTTCCAGGTCACACATCATGGATTCATAACTCATCGTTATCCCGCCCTTTTGCACTTATTCAATAGATTATCTTGTGTTAGTATGATTATAATATCTATACATGATAGAACAAGTACGATTCTTTTACTGACTAAGTATCAAAAAGTGTACTATTGGCTCACAGCAACATTTACAAATAGGTTATTGAACAAAAAAAGATTATATTGGAGGTTTTCGCGGGATGAAATATGACTTTAATTTTGATCAGCTATGCCCGGCGACGTATGCTTTTCAGGTGATTGGCGGCAAGTGGAATCTTCCCATTCTGGCAATTTTGAGTGAAGATGACAGCATTCGATATAATGAGTTAAAAAGGAGACTTCCCGGGATTACACCAACGATGTTAACGAACTGCCTGAAGGACCTGAGTCAATACGGGATTGTTCATCGTGAGCAATATAACGAGATACCGCCAAGAGTCGAATACTCGCTCACATCATCCGGCAAAGAGCTGGTGCCTTTAATTGAATCCATGGTGTTATGGGGGCAGAAAAATATACATCGGGTATCCGAGTCACCTCAGAATGGATAAATGCCGATTTTGATTGTACGGAGTTATCGGAAGACCTGATTGCCACCTTTGCACCAGATCCGGATTCGCAATGAAAGGCCGGCCAAAGGCTGCCAGGTCGATAACTCCATCATTGATCGCCTTATCCGCAGTCTTCAGATCAAGGTCCCCGACTCCGATCACGATGTGCTCCCATTGTGCCCGCACCGCCTGATGAAAGTTAAGCCGATCTGACCAGGCCTTTGCGTAATTTTCAGTCGAGGGATGCAGGATGGTTATGCCCGTTTCACGGAATAGCTCCAGATATGCGTGAAGGGTCTCGACTTTAAGGGCCCATTCATAGTACGGATCGTCATCCTTTTTCTCGGAAAACCGGATGCATATGCGGTCTGCGCTAATTTCTTTTTGTACCGCCATAATAATCTCTTTCAAAAATCGAAGTCTTCCCCGCATGCCCCCTCCATACTCGTCAACGCGTTTATTCGTCCGCTCACTGATAAATTGATCAATGAGATAACCGTGTGCTGCGTGAATTTCAACTCCGTCAAATCCAGCCAGAACAGCGTTACGAGCAGCCATCTGAAAATGAGCAACCACGTCCTCAATCTCTCGAATCGTCATCGCTTGAGGTATTTCATAGGGCTTGTGAAGTTTATGAACCCTTCCTTCAGCCTGTATGGCCGATGGGGCCTGTGGCTTCCCGCCGATCAGGTCGGAATGCGATAGACGGCCCACATGCCATAACTGCGCAATGATCGTGCCTCCGTGTCGATGAACTGCCTCGGTTACTTTTGCCCATGAAGCAGTCTGTGCCTCCGTATATAATCCGGGTACCCCGTACGTTCCTTTACCTGAGAGCATTGGGGTGATTCCCTCTGTAATGATTAGTCCTGCACCATATTTGGCACGTTGCTCGTAATATGCGACAATCTCATCGGTTACTGTTCCGTCCCCATCTCGTGCAAACCCCCGGGTCAACGGAGCCATAACGATACGATTGCGCAGGTTCCACTGATTGATGCTTGCAGGTCTAAAAATAGTCAATGCTGAATTTGACATGTCTTTTCCTTCTCTCTGTTTGAAATTAAGGATATTGTAGAACGGATAAGACATATCGTAAAATGATTAAAATATATAGGTATATCACTCACAGAGATACCTTTCAGGAGGCTGTCATGGAATTATCCGATATTGATATCATGCTCGCCGTTGGTCGCTGGGGCAAAATCTCTCAAGCCGCCAAAGAACTAAACTATGCCCAGTCCAATGTGACGACACGTATTAAAAAACTGGAGGAAGAATATCAGGTGCAGCTGTTTACCCGCTCTTCCAAGGGTGTGATGCCTACGGAAAAAGGAGAGCAGTTCCTTGCTTACGCTGCACGCATTCGCAATCTGCTGTATGATCTGGAACAAGAGATGACAGACCCCGATGAGCCATCCGGCACGCTGAAGATCGGAATTGTAGAAACAGCCGCATCACGTCGTTTCATCGACATTCTGAATGAGTATCAGATGACATATCCAGACGTGTCCATATCGCTCGTGAATGCAACCTCACCCAAGGTATTGCGGCATAAAATCGAGTCTTCTGAGCTTGATGGCGCTTTTATTAGCGGTGCTTGTGTTACAGAAGGGTTGAAGATTGAATACGAGATGCAGGATACGGTTCACATCATCTCCAAACGGACCGAGACCCCTCTTGAAACGTTTTGTCAGCTTTCATGGGTTGTGTTTCCACAAGGCTGCCCTTATCGAGAGATTACCGAAAAGTTCCTCGAAGAAGAAGGACTATCAGCCAAAAAACTGATCGAAGTCAGTACAATGGAAAATCTGCTCAGCTGTGTGGAATCCGGAATTGCGGTTACCATTATGCCATGCAGCGTTGTACACAACAATCCCGAAGCATATTCAGTACATGATCTGTCTGATGAACTCACGCCAACCTCCACCACTTTTGTACGGGGTGAGAACCGATATGTCAGCGGTGCGCTTCAACAGTTCATGAGACTGTTAAACGAGAAGTGTATGACCTTCTGAACTGTGTAACGGGAAATATGTTACGAGTGAAAAAGTATATTATTCATAATTTTTTTGCAATTTCTGTACACCTTTGAATAGCCCATATGTAGTGATTCACTGTGTTAGCCGCGAAGTAACTATACAAATTGCTTGTTTTAACCCACTTATAATGCTTTTTGGTCATGATCTCTTCTTCGGTATGGTTCTGTATGAGCGCCATCACTCGTTCATGGCTCAGTTCCAGTTTGCGAATGGCTTGGCTCAAGCTAACCTCCTGATAGTTCATCCAGATTTGATAATTAAGTTCCTTTAGATTTCTCCATTTGTAACCGGGAGCGGGCATCGAAGGGGTATCCCCTGCCATCCCTTCCCGGTACCACCTCTCTAACATGGCATGCCATTCATAGAGGTGCATAAGCACATCGCGAAAGTTTTTGTCTCTGTCTGTGATTTCTAGAGAAAGACTTCGTTTGTTTCTCGGAACAGAGTGAATGATCCCAAGTAAGGAAATTGACAATTCATGTATGAAAAGAGAGCAGCCTGCTCGCTGATCTCTCCAATCCAAATGTAATATATCTACTGCATACTCAATCTAAATCTAAAGCAACTTGCCGCTCCATTTATTTACTCAAGCTGTTCCAGAACTTCTGGAATGCACCCTGTTCCACTTCAAAAAATACAGGCACATGACCGTAACGTACCAGCCCTTCCTCTCCGAACAGCACAAGGGCAACCGTTGTTTTATCTTCCAGGGTCAAATAAATCATTTTGCGGTCTTCTTTGCCGTAGAGACGTTCTTCCAGTTCAGGGCTTGTTGCAATCGGTCGTGCATTATATAGTGCTTCGACAAAATTATTCAGGGCAGTGTCGGCTGGAAGCTGCTGCAACTGCTGCAAGCCATTATTCCAGCTATCAAAGCTCTCCCATTGCGCGCCGGTCACATGACCCTTGATGTTAAGCTTGCCAATCAGGTCAGCCCCGCTGCTGACCGTCATATCATTGGTTTTATCAAACAACTCTGCGTATACTTGACCGTCAATCACGGTGTAAGACATAATCCGAAAATCAGTATCGTATCCTTTCACAGCGTAGATGTCTGCCTTACCAATCGTCGAGGCCAGCTCCTTGTAATCGTCCTGACTACTCAGCTCATGGATGCCACCGCTAGTTGTGCCCAGCTTTGTACCACGGAGCGCCAAGGCATCTGTGCCTCGAAGAGTTGTCGCAGAATCCGTATACACATTCCCTTGATAAACAACTAACGGCACCATGCTTGCTTTAATCCCCTTGTCTTCGCCGCTCGGCAACTCCGTTTTCGGGATGACGACATTATCTTTAGTTGATGTATCTGCATGATCGGATGGAGCAGGACGGAGAATATCATTGGATGCTACCTCTATAGCAGGTGTACCTGTTCCATTCCATTGCTGCCAGACGGTTGGTGCCGCAAGTCCGATACTTGCTGCGACTACAACACTTGCTGTGATATACAGTGATTTACGATGTCGTTTAGACATTTGTCGCTGCGCATTCACGTTCTGCTCCATGCGTTTTTTCATCTGCTCATCTGTTTTCATATGATCCACCGCTTTCTTGTATCGTTGTTTAAATTGCTGCTCATTCATCGCTGTTCCTCCCCTTCAAGCTCCAGTTTTAACAGCTGTCTTCCCCGCTGCAACCTCATCTTCACTGCCGATTCACTAATCTGCAATATCTGGCTTATATCCCGGATGGCGTAATCTTCGTAATAATAAAGATGAACAACCGATCTATATTTTACAGGCAGGGACAGCACCAGCTCGATTAAAGCCTGATCTTCAGGATCATCCGTGATGGTCGATTCCACGCCCTCCAGCTTGACCTCTCGTTTGCGCCAGCCTCGGCGAAGAACGGATTTACAATGATTAGTGATTACCCGAATCAACCAAGCTTTCTGATGTTCCGCATCGTTGAAGGCAGGTGCTTTTTCCATCAATTTAATGAACGTATCCTGAGTCGCTTCTTCCGCATCCTCCCGCCTGCCAAGGTGCACCATCGCAATTCGGAACAGCGTATCTGCGTATGTCTCATAGATGCTCATTACCTGATTGCCCGTCTGGGACATTGATCGCTGCATGGTTGTATTTGCCTCCTTTATATCCTAAACACTCTTACGGACGATATTTGGTCACATTTTGTTTTCACTTTTCTGTCTGAATCGGAAAAGAGCACAAAATAAGGCTATTTCGCTGACACTGCACCGCGCACAGTGCATGTCATTGAAATAGCCTTGATATGAAAATTACGTAATGAGAATTACCTATACTTAAAATTAGAAGATGAGCTAGACTTCAAAAATAATAAATCTGCTTAACTAGCTAATCTCCAGATAATCCAGATATGCATCCCATGTACCGTCGTCTGCCGTCACAATCAGCTCAATGGTCTGGTTTCCTGTACCATGACTGATATTATTCAGTGTATAGACAGCTGGACTACTGCCTCCAAAATAAAACGTGCCCTTGGTCTGGCCTCCAATTCTGAGATCCACCCTTGCCATATTATTATTGTTGGAAGCCCCGCGAAGCGAGAATGAATGTGTGCCCGTCGTAAAGTTATGTGTAGTTCTCACAGCATCATTGTTGGCATACAATACCACACCATTGAACGGTGAACTGATGTTGGAAGTATATTGACCGCTCTTGGTCATATTCTCTGTCTCAATTCGTACCGTGGTTGCTGGTGGATTGTTCGTGCCTCCATCCGGTGCTACGGCTCGTCCGGTAGCTGGGGAGATCATACCCGCACACAGGCCGCGATTCTTCAGATTTTGCGCAATCTGTGGAATAGCCTGTAATGTCGTCTGATACTGATCATGCATTAGAATGACGTCACCGCTCGCCATGCGATTCACAGCAGCTACGATCTGAGAGGCACTTGCGCCATTCCAATCCTGGGAATCGACGTTCCAGAGCATCTCTCTTAAACCATTCTGGCTTATTACCGATTTCAGTGTCGCATTGGTAGCACCATATGGCGGTCTGAAGAGGGTTGGTGTTGTTCCAGTAATGGATTGAATGGTCTGCTGTGTTCGAGTGATCTCGGAAGCCATCTGGGAAGCGTTCAGCTTGGTCATATCAGGATGAGTGTAGGAATGGTTGCCAATCCACATACCGGCAGCCACTTGTGCACGCACCAAAGCCTGGTTATTCTGCGCATTTTGTCCCGTATTAAACATCGTCGCACGTAATCCGGCCTGCTTCAATGCATTAAGGATATTGTTTGTATTGTTGGAAGGACCATCGTCAAAGGTCAGGCCAACATACCCGTTCGGACAGCTCGCATCAGCAGCACTGACAGATGGAAGCGGCGGAATGGCAAGTAATGAACCAAAGAGAGCAACAGACATAACAGCTTTAAACAGCTTGGATTTAAACATGAATACACCTCCATTAGAATTGGTTAACATAATAATAATTTTGTTGCATTCTGGTATTTATATTGCCAGGATAATGCTTCCTCCTCTCTATTTTCAATACTTTGCCTGATATAAAGCGCTTTCAAGATGAAACAAAACAATTTCCCCCTCTCTGGATGACATCTATGAAAAACGTAGGGTTGACTCTAGTATAAGCGATGAACATATTGAAGTAAATTCAAATTATTACAATATATCCTATTTATTCTCTGTCAACGGAGTTGCGAACTGCCTCATATTCAGTCTCTGCTTCCAGCACGATGAAGCTCGCTGGTTTGCCCTCCCCTACACCATAACGTTCCTCGATGTGCAGTGTTCTTGCACTATTTTGCGTCATCATCATCAGGTCAATAGCATTCACAATCTGGTCGTATCCCAGCAACTGAGACGTGTGGATGCCCAGTTTACCTTTTTAAAATCCATGTCGGCAAAGGGTGCATATGATCTTCTTTTTACAATAAAATAGTCTGCGATAATGATGGGGCAAATAGAAACCTGAAATCGTCAATGTCATTATGTGGCTTTAACTCTATCTTCAGCTAAGAAATCTCGCAGATCATTTTATTAAAAAAGAAAGTGCAACAGGAAGGTTATTTTCTTATATATGTATAATATTGTAATAAATGTTGTCTGCTGGATGGATATTCTGCCATTCCCGTAATATCGAATGAAACAGAGGTGTACCGATGAAGAAAATTGCAAGTCTGCTTGTTCATATCCCGGATGAAGCCAGACTTGGTGCTGGCGGGGAGCTTCTCTTTCTGGCTGTATTACAACAAACGATGTTTCAATTTGAAGAAGTACACAGCATCCAGCTTTTGGTGGATGGACAACAAACCGAGAGCCTGATGGGCCACGTCGAATTGCAAAATCCTATACTTCGCGAATCGGAGTAGAACAAATGTGCTTTCATTGAATAAAAGACCTTGCATCCGTTACAGAAAGCAAGGTCTTTTTGGTATGGACACTAACATAGCTCTTGCACAAATAGCAACTTGCATTTTACAGCAGCTAATAATAGAGTTTATGGACAAAGCATCTTAATATATGCTCAGTGAAGATTAACAAAATATATAGAATGATACGGAGAATGTCTTATGTTTATGTTAGAAATTGTTCTTGTTATGTTTCTGCTAGGTATGCTGCTTGGTTTTGTCGGTGCCGGGGGCTCTGGATTCATCATCTCTCTCTTGACCGTGGCGTTTGGCTATCCCATTCATGTCGCGCTTGGAACTGCACTCGCGGCGATGTTTTTCTCCTCTCTCTCAGGTTCAATCAGTCATTACCGGGAGGGAAATGCAGTTCTTAAAACGGGTTTAATCGTCGGACTTGCCGGCGCAGCAGGCGCATGGGTCAGTTCAAGCTGGTCTACTTATATTCCTGAGGAACGCCTTGGAATACTGACGTCTATCATGCTGTTCACCTCTGGGCTTGCCTTGTGGCTACGATTAGTTCTCGTATCACGCCGTCCTCAGAATTCTGGTTCAGAATCCTCCGTGCTAGATAGCGGCCCTCGTTACTGGATATATGCTTTACTAATCGGTGCGGTTACCGGCATGTTATCAGGTTTATTCGGTATCGGCTCTACACCTTTTATACAACTTGGACTTATGCTTTTATTAAATATGCCTATGCGGTATGCAGCTGGCACAACGATGCTGGTGATTATCCCCATCGCTCTAGCTGGTGGTGCCGGATACATGCGAATTGGCTACCTCGACCTGAAGCTCCTGCTGTTTGTAGTTATAGGCACGATGTCCGGCTCATACGTTGGGGCCAAATTCACCAAGCGAGTACCTGTTTTATGGCTCAAAGTAAGCATGGTGATCACTCCGATGATTGGAGCTGCCATACTATGGTTGTAGTTGGAAGTTGTGGGCCGGTTCATGCAACCAGCCCCAAATCCCTAGTTCTATACACGCTGTAGATGAGTATCCTTGAACTCGGTTTCGTACTTTAAACCAAAGCCAAACATACGGTCCATACCGATATGTGCAATCCAGATGACGCTAATCAACATCAGGAAGTCCACCTGCATCATAAAACCTGCCGCCAGAAATACCATTGGCGTAATATACGTGTGTGCCACATTATAAATCTGGGCTCCGACCTTATTGTTAACCAAATATCCGATCATAAATACATCCGGGAAGAGCAGGAGCAGCAGAAAGAGCCACCAGGAGTAATCATTATAGAAATAAATCGTTGTTGCTGCTGCCAATACGAAAAGTCCTTCTAATCGAATCCATAGTCTCGTCATTTTAATTATTCTCCTTTGTTGGTTCCGTAGTGTGAGCAGAACGAATACCTTGCAGCATCCACCCGATGCCTTGCGATACCTGATTATGAGAGAGCGGAGCACTTGACAGCAATAATGGAGATTGGAGCGTAAGTCCATCAAACACGGCTTGAATCAAGGCTGCAAAGGTCTCCTGCTCCGCTTCATTCAACGGCAGCTCCAATCGCTCAATAATGATTCGGATACCTGCCTTCATCTCCTGATACAGCTTTATTAACTCTTGAGCCAGCTTCTCGTTGTTCACACTTTCAGTCCACAAGCTGATGAGCAGGGTGAACCACTCCGGATTATTTTTACGAAATTCAACGACATGCAGTAAAGCCTGCTGTAGAAGCTCTGCTGGTTCGGCCTTCATGTCCAGTTGCTGAAGAGCCTGCTGCATTCCCCGATTAATCATCCATTCTCGGACTACTTCAACCAAAAGTGTTTCCTTGGTATTAAAATGATATCCAATGAGCCCCTGTGCTACGCCAGCTTTGGCCGCAATCTCTTTCATGGTGGCTTTGCTGTAGCCCACCTGTCCGAATTGAGTAAAGGCTGCTTGCAAGATCGCATTTCTACGTTCGTCCTGATTTGTTGCTGGTTGTTTTGTCATATGTGACCTCCTTAATACTGTTTGATCGAACAGTCAGTTTCATGTATTCATGATAAAACTGTTTGATCGAACAGTCAATAGATTTTTGAAAATAAAAGTAATTGTTAAATTTAAGATTCAAGTGATCCAGTTGAGCTATTGCTACACTTACATTTACTCTAACTCAATTAAAACGCTCCAAATCTTGCTTAAACTGTGGTAGTATAGTTGAAATATCTTCCAAGGAGATCATTGAATGAATTTTGTTATCAGATTTGGCCTGCAGGCGGAATTATAACAATAACATCAAACCACCAAACAGGAGGTTTCACACAATGCTGAGTAGTATAAGCATAACAGGCATGATTATTTTGATCATTTTCCTGGTCCTGATAATCGCATTGATTCGTAGAATCTTGAGACGTTAACATTGTAAGATGTCAAAAAGCGTTGAAATGAAGCTCAACGCTTTTTGACATCTATGTAAACAACCTGACCTTAAAATAATCATGCTTCCAAAGTATCGGTTATTGTAGCTTGACAGTTTCAGGCCCTTACCCTGAAAATCTTGATATCGACACCGTCTGGAGCAGGATAACCCTCTCCAATCAAGGCTTCCACATTCAGATGACCCAAAGCCTGGCTGTTGGTGATGATGCGAGGAGAGGTGCAAAACAGCCTGCTGGCCTGTGGTTTTCCGATATAACCGTTATTTTCGATATATATCTCACACTGCTGTCCCGTATAATCCTGTCCCTTCAGCATGTATCTGGCGGAAAGGCTGTGACTTAAGCCATCTTTTCCAATAATCTGGGTATCCACACCACCCTCCAGTACAATACCTTCGAACATCGCTCCAGTAACATGCCCGCCGAAAGTGATTAATACTACCGATTCACCATGTTGGTTATCCAAAGGAATGGTATCCTTGATCTGTACATGTACAGTAAACAGCTCTTCCATCTCTGGCGACATCGTAATCACAACATCCTCTCCACGCAGAGTAATCATGAATAAAGCATTGGCTACAGCATGAGCTCACCAGAGCTGTTCCATCTCAGGATCATAGAACATGAAGCCACGCTTCCCATTTTTCTTGATTCTGTACATCGCCATATCTGCAAATTTCAGAAGCTCGGATGGGTCTTGTGCATGCTTCGGAAACAGACTGATTCCAATGCTAATAGATAGGCTGATCTCGATTGAATTTACAATAAACGGTATATCAAAGACATGCAACAGACCGGTCGCGATGGTTCCCGCATCCTCATCATGCTTGAGATGATTCAAAATGATACAAAATTCATCCCCGCCTAATCTTGCTACACTATCTGTACTGCGTATTCTTCCCTTCAGACGCTCAGCCACTTCCTGTAAAACCTGATCCCCAACCTCATGACCATAGGTGTCATTCACCTTCTTGAAGCCGTCAGTGTCCACAAACATCAGTGCAAAGCGCGATTCGTTACGTAACGCATTGCTGACCGACCATGCCAGACGGTCCTTGAATGCAAGCCTATTGGGCAGATCAGTCAAGGAATCATGTAAGGAAAGATGTTTGCTGATTTTCTCGGCCTCTTTGATCTCCGTATATTCGGTCTCGAGCTCTTTAATGAGGTTTTTGAGTTTATATACACGAGTGCTTGTATTCGTGGTATCACTGATCTGAAGCATTGCATAGCTGTGATCATTATCATAGAGCGGCTCTACATGTAAATTCTGTCTGAAAATCGTTTCCTCTCCCCCGTCCTTCGGAAGAATGAATGTCTTATGTAAAGCGCTAGAGCAAAATCTGCTCTGCCCATGATAAAGTGCATTTTGTAATATATCCATATACATCTTGATCTTGAACCTAGGGCAGATTTCCAGCAGATTTTTCCCCAGTACCTCCTCAGAGGACAAGCCTGTAAAACGTTCAAGCCAGCCATTCCATACGAGGATTCTTAATTGTCTATCCACAATCAAAATACCCAATTTCGTTTTATTCAGCGCTTGTACAATGAGATTATCCATAATTCCCCTCCAGTAAAGCATCTATTTTATCCAGTAGACTGGAGATAGAATCCATGCTGAGCGCGATCACGATAATTCCCTTTACATCTGTATCTGCAAGTAAAAAGGACGTATGCAACACCAGTATGTAGATTTCATTTTGAAGCAAAACTTGCGGGTCGGAACGTGTAACATGAATCAGCTCTATGTCAGGAAGTACATATTCCAGCTTCATTTCAAGAAAATTGCCGAACTCACCTATGATTGCATTCAGCAGTACGTTGCTGATTTCCTGAAGCACATCAAGATCCGTATCCATTAACCTGAAATCGTTTGGGTCCACATGCTCTGTAAGCTCTCCCAGGCACATGTTAGCCAGCACTTTTGCCTGTTCCGCAGGAAACATCAGAAAGGCTTTACCTTGAAATTGATATCCAAACTGCAAAGAGGATCGAAACAGATGGCCTTCTGTGAACAGAATATTGTATCTCCGATCTTCAGGATCAACCTCGGTGATGGAGATCAACTCAACCTCAGGGATATTCAACACAATATGTTTGTCTACAATTTCCGATAGCATATTGGCTGCTTGTCCAACATAAACGTTTACAAGCTCGGTAAGCAGATCTTTCTGCATCCCATTAAGCATGATGTGCCACCTGAATCATTTGAAGCAATGTACTGGCTTTTTCAGCGGTTAACGGTTTGTTCAGAAATCCCGAAATCCCAAGCTCCTCCACTTCCTCACGAGTAGCCTTCTGAATATCAGCGGATAGTATAATGATTTTGACGTCCTGATCCTGCTCCCTAATCATGCGAAGCATGTCTTGTCCGTTCAGTCCAGGCATCAAAAGATCTGTTGTAATAATATCGGGTTTGAATTCCTGATAAAGCTGGAATCCATCCTCTCCGTTGGTTGCTGTTCGAATGTCACAATTAGGAATATAATCGCCAATTAATTTACTCATCATTTTCTGTACAAATATGGAGTCTTCTACAATTAATACTTTCATGATTCAACTCAGTCTCCTCGATTACGTATTAGGGGCGCAGAGAAAGCAGGCGCTGTAGACAGTTCTTGAGAAGGAGCTTCGCGCACAGGTGGAACCCCTTTAAAGTGACTGACCGTTGCAACGGCAAAACAATATAATTATATGAATTACAAATTTAGATTGTCAACAATATTATAGAATAAAATAAAACGCATTCATCTGTCAATGGAACGAACCCCCTATTACGCATCAAACGTAAAAAACTGCAAACCTAAGTCGCAGTTGAATGACTCAAAAAGGGCAAGTCAGAAGTTTCCTCTGCTCTACCCTTTTTTGAGTTATACCATTTCTTCAATAGAATAGCGAATGAATGCTTCAGGAATACATAAACACTTATTTCGTTTTCCCCATATTGACCAGACTAACATCAGATAACGTAATGGTGGTGTCTGCTTGCTCATCACCATCTATATTCCCCATGTCAAACACAATTCGGCTGTTCGGATAACTCGCTTCAGTCGCTTGGAACGTAAAAGTGAATTCTTGTTCTTCCGTCTTCAGATCCATTCGATCACCGAAGAATCCAGTCCATTTATAACCTGCATCAACGTCCACCCAACCAATGCCAACGCCCATTTTTCGTGCTTTATCCGCTTTTGCTTTGAATGTGAGCTTGTAGGTGTAGCCCTGCTGCATTGCGAAGCCCTCCTGGATCAATTGGCGATCCCATGGATTTCCTCCCACTTGACCAATCTTGGCTTCTAGCTGCTGATTATCGGCACTGATGGATAAGTCTTCCGGTTTGTCACCAGCCGCATAAGCGAACCAACCCGCAGTTCCTTGCGCAAAATCACCATTTTTCAACAGGTTGACATGTACAGGCTGACCGCCCTCTTCTGCACCCGGATTCACCTCAAACAGCATTACATTTTGAATTGATACAACATGCTCGCCTGCTAACTCCGGCTGCTTACCAAGACCGAAGTTTAATAACGCTGATGCATCCCCAGTCTCTCCCATCGCAAAGGTATACGAATATTGCTGTTTGGTTGTTGTTAGTTCAGCCGATTGCTCTAAATACTTGTCTACATTACTACCTGCCTTCGACACAACAACCTGCATCGTTTTTGCTGTGGATGATGAAGCGTCGAAGCTCAGACGATACGTTTTACCTGCTTCGAGTGACTGCTCTCCCTGTTGCAAGATGTCGTCCCACCAATTCTCCGTAGTGCCAGATAAAGTCATGCTTAGGCCATTATCCGCGCTATTGCTGTAGGTCGCTGTTGTTATGCTCTGTGGCAGCATCCACCCCGAGGCATCTGCATTCAGCCCACCATTTTTCACTTTACTCTGTGAAATGTCCAGCCAGCGTGTATTATACTCGTTTCCTTCAAAATTCACGTAGTAGGTTTTTCCTGCTTGCAAGGAAACCGCTGGCAGATACACGGTTTTATATTTTTGCCATCCGCCCGTATTTCCTAGCTCCAGACTAGTGCCTGCGACTTCAATACCACTCTCATCTTTAACCGTAAAACGTACCGTTGCATTATCCTTCGCACTTGCCATTCGTGTAGAGAAGCCGTACATACCGTCGTTCGCTGCTGTAATTTTGAATTGTAGCAGATCGCCATCATCCATGTAGCTGACATGTTTGCCGCCTTCGTCCGAGTTTTCGAGCTGTAATCCCTGCATCATATACGCATCGGCAGCAGGAATGTGGGTATAATTCTGGAGCGTTACCGGTTTCCCACGTTTCGTTAGCCGCACATTATCAACATAAACTTTGCCCGTAGCACCGCCAAATAAAAGCTTTAATTCGGAGGTTGCTGTCGCTTCTCCCTCTCCGATGACAATCTCACCAGAATAGTTTTTCAGATCAGACCCGATCTGAATCTTCTGTCCTTGATGAACCTGTACGTTATGTCCCTCCGCGGTGGATAAACCGATATCCATCACACCTGTCGTATCCGCCTTGGCATCAAAGGAGAATCCGTAAGACGTGTTGCCCTCCAGCTTCATCTCGGGCTGAGTGACCGCTACCTGTTCTGGCTGTCCATTCGTTTGTTTCACGTCTACAACAAGCTGTCTTTCCATGATCGGGAACTTCAAGAAGTTGTTGACCGATACATCCGCTTCAGCACCCGATTGAAGCTTGGTGTTCCAGAAGCCAAGACGCTGCTTACCCTGATCAAATGTACCGTTATACACGTAGTTGCCATCAGGCAAGGCTTTACGTTCTACAGTAAGCGGATCGGCATCCCCAACCTCTATCAGTCTCACGTTGGTCACCGAGACTTCGCCTGCTGTTTTGCCCAGGTTAAATTCAAACCTTGCATTATTGTCTGAACCATTTCGCATATTGAATTCATATTCGTACGACTTCCAATCCGTTGTCACTGGAAATTCCTTTTCGCCAGAATAGTTCGTCCAGCTTTTCTCGAATTGAGTCACTTTGGAACGAATCACCCGGTTGGCAGAAGCTTTCGCATCGAACTGAACTTTATATTTCTTGTCTTTCTGTATATACATCGGCATCTGGGTTAATTGAACAGAATAGTTTTCCGTTCCTGCGTTAGAGATCGTTACTTTGGCTGCTTTGCCTTTCATCTCGTCGTCTATAACTTCAACCTTGCCCTCACCGCCTGCATTCGTAATAAACTTCCAATCGGCAGGAACACCATTTGCATCCAAACCTTGTGTGAAATGTTCATTATAAATCTGGTTTCCATTTAATTGCGGTTCGCGCTGTTTCTCAGGCTGAATTGGACTAGAGGTTACGTCCTGCCATTCACTCATATTTTTATACGAATATACTCGCACAAAATCTACCTTCATCTTATCGGACACAAATTCATTCTCCGGTGATCCCGGCCAGTCGCCCCCAACCGCAAGATTGAGAATGAGGTAGAACGGACGGTCAAACGGTGCAGGGAACGTGTAGCTCTCCGGCTGTCCTGCCGCCGTTGTCTGCCAGTTGTTGATCTGGTGATGCAGCTTGCCGTCTACATAGAAGCGAATCATGCCGGGCAGCCACTCCACCTGAAAATCATGATATTCATCAGCAAAGGACTCGCCTTGTGGCAATGTGTACTTACCTTGATCATGCCCATGAGAGCCGTCGGCTTTTTTCGAATCATAGTGAATAGTGCTGTAGATTTCATGATCCTTGTTTTGTCCGCCAAGCAGCTCCATAATGTCAATCTCGCCAGAAGCAGGCCATCCTCCGTAATGAGCTTCATCGGTAGGCATCATCCAGATCGCAGGCCACATGCCCTGCTGGATGGGAAGTTTGGCTCTCACGACTACTTTTCCGTAAGTCCAGTCACCCTTTTCCTTCGTAATCAGTTTGCCGGAAGTGTAGTTTTTACTGCCCTTCTGCTCCCGTTTCGCTTCAATCTGCAGTACGTTGCGATTGCCGTCCTTCACGATTCGCGTGTTGTTCGGGCTGTAATATTGCAGTTCATTATTATAAACAAGCTCTGTGTCCTGAACAGTCCATTTCGAAGCATCTACGGCTGAGCCATTGAATTCATCATTCCAGACCATTTCCCACTGCTCATCCGGAATTGTAGTTGCCGGGATCGGCTTCTCGCCCACGGGTGTACCTGGCACCGATGGTGTCTGTCCACCCGAATTCGAAGATCCGCCAGCACTGCCGGAATTGCCTGCTGCATTTGGTTTAGGCTGCTCCGTCTGACCAGGACCAGATGTATTGGCATCACTGTGTTTTCCAGGTGTAATTGCTTTCCCGTTAAACAATACGTTATCCGCATCTACGTCAATTAGCTTGACTTTACCTTTGCCATCAATCTCTGTATGACGAGCTTTGCTGCTTACTTTTAATGTATTAATGGAGCTCTCCGCCGACAGCTCAATTGTAGCTTTACGTGTAACCAGCATCTCCTCAACCTGGGTTGTGCCTGTCATCTCGATATGAACCGGACTTGTATTTTTGTCCACTACAATTCGATTCAGCTGAGAGTTATGAATATCAATGGAATGGCTTCCTCCGCCCTTCACAATGACAGTTCCAGTTACGGTCACACCTTCAAGAGTCACTGTGCCTTCACCAATAGCTTCTGTAAGGAGCAGATTGCCGTTGACGGTCGTATTTTTCAGTGTTACATCCGCTGAGCGCACGACCAGATTACCTACCACTTTGGATTCGTATGTGCCGGGAACACGTTTAATATCTGCAATCAAGGATGACATCAGCATGGCAGCTTCGGCTCGTGTAATCTCGGAAAGCGGGGCGAGCTTCCCGTTGAATCCGTTTACATTTTTGTTATGAACGAAATATCCAAGCGCTTTTCTGGCATAGTCAGCTATATCCTGCTCATCCTTAAACGTGCCCTCAAGATGTTCACCCTCACTGCCTGTTGACAGCTGGAACGCACGATCTGCCATCACAACAGCATCCTGCCGAGTGATCGGCAATTGTGGTGAGAGATGTGTATGATCCGTTCCCTGAATGATGCCTGATCCACTTGCCCGTGTGACAGCATCATAATACCAATCTTGCTCGTTCACATCTGCGAACGACGTAGCTCCAGGCCCACCTGCAAATCCAAAGGCTCGGTCCAGCATCACTACAAACTCGGCGCGACTGATACGCTCACTGGGTCTGAAGGTACCATCTGTATAACCTTTGGTTACTGCCATGTCCTGCATACGCATCACAGCGCTTTCGGCCCAATGACCCTTCAGATCTTTGTACGGAGTCAGAAGCAGGCTTGACGCCTGCACCTGCTCCGCTACTGTTTGCTGCTTACCCTGTTCTGCCCCAACGGTAGCCGGAGCTGCCAATGAAACGATCATGCTTCCAGCTACGAGACAAGCCAATCCTTTTTTCACCCATATTCCTCCCTCGAATGTGTTTCACTTGCAGGGCAGCCTATTCTTTGACTGCCCCGATTACGATGCCTTTCACAAAAAAGCGTTGCAAGAATGGATAAATGACCAAGATCGGCAGCGCTCCGATGAAGATCTGAGCTGCACGAACCGTACGCTGTGATACATTTTCCAGCATGGACGGATCAACGTTGATTTTACTGAGGTCCTGCTGCACGATAATGGTCTGCAACAAGGAGGCCAGTGGATAATTTTTGACATCGGACATATAGATCATGCCATCGAACCAGGAGTTCCATTGACCAACCATGGTGAACAAGGAAAGTGTAGCAATCGCTGGCATGGACAGCGGAATGTAGACCAGCGCCAGCGTTTTAATATGACCTGCACCATCCAGATATGCTGCTTCCTCCAGTTCTTTAGGCAAGCCTCGGAAGAAGTTCATCATCAGAATGACATTCCATACGGACAAGGCTCCAGGAAGCACCAGCGCCCAGATGGTATCCATCAAACCGAGCTTCTGGATCAGGATATAACTTGGGATCAGACCACCGCTGAACAGGATTGTGAATACAAAGAACCAGGTGTAGATGGAGCGGCCTTTGAAGTTAATATCCTCCTTTGACAGCGGAAATGCAGTAATCAGCATAATGACCATACCGATAATAGTAGCAATCACTGTTCGTTTCACCGAAACGAGCAACGAATTGATGAAGTTAGAATTACCAAACGTCTTCACATATGCATCTGTCGTAAAGCCGATTGGCCAAAAGCCGACCAGATTCGACGAAGCCGGGGCCATGCTGCTGAACGATACGGCCAAAATATGAATGATTGGCAAAATGCAAAGCACGGATAGCACGCCTAGGAAAATATAATTGGCAACACTGAATATTCGATAGCCTCTAGTTTTGTAATACAAGCCCTTTTCTCCTCTCTAGAACACACGATAGTTCGCTAATTTGTAAGCCATACGATATGAGATAACGATCAGAATGGTAGCCACGACAGATTTGAAAAGTCCTACAGCAGTAGCAAAGCTCATCTTGCCGTTCAGGATACCAAGACGGTATACAAACGTATCAATGATGTCGCCTTTGTCATAAACGAGCGGATTGTACAGGTTAAACACCTGATCAAAGCCTGCGTTCAGAATGTTACCGATGGAGAGTGTCATAAGTACAATTGTGATCGGCATCAGTGCAGGAATCGTAATGTGCAGCGTCTGCTTGAAGCGATTCGCTCCATCCACCTCAGCTGCTTCATACAGTGCAGGATTAATGCCGGACAGCGAGGCCAGAAATACGATTGTACCAAAGCCAAACTCTTTCCAGACATCACTTACAATCAGTGTTATCCGAAACCATGTTCCATCTCCCAAAAAGAATATCGGTTTTCCGCCCAGGGCAACAATCAGTTGGTTGACCATGCCTCCCTGCGGAGAGAGAATATCCAGCAAAATCCCGCCAAGGATAACCCAGGACAGAAAGTGCGGCAGGTATACGAGCGTTTGGCTGACCCTTTTAAAAGCAGTCAAACGAACCTCATTCAACAAAATGGCGAACAGGAATGGAGCAACGAGGCCTGCAATAATTTTGAAAAATGCAATGACCAGTGTGTTCCAGATAACCTGACCTACGTCTGGATACAAAAATAAATACTTGAAGTTATCCCAACCTACCCACTTGGATTCGGTAAATCCGAGGTAAGGTTTAAAATCCTGAAAGGCAATGACAATACCGCCCATTGGTATGTACTGAAAAATAACAGCCAGCAAAACTGCCGGTACAAGCATCATATGCAAGGACCAATTCCGTTGCATATTCCAGCGCTGTCTAACCTTGGCGGCTCTCCCCTTACGAGGCGTCTCTAACGTATGTTCCTTCACCCCTACATCCCCCATGTTCTAAATTTTGTATTTTACAAGTGGATATGAACTTGTATATTAAAATTATAGCAACGGTTATTAGGGATCTATATCCTAATATTGCAACAACGATATCAATATTTTAATGACTTGAGGAGGTTAAGCATTGTTCGCTCGTCTGAATGTCTTTACCAAAATTACGCTGCTCTTTGTGGTGCTGCTTGTCCTGGTGCTGTTCCTCTACACTTACTCGAATCGGGAGAGTGTACGTGTGATTAAACATGAAATTCAGAACAACACGATGAATCATCTCTCCACTTTTGCCGACTCAGTAGAATCCAATATATACCAATTATCACTCTACGGTATGTCTATTGGACAGGACTCCAGCATTCAGGAATATCAGCGTCCAGATTACAAGGATGTTCCTTATGAACGTGTCAAGGTTGGAAGCGCTATTCTTGAAAAAATGAATCTGTATAACGCCGCCAGCAAATGGCATTCGACGATTACACTGTATTTTCCAAGGTTGCAAAAAGTCATTTCCACGGATTATTATGCTTATATCCCATATAGGAAGGATGAATTTTCCAAGCCGCTTTCAAAATCCTGGGCCTACACGCATGAGCAGTTTGAGTGGTACACAACGGACCCCACAACAGCTATGGATACACCAGGAAGATCCCGACTCATCACAAAGATCAGCTTCCCAGTACGCCATTTAATCAACATGCTCGATCAGAATAAACTTAATAATAAAGGTGACCCCTTTATGTTCCATCCCGAACTGGGCTTAATCAGCAACAGCAAAGCGAATGACACCCTGAATGCGGTTCAGTCCAAGCTCAAAGAGATGACACTATCGGGCAAAGGGGGATTCACCACCACTCTGGACCACACGGAGTACTATGTCTCGTATATTCAATCGGGCAGTCTTGGATGGTACTACGTGGATTATGTACCGATGCAGCAGATTTTAGGGCCCATTACGAACAGCCGTAACCTCTTTTATGCTTCCATCGCGGTATTGATTGCAATGAGTGTCGTTGTGCTGTATGTGCTGTATCGAAGTGTGCAGCTTCCACTGCTTCAGCTCGTTAAGGGCACGAATCGTTTATCGACTGGAGATTTTTCCGTTCGTTTGCATTATACATCTCGTAATGAGTTCAGCTTGTTATTTGCACGATTTAACATCATGGCCCAGCGGATTCAAGAGCTGATCGAGAATGTATATGAGGAGCAGCTTAGAAGACGTGAAGCTACGCTGAAGCAGCTGCAATCACAGATTAATCCGCATTTTCTGTACAACTGTCTCTTCTATATCAAAAATATGGCGCGGATGAAAAATGAAAAGGCTGTTGTGGCGATGTCGCTTAACCTGGGCGAATATTACCGTTACATAACGAGATCAGAGAATGATCAGGCAACGATCAAGGAAGAGCTTACGATGGTGAAAAACTACCTGGAAATACAGGAGCTCCGGCTGGAACGCATGCATTATACGATTGATATACCTGATGATATGCTGCATATGAGAATACCTAGATTAACGTTACAGCCTATCGTTGAGAACGCTATCATTCACGGTATCGAACCACGAACTGAAGACGGACATATCACGATAACAGGCCATCATACGGATGAATTGAGCACGATAACTGTGGAGGACAGCGGACGGGGTATGACAGAAAATCAGATGCAAGAGTTAACAAATAATTTGCACAAACCGCTTGATGGAAGTATGGGATGCGGGACCTGGAATGTTCATCAGCGTTTGTCTTTTTTGTATGGTGAACGAGCGGGTCTGAGTTATGAACATGGGTCACGCGGCGGAGTCAAAGTGAGCATCACATGGTACAACAATATCAACGAGTAGGTGAAGTACATGTTACAAATTTTGTTAGTAGACGATGAGCGATCCGTTGTAGAAACACTGGCTGAGACAATCCCTTGGGAAAGCTGCGGAATCAGTACAGTACATGAGGCGTTATCCGGGGCTGTTGCACTTGAGATTATGGAGAATCATGATATAGATATTGTGATTACTGACATTCGTATGCCGGAGATGTCCGGTATTGATCTGATTACGACCATTCATGAGAAGTGGCCACATGTGCAAACAATTTTACTGTCCGGCTTTGCCGATTTTGAATATGCCAAGCAAGCGATGGCTCAGGAAAGCTTTGATTATTTGCTGAAACCTGTAAGTGATGAAGACCTGATTGAAACTGTGCAGCGCCTGGTGGACCGAATCAAGCAGAAATGGGAAACTGCGGCCTCCTATCAACGGGCTTTGCATGCGTTTCAGGATAATCTGCCACTGCTGCAGTCCACCATGCTTCATGAATTACTTACAGGCAAGACCTACTCCCCTTCCGCACTGGCGGACAAGCTGGAGCTTCTGGAGCTCCCCTACTCCATTGGGGAGGAACTAGGCATGTTGGTCATTCGCATGGAGGAGCATCTTTCCGAGATGGGAGATCGCGATCTGTCATTGATGCAATATGCGATCAGCAATATCATCAGTGAAGTGATGCAGCATCATTTTCACATCTGGCACACACGGGACGTGCATGATTATCTCGTGGTTCTGGTCAGTGTTAAAAAGGGCGCCTTGCAGAACATGAACAAAGAGGAGAAACCCCAGACGCTGCTGGAGCATTATGCGGCTCAGATTCAAACCAATGTTCAGCTCTACCTCAAAGGAGCGATCTCCATCTCCGTCTCTCATTGGGGCAGGTTCCCTTACGAGATTGGGGCCATCTACGAAAGTGCGGTTCGGTCCATGCGGAAGCGTATGGGTCAGGCACAGGGACTGTTTATCACTGCATCAGATGATAAGGATGTACACCCATTGCCTGCTATTCGCTCTCTGTATAACCCGCCGACACTGATCAGTCTGCTGGAAGCGGGCCGATTCGATGCCGTCGAACAGAAAATCGGTGTTATTTTTGAAGAATTGCTGGAGTCCGGGCAGCATCACGACATTGCTGAAACAACCATCGAGGTCTACCATGCTTTAGCCGGAGCATTCGCTTATATCATTCATAAGAATGGAAAACAGGTTTCTTCTGTTCTTCCTACCGAAACATATAAGTACTTCCAGGCTCCAGTATATGCCACAGCGCAGCAGCTGAAGGACTGGTCCATACGAACACTGTATTCCATCAGCGAGGATGCTGAACAAGAGCTGAAGGACAATCACAGCACCATCGTTCGAAGTGTCAAAAGCTTTGTAGATCAGCATCTCGCTTCCGATGTCTCACTCCCGGCCATTGCCGATCATGTTCACCTGCACCCGGTATATTTGTCCAAAGTGTACAAGACCGAGACGGGTGAGGCGTTGACCGCCTATGTCTACCGACTGCGTATGGAGAAAGCCGCTTATTATTTGCGCTCGTCCAGCTCCAAGGTTTTTGAAATTGCAGAGCTTGTCGGGTACAACAACACGGCGTATTTCATCCGGGTGTTCAAGAAGTTCTACGATCTGACTCCGCAGGAATACAGAGAGAACCTGCCCGTCTGATGAACAGTATTCCAAGGGTACTTTACTGTCAGATGGAAACACTACGAACCAACTCCTCCTTTGTAAAAGATTATGACAGCAAGAGACCTTGCCGGATCACTCCAGCAAGGCCTCTACTCTTTTACTCTGTTACACTACCTTCCTTCCAGCTTATTTGCCGCTGGTTACGGATTGGTACCACTCATTGACTTCCTTCGTGCTTTGATCGCCGCCAGAAGATTTCCATTTCTCTACGAACGTGTCAAATGCGTCAATTGGAGCTTTGCCATAGATAATTTGAGAGAACGTATCTTTTTCCATTTTGGTCAAGATATCATTGTTCATCTGCATCGTCATGGTTGGTGATCCAGTAAACATTTGGTTCATCACAATATCCTTCTGATCCAGAACAATTTTTGCAGCTTCCAGCATCGGTTGAGGTACACCTGTTTGCATTTTTTTCTCAAATGGTGTAGTTGCTTCTTCTCCGTTTGCCAGCTTGGCAAGTGTTGTCATACTCAGGCTTGGAATACGCGCGCCATCAAATGTCAATGTGTACTTCTCAGGTGCAAAACCGCCTGTCACACTGGCATCCGTTGTTGGTTTGCCGTCCTTCATTGCCCAGTCATAGCCTTCAGCGAAGCCATGCTCGAATTCACCGCCAGCTTTTGGATTGGCGTAGTTGTCAAACAGATAATTCTGATACGTGAAGAATGCTTCAGGGTTTTTCATGTCTTTGTTAATCAGGATTACACCGTTACCGTTGGATGTACCGTGTCTGCCTGCTTTTCCATCTGGACCGGACGGAATCGGATACGCTTTGTACTCTGCCTCAGGATTGTTTTTCTTCACATCTTCCAGCGGCCATGCCGGCATCCAGTGTGGTCCAACCACGATACCTGCTTTACCAGCTGTGAACTCTTCCGCTGCCTTGGTTTCGTCATATACACCCGCTTCTTCCGGGATGTATCCTTTGCTCATCCAGTCATGCAGTGTAGCAAGAGCTTGTTTCGCACCTGCATTCACAGAACCGTATTCCAACGTTCCATCGTCCTTGAGATTCCACTGATTTGGCATCGTGCCGTATGCTCCAAAGATCCAGCCTGCATCTGACATCCACGTATTCAGCCAGTTTTTGAAGCCAATTGTCAGACCATAGGTATCCTTTTTACCATTACCATCCGGGTCTTTGTTCGTAAACGTTTCCATAATTACTTCAAGATCAGCCAGCGTTTTTGGAGCTTGCAAATTAAACTTTTTCATCCAGTCTTCACGAATCCACATCACTGGATCACCGTTGTAGGAGTAATCCAGAATCGGAATACCAATCCGTTTGCCATCCTGCATGTAAGGATACCATACCGAAGGATCTTCATTAACGGCAGCCTTCCAGGTGTCGCTTGCATATTTATCGAACAATTCTCCCGCATCCACGAATTTTCCCGTTTCAATCAGCTCACGCACCAGATTGAATTCACCACGATACGAAATGATATCCGGCATCTCTGCATTGGAAGCAAGAGACAGACGAAGCTTCGTCTCAAACGCGTTGTTGGTGGATGGGGATACCCATTGATTTTTCAATTCAATGCCCAGCTTGTCTTTGGCCCATTTAGTATGCACGTTATTATCCTGGTCTTCACCAGACTTGAATTTCACATCCGGTCCCCATGGGCGCAAATAGGTGATGCTCACTGGTGGATCATATTTCCCGTCCTTCATCTCCAGTGCCGTACTTGGTGCGCTCGGTGTGCCTGACGCAGCCTCTTTACTTGCTCCACTGTTACAGCCGCTCAGAACTGCTGAAAGCGCGAACATTCCTGCCAAAGCCAAACCGCCAATCTTCCTCTTCTTGCTTGTTTTCAACTTGTGTGTCCCCCTGTCTATGTAATGATGTTGTCTACAGAGTCCATCATAATGAATCACCTGCATGTATGCCCATACTAATATTGCAACATTTATTGCATTAATTTAGGATATTAAAAAGTGAATACGGATGTTGTATTAGTACAATGTATATAATGTCTCACTGTTCTCTTTCTTGCTTATCAAGGAGCAAACACTTCCGGATAATCGCTTTTCCATGCACCCATACAGCCAATCAGACAGAACTTCACACAAGTGAGCACACGGGTGTCTTCATCGGTTTCATACTCAACAGAAATATTGATTCCGGACTTGCGCCAAGCCAGATAGGGGCCGCTGCCGCCAAGCCAGTCACCCTGCTCATAAATATCCGGCTGACCATATGCCTCGATCCATTCATCAGGTGCTGCATTCATCGTTATTTCTTGGGGCAGTTGTCCGGGAAACGGTTTTTTAATACGATCATCCGATCCTGGTGCAAGAAATAAAATAGCTCCAACGACCCACTGATCGCCAGAGAGATCATCACGTCCGGTTAGCTTGTTGATTTTCGGGGAGCGATACACATCAATTCGAACAGATGCCTTGACAGACCAGATGATGTCATCTTGAAAAGGACTATCCGGTTTCGTTATTCTTTTTACACCGAAAGGTTCCAGTATAGCTTGTATCTGCTTGGCATCATATGGTTGTCCTAACAGCTCAATTAACTGCTCGGATGCTTGAGTTCGGTTTTCGTTACTGAACATGTATTTCCATCCTCTCCAAGTGAAGTTGTAATTTACCCTTTTCCCTCATCATCTTACGTTTCTTTAGTTATGTAAAGTATCATATCCTATCCAATTATGGCATGAATTCAACTCAATCTGAAAATAAAAAACAGAGGATGACGGATAAACTCCGCTCCTCTGTTGTGCATGCTCGAAACGTCGCACGCAGCTCAACCTTAATCAGTTGCTCGTATATTTCACCCAGTCATATTCTGCATGCAGCGGGTTAACCCCATTATACGATCCAAGCCAGCCGTCAACACCTGTTCCGTTCCAGATATTCATCATGATTTTACCTGGTGTCTTTGGAATGTTCGTTGTAGCTGTATGCTTGAGCACACCATCCACGTACCACTTGATATGTCCAGGCTGCCAATCAAACGCATACGTATGGAACCCTTGGGACGCATCGAAGCCCAAATTTACAATTTTCTCATGATTTCCTACACCGTTTGTATAATAATTGAATTGTACTTTGGTAGTGTCTTTGCCAAGAAACTCAATATCAATCTCATCCCATTGTGTGCCATGGGCTGGTCCCGTATACGTAAAGAAGGAGGATACAATTCCTGTGTTTTTAGCAGGTTTCATGCTGACCTCATACAGACCATACCCGTAAGTATTCGTTGACCGATACTCACCACAATCAAACTTGTTGTTTGAAGGACTTGTCAGACTCAAACGCAGCTTACCGTCATTAGTAAAATTAGCATTGTTCGCTCGCCATGTACAATTGAACATCGAGCCGTTGGAGTACCCATCTGCCTTCTGCCATGTGCTTGGATTGTGATACGTTAGCGGCTCCCAAAATACATACCCTGCGAAAGCGCTTACTGAAATAAATAATGAAACCACTCCCGATACCATTAATGTGAACCATGTTTTCCTCTTCATCATACACCTCCATCACTGATTCCAACCATTTAACAAAGGATAGGAAACGTCATTCAGATCATGCAGCATATTGCTATTATTCAGCCTCCTCGCTTATGTAAAGCGCTTACATGGTTGGTATTTCCATTTTATATCCAGCCTGAAGCATGAACCATAGCAAAGTTTAAAGAATAGATATTCACTTTTAAAGATGTTGTCCCAGCAAGACATCTTATGCCAAAAGGCCTTTCGTTAACCGAAGAGGCCGTGTTATTTACTACGTACCACTCGCAATCCCTGGTCGGGACCCAAACCATTTGCATCAAATTTGCCCGGATATGAAATCTCCGCCGTATTCACACTGCTGACCCAGCCGCCCCCCTTACTAATTCTCCAGGTGTTCTCCGGTGTTTCTGGATGACTGTGCCATTCCCAGCACCATTCTCTCACATTCCCAGACATATCATAAATTCCTAGCTCGTTTGCCTTTTGCTGACCCACTGGCTTGGTTTGATTCCGATTGTTCTCGATTGCAGGCCAGTTCCAATCTCCTGTAAGCGGTTTTTCTCCAGCATTCATCCAGTACCATGCAACCTCGTCCGGATTATTGCTTCCGCTATAAGTGAAATTCTGACTTTTCTGTCCTCCGCTCGCCGCATATTCCCACTCTGCTCCAGTTGGCAGACGATACCCATTCGCGCCTTCATTGATGGTGACAGTCCATTTTATATTATCATTTTCATTTTTATTGTCAGGGTCCGTTGTTTCTTTATCAATCGTATAATACGGCTTCAGATTTTCCTTGATGCTCCGTGCATTGCAATATTCAATTGCATCATACCAGGTCACTCTTTCAACTGGCCTTTCTTCGCCTTTGAAGCCGGAGGGGTTGTCCCCCATAACGTCCATCCACTGCTTCTGCGTCACTTCATATTTACCAATGTAAAAGTCAGACAGTGTAACGTTTTTGTCCGAATAGCTGGATTTACTGGTTTTGAATGCTCCGCCCTCAACCAGCACAAGATCATCGCTTACAGTGGTATTACCGCTCGTAGAACAAGCACTCAAACCGGCAACTGCTGCGATGAGCAGAAATATAAGCCACTTTCTCATCTGTATGTCTCCTTTGATTTTGAAACTGGAATAGAGAGCAAGACAGATCACAGACCTGCCTTGCTGGAGTTTATCATAATGATAACGCTTACCAAACAGTCACATTCGAACTACCGCTACTTTGATATCCTTCCGTTGCCAGAACCTGGTAGGACCAGCTGCTGCCAAGGTTCATACCTTTGCTCGCCCACGCATTTACGTGATTCTGGAATGTAATTTGGGAGTTCACACCGATCGGACGTTTGGATTGTCTAACACTCCAGTATTGCGGGAACGTTGAATATCCATCAATGGATGGCTGGTTGTATCTCATCGTTGTATAGATGTCATAGGTGCCGCCGTCACTATTCACCGTACCTTTGTAAGTTCCTGTCGGACGGTATGTGCCCCAGTTATCCACCACATAATATTCAATAAGTGCATTTCGAGTCCAGCCGTAGAACGTCAGATAACCATTGCCGGATGGCGAAAATACGCCAGCATTGTAGTTAACTACGCGATTAGGAGTACCGTATGTCCAGCCTTTACCAACTACAAAGTTTCCGGTATTCTGCCAGTTTACGCTGTAATTTCCGCCTGAGCCGTTCACAGCATTCACTGTACCTCCACCATCTGTCCAGTTCTGCCAGTAATCTGTAGCGCCTGTAGTCGCGGCGAATACACCAAAGCTCATGGAAGCTGCAAGAACAACAGTCATCAATTTTTTGCCGAATTTGAACATAACGAAAAACCTCCTGGATTTTAATTTTTTTGGTTTACTTAAATAGACGTTGTGAGAAAAGATATAAATCATTTTTCCACACTGGCCAGTCATGTCCCCCGCTTTCCTCATACCAAATATGGGGCACACCTTGCTGCTTCAAGTATTCATGAAGATCAACACTGATCTGAATGAGATTATCCTGATCTCCGCATGACACCCACAATAAGGACAGTAGCGACGAGGCTTTATCCGGTTCCGATATCAGCACCTCGGGGGTTTTCGTATTCGGCGCTGCCGAGAAAGCTCCAACCCAAGCGAAATATTCCAGATTACGGAGTCCGATGTTTAGAGACTGTCCTCCTCCCATGGACAAGCCGGCAATGGCTCTCATATCCCTTGTTTCATCTACCGGGTAGCGGGACTCGATATGTGGAATGAGATCCTGAATCAGGTCCGACTCGAACCTTTCGAATGCACGAATTTTCTCAGGATCAAACAAGTCGCCCTCTGCCCGGTCATTGATCATTGCGCGCCCATTCGGGCAAACGACAATCATCGGCTGGATAAGATTATCGCTGTACAGGTTGTCCAAAATAATCTGAGGAGAACCGTGAGTGTGCCACTCCGTCTCATCTCCTCCAATACCGTGCAACAGATAGAGCACAGGATAGGTTTGCTCAGAGGAAAAGCCCGGCGGTGTGTACACCATTGCTTTGCGCACGATACCTACTGTCCTGGAATCATACTCGATTGTTTCGACCTTGCCTCGCGTAATATGATCGCGATACTGATCGAAACCCGCTGATGCTGAAGCTATCATTGGTCCTACTCCCTTCACGGTTAGCATAATTCGTTTGCGTCCATGCCAGACTTCCTTTATTGAACATATCCGAAGCCCAAAATAGTGAACTGTTTATCCTCATGTCCTGGTGCCATGTCGATCTCAATGATATGATCAGCGGCCTCTTGGTTACTGAACAGAAGCATCGCATGACAATGTGTCCAGTTCACTTTATGCGGATCAGCTTGTTGGGCAAGCTCACCATCCACCTTAATATGAGCTGTTCCGAATACATCGCTATCGGAGTCTTTGAAGATCAGAATGAGACGACTGCACCGCAAATGCAGTTTGAAGCCTTGGACCTCTGCCCTGTCATCCGGCACATACATCCAGTTATTCGGAAAAAGTGGTGTTGCGTAATCATGATCATCCATCTCCGCCATTTGCAGCTCGGTGTCGATGTGACGGAAGCTGCCTGAGTCGATTCTGGCAATCAGTTCACCATTTTTTCGGTCTATCAGCTGTACATTCACATAATCATTCCCGATCATTGGAACTCTGTTCAGTTCATTTTCTTCCTGATCCATAGGAGAACGATCTGTTACTTGAAACAGATTAGCCAGCGCATCAGCTATAATGCGATGTCCCACATTGGTCGGATGATAAATATCATGGAAATATTGTGCTTTGGTTATGACATTTCCCTCGTCCTTTGTCTTCCGAAATTGCTCTACCAGAGCATCCTTCATGCTCACCATTGGCAGATCATAATGAAAGCCTACGGGAGCAAGCCGGTCCTGAAGATTCCAGTCGTTCTCGAATACACTAAAAAGCAAGATGACCGCGGGTTGGTTATCAGAAGCAAGCGCTTTCAACACTAAGCTTTCATAACAGTTACCTCTCGTTTCATCATCTGCATCGTTTACCGCGAATTCGATCACGACGATGTCTGGCTGCACACTTCCGTCCCTAAGCACATCCCGCTCATATCGAATGACGCCAAGTTGTGAGGGCGTGCCGCCTACACCTGCTTTAATCAACTGAACGGTGTTGCTACCCAGTGGAGCGAACATTCTTTGAAAATGTTCAAACGAGCGATAAGCATAACTTTGGAGATGAATCGGTGCTGCACCAGCGCCATGAGTAATGGAGCCCCCGATAAAAGCAAGAACAACAGGTTCACCTCGCTTTGCCTTTTCAATGACTCTCTTCAATCTGGTATTATTCCCCGCACTTAATAGAGAGCGGTCGATGAGGTCCAGATAACTTGGAGAATCGTAATCGAATTCGGCCTCCACTAATGAAACTCCGACTTGTACGGGGTCACGCGGTGCATGGGTTCCTTGATTCAGTTCTACATCTCCAGAATTGCCAATCATGTTACATGCTCACCATCCTTCCAGCGAAAATTTACACTCCAAGTCATACCGTATGAAGGAGCCAGAACTAAATGATGTCGCTATCAGGCGGCTCCTTCTCTCCGAGTGTAGCGCTTACATAATTTAGCAACAACCTGATAAACTATAGGACTTGAATAAATATATCATCAACCTCACAATATGGAAATAGATGGAATGTTACACCTATAATTTTCCATGTGAACGCTTTAATTTGAGTAGTATATCGGATGTTATACTTTCTTATAGAACGCTTTAATAAATAGTTTAATGAAAGCAAGATCAGAGGAGGAGCCTATGAACATAACAGGAAAAGGCGCTTATGATACAGGTACATATGCTAATCTTTTTCAAAGATCCGGTTATCGTGAAGACGAAATCAAAGCAAGGCTGGAGCAGACATGGAATGATCTGTTTTACGGGGATGAACATACTCGAATCTATTACCCTGTCGGAGATGATAAAGGATATATGCTCGACACCGGAAACGACGATGTTCGTTCCGAGGGCATGTCCTATGGCATGATGATGGCTGTGCAGATGGATAAAAAGCATGAATTTGATCGCCTCTGGAACTATGCGTATACGTATATGCAGCATACCGAGGGTCGTTATAAGGACTACTTTGCCTGGCATTGCAAGCCGGATGGAACCCGTCTCTCTCCGGGGCCTGCTCCAGACGGTGAAGAGTTCTTTGCTATGGCGCTATTCTTTGCATCTAATCGCTGGGGTGACGGTCCGGCGCCATATGACTATCAAGCTCAGGCGCGTAAAATTCTTCATGCCTGCCTGCATCAAGGGGAACAAGGCGAGGGCGATCCGATGTGGGAGCCAAGCAATCGACTAATCAAGTTTATTCCAGAGTTGCCCTTCAGTGATCCGTCCTATCACCTACCCCATTTCTATGAATTATTTGCACAGTATGCGAATGAGCAGGATCGCACATTCTGGAAAGAGGCTGCCGAAGCCAGCCGTGCTTATCTGCGTACAGCCTGCCATCCTGTTACCGGACTCTCGCCGGAATACGCCAATTATGACGGGACTCCTGCCCCTGTACAGCTTCATGGTGATTTCAGACATTTTTACAGTGATGCCTATCGCGTTGCAGCAAATGTTGCACTGGACTGGGAATGGTTCCGCAAGGACCCTTGGCAGGTTCAACAGTCTAATCGCATTCAAGCCTTCTTCAGCGACATTGATGTATCGGATTACCGCCGTTATACCATTGAGGGTGAACCGTTCAACGAGCCCGCATTGCACCCCGTAGGCCTGCTGGCCACCAATGCTATGGCCTCACTTGCTGCTGACGGTCCTGATGCTGATTCTTTCGTTAAGCGATTCTGGAACACACCGCTCCGCCAAGGGAAACGACGTTATTACGATAACTGCCTGTATTTCTTCACCATGCTTGCGTTAAGTGGTAACTACCGAGTGTATTGAGCTTTCATTCACTTGGCAAACACAATGCAGGAACCAGGAAAAGACGGCTTCGTTCGCATTCAGCGAATGAAGTCCGTCTTCCTCTTTGCATCACCTTTTTATCTACTTCGAAGATACTGATGATGCATCATACGCCGATTGCATAATTTCCAGATAACGACTGATATTCAGTCCTTCCAATCCTTTCACATACTCATCCCAGTCCTTATCCAGACTCTTTGCACCTGTTACAAATTGAAGTGCGTTCTGATCAATGTAGTCCTTTATATTGGTTTGCATCATGCTCGTTTCATCCGCAAGTGACGGATCTACCCATAATGCCCAGTGCGGAAACACCTCTTTAGGCTCCTTACCTTCCATTAACAATGTTGCTTCGTATAGACGACGTTCATAACCATCGTTAGCGTAGATGTCTGTTCCCTGTACTTCGGCATCCCGATAAGCGCGGTGATGATTGTACTGACTCAATGCAGACCAGCTGTCATTGCGTGGCTCTTCCCCCGATGGAACCGGGATGGCCTTGTAGAGCGGCTGTACCTGGTCGTTCAGTGCTACCTCGCCTTCCTCCGGCTTGCGCCAGCTTGTGCCCTCTTCTCCCAGATAAGCAGCCATACCCCCTTCCTGGGTGTAGAAGTAATCCAGCATCTGTATTGCTGCAATCTGTGTTTCTTCACTCGCTTTGTTGGTTAATACAAATGTTGCTCCTGGATCAACCGGATAATTATAGGTTGCATACTCTGCATGCGGTCCCTTTAGTGGTGGAATCGGATTGTAATCATTACCATACGGAGAGCCTTCGGCCGTAGTAACGAACAAGGATGGGTGCATAGCCGCACCTGCTCCGAGAAGCTGTGCATCCGCATTATCACCAATTTTCTTGAATGCGCCTACATTTTGCGTAAAAGCCCCCGGGTCTATCAAACCCTCATCATACAAGGATTTAATATAGGTCAGACCTTCTTTCCACTCGGGTTTGTTCGCTGCCATTTCAACTTTGCCTTGATTTAAAATGAGATAATTACGGTCATCATCATAGATAAAGCCGTTCATCAGATATGGAATAATGTGTACACCGAAGTTTTCGGTCGAACCGCTGAGCGGCACTTCATCAGCTTTACCATTACCGTTCGGATCCTTCGTTTTAAACGCCTTCAGCATTTCCTTGAATTCTTCCGTTGTCGTTGGGACTTTCATATTGAGCTTATCCAGCCACTTGGTATTCACCCACATCTTGTTTGGATAAGAACAATGGAAGCATTCGTTCAGTCCGGTTAATCCATAGATTTTGCCGTCCGTGGCCGTATTCATCGCTTTATAGTAGTCATTGCTCTCCAGCACCTTTTTGATATTCGGTGCGTGCTGATCAATAAGATCATTCAGCGGCAGGATAACACCCTGTTGACCAAACTTCAACAGGTCAGTCTGTGAAAACCGATCCACCCACGGAATAAGTAAATACAGGTCTGGATAGTCACCTGATGCCAGTGAAATCTGCCTTTTTTCAGCCGCACCATCAAACGGAACCGTCGTCCAGTTGAACTGAATATTAAACTTTTCCTCCATTTTCTTGCTGAACTTGTTCGTGGTCAGATTCATATCCGAGCCTTGGTGTACAAATACATTCATCGGAATTTTGCCGTTAGCCTCCACTTCGCTGCTTCCCTTCTCCGACGACGAGCATCCAGACAGTACCAACGTAAACAACAGCACACAAGCTAAAACCAATGCACCCGATTTCCTCAATATAATCCTCTCCCTCATGTAAGTTGTTAATGCAGCTCACCCTTTAACTGAACCAATCAGCATGCCTTGCACAAAGTACCGCTGTACGAATGGATAAATAATCAGAACAGGCAAGCTCGCCATAACGATCAGGGAATATTTCATTAATTCAGCCATCTGCTGCTGCTTGATCATCTCTGAAGCGTCCATATTGCCTGAGCTGCCCAAAATAAGAATGCTTCGTAATATCAGCTGTAGCGGGTAGAGCGACTGTGATTTCAAATAAATCAATGCATCGAAATAGGCGTTCCACTGTCCGACGGCGTACATCAGTGACAATACAGCCACAATCGGCTTGGCAAGTGGCAAAATAACACTGAAGATAAAGCGAATATCGCTACAGCCATCAATGTCAGCCGCCTCTGACAGCTCATCCGGGATGGAATTCTGGAAAAAGGTTCGTGCGATTATAACCTGCCATACCCAGATCGCATTAGGAATCAGCAACGCCCACCTTGTATCAATTAACCCCAGAGACTTGACAACAAGATAGGTCGGAATCAAACCACCGGCAAAAAGCATCGTAAAAGTAATAAAAATCATAAGTGTGCTGCGTCCAACAAAGGTTTTTTTGGACAACGGATAAGCAATCATGATGGTCAAGGCTACGCTGATAAACGTGCCCACCGCTGTATAAAACAAGGAGTTGGCGTACCCCGTCAGCACCTGCTCATTGCGCAGAACGGCCTTGTATCCTTCTAGTGACAGATCAACCGGCCACAGCCATACCTTACCCGACGATACCGCTGACGGACTGCTCAGTGACGAGCTGACGATGTAGATTAAGGGATACAGCACAACAACCAGCACGAGTGACAGAACGATGTAGATGCAGGTAATAAACAGGCGGTCTCCCATTGATTCTCGGATTACGGTGTTTCTGTTCTTTCCCGGACGTCCGGCCTGAGTGTTTACGTTAGCCATCTTCCAAGTCTCCTCCCTCCCGTGTGCTTACCATAGGCTTGTGTTGGACAGCCGTTTTGCAGCTGCGTTGACCGCTAATAACAGAATGAGGTTGATTAGAGAGTTAAACAAACCTACCGCTGTAGCGAAGCTGTAATTGGCGTTTAACAGACCCATTTTATAAACATAGGTTGAGATGATTTCCGAAGCAGACAGATTTAGCGGATTTTGCAGCAAATACACTTTTTCAAAGCCTACCGCCATAATATTGCCGACACTCAAAATCAAAATAATGACAGCCGCCGGGAGTAAGCCCGGCAAATCTACATTAATGATCTTCTGCAGCCGACTGGCTCCATCCACTTTGGCGGCTTCGTATAAAGAGGGATCAATACCCGCCAGCGCCGCCAAATAGATGACCGCAGAATACCCCATGCTCTGCCACACGTCCGAGAAGACATATATAGAGCGAAACATGTCTGGATTCCCCAGAAAATTCACTGCCTCGAATCCAAGTGCACCTGCAATCGTGTTCACGATCCCCAGTCTTGGCGATAGAAAAAGCATAATGATCGACACCATAACCACTGTGGATATGAAATAAGGAGCATAGGTGACCAGCTGCACGGTTTTCTTGAAGCGGATGTTTTTAATCTCATTCAGAGCCAGCGCCAGTAAAATCGGAATGGGAAATCCGACAATCAGGCTGTAGAACGAAATCAATAGTGTGTTTTTGATCAACATCACAAATGCGGGATTCTGGAATAACATCTCGAAATACTTTGTCCCAGCCCACGGACTGCCCCAAATACCTTTGATAACGTTATAATCTTTAAATGCAAGCACAGTGTTCACCATCGGTACATACTTGAAAATGATAAAATACAGCACCGGAGGCAAAACAAGCAGGTACAACTGCCAGTGCCTCCTGAAACTTCTGGACAGCGCATGCTTTAGTGTAGATCGCCCGCGCTCCTTCACATCAGACTTGCCTTCACTAGTCGTTATTGTTCTCAGAATCATCCCCCCAGTCAACGGTACCTTATGATCAAGTTCACGCCACTCGGAAAACCTTAAATGGTAGCGCTTTCTTTGTGCTGTAATCATACGTTTGACCGTGAATGGAGGTAAAGGTACATCTCGACATTTAAGGTACATTACACGAAAAGGCTTCATATAGCGGATGGTACATTAGCCGCTCTGATTGTCCATTTTACGAAATACACTCGGTGAAATGCCGCGTACACGTTTGAATGCTCTGCGGAATGAATGCGCGCTATTATAACCTGTAGTCAGTGCAATTTCATCAATAGTTTGACCGCTCTCCCGGAGAAGTCCTGACGCTGCATTGATTCTGATACGCTCCACGTAATCAGAAAGATTCTCTCCTGTATGCTCTTTGAATAACTGGGAGATGAACTTTTCGGATTTCCCCATATATTCGGCGATGCGGTAGATGGTCAGATTCGCATCTCCATAGTTCCTTTCAATGTAACTCATGATTTCTTGAACAGTATCGGCATGAGTGGATGATCTTTTTTTGACAACCTCCGTACACATCTCTTCGGTCAGACGTTTGAATTTGCCACGTAATGCGTGAATGGAATCGGTGCTCTGGATGCTTGCGACACAGCTTTTATACTCATTCGTAAACGAATCATCGAGTTTGATTTTGGACTCATCCAGCTTCAGATATGTGCCCTTTAATTCCATAATGAACTGCTGTACCATCTCATATGAAAGCTCTCGTTCTTCAAAATTCCGCACAAACAGGTGGTCCAGAATGCGAAGCGCTTCCTGCACTTCACCCGCCTTGACCGTATTCAGCAGGCGCTGCTCCGATTCAATCGGATAATAATACATTTCATTTTCCTTGAGTGTATCTTCAAATTTGATAAGTTGATCTGCCCCGCAATGGATGGCATATTCCATCGCCTGCTTCGCCTCATCAAATGAACGTCCGACATCATTCCATACCTCATATGCTGCTCCTGTGCCTATCGTTGTTGATATGCGGTAGTCTTTATAGATCAGCTCTCTCAGCCGTTCCAGTTCGAACTCACAATGATGCATGGATTGTTTCAGCGGTTGGTCAGAGAAGGGACAGATAAACGCAATCTGATCCGTCCCCCAGTCAGTCAAAAGCACCTCGGCGTTCCAATCTGTAATTGTCTGCCGGACAATCAGCTTCGCCACACCAAGCTCCTGAATAATTTCCTCGCTATCCAAGCTCGCGTAACCATTGACTTTGAGCAGTCCCGTCATGCCTTGCGTGTTCTGTAGTGAAATCTGAGTCTGACAAGAGATGGCCTCCAGTTCTCTTGTCGTATAGAACTCGCCCGTAAGCATCCGTTTAATGAAGCCGTCCCGCAGCAGTGGAATCTGTTCATTCAGTGCATTCTCGAGCGAGTGATTGTTGGCAATCAGATGATGAATATGGCTCGCCAAAAAATCATATTCGTTGCGTCTTTTACCCGTGGGCTCATTCGTTTGCTCACGGAATACAGACAGCAATTTATATATAGGCGCACTGTTGCGGTAAGCTAACACCAGTCCAAATGCGAGTCCAAGCACCAGTGTCGCCACCGTGAACGCAAGCGTGACTTGTTTGATCTGATCTGCATTGGTCATGAGTGCTTTCTCTGGAATACCTGCCATATAGCTCCATCCATTCTGACCCGACTCTATGGATAAGAGTAATCGTCCACCCTCGATCGGCTGCACCTGTCTGGCAGCGCTATTGTGATTTTTCGCCAGACGCTGTGCCTCGGCCTGTGCTATGCCGCGTGAAAAGATAACATTCCCTTCAGCATCACGAACCAGCGTCCACCCGCCATACTGATCCACAATATGCTGGGTCAAATTAGCCATTTTATCTTCATTGATCAACACACCAATCGTTGCCTGCGGTTTGTTAAAGCTGTTGAGCGGCAACGATTGCAGAAATGTAATAGCCGGCACGGTAGTAATGACATTGTTGCTTATTTCGCGTTTGTAATTTCGGAGTGGAATCATTTCGTTGAAATGCGGCTTTTTCAAAATATTTGCGCTCCACTGCTCATAGGTCATGCCCTCAAGTGCATTGGCTGCATAATAATGCTCAGGTCTGTAATACACCGTAGTGGGTGTAATGATGACATTGTAATTAGGGATATAAATGAAAAAATGAGATAAATATTCGTTTGTGCTGCTGTACATGGACAGGCTGCGCTGCATGCGGCCTATGCCATACACGTTGTATACATCAAGCGGCTTGGGATCAGCAATCAAACGATAGAGATCCTGATTAATTGCGAGTTGTCTGGTGAATGCCTCCACCTGAAGCAGATTTCGTTCGATGATTTCTTTGCCAAGATTGAGGGATTTCAGGCTGTTCTCAATTGAGCTTGCCCGGGCCGCATCAATAGATGCCCTGTAAGAGGCATATCCGGCGATCTGCGGGATCATGAGAATGATTAAGTAGGAGATTAAAAATCTGCGGAACATCGGTGAAAATTTGGACCATAGGAGCTTCAAATGTACTCCCCCCTTTTTCTAATCAAGCGCTTACATTTTTAAGTTATATTATAGTCATTTCATGATACAACGGGCTTTTCTTCACAGTGAAGGTACAACTTCTTCCTTAGGGTACATTTGCCGCCTGCAAGGAGACAATACCAGATTTTCTTATCTGCACTGCATTGCTTGGCTAAGTATAGCAGTTTTAGCAACATTGCGAACGCTTTCTATCCAGCCATTAAAAAAAAATGCACAAAAAAATAGCCCTTCCAAGTCATATATGGACTTGAAAGGGTTATTTAGCATTTGACACAAACTATGACTATCTCGTATTAATTGCTTACGGCAACAAATTTCCATTGTTGATTCGTTGCACCCGTGTACGTGTTTTGTTGCAGAACCGCACCATCGGATGTGGATGCGTTAGCTACCTCAATCGCTTTGTTGCTATTTACGTTGATAATGCTCCAGTACCCATTGCCGAGGTCATTGACTTTGAAATGCTGTGCCGTTGTGTTCAGATTGGCCATTAATTGCACCGCTTCCCCATTCGTCGTTGTTCCGTTGCGAATATCAATGACCTTATCCGGGGAATTCACACTGGTCAGTGTATAGTTACCGTTTCCGATGGAAGTGAGTACCCACTTCTGAGGATTCCCCCCCAGATCACTCCACTGCTGAAGCTGAAGGTTATTCACATTTTGCCCGCCCGGAACATCAATAACCTTGTTGGAGTGGCGCGCTACAATTTTGTAGGTTGCACCAGACACAAGACCTGTAGTCGGGTTCGTTGGATTGGTTGGATTACCGCCTCCACCGCTGCCATAATTCTGGGAACGTTCATTGTACCAGTTGAACAGGAAACGTCCCATCGCACTGCGTGATGCATCTCCATCCCATTTCAGTCCTGCCGTAGGATCAGCGAACGAGCTGCGTGTACCTGGCTCCAGAATGAAGCCGTTCATATGAGCCGCGATGCTCACATTGCCTGCAGCATTGAAGATTGTTTTGGTATTCGTACCAAACCCTTCGTTGCTGCCGTTAAACAGGTTCCAGTAAGCGGAATCTCCCGGCTTGTTCTTGAACCAGGTCACTTCTGTAATATTGATTGGATATTTATCAGCTGCTGCCTTGATGTTGGTATTCCATTGATCTTGCAAAATGTTAAAGTTGTCATATGCCCCGTATCCTGGATACCAGTGAACAGCATAACCATAATTGTTCAGAGGGTCTGTCAGCGGATGACTTGCTGTCAAGCTGTAGAATTGATTGTAGCCCAGACCCGCTGCCCAGATGACGTTGTCTGCACCCTGATTACGAATCGTTGAAATCATGGAATTCTGGAAATTACGCAAGTCATTCCAGTGATCCACAAAATCATTTTCCCCGTTGTATCCGCCCCAGTGTCCGTTAGCATACGATTTCACCGGCTCGTTGATCAGTTCGAAGTGAACGTTGTCTGCACTTTTAATCTCTGGGCGGGAGGCAAGATAACCCCAGATTTGATTGAATTTTTGCAGGTTCGCTGCTGTTGTCGCCTGATCATCCTTCAAGGTGAAGTCCAATCCCAGAACGACATATACACCTTTGGTTTTGGCGTACTGAATATAAGGGATGATGACGTTCTGCGTTACAGTCTGTACACCGGCAAAGTTATATGTACCTTCCGCCACATCCCCCATGTCTTGACGATCAATGAACAGACGTACCTGGTTCATCTTCCAGCCATGATTGCTTCCGTATTTCGGGCTGGTGTCAGCGAAGGTGTCTGTAATATCTTTCAGATAGGCAAGAGTTGCCGCATGACGGTTGTTTCCATGAAGATTCAAATAATAGTTGCTATCCTGATAAGTCCAGTATGCACCGGAAGGCTGATGCCAACCGTTCAGAAGCACAGGCTGATTGTTACTGTTCACGAGATTTTTACCACTGACATGCAGTTTCCCCATAGGCATGCCTACCCAAGCATCAGCCTTGCTACCTCCCCATGGCGCAATTGTAATCATTAATGCAAGAACGAGTAAAAGCTTGCAAGACATCAACATCTTTTTCACTGCTATTCCTCCTGTTATAGTCAATTGGCTTACATTACTGTGATCACAAGCAGCCGACAGGCATCATTTCAACAACTATAGCTGTCTCGTTGGTGCTCGCTCCCTCAAGCCATCCCATATCCAGTGCGGGTAACTGTTTATCACGAGGGTCATTACACAAACTCCTCCCTCCTTGTGTATTTTGTGTCATCGGTCTGCCTTCACGCCGTTCATGTTATCCTACGATACCTGTACGCTCCACACTCTCCACAAAATATCGTTGCACGAATAAATAAATGATGATCAAAGGCAGAATCGCCAGCAAAATACCTGTATCCTGAATCATGCTCAGATAGAATGGGTCAGCCTGGGAAGCTGCGCCATCCGTAACCTGTTGAGCCAGATTGTAGGGTAGAGACGACAACTGTGTTGACATGACTTTGCTAGAGGTCAGATATGTCGTTGTGTAAAAGCTGTCGTTCCACTGCCATACAAAGGAAAACAGCATAACCGTTACCATAGAAGGAATCGCATTAGGCAGCATGATTCGGGAGAAGGTGCGTCCAATGCCCGCCCCATCCACGTAAGCCGCCTCCTCTACTTCTTTTGGAATACCTCTGAAAAATTGCCTGAAAATAAAGATATATAAGCCCGCCTTGAGTGAATTCGCCGTAATAGCCGTCAGAATAAATGGCCAGTACGTATTAAGCAGATTTACAGGCTTGCCCGCAATCAACGTCATCAGTCCCATCAGATCAAAGCTCTTCAGATTCAGGTACACCGGAATAAGAATCGTCGTGGGGGGTACAAGAATTGTCAGAATGACGCCGGCAAACAGCCAGTTGCTGCCCTTAAACTTTAATCTGGCGAAACCGTATCCTGCGAGCGCACAGGATGCAGTTGTCAGCAGTGTTGTTGTTGCCGAGAGCGCAAACGTGTTGAACAGGGTTGCCCAATAATCCATAACACGTATGGCCTGTTTGAAATTATCAATCGAGAAATTTTGGGGAATCCATACGACTACGGCCGAATAGAGATCTCCCTTCGCTTTGATGGATGTCGAGATTTTCTGGAAAATCGGAAACAAAATAACAAAGGAAAGTCCGGTAATCAGAACAAAGCGGATGACAGACCACAGCCAGCTCTTCCAATGCTCAAGCGATAATAATCTTGATGTCGTCACGCGGAATGCCCTCCTTTCTAATCTTGATAGAAGACTCGTTTCGAGAAAATGATAGATACAACGACAAGAATGATCGCAATCGCTACGAAATATACCCAAGCCATCGCAGAGCTAAGGCCAAAATCGAATTTAACAAAGCCCGTATCACGAATCAGCTCCGTCATGGCGTTATTAGCAAATGAATCAATGATCGTATAGATCGCATTGACAAAAATAAGCGGGCTCACCATCGGGAACGTTATTTTCCAAAATGCCTCATATCCTGTCGCACCTTCCATTTTGGAAGCCTCATACAGTTGCGGCGAGATGGTCTGGATTCCGGCGAGGAAAATCAAAATCTGTACACCCGATTGACTGACAATCTGGTAGATTCGATCAACAGCTCCGCTTAAATATGTGACAACCCATTCACTTACACCTGCATTCAGCATCAAACCTTCCAGTTCCAATGTACCGAATGCACTTCCACCCGTGCTGTTCTGGTTAACAGCTTCGATCAGACTTGTGCTTTCCAGCGACATGATGACGCCGGAAGCCAGAATAACAGGCAAGAAAAAGATGGATCGAGCCACAGCACGGCCTCTGAATTTTTGATTCAGAATCACCGCCAGGAATAAACTGAAGATTACAATAAGCGGAACATTCACCAACACGTCCGTGATCGACTCAATGAGCGCCCGGTTAAAGCTGGTATTAACGGTAAGGGCCTGAACATAATTGGCTAACCCTGTGAATTGTATGGCAATGCCGTCTGCATTCGCCTGAATCTTGCTCATGCTGTATCGTAGCGAAGCAAGCAACGGAACAAAGAAGAACAATATGAAGCCGATGAGCCACGGCAGCACGTAGATTACACCCCACATCGCTTTCTGCTGAGCATACGTACGATTTCCCCATTTCAATCTCATGAGTGTCTTCATCGTTGCCCACCACCCGTCACATAGCTTAGCGCTTCAATCTTATGATCTCCTGCTTCAACCGTATGGTCATTGTAATTCACAATCACATAGCCTCCGCCTTTATAGGTTGTTCGGAATACACCTTCGGCCAAAGCTTCATGAGCAATCATCGGCTGCTCTGTAAATGGCAGATTGACTTGGCTGACTTCCTTGTACATATCAGCAGCCAGATCAATCCACTGCTCATAATTCGCGGCATAAAGATTGTTGTAGTCGGTCTCCTTTACAACATGGTTAGGCGCATTAAACCAGGCGAAATAAGGACTGGCACCGTATTCAATCAGCTTCAGCACATATTGTCTTGCATCGGTATATGTGGACAGATTGTACGGAGATCCCGTATAGCTGATATTGCCATGCACGACCAGTTGGAAGAAGGGTACCTCTTCATCCTCCAGCTTAAACCTGCTGCTTGCCATTGGAGCATCTGTAAGCCCTGTAACATAAGGCAGAGCGTAACCATTCCCACCCTCGGCCACGATCGAGCCAGCTTGCTGCTTGATCTGATCCAGCGCTTGACGAACCGTATCCAATGCCTGTGTACGATCCAGCAGCTTTTTCGGATTCATATCGCTATTAAGCTGCTCAGCCATATCTTTAAGCGAAACACCTCGCAATTCGAGCGGTTTCAATTCTTTCAGCATATCTGTAGTTACCTCATTAATCTCATTCGGAGAGAGCACATAGGATGCGGATAAATCCTTGGATCTGCGCTGTAAAGCAGGGTCCATCGGATACAAAACCGCAGGTTCCTGCGTCAAAGTCCGAGATGCCTCTTTCGAAGGACTGAATCCTTTTTTAGACTGCACATGCAGTACAGCCATATCCGGATAAAAGCCGATCCCTGCGTCGTTCGTATACTCGCCGAATGCCTTCATTCCCTTTTTCCCGCCGATCACACCATCCACCTTGATGGAATCTGGCAATCGGTGATGCAGACCGTCATTGAACCATCCCGCATAACGGACCTGAATGTTGGACACATTTTTTTCCATTAGCTTGGAAAGGATCGCTTGACCCTCTTCAAACGTAGTCAGTGCCTCTGTGGAGTTATAAGGGATACCCAGCATGTGCTGTCTGGTGGACATGCCACCGAACAGCTTGAGATAAAACGGCACACCTGCGGACTTTTGATCAGCCTCCATCTCCGGGAGTCCTCCTGTTGCAAGCAAATGCTCCCTGTATAGTGAAGCCAGCCCCGAGTAGGAAGCCTGCTCTGCTCCAACAAAAGCATATCGAACGACAAAGTCGGAAGATGTCGGTTTATTCTGAAACTTAGGCAGCGTGCGAACCATGTCACTCGACTGCAGGGTGATATCACTTTTGTTGACGACATAAAAGCTCGGATATACGTTATTGTAGCTGTTCAGTTTGCCGCTGATATCTGCATTCACCATAGCTACCGCATCACCTTCTTCAATGATGCCTAAGAAAGCCCCCTCAGGACGAATCATGCCAAAGACCGGCAATCTGGCCTTGCTTTCATTTGAGCTTGCTTCCCGCAGCTTCATCGTCAGGTCAGGACCATAAATATCCTGTTGATAGGACGGATACTGCATTTTTCCGTTGTTAAAATGAATGAGTGCACCCGAGCCGTCAGGAACGAGAATCGCTCCTTCATCCTTGGAGCCTCCAGCTCCGAAATATTCGAGCACCGATAAGGTGTTGATCGGGTATTCCTCTGGAAAATGAATGCCAGATGCAGGCACACGCACAAGCATCTGATCTCCATCCAGCTCATACTCTATCGTTAGCATAAACAAGCGCGGTCCGCTTCGCTCATGCTCGATGCCATGCTCGGCATGGTCTTGGGCCAGATCTTCTTCGGTGTAGCCAGCGTCTTCAAAAGCCTTCAAGGCACGAGTAAGCTGCAAGCCCTGCATCGCCTTGTCGATCCGAACATACACTCCTTCCTCCTTGTCCTCGGCATACCCAACCTTCAGGGCTCGTTCCCCGGACTTATCGAGCTTTGCCAGCAGCTTTTGCTCGAAGCGTTCCTTGCTGATCTTTACAGGCAGATCTTCAATGGAACGTTCAGTATTACCAAACTGATAATGCACCCGTACTCCGTTCGGTAATGCCTCATAGCTCACTTGCTTATGCCGAATGCTATCTGTGTATGAGTTGACCATGCTGCTCTGACCTGAGCTATTGAAAAAGCTGAGCCTTGATTGAGCGGATAAAAGATCCTTGTTAATCCCGGCAGCAATACCGTCCTTCTCACGATCTGCCGGGTTACTGCGCCAGATCTGTCCGCTCTGCTTATGGATTACAGCGATTTCGGCGGTCTCTTCATTAATCAATAATTGCAATGCATCATTACGGGCGATGCCGATCATGCCAGGTATACGGGTATCGCTAAACGCAGATTTCAGCTTTTCTCCGGGAGGCAGGGAAGGGGTCTCCACTTGACTAACATCTGCTGCCGTCTCGCGAGCCGCCGGTGATGTAGAGAATTGACAACCACTTAGAAGTAAACTGCTCATCAGCAGTATTCCTGTTATTTTTTTGGCTGCGGCGTATTTCATTGTGTTTTCCTCCTTCCTAGCCCCGAAGCACTAATTCCTGATAAATGGTGTATGCAAAGGATACAATCTGCTGTATAAGGCTAAAGAATAACAAGCATAGAAATGCCATGAATGCCATAGCCACAAGGGTCAGCAGCATCGTCAGAATCGTTTTGGCAGGTGTATATTGATGCACGGTCATATTGCCCACAAACAGCAGATAGATCGTCCAGCACACGGCTATTGCGTTAGAAAAATAATAAAATGCCGTCTCCTGTGCAGAGATCGCGAGACTCAGCCAAATCCACGGGAAGTGCACCAGAAACATCGGCACCAGTGCAAAACATGTGGACATGAAAATCTCGGAGAACTTGCCCTCCCCATCCATGAGTGTAGTTAAAGACCAGTTAGCTACACACCAGAACAGGACTGGAACGATCACATATACCACTTCAAGCAGACTATTCAGATACTTGGGATTGTTAAAATTAATAAGAAATCCACTATACTGCGCCTGCAAAATTTTAGTGATCACCAGCAGAACCATAATCATCAACGAGATCAGCAATGTCGTTCTTTGATTCCGTTCATACTTCAATTCCCAGTAACCATCGAATGGATGGAAAATCAGATGCAGTGGAACCTGGTACAATTGTTTACTTGATGCCTGCATTCGTTGTCCTCCTTCTCTGTCTGCGAACGATAACAACGGTGACGAGCGCAGCTGCAGCCAGGAATATACCGGACATCACCCATGAAAAATGCTCGCGCATCAGCTCTTTCCTATACAACAGGAACGCTTTGGAGTATCCTTTGCGCTCCATGCTTTGTTTGAAATATTCGGCCGACTCGGCGTACTGCTTTTGGCGAAGCAGCGCTTTACCAATTCCCGCATAGGCGTATTCCAGATTGGCATTCATCTCCGCTGCCTTGGCAAAGAGCTGCGAGGACTGATCTTCTTCGCCGTTGTAATAACTGCGCACCGCATTATGCAAGGTACGGCCGTACTCTGTTGTTTGGAACACCGTGATTTCACCAAGCGCTTTATCCAGTACCAGCATACGGTCACCTGCCCTCTCCAATGCGACAGGGGTATTAAACAAGCCTAGCCGGTTACCGATTCCGCCAAAGATATGAAGTAAGTAGCCGTCACCGTTATAAGTGAAGATCCGGCCTTTGTTTGAATCCAGTACGGAGTACATATCGCTGTCTCCCACATCCACATCAATCAGACGAGAAGGCCCGCTTTCGTTCATGTATCGCAAGTCGCCTTGAGGAGCTGAATAGCCTTCTCTCCGCAAAATGTCCGTTCCCTGTGCATTCAGCTTTTTGATCGGATCTTTACCACGATCCCCACTGGTTGCATAGATAAATCCCTCTTCGTCCATGTCCAGATTGGTGAATTCGGTCGGTGTAAACATCACCATCTGACTTCGTTGCTCGCGAGTGGCGAGTCGTTTCCACAAATACTCCACTGGATCAACCTGCACCCGGTTAGCCCCGATGAAGGAGGAAAATTCGCCATCTGCACTGAATTCCATGAAGCCGTCAAATACGCCTTCGGCCATAACATAGATGCGTTCCCCTTTATCCATCACAATCCGAATGGGCTTGAACTGAAAATCTTCTTTTAACAAATCTGATTTCGGTTCAGCCACAATCTTAATGAGCTCGCCCTTGTCATTCAGATGAACCACCCGCTGATTGTCCGAATCGGCAATGAGAATATCTCCTTTATCTGTAACAAACAGGCCTTGAGGATTTTTAAACTGATCCTTTTTCCCTTTGTTTTGAAACGAATCAATGGTCCGTACAAGCATGAAATTCCGGTCGAGCTCGACAATGCGTGCGTTGCCTGAATCCAGCACATACACACGTTCATCCGCCGTAACATGCATATCACTTGGTTCCTTGAACGGACTGATATTCAGTCTCTTGCCCGTTATGATCATGGTTGCCTCATATGCGGCCGGAGCCGGAACGGCATCACCATAGAATGAATAATGGTAAGCATCGGCTTGACCGTCTGCGCTCGCAGGTAATGCTGCTGAACTGAACAGCAGGAGGCAGACCATGCTCATGATGATCCATTTCCGTTGTTTTCTTGTGCCTTTTGGCGTGTTATGCTGCAATTTGCTGCCTCCTTTCTATTCTTTCATGCCTGAAGTCGCCATAGTCTGCATCACACTGCTCTGAGAGATAATGAACAGGGTGATCGGAACGATCATCAGCAGCAATGCTACCGCTGCACCGACACCTGCCCGGGCAATGCCCCCCTGCACGATCTGACTGAGCGCATAGTGCAGTGTTTTCAGATTTTCGCTGTAGATAAAACTGCCACCGTCCGTTCCCCACAGTGCAGGAAATTGCAAAATCATTAATGTAAGCCATGCTGGCTTTACGTTAGGCATCACAATGCTCCAGAATATCCGGTATTCATTCGCCCCATCAATTTTCGCCGCCTCAAGCAGTGCATCGGGAATCTGCTCCATGAACTGTTTCATCAGAAACAGACCGAGTGAAAATGCCAGTGAAGGCACAATGATGGAGGCGTGTGTGTTGATCCATCCGAGCCATGACATGACCATGTAGTTAGGAATTGCCGTAACGTGCGGCGAGAACATCAGGGACAGGATCACAATAGTAAACAATATTTTGGACCCCGGAAAACGGTATTTGGCAAGCGGATACGCTGCTGCCGAGGCTAACAGAATATGCCCGGCCGTACCCACCAATGTGATGAGCAATGTGTTGGCAATATAACGGGATAACGGTACCCATGAATTGCCCATCAGGTTAATCAAATCCGCGAAATTTTCAGTCGTCGGATTGTTGACCCAGAAGCGCGGCGGGAATATAAAAAGTTCATCCAGGGGCTTGAAGGCATTATTTACGGCGTAGATCAACGGAAGCACCATAAATGACCCAAACACAGCCAGCAGTGCAAACAACATGAAACTGACGGCAAATGACCTATTGAGTCTCTTCGGCATGCCGAAGATGGCACGAACTTTGCTGGTCATCGTCATTCACCTATCTTTCTAAGCATTTTTTGCGTGAACACGTTGGTGCCAAGCATCAGTGCAAACAAAACAGTGGCGATTGCGGAGGCGTACCCCATTTCGAAGCGAATCGTACCATAGTCCATCAGATGGGTAACTACGGTATGCGCCGCATAGTTAACACTCGGGAACCCGGCAAGCGCTATCGAGATTTCGGCTACAGCAAATGAGGCTGTAATCTGCATGACTGCACCAAACATCAGCTGCGGTCTCATGGATGGCAGCGTAATGTACCAGAGCTCCTGCCAGCGATTTTTGATCCCGTCCACTGTTCCTGCTTCCACCAGCGAGCGGTCAATCGTCTGTAAACCGGCAATAAAGGCGAGAAAACTCGTTCCAAGACTAAGCCAGAGCTGTACGAGAATAACAATGCCTAGTACATATTTCTCGTTGGCCAGCCATTGAATGGGCTCCAGCACAATGCCGAGCCGCATCAGGAACCCGTTCATGTAACCGTAGCTGTCGCCTGAGAAAATAATTAGCCAGATGAAAAATACGTTGCCTGATATAGAGGGAGCATAGAAAACCAGTGTCATGACCGCCCGCACTTTTGGCGAAAGCTCATTGATAATCCATGCAAACAAAAAACAGGCGATGTAACTGACCGGACCCGTTATGACGGCAAAAAGCAGTGTGTTTTTGAGTGCGATCAAAAATACATCATCATTCAGGAATAGCCGTGAATAATTTTGCCAACCGACAAATCGCGGGAATTCCAGCATGTTGAAGTGAAAAAAGCTGAGCCCTAGTGAAATGCCGACCGGAATGACCGTAAACATGAAAAAGATCAGCATAAAGGGTGCCATTAATACGTAATAATGCCTGCTAAGATACAACTTCCTTCTTAATTGCGACCACCAGCCGACCTGGCGAGTATGCATAACAGGAGCGGCGGCTGTCTCAGATGTTTTGGCTTGCAACCGTTACCCTCCCTTTCCTTTACCTCAGATTAAATTCCTTGCGTTTCAATTCGATCTCATCGTCAATATAAAGCACATAGTCCGATAAAGCTTCTCGCGGATTTTCGTTGGCATTAACAACCTTACGGAAGGCATTATCCAGATGTCGACCTGTAAAATATCCCCCTGGCAGCTGCGGAATCCCCTGCACCCACTCCCACTGCTTCTCCAGGTTCTGATAGTCCTTCACTGGCCATGGTAATTGCTCTAACGCTTCGATATTTGCTGTAGGGTAACGGGCAGCTGCACCCATCAAGCCTTCCATTTCCCGTCCATACTCGATCTGGGTTGACTCATCCGTCCACCACTTCATGAACTTCCATGCCGCCTCCTTATTAGCCGCATTTTCAAGCATCATGACCGCACTGGTCGCACTCGCTACCTCATGTCGGATGGAGCCATCGGGAAGCTGTGTACCTGGTACGATAGTGAAGTCCCACAGATTTCGGATTTCTGGAGCCAGAACCGTCAGCATGTTGTATGTTGTATAATCAGCAATACCGATGGGCATCTCTCCAGTACGGAAACGGTTTGGAAAGTCCGCCTTGAGCGGGAATTTGTAATTGGTATAGAATTGCGTCCACCGTTTGAACGCATCCATTGAAATCTCCGAATCAAGCGCGCTCCTTTTCCCGTCCTCGGTATAAAATGCTCCATCGTTCTGATATAAGAGCATAGCAAACGTTGCATTTGGAACCATATTGGCATTATTCGTTGTATCCTCTATGGGCAAATAAAACTCCATGTTGTGCTTCTGCAATACGGCGATTGCATTGTAAACGTCCTGCCACGTTTTTGGCGGCTCCAGACCCAACTCATCCAGAATGTCCTTGCGGTAGAACAGCATTGGGAAATGCTGCTGCTCTGGCAGTGCGTACACACCGCCATTATACTGATAAGGCGTTAGTCCGCTTGCGCGGAATCGGCTGGCGATATCCTTATAATCCGGGAATTGGCTCAGATCAGCCGCTGCATTCCGCATCGCATAGTTCACCGGAATATCTTCACCCATTTGCATGGCGACGTCAGGCCCTTCACCAGACAGTGTTGCAGGCAGCAGAATATTGGGCGGAACAAGTCGAAGCTGCACGGAAACGTCAGTGTCTGGCGTGAACGTATCGTCAATCATACCCTTCAGCACTTGAGCCTGATCCCGTCCCGTGGTGATCCATACTGTAATGGAATCCTTCTTCTTCTCCACATTACCGATGCTGTCATAATCTTCGGTGTACGATGCAACGTAAGCACCAAGTTCATGCTTCACCTGCTGCACGGCGGACGCTTCTGCCTTGGGCAGCTCTTGATCAGGCGTAGTCACCATCAAATAATCCATCGTAATCGGCTGCTCCCGTACCGTCAAAATCCATGTTCCGAGACCGCCAACGTTAATTTTGAACGTATCCAGCCGTTTAGGAACCGTCTCTGGTCTGGCAGCCATATCTTTGAGCTGTACAACCATCGCGTGCAGAATGGCTACTTTATCACTCTGCTCGCCTGTTGCCTTTTCCAAATAGTTAGCAACAGAGCTGAGGACCTCAACCTGTCTATCAAATACCTCGGTCATCTCGGGAATACGTTTCTCCAACTGGTAGTCTCGAAGAGGATCAGGTTTGTTGGAGGTAATCATCAAAATTTTGCGATACATGTCATTTAGTTCAAGTACACTAGATTCCACTGTTCGCAAGAGTGGAGCAATGTCGCCAAGCGTAACCGTCATCCGTAAGCGATGCTTGCCTTCCTTGAGATTAAAGAGATAAGGCTCATCTTCATTATTGCCAAGCACTTCGGTCTGCCAGGAAGGGCTGTAATTAAAGCGAATTCGTTTCATCTCCTCGAACGGAGTCTTGCCGTCGATGGTCAGGCTACGCGTGGCATAGATGCCGCGAAGCTGATCCTGCTTCACTTTTAACGCAATCTGGTACAGTCCATCTTCAGGTACATCAAGCTCCCATTCGACCCATTCACCAGGCAGCTTCCAGTTCACGCCGCCAATGGCATTGATACGGATTTTGGAGACATCATAAGGTTCCAGTGATGGACTGGAGCGATCCGAGATAGGTGCCAGTGTAGGAGATGATTTGGTGACTGCATCTTCCCCTTGAACCTTCAGCATCACGGAGCTGGCTGCCTTCAAGCCTGCTGCCTCATAACTCTTTTTCAGTTCGGCATACGCTGGAACCGCTTCTTCCTGATACAACTCAATGTAATCAATCGCCATACTTTCTCTCAGAGAGGTTAACGATAATTGCTGGGTACCCTTTTCAAAATAAAACTGAAACGGTTCCTCGAAATACCCGGCACTGTCTCTGAACGAAGCAAGCTGCCATTCCGGCTGCTCCACCTGTCTCGGTCTGAGATCGTTACCACGATCATCCTGCCGGATGTGATCTTCGCGATTCCCCCATACCCTGTCGAACAGAAGTACATCCGCTTCCCGGAAAGGAACCTCTCCGTTAAGCTCCAGCTTGCGTTCTATCCCGGAGCTTTTGCCTTCGACAGGATAATAATGAATGCGAACGTGATATAAACCACTCACTTGAACAGGTACATCCCAGCGAATGGCTCCGGATTCGGGAGTAATTACGGCACTGCCGTCCAGACCAGCATATCCTTGCACGACTTCAAACTCCGCGTTATCTGCCTCGGCGTAAGCCTCGCCTTCAACTCGTACGGTTGTGGCCGGTTTGGCTGTGCTCGCATACGCTTCCCGATAATGTTCATAGCCTCGTGAATCCTTGGTGCCTGATACAGCTTCAAAATCCTCAAGTGCATGTACCGTTCCGGGGCTCTTATCCTGCGTTGGATAGATCACGATGATCGAGAACACCAAAGCCAGAACAAGTACCAGAATCAGTCCCTTTTTCTTACGTGACCGCATATTTGAATGTATCCCCTTTCCTGTAAGCGTATCGACAATTGAACGATTGACTAACCGGGCAGACCGCACCTGCTACCCGTGCGTTCTGCCCGTAATTAGTAATGCTTATTTGTACACCTCATCAATTGCGGATTGGAAAGGAGCCTTGTATTTCTCAATAAGCGTAGATACGGACACGCCCTCCTTCAGCTCTCCATCAAAATCCCAGAACGGCAGGGACGGGAACGTATTGTGGTCGAGAACCAGCATGCCAGCGGCTACCGCTCTGGCGTTGTTGATATCTGCCTCGTCCGTCAGATGTCTTTCCAGTGTGGATTGCTCCGGATAATCATAGATGGAATCAATCTCATTGATTTTTTCCCAGATATACATCAGCTGCTCTGGATTTTCGACAGCTTTAGGGATCGTAATTGCTTGATAGCGGGACTCACCGGAGTGATATGCTGTAGCGCTAGGACCCTTCGGATAAGGCAGGAAGCCAATATCATAGTCAGCCATATCATTTTTGATGCCTTCAATCTCATACATTGCGCCGGAATACATCAGTGTATTTCCTTGACGGAAGAAGGTCGCCGGCTCAGTCCAATCGCCTCCCTCTGTCGGTCTGCCCACTTTCTCTGTAGCCAACTTGGACAAGAAATTCAGTGCTTCTTTTGTTTTTGGATCTTCCAGATTCTGTTTGTCCTCTTTGGTCAGGGAAGCTTCGTTTGAATACAAAATTGGCTCGAGCAGACCTGTTTGAGCAAGTCCCCACGTATCCAGCTTGCCGTCATTGTTACGGTCCTTATTGGCTTGCTTCGCCACACTCAAGAAGGTATCCCAATTCCATTCGTCTGCATCGACATACTCCTGAAGTGGTTTCAAGCCCAGCTCCTGCATCAATGTGCGGTTATAGAAAATGCCGTTGATAAAGGAGGACTGGTCTTCTGTAAAGCCATACCCTTTACCTTCATACTGCATATATTCCTTCGTTGTTTTCTGATTAAACACTTTATCGTTCTTGATATAATCATCCACTGGCCACAACAGATCCTGCTTGGTCAATGCCGGAATCGCATAGTTTTTACCCAGTCTTACAAAGTCGCCCAGCGGCTCTCCTGCCATCAGGGAGGCTACAACCTTTTCTTGATACTCACCAAAGTCGATAGAGACATACTCGATATTGAAGTTATGCTTTTTCTTCAACGCTTCCAGATTTTCCAGACGTTTAATGTTGTCCGGGTTGTTGTCTGTAATCTCCATATTCCACCAAGCTACAACTTTGATCGTTCTGCCGCCCATGTCGAAGTCCATCTCAGGCGTAGAATTTTCATTCTTTGATTCAGTTTCAACTGGTGCTTGCTCCTCCTGAGGTGCAGGCTTTTCCGGTGCAGGCTCAGCTGCAGGCGCAGAACTGCAGGCATTAATCAGCAGCATCGCGGCAAAGATCAGACTAAGCAGCATAAACTTGTTTTTCTTCATTGTCTTCCCCCCTGATTGTCGTGTGCCCTCACAGTGTATCGCCCAAATGTAAGCGCAAACAACCTGCTTAAATACAGGTGTTTACCCTGACAAAATATAGATCGGGCTCATTTGAACAGGGAAGCAAGCTATTTCACTTGCAATTGGTAAAGAAATGCACGCTCTGCAAAATAATGCACATTGTATGCGCTTTCTTTTATTCTCATAATAAAGCTAAGCCTTAATTCAGTTGAACATTAGTCGGAATATAAAAAGAAGGTGAGGTCATGTTTTATGCATATTTTACTCGTAGATTATAGCCATCACTTGGCCCGAATTCTCGGACCACTTCTGGAAGAAAGCAAAGCTCCATTTACGATCAAGCATCATGTCTCCAATTCCAGCGAGGCCCTTGCTGCACTGTCTGAACAGGAGTTTAACGTGGTTGTTGTGCATACTGAACAATACGATGCTGCCGGATTGTGGTTATGTCATCATATTCGACAAATAAGTGATATCCCCATCGTGCTGCTCGGGGGCAGAGATCAATTCAGGCTCGTACGCAAAGCACTGACCTATCAGGTGAATGATTATTTGCCAGCCCCCTTCAAACCAGCAGCCCTGCTGCATAGTCTGCATAGGCTTCAGAGCAGGCTTGGGCCAGCTCCAGCAAAAAAACGCCCTGCCCTCAAGCCACCGATTCAGCTTAATGGCAAAGCGATGGATTCCACCCATGTGATCCGGGTTGTCAAAGCTTATGTGCGAGAGCATCTGCATGAAGAACTTACACTGAAGCGCATTGCCGATATGTTGCATTTTAATTGTGCCTATCTCGGGCAGAAGTTCAAAACAGAAGAAAAGATATCCTTTAATGATTACATGCTGCATGAACGTATGAAAAAAGCGAAGCACCTTCTCTTATCCACCAATCTGCGGATTTACGAAATTGCGCTTGAGGTGGGTTATCGCGATATTGATTGGTTCTACAAAAAATTCAAAGTTTACGCGGGCTCAAGTCCCAATGCCTATCGCAGACAAAAGGCCAATACTGCATAAGAAATGCGGTACTTCAGACTATGGCAGCAGATAAACAGCCAACACACGCAGGATAGTAGCTCCTGCGTGTGTTGGCTGTTTTATTTATTCATGTAGGTACGATGGGGCCCAAGGCTGTTCAATAACTGAAGGATGTGCGAGCAGCTGTTATCGCTGTGCTGATGAACGTATGAGCAAAGACTCCCTATACTCCTGCGGGGTCATACCAGTCAGTTTCTTGAACAGCCGGGTGAACGAATGTGCAGATTCATAACCGACCTGAAGTGCGACTTCACGCACCATGAGCTCGTTATCCAGAAGTAGCTCCTTGGCCTTTCGAATACGGCTGTCATCAATAAATTCGGACAAATTAATGCCCATTTCCTGTTTGAAAAACCGTGACAAATATGAAGGATTAAAGTGATGCAACTCTGCCAGCCGAACGAGTGTAAGATCCTTCTCCAGATTGGCCTTAATGTAATTGCATAAACTTTGCACGACCAGATTGGCTCGCTCCTCCTCATTGGCACGCTTGAAATTAACGAGCTCATCAGCCGCATGATACAGATACTGCACGGCTTCCTTCATACAGGGGAAATTGCTTAAATGCAGCAAACTTCGCTGATCTGGCATTCTCTGCTTCAGCCCCCAACGATTAAATGCAGTGTACAGTGACAAAGCCAAATGATAGTACGTTTCCATCGCACGCTCCATCGTCATGTCCTGCTGAAGAAGTTCACCAACGAGCTCTTCAAAAAGCTCATAGAAGGATTGAAAGCGTCCTGTCTCGAGAAAACCCGACATGGCTTCCACACGGCTTGAGATTCGCACAGCCTCTTTTGGAGTCGCAACCCAGGGCTCCTCGTAGCTATCCATTAATACCATGGACACACCATCCCCGATTCTCATCCACTGCAGCAAGCGCAGACGCTCGTATTGTCTAGGAATTTGACTCCAGTCACATTCATGTCCGCTGAATGTAAACGTAATGGATACCCCAAGTGAAGCAGCGCAAGATTCCTGCACAAGCTCGAGTGTGCCCTCGATGTATCGGGCAAAATGTTGATCTGCTGTTCCCTGCTCACTCTTGGGCTGCAATAACCAGACAACATCTCCATAATGATCCGTTATGCTGACACATTGTGTATGCTTTCCCAATAGCGATGCTCCAATAATACGTACAGAGGCTTGAATGCCTTCTTGCTCCGAGACGGATTCATGCATGGGGTTGGAGCGTCCCAACACCAGATATATGGGGGAATTCAGCTTCAAATCGGTAGGAATTCCCAGCAGAACTTGCTGTATTTCATTCAATACCCCTGTAGCTGTCCCCTCCTGTAACAGCTTGCGGAGCATCTCATCCTGCTTGAATGCAGTCAATCGCGAAGTAATCTCGCGTTGCTGCTGTAACAGCTTGTTCATATCATGACTCTGCCTGATCTCTTCCATGACCTGAGTCACAACATGCATCACTTTGTCATATCCTTCCGTTTTGAGCAGGTACCTTACGTTATTCATCTGAAAAGCTTTATAGGCATATTCAAAATCACTGTGCCCTGTCAGGAAAATAATTCGACATAGCGGCCAGCGGCTTTGGATCTCTTCGGTTAGTTCCAGTCCGTTGACTCCAGGCATCCGAATATCCGTGAGCACCATATCAATTCTTGAACGCCGCATCCAGGACAGCGCTTCTGCGGCCGAATAGGCTTTGCATACATCCAGCTGGTCAGGCATATGTCTGGAAAATGTTTCATAGAGGCTATCTGTAATGATTTCCTCATCATCCACGATCAGAAGACGATACATTCGTTTTCCCCTTCCTTCCATTGGATTCGAATGACAACCTTGAGTCCATGTAATTCGCTTCTTGTCAGAAACAGACCACTTTCAGGTCCAAATGTCAGAACAAGGCGTCTGTGAATATTCATGAGTCCTGTCACGTCATCCGTAGTTGAATCGTTATGCAAGAGCTGCTGAAGCTTCTGAATATCCTCTGGCTGAAGATCATTTCCGTTATCCTCTACAACAATTTCCGCACAGGATGAATGCATCTGGAATTGAACACGCAACAGCCCCTCAGCCGTATTTTTTTCGAGACTATGTTCATAGGCATTTTCAATAATGGGTTGAATGACAAGCCGTGGAACCTGAATTTGCTGCATTTCTGGCGGAACCTCTCCAAAATCAACCTTGATTCGTCTGGAAAAGCGAAGCTGCTGAATCTCGGTGTAGATCCGGGAATGGTGCACTTCTTCTTTCAGTGGTACATGATCTGTTCCATTCCGTGTAATGAAGCGAAAATATTCACCAAGCATATTCGTAAATTGCTCGATTCGATCCGTCTCCCCCGTTCTTGCAAGCGAGTTGAGAATAAAGAAACTGTTGTAGAGGAAATGAGGATTGATCTGAGATTGGAGCTGCTTCAGTTCAGCTCGCTGCATCATCATCGTTTGCTTGAAATCACGGTCAATCAGCTGCTGCAGATTTTCAATCATGTGATTAAAGCGGGCATACAGGAAACCGAATTCATCTTTGCGGTGATGCACGATCGGAATATCCAGCACACCACCCTCCATCTTTTTGAATCTCTGCACCAGCAGCAGGAGCGGAATATGAATTAACTTGTACGTAGAATAGAGATAAGCTGTAATGGCGATAAAGGATGTAATGGCAAATACCCAGGCCCATTTATAAAATTTGCTAAGCGGTTTCGTGACCATCTTCTCAGGTAAATACGTTGCAATGGATAACCCCAAAGGCTCCATATGATGCTGGTTGACATAGTACAACGTGTCCTCCACGGTGACCTCGAAGCTATCGAGTGAGTTCTTTTGACTATATTCCAGATAATTGTCGAGAATGATCTTTCGTTCTTTTTGATCCGAAATAGCAAAACCACTGTTTTCTTCAATGAGAAGAGAAGCACTCTCTGGATACAGATTAAGCTGAGTAAGTTCATTCTGAAAAGCGGCATTATCCAGCTCTACCTGAATAACAAACAGCGGTGCATCTCCCATTTTACCTGTTAATCGTACTGCACTCAGATTCAGGGCATTATCTTTTACTGTAAATCGAGTCCCTTCTCCCTGGGGATGTGAACTGAAAAATTCATAAGAGGACTGATTGTACTCATCAATGCCCTGCACCGCAGAAATGCTCTTGTTGACTGCAGGAATATGTACGTACACGTTCTTAATATACGCGCTGCTGTTCTTGAAGCCGGCAAGCCGATCGGATAAATAATTTAACGTCTCACGTCTTTCAATCTGGCCCATATTGTTCCAGAGGATCGCAAGCCGGTTCAGCTTGCGGTCCTCAGCAATATCAAACTGCTGCAGCTCCATCCATTCAATCTCCCTGCCCAGCTCATTCGCATATTGACTGAGCCGCCTCTCTGTGGACAAGGAAATTTCCTGACTCGCTGTATCATAACTCCAGTGATATAGGTAAACGCCCAGCAATATTAATGGAATAACAAAAACCAGATAGGTCATAATCAGCCGTGCAAATATACTGTTCAACCACGACTGGGCCGGTATCTTGAACAACGTGCTCCCCCCCTGAATTCAGTTCAAGGATACCTGCTTTAATACGATAAAACAAACGCTTGGGTTGAACGCGCAGCAGTCGTGTTGTACCATGCGTTCACCTCTGCTGTAATTTCTCTTCCCCCTAGCTCAAACCAATCTGCCACGAATTGATCAAACTCTTCGATTGGTGACCCATGAATGATGTTCATATACGCTTCAAGCTGAAGATCACGCAGGATTTCTTGTCGGTCAACCATCGTTTCAGTAATTCCACCAGTGAATTGGTCGTATAACAGCTGACCACTCTGTTCATAATGGTCCGCAATGCTAAAGGCACCTGTCGGCCCGTAGGTTTGTCTCCAGCCCCACCCACTCTGCAAGCCCTCCGATTCATAAGCTGCTATTCGCTTGTGAATCGCAAGCGCTTCATTCTCCAGCCCTGAGAAATCACCAGAACTTCTTGCGTCACGGATATCTCTGTACGCGTCTATATTTTTGGTGCCAGGAAACGGCGTAACCGGTGACAGCATCCATACAGCGCGGGAATCATCATTGTAATACGTTTCATATTCCGCTTTCTGTCCCCAGTTTTTGTCCAGATGCAAATTCATGAGTTTGACAACGACCTCGGGACTCGTAAACCCTTTTCTCACAGCAAAATAATGTCCTGTATTGGAACGCAGCGGTACAGCCCTATCCCGACCTTTCTCGGCCACAATAGGATAGGCCTGCCATTCTGCTTCAGGGTCCTGCTCGCGAGTGGATTGGATAACAAATGGGGTCCATTGCTCCCCATAAAGCATGCCAATTTTCCCTTGCTGGATCAGCCGATATTCCTTGCTTCCGTTTTTGTATGCAAAGTCTGGATCAAGCTGTCCATCCTTGTACATCATCTGTAATTCTTCCAACGCCTTACGCACCTCAGGCTGAATACCCCCATACGTCAGCTCTCCCTCTTGATTTCGAATCCATATGTTCGGAAAAGCACCGTAACCGGCCATGAATCCAGATACGCCCATAACGGGGTCCCAAAGATAACTCGTTAGAGCCAGGCCGTAACTATCCTGTTTTCCGTTACCGTCAGGATCACTCTTTGTAAACGCTTTCGATATTTCAAGCACATCTTCCATCGTTTCCGGTGCATGCAGGCCCAATTTATCCAGCCAATCCGTTCTGATCCACAGATACTGTGCTGTCTCAATGGATGAAGAGGACTCCGGGATCGCCATCAGCTTGCCGTTAATTGTTGCTGCATCGAATGCACCCTTGCCTTCGGCCTCCAGAATACTTTTGGTCAGTGGTGAAGCATAATCACGATATACGTCTGTGAGGTCTTCGATCAGATTAGCATTGCTTAGCTGCCTGAGCTGGTACGGGTTCACCTTGACCACATCAGGAAAGCGTCCGGCAGCTAATGAAACACCCAGCTTTTGATTGTATACATCGCCTGTTGCAATCCAGTCATAACGAATTTGAATGCCCAGCTCCTGCTCATACAGTCGGGTCCAGCGATTATCTACCAGCGTCTCACCCGGAAGCTGATCAATCATTCGCTGCAGATCCTCCCCTGTTTCCCTGACAAAAGAAACCTGGATGGGCGGTGAATACGCCCTCTCCAAAGCGTCCTTCTGCTGTTCGGAAGAAGAAAATGTTTGTCCTGAATCCCCTTGTGTGTGTCCAGCAGGCATACATACCGTCAAAATAATGATAATGGTCCATCTTGTTTTGTACATCCACCGCTTATGCATGATGACATGCCCCCAGTTTGTTTGAATGAACATTCATTATCTGTATTGTCATTTCATTATTTCAATTCATCATCCAGAATTGTTATTATTGTACAACATCTTATCGCCTGTGAGTACGAAAAAGCCGCCGGTGGGCGACTTTTTATCGACTATTTTGCAATGCATTTTATTGCAGGAGTTCATATTCGAACTTTGAAAAGTCAGCCCGTCCACCAATCTCTTGTGTGGAGTAAAGGAACAGCCCTATTCTACAGCCCATAAAATGATCCAGCTTATAGACCATTTTGTGGGCAACACCAAGGCTTCTCCACTCCGTTCCGTCAAGATAGGCAAAACGGCATTCATCTTGATTTTCCACAAAATTGGCCGAACCCTGCAGCGTCACAACCGCACCCTGAACAGGAATACGAGCATGCTCTGTCGCAGGCGCCTGATCAATCAGGTTTCCGAAAATACTGGAATCCTCACTCTCTCTTGATTGCATAACAAGATAATATTGACCTGCTTCCTTGGTAAGTGCAATCAGACCATAGGTGCCGATAAGGAAGCATAGTCCAGCATAATCACCGTCGTTCAGCCCGCTACCGTCAAGTGTTATACGGGCCGTATACGCTGGACCCATCGAACGCTGGGTTAGTGTATTGACCGCAAACGTCAAATTTGGACTAAGCTGACCTGTACGAATCCGGTACACACCCGGAGCCTCGGTAACTGACCACAACTCATCATGCGGGGTGTGATTCCATTGCCAAACATCACTTAGTCGAGCCTGTCCCCGATCATCCAATGAATATTCGAAGCGATCGCTTGCCACCAGTGGCTTGTATGAATAATCAGGTCTTGTACTGACAATATTCACTTGTTTCGGAGCTTCTTTGGCAAAAACAGGTACGCCTTCTATGAAGCTCACGGGAACCAGCACCGGAATTCGTCCGACCGCACCATGATCCTGAAACAGCATACCATACCACTCTCCATCCGGTGTATCCACAATGCCGCCTTGAGCGACTCCCGAGTTGAAGTACCCCATGTCATCGTCAAACACTTCACCGCCAATAAATGTTCCATCCAGCGAATCAGCCCGGTAGCAGGCTTGTGTTCTGCGTCCGGCCGCCTTGGTCATATGAATCAGAAATACATAGTAAATGCCATCAATTTTATAGAAATGTGCACCCTCGTAGCCCAGATAATGCGGCTGATGATCCGTCACAATGATGCGGTGCCTCCCATCAGGCTTTGGCCCGGACAGATCCGCGTTTAATTCGGTCAGATGAATCTCTCTGTTCCCATGCACCAGATACACCCGCTCGTCATCGTCAAAAAACAGCGAGCAGTCGTGATAGAATCCTTCCACAATCTGTTTATGCCACGGTCCATTAATCTCATCCGCGGTATAGAGATACGTCTGACGAGTATCATTCGCCACAAAGATGACGTAAAATTTGCCATGATGATAGCGCAGCGAAGCGGCCCACATGCCTTTGCCATAGATCTGCTTGCCGTTCTCCAGCCGCTGCGCTGGCGTATTGTCCAGTCTGTCATACACATAGGTAGCCGTCTCCCAATGTATGAGATCATAGGAACGCAGAATGACACAGCCGGGCATCATATGCATGGTTGTACTTACCATGTAATACGTATCCTCTACCCGAATGACATCTACATCCGGATAATCCGCCCAAATGATCGGGTTTGTATGCATGCTGTCATATACCTCCTAAGCCTTTTCAAATGTCCATTGTTGCAAAAGAATACACGGGTTGCTGTTCGGATGGTTTTCCGCCGACTTCAATACAAGATACAGATCATGAACACACGCCGCACCTGTAATCGAAGTCGTGCCTTCCATCCATTCTTGACTGTCCTCAGCTGCAGGAATATGCACACTACCGATCAAATTTCCATCTTCGCTTCCCAATCGAAGCTCCAGTATACCTGCACCGCCAAGACTGCGTAACGATGCGGTAAAAGCAGCCGCACCTTGCTTGCCAAAATCGACACGCGACAGAGCAATCCAGCTGCCCGCATGCAGCTGACTAACCAACGGATTCGGCTCAGGCTCACGGGACTGGGTCTGGTCGTTCTGTTGCAATTCACGTGTGTTCACCCCGGCACTCCAGCCTATTGTGGAACCGCTAACAATATGAAACGGGTCAAGCGACTTCAGCTGCTCCACCCCTGCGTAATCTGCGTGGATAGCCTTGATTCGGCCGCTCGTCTCCTCATACTCTACCAGATTTAAATGTGTAGAACGATAACCTTCGGGAATATCCATAGCCTGACACAGCGTTTGCGCATGATAAGCAATGTACCACTGAGCTCCAAGCGGGAAAATGGCATGGTGATTGTTGCCGCCAATTCCAAAGAAATGCCCCGGATTTTTCAAAATGGTTCCCTGATATGTCCATGGACCCATCGGATGCGTACTCGTCATATATGCGATTTCCCCCGGCGGCGGACTATCTTCATCACGCTCCACCTGAAAGAAGTTCGAGCAATACGTATAGTAATATATGTTTTGATGCTTATGTATGCCTGAATTCTCAAACATAAAGGGCGCAGGGATGACTTGGGCACTCCCCTCAACACTGACCATATCTGCTCCAAGTCGCATCACTCGCGCTGTGTCCGGTCTCTGAGGCTTTCCTTCAGGAACACCTCCGCCAAAATAGAGGTAGGCCTGATTGTCATCATCCACCAGCACAGCCGGATCAAATAACCAAGTGACGTCTTCCACCCCAGGGGTCGCTCTTGTCACCAACGCTTTCCCGATCGGGTCTGACCAGGGACCGATCGGGGTTGGAGCACTTAATACACCAATTCCACTTGCGTTATTGGCAAAATACAGATAAAAACGGTCTTGCCCGTTAATCAAGCGATGTGCCGCTGCCGGAGCCCACGATTGTGATGCCCAGGTAGCCGCCCCTTCTGGCCCTGCCACCTTGATCTCTCCGTGATCCGTCCAGTTCATCAGATCCTCCGACGAGATAACCGTTATTTTGTTAATGGACTGATAGCTATTTTTCTGAGGGATTTCATCTGCATCATATTCCAGCTTATCACTTGTCATATACAGATAGACACGATTGTTGTATACCAGCGCATATGGATCAGCACCGAATTTGTGAGCCACTAAAGGGTTAGCGTTAGGGCGAAGCTTGCCAATCTCCCGCTGCTCAATAGCCTGCGGCATCATTTCATTATTCATCTCGTATTCCTCCAGAAAATAGAATGAATCTACCTGATAGTATTCAACTTCAATGAGATTGTGCAACTTTTGGGCATAACAAATAGAGAGCGTTTGCAAAACAAACGTCTTCGTGATAGGATGATTACATTTTAAGTGAACCTGAATCCAATTTCATTGCGTTGTTTGCTTGATTTATTGCGTGAAATGACAGGAGGTGCCTACATCAGATGTCTTCTGAGTACTTTTATGATCCCATTCAGCCTGAATTGTTATACCGTCATCCTTCAACGTCATATAAGCTAGAATCCAGTTATCATCGGCATAATGCATACGAAATCTTTTTATTTTTGAAGGGTCATGTGCATTTCTATGTTGATCATCGCTGTTATCCCATGCGGCGCGGAGATCTTCTTGTCATCTCTCCCGACGAGATGCATCGCACGCTCATTCTGGATGAAACGGAATATGAACGCATCACCATCAATTTGAAGAAGACATATGTTTCCCAGCTCTCTACCGTGCTGACCAATTTGTTGTCCTGCTTTGACCATCGTCCGCAAGGTACAGGCAATATTATTCATCTGCAAGATGATCAGTTAAACCAGCTACTCTATTGGACCCAGCAGATTGAGCGTTATGCTTCATATAATATATTCGGTGCCGATGTCAGAACCAATGCAGCCATGGCGCATATGCTGGTCCTGATCAATCAGTGGTTTCAACATAATACCTTCGTGCCTCAGGATATTATGCCAGAACTGGTGCGAAAAACGATGCAATATATTGATAAACATATTACTCAAGATATTACTCTCGGCATACTGTCCGAAGAATTCTACATGAACAGCACTTCAATAAGTCGACAGTTTAAAAAGCATACCGGGCTAACCCTTCGTTCCTACATCCTGGGTCGGCGTATCGAATTAGCCAAGCTGCATCTTCGAGATGGCATGAGCATTACCGATGCCTGTTACCAGTCGGGATTTAGTGACTATGCCAATTTCATTCGAAGCTTTACCAAAATTGTAGGCATCTCACCAGGAAAATATATGAAACAACGGCGTGAAGCCGAAGCTTCCCCGTTTAGCCAGCAAATCATACCCAACAACATCATGCCATAAACGGCTTGGTGTTTTTTGTTGTGAAAACGTGTCTTCGACGTATAAAAAATGACAAAAGTCACCTGATCCAGATTACTTTGTTCACTTCTGCTTGATGACCAAATCCTGGATACTGAATGTAAACCAATCCAAGAAGAGGTGTCTACTATGAATGTCATTTCCTTATCCATCTCATTACTCATCGTGTTATTGATTCTAAGAGGGGTTATCCAGGGCAGTCAAAAGCCGCTGCATGAGTCAGGGCGCAAGCTGTTAATCCCGATACTCTATATCGCTACTTGCTTGTTTGAACTGTTCGACCCCGCACTGGTGCTTACATCAGGCAGAGTGCTTAGCTCCATTACAATCGGCGCCGTTCTGTCCATCCCGTTAATTCTGGTGACATCATTCGAACGCCGATCAGATGGATACATGTATTATGAAAAAAACCTTTCTCTTTATCTGCTCATTATTGTTATTTTTTTCATTCGATATCTCGATTTGCTGTTCATAACGGATATTGATGCCAAAACGATGGGTTTTCTTAATAATCTCATTGCCCTGTCATATATTGGAATCTGGCGAGTAGCAAGTTTCATGAAATTTCAACATGCGAAGTCTCAGCCTCTCTCCGTGAGAATTGATTTATTGTCCAAAACGGATTAACATTAGAAGCATTGTCATCGTTAAAAGGAGATCTGAACATGCTTTTAAGAAAATGGCTGTACCCTCTGTTCATCCTGTTATCCGCGCTGCTGTTTGCAGGCTGTACCTCGCAGCTCGTATCCAATACCAGCTCTGGCACGGCTCACATCTCGAAGGAAATGGGATTTCAGGAGGTTGCCGATTACATCAAAGAGCACCACGAGCTTCCGCCCAATTATATAACCAAGAAAGAAGCGCGCACACTGGGCTGGGAGCCGAGTGAGGGCAATTTACAACAAGTGGCCCCAGGCAAAAGCATCGGCGGGGATGTATTCAGAAACCGTGAAGGCTTGCTTCCTAACAAAAAAGGCCGAATCTGGTATGAAGCGGACATCCATTACAAAGGCGGGAAGCGCGGAAGCGACCGAATACTGTATTCGAGTGACGGTCTGATCTATCAAACGACGGATCATTACAAGTCATTTCAGGAGATTAAATAATGGAGGAACGTATGCGGATCATTGAGATTGACGGGCGTCAGTTACATAGCCGTGAAGCGCTCCATCAGCTGCTACAGGACAAGCTTCAATTGGGCGAACATTATGGATGCAATCTGGATGCCCTATGGGATGCCTTGACAGGTGAAGTGCGTATGCCACTAACGATTCACTGGAGCTTTCTGGATACGACGAGGGAACTGCTCGGTGATTATGCAGATCAGGTCGTTGAGGTTATGCACGAGGCAGAGCAAGAGGTGGATGGCTTTACACTGGAATTAAGCTCATAACCAATAGGCAGCCCGCGGGCTGCCTATTTCACTATTTCATATTCATCATTGATTTAAGAATGATCTCCCTTTACTTATGGCTGAATAACAAAGGTTGTCACACTCTGGGCAGGGAGGTTTGCTGTGAAGCCATTGCCTGATACCTGCAACGGAGAACCTGCGGCCAAATTACGTGTGCTGTCTGTAATCCAGGAGGACACCGTGGAGGTCACTGCCTGCTGCACCGTGAAGCGTTGATTCACGACTGAGGTATTTTTGTTAATGGCCACAATAACGATTTTGTTGTTCTCTCCTTTATATGCCGATACATATACGCCGTTCACCGGGTTTTTGGTTGCATCTACCCGAACATCGCCTGGACGAACAAACTTCGAATAGTGCGCCATGCTGTAACCCCGTTTACTGATCGTGCCGTCCTCTTTAATTGGACCATAGTGTCTGCGAATGTACCACCACACATAGGTCTGGAAGTTTCCTTCAACCATTGCGTTGTACATATGCTCAGCTACACCGAGCGCCTCAGGCCAACGGTCTGCGGAATTTGTCTCGCTGTTCGGATAATACACTTCGGTCATCCAAAGCTCTTTTCCTGCTCCCTTTTGTTCAAATAAAGGATAAGGGAAGTCGCTGTATTGTGTGCCGTACGTATGTGCACCGAGAATATCCATATTAGCTAACGCTTGGGGATCATTAAGCAACGGGTCTGACATCGTTTTCACATAAGAAAAGGATTCTGGTGCAATGACCCGGTTGTTGATGGAACCGGCATTTTCCTTCATAAAGCGCAGCATTTCCTCTGGAGACCACCATGTCCAGTCATGCGCATAATCAGGCTCGTTTTGAACGGAGATGGCGTACAGATTAACCCCGTTATTTTTCATAAATGTATCAAACTCATTCAAATATTGCGCATATGCCTCATACTTGTCGTATTTGAGACGTTTGGCCTGTGTATCCTGCACAAATGCAGTCACATTGATATTGTCGAGGTTCGGTCCACCTGTTCCTGTCGTCACAAACTTTAAAGTGCTTGTACCGTTCACCATCGGCACCTGAATCGACTTTTCCTTCCACGTACTTCCGCTGCCTGTAGCTTCAAATGGTACGCTGCTCAGTGCTAATGAACCGTTGACGTAGACATCCACATTACTTGTGCCGGACGGCAGCGAATAACGAATCTTGATGTTTTTGGTACCCGTGCTGCCAATCAGAATGGTATTAAACTGAGCAGCTGATCCGCTCGGATTTTGGAACGAGACATACCCCGTACCCGTGTATCCTGTAAAGGCCGTGTCTACCGAAGCACCTCCAGATAGCGTTGTTGTGGATTCGGCTTCATACGTTGAACCACCGCCCGAGCTCATGTTCAGCGTGAAAATTTCCGTCATATCACTCGGCGGATTCCAGGGAGATGCAAATACGATCGCACCATGCTCAATCGCTTTTTTCGCCGTTGCTACTTCCCGCTGCCAGTTGTTCTTGTTCTCATCAATCGGGATTCGCAGTACGGAAAATCCAAGCTGATCTGCCCCGTTGCCAAAAGCGGTTTCCCGCTCAGCCGCAGTAAGATCACCAATCCAGCCGGAATGTGTCATGCCGCCAAAACCGCGTATCGTTTGTTTCGTTGAAGATGTATTAACGACAACATCATTAGCTGCCATGACATTGGAGGATACAGGAACATAAAATAATGGTAATGCCGTTACCGCAGCCAGCATGGTGCATAATGATTTTTTGATCAATGAATTCACGTGTTGGTCATCTCCCGACGTATATGATTTGAAGCTGGTTCGTAAATGTGAAGCCTCTGCACAACTCCCTGCTCCACACCTGCTCTAACTTAATCCTGTACCTAACCCTTCACTCCTCCAATCGTCATCCCTTGTACAAAGTATTTCTGCAGGAACGGATACACCATTAGAATCGGTACACTGGCAATAATCGTCATGGTTGCCCGAATGGAGGTTGGTGTGACGGCAACGCCACTATTATCGGCAGATTGATACACATCACTTGCTGAAGAGGTTGCCGAAGTGGTCGAGGTTTGCAGAATCTTCATTAATTCATATTGAAGTGTACTTAATTCCTTGTTAGACGAGTTATATAGAAAAACATCAAACCAGGAATTCCACTGACCTACAGCTACGAAAAGAGATACCGTTGCCATCGCCGGTATTGTTAACGGCAGAACAACCCGCATAAACGTCGTAAATTCTCCAGCTCCATCAATGCGAGCCGATTCCAGAATGCCTTCAGGCAGTCCTTCGATAAATGAACGAATGACAATCATATTAAATACACCAATGACTCCCGGAATGATATATACCCAGAACGAGCCAATCAGACCGAGATCACGAATTAGCAGGTAGCCTGGAATCAATCCACCGCTGAAGTACATTGTGAACACAAAGAACATGGTTACAAACTTGCGAAGCACGAATTCCTGACGACTGAGGGTGTACGCGAGCATTGCAGTACAGAATACAGATACAATGGTACCAATGATCGTACGAAGCGCCGAGATCAGCGTAGCATGATAGATATCGGATTCACCAAAGATGTATTTGTAGTTATCCAGTGTCCATACCCTCGGCCACAGATATATGCCCCCGCGAATCGCATCGTTGGCATCATTCAGTGAAACAGCAATCATATTGATAAACGGATAGATGGTAACAATCATTAGACAGATCATGAAAATGATATTAAATGCATCAAACGCACGGTCCCCGGCGCTGCTGTTCCGCAAGCGGGATGATTTTGCTTTTGGCATGGCCTAGGCCCTCCTCTTAGAATAGTCTGCTCTCTCCCATTTTCTTGGCGATATAGTTGGCGGTGAACAGGAAGATGAAGCTGACCACCGTTTTGAAAATCCCGGCTGCTGTACCCAAGGAGAAGTTCCCCAGTCCCAAACCATACTTCAGGACAAAGATATCCAGGTTTTCTGAATAATCCATGTTCATTCCGTTGCCCAGCAAATATTGCGGTTCAAATCCGGATTCCAGAATGCTTCCCATATTCATAATCAACAAAATGACGATAACCGGCTTTAAGCCTGGCAGTGTAATATACAGCATGCGCTTGAATCGACTCGCCCCATCAATCTCTGCTGCTTCATACTGGGCAGGATCAATGGAGGTTATGGCTGCCAGATAGATAATCGTGTTCCACCCTACATCCTTCCATACCTCAGTGGCCCCGAGTATGCCCCAGAAATACTCCCCTTTTCCCATCCAGAGTACAGGACTGTCGATCAGATGAAGCTTCGTTAGAATAAGGTTAATGACACCATCTGGAGACAGTATAGTGAGCACAATGCTTGAAGCAACAACCCAGGAAATGAAGTGAGGCAAATAACTCACCGTTTGCACAAAACGTTTGAAAATAATGTTTTTGAGCTCGTTTAAGAGCAGTGCCAGTGTAATCGCGGTGACAAAGCCAAGCACCAGCTTGATCGAGCTCATCACCAGTGTATTTCGCAGCACACGATAGAACGTGTTATCCTCAAACAAGGTTTGGAAATGCTTCATGCCTACCCACTGCTGATCGGCGAAAGCTCTTGCCGGTTTGAAATTCTGGAAAGCCATCGTCCAGCCCCATAACGGCAAATATTTGAATATAAACGCCCAGATCACGAAGGGAATACACATAAATGCCAAGGTGCGCTGCTGTAACAGCCGTCTATAAAAGGTGTTCTTCTGTTCCCCTTTGTTACGATGGACTGGTGGAACAGATGGAAGGGATACATTTGGCTTCTCCATGATGCAGATACTCCTTTCCCCATGCTGTTATTCGTGCGCGAAGTCGAAGGATGTTCCGTTGATGCATTCCCGTTTCTTCAGCGCACGCAACAGTTTGTATGTTCTGAATTGCTCTGATTAACCCTTATGAATTACCATTTACCTGCAACCCGGTTCTGCACAACTTCGGTGATCTTTTTCTCGTAACCCGCTTTGTCCAGCTTGTTGAACTCAGCCATATAATCATTCCAAATCTTATCGAAGTTTGATGGCGCACCGAGAATCATCTCAGGCAAATATTTACGCTGCAGGTCGTCTGATTTCGTAGTAAAAACCTGCTCAGGCGAGCCTTGCTCCAGAGCGATAGACCATGCCGGGAACCATGGACGCTCTTCCGGCTTGTTGAAGAGTTCACTAAATGTTTTGATGCCATAGGCATCCAGGAATTTTTTATCTCCTTCGGTGTAGGTTGATGCAACAACTTCTGGCTGGTTCCCCGGACTGAATGCGTTTCCATCCGACAGAGTAGACTCTCCTCCATAACGAGGCCAATCATTGCTGAAGTAGGTGAAACCGAATTTGCGGCCCAGCTCCACGTCATCATGTATTTTGCGCTGCTCGTCGTTGGCATAATAGAAACGGCCTTTTTCATCCACACTGTAGGTTTGATCCTTGATGCCCCATTGAATGAGAATCTGATTCTCTTCTTTGAGCAGATTGTCAAAATACTTGATAATCCGTTCCGGATCTTTCGCATTTACGGTAATTCCGGTTGCATAGTTGTTTACAAACCCCGGAGGATCAATGTATTGATCCTTTATGCTACTATCGAAGACGATGGGAAGAGGCGCATAACGCTTCTCATCAATGCCTGCTGCGAGCAGGTTTTTGGACGCATCTCCGATCTGCCATGCATAGTTAAAGTAACCGAGAACACGGCCTGAGGTCAGTTTGGCAAGATACTGGTCCTTGTTCATCGTGAATGATTCCGGATCAAGCAGCCCCTTCGCGTTAATCTCATTCAGCTTTTTGATCCATCGTTTCTGTTCTTCCGTTCCGGCAACCGTTCTAGCTACATGGGTTTTCGTATCAACCATAACGCCGCCGTCATTCGGATATCCCGCAAGGTGCATCGCTGGATTCTGCAGTGTGAAGAAGTTGTTCGCTACGCCCGCGAGAGAGACAAAGCCGATCGTTTCAGCCCCGTCAACGGTTGGATGCTTCTCCTTGTAGTCCTCAATCAGGTCGAAATATTCATCCAGTGTTGTAATCTTCGGATAGTTAAATTCCTTCAGCACAGAACGTTGAATCCAGAACGCCCCGCCCCCGACATTTGGACTTCCTGAATACTCACCCTGATTCGCCGTATACGGAAGCGCATAGATTTTGCCATCCTCCGGATTTCTCATTTTGTCAAAGTAAGGTCCGTATACCTTTTTAATGTTTGGTCCATATTTCTCGATTAAATCATCTAGCGGTATGTAAGCACCCGCATCCAGCAACTTCGACATTTCTCCACTGGAAGCGATGACATCCGGGTAATCTCCACTTGCAATCATGACACCCGCTTTGGTCGCGCTATCGCCTACGAGATATTCCATTTTCCAGTCTACGCCCGTCTGCTGCTGTAGCTCCTTGCCAATCGTCGTTTCACTAGCTAACGTGTCCTTCTTCCCTGAAGAGAACATATAATACGAGAACGTTACCGGACTGTTATCATCCTTTTCTGCTGCAGGCGAGGCCCCCGGAGAGGAGCTGCTTGAATTGCACCCGGCCAGAAGGGATGCCAGCAGTACAGCTAAGCCTGTCGTTTTCAAAAGCGGTTTTAACATGTGTTGTATTCCCCCTTTTTTAATTAAGCGTTGTCTGTAAGCACTCTCAATATATCAAGATAACGCTTTCATAGTTACCTACAAAACTGTACTTTGTTCTTTAAAAAGTATATCGTTCCATTATTCTCCTTTACATTGATCATGCTCAAGTGGAAGTTTGATATGGATTGTTGTTCCCCTGCCTTCTACGGATTGTATGGACAAAGAAAAGCGATCCATATAACAAAGCTTCAAGCGGCTGTAAGCATTTTTCATGCCAACATGTTCGCCCATATCCACATTCTGATCCAGATAAAGCAGCAATTCTTCCAACCTGGTAGCAGACATGCCAATCCCATTGTCCTCCAGCTGGATATGCAGCTCATGCCTTTCTACACGTACGAACAACTGAATGAAGCCCTCCCCTGGGGTGGACTCGATTCCATGAATACTCGCATTCTCTACAAATGGCAGAATAACCATCTTGGGAATCCGATATTTTAAGGCAGCCTCATCAGCCTGAACATGATACTGAAGCTTCTCTCCAAAACGATATTTTTGAATTTGCAAAAAGCTGTCGATGAGCTCCAATTCTTCCTTTACAGTCACTTCATGCTGGTTCCAGCTGATGGACTTACGGAACATTTTGGCCATATGGTGCACGATTTTGGCGGTTTCCTTCTCTCCTTTAATCAGACTCCGCATCCGCACAGATTCAAGTGTGTTAAACAGAAAATGTGGATTAATCTGACTATGAAGCGCATGTAGCTGAGCCTGCTGCTCTTTCAGCTCCAGGTCCTTTTTTTGAATATCCGCAAGGTATACTTCATCAATCAGATCCCGAATCGTCTCGGTCATCCGGTTAAATTCGGTAGTCAGCTGCCCGATCTCGTCTCTGGCATCCTCAGGCGGGATCGTCTGAAAGTTCTGGGTTTTCACCTTCTTCATATGTTTCAGAATCCGCACCAGCCTGACATGTATGGATCTGGACATCGCCGCAATAATGATTGTAGGCAGCACAAAGTTGATACACGCCAGCCAGACTACAAAAGACCTGGATTTGCGTACCTCCTGCAGCACAGCCTCTTCATCCATAACCCCTTGCAATGACCAGCCTTCCAGATAGTTAATGCCGGAATAGACCCGCTCAAAACGAATCGTCTTGTTGGGAAACTCCATATTGCCGTATAGCTCTCCGACAGAAGCCGAGCCTGAACCGGAATGGCTAGCAAACCGGATATACCCTTTCGGATCAACCAGATACACACTGCCATCAAAGCCGCTGTTGCGAAACTGTTCTTTCATCAGGTCCATGTTAAAGTCAATTTTGAGCAGCTGCTCAATTCCACCGGTATCACTGTTGTTCAAGCGCTGTACAAGACTTAACTCCTGATCGGCTGAAATCAAGGTTGGATAAGGCGCAGTGTGATCCTGCAATTTTTGATACCAACTGGACTTGCGAACAGCCTCGTTCAAATGCTCAATGTATCCGGAGGACAAAATGGTCGGGTTGTCTGTATACACCTGATACCAGCGAATGCCTTGGCTGAGTTGGCCCGATAACTCGCCTTTGAGATAGGAATTGTAGGCCCTTATGTACTCCGAATGGCTGTCAAAAGAACGGGATAACGTCTCATTAAATACGGGATCGGCATAGAGCGAATACGATAGTCCTACCCCCTGATCAATCGTAACGCGCAGCTCATTCTTCAGATTGTTTAACGCTACCCCTGCATCACGTGTTTTCTGACTGCGAATATTGGCAGTTGTCACCTGATAAAAAGCAATATTGGTAAAAACAATCGGAATAAACACGGACAGTACATACATCAACAGCAGCTTATCCCGAAGCTTCATGTAATTTGGATTCCAGCGCATCACTCGGCCCCCCGCAGTCCTTCCTCTTTCAGCAGATTACGATAGGCTGTAGGAGTCATATTGACGATTTTTTCAAACTGTGTCACAAAATAATCGGCATTCTGAAATCCGATGCGAGCAGCCACCTCATACATTCTCAGATCCGTCTGACGTAACAGCTTTTGCGCCTCCTGAATGCGGAGCTGAAGCAAGTACTCGTTAAAATACTGATTATAGCTTTTGCGAAATAGCCGCCCCAGATAGACCGGATTCATGTAAAACTCGGCGGCAATGCTTTTAAGGCTAATATTCTCTGTATAATGGGAATCAATATATCGTTTGATCTTGTTGATATCCCCCTTGGACTGTTCGGTACGTAGCTGTGCAATATATTGCTCCGCTTCCTCAAGTGCAGTAACAAACGCTTCCTTGAGAAGACGCAGGTTCCAGCCATCCTGCCCTTGCTCCGCCAGTGACTTGAGCTGCTGCAGTCCCGCCTCACTGCCGCCCATCTCATGAACTACAGCCAGAATGCCTGTCATACAGCGCACAAGTGAGCCCGTCACTGCCTGAGGAGAGAAGCGGCGGCGATGAAACAGCTTGAACATCTCCTCTACCACGGCGTGACAAGCAACGCGATTGCGCTCTTCCAGGCTCAAAATCAACGGATCGACCTCTTCGTGATTTACATTAAAAACGTATAATGGCTTGTCCTTTATGTCGGAATAACGAATGACGTTCCCAGGCTCTGCAAATTTATGTCGGGATGCTTCATCAGCTTCTGCATAAGAACGTGGTGCATCACTCATGTCATTTACCATCGTGCCAGCATAGAGTGCCACATCTGCATGCAGCTGCTCACTTAATCTTTTCTGTATTTTCTGAAGATGCTCTTCTGTGTCATCTGTACGACGCTTCTGGTGTGAATCTCTCCATAGAAGGATTAAGGTAAATCTGCCTCGCTGCTCCTCGATAACGTATACATTGAATAGCTGCCCTCCTGACGCTTGCAGCAAATCGTTAATATGCTGCACCGTAATATGTCTCATCTCGGTCCCTATCAAAATTTCGATTAACACAATCATGATTGACGTCTGACGGTCCATACCCAGCATGTCCGCATAACGAATCTGATCCTCCTTGCATACCTGTCCCTTAATGATCTCTTTTAACATAATGCGACTGGCCTGTTCTTCTGCCAGAAAGGCATGCTTTCGATTGTTTCGAATCAAGTCAGCTGATTTTTGCAGCGTTGCCGTCATCTCTTCATCATCAATCGGCTTCAGAATATAATCCTGCACACCGTATCGAATAGCCTGTTGAGCATACTTGAAATCATGGTATCCGCTAATAATGATAAAAACCGGTTCCATTGTTGGCGAATTTGCTATAGCACGGATTAACTCCAATCCATCGAGGATGGGCATTCGAATGTCCGTAATAATGATGTCGGGCTGCAGGCATTCCGCTTTTTTTAGCGCTTCGAGTCCATTCTCTGCCTCTCCAGCAATCTCCATACCCAGACTATGCCAATCAATCAGCTCATACATTCCTTTGCGAATATACATTTCATCGTCAACCAGCAATACTTTTAACATGATGCCCTCCCCTTTCCAGTTACAAAAAAATAACCATCTGCTGTAAATCATCTTCAGACGGAATACGATAAGACTGCTGGGCTAGAGCGTATCTTGATACCTGCTGAAGTGTATCTTCTACTGCCTTTTCACCCACTGCAGCGTCGCTTTCCTATGACGTGCCTCGGCACGCCTGCGAAGAACGTTCTGGCTTGGAACGAAAATCCGGCAATATCTGCTTCCTTCAGCGTTTGCAGACACGCCCTAGTTATCTGGCTAAAATAATCAGCAGCTCAAAAATATGTACCCATATAATAGTAAACGCTTACATTTAGCGGCTGATTTGCATGAGATTGCTTCCATTCTATAGGTTGTTATCACCATTTTCAATGCGTAAATGATTCATTTTATTGCGCGAAACTACACTTGCCCTGATCAAAACAAAAAAAAAGAGCGAAACATCCCGGATCAGTACCCGGACGTTTCGCTTAAAAACGAAGCAAAGCATACTCACCAAAACTTCGATAACAGAAATACGCTCCAATCGCTTTTTTTACTTATCGCATTAAAATAAATTTGCGTCTGTGTCTGTACCATGTCGCCACTCAAGCTGTCAGTGAGAGCTGAACTCGCTCCCTTTTAACGAAATCAAATGCTGCTCATGCTGAAAATTTAGCTCAATCTGCTGTGCCAAATAAGAAACCGTAACTGTCGTAGCTACACTTGAACGCAGCGTAGCTGAGAGCAGTTCCCCATCCTGCCATTCCATATCTACCTCAATTCCTCCACGAGCCCGTAACCCCCGCACGATACCCGCTGGCCATGCCCCAGGCAGTGCTGGAAGCAAGCGAATCTCACCCGCATGACTTTGTAGCAGCATCTCGGCAATACCTGCCGTACCGCCAAAGTTACCATCAATCTGAAACGGCGGGTGATCACAGAACAAATTCGGCAGCGTAGAAGATCGCAGTAACTCTACAACGTTATCATGTGCCAGCTCCTTCTGCTCCAGTCTGGCCCACATGTTGAGAATCCAGGCACGGCTCCAGCCCGTATGCCCTCCCCCATGCTGAAGTCTGCGATCCAAAGTAACCCGAGCCGCCTTGGCCAGTTCAGGAGTTGTGCGCGGAGTGATCTGTGAACCTGGATGCAGCGCAAACAAGTGGGAGATATGCCGATGACCTGGTTCAAGCTCCTCATAGTCATTGCTCCACTCCTGAATCTGTCCATGCTTCCCGACGGCAATGCCCGGAATACGCGATAATGCCTCTCGTAACTGTACAACAAACGATTGATCCAATTGCAAAATATTCGCGCTCTCGATACAACGAATAAACAGCTCGTGAATAATCTGGTTATCCATAGAAGCCCCATAACAAAGTGCCCCTGACTCACCATTATCTAATATGTAAATGTTCTCTGGTGAGGAGGAAGGACATATGACCCAATTCCCCTCCGGGTCCTCCACAAGGAAATCCAGTACAAATTGGGCCGCCTCTTTCATCGTTTCATAGGCTTTCGACAAAAAAGCCGTATCCCTGCTATATGCATAATGCTCCCACAGATGCAGGGATAACCATGCGCCACCCATCGTCCAGAAGGTCGATGTCAGGCAGACGTCCTGCGGTGCAGAATCCGCCCATATATCTGAATTATGGTGCGCTACAAATCCCCTGCATCCGTACATCCGGCTAGCCGTTTCCCGCCCCCGCACCTTCAATCTGTCGATAAAATCAAAAAGCGGGACATGACACTCTGCCAAATTGCAGCTTTCTGCCAGCCAATAATTCATTTCGGTATTGATGTTAATCGTATACTTGCTATCCCACACTGGGAGCATGTCCTTATTCCATATGCCTTGCAGATTCGCAGGCAATGAACCGGGACGACTGCTGGAGATGAGCAGATATCGTCCAAACTGAAAATACAAGCTGACCAGTTCAGGATCACTGGCTCCACTCTGAAGCCTTGCCAAACGCTCATTTATGGGCAGATGGATGTGATCTCGATCCGTTTCTTTTCCTTCCAGATGCAGTTCGACACGTCTGAACAAGGCTTGATAATCACTCATGTGATCTTCAAGCAGCTGCTCATATGATTTGGCAGCAGCTGCTTCTATTCTTCGCATGCACTCCTTTACAAGCTCTTCCTTGCCATAGCGAAAATCAGTGCAGGCTGCAATCAATACAGTTGCCGAATCAGCATGATCAAGCGATATCTGTCCACTTGAATACCGAAGCTCCCCCCCATGATGTATAACCCGAATGGCACAGCAGAAGCGGACTCCATCTTCACCACCACTTCTTCCCGAGATGATCATATCACCATTGCTGCCCTGTTCGATTCGGTCAAGGAGCGACTGGAAGCCAACCGGATGTCTTAATGCACCAGATAACGGTGACCAGTTCAGCACGGAGCCTCTCCCGAATAGTGCAGTGAATGACAGCCGGCCTGGCACGTTGGTAGATAGATGAACAGCCATGACCTGATCTGGATAACTCGAAAAATAGTTACGTTTATACGTTGCATTGCCACTAATGTACTGCATCTTAACGAGCCCCTGCTCCAGATCAAGATGCCTCTGATAATCCGAGATTTCCTCATTCGCAGCATGCATAGCAAGATAGAAATCACCCAGCGGCTCGTAATGTCTCTGCCCGTCGGGTACACCCACCAAGGAAGTAAGTGCCAGCTCTTCTGCCTGGCGAATCCGGCCATGAAACAGCAGCTGCCGTATTTCATCCAGAGAGTCAAGCGCCCGTGGATTGTTTCGTTCCATTGGCCCGCCGTACCACAGGCTGTCTTCGTTAAGTTGCACTCTTTCCAGATGTGTTCTTCCGAAAACCATGCCACCAAGAGTACCATTTCCAATCGGTAATGCTTCCTCCCACTGCTGAGCTTCGTTGTCAAACGTAATTTTATTCAAGTTCATCCTGCACCTCCACTGAAAAATGCTTCGTCCGTTGCGAAACTAATATGGACAGCGTAGTCCCTCTAATCAGTTTACCTGCTCCATCAGCATGGAAGAATGTAGAAAACTAACCGAAAGCTTCACAATGTTAACCTGTTCGATCTTTAGTGCTGCTTCTGCAGTTGAAAACGCTCTTTTTTGTTAGACTACATCACCGCCATACAGCCATTTTATCTGTAACAAGATATAATGGAGCATATGCGCATCAATCATCAGGAGGAACCTCATGGATATTATAAAAGGCACGTACGGCTTTCGCTTTGCAGATGATCGTGAACTCGCTCTGTGCAAACTGTATGCAGCGGGGTGTGATGTCATCACCGATTCTTCATATTACTGGGACGGGCTGGAGCGCACGGATGGCCCACTCCTTTTATTTCAATACACTTTTTCAGGAGAAGGCATCTTTGAAAATAACGACCGCTCATATCGCGTCAGGGCTGGACAAGCTTTTTTGGCGGAAATTCCTGGCCCTCATCGCTATTACTATCCTGTCGATGCCACTGAGCCATGGCATTTCATTTTCCTGTTATTTCGGCCTGATCTCATCTCCGCTCACTGGAGGAAGTTTAAGGCAGTAGCAGGCGAAGTGCCTTCTTTACCTACAGATTCAGCGCCAATCCGCCTGTTGCGCATGATTGTGACCGATGCTGCTGCGGGACGAATTACGGACCCGCTCATCGCTTCATCAAGTGTTTATCAATTCATGACCGAACTGGTTCGGCTCCAGACGACAGCGCGTCATAATCGTGAGAATTGGTCTGAGCACATTCGCCAAGCCGCAGCTTACATCGAGAGCCATTACGCCAGCATGATCAGTATAGATCAGCTCGCAGAACAAATTTCACTGTCCAAGTATCACCTGATCCGCAGATTTTCGGCTAGCACCGGCCTCACTCCCGGCTCGTATCTTACCCGCATACGAATTGAAAAAGCGATGGAATTGCTGCGCGGCACAACACTCAGTATTGAACAGATTGCAGCACAGGTGGGCTATTCAAGCGGCAGTTATTTTATTAAAGCTTTTCGGGGGCTGACGGGACTTACGCCTGGAGATTTTCGAAGCGGCGGTGAAAGTCTGGTATATCGCAAATTATTCTTTGACTAACCGCAATATATTGCTACTAAAGGCTCAACATTACTGTAGATAAACATATTTCTCTTCATTAAAATGGAGATATTAGGAGCAATAATTTGAATAAGTTCATACAAAGGAGCATTCACATGAACCATACTCTTGCAGCACCAACACCCCCTCTTGGCTGGAATAGCTGGGACTGCTACGGCGCCGCCGTAACGGAAGCCGAGATTCGCGGTAATGCCGATTACATGGCTGAACATCTCAAGGAATACGGATGGCAATATATCACTGTAGATATTCAATGGTACGAGCCGTTAGCCGAGTCTTCTCAATATCGCCCCTTTGTGCCACTGATTATGGATGAATACTCTCGCCTGATGCCAGCCGAGAACCGTTTCCCTTCTGCAGCAGGGGGACAAGGCTTCAAACCGCTGGCTGACTACGTGCATCGTCTTGGACTCAAATTTGGTATTCATATTATGCGCGGTATACCGCGGCAAGCGGTTCATGCAGGTACGGCCCTCCTAGGTAGCGAGGCCACTGCCCGCGATATCGCTCATACCAATTCCATCTGCCCGTGGAACACGGATATGTATGGTGTGGATCACAATAAAGAAGGCGCACAAGCCTATTATGATTCATTGTTTGCATTGTATGCTTCATGGGGCGTTGATCTGGTAAAAGTCGATGATATCGCTGCTTCCAGATTATATGATACACATCAGCCTGAGATCGAGATGATCGCTACAGCCATCGAACGTGCCGGACGGCCCATGGTGCTTAGTCTTTCTCCGGGCCCTGCTCCGGTAGAATATGCAACATTTTTCGCAGAGCACGCCAATATGTGGCGAGTTACCGACGATTTCTGGGATCAATGGCCCCTCCTTCTCGATATGTTCGATCGTTGCCGCAGATGGCAGGGTATTCCGACAGAGGGATGCTGGCCAGATTGTGATATGCTGCCTCTCGGACATATCGGTATTCGTTCTGTGGATGGAGGCGGTGCTGATCGGTGGACCCGATTCACCAAAGACGAGCAATTAACGATGATGTCACTATGGAGCATCTTCCGCTCCCCTCTCATTTTTGGCGGCGAACTGAGAGACAACGATGAGTGGACGCTCTCCTTGCTGACGAACCGTGAGGTACTGCGGATGCATCGTGAGAGTTACGGTGCAAGGGAAGCACTTCATCAAGATGATCTGATCGTATGGACCGCTGATCATGCGGACGGATCTACTTATGTGGCTGTATTTAATGTAGGCGAGAAAGCACAGCTGCCAGTAAAGCTTGATTTGCAGCTCCTCGGCTTTGCTTCAACTGCGGCAATACAAGGTACCGAGCTGTGGAGTGAAGCACTGGCATCATTGGAAGGTAACATTTTAACTACAGATGTGCCATCCCATGGTGTGCGTCTGTACCGTTTCAGCTAAGCTGTTTTATGGATTATGAAGAGGAGGTCCGTCATCCGTGACAGACCTCCTCTATGCGTTGCTGCTACTTCATGTGGCTTCCTCTGGAATCTATAGCTTCAATAGCTAGTTGAAAAGCATGAATTCGTCTCTCAAGCAAGGGTATGTTCAGGTGAGCCTGCGCTGGATTTCGCCTTCATGTTCTCCAGTGAAGAAAGCAAATCCTGCATCGTAAGACATGCTTCCCCGATTGCTGCTGCGGTATATGAGTCCGATTCCTGCTCCAGAATTCCCCACCTCTCCCTCTGTAAAAATCGAAACAGAAAAGCCGCCTTTCGGCGACTTTAATAATTCACAAATTCTCAAACCTATCCATGCTCTCGGATTGATCTCATTAGTATTGATTATTTTATTTAATGACAGCGACATTGTCAAAAGAATTAAAGCACTTTTTCCAGAAAACTGATGGTACGCTCGTTCTGCGGATTGCCGAAAATTTGCTCAGGCTTGCCCTCTTCTACAATATATCCCCCGTCCATAAAAATGACACGGTCAGCAACTTCACGGGCAAAGCCCATCTCATGAGTTACAATCATCATCGTCATGCCTTCACTTGCCAGATCCTTCATAACGCCAAGCACCTCGCCAACCATTTCCGGGTCAAGCGCCGATGTCGGCTCATCGAACAGCATGACATCCGGGTTCATCGCGAGTGCCCGAGCGATAGCTACCCGCTGCTTCTGTCCACCTGAGAGCTGGCTCGGGAAGCTGTCCGCTTTATCCGAGAGGCCGACACGCTCTAACAAACGAAGCGCCGTTTCCCGTGCCTGTGCTTCATTTAATTTGCCAAGTTCCATGGGTGCAAACATAATATTTTTGAGTACATTGAAATGCGGAAACAGATTAAAGTGCTGGAACACCATACCGATGTTCTCACGCGCTTTATTAATATTGGTATCGCTGCTGTTCAAATCCTGATCATCAACGATTACATGACCTGCGGTAATGTCCTCCAGCCGATTGATGCAACGAAGAAATGTACTTTTCCCTGAACCGGACGGGCCGATGACACATACGACCTCACCCTCATTCACTGCAACGTCAATGCCTTTGAGAACCTGGTTGGAACCGAAATTTTTCTTGAGATCCTGTACTTTAATTTTAGCCACGGCGAATCTTCACCTCCATATAATCAGCAATTTTGGTCAGTGTAATGATGACGATCAAATACATCACCGCAACGGTTAACCAGATATCAAAGGAAGCAAATGTTCTTGCAATAATAATTTTACCCGATTGGGTAAGCTCAACCAGACCGATCACGGACAAAATGGACGTATCCTTCAGCGTAATAACCATCTGGTTGATAAATGAAGGAATCATGACACGAATCGCTTGAGGAATGACTATTTTCATCATGGCTTTGCGATAAGGAAGGCCGAGTGAGCGAGCCGCCTCCATCTGTCCACGGTCAATGGATTGAATACCTCCACGGATAATTTCAGTGACGTAAGCACCTGCGTTCAAACTTAACGTCAGAATGGCTGCAAGAAATAGTGGCATCGTAAAGCCAAAGGCTTGCGGAATACCAAAATAAATGAAAAATGCAAGCACCAGCAGCGGAATCCCCCGGAAAATATCAACGAATACCGTAGCAATCCCACGCAAAATTTTGTTGCGCCCTACTTTCATAAAGGCAAAGATCAATCCGATAATAAAGGCAAAGAACAGGGACATCAGCGTGTATAACAGCGTTTGCCCCAAGCCTTTCAGCAAGGCTGGAAGGGATTTGATAACCAGCTCCATTCGTCCCAGGCTTGCAACCGTTTCGGCGTTATCACCCAGATATTTGTCAACGATACGCTGGTATTCACCACTCTCCTTAATGTTTGCAAGACCTGTGTTAAACTTCTGCAGCAGCTCCTGATTTTTGCCCTTGCTTACAGCAAAACCGTAGGGTGCTCCTTTTTCCTGTTCCGTGACCACCTTCAGTCCATTGTTCTGATTCTCCCCATATTTCAGTACGGGAAAATCATCAAAGCAGGCGGCAGAATTGCCCGTTTTGACATCATCATACATCTGCGCTGAATCATCAAAAGGTACGATGGTGAATCCATACTTTGACGCGTTCGCTTCAGCAAAACGATATCCTTCCGTCCCTGTTTTAACCGCTACTTTTTTGCCACGGAGATCTTCATAGCTTTTTATGGAATCATTGTTAGCTCTGACCCCCATTACAACGCCAGATTCAAAATAAGTATTGGAAAAATCAAATTTCGTTTTACGCTCATCTGTAATACTCATGCCTGCGATCACGCCGTCCACCTGATTGGATTCCAGCGCCTGAACTGCGGCATTGAAGCCTAATGGCTTCATTTCATACTTGAAATTCTGATCTTTCGCAATAGCAGCGAGTATATCCATATCAATGCCTACAAAATCACCATTGATATCCTGAAACTCAAAAGGCGCAAAAGTAACATCTGTGCCAATCACATATTTTTTTTCTGTGCCCGACTCAGCCTGCATGCTTCCAGTCCAACCCGTGAAGCCGGACACGAGAAGCAACACCATCGTAAGTATAAGTATTGTAATCCTGTTATTCTTCATATGTCCTCCTTGTCTTGACGTCATACCATCGTTATGTTCCGCATCATGCTAAGCTTATTATTCTCAGCTCTTGACCAATCAATGCTCTTTCTACCCACCTTCATGTAATGTTTCCATGGCATTCCTCAACTGAACTTATAAAAGTCCTTCTATACTTACCCCAAGGGTGAGGTATGCGAAACAAAGACGGAAGGTCATTGCCTTTCTAACTTTTGACATGATAGGATAGCTGTTAATTGCGATTTTATTACTGGAGTGGATCAAATGTTAAAAGTAAATCGGAAGGATGCTCGTCCCATCTGGCATCAACTTCTCGATCAGGCCATTCACAATATTACAACAGGCAACTGGCCTCCGGGTGAGCTGCTGCTTCCGTCACGCGAGCTAGCTGCGCAGATTGGTGTTTCTCGCTCCACGATTCAGATTGTCTACGAGGAATTGTTCAGTCGGGGGTATACGGTCACTTCCGGACGCGGTGGTACAAGAGTTAGTCATTCCATGCACCCTGCTCGTTCTTCAGATGTGATGCCATCTGGACCCGTACCTCCCGCTTTACCTTTAGTGCACGAATCCATCGCCAAGCTGCATGGCTGGTTTGGGGATCATCTTACACCGCAGCCGGATATTGATTTCAGTCCGCACGAGCCTTACATTGACGATACCTTTGCGCAGTCCTGGAGAAAAGCCTACCTGCAAGTGTCTGCCGTGCCCCGGCTGGATAGCTGGTCATATGGCAATGCACGGGGTTATCTACCGCTACGGGAGCAAATTCAGCGTTATTTGTCATTGGAACGGGGCATTCATATTGATGCGCAGCAAATATTGTTAACTTCAGGCGCCCAACACAGCCTGGATCTTATCGCACAGGCTCTCTTAACAGAAGGAGATCTTGTATCTGTGGAGGACCCGGGCTTTCCTGCGGCATGGACCACCATGAGCTACCGTCAGATGAAGGTCGCTGCTGTACCAGTTGATGAGCATGGTTTATGTGTGGAACACATTGTCCCGCAGAGCAAGCTTGTATTTGTCACCCCGTCTCATCAATGTGCTGCTGGAGTGATTATGTCAGAACCACGCAGACAGCAATTAATACAGCTGGCCGGGCAACGAGGAATGTGGATCGTTGAAGACGATTATGACAGTGAATTCCGATATCGCGGCGAACCGCTTCCGCCTCTCTTCAGTCAACTGCCGCAGAATACACTGTATATGATGAGCTTTTCCAAAATGATTGCGCCAGGAGTTCGGTTATCTGCAATTATTGGGCCCCAGATCGCCATTGATCGGCTTACCCAAATTCAAGAGCTGACTTATCGTCACCTGCCGATTATGGAACAATTAACACTGACTCATTTTATTGAGCGCGGACATTTTATGCGTCACATGAGAAGGGTGCGTAACATCTATCGACGCAGACATGAGGTTATGACCAAAGCGATCCATTCTTGCGGACTTAGCTCGCGTTTTCGTCTGAGTGGAGTAGAAACGGGGTTACATATGCTGCTTGAAGCAGAAGCCTCGTATGACGAAGCTGCTATAACAGCAAAAGCCCTTGAACAAGGGGTCTGTGTGTATCCGCTGAGCAGATACTGTCTGGAGAGCAATCGTAAAGGCTGGGTGCTTGGTTTTGCCAAAGTCGATGAGGACCAAATCAAGGAAGGAATTTTGCGCTTTGCCCGGCTGGTTCTATGATTAGCGTACATATTATGTAGAGGTTCATTTTCTCTTTTTTCTCTGTATTTCTTTCATCTTAGGATGCTTTGCTCCAAAAATAATAAAAGCCTGCATGACATCCAGCTTAGAGGATCGCAGGCTTTACTTTACATCTGTGTCTACCCTTTCTAAAGACAGGGTTCATCAAGCATTAGGTTGAAGCCGCTTCTTAAAGAGACTGCTATGTAATAGCACATGAGCCAGAACTCCCGCCACCAGCCCCCAAAATGCACCGCCCACACCCAGCAAAGTTACGTTCGCCGCTGTGGCCAAAAAGGTGATCAATGCTGTCTCGCGTCCCTTCGGATCCGCCAGTGCATTAGCGAGACTGCCGCCAATTGTTCCGAGTAAAGCCAGCCCGGCCAAGGTGGCAATAAAAGCAGCCGGAAGAACTAAAAACAGTGCAGCTAAGGTCACACCGAAAATTCCGACAATGATATAAAAAACACCACATGCAATACCCGCAATATACCGTTTGGAGGCATCCTCATGGGCATCTTTCCCGGTGCATATCGCTGCTGTAATTGCAGCCACATTAAAGGCATGTGAACCAAATGGAGCAGCAATCAGCGAACCCAGACCCGTTACCGTTAATATGGGATTGGCACTTGTCTTAAATCCATCATTACGCAGAACGAGCATCCCTGGCATGTATTGACCTGTTAACGTAATAATGAACAGCGGCACAGCAACACCAAGTAACGCTTGTACTGAAAATTCAGGCATTACCAACACGGGAGAAGCAAATGCCAGCTGGACCGAGCTGAAGTTGGTCTTCCCGGCAACGACCAAATATAGAATACCAATCATCAATATACCGACGATAGCATATCGGGGGATAAACCGCTTTAAAACAACATAGGCTGTAAAGAGCAAAATAACCAGTAATGGCTCAACTTTAGCCCCTGCAAATGCCGAGATTCCAAACTGAAGCAGAATGCCTGCAAGCAGCCCGGAAGCGATGCCTGGCGGGATTAATCGAACAAACCGTTCAAACATTCCCGACAAGCCCAGAATTATGAATCCCACCGCCGATATCATGTAAGCGCCGATAGCTTCAGAATAGGGTGTTACAGCCAGCACTGAAACCAGAAAAGCTACACCCGGAGTAGACCAGGCCGTAATGATGGGCTCCTTATAGCGAAAGCTTAACCATATCCCCGTTATCCCTACCCCAATGGAAATAGACCAGATCCAGGAGGCTGTCATTTCCGGGCTTAACCCCGCTGCTTTGGCTGCCTGAAACACAAGAATGAAGGTCCCTCCGTAATTGACAATAACCGAGATCAAAGCGGCGATCACTGGTGATACCCAATCGCGCCCGCGTATGGTATTAGATGATATTTTCAAACTGAACCCCTGCCTCTCCTCTAATCGTTTATCTCTGTATTTTCGTTCCAGTAGTATTCATCCGGCACATAACGTGGGCCAAATACATATGTTCCTACACGTACAATGGTTGCTCCTTCTTCAATTGCGATACCGAAGTCACCAGACATGCCCATGGATAATTGCTCCATCGCTACACGTGGAATGTTTTTTTCTTTGATCTGTATGCTGAGCTGCTTCAATAGCCGAAAACACTGACGGGTTTCGTTGTTTGTTGCATTGAGCTTACCAATCGTCATCAAACCTTTCACCTGAAGCGTCTCGAATCGGGACAAGCTTTCAACAAGCTCTGCTGCCATCTCGGGCGTGGCTCCAAACTTGCTCTCTTCATACGACGTATTGATCTGTACAAGAATATCCATCGTCCGTTCTTCTTTGACAAGCTGGTTATGTAAAGCCTGCCCAAGCTTCAAACGATCCACCGAATGGATCATTGTCACAGCCTTCACAACATCCTTCACTTTATTCGTTTGCAAATGGCCAATAAAGTGCCATTCCACCTCTTTGGATTGCTGCATGAGAGAATATTTGTCGCGCAGCTCCTGCGCCTTGTTTTCTCCAAACCATCGTTCACCTGCTTGCACGGCCATCTGTAACTTGTCAAGCGGCACTGTTTTCGTTGCTAACAGCAGCTGCACATCCGCTATGTTTCGCCCAGAACGCTCACAGGCAAGTGCGATCTGTCTCCTGACCATCTTCAAATTTTCTTCAACTGAATTGCCCATGTAGAGGTTGCTCCCTTCTGTTCATCATTTTATTTTCATCGTTGTGTGGAATGTTACGTCAGTATAGCAACCTTTGGAATGATTATATATATCCAAAAACTTATATTTTGAGCAATCCATAATTCAGGATTACGGAGCTCCGGTCGAGTTTTGAATAAAGTTCATTGGGTGAGCATGACGGAAGCTTAGTAATAGAGCGGCACAAAAAAATCCCGCTCCGGCTACATCATCCAGAACGGGATTTCCATTGAACATCGGCTTGCTCATTTATTGGTTTACATTTTCCTTGGTCACCAGCTTGAGTTCAGCCGGGATGGATTTCTCCACCTGCTTGCCACTCAGTACATCCAGTGCTGCTTGCAGCGCAAGCTGTCCAATCAGTTCAGGTTGCTGAGCTACCGTTGCAGTCAGCTTGCCATTCTGAATGGATTTAATGGCATCGTCGTTACCGTCAAAGCCGATTACTGGAATATTTTTACCCGAGCTTTGAATCGCTTCAATTGCACCGAGTGCCATCTCGTCGTTATGAGCAAATACCGCTTGCACACCCGGATTGCCCTGCAACAAATTCTCCATGACATTCAGGCCTTTGGAGCGGTCAAAGTCGGCGGATTGCTTGGCAACTACATCAAGCTTCTGATCTGCAATCTCATGGAAGCCCTTGCCCCGCTCCCTTGTAGCTGATGCGCCCGGTACACCTTCAAGCTCAATGACTTTAGCACCTTCGCCCAGTTGTTTAACGATATATTCGGCTGCCATCCGTCCACCCTTTGCATTATCGGAAGCGACAAGTGCTGCAACTTCCCCTTTATCTGCAGAACGGTCGAGTGTAATCACAGGAATACCTACCGTATTGGCGGATTGCACAGCCGTGGAGATCGCTGCAGAATCTGCCGGGTTAATCAGCAAGGCATCAACGCCCTGCTGAATGAGATCGTCCACATCATTCGTCTGTTTCGCAGAGTCGTTCTGTGCATCGACCACCACAACCTGGATACCTTGCTTCTGTGCTTCAGCCACAACACCGTCTTTCAGCGATACGAAGAACGGATTGTTCAGTGTAGAGATCGACAAACCGATTTTTTTCTGTTCCTTGCCTCCGGCTGTCTTAGGTTTCGCCCAGCCTGGCGGCTCCAGCGAGCATCCGGCGAGAACCACGATCAGTATCATGCTTACAAGTGTTAATGTCCATTTTTTCATGTTGAATTCTCTCCCTTACGCAGTTTTCTTGCGGTCCAGCAGGACAGCGATAGCAATAACGACACCCTTCACAACCATCTGATAGAAGGAGTTCACACCAAGCAGGTTCAGACCGTTGTTCAGTACGCCGATGATCAGAACACCAATCAATGTACCTACAATGCGTCCCCGGCCACCCGAAAGGCTTGTTCCTCCCAGGACAACGGCAGCGATCGCATCCAGCTCGTAGGAAGTACCCGCCGTAGGCTGTGCAGAATTCAGACGTGATGTCAGGATTGCACCAGCCAGCGCAGCAAGCATACCTGCAAGGGAGTAGATCATAATTTTGACACGGGATACTTTGATGCCCGAGATAATGGACGCTTTTTCATTACCGCCGATGGCGTACGTTTTGCGGCCGAAGGCCGTTTTATGCAAAATCGTCCACAGAATAACAAACGTAATCAGCATTGTAATCGCCGGCACCGGGATGCCAAGCAAATATCCGCGTCCAAACAACTGGAACAGCAGACTGTCACCGAGACCTGTAATTGGATTACCATTGGTATATACGAGCGTCAAACCTCTGAAAATGGTCATCGTTGCGAGTGTTGCGATAAACGGAGCCATGTTGCCCTTTGTAATCATCAGTCCGTTCACCATACCCATCACACCACCAAGCGCAACCCCGATAATGATCGACAGAATCGGATCAAGACCGGATAACATCATATTGGCTACGAACGCACTGGATAATGCGAGAATGGAGCCTACCGACAAGTCAATCCCGCCCGTGAGAATAACAAAGGTCATACCAAATGCAATCAAGGCATTAATAGATACCTGGCGTAGCAAATTCAAAATGTTAAGCGGTTCCAAAAAGCTTGGATTCAGCACCGAAACGATAACAATCAGGATAATTAATCCGAGTAATGGTCCGAGTTTCTGAGTTACGCCTGACAAGCGGAAGCCGCTTTTGCCTGTTTTATTTTCCTGCATCGTTGTCATGTTACTGTCCCCCTGTAGCTAGAGTCATAATGTGTTCCTGTGTTGCTTCTTCCTTCGGCAGCACGCCGGTAATGTGACCTTCATGTACAACCGCAATTCGATCGCTCATACCCAGCACTTCCGGCAGCTCTGACGAAACCATAATGATCGCAACCCCGCGATCCGTCAGTTCATTCATGAGCTGATATATTTCACGCTTCGCACCGACGTCCACCCCGCGTGTAGGCTCGTCCAGAATGAGAACACTTGGACCAATTCCCACCCATTTGGCTATGACTACCTTCTGCTGGTTGCCCCCGGATAAGTTCCGAGCCGCGGTTTCCGAGGATTGTGTTTTGATCTGCAGTCGTTTGATCAGTGTGTCCACAAATTCCTGTTCCTTGACCGTAGAGATGAAGCCTTTGCTTGAAAAGCTGAACAAATTCGTTAATGCCATATTTTCACGGATGGAAAAATCGAGCACCAGCCCCTCATCCTTCCGATCTTCGGTAATAAAACCGATTCCGTGCTTCACCGCATCTGACGGCTTGCGAATGTTCACCTTTTTGCCGCGAAGCATGATCTCTCCGCTATCCAAGCGATCCAGTCCAAAGATGGCTCTCATCATCTCTGTACGCCCGGAGCCCATCAGACCCGAGAAGCCCAGCACTTCGCCAGCTTTGACGTCAAAGCTGACATTTTCAAACAAACCTTTGCGGCTTGCGTTTCGAACTTCAAGTATTACTTCGCCATACTTCGGATTACGGGCCGGATAACGCTCCGTTAGCTCTCTTCCCACCATTTTGCGTACGACTTCATCAAAGTTCGTCTCGGGAATCGCTTTGGTATCTACTGTTCGCCCATCACGCATGATGGTAATCCGATCACAGATCGTGAAAATTTCCTCCATTCGGTGTGAAATGTATACGATGGAGACACCGTTCTTTTGCAAGGAACGAATCACCTCAAACAGCTTCTGAATCTCACGCTCCGTCAAAGCCGCTGTTGGCTCGTCCATGATAATGACTTTGGCATCGGTCATCAATGCTTTTGCAATCTCGATCATCTGCTGCTGCCCGACCGAACACTCTCCAGCAGGACGCTCCAGCGGGATATCAACAGACAATTTAGCAAACTGCTCAATGGCAAGCGCTTTCATTTGTCTCGTATTCAGCAATCCCGTAGAGGAGGATATCTCCTTCCCGATGAACAGGTTATCCAGCACCGTCATCTCCGGCCACACATTCAGCTCCTGATGGATGAACGTGAGGCCCAGCCTTTCCGCTTCCTTGGGGCTGTCAAAATACGTTTCCTTGCCGTCAATGTTGATCGTTCCCTCATCGCGCTGATGCAGCCCGATCAGAATGTTCATCAGCGTTGATTTGCCGGCGCCGTTCTCGCCCATCAGGGCATGAACTTCACCTTCTTTTAATTCAAAATCCACACCGCTTAACACTTGGTTGGTGCCAAACGCTTTGTGAATGTTATGCATCTGAATGTGCATGGTGTGATACCTCCCTTTAACCGAAATGAACTCCCGATTGTAAAATGCAATTGGCATACGGCGTAGCCTCGCCTGTGCGAATAACGGCTTTCACCTGCCGGGTTAAAGCTTTGAATTGTTCATGATTCAAGCTGTCATCCATAGTCTCTGAGCCAAACTTGTCTTTCAGGAAAGCAAGCGTCTGCGGATTGCCTTCATGAATCTCACTGGCTACGATGACCCTCTCAATAACCATATCTTCCGCAATGACATCAAGCACTTCACGAAAGCTTGGTGTACCGAGCTGGAGTGCCAGATCAATCTTGAGCACACCATCCGGAACGGGCAAGCCCGCATCCGCAATGGCAATCTGGTCCGTGTGACCGAGATCAGATAATATTTTCGAAATATGACTGTTCAGGATGCCGTTTCTCTTCATCACAAGTTTCCCCTTTACTTCGTTTTACAGATTCGCCTCTACTTCGTCACGCGCTGGCATACCGCCCTGGGCACCAAACTTGGTAACGGATAATGATGCAGCCCGATTGGCAAAACGTACACTTTCCTGAATGGATTTGCCCTCTGCCAGAGCCACCGCAAATGCTGCATTAAAAGTATCGCCAGCTCCTGTTGTATCTACAGCTTGCACTTTATAGGTTGGAACGAGCACCTCTTCATTGCCGTCAAAATAACGTACGCCCTTGCTGCCCTCCGTAATAAAAAGCTTATTCGGATATTGACGTAAAGCCTCCGCAGGCTTCATGCCCTTGAACAAGATTTCAGCCTCATGCTCATTCGGTGTAATGTAGGATGCATTGTCGATCACCTCTTGCGGAACCTCTCGTGCTGGAGCCGGGTTGAGCAACAGTGGTGTCTGATATTTAGCGCACAACTGGCTGACATGAACTACCGTTTCTTCTGGTATCTCCTGTTGAATCAATACGATGTCTGCATTACGAATCGCTTCGGCAGCCTCATCAACATATGCAGGTGTGACCTCACGATTGGCCGCTTCGACCACAACAATGCTATTATCTCCCTCGGCCAAAATGATATGAGCTGTACCACTTTCGGAATGTGTAACCGGTTTCACATTGCTTGTATTAACACGATTTGCTTTGAAGTTCTCTAAAATGTCTGTACCGAATGTATCGTCCCCGACCCGGCCTATCATGACCACTTCGGCACCCAGACGAGCCGCTGCCACAGCCTGATTCGCACCCTTCCCGCCGGGTACCGTTTTGAAGCTTTGACCAAGCACGGTTTCTCCCGCGCCTGGTCTTCTGGAGGAGGTTACAACCAGATCCATTGAACTGCTGCCAATTACACATATGTTAGCCATCATTCTCTCACCTTTCTCGTGGTTCCCCGTTCAATGAAGGACACGGGCAACTGTATGTTTTTATTCTCAAGCTTATTTTGCTCCACTAATTGAATAAGTAATCCGGCCGCTTCTCTGCCCATTTCATATGCCGGCTGACGAATCGTAGATAATGCCGGGGATAACAGTCCACTCATCGGAATGTCGTCAAACCCGATTACCTGCACATCCACTGGTACATTCTTGCCAATACGGTGAGCTTCATGCAGGACTGCCATCGCCGCAATATCGTTACTGGCAATGACACCATCTGTGTCAGGGTATTTTCTGAAAAGCTCTTCAGCCCATACACCTGCCTCATTAAATGAAAATGAGCTTGTTTGAATGATCTCATGATCCATCCCCGCTTCGCGGATGACTTCAATTGCGCCTTCATACCGATCTTGAGCCGGTCTGATGTGCGAAGGACCTTGCATAACGGTAATACGCTTGCTCCCGCGCTGAATGATCTCCTTGGCTGCCAGTCTTCCTCCTTCTCTGCCATCGGCATACACCGAAGGTCGATCCAGTGAGGTTCTGTCGAGAAATACAACGGGAATTTTCAGCTTTTCATATATTGAAGAGTGAGGATAGTTGGTGGACGAGATCACACCCACCACGTTATTCTGGATAAACGTCTGGATGTAATCCTGCTCCTTCCGTTCATCCTCATCGCTATTTCCAAAGATTAATCTGTAGTCCTGTTCCTGCATCCGATCCTCCACACCTCGAGCAAGCTGAGGAAAATAAGGATTGGCAATGTCAGGCAGGAGCAAACCAATCAGTTTCGACTTGCGTGTATACAGTGAACGTGCCACTTCGTTCGGAGAAAAGTGAAGTGCTTTTACCGCATCCTCTACTTTTTTGCGAGTGTCTGCGTGCACATATCCCCTGTCATTAATCACCCTGGACACCGTGGCTACGGATACACCAGCCAGATTTGCTACATCTTTAATTGTTGTCATGGAATGTTCTCCTTATGTGTAACCGGTTACAGACTTAAATTATCACATTTTTTTACGTTTAGCAAGTTATCTTTTACTGGAATTAAGCACCATACTTATTGTTACGAAGCATACGCTCTTATCACAAGCAGGGATGCAGTAAATTTCTTTCCTTGTTTTCTGCCAACACAAACGCTGCATTTTATGATATGGTCTATAAGGCATGACATTAGTTTCATACATATCGTTCTGCACAACAAGCGAGGAGAAGATTAAGTGTGATCGAAAGAACAGAAAGTAATAAGAACTCGACCAGTATCAAAGATTCCACAGGAATTGCTGATGCCAGGATTGCCAGTGAATGGACTGAGACAGCAAACGCCAACCATAGAGAAATGGAACAACCCCGAAGCAAGTTCAGTGATCCCCTTATTGTAATGCTGATTGCCGGGTTATGCTGTCTGTTATGGGGAAGTGCCTATCCTTCCATCAAGCTCGGATATGTTGCATTTCACATTTTGCCTGCCGATATTGCCTCCAAATACGTGTTTGCCGGATATCGCTTCAGCCTGGCGGGGATACTGCTGCTGTTGCTGTATCGTTTTGGCTTCAGACGAAAGCTGAAGCTCAGCGGACGTGAATGGGCAGGTGTAGGCTTACTCGGCGTGCTACAGACGGGGCTGCAATACATGTTTTTCTATGTAGGTGTCGCCAATACAACGGGTGTCAAAGGCTCGATCATGAATGCAACTACGACGTTTTTCAGTGTAGTGCTAGCCCACTTTATCTATAAAAATGACAAGCTGAGCCGCAACAAAATCGTCGGCTGTGTGCTTGGGTTCATCGGTGTCATTATCGTTAACTTTCATGCAGACCTGCTTACATTCTCCTTCTCTTTTACAGGAGAAGGCTTTATCATCATCGCGGCGCTAGTGTTCTCGATTACAGCCATTTATGCGAAACGCTTAACCGCCACAATTGATGTTATGATGATCACCGGTGTCAGCCTGCTGGCTGGCGGAGTGATGCTGACCTTGCTAGGCTTATCGCTCGGCGGTCGAGTTACTCATTTCTCATGGGAATCCACGATAAATCTGGTATATCTGGCCCTGTTATCTTCTGTGGCCTTCTGTTTATGGAATGTGTTACTGAAATACAACAAGGTCGGCAGAGTATCGGTTTATAACTTCCTGATTCCGATCTTTGGCGCACTGTTATCCGCACTTTTTCTGGGTGAAACCATCTGGGAGCTGAAAAATCTGATTGCGTTAGTGTTGGTGTCCGTAGGTATTTATTTGGTGAATCGGGTCAGTTCCCTTCGAATGACAAAAATCCGCTAAAGCGTTCTTTAGCGGATTTTTGTTATACAATACTGGAAAAAGATAATGAAATAACTACTTGGGAGTATATATGATAAAAATGAAGAAACCCCGCTGATCGCTACAGCAGGGTTGGAGAATGAAACCACCAGCTATTACATTCGCTTACAGACAGGAATACACTGCGTTACGCAAGCGCCGATGCACATAGTGCTCCTGGCTGTTCAACAGATGCTGCGCATACATCACCGTCAGCCCTGAATCCGGGTCTATGATAGCCATACAGCCAGCTGCACCTGCCCAGCCAAACTCCCCGATTGGACTTAATGAACCGCTTCCAGCCTTGGAGATATGAGTACGAACTCCGAGGCCATAACCGTAGCCATACATGTGATCCCAGGAGAAATCTGGTCGTGTCATGTCGTTCAGGTGATCGGTTCTCATCAACTCCACGGAAGCACGGGACAGAATTCGAACCCCCTCAGGACTTGTGCCATACCCGGTCAGTGCATTCAGAAACTTGGCATAATCAGTCACCGTGGATAACAATCCGGCACCACCACTGTCCAGTTCTGTACCTATACGGAAACCGTTACCGTCCATTCGTACAGCTTTATCTTGCTGTTCATCGAACAGGTATTGCGGAATCAATCGAGTCTGCTGCTTTTCGTTCAGATCAAACGTTGTATCATTCATGCCCAGCGGTTTAATAATTTCGTCTTGCAGGTATGTGCCAAAGCGTTTCCCGCTCACTACTTCAATCAGAGCACCCAGCACATCATGACACATGCTGTAATTCCAGTGTGTTCCCGGTTCAAACATCAGTGGTTCTTTCGCCAGAGCTCTCGCAAACTCGCGTGTAGGCAGCGTTCCGTTGGTACGCTCAACTGCTTCCTGGATGCTTGGCGCGTTGATATCATATGAAAAGCCCGCAGTCATCGTAAATAGATCACGTACCGTAATCGGTCTTGCCGCTTTCTCGTAGTAAACCTCGCCATTGGGCAGGGTCTTCTTCACCTGCATTTCCGCGAATTCAGGCAAATACTGAGACAGCGGGTCAAGCAAAAGAATATCCCCTTTTTCAACCAACTGAAGCGCAGCAACACAAGTCATGATCTTGGTCATGGAGTATAGATTAAAGATGGCGTTATCCCGAATAGGAGTCTTCTCCTCCACATTTTCGAATCCATTGCGATACTGGAAAACGATTTCGTTATGATGCATAACTAGAACTTCTGCCCATGGCACTCTCCATGATGTTAAGCGATCAATTAATGAAGCAACCGGTGTAAAGTCCATATTTCCCCATCCTTATATGTAGAATTGTTTGGTTTGTGCCCTTTATAGAGCACCTAGCGAAATATACTTCTCTTCCGTTTAACATATACTACTATACGACCTTTTGCACTTATTGACTAGCTTGATTATCTATTCATTCCGTTAGGGGAAGTATTGCTGTTCAAATGGTAAAAAGCCAGTCCATAACTGGATTGGCTTACACACGTACCATAATATTAAAATGCTGATTCGGCTCAAGTTCTCTTGTTCTCCACCGACTTCATCCGGTTCTGATCATCTGTCACATGATCCTGACTGAATTCCTGGCCTGCCTCCATCTCAGTGTGACCGGATACGGAACGGGAATAATTCGTGAATTGCCTTTTGTGATCGTCTTGCTCATGTTTATGCTTCAAAAGCTCCTGTGGGTCCTGCTTTGCCATAACATTCGCCTCCTTCAGATCGTCTATTTCTTCACACTACACAAGTTTTCCATAAGGAAGCAGCGCTTATGCATGAAATGAAGACTTATCACGTAAAACCGAGCTAGAGGCTCCATGATGAAAAAATATGATTACGTTATTTCATGAAAATGAAATAAGTAAAAAATAAGAATAAGCGCCGACAAGAGGTTTGCTCTTATCAACGCTTGTTCTTAGTGAATGTCCTTCTTCTTGAAATTGCCGCCCTTCACTTCGGCTACATCATAGACAACAACAAAGGCTGCCGGGTCAATCTCGTTAATAATCTCCTTGATTTTACTTTCTTCCATCCTGTTAATTACACAGGTGATCTCCTTGAACTGCTCGTTTGAGTATCCTCCATATGCGTCTGTGTACGTTGCTCCACGTCCAAGCCGGTCACGAATGGTCTCCACCATAACTTCCGGTTGAGTTGTAATGATCTTAAACGTCTTGGAACCGCTCAAGCCTTCTTCCACAATATGTATCACTTTAGAAGCAATAAAATAAGCAAGTCCTGACAAGATAGCTCCTTGCAAACCAAATACCGTCGAAACAATGATGAACACAAACATGTTCAGAAACAAAATCAAGTCACTCGTACCGAATGGTAACTTGCGCGATAACAACACAGCAAGCATGTCAATCCCATCCAGCGCTCCACCGTTACGCAATGCAAGACCCATACCAAAACCGATGATGATACCACCCACAACCGTAACCAGCAGCGTATCTCCTTCAATAATCGTTGGCACACGATGCATAAGGCTGGCACTGATCGCAAGTGAGGCAATTCCAATCACGGAGTACAAAGCAAAGCTCTTACCGATCTGCTTGTAACCCAGCCATACAAACGGAATATTTAACACCCCGATCAATAAACCGAGTGGTAATCCGAATAGTTTTGAACCTACGATACTGAGACCCGTAACCCCGCCGTCCGATACCTGGTTAGGAATCAAAATGGCTTCCAGACCGTATGCCGTGATGAATCCTCCAATAATGATGAGCAAAACTTTAGAGAGGATTTTAAGCAGGTTTGACTTGTGAGCTCTTTGTTGATGCATTCCTTTTCCCCCTTGATGAACGATAACCGCTTGAAAAATGAATAAACATAAAAAATAGTCTATAACAAAAATCACACATTTGGCAATAGAAGGCTGCCCTTGAAGCTTCATTGAACACCGCTTTACGCAGCATCCTTGTTACATTATTTCCCGATAAATGAGCGATATGCCGTGATCTTCAGTTCCAGCATTTCATTCGCTGCATGCAGTGTATACATCTGCTGTTCAACTGACTTTTTATGGTCCTCCAGAAGCTTCAGTCGCTCAGATGCCGTGTGCTCCCCTTCCTGAAATAAGGAAGCATACTGCTTGATAACAGCAATAGGCATCTGTGTTTCTTTTAATTTGATAACAAACTGGAGCCACTTCAGATGAGACTCATTGTATCGTCTGTCTCCGCTGGGATCACGCAACGGAATGATGATCTGTTCCTTCTCATAATAACGCAGTGTATGTGCACTGATTCCTAACATCTCGGCGACTTCTCCGATAGTATGCATAGTTTTTCCACCTCCTCTGCCTTCGTGCTTGACTTAGAGTAAACTCTAATCAGTATAATCAATTCGTGGTCATCCCACAATATAGATTGAAATGATCCCAGGAGGAATTCACATGAAATATACAGTCATTACAGGCGCCAGCTCAGGTATCGGATATGAAGCAGCTTTAGCTTTTGCAGCCAGAGGCAAACATTTAATTCTCGCTGCCCGCAGAACAGAAGCATTGAATTCATTGAAAAATAAGCTTGCCGAGATCAACCCCGAGTTGGATGTTGTTATTCGCACAGTAGATTTGTCGATTGCATCTGATGTGCATGCTTTCTATGAAAGCTTGAAGGATTACTCCATTGAAACGTGGATTAACAACGCTGGCTTTGGCAATTTTGCTTCCGTTGGCGAGCAGCATCTACCCAAAATTGAGCAAATGCTTCATTTGAATATCGAAGCTCTTACAATCCTCTCAACCCTTTACGTTCGAGATTACGCCGAGGTCCCTGGTACCCAGATTATTAATATCTCTTCAGGAGGCGGATATACTATCGTCCCGGACGCAGTGACGTATTGCGCGACCAAATTTTATGTAAGTGCATTTACCGAAGGACTGGCACAAGAATTGAAAAGCAAAAACGTACCGATGCAAGCCAAAGTGCTGGCTCCTGCCGCTACAGAAACCGAGTTTGCTGAACGTGCCTTTGACCTGGATCAGTTTGAATATGAAGGGCGTGTACCCAAGTTCCATACAGCCGAGCAAATGGCCGGATTTTTGCTGGATCTCTATGACAGCGAATATGTCGTAGGCATTGTCAACGGACTAACGTATGAATTCGAACTGAAAAATCCTGTCTTCCCTTACGCCAGCAGAGCAGCTAGTAAACCGGTCGATTCACAGCAATAATGCTTAAAAAAACAGCAATAGCCGCAAACATATAAATAAACGTTGTTTTATAAGCAAAAAGAGCTGCTCTGGGTCACATTAGATGTGAACCTGGAGCAGCTCTTTGTATTTAAGTTAATACATAACAGATGTACTACCTTCGCTATGTCATGAAATATAACAACGGATTAAGCCAAACGCATTTTGAAATCCTGATATCCGAATTCACGAACGACTTCACAATCGCCGTCTTTACGCTTCACCGCAATAGCCGGCAGCGGCATGCCGTTGAACGTATTAGTTTTAACCATGGAGTAGATCGCCATGTCTTCAAATACGAGACGATCGCCTTCTTTCAGAGGCTCATCAAAGGAATAATCACCAATAACATCACCAGACAGACAGGTTTGTCCACCCAGGCGATACAGATGAGGCTTCTCACCCACTTCACCTGAACCGATCAACGGCGGGCGGTAAGGCATCTCCAGTACATCTGGCATATGGCATGTCGCAGACGTGTCCAGAATGGCAATGTCCATTCCATTTTTATGGAAATCGAGTACAGATGTTACAAGGAACCCTGCGTTCAGTGCTACCGCTTCCCCAGGCTCCAGATATACTTCGAGGCCATAGTCATTTTGCATACGCTTGATGCACGCTTCCAATCTTGGAATATCATAATCTTCGCGTGTGATGTGGTGGCCTCCACCGAAGTTGATCCATTCCATCTGTGGCAGCCACTGTCCAAACTTCTCTACAACAGCATTCAGCGTAGTTTCCAGATCGTCCGAATTTTGCTGACATAGTGTATGGAAGTGAAGTCCAGATACCCCTTCCAGCAGCTCTGCACGGAAATCCTCCTGCTTAGCGCCGAAGCGTGAACCCGGAGAACACGGATCATAGATCTCGTGTCCTTCCTGCGTAGAGCATTCCGGGTTCACACGCAAGCCAACCTTGCGGCCAGCCTGCAGTGCTTTATCCTTGAATTTCGCCAGCTGTGAGAAGGAGTTAAAGATGATGTGATCACAGATCGAAATAATCTCATCCATCTCTTCCTCACGATACGCTGGAGCAAACACATGATTCTCTTTGCCCATCTCTTCATGTCCGAGACGCGCTTCATACAAACCACTCGCTGTTGCGCCAGACAAGTATTCTCCAATGAGCGGATACATGGCTGTCATGGAAAATGCCTTCTGCGCAAGTACGATTTTGGCACCTGTACGCTGCATTACACCGTTCAGGATTTTCAGATTTTTCTCAATCAGAGCTTCGTCAACAACAAAACATGGCGTAGGCAGCTGTTCAAACTGCATGTTAGCGAACAAGCTCCGATTCTTTGGCTTTGGACTCTTCCGGCAATGCATCAACAAGAACCGGGTTGAAGTCTTCTACCCAAGGAAGACCCCATTTGTTCAGTTCTTCCATGAACGGATCCGGGTTGAACTCTTCCACGTTGTATACGCCTGGTTTGTTCCATTTGCCTGTCATCACCATTGCTGCACCGATCATTGCTGGAACACCTGTAGTGTAAGAGATCGCTTGGGAGCCAACTTCTTTGTAGCACTCTTGGTGATCACAGATGTTGTATACGTAATATGTTTTGTCTTGACCATCTTTTTTACCTTTAAAGATACAGCCGATGTTTGTTTTACCTACAGTACGAGGTCCAAGGGACGCCGGATCAGGCAGAACAGCTTTCAGGAACTGCAAAGGAATAATTTGTTTGCCTTCAAATTCGATTGGCTCAATCGAAGTCATGCCTACATTTTCCAAAGCTTTCAAGTGAGTCAGATAGCTTTGACCAAATGTCATGAAGAAACGGATACGTTTCAAGCCAGGGATGTTCTTAGCGAGAGACTCCAGCTCTTCGTGATACAAAAGGTACATGTCTTTCTCGCCAACTTCTTTGAAGTCATAGACACGTTTGATCTCCATCGGTTTCGTTTCGATCCATTCACCGTTCTCCCAGTATCTGCCGTTCGCAGAAACTTCACGAATGTTGATCTCCGGGTTGAAGTTGGTAGCAAACGGATAACCGTGATCGCCGCCGTTGCAGTCGAGAATATCAATATATTCGATTTCGTCAAAATAGTGCTTCAATGCGTAGGCAGAGAATACGCCCGTTACACCCGGGTCAAAGCCGCTGCCAAGCAGTGCCGTAATGCCTGCTTTTTCAAAACGCTCTTTGTAATCCCACTGCCAGCTGTATTCAAATTTTGCCGTATCTTCCGGCTCATAATTCGCTGTGTCCATGTAGTTTGTTTTCGTTGCAAGGCACGCGTCCATGATCGTCAGATCCTGGTATGGCAACGCAAGGTTCATTACGATATCCGGTTGGAACTCATTGATCAATGCGATAAGTTCTTCCACATTGTCTGCATCTACTTGAGCAGTCGAGATTTTAGTTTTGCCGCCATCCAGCTTCGCTTTCAGTTCGTCACATTTGGATTTTGTACGGCTTGCGATACAGATTTCTTCAAAAACCTCGCTGTTTTGAACGCATTTGTGTACTGCCACAGAAGCCACGCCGCCGGCGCCGATGATTAGTGCTTTTCCCATTTTCTCATTCTCCTATCCCCATAATTAGGATTTTTAGTTTAGTTTTCTTCATAAAAATTCCAAGACGATCGCAGTTGATTGTTTCATTATGCAACGTCCACCCGCTCCTGATACAATAAAAAAAGCAAGGTGAAAAATGTCGCATTTGCGCACACCATCACACTTGCTTGTCGATATACATCATAAAAAAGACGTGAAGACTCCATGACCAAAAAAGTCCACAAGAACTCCTTCGGCGGAAAGCTCCTTCATGTATATCAATATTGGATCAGAGTCTATATAGCAAATAATTCGCCTTTACCACTCTTATTGACCGTTTCACAAGTTGATGTGCAGATGCACTGGTTGTAAAGTAACCAACTTATAAAATTTGAGCTTTGAACTCAATCAATAAGGCAACATAAGTTGCCAATCGGCATTTGACCCGGCTGTCCGTATGGCCTTAACTCCTAAGTAGAAGTGGTCAAAAATTATCTGCTGGAAAGCTCTAATTCATATTGATAAATCAACTTTCCAAAATCACAGGTATTACACTATCAGACGTTTCTCTAAAAATCAAGGGATATTTCAAAATTTATTTTTTAACTCTGATTTGCTTCGGAATGAAAACGGTACCCGTCAAACACAGCCAGCCCCTTCTCATTAAGAAGCTTTCCTGCTACCATGGGCTTCTGAGGACTTTTCATAAATACTTCTTCGCAGGAAATCATAATGTTATCACCCGCAATAGCAGCAAGCTGATCATGTGTTACACTGTACACAAGTCGCCCAAGGTTTGACCATACCATAGCCCCGGAGCACATCACACAAGGCTCGCAACTGGTATAAAGAGTATACTCGCCGAGATCAAAAATGTTATTTTCCGAACAGAAGGATCGAATTAGCCCGATTTCTGCATGATGGGTGGGATCACAGAAACTGTTAATTTTATTTTCACCCATCATTACAATCTCTCCATCCTTCACCAAAATGGCACCAAAGGGTTCATTGCCTTCCGCTCTCGCCTGAAGCGCCAGATCTATTGCTTTTTGCATAAATATTCTATCTTTATCCATTGCACGACCTCCACGAAGAATATGCTTAGCTGTAATCCTTACTTTTATAGTATACGATATGTTTATCTGGCTTATTGAAAAATTCGATACATTTTATTTCAGTTGCAAGTTTTTATTTCGGTCAAACGGAAAAGGGAATGTCATGTATCTGTTTTCTATCTGTTTTCTATCTGTTTTACCACAGCATTGATATCATATAAAGATAGAAGCATGGCTCGGCCTTGATCTGTAATCTTGAAGCGATTGTGACTCAAGTATACGTACGGGTGCGGCAGCCCTGAATAATCATAAGTCTAAAATGGATAATCATTCATCTCCTGCGCTTCGTTATATAATATGAAAAGGCAGTAGCAATGCGTAACACATCACTACTGCCTTCTCTGAAAAGAAGTATTCATGTGCAGCCAGATATCTCGCCAGAGGTTTCTTTTAATGAGGAACCTGGGACTGAAAATCACCGCGACTGGATTGATTGGCATGATATAATAGTACATCTCCATCTTTCAACGGCCATCTTCTTCCCTGAAGATCTGGCGGATTCGGATCAAACCCTTCTAGTCTCCATTGATTCATTAACGGCGCCTGAATATATTGCAGATGTGGGGCCTGCGTATTGCCGTTACGAAGCGTCTCCAAATTAAAATTCACGGCAATATATCCATACTTGAGAAATACAGGAGCCTTATCATCCAGCATATCCTCTCTAGCCAGTCGCTCCAGGTCTGTGCCCTTGGGCACCGCGTAAACATCTGCAGGCAGACTGTATTCCCCGTACCACCGTTGTATGGCAGCATTAGCTCGGTCTGCATTGACACCAGGAGGAAGTCCTGTTTTGGGACCGATGAGTGTACGTAGCTTCGAGGGCAGAATCATCCAGCTGTACCGACCCGCCCATGTTTGGAGATGTGAAGTCCGAGTAACAAAATGCACCATCGCCTGCTCCTCAGTAAACAGCTTTCGCTCTTCCTCCGTCCATTCATAAGTGTATTGATATCGAGCTGTATCTCCGAGTTCCATATCAGGTACGTTCCGCAATCTCGCGTTAAGCACTACATAACGCTTCTCAGTATCCTGCCCGGACCCAATTCGGATAAACCGCTCCTGTCCCCGATGATAATACAAATCAACTTCCTGTCTTGAAGTGCCGTCTTGACGGATGTAATAGAAAGTCGGAGTTATTCGTACACCATCCTCTTTACCAAACAGGTTGCCCTTGGTTTTCACATCAAACTTGAAGTGATAACCCGTCTTGATCCCTACATTGCCAAATCCCTGCACAGGATGACTGCCTGGGCGAACTGGCAGAACATACGGAGCCAGATTGCCTCGCGGGTCTCCGTCAATTCCATTTTTTCCAGTCCAATAACGTGCACCTGTAGGTTCAGCGCTCCCTCTTTCTTTGCGAAAAACGTTCTCCCAGTTATAATCTGCAATATCCGTTATGCGAAAATCGTATAAGCGGCCAATGACCTCCACCCCAACGGTATCTGCTGCCACATGATGTGTCAGATCAGTGTTTGCATCCTGCTGCGCTGTAAAAGGCTCGGGTGCATTTTCCGCAATGTTACGAAACTCAATCTGATACTTCCCTTCATCAATCCAAACGGGAAGCACAAAAGCCGTATCCAACTGCTTCACGGGAATATCAGTCCAGGTATGCGCTGGAATGAACTGACTTTTGCCTGCGGTATACACATCAAATGGAAAACGTACCTGTTTGATACGAAAATATTTGGCATAGTCACGCTCCCCGTACCCCGGATAACGCGCTTCATCCAAGTGCTGTCCAGAAGTAGGGAGACGAATCAGAAATGGACGCTCCAGAATCAATGCCGCTGCGGCAGGATCAGGATAGGTCTTCTGATTATGCGGCTGATCGTCGGATACCCAGGCATAGTTCACCACTGGAGTATGTACTGTGACAGAGTTCATTCCCGGAATTGGAAATTGCTGCTCTTGTCCACCATTAACGTTTTCAGGAAGTAATCCATACATTATCTCACCAGTGGTCGGTTGGTCAGCTTTGTTTGTCAATGTATTGTGAATGGTTAACTCTTTACGATACAAAACATCCTGCCCAATCATACCTGGTTGCGGAATCACACTTGGTCTCGGGGCCGTTTTTTGAACTGGTGAAGCATCCATAATGACGTTATTATTAAAGATTACTTTGTCGTTATGGACCGTATTTTCCCCAACCGTGGCTTCCGCTTCCGACTGGAACAAAGATGTCTCACTTGGTGTCGGAGGCTCCTCGGCTCCCCCTCGAACAGACCTTGTACCTAGATCAATTCCCTTGCAAGCAGCCGCTTTGACATGAGCAGTCACCTCAGCATCAGTAGCAGTAATTAAGGTAGGTGGTTCATAATTATAAGGAGTTAAAGTAACGCTCCCCCCATGCCCACTTAATGCATAATTCGAAACGCTTGCTTCATTCAGCTTGTAGACCTCAACATTATCTATCTGCCAGTAGCTATAACCCCTTGTTACTTGCATATCCTGTGCAACAGGCACGTTCAATTCTTTAAACTCAGGAGGGCTCCCCTGATCCTGCTCTCCACTTGATTCACGCCCAGGAATCGTCCATGTTTTATGGTAGTTCCTCTTAACGTTGACCGTATACGTCACCGTACCCGTCATATTCACCCATCTGTGCTGAAACAGATAACTTTTAGCCAGAACGTTTGCATATAAGTCTTCTGACGTTGGGATGCCTTGAGTAACATCAAACCTCTCAGCCCCTCGACCATCTGCCTTGAGAACACCTCGTACAGACGGGTCCATCGTTCTGGCTTCTATGATTGCACCTCTACTCGGAGGGCTGATGATTACAGGACAACCATTCGGCAATCCGCCGCCAGGTTCCTCTTCATCCTCACCTCCACCACCTCCCCCAGAACAATCCTTCACCTCTAACTCTTGAATGGCCTGCTCATCAATAAGCTGCGTGGTGTCTCGAAAATGAGCTTTGATGACTGTGCGACCCGTAATCCCTTTAATGGTAATCTTGCCCTCGGCACCAATCGTTGCTACCGCAGGATTAGAGCTTTCCCAAGTCAAATTTGCATGTGCTGTCAGCTTGTGTATGCTGCCATCCAGCTTGGTCAGAACAGCCTCTGCCTGTACTGGTGCTGCTGTAGACTTACAAGCATTAGGCAGATTAACCACTAGTCCCGGCTCAGAGGTCACCTTGATCGTGGCTGTGTCTGATATCCGGTAGGTGCCGTTGTTCCATATCGCACGTATGGTCACGGTCCCTGGCTTCTCCGCTACCACCTTGCCTGTCTTCGGCTCAACCCTAGCAATCGTTTTATCTGAGGAGTCCCATTCAATTTCCTTTTCCCTGTCTGAAACATCATAACCTTCATTCCAGGTCGTGGCACCATAGTGTTTTGTTTTGACAATCGCTATCATTTGTTTGGTTTGCCCAATCGTGAGTGTGGCATCAGGAGTCACGTCAATTTTTTTTGTCTCCTCTAAATCACCCTCCCAGATGATATCCATAGGAGTATAATAAACAACAGTATGTTTAATACAGCCGGCATTGGTTTTCCCTTTGTTCTCGAATGGATCATTTTGAGTCCATTCATGTTTACCACCAGTTATAGTCCTGATATTAACAATTGTACTTGGAGAGTTAATTTCAGTAAGGCCAACTCCCGTATATGACTTTTGTTTGTCAGACTTCTGATATTCTACACTTTGAATCCTTACTTTCTTAAAGCTTTTAGAGGTTAAGATATTTCCATTGTAATCGGGCCATGAAACTGCTGGCCATCTTGAAAAGTCAACTCGATCAGGAACTTCTTTCGAATCGGGATATGGAGTCTTGCAATTTCCAGCATTCTTAGAGTATGTGGGACCGCCATTATGATCTGCACGAAACCTCCCATCACCCACCTGATACCAGTATACTCCGGGTGTAGCTATAACTTTTTCAGAGTGGACCACTTTGAATTTAGAACTGTTCATTGATTTAGGTGGATATACTTTACTTTCCGCCGCTGTAGAGGAATTAATCAATGAAAAACACATCATCGACGTTATAAACACAATTGATAGTAGAATTCTGTAATTAAAGAAAACGTAGAAACGCATTCGTTTTCTCATAATGTCAAAACCACCCCAGCCCTACTTCATATTTTGAATTTTCATCTCTCCTATACCTTGTGCGTAAATATGATACGTTCCATTTTTAAATTCCAGAAATGATCTCGTCCAAAATCTAACCTTCTTCCCCTTACTTATAAGCTCTCTAGGACTGTCAGGGATAGTTATGAATCCATTTTTTTCAGCATGCGCTATATCTAATCTTCTGAATTTTAGTAATTCACTATTTAACCCTCTGCTATAGGTGATCAAATCAGTTTTATCAGTATTTGATCTGAAAGATATATCGGCATAGGTTAAATAGTAGTTCCCACTAGTGATATTTGATTCTACAAAAAGGTTATTATAGATACCTTGAGCTTTTCCGTTTTGTATCTTAACAACGATGAATCTATGAAGATTCAATATTCCTGACTTATTTGACAATATAATGTCACCTTTAGAAATATCACTTACCTTGACTGAGTCTTTACTATAGAAATAATTACTAATTGTCGTTAAGTTCGTTCCCGTTGTGCCTACCTCTCGTAATTCGTTCAGGTCACTGTACTTTGAAGCATCCGTCCCCTCTACATCCATGTACCGCAGCAAAATTGCAGATACCTCTGCACGAGTTGTGGTGTCAGCCGGTTTTAATGTGCCATCCTGAAAGCCACCAACGATACCTGTTCCACGCACAAGCGCTAGATACGGAATCTGCTCATCTCGAATTGTTCCACGATTTACTTCTGGTGTTGGCAACAAGGTGTTCTGCGTATCATGAAATGCATCCTGGAAGCTGCTCTCTGACTTCATCAATCCGTTTGCAATCCACTTCATCATCTCGTAACGTGTCAATTCCGTACTGGGTTTAAAACCATTCACGTAATCTTTGGCATCAATAAATCCTTGTGCAGCAAGCTGACGAACAGCCGGTTCAGCCCAATGTCCCTGCAGATCAGAGAAGGTCGTCTGCTTCTGTTCATCCACACTCTCCATCCGCGTCGCCCGAGCGAGTATGGCCGCATATTCCCCGCGGGTTACTTTGCCATTGGGCCGGAAAGTACGGTCTTGATAACCTGAAATCAATTTTTTCTCATACGCTTTAGCTATTGTTGCCTGAGCCCAGTGTCCTTGAACATCCTTAAACGGGTTCACTTTGCTTTCATTCACACCCGCCGCATTTGCTGTGGAATTCCACTGTATAGGCCCGGATACGACAGGTAGCAAAGCACCTGCCACCATTGCTGTTGTTAGCCATTTGATAATGCGGATAGTTCTTCTCTTCTTGTTCCCATGTACCGTTTGTTTCATCTTCAATCTGTTCACGCTCCTATGTACCTTAGTATGGGGATGTTCCTTTCATTCCTGCCTAACATTTGGACTTCTTGTTAATCTAATAGAAACCCATATTTGGAATAATCATGAATATTCTACCATGCAAAAGCATTTTATGGGTATGCTTTTCAACTCTCCCCAGCCTCCTAAGGTGTTATCCCTCCTTTCCAGCGACTGTGTTCACCCTGTAAAACATCAAAAAAAGGCCATGAATCCGCAGATTCATAGCCTTATGCTTTAAGGTGTGTTCACATTTCAAAATTATGGAATTTCGCTCTCATATAGAATAACATCCATTACAAGCATTAATCAATCACTTTTTTAGAAGCAATCTCCCGGCAATCGTCCCTATATCCAATGTTACGCTGATGCTGATGATTCCGCCCTCTTCTGGCTTGCAATGTGACTCGCACGAACAAATGCTGCAAATAATTGTCGACTATATCTGTCCACAGTGAAGCTGTACTCAGGATGCCATTGAACAGCAAGCACAAATGAGTAACCCGGCAGAACTACCGATTCAACCAATCCGTCCTCGGCAACGGCTGCGGCTATTAATTGAGGGGACAGTGTTTGAATACCCTGATGATGATAACTGTTTACCTGAATCTGATCCACCTGAAGAATTTCTTTTAACAGATTATGATTTGAGATATGCACGGTATGAACCAGCTCCGTATATGGCGGGCTTTGCTTATGTTCTGTTTGGATCTCCGCTGTGGATTGTGTAGCAATATCCTGATATAACGTTCCACCCAGAATCACATTAAATAATTGCAGTCCGCGGCATATGCCAAAGGCTGGTTTATCCAGAGCAATGACCTTTTCAAATAAAATCTCTTCCATTCGGTCACGTTCCTTGCACAATTCACCACAAGTATCTCTGATCTGTTCGTCATACATCTCCGGATTCACATCATGTCCACCTGTAAACAGAAAACCGTCAAAGGTGTTCGCTAGCACCGCAATCATAGACTCATCTGTCGTTAATGGCAGCATAACAGGTATACCCCCAGAAGCCTCGACTGCCTTCATGTAATCAGGAAGCATCCAGTAGCTGTTTTTATCCGTATCATACAATGGCAGTACACCAATCATCGGTTTATTCATACTCCAGCAGCCTCCTAAGCATACTTTTTCATAACCAGAAGCCTTTGCTTCCATCTTACCAGACTTTGATTCATACAAATTGCACAAAACCTTGCACTTCCATTACACTTCGTCTCGCTTCTCATAAAGTCCCTCAGGCAGTGCCTGCACAAAAGGCGACCAATGCTTCTCAGCATACAAATGCAAACGATGCATCGCACGAGTACAGGCCGTGTAGAGCAGCTTGCGATCATACTCTTCACTATATCGTTCCGCTGAGGCATCATATACGAGCACGGCATCAAATTCCACACCTTTGGCAAGATAAACCGGAATCACCATCCAGCCTTTTTCAAACCGCTCGGTTTCTTTGGTGATCAGCTTCAGTTTCTCCATGCCATGTGCCAACAGACTCTCATAAGCTATACGGCTCTCGGCTGCTGTTTTGGTTATAATGGCAATGGATTGAAAGCCCTCTGCGTGCAACCTGGCAACATCTCTGCAAATAAACGCATCATACTGCCCGTCTGCTGTACCCGTCTGTATAAGCTGCGGCTTCTGATCTCTCCTGTCAAAAGCAATAATCTCCTCACCGCCTGGCAGCATTGCTCTTGTGAATTCGACAATTTCACGAGTTGAACGATAGCTTTGCAGCAGCCTGATAAGCTTGGTTTCCTTTTCACCATACAAACCGGTTAACGAAGAATTCGCAGCGGCAAGCTCTGTTGACTGCATATAAATGGCTTGACCGAAATCCCCCAGCACCGTCATACGAGCTCGAGGGAAGAGCTTTTTGATATATTCATACTGGAATACAGAATAATCCTGCCCCTCATCAACAAACACATAACGGATATCCGTGTTAACCCGCACGCCCTCTATAATTTCTTTTACATATAGATACGGAGTAGCATCTTCATGAAACAGTTTATTTTGATGCAGCATGTTGATCGTTTGTTTACAGATTTCATCCCAGTAAGGAGGCACATCTGCCCCATCGGTACGTTCTTTATAGGCCACCTCGTCTACGAATAACTGCTCGTACGTCGCTTGAACATTCACAAATTTAAACTTCCGCACACGCTGTCTTAACGGTTTAAACATCTGTTTCACAATATTACGCCGCAGTAACTCTTCCTCTCGCTCCACAAAATCAAAGGCGCCTTCATCCAGATCAGCACGTTTACCCGTATGCTCACGTGCAGCATACTGCTCAGCCACTTCAAATACAGCCTTTTCCTTGTGCAGTGAGCGGTACACATCTGCAAAATCGTCCGCATCAAGATAATTCAATTCCTCTTTAACCCAGTCCGCGTGCCGCTCCTGCTTCTCCAATAGTGTCAGCTCCTTCAATAGCCATTCCTGCAATAGCAGGATACGACTGGGTAGCGATAATTTCTCGTCATAGCTGGAGAATTGTGCTCTCATCTGCGTTGAAGTAATAAACTCACGCTCGCGGAATCGAATGCCCACAAATTTTATGCCTTCCCGGCCAAGCCATTGACCATAATTTTTCAAAGCCTCCAGAAATGCTGCGGAAGCTTTGTAGCGAATCCCCTCCAATCGGGCAGCATATCCTGCTTCCTCTCCAGCTGTCAGCACATACTCCATTTGATCGAGCGGGTCCTCCGGGCAAAGGGACGAACCCAGCCAATAGTTCAAATATTCCTGAAACGTGGTCTGTTGAATATTTTCTTCACCCAATTCAGGTAATACGGTCGAGATGTAACTGGCGAACATAGGATTCGGCGAAAAAAGAACCATCTGATCCGCTTTAACGGTTTCGCGGTGCTTATATAACAGATAAGCCACTCGCTGGAGCACCGCCGATGTCTTACCACTTCCTGCTGCTCCCTGCACAATCAGCATTCGACTTCGATCATCGCGGATAATAGCGTTCTGCTCCTTTTGGATTGTAGCTACGATGCTCTTCATTTGAGAGCTTGCACCTTTGGAGAGTACCTCCTGAAGCAGTGCGTCGCCAATCGTCTCACTGGCATCGAACATGCCAAGCAGCTGACCACCCTGAATCTGAAACTGACGCTTCAGTTCCACGTTGCCCTCAATTCTTCCCATGAGTGTTTCATAACTTGATGGACCAGAGGCATGGTCATAATACAGACTGGCGATCGGGGTACGCCAATCATAGATCAGAAAATTCAAGCCCTCTTTGTCCGTAAAAGACGACACTCCAATATAAATCTGCTCCGTGAAGTTAATCCCCTTTTCTTTAAAGTCAATTCGGCCAAAGTAAGGTGACGGAAGCAAACGATTGACACTTTTCCATTGCTGAACAAGCATCTTGTGTACCCGTTCCCGCTCAGCCAGTACGCGTGATTGCTGGTTTATCGTATAAAAAGCTTCTTCAAAATCTGTATAGGAACCCGTATTTATCGTTACTTCTTCCCAAAAGCGCTTACGAATGTCAGCGGCCTGATCTGCCAGTCCAGTCACTTGGGGTTCAAGCTCATCAAGTCTGTCTTGCAGCTCTTGACGAACATGAGACAATCTTTCTTTTTCCCACAGTCGATCATTTGTTTCTGCCATCAGTTCAATCACTCCTCAGTCCATTTATTGGAATAAAAAAGCAAGTTGACAAAACAAAGAATTCGATGTAAGATTAGATTAGGAGAAATAATCATACATTTTTTAATTCAATGAAATTACCAACTGCGTTCATGATTATATCATAGCGCATTTTTGCGTTCAATCTTTTTATTGCATACTAACCAATCAATTAAACATCTTCATTTTACCTTACTTATCCTTAATCCCCTTGCGCTCAAGAGGAACTTTCTGTCCATCCTGTTGTGGGTGTATTATAATGAATAAATTGATAAGATTCAGTTGAACAAAAAGCCCCTTCTTTCCTTATGCGGAAATAGGGGCTTTTTCTTGCTGGTGCACATGCTTTATTTTACTAGAACGTGTCTTAAAACCTACTGAAGTGTACCTTCAGCGTTCTCAGACACACCCTGACTTCAAAAAACATAATGACATTGTACTTCTACTCATCTTCTAGATTGTGCTGGTATCAATAACGAAACGATATTTTACATCAGAAGCGAGTACGCGTTTATACGCCTCATCAATCCGGTCTGCCGAAATAACCTCAATGCTAGGTGCAATATCGTGCTTTGCACAGAAATCAAGCATGTCCTGTGTCTCTCGAATACCGCCAATCATGGAACCGGCAAATGAACGCCGGTGACCGATCAAAGAGAATACATTTACAGCAAGCGGCTCTGGCGGTGCACCCACATTGACAAGTGTGCCGTCCAGCGTCAACAGAGAGAAATAGGCATTGATATCAATGCTGGCACTAACCGTATTAATGATCAGATCAAATTCTCCTGCCAGCTTTTCAAATGTTTCTGGCTGACTTGTTGCATAATAATGATCAGCGCCAAACTGCAAACCATCTGCTTTTTTACTCAGTGATTGAGAGAGAACGGTAACCTCGGCTCCCATAGCATGTGCAATTTTAACCGCCATATGACCAAGGCCACCCATCCCTACGACAGCGACTTTCTTGCCTGGGCCCGCACCCCAATGGTGTAGCGGAGAATATGTGGTAATTCCGGCACAAAGCAGCGGTGCAGCCGCATCCAGCTCAATATTATCAGGAATACGCACAACAAAATCCTCGGTTACCACAATATGTGTGGAATACCCCCCCTGAGTAGGCTCACCGTATTTGTCTACACCTGCATAAGTTGGAATATTGCCTTTCAGACAGTATTGCTCTTCACCTTTGAGACAATTCTCACATTCGCCACAAGAGTCTACCATACAGCCAACACCCACACGGTCGCCAACCTTGTATTTGGATACTCCGCTGCCTACATCAGTTACGATCCCGGCAATTTCGTGACCTGGTACGAGTGGATAATTGACAGGTCCCCACTCCCCATGGGCAGTATGAATATCCGAATGGCAGATGCCGGCAAATTTAATCTCGATTAATACGTCCGTCGTGTCCAGATCACGGCGGTTAATCTCTGCGGAACGAAAGGGTTGATCAGGTCCGTCCACGGCTCTGGCTTTAGCTGTAATCAATATGATAACCTCCTCATGATATTGGAATCTCTTTTATCTTAAGCCCTATAGTTAACTCTAGGTCAAATGTTTTGCATCACTTTTTTTCGAAAAAACGCTTCGTTTTGACATCTATCCTGAGCACATGATAGAATTCACTGCACTATACGATTCTGCTTTGATCTTATCTGATTCTGAAGTGAAAGGAACGTTTGAACAATGACTTATTCCATTAGTGAAGTAGCTAAAAAGTTAGACCTGACGGTTTATACGCTGCGCTACTATGATAAAGAAGGACTTATGCCTTTTGTTGAACGCAGTGAATCCGGCACGAGACAATTTAAAGACTCGGATATTGATTTTCTGAAAATTATACAATGTCTCAAAGCTACTGGCATGCCGATCAAAGATATTAAAGATTTCATTGCCTGGTGCTCTGAAGGAGACGCGACACTGCAACAGCGATATGACATGTTTACCGAGCGTAAGGCCAGTGTCGAAGCGCAGATGGAGGAGCTTCGCCGGACGATGGAGGTTATCGAACACAAACAAAGCTATTATCGGAAGGCTCTGGAAGCCGGGACAGAAAATATTCACAAAACGGTGCTGACCTATAAACGTGAGCAGGCAGCAAGCTCGTAAAGCAGTATGAAGCAGCGTGAAGCCGAGATCTAGGAGCCGTTCTTCAGGCTGAACGTGGCCCCATGATTTTAATATGAAATATACTTCCTGCTGCATGCAAAGAGGCCTCCACTCTAAAAGCTGAAGGCCCCTCGTTTATTTTGCTCTATACTCTTTTAATACGTGTCGCTGTAAAACTTACTTGGAGGCTGAAAGCAAACTGTCTGTAATAAATTGCAGCTCTCCTTCTAAAGACATCGGATCATTATACGTATCTGACTTTGGATCAAGCTGGAATACGTGATTCGCCTTCACGGCCGGCAGGTTTTTCCAGAGTTTATTTTCGTACACTTTCTTCGAATCACTCTTGTCTCCTGACCACGGGCTGGTGAAGATAATATCCCCGGCATACTCTGGCAGCACTTCGATAGAGATTGAAGCCCAGCCTGTCCCGCTGTCAATCGCCTCCGCTTGCGCTTTGGCGGGTGCCTTCAATCCAAATTCGTCGTAAATAATCTCTCCACCTCGTCCATAGTTATGACCGAATACAAATAACCCTTTATCATACGGATTCAATATGGAAACCGTTCGATTGCCAACAGCAGCCGTAACTTTAGGTTTCAGTTCGTTAATCTGAGATTCCCATTTCGTAATCCAGGCTTTAGCAGCCTCCTCTTTGTTTGTCAGTTTGCCCATCTCCAGCATCAGGTCTTTATAGTTCAGCTTGCCGTACTCGATCTGGACAACAGGTGCGATCTGCGACAGCTTGTCCACTCCCTCTGTCCCCGTATACACAATAAACAAGTCCGGCTTCAACGCAAGCAGCTGTTCTGCTGTAGGGGCCTGTTCTCCCAAATCCACCGTCCCCTGAGCGGCAAGCTGTTGCTGGATATATTTATTATTCATTGCCCCTGACATTGCTCCAACCACAGGTGCGTCCAAGGCCACAAAAAATCCGGTCGAGAATGCGGTCAGATCAACAATTCGCTTGGGATTTTTCGGTACTTGTACTTCACCTGCATCAGACTGGTATGAAACCATTTCATTCTCTGCACCTGCTTCTGTGTCCAAAGTGACCTCCGAATTGTTACTTGTCTTGCTTTTGGCTTCTGAAGATGTATGGGCCTGATCTCCTCCATCTGCAGCAGTATTTGCTGCAGACTGACCGCATGCACTTAGGATGAGTACCAACACAAGTGCCATCATCATCCATATTGAACTGTTTTTCTTACGCAAAAATACCCCCACCTTATATCTATTAGATTTAAATTAACGAGTGATACTGATAATCGTTATCAACGATATCACGTATTTCGCCTTTTGACAATACACGTTTAATTGTTGTGTTTCACATTTCATCTAATGCAGAAGAGCAATATTCCAGATGACCTTTTCTCTAACAATTCCAGCCCAAACTTGCCAGATCGTTAGTTAAAAGGCTATCATCATTAGAGTGGATAGAGGGCATTAATTGGGAAATTGTGTATGCAACAAGTAGAGAAAAGTTTCAAGGAGGAAGTAATGGAAGAGATTATACTGTGGTTAAAGTACTTATTTTTGGGCATTGTTCAAGGTGCGACGGAGCCAATTCCGGTCTCCTCTAGTGGCCATTTAATTATTGCCCAGCGGCTAATGGGACTGAAGCAAAATGGCCTTTCGTTTGAAATTTTAACGAACACCGCCTCGTTAATTGCGATTGTTTTTATTTTTCGAGAAGACATCATGAAACTGATTACCGGGGGATGGGGTTACCTGCGCACGCGCAAGCCGGAATATCGGGCAGACTTTATGTTTTGCTTATATATCGTTATTGGTACCATTCCAGCAGCAGTTGTCGCTGTCCTCTTCAAGGATAAGATTGAGGATATTTTCTCATCTGTTTATACGGTGGCCTTTGCCTTATTAATTACAGGTGTAGCACTCTGGCTTATCCGTAATCTGCGTGGTCGCAAACAGGACGGTGACTTAAAGACAAAAGATGCCGTGCTGGTCGGACTCGCTCAGGCCGTTGCCCTTATTCCAGGCATAAGCCGATCCGGTGCTACTGTCATTGCGTCGATTGCAGTTGGCATGAAACAGGAAACTGCATTAAAGTTCTCATTTATGCTATATATTCCGATCAGCATCGGCGGTCTGATTATGGGTGCATCTGACATTGCACATGATCCGAATCGGGCGCAATTAGCCGTCCCTTATCTGATCGCGTTTATCACTACATTGATCGTTACCTATTTCTCCATGCGATGGTTTATGGGCATTATGGCCCGAGGTAATCTCAAGTATTTTTCATATTACTGTTTCGCGGCGGGTACATTGTTACTGATCTTTTTATAGGATCTTCTCTATACACATCAAGGGGCTGTCCCATAAGTCATAAAAATGAATTGGGATAGCCCCATTCTCCAAAATTGTGCAACAAAAAGAAACCGTTCCTTGGTAAAATGGAAGTG
>NZ_QJSW01000009.1:54273-194682 GCF_003217495.1 Paenibacillus barcinonensis | reverse complement strand
GTGGCAATTGCCGCTGTAGCGCGTGAACTGATGGGTTTTATTTGGGCGGTTGCCCGAACCATAGAACAGCCGAACGCCCAGTAATTGGTGTTGCATTCGATCGAGACGTTCGTCGCAAGGGGAAAGGGTAAAATCCGGAGCTTTAAGCCCGGGGGTTCATGGAAAGGTTCGGGAGAGAATCCACGAAGATCGTTTGCACCAAGCCCGTTAGCGGCTGGACGTGCGTTTCTAGCTTGTAGAAGCTCTCCTTGACGAAGGCATAACATGTGGTAACCAACCCACGGATAGCAGCGTGCCAACCGTCGCTCGCATATGGACCCCCGCGCTTAGGGCTTCGGGCTAAATTGCATCATTTTTGTGTTGGGCTTGACTAAAACGTTCATAGCAACGATCTCAGGAAAGCTTATTTCACCATTTTAGACAGTTTGAAACATCTAACGATCCGTACCAGCCTTATTTGACGAAACTCATGCTTCTCCATTCCAAAATCGCTAATTCACATGTAATAACATGTCTGGTGATCATTAAAATTTGAAATGTGCCGGAATCGGGTAAAAAGGTCTCTCAGAATCGTTAGCGCAGGGACAACGGGACTCGAACTGCGAATGAATCATGCCTCTAATTCGTGTGGGACTTCATCATTCCGTCCATCTTGCCTTCATCCAGTTATTCCATCGGGCACTTCCTTGGGCGCACAATTACATGCGAAATGTCGTAAATTTCAGAATGTGCACCAGCTTCGAGAAATGTGTTATTTCCTTATCCACGTCTGTCGTGTCGGTGCCTGCCATCGCTTGATTGGCTCGCAGTGTTCTGCGCGTGTTCAGCATGCCCTCAATCAGCTTCATCACCGTATTGCGACCACGATGATCTACGATCATGTACTTTTTGCGTGCATCCAGCTCAATCCATACAATGTTGTTAAAGGTCGTAAACAAATGTTTGCGGTACTGCTCCATATCCGTCTCATTGTAATGCTCGCCATAAAAAGCATAATATCCGTGAATGTGCAGCTTCTCGGCCAGCACGGGGATAAACGGATCATGTTCCAGCATGGCGTTACGTTCCATGGTTCATGCCTCCGTGAACGATCCGCAGATCTCATTTTTTGAGATCTATTCTACCATATTGTTCAGCGTATTACCTCTCAACCGCCAATTCTTCTGCCCTTCACCCAGACCACATCAATCTGCAGCTCTTCATCCAGCAAAACGATATCCGCCTGTTTTCCCTGCGTCAGGGAACCGGTACGATGCTCAATACCAAGCAGACGTGCCGGTGTCAGACTCGCTGCCCTTGACGCAGCTACCAGACTCATTCCCACTTCCTGCACGAGATAACGGAAGCCGCGTACCATGGTCAAAGTGCTTCCCGCCAAAGCACCACCTTCCTTCAGACGAGCCTCGCCGTTCTTCACGATGACAGGCAGATCCCCGATCTTGTATTCCCCATCGTGCAGCCCGGCTGCGGACATCGCATCGGTAATCAGCACAAGCTGATCATTCCCCTGCTTCAATTGAGCAAGAATCGAAATTGCGGCAGGATGCACATGAATGCCATCGGCAATCACTTCCGCACTGATTCGCGGATCACTGAGCACAGCCCCGGCCGTTCCCGGCTCACGGTGGTGCAGCGGTGTCATCGCATTAAACGTATGCACAGCATGATGTAAGCCTGCTTCTACTGCTCGCTGTACATCGTCGTAGGTTGCGTCGGTGTGACCAAGAGCGGCGGTAATGCGCTGCTCCCTCAGCCAGGAGATCACCTCCAGCGCACCCTCACGCTCTGGCGCAAGCGTCACCTGACGAATCAGACCCGGATACTGCTTCTCCCAACCCTGCAGCCAAGTCACGTCGGGAAACACAATATGATCGGGATTCTGAGCGCCCGGCCATTTTGGGCTGAAAAAAGGCCCCTCCAAATGCACGCCCTCCAGCTGTGCATATGGCATTTCCACAGAACGGTAGCGGTCTACCTCGGCCAAAACATGATCCAGACGCTCCTTAGGAGCCGTCATGGATGTCGCCAGCATCGCTGTTGTTCCCTGCGAGCTGTGAAACGACGTGATCTTGTCCAGCACCTTCGGGCTTGCATCCATGAAATCTTCTCCGTTGCCGCCGTGCACATGAATATCAATAAAGCCAGGTACGATCAGGCCCGACCCTTTAGCTGGAAGCGCGCCTGCTTCTCGCCGAATGGCTTCAGGCAGCCCCTCGGGTATGCCAGCATATACAATCTTATCGGCGCGCCAGGCGATCAGACCATCCTCCAACAGTTCATTCGGAAGCAGCAGCCTGCCGCGGAGCAAGGTTAATTTTTTTCCCAACTCGCCACCGGCTTTACGGGCTTTGGTCATCTAACCAGCCTCCCTGCGGCACGATCCAGCAGCACAACCACATTCGGATGACATTGCAGCAAGGATGCCGGGCAGGAGGTTGTAATTGGACCCATAAACGCTTCGCGAATAATCTCGGCCTTCTCTTCGCCACGGGCAATGAGCAGAATTTGTTTTGCTTTTAAAATAGAACCGACTCCCATCGTAATCGCTTGCGCTGGAACTTCGTCGATGCTGTCAAAAAAACGTGCATTGGCTTTTCTCGTCTCTTCCTTCAAATCCACCACATGGGTGCGACCAGTTAATTCCGTTCCTGGCTCATTAAAACCGATATGACCATTATGCCCGATGCCCAGCAATTGCAGGTCTACAGGCCCCCACTCCTCCAGGCGCTGCTCATAACTTGCACATTCCTCTGCCAGGTCTGCTGCCTCGCCATTCGGCACATTTGTACGGGACAAGTCCATATCAATATGATGAAACAGCTGCTCATTCATAAAACTGCGGTAGCTTTCACGATGCTCTGTCGGCAAGCCCACGTATTCATCCAGATTGAAGGAAGAGGCTTGGGCGAAGCTCACCAATCCCTTTTGATACATCGCAATTAACTGCTTATATATGCCTACAGGCGAGCTTCCGGTTGCAAGTCCCAATACAGCTCGTGGTTTCGTTTGCAGCAAGCTGGCGATCAGCCCTGCTCCTGTTGCGTTTAAGTCTTCTTCATTTTCAAAAATACGAATATTCATCTGTCAAGCACCTCCGGTGTGATGGAAACGATAGGACTGCACATTGTGATACGACTGCTCAAGCTTGGGTATAAATTGATCAAAATCTGCACTGACCATACCTGTGAATAAAATATCAATCACATGCAGCAACGCGATACGTGAAGCCATATCCCCGCGTCGCATTCCTTCCTCAAGCGAGGACGTAAACAGCGGGATATCTGCCGTTTCAGCCAGTGTGTTATTGCCGTAAGAGGTCAGCGATATGGTGGAAGCTCCGGCTTGCTTGGCACAGGTTAGTGCATCAATCGTTTCCGGCGTTTCCCCTGAATACGATACGGCCATCGCCACATCGCCTGCTCCTAACGAGGAAGCGGATGTAATCTGCATATGAGAATCGGAAAAGGCAGTACAGCTTTTGCCGATCCGCACCAGCTTCTGATAGAAATCCTGTGTCACGATGGACGAGGTCGCCACGCCGTACAGGTCGATGCGCCGGGCCTGACAGAGCAGCTGCACAGATTGTTCCAGCCTGCCCAGATCGAGCAGACGAGTCGTATCCGCGATAGAAGCCAGATGATTCGCTTCAATGGCCTCCACTATTTTGGATAACGAGTTGCCTGCAACAATATCCTGATAGGCCGTTTCGTTCGGTGTCTGTGACAGCTCGGCCGCAAGCTTCATTTTGAGATCGGGAAAACCTTTAAAGTGAAAGGATTTGCAAAAACGGGTCACCGTCGCCGCGCTTGTCCCGCTCAGCTCTGCCAATCGGTTGATGGTCATGCCCGGCACGTCAGACGGCGATTGCAAAATCACCTCGGCGATCCGTCTTTCCTGAGACGGCAAGTTATCTATTTCTTGCTGCAATGCATGTAAGATAGCTGCCATAAGCACCTCTTTAAATGAAAATTATTTTTACATTTTATCGAATTATAAAGAAAATTATTTTTACATCTTTATTTTAATCAAGACCCTCTCGCAGGGCAAGAGGATTTTCAGTAACATTGATTTCAGGAATGGACGACCCTAGAAAAACAAAAAAGCCTTTCCCCATGCTTCATACTGAAGGATAGAGAAAGGCTTTTGTGCTGCCACATTGAACTGCGGTTCGCAGCTAGATCTTCAGTTCTCCAAGCTTAATCAGCTCTACAACTGCCTGCGAACGACCCTTAACATTGAGTTTCTGCATCACATTGGAGATATGGTTACGCACCGTTTTCTCGCTGATGAATAACTGCCCTGCGATGTCACGCGTTGTTTTGTCCTGAACCAGCAATTCGAATACTTCGCGTTCACGGTGGGTTAACAAAAATTTGCTTTTATGATGATCGATACCCTTCAATGTTCACCCCTCCTTGCTCGGGTTGTGTTGGTGTAACAAGGTTAAGGGGATACAGTCAACTCATCTTATGTAAGGTCAGGGGTGTTGGTTCAGTTTTAGAAGAAAAATGGGCTGCTTTTTGAGCATGCATTGTCCTGATTAGGCTGATTCGTCAACTTATAACAAATATGCCCTTGCAGTGGATGCATCCCGCCGCAAAGGCACACTTGCTCATCTCGGCATCTTACCGATTCATTCGATTCATCATGCCGCCATTATGATTACGGTTCATGACACCATCACCCAGCACACCGTCACGGTGATTGGTTTCAGCCGCATTGGTCGGGAAAATACGCTCCACCATCGACTGGAATGTGTCGATCATACCGCTGACCGGTTTACCGTTACGCAGATCGGCAGCATAGTTCTCCACCTGACCTACAAAGTCTGGATTAGCGGATACGTACACATTCTCAACGTTCGGTGCAAATTGTTTGATTTTGGCTGAAATTTTGCCTTTGATCTCTTCGGGCGTGTTATCGTCGGAACTGTCCATCATACGTGGACGTTCACTTCTTGTGCCATATTGGCTCTCATTCATCGGGCGAGCTGTACCGCTCTTGGTCAGGCCACGCATCATGCCTACTGCGCCTGTGCCCATCGTGCCATAGATGCCGCGATCATTGCCCATATGGCTGCGGTCTGTTGCTGTACCGGTATTCAGTCCCGGAGCAATTCCGCTTGTGCTGTATGGAGACATGGTGCCTGATCCACCATAAACTCGCATCCCGCCCATGTCCTGATTCATACTTCCGCCGCGCATCGTGTCACTGGCATAGTTACGCATCGTGCCATTCATACGATTGCCCACATGTCCGGTTGATTTACTTCCCAGCTTGCCTGCATGTCCATTCGCTAAACGAACAGCAACGTATGCGTTACGATCCGTTAACATGACATGCGCAGATTCCACTTCCTTCATCTCTGCTATACGCTTCGCCAGCTCATCACTGGATCGCAGATCGGTAACATTGTGCATCCGGTAACTCCGCGCACGGATTCCATCCATTCCATTGGTCTCAACGCCATACCGATTGATGCCATGCGCCTGTTCACGTACACTTTGCGTGTGTAAATTGTGATCGCGATTCCCACAACCTGTCAAGCCGGCCATTACAAAAATTGCAGTAGACAATGATAACGTAATCGCTGTTGCCTTTTTGACTGTTGGCATGTAATGTTCATCCTCCAATGTGGTTGGTTTGGTTCACATAGATAGGATGCGCCTCTGGAGTTACCGATATGCTGAAAGGATATGGCACTTTAACCGGCCTGACTGGAGCTCGCGCTCACCAAAAAGCACAGTACCTGCATTTAGTGCAGAACTGTGCTTCTCCTGATTCAGCTGTCTATTTTTGACCAATTTCACTTCCTCGAAGTTGCCGTAGCAGTTGAAGATGTATCAGACTCCGAATCAACCGAGGAACGCTTTTGATCTGAAGAAGCGGATGACGCATTTTTAATGCTGGCTGGAAACTCCTCAGCTTCCTTGAGCGCTGCTGCATCCATCGCATAGGCCCACTCCCCGTCCGGGGTGATTACCCAGATCTGATCAGGCTCAGAGGATAGGGTCAGCAAACGATACACCGTAGTTGTCTCCTGCCCGTTCACCTGCTGTTCAACAGACAGTGTCGAACGGGGGATGGCTCCTTTCAATTCCGATGCTTTGCGAACGTCTTCGGCCGTCGTAAGGTTTTTGATGTTGCCAATGAGCGAGATTGCATCCTCTGCCTGAATGGGGCTGCCATTTAACGTCCAAGCGTGCTCGGATGCGGTATCTCCTTGTGCTGATGCCTTGAGCATCCAGCTCGCCGCCTCGCCCTCCCATTCCAGTGTGCGGACATTGGCTTCGTCCATATTGAACGGGGTAGTGTCCAGCAAAGAATGACGTGTAAGGGCGATATTCGTTACGGCTTCATTACCGACAGCCACCACCGGTCCTGCATCGACTCGCACATAATGTGCATCACCCGCAGGCAGCTGCTTGCCGATCACCAGTTTAAGCTCACGCCCATCCTTCACTTTGATATCCAGTGTTGTGGCTGTGCTGCCCAAGCCATACTTCTCTACATCCTTGGGCGACTCTTCCACAACCATGTCCTGATGTGCGCCGCTCAGCGCATCAAGCCAGCTGCCCATACTGTATTCGTTCAGCGGATAAGCCTTCGGCTGTGACATCTGCCAGATGCCATCTTTTCGCTCAAGGGTCGAGACAGCCCTTGAAGCATTTGCATTTGTGCCTCCGCCTGACTTATCTCCCTCGCCTTCATACAGCGTAATCGCCTGAATATCTGCTGAAGCTACACCAAGAAGCTTCGCCTGTACCGCCTCTTCTTCCCGAAAATAATTGTGATTGGCTGCATACAGCCAGCCCGCAATCAATATCACAACGACAACCATCGTTGGTATTAGCTTTTTCATACCCGTCTGCGCCTCCACCATAAGAGTACACCGATGATTACAAAGACAAGCGGGAATGCTACAATCGCCGCAAAAAAGATCGTTCGGGCCTGCTGACCATCCAGATATGCAACCTCATATCCGGCCTGAACCCGTGGTCGGATCGTCAGACCGTCTTGTTTTTCACTCAAATAATTGACGGTATTCAAAATAAAATCCCGATTACCACCATTCGTAATTTGCGAATCCTGCATGAAAATAGACGATCCCAGAATGACCGCTTTGGGCTTGCCATCCTTCGTATCCACTGCATAACCGAGTTCGACGGGACCCTGAATGTCTGCATTTTTATCATTATTCGTTTCATTTTGCAGCAGCCCGCCAATGTTCGTCTCGCCATAACTATCATTCGAGGAATGCATAAGCGGTGCCAGCTTGTATTTATCTTGCTGCTTGCTTGTCAGTGCAATCGACAGGGACAGCATCGGGTACAGCTTGTTCTGAGCAAGCTTGTCTGTGATCGCATGACTGCCATACTCCGGCACCACCCACAGCGGACCCATCGTGCTGGCCTGCTTGTTATCCACCATAACCGCATGCTCATCCACCACGCCATAATCTGCGATCAAGGCATCAATGTTTTTCCAGCCTGATTTCATATCTTCTGCAAAACCAAGGGAAATAAGCAGCTTGCCCCCCTTGCTCATATAAGTCCGAATCTCTTTCAGCTCCGCGTCACTCAGATCACGCTGCGGTCCGATAATCGCGAGCACATCTGTACCTTCCGGTACTTTACCAGCCTGATTCAGCTGTAGCTCCTCTGTGTTGATATTATTCTGTTCCAGCGAGGAGCGAAGGGTCGACATCTGATTGAGACTCAGCTCTTCATGCCCGGTCAGAAATACCATTTTGCTGGTTTCTGTAGAAGAGAGATTCAGCAGGGCCTGTGTTAGCTTCTCCTCCCCGGTAAACTGATACGACCCATCGCTTCCATCCCCGTTCGCCGTGAACAGACTGGCAATGTCGATCACTTTATGACGATCACCCTGCTCCAGCACAATCGAGCTGCCCGTGATGCCGTATTTGGAAGCAAGTGCTGGCTCCTGCGTCAAGTTGTACTGCTTCATTTGCAGCTTGCTATTACGTTTGGTATATTCCTGAACCATATCTGATACTTCACGATTCAGGACCGTGTTATTGGCATTTTCAACCGTTAATACGAGAATATTGACGTCATTCTTTACATTTTCAATCGCCGTCAGGGATTGGTCTGATAACGTATATTGCTTATTCGAGGTCAGGTCGAGCTGGAAGCCGCCAAGCGAGTTCAGGAACAGGGTCAGCAAAATAAAAATGCCAATCACCGCGACAGACAAAACGGTACTGTTGGTATGACTTAGCCATTTTTTCATCTTCTCACCTCCACCGCTTCCGTTCCACAATTTGAATGCTTAACAGTAAAAACACACCCGTAAGCGTGACATAGTATAGAACATCCGGCCCACTGAGCACCCCTTTGGTGAAGCTGTCAAAGTGATTGGTCAGCGCAAACGGATCAAGCCACTTCTGCAATGCAGACCCCGTATTACCTGCGAATGAATCAAGCATCCACAAAACGAGCAACATAATAAAACCCGCCACCGCAGACACCATCTGATGTTGGGACAATGTGGAAGCAAACAGTCCAATCGCCATCATGCTGCCGCCCAGAAAGAACAGACCGAGCGCAGATAACCAGACAGAGGTCAGGTCCAGCTTTCCATAGAACGACATAATGAACGGATACACCAGACTGCATAGAATCAATACAAGCAGTATAGCCAGGGAAGCCAGATATTTGCCGATAATAATCTCGGTCACTCGTGTTGGCGAAGTCAGCAGCAGCTCGTCCGTGCCCTGCCTGAACTCCTCTGCAACAAGTCGCATGGTCAACAATGGCACCACAAAAAGCAGCATCGACAACGTATCACCTAATACGAGGCGGTAGTCTACAATACTCGGCTGCACATATACAAAGCTTGAATAGAACAACAGACTGGTCATCAGCACATATACGGCAAAAGCAAAATAAGAAGTCGGCGACAGGAAATAAGCCTGTAGCTCCTTGGTACAGATCGCCATCATTCGTCTCATTGGCTTCCCTCCCCTGAATCGGAATCCGACATTCCACGCTCAGATGCAGTCTGAACCTCTGGGGTATGCTCATTTCCTTGAGCTTCAGTTCCTGTATCGGCTGCTGTCTCCGAAGCAGCCTCAGGTTCTGATGTCGTTAACTTCAGGAATATCTGCTCCAGACTGAGGTTCTCACGCTTCATCTCCAGAATCGGCAAGCCTGCACCGGATAAAAGATAAAAGAGCTCTTCCCGGAAATCCTCTGCCGTTTCCCCTGTGAGTCTGACTCGGACGGTTGAGGTTGTACCGGATATAGCATTTACAGCATTCTCGGATGCGTCTGAAGCAATGGATTCCGATACTGTGCCTTCTTCAGAGGCTGCTGAGAGCGAATAAGATTGAGTGGGCGTTGAGGTTAAAGAGGAGCCGGTGAGTACCTCACCATGCGCCTTCTCCCACGGTGTTAATACATCCATCAGCTGTTGCTCTGTAGCTTTCACTTCGAGTGATACCTTGAAGCGATCTCCCATCGCTGAGCCAAGTTCATGAGGCGATCCGTCCAATACAAGTTTTCCCTGATTAATGATCAGCATTCGGTTGCAAAGTGTGCTTACCTCAGGCAAAATATGTGTGCTAAGCAGCACCGTATGATTTTCACCGAGTTCCCGAATTAAATCGCGGATTTCGATAATTTGATTTGGATCAAGCCCTGAGGTCGGCTCATCCAGTACGAGCAAGTCAGGCTTATGTATAATGGCTCCTGCAAGTCCCAGACGCTGCTTGTAGCCTTTGGACAAACCACGCACCATTTGTTTTTCCCTGCCCTGCAGTCCCAGTCTGCTGACCATTTCACTGACACGCAGCTTGACCTCACGTGCTGGAACATCTCTCAGATTCGCGACAAACTTGAGATACGACTGCACCGTCATATCAGGATATAGCGGGGGTGTCTCCGGCAGATAACCAATCTTAGCGCGAACGCTGCGTCCCTGATCATGCACCGAGACACCATCGACCAGCACTGAGCCTGCCGTGGGATGTAAATAACCAGTGATCATACGCATCGTTGTCGTTTTGCCAGCACCGTTCGGCCCCAGAAAACCGACGATCTCGCCCCGTTCCATGGTGAAGTCCAGTTGGTGCACACCGCGCTGTCCTTCGTACACTTTGCTCACCTGTCTCACTTCGAGCACGTCCTTCATCCTTTCCCGTTGAAATACCCGTGCAGCAGCATGACTAACTCTACACGGAAATCATTTGTATGATACGAGATGTATCCTAGTCCTAGCTTAATTTCACTTAAAATAAACCTTAATATTTTGTGTCTAAATTGTGAACATACAATCTTATACCCACACCCCGACCTTCGGTTAAACGTACCATGGAGTACAGGAGAATGAGCTCCTGACCAAAAGTCAGAGGGTGAACCGTGTGAAGGTATTGTTCACGTTTTATGTTCCCAGCGGGGGTGTTGATACACTGAATCGACTGCGAACTGCCGTACTGAAGCGCCATGGCATCGAGGCACATTTATTATATTTAAATACAGGCTCAGGCTTGCAGAACAGCAGTGACACACGTATTTTCACAGCTTCCAGCGATCAGGATATTCATCATTTGATCCACTCCGAGCACTATGATGCCATTATTACCACTTCTGATATTGCCATGCCTGGCCGTCTGAGAGGTCTCGGTTACACAGGACGGATTATCTTCGAAGCCCAAGGGCTTGGAACACGGGATCAGGCTCTGGAGACGATTACAATGAGTGTCCCCTATCTTCAAGCACACTGCGATGCTGCAGTTCTGCCACCAACCGATCATCTGCTCGATATGTTCATTCATATCTGTCCATGGCTGCATCGTTTTGTCATACCAAACATGCTGGATACAGATACCTTTGCCCCCCTATCCGTAGAAGCACCGCCATATCCTGTTCTTGCATGGGTCGGACGGCTGGAGCATAACAAAAACTGGCGTGAATATCTCGAAATCTGCAAAACAGTTATTAAAAAGAAACCCAAGGCCAGACTCTGGCTATTCCACGATCCTACTCTGGCTAATCCAGAAGACGAGGTCATGTTCCGGCACATGCTGGCCGAATTCGGATTGGAAGATCGTATCGGCATTTTCATTAATGTACCACACTCACAGATGCCAGCCTTTTACTCCATGGTTGCAGCTTCAGGAGGCATCATGCTCTCCACCTCTTTACTCGAGGGGTTCGGTTACGCCGTGGCCGAGGCCATCAGCTGTGGCTGTCCCGTCCTCAGTACCGATTCGGATGGCGTTCGCTCCTTCATCACACATAACCAAACCGGGAAGTTCTACCCCCTTGGCAATGTGCAGGTCGCAGTGAATGAAGCTCTGGACCTGATGAATAACAAGAAGCTGCGGGAGTATATTCGCATTCAGGGAAGACAGCATCTCAACCGCTCCTTCTCCCCGGACCGATATGCAGCCTCTTTCCGTGAGATGATGACTGCACTGCGCATCTTTCATTAATTGTTAACCAGCTTTATCTAAAAACAGATCGCAGCATGTAGAAAAGGCAGTCCAGAGAGATACGTCCCCTAGACTGCCTTCAATTGATTTAAATTTGACGATGATCTATATATATTAAAATACTCATTTGTTAAGCTGCCTTAGTGGCCCATCATCATCGCAGGATCAGGCTGATCCCCGCTCTGAAGCTCCGGTTCAGGCATACGTTTCGGCTTGCGAAGAATCAGACTAAGCAGACATCCGAACAGGGCAATACATGCTGCGAGGAAAAACGTATCGTTGAAGCCGCTAACCAGCCCGTTCACGATGTCTGCTTTTCCTGTACCTGTCGTATTGCTCGTGACGCGAGAGGTCAGGTAGCCTGTAAGGCCCGCTACAGCAAAGGAAACAACAACCTGCTGGGCAGCAGCCGTCAGCGGTGTTACACGTGCAACCAGCTTGCGCGGTGCCGCATTCAGGACGTGTGTGTTGAGCGGCATCATGGACAAGCCCATACCAAATCCCATCATAAGAAGGGCCGTAATAATCAGTCCAAGGCCTGTTGTTGCTGTAATGGAGGACAGAATAAACAAGGCTCCTGAGATAATACCGAGACCAACAAAGGCCAGCGGTCTTGCCCCGATTCTGTCAAACAATCGACCGCCGAGCGGCATTGAGATACCGGAAGCAAGTGCTTGGGGCAGCAGGATAAGTCCTGTTTCCAAAGGAGTGTATCCTTTGATCTGCTGCAGATAGAGCGGAATGAGAATCATGGAACCGAACAAAGCTACCTGTGCTACCCAAGCGAGAACAATACCTCTGGAGAAGTCCATGGAACCAAATACCCGTAGCTCAAGTAATGGGTTTTGCTGGCGCAGCTCTACGATGATGAAGAGAATCAGCGCCACGCCGCCGACGATGATACCAGTCAGTGTGGTTGAAGACGTCCAGCTTGTTCCGCCTTCACTCACCCCATAAGCCAGCATGGAGAAAGCGATTGGAGCCAGAATCATCCCGAGCAGATCCAGTGAAGGTGTACGTCCGCGATCGGTATCCGGCAAAAATCGAACACACAGAATAAAAGCTGCGATACCGATTGGCAGATTGATCAGGAAAATCCAGTGCCAGCTCACCGATTCAATAAACCAGCCAGACAGTACGGGGCCGAGCGCAGGAGCAAGCAGCATCGGAATACCGAGCATGCCCATAATGGAGCCTCTGCGTTCAGGCGGAGCCAAGCGAAAAACCATCGCCATTCCGATCGGGGCAACCATGCCTCCCCCAAGACCCTGAATAACACGAAACACAATTAGCTGTTCAGGCGATTGGGCAATGGAGCACAACACAGAGCCTAGTGTAAACATGGCAATGGTGAACAAAAATACTCTTTTTGCTCCAAAACGATCGGTCAGCCATCCTGCCAATGGAATAACTGCGGATAACGCCAGGGTATATCCTGTAACCGTCCATTGAATGGTTTTCAGATCTGTCTTGAAATACTGTACAAGATTTGGTATAGCGACGTTAACTACCGTGCTGTCCAGAATGACCATAATCATTCCAACAATGATGGACAAGAGGGGCAGAATAATCGTTTTGATTGAAAAGGCTTCTGTCTCCTGAGGTGCTGCTGTCTGTTGTTTCACGTACTCACTCTCTTTTCCGGCATCCTGCGGCTGCCCGTTAACAGCCTGTGGACTGCCTGTCATTACGATTTTTTTCAAACCTTCGTTTTAAACTTTTGTTTTAAACTTATGTTTGATACTGGTTTAATTTTAAACAAAATACCTTTGCTGTCAAGCTATTTTTAAAAAGGATTTTTCACAGAAATAAACGACAAAAAAAAGGAGCAGGTCTTACACCTGCTCCTGATTTTAAATATAGATCAATCGGCGAGCTTCAACATCTGATGCTCTGATAACACACCAATCAGCTCTCCCGCTCCGCTGCGGCAATAGATTCGAATGACGAGATGATTCGGCACAGAACTGTTGCTGAATATTTTCAGAACACAGACTTCGGACGATACGTGCAGATGATGCACAACCTGATGATTCCCTGCTGCCTCGGGACCTGCACTTACATAGAATAGATATCGGTACGTTTCACCGTGATTGCTCGCTGCACCAACATACACATCTGCTCCTTCCCCGTCTCCGACATACGCAACCTCCACATCAATATACTTCACTGGAATATGAGTCTGTAGTACGTTCTCATGTATCTGCATCATATAAGCTGCCATCCTGCATCCCTCCTGCGGAGCCTGAATTCACAAGCTACCCCTGTAAACAGAATATGCAGCTTCTCGTCCAATCGCCTTCACCATCACCCAATTTTAAGGATTTACAGCCAATGCCCGGCCTTACTCCCCTCTTGGTTCATAGAATAACAGGATAGGAGTTCAGCCTGTGCAGGTCATGACAAGGAGGTTGTTATGAGAGTTCTGCTCGTTACGTATTGGGAGCTTACACATATGGGTGGCATCTGGACTTACATCAGGCAGCTCGCCGACAGACTCATTTCCCTGGGTGTAGAAGTAGATATCATGGGTACCCATAGTGCAAGCAACGAAGTGTATATTCGCAACCTGAATCGTTCCTTTTCCAAAAATCTGGTGTGGCCAATGCTACAAGCTAAGCTGAATCCCACCAATTTGCCTCAATTCACAGCAGATTCCCTGCTGGCCTATTACGAGTTGAACCGCTATGCATTCGAGATGGCTGCAGCCCATCTGGGGATAGAGCATTATGATGTGATCCATGCACAGGACCCTGTTGCAGCTGTGGCAATTAAACGGATTTTGAAACGTAACATCCCACTTGTCACCAGTTATCACGGTGCATTGGCCCGCGAAGCATTCTATGATGCGCAGACTTCCAACCCGCAGCTAACCTTGCCTGCCTATCTACAATCCAAACGTGGACGTTATTTCCTCTCACTGGAGCAGCGAAGTGCAGCACAGTCCGAGCTGATTCTGGTGTCGAGCCACTGGATTAAAAGCACACTCACCGATATAGGCGTGCCAGCATCCAAATTCAGACAGATTCCGTATGCCGTTGATCTGCCAACCTATCGCAAAGCCGCGGCGGCCAGATTCCCCCATCGCCCGCCTGCAGGTAAAAAGGTCATTGCTTTTACAGGAAGGCTGGAGTATATCAAAGGCGTGCATGTGTTAATCCAGGCACTTGCCCGCCTGAAAACAAAACGTTCAGATTGGGTATGCTGGATTGCGGGAGAAGGCACTCTGTTAGAGGAATTGCGGGATCAGGCAGCCAAGGCCGGTATCACATCCGACATCGTATTCTGGGGCAAGCTGGACAATATTCCTTCCTTTCTGAAGCATGCTGATATTTACGTGCAGCCGAGCCTTCAGGACACCCAACCCTTCTCCGTCACCGAGGCACAGCTTGCAGGCGTGCCCGTCATCGTAAGCGGTACAGCGGGCATGCCCGAAATGGTCGAACCCGAACGCACAGGCTGGGTCGTGCCGCCGCAGAATGCCGATTCGCTAAGTGAGCTGTTACAGGCGCTGCTTCAGGATCAGGCAACCCGCAAAGCAGTAGGAGCTGCTGCCAAAGCTTGGGCTGAACAGCATCGTTCTTTGGAAGAAATGGGGCTGCGCACGCTGCAAGTGTATCAGGAAGCTATCTATAGAGGAGGACTTTCGACATGACACTGCTCGTTCCAAGTGATCTGTACAACCGCTGGTTTTCCGTTCCCGTCTCCACACCTCATATTGAGGTGGATTACGAGACGATGAACACACTTATGCAGAAGCTTCCAAGAGGATATGTATTTCCCGATCCGGCATCCATGATTATTTTGAATGAGAAAGAATAAAAGATGAATGTCAGAAATATCGTCCTTTTCTTGTAAATATTATGTTATATTTTGGATAACAGATGTTTACATCAAAGGATGGAACAGCTTGAGATCGAAACGAAACGACTTATTGCTCTGGCACTCTCCACATTAGTCATAGTCACTGCATCAGCCTTTTACGTCACCGGGTACGCAGCGAATGATTCCCATCTTACACAAGGAACAGATGGCACAATTGGTTATGTACGCTCATCTGAGTTAATCGGCGAGGACCCTGAAACACCTGAAGAGGCTGTTAAACGTCAGTTAACACTTAACCCAGACGGCCGGGCAATCTCACTCTATGAACTTGATGAAAAAACCGTCATAGGTGAATTCAAAGTGAACAAAGTGAACGGTCCATAATGCTTCATCCTGAGAAGGTATTCCCATTTTGGAAAAACACGCAAAAGAAGCCACAGAGTGAATCTGCAGCTTCTTTTGTCATGGTTATTTTATTTCTTATCCCCCAATGTTAAAGCTGTTCTCTCAATCCGAGGCCAATCTCGAATACATATACAGATCATTAAAGATGCCTCCTGACCCTGACCCTGTTCCTGCTTCTGCGCCAGTTTCTTCCCTCTCATAAGCTCTCAGCAGCCCTTCTCTTGTGAAGCCAAGCTTCTCCAGCAGTCTGATCGAATTCACGTTGCGAGGGTCAACTTTAGCTTCAAGCCGGTTCAGTCCGAGCGAATTAAAACCACGATCTAACAAGGCTGAGACCGCCTCTGCCGCGTATCCCTTGCCCCAATAAGCTCTGGCAAGATCATATCCAATCTCCGCTCTCGCCTGCTCAAAATCAAAATAATTGTAGCCACAGGAGCCCATAATTGTACCTGACTCCTTCTCCATAATGGAGAAGCGTATAGCCTGCTTCTTCTGTGCAAGATCAGCGAGCATCCGTATCATCTCTACCGCTTGTTGTTCAGCTGTAAAAGGAGAGATATTCATAAATCTAGCAACCTCTGGATCAGACCATACTTGAAACAGGTCAGCAGCATCGGTTTCCTTCATTTGACGTAGATCTAATCGGTTCGTGTGTAATTCAGTAATCAATACGTTAACCTCCAATAGTTAATGTTATCGTCGGGTCACTCCATATTGATATCTGCGCATAGTTCAGTCCCTTCTATGTACAAGTCATCACTCATTATACTCAAAATTCTTTATCCCATCATGCGAACAGTATTCTTTCACTTCTTTCTTCTTTACTTCTTTACTTCTTTCCTATTTACTTCTTTCTTCTTTTCTCCTGCCCGCTATAAAAAAAGAGCGTTCACCCTTCAGCTTGTCAACAAAGCTTTACAGATGTTCGCTCCCATATACATCCACATCCGGTTCCTTACTCAGAACGGCGATCATTCCTTACTTCCAGTACCCGCCCACTTGCAGCAAGTTGAGCAAAATCGGGCGATGCTTCTTCTGAACGAGCTCCATCTCCGCGACCAGTTCCTTGAAATGACGCTTCGTTCCCATCGACTCGTGCAGCCGGTAACACATGAGGGGCTCATTGAAATAAAAGAGCTCATACAGCGGAAAAAGCCTCAGCCACATCTCATAGTCATGCGTATACCGAAAATTGGTGTCGAACATGCCAAAGCGCTCAAATGCCTCCATCTTCACCATCACGGTGCATCCGTTGATCGGACAGCCTTCCATCAGCACCTGCAGCATCTCCAGACGACTGCCCACCTCAGGCTTTACCGTATCCAGCCATTCACCGTGCTCATTTACATAATGGTACGCACCGTGACAGAACAAAGCCTGCACTGCAAGCATGAACTGCAGCTGTTTCTCCACCCGGTTCAGCAGCATGACATCATCTGAGCTCAGCCAGACAAAATAATCCCCTGTTGCATGCTTAATACCTTCGTTGAGCGCTGTCGCTGTGCCCCCGTTCTCTTTGCGAATGTAATGAATCTGATCCATGAACGGCTGCAGCCGCTCTACATGACTGGTCGAGCCATCATCCACCACGATCACCTCAATATGGGGATACGTCTGGTGGAGAGCGCTATGAACAGCCTGCTCAATATATCGGCAATTATAAAAAGGAATCACGATTGATACCTTCGGTTCCATCCGAGCCTCCCCTTCCTGCACAAATCTCTGCTGTAAACTGCTGCATCTCCTCCAGTATATGAAGGTTCAGATCAAGCGTAGCGGGCATCTGCGACATGGTGAACGTACATTTTAATCCTCCTGCTCCTCGCAAAAAGGCTACGCCAAACAGGCCGTCAATCAGCACGCTGTGCGGCTTCATAACGGCCTCTCTCGCTACCCGCCAAGCGCAGCAATACGCTGCAGCAGCGGTTCGCGATACCTGGACCAGACCATGGCTGCTTCTCTGCCGATCGCATCCGCATGACGAACCGACCCCATCCCCCCATGCCAGCGATACGCCGTAAGCGGCTCATTCAGATACGGGAAGCGATGGCCGTTAAGCAGGATACGCAGCCAGAGATCCAGATCATGCGTGTAGGGCAGCAACTCATCAAACAGCCCTACGCCGCCGAACAGATCCTTGCGGATCATGACCGTGCATCCATTCACCGGGTTGGAGCCATTAAAGCGGCGTAGAAAATCCAGCTCAGACATCGGCCCCGGACCGGCATGCATTCTGGTCACTGCCGAATGCTCATTAATATAATGAAAATTCGTATGTGAGACGAGCACTTGCTCACGCTGCATGAATTCAAGCTGATAACGAATTTTGTCAGGATAGAAGGAGTCATCCGAGCTTAGCCAGGCCACATAATCACCTGAGGCATGACGAATGCCGTGATTCAGCGCGGAGGCGGTACCCCCGTTGCTTTTGCCAAGCACGTTGATATGCGGCAAATAAGGCTGGAGCAGCTCCTCATGCCTTGTGGAACCATCGTTAACAACAATGACCTCCACCTCGGCATAAGTCTGATTCAACGCACTCTGAATGGCCTGCGGCACATACGGACAATTGTAGAACGGAATGACAATAGATACACGTGGATTCATTCAGTTATCCTCCCTTGGTGGGCACGCACATCGCTCAGAATGTCCCGCAGCGAATCCTCAAAGCTGATTTGTGGTCGCCAGCCCAGCTTGCGCAGCGCAGGCAATTCCTCCTGCTTCCCTGCACCGTCCGGGCCGGAAGAAGCACCGTCCCAGCGCATCGGCACCTCTGCATCGGTCATAGACAACAAGAGATCCGCAATCTCGCCAAGGCTTCGCTCCACCCCGGATACTACCGGATACACCCTCCCGCTGGTGCCATGCAGAAGTAAAACAGCATAAGCCCGAACGGCATCCCGCACATCCAGAAAATCACGGGTGTTATCTCTCCCGGATAGACGGAAGGCTTCCGTTTTGCCTGTCTGTTCACAGGCCGCCACATGCCGCGCGAGCAGAGAACAGATACCCGTGGATGGGCCGGCACCAATCAGATTGCCCGGCTCAGCCAGCATAATCTGCTGACCAAACAGGGACATCCAGGACAGCGACACCATCTCCTCCAGCGCTTTGCTCAAGCTGTATGGATGCGGCGGGGCAGGCACATGTCCGGGCTCGGGTGTATACTTGAGCCTGGAGCCAACAATAACCGTGCGGACATCTGGACAGCAGCGGAGCGCATCCAGCAGATATAACACCGCCATCACATTTGTTTCGAGCACTAACAGCGGATTAGCCCAGGAATCGGGAACCGAGTTTTTGCCAGCAAGATGCAGCACATAGTCCGGCTGAACGTGCCTGATCAGTTCCCGCACCTGGTGTTTATCATTCAAATCACAGACGTATACACTTACCTTCTCGTCAAACGCATATATATCCGGCCTACGGACAACAGCTGTAACGTCAGCCCCGGCACCTTGAAAATAATGTACCGCGTGTCGCCCGGTAAATCCGGAGGCGCCGGTAATCAGCACCTTTTTCCCCGTCAGCTCTGCTCCATCCATAATGCCAGCTCCTTCAGCATTGTTGAATACTCCGGCAGGTCTGTCTTCACATCCTCACGGGTAGATACCAATGTTCGATTCTGCACCACACTGTCGTCCGGCACAATCCTCACATCCTGCTTGTTCCAGACCTGCTGGAACAGCACAAGCAGATCATGCTTGCTTAGCGGGGCAGGATGAGCAAGATGAATCAGACCGCTAACAGGCGAGTCCAGATAATGATCTACCCATTTGGCTAACTCAAGTGTTGTGACACCATTCCAGAATACACGAGTGTACCCGCCGACCTGGCCTTTGCTTGACATGAACCACTGCATCAGACCTATGCCGCCCTGCCGGATTTCAGGTCCAATAATGGACGTTCGAATTGTTAAGTGTCCTTCATCCAGCACCTCACCTAGCGCTTTGGTGATGGCGTAGGAGGAGGTTCCATCGGTTACGTCATGCTCCCGGTATGCACCGCGATTTCCGCTAAACACACAGTCTGTACTGATATGAATCAGACGTGCACCGATGGAATCAGCCATACGCCGCAGACGATGTGGCAAGAAACCGTTAATGTGATATGCCGTGATTTTATCCTTGTCAGCGAAGCTGTTCAGCACACCAACCGCGTTAATAACCACGTCAGGGTGCACCGCTTCTACAAGCCTGTCGACCATGAAGCTGTCGTTCACATCCAGGATCAAGCCATTGGGGTCTGTCACGTCCCGGGTGGTGTAGAAGACGCTGTGCACACCTTGACGGCGGAAATAGTCGACCAGAATATGGCCGGCCATTCCGTTCCCCCCAAGAATCAGCAGCTTCATGACAGAAACCCTCCACGTTTCAGAATTTCACGAATTTCGTCTTTGGTCATAAGCTGATGTTCCGAGCTAAAGCTGCTGTAGGGCACATGCGGGCAATTCGTATAGTGCTCACGCAGCCCCGGAATTCCGAGCGTTGGCAGAATCACCAGATACTGCTCGTCATACACCACGGTAGTCATGCTTTCGAATTCGCTCATTAGTATTTCATGAATTTTCTCGCCCGGACGGATACCGCGCTCTACAATAGCTACGTTCGCCACCCCGGAGTCCTCAATCAGCACTTCGGCAAGATCAACAATTTTGCATGTTGGCATCGTCATGACAAAGATTTCTCCACCCACACTTTCCACCGAAGCCTTGAATAGCAGGGTAATGGCGTCCTTCAGCGTAAGGAAAAAGCGGGTCATGCCCATGTCCGTAATGGACACTTCACCTTTTTGGCGAATCTGATTTTTGAACAGATGCACAACACTGCCGTTCGTGCCGAGCACATTGCCGCCACGTACCGTGACAAACTTGGTATCACTGTGCAGCAGATTGGCATAAACAATCAATTTCTCGCCAATTGCCTTGGTCATCCCGTAGAAATTCGACGGATTCGCCGCTTTGTCGGTTGAAATATAGATTACTTTTTTAACTTTGTTCTCAATTGCTGCTTCAATGACATTTTGTGTGCCGATCACATTAGTTTTGAGAGCCTCGTAAGGCTGATCTTCACATACCGGCACATGCTTGAGTGCAGCCAGATGAAACACATAGTCCACATGCTGGCAGGCCGCGGTCAAAGCATCCTTGTCACGAATATCTCCAATGCGAAACAGCAGACGAGGGTCCTCGAACTCACGGCTCATGGCTACCTGGCTGGACTCGTTGCGGGAATAAACGATAATTTCCTTGGGCTGCTGAGGCAGCAGTTGAGCGACAAGCTCATACCCCCATGATCCCGTACCGCCAGTCACGAGTATACGCTTATTTTCAAACATGCATTTTCCCTCCAAGCAGAAATTTAACCACTTTACTGGATACATCTGTTGCCTTGTAACCCTGCGGACAATCCCAATCATTCGGCAGCTTGATCATCACGTTTACACAGTCCGCAATTCGTGCCGCATCCAGACCCGAAACCACGTTGCTGCCACAGTCCACCGTTTCCGGACGCTCGGTTGTCCGGCGCATCGTCACTGTGGGCACACCCATAATGCAGCATTCCTCCTGCACTGTTCCGCTATCGGTAAGTGCACAGCGCGCATGGCGCTCCAGCATGACAAAATCGAAAAAGCCAAACGGCTCGTGGAATTCCACCAACGGATGCATCTCAAGTTGCAGGTGCTCCGAGATCCGAATCGCCGTTCGCGGATGAATGCTGCATATGACACGTAGTCCATGCTCCTCCGCCACCTGATTGAGCCCCTTCATAATCTGCAGCAGATGAGGCGGGTAATCCACATTTTCAGCGCGATGAGCCGTAACGAGAAAATATTGACCGGGCTTCAGCCGGAGCTTTCTCAAAATTTTGCTGGCATTGACCTGCCCGCTATAGTGCTGCATCACCTCATAGATCGGATTGCCTGTAAGCACAATACGGCGGCTGGGCACCCCTTCACTGACGAGATGTTTCTTGCTTTGCTCGGTGTACGGCATATTTATAGTAGAGATGGCATCAATCACACGGCGATTTTTCTCCTCCGGCACATCCAGATCGAAGCAACGATTGCCTGCCTCCATGTGAATAACAGGAATTCCCATTCGCTCGGCGAGTACAGCACATAAGGCACTGTTCGTGTCTCCGAGCAGAAGCAACTTGTCGGGCTTTTCTTGCAAAATCAAGTCTTCCATCTGTGTAAACATGGAGGACAGCTGCCGCCCCAACGAGGCGGCTTCATCCTGCAGCACATAATCCGGGGCACGCAGACCCATCTCTTTGAAGAAAAGACCGCTGAGACTTTCAGTGAAGTTCTGTCCCGTGTGGATCAGAATATGTTTGGATGCGTACTGGTCCAGCTTGGAGATGATCAGGCTGAGCCGAATAATCTCAGGTCTCGTACCCAGCACGGTCATGATCTTCATCGTCATCCCTGCCTTCTATCGTGTTTTTTGGACCCTGTTTTCTTGCGTGTCTTTCTCCCGGAGGAACGTCTGCGTGAGGCCCCTTTCGAAGCTGTGATGCTTCGTCCCGCTGCTTTACGTGTCACACCGCTTTTCCTCCCGATGCGCGCACCTCGCTTCAGCCTTTTAAGCCCGCGCCGGACAGCTAATATTCCTTTCTTGCGGCGACGCTTCTTGGTAAGCTCTGCTGGCTGCATGCGCTTCTCTGCCTTGCGGGGCTGCACGGCTCCTCCATCATGAAGCTCGACGGCTATCGGAGGTAGCGAAGAACGAGGCAGAAGCTGCACAACACTCTCTGGCAACAGCAGTGCTCTAACGAGCGACGGATCAGATGCCAGCACCGTGCGCAGTCCGCCCTCTCCCCATGTCAAGACAGGCCCGTTGGGCGGCTGAATATATTTGAACCATCCGGGAAAACGCAATAACCACTGTGTGACCATCGTATGCAGCTTCGCTCGGTAGGTTTCAATACCATACAGCTTTTCCGCTTCTGTCCTGTTGCGCCATCCGGTATCCGAAGCCAGCTCCGAATCATTCAGCAGCGTCAATGCCAGCGTAACAAGCGCTTCACTATCCCCAGGCGGGGCGAGAAACGCACCGCTGCCCACCGATTCCATCAATTCCTTGAGACCGCCCTGAGCGAAAGCGATGACGGGTTTGGCAAAATAAAGCCCCTCCAGCGCTGTCATACCAAAGCCTTCCTTCACCATGCTCGGGATCACAACGATATCCATTGCGGTGTAAGCCAGAGACACATTTTCCTCAAATGTGGTGAAAATAAAGCGTTTGGCATACCCGGAACGTTTCACCCGGGCTACACATTCGTCGTAATACTTTTTGTCCGAAGGTGCACCGATAATCCAGAAGCGACAGCGCGGCTGTGTCTCACACAATTTCAGTGCCATATCCACAAAGGGCTTTAAACCTTTTGCATCATATATAAAGGAAGAAATATAACCGATGCAGGTGTGCGTGCCTTTCAGGCCAAGCTGCTTGCGTTTGCGCTCACGCAGATGCAGCCAGCGATCCGGGGCAGGCAGAGACGGCTCCCATGTCGGGGGAATAACAGTAATTCGGTCACTCATCCCCGCTTGCTTGAAGGGTGCTGCCGCTGTCTCCGAAATACCAACAATCCAGTCTGCGTAGCGGCCGATCATCTGGATCGCTTCAGCTGTATGTTCCGTCGTCTGAATAATCTCGGTAATTTTCCAGATGACCGGAATGCCCAATGATTTTGCAGCCACGGCAGGCATCACATTGACACAAGTATTCGTCAGAATCATGTCCGGCTTGTAACGCTGCAGCAGGGAAAGGGCATCTTGAAACGCCGGCGTATGCCGCAGATTTTCAGCATCCTGCGCAATGCCCAGATAAGGAGTGTACACACCGTGAAGCATCGGCAGATTACATAGGTGAACGTGTATGCCGAATCTTCGTGCGAGTCCGGTCAGCTTCCCTTCCTGGGGTGCAACGAGCACACATTCAAAGATCGAATCAATCTCTTTCATAAAATGAAGCAGCAGCTTCTCCGCACCCGTGATGCTGCGGGTGTTGCATACATGGGAAAACAACATCAGCTTTGGTTTCATTGCCATGGCCGCACACCGACCCCGTAACAGACAAGCCGATACAGGGTCCTGTGCACACCTCCTCCTGGCCGAGATTAAGAGAATATAATGCTCAACATTTCGTTTAAACGTCTGCCATACGTGTGATCTTTCAGCGTCCGCTCCAGTCCTCTCAGGGCAATTTCGCGCCGCTCCTTCTCATGTGCAAGGTAATACTCCACCTTCTCCATCATCTCCTGTGGTGAAGAATACGTCTCGATCTCCACGCCCGGTTTGTAGAAACGAGCCAGATCATCCCGTGCATCGGTCAGCTGTAATGTTGTGCTCGCAGCAATTTCGAATGTTCTCGGGTTCGGTGAGGCTGGTGGAATTTTGACCTGGTTGTTGTTGACCGAATCATCCTCGTGGGAACGATGCAGGTTAATCACAATTTTGGTGCCGTTGTATACATCATTGGTCTCCTGTGGACTCATCCAGCGGCCCAGCTCAATCTTCTCTCCATAGGCTGTATAGTCTGGCAGACGGTCCCACCAGATGCCGTTAAATACCGTGTTGTGTGACATCAGCTGAGGCATGATCGGGTTGAAGAAATACACGCGATTCCAGTAGGCTGAGCCGATAAAGCTGACATCCCGCTTCAGCGGGGAAGGCGTAGTAATCGGAAAGTAGTGGTTGGTAAAAGCGGCAAAAGGCATATAATGCACAGACGCACAGCCATGCTGGCGATATAGCTCCACGCAGTTCAGCTCCAGCGTGAATACATGGTCAAAATGCTTCACAATCTCCAGCGTCATATCGGTATAATACGGGTCATCCGTCAGCCAGATCGCTGTCTGAATCCCCGCTTGGCGTATCGCATCAATATGCTCGATCGGAATATCCATGCCATCCAGCACCAGCACCAGATCAGGGCGTACTTCCAGCGCAACCTGGGATACCGGCTGACGTGGATCAGATAAGGTCACCTGAGCGACCATCCCTTGCAGTGTAGTCAGGATTGCTTCATCCAGCGGGGAGTAGGGAAAGCCTTTCCCCGAAGAAACGTACAGCACATGCAGCTGCCGGAAGGGCAGCGGCTCCTGTGCACAATTCACAATATAGTTGGCACGGCCGCGCAAATATCCTTCCTCTTGACCCGCGTCGAATCCGGCCTGCTGCCCGTTTTTGCGTGCCTGATCAGCCAGACTGAGTACAGGCGCGTGAAGCTTTCTCGTTTTACGGTGTTTGAGAGACATACCGCCACTCCTTTTTATTTGGGATAAAGTGTTTCCGGTTGCCCTCCTTCGAGCAGAAGGAAAGCTACAAGTGTCCTAACAACTCGGCGATTCGGCGGTTAAATGTATGACGATTCATCGTCGTCAGCAAGCCGCGCCAAGCCATGGCCTGGCGTTCCTGGTCATGATGCAGATAATGCTGGATTTTGCGCTGCAGCTCTGCAGCGGTCGTGAAGGTTTCGATGTCATAGCCAGGTTGGTAATAGCGAGGCAGGTCTCCGCGAGTATCCGTAATCTGCATCGTGCCACAAGCGCTGATCTCATAGGTGCGTGGATTGATCGAGCGTCCCTCCAGCTGGTGCGTATTACGATTGTCCTCCCCGTTCTCACAGGTCCGATGTACGTTAATGACAATCTTGGCGCCGTTGTAATAATCCACCGTTGCCGCCGGATCAATCCATCCTTCGTGGATGAAGCGCCCCAGCACATCCAGCCTGGCCAATCGGCTCCACTGGCTTCCGGCAATAAACACTCTTTTATCTGCCAGATAAGGAGCAAGCTGATTGAACAGGTCAATCCGGTTCCAGAAGCCTGTGCCGATAAAACAGATATCGTATTGATACTGCGGATCTGTGCGGCGCGGATGAAACATGCCCGGATTGACAGCCAGCGGCATGTAGATGACACGCTGTGCACCTTTCCCTTTGTAGAACGGAACGGCTGCCTCCTCATGTGTAAACACAATGTCATAATGCTGACAGATGGTTGCTGTGTCCTCTGTGAAGTAAGGGTCATCGACAAACCATACAGCTGTCCGAATCCCCAGCTCACGGATGCCTCTCACCTGCTCCAGATGATTCTCGGGAAACACATGCAGACCGTTCATAACCAGAACTACATCCGGCCGGTGTTGACCAGCTTCCTGCAGCATCGCTGCCGGCGATCCGACAACGCATTCCCGAACGGACTGCTGCAGTGCCGAGATGACACCCTCATCAATGGCATCGAATCCCTGAGGGATGTAGAGCACCTTCATGTCCCGCACGGCTGGCACATATGGCTGTACCCGCTCCATGATGGCCTGACAGCCGCCAAACCTGCGGCCTTCTGCATATCCGCCGCGGTAGGCCATCTCCGCTTCAGTCAGCGGACGGTGTCTTCGTTTTGCCACATTCTTCACCCTGTCTTCCTTCAAGGAGACCCCTTGCCGGACTCTCCACGAGATTGGTCTTCCCTCTAAAGGATATGCCCCGGGGTCAGATGCATCATGGACGGGTGTCCTGCAAGGCTCAAAATTGGCTCATGCCCTCCATGTCCGCCTGCACGGGCATGTCCGCTACAGCGGTTATGTGAATAACCCGGAGGACAGGGTCCCCCGGGTTGCAGCTCTTACCTGTATGTTAGTCCTGCGATACGTGCACTACTGTGCCTTGTAAGCCAATTGGTGTCCGTCCTCGAAACCCTTGGCGAAACCCGCGTTGAATCCTTCGTTGTATGCCTCGTTGTATCCTTGACTGTATGCGTTGTCGGGGTTTGGATCGGTAGGGGTAGCCGGGACGAACGGTTGAGCGGCCTTCACATTGTGATGCCGCCGCACGGTGCGTTTCTTTTTTTTCAGCCACGCACTGCGTCCTTTGCCTGTACGTTTATGCACGACACGTTTCGATTTTAATGCACGCAGCTTGCGGATTTTACGCAGGCGGGCACCACGAGCCACCAAAGCCCGCTTTGTTTTCAGTCTGGACTTCTTCTTTAACATATCAGCATTCCTCCTGTAGGTCCCCGGTGGCACGAATGACACACGCGGGGTCTTTGAGCCAAGGCAGACCGGGCGCTCCATAGCGAATGCGGGAGAGCCTGATGCCTGTGACCATGCGAGACATCTCTTCCTGATAGCGACTAAGCAGACGTATATTCTCAGCAAGACTGCGAGCGGATACTTCCGAATGAGACGATACACTGGCTACACTGTCCAGAATACGGGCCAAGGCCTGCTGACTGTGAGCAATGGATTCAATGAGTGCCAGTTTGACCTCCTGTTCCCGCTGCAAGAGACTCATTTTCCCAGATCCCCGAGATCCATGCCGCCAAACATGCCCCCGTCCATGCCGCCATCTTCGCTGTCATTCTGGACCATAACCGCTTTAAGATTGTTGCATAGCCCCGTTTCCATGCGGGTTAACCCTTCCAGCAGCTCAACCAGCTGCTCATGCATTTTCAGCGGTTCGCCAACCTGATCTCCATGGGTTAAAAAGCTGTCTCCGTTCAGGTGATTCAGCGTCCAGTTTCGTACCTTCTCCGCCTCAATCGCCTTTGCCTCCAGAATCAGTGCAATGTTCCACTGCATTTTGGCGGCTGCATCCAGCATTAGAATAAGGCTTTGTTCTCTGCTCATGTTTCATCACCCGCCTTCCGGGCTTATTCTTCCTCTTGCACTGCAATCTCCCGCATGACCTGAGTCAGCGTCTCGGCCACAGCTTCTTCCAGGTCAGCCAGCCCCCCCAGGTAGGAGATGATACTTTTGTTTATCTGCCCCGAACTGTCCAGCAGCCCCTCAACCCCATCCAGCTCCGGCTCGATATCGGGCAAATGATGGATAATCTCTGACATGCGTACAGCGACCTGACGTTTGGCATCCAGTACCCGTGCGATCTGCTGATGGGAATGGGCGATATGTGTAATGATTTCATCTATTTTGCTCTGCATGGTGCTCCTCCTTTCGGGTTAAGGCCTGCTTCTCCATAGAAAAAAACCGGCCTATCAGCATTTGCCTGTTACAGCATATGCCGGGCCGGGATCGTCAGTTACTACAGCCTGCGCCTATATCATTAAATTCAATTACTCAACCTATCGCTATATGACATAACTCCAATCCGAAGAATATCTGCTGAGAAATTGCCGCGTACGTTCCTGCTGCGGCCTGCTGAATACCTCCTCCGGAGCTCCTTCCTCTACAACACTGCCACCATCCATAAAAACAACCCGATTGGCCACTTCCCGGGCAAAGCCCATCTCATGCGTGACCACAATCATCGTAATGCCTTCCCGCGCAATGTTGCGGATCACAGCAAGCACCTCGCCAACAAGCTCGGGATCAAGTGCTGATGTTGGTTCATCAAACAGGATAACCTCGGGATTCAGCGCGAGTGCCCGGGCGATGCCAACACGCTGCTGTTGTCCGCCAGACAGCATGCTGGGATAAGCATTAATTTTATCGGACAAGCCCACTTGCTCCAGCACATGAAGCGCCCGGGTCCGGGCATCCGCTTTGGACCTTTTCTGGGCAATAATCAATCCCTCCGTTACATTCTCCAGCACCGTTTTGTGCTTGAACAGATTATAATGCTGGAACACCATCGCTGTTTTACGCCTCAATTGTACAATGTCATGCTTGCGTGCATGCTTGCAGTCCACCGTCAGCCCGCTGATCTGAACCTGCCCCTCATCGGCACGTTCCAGAAAATTCACACAGCGAAGCAATGTTGTTTTCCCTGATCCGCTGGGACCCAGAATAGCAACAACATCTCCCTGATCCACCGTCAGATCTATGCCTTTCAGCACCTCCTGCGGACCAAAGGACTTGTGAATGTTGGACAATGTAATCATGACACGCCTCCTTTATTATATACAGCCACTCTGCGTTCAAGCAGAGCTGTAATACGTTCAGCAATAACCGTGATCCCCCAATAGATGATGGCGGCAGCAATGAAGGCTTCCAGAAATTTCAGGCTTACGGAAGCAACGACGTCCGCTTTTCCCAGAATATCCATCTGTGACACAGTGAAAGCAAGCGTTGATCCATGCAGGAAGCCGACAAACATGCTGCACAGATTCGGTAGCACAGCGCCTATAGCCTGAGGAATGATAATCCGTCGCAGCGCCTGAAACGTGCTCATGCCTACTGCATGAGCAGCTTCCATCTGCCCCTGGTCCACGGCAAGAATGCCGGAACGGATAATTTCGGACAGGTAAGCTCCGGCTGTGAGCGAGAAAGCAATCAGGACAAAAACAAGAATTGGAATCGAGGACGATTGAAATGCCCAGCCGTATCGTTCAGCCAGCCGGTCGATGATCATGGGAATGCCGTAATAGATCAGGAACAGATGCATCAGCATCGGGGTTCCGCGTAGAAAGGAGACGTAAAACGCGGCGATTCGATGCACCCAGGGCACACGGTAGATGCGAATAAGCGCTGTTACCAGACCGATACCCAAACCTGCGATTAACGGTACAATCGTAATGACAAGCGTCAGCGGAAGCGCCTTTAAAATCTGGAAAAAAGAGGTGTAGATAAACTGCAGATCAATCGACATACGCTCACCCCGCTATTCGTTTCAGCCGTCCTGCGGCTCGAATTGCCTTGCCCGTGACTGCCTGTTTTCGTTCATGGCGCTGCAGTCTGCGCTCGGTCACGGCAAACCCTTTTTCAAGCAAGATCACAATGACATAATAAACAATCGACAGACTGATATACACTTCCAGTGCATGCGATGTCGCCGAGATCAGTGTCTGTCCTCTGCCCACCATATCCATAACACCGATGGAGAACGCGAGAGACGTATCCTTCAACGAACCGATGAATGTATTAGCCATATTGGGAAAAGCAACAACCAGCGCCTGCGGCACCACAATCCGCCGAAACGATTGAAATGCAGTCAAGCCCGCAGCATAAGCGGCTTCGGTCTGACCTTTATCCACACTGCGCACCGCCCCGCGAAAGATCTCGGCAAAGGATGCTGCATCACTGAAGGCATACGTCACGATGACAAACAACAGCGGGTCCGTTCGGGACAGGTCGATGCCCAGCGGCTTCAGCAGTTCCGGCAGACCGTAATAGACCAGAAACAGCTTGATCAGAATCGGTGTTCCCCGCATGAACGAAATATACAGGGTTGCGAGCTGACTCAGTACCGGAATCCGGTAGAGGCGAGGCACGGCAAGCAGCACACCGCCAAGCAGTCCAAGCACGATAGAGCCGCTGAGCACGATCAGTGTAATATGCAGATATCGCAGCAGTTCCGGAACAAAGTCCAGAACAAGTGACAGATCGAACGCTTTTCCCATGACCGCTTGCACACCTTTCTCTTGATCTAAAATTAGAGCTATTCCTCAACCGTATAGTCGGCTCCAAGCCATTCCGTGCTCAGTTTGGCAAGTGTGCCATCTTTCTTGATGGATTTGAGCGCTTCGTCGATTTTGGTTTTGAGCTCCTGTTCGTCTTTGTTGAGGATGAAATACACCTTGGAATTGGATAACGCATCCCCTACGGTTTTCAGCTGTGCATCCACCGCTTTGTTCTGATAATCAATCGCAAACGGTGTGCTGATGGTCGCATCCACACGGCCCGTTTTGATCTGCGTAATCGTATCCTCGCCAGCACCCGAATATACAATGTCGATCGCATTGCCATGAGCCGCATTCCATTTCTCGGCAAGCACCGCTGCATTGCTGGTTGCACCTACAATCAGCTTTTTGCCTTTTAGATCGTCAATGGAATGCACCGTATCGTTTTTCTCGCTTACCACCACTTTATTAGGGAAAATATTATAGGCTTCATCGTTAAACAGGAATTTGGCCTGTCTCTCTTCATTCACTTCCATCTGGTGGGCAATCAGATCAATTTTTTTCGTTTCAAGGCTCAGCAGCAAATTTTTAAAATCCATCGTACTGAACTCGAACTCATATTCCGGCAAGCGTTTGTCGATCTCGCGGATCAATTCCACATCGTACCCGGTTAAATTGCCCTTATCGTCAATAAAGCACACGTTTGGAAACTGCGTGCCCGTTCCTACAATGATTTTTTTCACCTGAGTGCCGCCTGCTGCAGACGCAGCTTCCGAATCTTTGCCAGCTGTACCTGAGCTGCAACCTGCGAGTACCGCCATAATTGTGATGAACAGCAATGCTGCTCGGACTTTCCGAATCCCCCATTTTTGTACCATACCCATTCTCCTCCACAGGCTGTAAATACAGCGAAAATATTGACTCTCTCCTGCCCGACCTTCCATTCAAAACAGATTGTATATTAACAACCATTCTTACTTGTATAGTCGGAATTAGGTTGAACACAGAATAGCACTGACCGTTCATTAAGAGCAATATGCCGGTTAATAGGACATTCCAATATGCTAATAGAACTTCTCTATGCTGCAAGCAAAAAAGCCACCTCCTCAGCATCAGGAGCATGGCTTTGTTCGTTCATATGAAGTTGTCTAAAACTTGATCATTTGGTGAAATGAATTCGTGTTTGATGGTGCCGTCTATCTACGGCTGGCCCATTTGATTTTACGTGCCACTTCCACCCGCTGCAACTGCAACACACCGATTCGCTCTTCAAACTTCTTGCGTTCATCTACCGAATGCGCGGCATGAATCTGATGACATAGACCTGTCAATTTACTGTTGATGTAATCGAATCTCATCCACAATTCCTCTTCAGGAGTATGTTGCTGCTCCGGTGCCGTTTGAAATATTTTGAGCTGCTGGATAAGGGACTGGCGCCATTCCTGATCTTGAATTTGGATGGCAAAATGCAAAAGATCCAGATAATCATCAATTTGCAACGATATGTCGCAATCAGGTTTAGTGTTCATCGTCGTCTCTCCTTATTTCAATGCTTGGCTGGAATCAGTTACCTCCTATTTTACAGGAACAAGCCCCATGAAAGCGAGTACCGAACAGCAGAAATTTGGAAAAAAATTTGTTTTTTTTCCGCGAAAAGGGCTTTACTTTTCCAATATGATCATTTTCATTGCTCCCGAGGACATATGTCAGGTGGTTCATAATAAAAACCCGCTAATTGAGAATCGTTCTCCAAGCGGGTTACAGGTAAATCTAATTATGATGTTTTGCTATCTTGCGGTTGTCTTGTCATCAGTAACATTAGAAATGAAATGATGATAATCGAAATGGTCCAGGCCCAGGCCATCGTCTGATTCCCTGAATCCACAGCAACATATATCGCTGTCGGTACGGTCTGTGTTTTGCCTGGAATGTTACCCGCAATCATCAAGGTTGCACCGAATTCACCCAAGGCGCGAGCAAAGCCCAAAATAAAGGCTGTCATCAAGGCTCTGCCTGCAAGTGGCAACGTAATGTAACGGAACACCTGCCATTCATTTGCCCCGATGGAGCGCCCGGCATCTTCCAGATCCCGATCAACCCCGTTAAAGCCCGACTTCATCGTCTGATATACGAGCGGAAAAGCCACTACTATCGAAGCAATGACAGCGGCCCACCAGGAAAAAATGACAGGAGCCGAGAAGATCGCTTCAATCCAGCGACCGAGCAGACTTCTACGGCCCAGCAGAACGAGGAGCAGGAAACCAACCACCGTTGGAGGCAGAACAAGCGGCAGCATGAGCAGAGTCTCCAGAAACACTTTACCGCGAGATGAGGATCGGGACATCTTCCAGGCAACAGCTACTCCAATCAATAAAGCTACAATACTTGATAGCAGCGCCACCTGCAGGGATAAGCGCACTGGGGGCCAGAACACGGACCAGTCGATTGCACCCATATTCATTGCGGGATCGAGAATCCGTATTTAGCGAAAATGTCCAGCACCTCGGGTGTCTGCAGGTAAGCATAGAATTGCTCGGCCTCTGTACGGTGTTTCGTACCTTCAATAATGCCTAGCGGGTAATTAGCGGGGGTATAGCTGCTTTTGTCAACTTCAAATGCGATTTTCACCTGCTTGGAGGTCAGTGCATCGGTTTTGTACACAAAGCCTGCATCCGCATTGCCTGTTTCAACATATTGCAGCACCTGTCTGACGTCTTTACCCTGCACAAGCTTCTTTTCAAGCTGATCCCACAGCTTCGCATTCGTTAGAGCTTCTTTTGCATACATTCCAGCGGGTACACTTTCCGGGATGCCAATCGCTACCGTTTTGATGGCATCACTTGCCAGGTCCTTTTCACTGGTCACTGTACTTGTCCCGTCTGCAGGCACAATGGCTACCAGTGAGTTTTGCAGCAGATTTCTCTGGTCAGTGGATGCAATTAGCTGTTCATCGACCAATGCCTTCATATTTTTAGCCGAAGCCGATACAAAAATATCTGCTGGTGCCCCCTGTTCGATCTGCTGCTGTAATGCACCCGAAGCCCCAAAGTTAAAATTCAGACTGATGTTGGGATGTGCCTGCTCATAGCCGGTTTTGATCTCTGTCATTGCATCGGTCAGGCTAGCTGCCGCTGAAATCGTTAGCTCTACTTTTTCCTGCGGCTCTGCTGCTGATGATGATGTGCTCTCGCTTGATGCCGCTGGTGTAGAAGCTGACGCTTGATTCGCAGCAGACGACGCATCTGGCTTCTCTGTGGCTGAGCTTCCGTTGTTCCCGCAGCCAGCCAGCATAAGTGCCAACACAAGTGATACACTTCCAAGTATGGTTCCGATTTTTTTATTCATTACTTCTCCCCCAATATTATGTTTAGATATAACTAGTTATATTTAATTATAACTAATTATACACAAGACGAATAAAATGGGAAGGCGAGCGCTTGTACATTTTTTTGAAGAGATCCAGGAACGGTGTAGTTACATCATGCGCAGGTTTATGAATGCCTTTAAATAATGGTATAGTACAAGAAACGTCTGCTTCCGCAGCATCGGATCAGTAACAATCGCTGTAGAAAAGATTTTGACTACAACATCTTCTATTGTAATCGCAATCAATACAATGGACGAAACGCCAAAGTTATGTGGCCTTATATTATAAAGGGAGGTTCTTCATTCATGTCGGAGGAGCAATCCTACACAACCGAAGAAATTGCCAAGCTGCTTAAAATATCAAAACTAACCGTCTATGACCTGATCAAAAAGGGAGACCTTGTCGCCTACCGGGTAGGTAAACAAATGCGCATTGATGCCACAGATCTGGAAGCCTACAAACGCCGCTCCAAGCAGCTCCAGTCTCCAGCGCATCAGTCTGCTGGCACCGGCGTGGCGGTGGAGAAGCATGCCGCTGCGCCACCTGGGGTACATAAACAAAATTCAGGGTCGAATACGCTGGCTGGTCAGGGAGAAGTGCAGCATTCAGCAACACCTGTGACTGCGGCGGCATCGACATCACAAGGTGCTTCATATTCATATGCAAACGCTCCTGCAGGTTTCGGACGGAACAGTGCTAGTGCAGCACGCCATCTGGTCATTACGGGTCAGGATGTCAGCCTGGATATTCTGATGCGGCATATCGAAAAACAATCCCGAGACATCCGTCCGTTGCGCTCCTTTATGGGCAGTCTCGATGGTCTGATCTCCATGTACCGTGGAGAGTCGGATCTGGTCAGCACGCACCTGCTGGATGGAGATACTGGAGAGTACAATTTACCGTATATCCGCAAAATTTTAACAGGCTGGTCCTATATCGTTGTAAATCTGCTCACCCGCCCTGCCGGCCTGTACGTCCCGCGAGGTAATCCTCACCAGTTAAATGACTGGACAGATTTCAAACAGCCGGGGCTCCGCCTCGCCAATCGTGAAAAGGGGTCGGGAGCCCGGGTGCTGCTGGATGAGCAGCTACGGCTGAACGGAATTTCATCTTCCCGGCTGCTCGGGTATGATATGGAGGAAACAAGCCATATGGGCGTCGCAGCCAAAGTCAGCTCCGGCGAAGCCGATGTTGGCGTCGGCATTGAAAAAGCCGCCCGTCTTGTGGGACAGGTCGATTTTATCCCGCTCGTTCAAGAGCGCTACGACCTGGTTATGCTGCGAAAACAGGGCAACGAGGCCTGGATCGAGTCTGTGCTCCGTATCCTGCAATCTCCAGAGTTCCAGCAGGAATTGCGAGCCTTCGAAGGATACGATGTATCCCGTACGGGCGAGATTATATACGAGGCATAGCGATGAATAAGCTCAAGTAACGTTTGAAGGTGTGTGTGAAGTGGAAGTGGCGACCTTTCATCATCGTGTTACTCTACCCCACCATCTGCTGGCACCACTTCTCTCCTTCTTCATACCTGTTTCAGCTTCTAACACCTTTGGAGCTCTGTATGTATATGTATGCGCCGACTTCCGCGGCATAACAAAAAGAGGACCCATATCGTTGTTCACAAATACGGTCCTCATCGAATCAAAATGTGTGATTTTCCAGTCATCTCCGTTCCTTGACCAGACGCACCCATATTATGTTTTCAGTCACGCTCACGCCAGAATACCCCGGACTCATCCCTCTCCACCTGCTCCAGCACATCTTCAAAATCGGGACACGGCACAATGACCTCCACAGGACTCCAGCTTGAGTAATCATCACTGGCGTATACCTTCCACTGGTCACCTTCCCAGTAGAAACGCGCAATCGGCATCCGCTCCCACTGATACCGCTGTCCTCTTGGGCGCTCTTCGGTAAGAATCAGCTCATTTTCCTTCAGCTCGTACGTTAGCTTCACCATCGTACGCAGCTGTGCCGGTACTTTCTCATGCACATAACCATTCATCAGAGATTCAATCCGCCGCTGTGTAAACACATCCAACATGGAAGATCCGCCCCCTTATCGAAAAAATGGAACCCGCTCAGCTTACCAGCTGGATTTAGTCACACCCGGGATCTGGCCTTGATGAGCCAGCTCACGGAATTTGATCCGGGATACTTTGAATTTGCGCAAATATCCGCGCGGGCGGCCTGTCACTTCACAGCGATTTTTCAATCTCGTTGGTGAAGAGTTACGGGGCAGCTTCTGCAATGCCTCATAATCTCCCTTTTCCTTGAGCTCCCGGCGCAGCTCCGCATACTTTGCCACAATGGCCTGACGCTGCTTTTCACGTACAACCTTTGATTTTTTAGCCAACTTCTCCAGCTCCTCTATCGTTTAATTTGTCATCTTTCAATCAATGTATCCCTATCACTTCAACCGTTCCGGGCAAATTTACTGTCTGCGTCCAGCGTGGTCGTGCATTACATTGCTTCTACAGGCCACGGCAGCGGATTCTCAAAATGTCCCCAATCCGCCAGCATCTCCTCATCGCTGAGCAGACATTGATCCAGTTCATCCTCGATGATGGAACGCTCCATATCAATGCCGATCATCACCAGCTCCGTTTGGCGATCGCCCCACTGAGCGTCCCATTTGGCAAGCACATCCGGCTCGGTCCGCAAAATTTCTTCTTTATCGGCTTCCGGCAGTGCAGCAACCCAATGCCCCGCAGGTCCGAATTGAATGGATGGCCCTGCCTGGCTCAGACTGGCAGCCACATCTCCTTCTGCGGCAAGCCACACCAGGCCTTTGGCACGAACAACCTCTTCCGGCCAATAACTCATGAACTCAGCCAGACGGGAAGGATGGAATGGCTTTCTGCGTCGGTACACAAACGACCCAATACCGTATTCCTCGGTCTCTGGCGTATGAGATTCCTTCTCAAGCTCCTGTATCCAGCCAGCCGACATGCTCACCTTCTCAAAATCAAACCGGCCTGTGTTCAAAATTTCCACCGGATTCACCTGTCCGTTGACCGTGCGAATAATCTTCGCACTCGGCTGCAGCTTACGGATAATGCCCTCCAGCTTCAGCAATTCTGCCTCTTCCACCAGATCACATTTGTTCAGCAGCAGCACATCACAGGTTTCAATCTGGTCAATGAGCAGGTCCACAACATCACGGGTATCTTCCTCCCCGGTCGCCTGATTCCGATCCAGCAGGCTCTGTCCAGAAGCATAGTCATGCCAGAACCGATTGGCGTCAACAACCGTGACGAGACAATCCAGCTTCGCCAGACGAGTCAGATCAATGCCCGTTTCTTCATCGGCATATGTAAACGTCTGTGCCACCGGAACAGGTTCACTGATGCCCGTCGATTCAATCAGGATGTAGTCGTACTTGCCCTCGTTCACCAGCTTCTCAATCTCCTGCATCAGATCATCCCGCAGCGTGCAGCAGATACAGCCGTTGGACATCTCCACCAGCTTCTCCTCTGTACGCGAGAGCGTTGCCTCACCTTTTACCATCGCCGCGTCAATGTTGACCTCACTCATGTCGTTTACAATCACAGCGACCTTCAACCCTTGCCGATTGTGCAGCACATGATTCAGAACCGTTGTTTTACCTGATCCAAGGTAACCGCTAAGAACGGTCACCGGTATTTGCTTTTGTGTCATAAAAAGTCGACTCCTTATAGATACAGTTCATCTGATTGATGAGCTTTAATAGTAATATTTACGATTAACAACAATGAATATAATCCTGTTTGACGCCATTGTCAAATCTTTTTTCATTCCAGCCACACAAAAAAATGTAAAAAGGCTTACGATTTCTCCCCGCATATTCGCATACACCGTATGCTTTCGCAGAGATTCATCATAAGCCTGTTCCAGCTATTTCATATTCATTTTTTTGATGGATATGTTCAGCGTGTTCATTCCACTTCTCCAGTGCACTCCCCTCTCCTGCCCAGCTCATCTCTACTGAATTGGACTTGTGCCCGGCCTGCCCTGCATCTGTTGTCTGCCAAGTATAATCACAATCAAGGCTGCAACAGAGAGCAGCGTACAGACATGAAACATGACCGAATACGAGCTGATCTGCACCACAACGCCCATCGCCAGCCCGCCCAAGGAGAAGCCAAGATCATAGGAGGACATGAAAATGCCCATGAGTACATACCTCGAATCGGCAGGCAACACAAAGGACAGATACGTCGTCAAGGTCGGATACAGCAGCGCCAGTGCAAAACCGCTAAATACCGCAGCCACGTACACCACCGGCCCGATACTGCCCATAAGACTAAGCAGCAGCGTTCCCAGCGCAGCGCTGAGCATCAGACCTGCCATAAGCCATGTATTCCAGCTGCCGTCCGACGGAATTTTTTTACGCAAAAGAAAACGGCACAGGATCACAACGAGACCCTGAATCGTCAGAAAAAGGCCCGCACTCGCTGCACCTGTCGATACCATATAAAGCGGGAGAAAGGTCGCTGTCGCGCCGAATACACAGGAGGCAAACAGCATGACCACACTGCTGACAAGCAGCGGTGTACTGCGCCAGATGCCGCTGAATGAACGCAGCATATCCCCCAGCGTATACGTTTTGTTCTGCACCGTGCTCTGCGGTAAATCCACCTTGTATCCCATCAGCAAGGGCAGTATAGCAAGGCCCATCAGCAGCAGCGTAAACGCCAGTTCACTGGCATTTTGCCAGATCTGCACGGCCAGAATCGGAATGATCAGCGAAGGCACCATCGTAAACAGGGTGTACATCGACAGCCCTTGTGCCCGGTCCTTGTCCTCCAGCCTCTCCACAATGCCCGCCTGCATCGTCATCGAGAAAAACGCTGTCGCTACTCCTTGCAGCGCACGCAGCCATAGGTACATGTCCGCATCGGACACGATAAACAGCAGCAGTGTGCCGGCATGCAAAATCAGCAGCCACCGCATCACGCGAAGCGGTCCGTGCTTGCCCAGCAGCTGAGCCGCAAACGGCCGCAGCAGCATGCAGGTAAACATGTAGCTGCCCATCATCAGACCGATTTCGGCCTGATTAAACCCGGCTGCCTCACTTCGCAAGGGCAAAATAATCGTCAGCGCCGCATTCGCAGCAAAAAATAAAAAAGCCAGTATATAAAATCCGATAAACGAAAAGGATACCGGATTTAGTTTGCTACTGGTTGTCGTTGTTACCAAAACCTTCAATATTGCATACCTGCCTTCTCTATCACTTACCTGCTATCTGCATACCTGTAGTCCTGACTCCTCGATCACATCCCTGCACTCGGGCAGTCAGCTCAGGAATTCACAGCAGGCGTGGTCCGCCGTTCATAGGCAAAAAACATCATCACCGCTCCTAGAATAGCACAGATCATGTACATAAATGAATAGGAGGAGATATCCGCGATTGGTCCCATGATCACACCACCCAGAGAGATGCCCAGATCCGCTGTTGCGATAAACAAACCCATCAATACGTTCCGGTTCAGCTTAGGCAGAACAAAGGACAGATACGTGGTTAACGTCGGGTACAGAATGGCCTGGGCAATGCCCATCAGAACAGCACCAACATAGAAAAAGATCATGCCTCCCGTCACCGAGAAGCTGACGCACTGCGCTGCAACCGCAAGCAGCAGCATCGTGGCCATCATAAACGGCGAGTGCCACCGACCATCCGAAGGGATGCGTTTGCGAAGGACAATTCGTGCCAGCACCACCGTGCCCGCCTGTAGCATAAGATATACGCCCGCATTGCCACCCTTGATCTGCCCCGCATATAGCGGGATGAATGTAGTGATCGCGCCAAAAACAACCGAAGCGCTCAGCATCAGCAGACTGGAGCGAAATAACAGCGGGTTTCTCACCAGTTGTGCGAAGGATTGCCACATGCCCAGTTGCTGCGCAGATGTATCTTCCGGCTGTAGCTGCTCCTTGTTTTTTTCCATCTTGGCCGTGTACCCGAATATGCCCGTACAGACAGCAATCCCGATCAGCACCACTGTAAAATAGTCCATGCCTCCCGTCTGCCACAGAGCCAGTGCCAGCACCGGGCCCACAATACCGGGAATATAACTAAATAACGAATAATACGAAATGCCCTGCGAGCGGTCCTTCTCCGGCAGTGCATCAATGATCCCCATCTGCAGCGCCATGGAAAAAAAGGCCGTTGATACCCCTTGCATCATACGTGCAACCAGATAACCGCCAAGTCCCGTAAATGTATATAAAATCAAGGCCAACCCGTTAATGATCAGAATAATCCGCAAAATTTTAATCGGCCCGTGCTTCTGAATCATTTTGCCCGCCCAAGGTCTGAAAAACATCGTGGTGAACATATACGCACCCATAATGACACCAATGGTCGTACTGTTTGCACCGAGAAATGCCCCCTGTAGCGGAATAATGACATTCAGAATGGCATTCGCACTGAAGTACAGAAGCACCAGAATGTACAAACGCAAAAAAGGCCAGGACATCGCGCCATTCACAACAATTACTCCCCCTCCACGCAACACAGTCATTTCCGCGTCCAAGTTATCTTGCACGGCTATAGCGAGATTAGATGCTTTAATAATTTTCGTGCATAGTCAGACTGGACATGCTTCAGCTGTTCAACCGCAATCGTCTCCTCCACCCGTCCCTCTCTGAAAAAAACAAGCCTGTCGCAGATATAGGCTGCCGCCTGAATGTCATGCGTAATAAAGACATAGCTCATCTTGTAGAGGCTCTTCAGCGATTTCAGCAATTGCAGCACCTGGATCTGAACCGACACGTCCAGCGAGCTGACCGCTTCATCCAGCACAATGCACTTCGGCTCCGTCGAGATGGCTCTTGCAATGCAGACTCGCTGTGCCTCCCCGCCTGACAGCTCATGAGCATACTTGAGCCGATACGAAGGGTCCAGCCCCACCTGGGCAAGCAGCATATCTACTTTCGCCGTTGCCGTCATCTGCGGACGTTGTGCGGATTCGTGATTTCCTTGCTCCAGCTTGTGTCGCTCTTTCACCAACTTCTGCTGTCCCACCAGCCCCGTCTTCTGTTGTGCCTTCATCGGCTCCATGATGGCATCCTGCACCGTGAGAAACGGATTCATGGAAGACGTATAGTTTTGAAAAACGGCACTGATTCGGCCTATCCGAGCCCGGCGGTCCATCACGTCCTTGCCCTCGAATCGAATGGTTCCCCGATCCGGCCTTTCCAGTCCGAGCATGAGACGACCCAGCGTCGATTTGCCGCTGCCACTCTCCCCGATAATGCCCAGGCATTCACCTTGCCGGCATTCCAGCGTCACCTTTTTCAACACCTGCTGCCGCTGCTTCGAGAACATGCCGCCTTGTACGTATGATTTGTCAACCTGCTCTACCGTCAGCATTTACGATCCCTCCTGCATGATGGCTTTGAAATGGTCGCTTAGCTCCTGCCGGGTAGAAACAAGATAACGGGTGTACGCATGTGCCGGCTCCTGCAATACAGACTGCATGCTGCCCTGCTCGACAACGCTGCCGTCCTTCATCACCATCACATCATCCGCAATTTTCCGAACCACGCCAAGATCATGCGAGATAAAAATCATAGAGCAGCCTATGCGTTCCCGCAGCTGTATCAATTGCTCCAGCACCTCATATTGGGAGATCGTGTCCAGCGCCGTCGTTGGTTCATCCGCAATGATCAGCTCCGGCTCCAGCACAAGGGCGAGGGCAATCATCATGCGCTGCAGCATGCCTCCAGACAGCTGATGCGGGTATTGGTTCAGAATGTGCATCGGGTTTTTGAGCATCACCCGTTCCATCGCTTGAACCATTTTGCGCTCCAACTCACGAGTGTTCCAGTTATAGTGTGTCTGCAAGGTTTCACGGATGTGGACTCCGAGCACACAGGATGGATCAAATGCGCTCATGCCATGCTGCATAATCATAGAGAGATGCCTGCCTCTTCGGCGCCGCATCTCCTGTTCCGGGAGCAGCTGAAGGTCTTCGCCCTGAAAGAGCATCATTCCCGACTGACGCATATTAGGCTTGTTCAAGCGCATCAGTGCCCGGCAAGTGACCGACTTGCCGCTGCCGCTTTCCCCGACAATGGCAAGGCAGCTTCCCTGCCGGACTTCAAATGAGCTATCATGGATAATCGTGCGCTCTGTCCGCGTATCCCACACCTTGAGATGTTTAACCTCGACTATATTCATAGACAGCCTTTCTCACCTCTCTTCCATGAGACGGGTCCGACTTCCCCTGTGAAGTCATTAATTTCGGATCAAGTGCCATCTGAAGTGCATCCGACCAAAAATTAAAAGCCGATACAACTACAACGATGGCCAGTCCCGGCGCCAGCATCAATTCAGGTCGGGAGAACATGACTTCCCTTGCTTCATTCAGCATCATGCCCCATTCGGCGTGGGGAGCCTGAATGCCCAGTCCCAGAAACGACAGCCCCGATACCTGCAGCATCATCGAACACATGGCACTGCTGGAGATGACCGCGATATCTGCAAAAGTCACCGGAACGATATGCCTTGTAATAATCCGCAGATTGGAGATGCCTGAGGCTTTGGCGAATTTCACGTACTCCATCTCCGAGAATTGCATCACGGATGTACGAATGACACGCGCAAACCAGGCCCATTTCATACATACAAACGCGATCAGAATATTTTCCAGCCCTGCCCCCAAAATACCTACAACCGCGAGTGTCATAACGTACCCGGGAAACGATAGCATAATGTCACAGATTCGCATCAGCCACGCATCCACCTTGCCCTTGAAGTAACCCGCGGCAAAGCCGGCAACTGCGCCCACCAGCACCGAAATTCCTAGCGCAGCCAGCACCCACAGCACACTCGGACGAATGCCATAGATCAGCCTGGATAACACACATCGGCCCAGATGATCATTACCTAACAGATACGACCAGGATGGCGAGGCATAGCGAAGCTTCATATTAACCACGCCAGGATCATGAGGAGCAACAAGTGGGGCAAATACACCTAGAGCAAGAGTCAAAACGATAATGGCAAGCGAGGTTACAGCGAGCTTGTCACGGCTCAGATTTTTGAACAGTCGCATCGCATCAGAATTCCTTTCTCAAACGAGGATTCAGCGCGGCATTGATCATATCGGAGAACATGTTGAACAATACAAACGTTACCGCCAAAATAAGCACATACGCCTGAATGATCGGGAAATCCCGGCTCAGGATTGCTTTTACACTTAACCGGCCGAGGCCGGGCCATGCAAATACATTTTCGATGACCACCGTGCTGCCCAGTATAATCGGGATCGCCATGCAGAAGATCGACACCGCCACCTGCAGGGAGTTCCGCAAGATATGCATCATGACCTTCCTCTCACTCAGACCGCTTGCACGAGCATAGAGCACATAATCTTCGTTCATATTGCTCAGCATCGCGCTGCGAACAGATCGGAAATAAATGCCCGTATAACTCAACGTGATCACCAGCACAGGCAGAATATAGCTGCGATAGGAGTCCATGCCGCTGGTTGGCAGCAGATCCAGCTTCACGGAAAAATACCAGATCAGGAGCGCCGCAAGCCAGTAGGAAGGCATCGCTGTCAGGAAAAAGGAAACCCCTCGAACAGAGCGATCCAGCAGTTTCCCTTCTTTCAATGCACTAATAACACCAAGCAGTACAGAGAACAGAATGATAAAAACAGAGGATACCAAGGTCAGCTTTAACGTATTCAGCAAAGCCGGCCCGATCAAAGACCACACCGACTCGCCAGATACATACGAATGTCCAAAATCAAACTGCACCACAGCCTTCATCCAGTTCAGATATCGAACGAGGAAGGGCTGGTTAAAGCCCAGTGCTTCGTTCGTTTGAGCAATCAGCTCATCGGTAATCTGCGGCACATCCTGTGCCTGCAGCACCACCACAGCCGGGTCAAGAGGAGACAGGTTGATCAGCAGAAAGGTAATCAAGGAAATGATGATCAGCATTGGGATGGTTAACAGCAACCGTCTCGCGATGTAGCTTCCCATGGCCCTCTCCCCTCTACTCGAATTTCATCTTTTCAAAAGGTAGCTCATACTGTGTCTGCTTAAAGCTGATGTCCTGCAGATTTTTCGGAGCAACAATCGTCACACGCCCATGGGTGAGCGGAATAAAGACGGCTTCATCATGCACAATTCTCAGAATATCGGCATACAGTGCCTTTCTGGCTTGCTCATCCGTTGAGCTCATCACCTCGTCGATTTTTCGGTACAGCTCATCTGCTTCCGCAATACCACTCGTTGTATGCTTGTACGAGGAATCTGATGTAAACGCAGCAATGGTGCTCTGTGGATCGTAGGCCAGTCCCCAGGTCTGATTAAACAACAGATCATATTCCCCGGTCGCTCTTCTATTGGCGATGGAAGAAGACTCCTCCCCTACCAGGTCCAGCTGCATGCCGATTTCCTTCATCTCATACTGGATCAGCTCTGCCTGCGTTTTTTGCGAGGAGGAGTTGCTGTCATAATACAGCTTCATCGCCAGTGGCTTGCCCTCTTTCTCCCGTACCGCCTTGCCTTCAGCCAGCTTCCAGCCGTCCTGCTCCAGCAGCTGTTTCGCGGCTTCCGGGTCATACGCTCTGATCTTCAGGTCCACATCGGCATAGTTCACATTGGATGAGAAGAGAGCATCTGCTACCGTTTGTGTGCCGTTAAAAATATCCTTGCTGATCGTCTCGCGATCAATGCCCGTCCATAACGCCTCGCGCACTGCCTTATCATGCACCGGACTATCCAGCTTGCTGCTGTTGGCTACAATCATGGCTGTGTTCATCGCATCACTTCGCACCACCTGATATTTGCCGGACTCGGCAAGCTGGTCCATCGCTGTTACATCAATGCTGTCTGCTCCGCGGTCATCGGTGAAAACAAAGTTGATCTCACCCTTTTGCAGTGCCAAATAAGTCGTTTCGCCAGCCGGAAGCACTTTGGCCGTAATTTTTTTGATTGAAGGCGCCCCGCCCCAATAGTCCTCATTGGCCTCAAACGTAGCGTTCTCCTCAACCTTATGCCCGGTCAGCTTGTACGGTCCTGTTCCATGGAATCCGTTCACTCCGTCTTTGGTGCCACCATCTTTGAAATCCTTAGGCGAGATGAACACATATGGTCTGGTCATGGACAATTCCACCAGTGTCGGATAGTAGGTATCCGATAACACCAGTTGCAGCGTATATTCATCTAATACCTTGATATCCTTGATCTTGGTGGAAAGCTTGATCCAGGAATGCTTCTCGGCATTGGCCTGAACGGCTTCTATATTTTGTTTGACCGCCTCGGCGTTAAATGGCTCGCCGTCATGGAACTTCACATTTTTTCGCAGATGAAAGGTATAGGTTTTGCCATCCTCCGAGATATCCCATGACTCAGCCAGTAGCGGCTTGATGCCGTCCTTGGTGTTCTCCACCAGCGACTCGTAAACCATTCCTTGCGCAGGCATGGAGCCTGGGTAGAGATGTGGATTCATATCATTGATATCTTTGGCAGAGGCGTAGATGATTTCATTACTCGTCTGGCTGACTGCAGCTGCTGCCGGAGCTGCCGGGGCCTTCTCCTCCGTAGCAGTCTGGGCACAGCCCGAGATGATCGCAATAACGGCAACCAATGAAACGATACGTGTAAAAGCACTACTTTTTCTCACAACATTTCCCCCTGATGAGCAAGTTACATTCAAAATTTACACCACACCGCTTCGTGGTCAGAACAACCTTCCGATCGCCGTTATCCCCAGATTTCAGGAAGCTATTGCCAAGGGTAAATCCGGGGATACATGCGCGCACTTCGTTTCTTCAGGTTTTTTCTGCCCTCTCCGTTTCGGTGTAAAACGAAATTCAACTTGCATTTTTTATATCAAATCAATCCTTGCTGTCAGTTAAAGCACTGTAGATCATACGGATATCCTGTTGAAATGACTGGATTACAAACGCTGTCGATAAACGCTGATCCGGGTGTGCACGGGCCGTTTCCTGCAGCTTTGCTTCATATGTGGCGATAAAATGGTCAATCGTAGGGCAGCTGACCTGCACATGTCTTGCAATGCCCTGAATGATCTTGATGCGGTAATAATCCTCCTTCGGCATTCTTGGAACGTCGAGCTCGCCCTCACGATTCGTGAAGATATGGCGAAATGGCACAGCCGAGAAGTCAAAATAGGTTCCGGCAGCATCCGGCTCCGAGAATGGATCAATCAACAACGAGGCGTAACGTATGTATAATAAAAACTCCTGATGAATCGCCTGCAATTGATCAAATTTCTCGATATCATCGCGTGATAAACTCTCTAATCGAACCGGATAATTGTCATCCGTCATAAACTGCAGCAGATTGATTCCCGGAACATGGAGTCTGTCCGTAATCTGCGTAATTTCCTGCCAATGTGCCCGCATGTTGCGAATTAACGCAGGTGTAATCGGGCCCTCGGGATAAAGCTTGTAAACATATTTAGGCACGCCCTGCTGACCGAAGATAGCTTCCAGCGAAAAAGAATTCATAAACAACGGTGGGTGCACATATAACGAAATATTTCGCGTTTCCGCCTCCAGTGGTGAGGACATCACACCAAGTGAGATATGGAGACGCTCGAATAACTCGCTTAATTGATGTACATATGCTGAATCGGGCACTGTTGAGCCAATGTATACCTTCCTTTTGACCCCTGTAGTGATCACCTGATTCGACGGATGCTCATGCCTCCAGCGGGTATCCCCCAGATACGTGGAGAAGCTGATGATCTCTGGCTCCGCCCTCCGCTCCTGCAAATACTGGTTTACCAGCAGACTGGAGCCAAAGGTCGGTGAAACTAAAATGACGTATTTCAGCTGTTGTATGAAGGTATCATCCATTCGCTGTAGCACATCGATATAAGCATCGGTTGTGACAGCCAAAATCAGCGTATGCCACTCGCCTGCAATGGTGTCGTACCCCCGGAACACCTGATCCACAATGCACTCTCCCGCCAAGGCACGATGCTTTTCATTTTGTATTGTCACTTGAAGCTGCTGCCGGTGCACTTCCAATGCTGTATAGAAGGCTGCTGACCGCACGGATTCCCTGCCCGCCAGACCAACATAACAATCCAGGTGATTTTTAAACATCACAGCCAGCTGAATGGATGCAGGACCGGTGCCGCATAACAGAACTCGTTGAACGCCGCTCATCGCTCTTCCCTACCTCCCTTTCCATAATCAACAAACTCCAAAGTGTACATAGTCGAGTCTGACGAGTCTTGATTCGGAAATGATCAATCATCGAGCCTGCCTTTTACACGCTCTTCTGATATAACGCGATATCGAACACATCATGTGGCCGCAAAATGTTGTCTGCTAGCCTCCATTTGCGGTTATCCGTCTCCCTCATCGGGTAGTTGAACAACGATTTGAGCTGATTGCCATAGCGCATCGCCACAACCACCTGCTCATTCGTCAAGGCGTATAATTGATCGAGCAGATCATATTTATTCGCTACCGTTGAGCTGAAAATAATATGAGTGGCTTCGCGGGTATACGCCAGATCCTCCAGCAACCGCTGTTCCAGACGAATGTTCAGCCCGGCTCCAAGCGTCCCGACAACCTTGCGTCCAAGCGTAATTGCTTCTGCATCAATGTCAATGCCGACTACCTGTGCACCCGTTCGCCTTGCAATCAGCAGAGGTGTCATCGGAAATGAACCGGAGCCGACGAGCAGCACCTTCGAGTCAGGCGTCACCTGAAAGCTGCCAAACTCTTTGTCAATGCATTCTTCGATATTTCTAAAATAATCCGCGATCTGCACTTCTCCATCCTGTAGCTTCAATGCCCGATACTTCTCCATAATCGCTACACACCGGGCTGATTGATCTCTAAGTTTCTGGATAAGCGGTTCAAGCTCCTCCAGCTCTGATGGTCTTAACATATCCCAAGCGACCCGGTGATCCGCATCAGTCACAAAACGGGAATAATCATTAATAACTGCCTCCAGCTCGGAGCTGTGCTCCAGCGTCTGGTCATACCTGACCGCAAGATCGCTAAACTGTGTTGCAAATGCAGTAAGTCTGGTCTCGAAATGGATTAACGTAATCAATGGTCTCCTCCTCCTGCACCCCGTTATCATCACACCGTACTGCCATATAAAAGGCTTCACTCCGATACATCGAATGCTTGATTCCGATACATGTGGAACTTCGTTCAAATACTGGTCTGGCGTTGGCTCCGCTCCAGCGGCACATCAATAAAGGCTGTGCCGTGAGCTACGATTCTGACATTGCCCTCAATCGTTATCGCCTTCCTGCCGGTTTCGTGCCACTGGGCAGTCACCTTGATTGTGCCCCCAGGCTGCCGGATCAGCTGCGTAACCTCACCCTGTGCAAGCCAGGCCAGATAAGCGCCTACCGATGCTGTGCCTGACCCGCAGCCTCTCTCCCAGATCAGACTGTCCAGTTGCGGAACATAGATCAGCGGAGCCATCTCTTCCGTAGCAGGACGGTATAACAGAATACCAATCATTTTGTCCCCCATCGTAAGACCAAGCAGCCTCGCCAGATGCTGCGCCCGCCGCCTCATCGTGTCATCGAAATCCTGAACTTCGATCACAATATGAATAAATTCCGCGTAGCGAACCACGACCAACTCCAGCTCCAAGCCTTCAAACGTAATCACCTTGCGCTCAATCTGCTCGGGAACAGGCATCGTAACCCGGCAATCATACTGGTTCTCCCGCTTCTTCACATGACAGTGAATCAGGCTCTCTGTGCCTGAAACATCCAGCTTGACGTTCATGGAACTCTGCTGCTCCAGCCCCTTCTCATAGGCAACATGGGCAGCCAGTGCCATACATGCATTACCGCAGAATTCTCCTCCAGCCATCTCCAGACGGGCGGCGGCTTCCTGTCTGCGCGGCTGCTCAATGAATCCGACCTGCTCAGCATAGACATGATCATAAGACATCAGGCTCGAGGCAATGTCGCTGTAATGCTCAGCAGCATGATTCGTTTTGACCAGAATAGTCATGTTTTGCGTCGGACTACATTTGATAAAATCAATCTCATGTTTCATCGCAGCGGCTACTCCTGTTCTTATGATATCGAATTGAAGTGCTCCGGTTGCTTATTCCCTCGCTCCTTAATAGTAATATTTACGATTAAACAAAGAAGAATATAGCATATGAATTAGGGGTCGTCAACAAATTTTTCCATGTAAATCACAAGTTCTGCTGATCTGTAAAATATCGTTAATGTGCACAATTGGCTGCATTGTTGGATAAGCAAACAGAAATAGAGCTGACGCATGGCGCCAGCTCTGGAGCGGATGGTACGGAGAGAAGGATTGGTCAGATACAGCTGTATCCGTTCCAATAAAAACTCGAATATCCTTGCATTCTGAACAGCAATTCTAACCCTGCAAACGATGGAGAGCCTGCTCAGCCAGTGCTGCCAGCAACTGCGCGCCTAGTGGCAGCGCCTGTTCCTGAACATCAAAGCTTGGGTGATGCCATTCATGCGGACCAGATGTACCGAGGAAGAGGAACAGACCGGGCACTTCTTTTTGATAAAAAGAAAAGTCCTCCCCTGCCGGAGACGGAAGCGGTCTGACGCTATGCAAGCCAAGCCGCTGTGTAATCTGCACAGCCTCCAATGCGAGTGACTCATCATTGACCACGGCGGGTGGTCCCTGAATCCAGCGAACGGTTGCACGGGTGCCATAGGCAGCCGCCACACCGGATACAACCTGATTGAAGCGTTCACGGATCAGCGCCCGTACCTTCTCGTCAAAGGTTCGCACTGTGCCATCGAGCACCGCTTCCTCCGGGATGACGTTCCAGGCCGTGCCGCTGTGAATTTTGGTCACGCTGATTACAGCACTCTCCTGTGCGCTCACATTGCGACTGACAATAGCCTGTAGCGCGGTGACGATGTGTGCAGCGACCACAATGGGATCAATACCTGCCTCAGGCACTGCCGCATGGGTACCCACACCTTCGACTTTAACAACGAAACCGTCTGCCGCGGCCATCAGAGCGCCCTCACGAATGCCTACCGTGCCAACTCGCAGATCCGGTTTGTTATGCAAACCAAATATAGCCTGCACATCACTGAGTGCCCCGCTCTGAATGACCTGCCGCGCTCCTGTTGCCTTCTCCTCCGAAGGCTGGAAGATGAAGCGAACTCGCCCCGGCAGACTGGCTTCACGCTGTTTCAGCAATCGCGCCGCTCCAATGAGAATGGCCGTGTGGGCATCATGTCCACAGGCATGCATACGCCCCTCGATCTGTGAAGCAAACTCAAGCCCGGTCTGCTCCTGAATCGGCAAAGCGTCGATGTCCGCCCGCAGTGCAACGACAGGCCCTTCCGTCTGTCCTACTTCTGCGATAAGCCCGGTGCGCAATGTGTACTCATCGGCAAGCCGAACCCCTTCCTTCTCCAGCCAATCACGAATGGCTGCGGTCGTTGCCTTTTCCTCACCTGACAGCTCCGGGTGACGATGCAGATACCGCCGAATCGCGGTCAGATCTTGCGCAAAAGTCTCATCTGGCTCTGCATGCTGTGCCTCTAGCTGCTCAAGCTTGTGTTCAGACTGCTCCAGCTCACTTCTCATCTCGTGCCCTCCTTTCAGCTCTCAGCTTATCCGATGGCCGCTTCAGCCTTCTCTTGCTCATTTTCGCTTCCTAGTACAAAATGATAATTCCCTTGCTCCGCCAGCAGCTCATGCAGCAATTCAAAGGAACGAATGCGCTTGGAGAAATCGCGCGTCGCTGTTGTCACAATCATCTCTTCGATTGCAAATTCCTGTTGCAGCTCCAGCAGAGCCTGACCTGCTGTGGCTTTGGTACCGCGAATCACACTTGGTTCGAGCATTTCAACACGGTAGGCTTCATTCGACTGCCTTCCGAATTCTTCAGCCTGCTCCACTGAACCAACCGTCAGCACCTTGCCGCTCTCCAGATGAATCTTCACCAGCTTATGCTCACTCGCCAGTTCTTCTGCTTCTTCCTCGCTTTCGGCAACGATTAGAGAAATAGCCAGCGCAGCGTAAGGCTCCAGTCCACGGGAGCGATCAAAGCGCTCGCGATATACACGCACCGCCTCCAGAGCAATCTCCGTATTGCTGTTAATGAATAACGAAAAAACGTAAGGCAGCCCCAGCTCAGCGGCCATGTTAGCACTGTCCACACTGGCACCAAGCACGTACAGCTCAGCCGGATTCGCGGATACAGGGGAAGCGCTAAGACCTGCGAGTGGATGCGTTGCATCGGCAAGCGGCTCGTTATGAATATATCGCTTCACTTGAACGATTTTTTCCTGTAGTGATGCTGACTCCTGAATGCCCTGCTGCAATGCCTGTGTTGAACGTGGCAGCCCTCCGGGCGCACGGCCGATACCCAGATCAATTCGTCCCGGTCCCAGCGCTGCCAGTACGTTGAAATTCTCAGCGACCTTGTACGGGCTGTAATGCTGTAACATCACACCTCCTGACCCCAGTCGAATGCGCTCGGTGTGTGCCAATAAATGCGAAATAAGCACCTCCGGGGATGAACCTGCCACATGCTGTCCATCATGATGCTCCGATACCCAGAACCGATAGAAACCGAGCTGCTCTGCCCGCCGGGCCAGCTCAATCGTATGCCGAAAAGCATCCACCGGCGTTTCCCCCTCATAGATCGGGGTCTGATCCAAAATGCCGACACGAATACTCATATTGCTTCCTCCTTCATATGCAGCAACCTGCTTAATCAATCCACTCCAGCTACAGCTACAGCTACAGTTACAGCTGCCGCAGCAGCTCCCCAAAGGGCTCGGCAAATGGCGAATATTCCTCCTTCAAGGTCACAACACTGATCTGCAGGGATACCCCCGCCACCTCATGGACCTGGATGGGGAAAAGCTCCTGACGCTGTACCTCCTTCTTGACCGTGAGCCCCGGAAGGAAAGCAATGCCTGCCCCCTGCATCACCAGCTTCTTCGCCGTTTCCGAGTTATCGACATGGTACGTAATGTCTGGTGGATGCTCCAGAGAATCAAACGCGCGATGAATCCGAAGCCAGTCCAGTGATCCACATTCAAAGAAAACAAGCTGCTGTTCACGGAGAGCCTCCATACTAACATGTCCTCGCTCAATGAAGGGATGGCCTTTATAGACATACAGCTGGATGGGATCTTCATAAAAGGCAACGGTACGGATCGCCGGATGCATCACCTTGCGCACAAACGCCAGATCAATCTCCTGACCCAGCAGCTTGGCAATCAGTTGATCCGTTGTTGCGGTTGTCAGCTTGATATTCACCTCGGGATACGCTTCCTTGATCCGGGGCAGAAAATCAGGAATTACATAATTGGACACCGACACTGTGCTGCCAAGACGTAAGGCTTCTGGTGTTGTTCTTCGCTGTTGAATCTTCTGTCTGCCCTTCTGCAGCACTTGCAGCACCTGCTGCCCGTACGGTAAAAATTTACGGCCCTCATCTGTCAGCACAATCTGCTTGCCTAGCCGGTCAAACAGCTTGCAACCCAGCTCCCTTTCCAGTGACTGGATGCGTGCCGTAACCGAAGGCTGGGACAAGAAGAGTACTTCAGCGGCCTTATTGAAGCTGCCATAATGATTGATATATACAAACGCTTCAATATTCTCGATATTCATGGGCGCCTCCGTATCCACGTCCGCAGACGTTTGTTGTCAATGGGTTGAGCGAAATGTCCTCTGCGTTCAGGTATTAAGGGAAAGAATGCAGTTCAACCCGTGTTTCAGTCACAGAACAAGACATCGCTGACGATAAGACAAACATTTATTTTATTTATCCTATAAAATTACTCGGTTTTAATGTATCGTAATACCGTGCTTATCCAATGTCAATATCAGCTCTTCAAGAGCCCGGTCCAGCCGGGATGTAATATCCGCCGCAAGTGTAAAAGCTCCCGCTTCACTCCGTTCAATAGCCTGATCCACTGCATAGACCCCGCCAAGAATATGGCGTCCACCGAGTGCAGCAAGCACAGGCTTTAATGCGTAATCCATGGCGAGTAAATGGGCAATCGAACCGCCGATGACAAGCGGAAGAGCAACCTTGCCCCGCAAGCCTTCCTGCGGAAGCAGATCGAGAAACAGCTTGAGCACGCCTGAATAGGAAGCCTTATACACAGGTGTGGCCACAATAACTGCATCCGCTGCCTCTACAATAGAAAGGGCATCCTGAACGGCGGGGCTGTCAAACCTCGCCTTCACCAGATCTTCAGCGGGTAGATCGGCAACCTGAATCACCTCAACGGAGATACCTGCCTTGCTTAGTGTCCGGGTACTGTAATCTGTAAGTCCTGTCAAACGTGAGCGCTTGGATGGGGCCCCCGCGATAATAACAACATGTGACATCCTGATCTCCTCCTTATCAAATAACGGTCAAGCCGCTCCTTTAACCTTCGGGTCGAGCCTATCGCGAATATCGTCGCCAATCAGATTCACAGCAAGTACAAACAGCGTTATCGCAAGCCCAGGGAAGGTGCAGATCCACCATGCTACTGTCAAATATCCTCTACCTTGAGAAAGCAACGCACCCCAATCGGGGATTTCCTTCAATACGCCGAGTCCGAGAAAACTGAGTCCCGAGCCGGTCAATATGGATGTGCCCACCCCCAGCGTTGCCATGACGAGCAGCGGAGACAAGGAGTGCGGCAGGACATGCTTCCAGAAAATGCGGGCATTGGAACCGCCCAACGAACGTGTTGCGGTAATAAAGGGCAGATTCTTCACTGACATAACCTGACCACGCATCACCCGGGCATATCCTGGGATTGAGGCAGTTGCCACAGCCAGCGCAATATTCATAAGACCTGGGCCAAGTGCAGCAGCAACAGACAGCGCCAGCAGAACACCAGGCACAGCCATGAGAATATCTACAGCACGCATCGTTACGGTATCCACGATGCCGCCCACGTATCCCGCAAGAATGCCAAGCATACTGCCCACGATACCGCCCACAAGCACGGAGGCAAAGCCAATCAGCAGGGAATCTCTACTACCATGCACAACCAAACTGAAAATATCTCTTCCGAAATAATCCGTACCAAACAGGTGCGCAGCAGAAGGGGGCTGTAATATAGCATCCGTCATCATCTGCGTCGGATCATATGGAGCAATCCAGCCCGGCACAATGGCACAGACCACCGTAAAAATGACGATTAGCAGCGCCATATACAGAAACAGCCGCGATACTACAGAGGAAACACGATGTCGCCAGGACAGACGGCTCCATCTCCACATACGGGCTTTCCAGGTGCTGCCTGCCCATGCCTTTTTGTCACCGGCTAAAGGTTTCATGCTCATAACGATTAACGCCTCCTTCTGCTTGCGCCTGATGCGCAGTTCCTGATGTGTCTGATAATATGATAATAAGCCTCATGTACGAACAGCCCGCCGAACTCTGGGATCAATGTATGAATATGAAATATCAACCAGCACATTCAGCACGACATAGATGATGGATGTAAAAAACACAACCCCCTGCACGACCGGCAAATCCTTCGCCATCAATGCATCGGCAATAATACGTCCGATCCCTTGTCTGGAAAATACCGTCTCCACCACCACAGTGCCTGCCAGCAAATCCCCGATCAGCATGCCAATGACCGTGACTGCGGGGATGAGCGCATTACGCAGTGCATGACCATACATAATGACACGTTCGGATAATCCCTTGGCTCGCAGCGCAACGATAAATGGCTCATGGATCACTTCAAGCATGCTGTTGCGCACCATGCGTACAATGAACCCTGCGCCAACCAGTCCGAGCGTGGCTGCCGGAAGCACTAATGAGCTGAAACCGTCCGAGCCCATCGCCGGAAACCAGCCGAGCTGCACAGAAAACAGCAGAATGAGCAGAATGCCGGTCCAGAAGGTAGGCATGGATATGCCAAACAAACCAACGAGCCGGGCTACAAAATCAATGAAACCATTCCGATGCACAGCCGACAGAACCCCAAGTGTAATGCCGATCGTGATGGCAATCAGCGAGCTTAGTGCGGTTAAAGCCAGGGTTGCCGGGAAATGCTCCAGAATTTTGGGCAGCACCGGATCGGAGTTCACCATGGATTGACCAAAATCACCACGCAGCATATGGCCAAAATAGTTTGCAAACTGCACATAAAACGGTTGGTCCAGTCCAAGCTGTGCCCGGAGGTTTGCAATCATCTCCGGGGTAGCCGTGGACGGGTCCAGCATCAGCAGCACCGGATCACCCGGCAGAAGATACATGATGCAGTACACCAGCACCGAGGCTCCACATATAACGAGCAGTGACGTTGCCAGCCGTGACAAGACAAGTTGAATCATACCGGGATGTCTCCTTTCTGAGATCAGAATGTGCTAAACAGCATCTGTTAAAGCTAAAGTTAAGGTGATTACATCATTTATGGCTGAATGCGTACATCGTTAAAGAGCGGATAACCGAGTGAATCAAACTTGATGCCCTGCACATCCTTGGATGCAGCTACTGTATACGGGAAAACGTAGATTGGCAAAATAACCGCTTGTTCAATCAGATATTTCTGAATCTGACCATAGATGTCTACCCTTTTCGAAGCATCCTTCTCTACAGCTCCCTGCTCTAACAGCTGATCAATCTTCGGATCGGCAAGACCGGATAATGTTGGCCGCTCTCCCTCAGCACTCGAATGATAGAAGGCGTACAGGGCGTTTGGATCGGAATTGACCTGACTGTTACCATACAGATCATAATCCAGGTTCTGATAGATTACGGTAGCGATGTCTTTGGTAATTACCACTTCAACCGCAATGCCCAGCTGTTTCAGCTGCTGCTGGATAATCGCGGCGATATCATTGCGTTTCTCCCGATTCGGAGAGCCGTCCACATATTTCAGAGTGAGCCTTTTCCCATCTTTAACACGGATTCCGTCAGCGCCCTTGACCCAGCCCTGCTCATCCAGCAACTGGTTCGCACGATTGATATCCGGGGTGATGCTGCCTTCAAGCGCCTTGTCATAGCCGAGAATGCCTGGAGACAACGCAGACCATGCGCGCTCGTAGTTGCCCAGATACAAGGTTTTCACAATGGACTCGACGTCTACAGCGGATTGCACCGCCTGCCTTACTTTCACATCATCCCAAGGTGCCTTGCGCAGATTGAAAAAGAGGGTATACGGCAGTCCAACGGTATTGGCCTGCAGCAATTGCTGGTTTGGATCACTTTTCAGCGCAGCGATATTTTGCGGTGGCACAGTCTCTGCGGCAAGCACCTGCTTGCTTTGTACACTTCCGATACGTGTTGCTTCTTCAGGTACAATTTTAAACGTGATCGTATCAATATAAGGAGCGCCTTTGTTTTCCACTGTATCGGGGCCCCACTTGTAATCCTTGTTTTTGGCTACAACAATATCCGCATTCTCATCCCATTTCACAAACGTATACGGACCTGTACCTACCGGATTTTTGCCCAGCTGATCCCCGTATTTCTTCGCTGCTGTTGGAGACACAATGCCCAGCAAGGCCTGACTCAAATTGCCCAGAAAAGCCTGTGACGGTGCAGCCAGATTGACCTTGATTGTATATTCATCAATGACCTCGGAGGAGCTGTACGGTCTGATCAGGGCAAGGGCATTGGCGGCTTTGGTGGCGGGATCAATGACCCGATCCAGATTGTACTTCACCGCTTCGGCATTAAACGGAGTTCCATCATGGAACTTCACGTCCTCACGCAGCTTGAACGTATAACTTTTGCCGTCCTCCGACACAGTCCACTCCTTGGCGAGCCAAGGCTTAATGGACCCATCGGGTAGCTGCACCACCAGATTGTCATAGATGGTTCGGATCGCACGAACGGCTACTGCAAGGCCGCTGCGATGCGGGTCCAGCGTATCAGGTGAAGTGGCGAGTGCAAACGTGAGATTGCCTCCTTCGGCTGTCCCCGCCTGATTGCCGCCTTGGGAAGCCGTTGCTGTGCTGCTCGCTTTTCCTCCAGATGCCGCTCCGCATCCAGACAATACCATCACCAATGCTAATGCCAATGCCACGTATTTTGTCCATGAAACAGACCTGTTCATATTGCTTCCCCCTCTGTGTATACAGGTGTAATTAATGTGATTGGATAACTAAACTGCATGTAAATTTTATATTACCTATGAGAAAAGTCGGTTTTAAGCCAGCAAAGCTCAATACACACCCTAGATAACGTTGGATTGCTCCTGCGCTCTGGCAGCTGTATAGCGGTTAACCGGAATCTCTACACCCAGGTTGCCGCGCAGCGTATCATGCTCATATTCCGTGCGATAAATGCCACGTTCCTGCAAAATCGGTACCACCAGCTCGACAAAGTCGGACAATCCGCTAGGCAATTCGGAGGCAATGATGAAGCCGTCTGCTGCTTCTGCCTCGAACCATTCCTGAATTTTGTCGGCCACTTGCTCCGGCGTACCCAGGAATTGGCTCCGTGGTGTTGCGGCCCGTAGAGCCACTTCCCGCAACGTTAACCCCTGCTCTTTTGCATCCCTCTTGATTTTGTCTGTTCCGCTGCGGAAGCTGTTGCTGCCTATGCCATCCAGTTCCGGGAACGGTTCATCCAGCGGATATTGGGAGAAATCATGATGCTCGAAGAAACGTCCTAGATAGTCCAGTGCTTTATCAATCGTGACCAGACTCGCGATCTCCTGATACTTCTGCTCTGCTTCCTCTGCCGTGCGTCCCACAATAGGATTGATGCCTGGCAAAATGACGATATTCTGTGATGAGCGACCATAGGAGGCTGCTCTTGTTTTGACATCCTTATAGAACGCCTGTGCATCTTCAATATTTTCATGCCCGGTGAATACGGCATCCGCTTCCTGTGCCGCCAGCGCTTTACCATCGTCCGAAGAACCTGCCTGGAAAATAACCGGCTGTCCCTGACGCGAACGAGCGATATTAAGCGGTCCCTGTACCGAGAAAAATTCACCTTCATGATTCAGCGTATGCAGCTTGGAGGGATCGAAGAATACACCGCTCTCCTTGTCTCGTACAAATGCATCATCTTCCCAGGAATCCCACAGTCCCTTGGTGACCTGCAAATATTCCTTGGCAATCCGGTAACGCTCCGGATGTGTTGGATGATGACTTTTGCTGTAGTTTTTCGCAGTACCTTCGAGCGGGGACGTAACAACGTTCCAGCCTGCACGTCCATCACTGATCAGATCGAGGGAACCGAACTGTCTGGCGACTGTAAACGGATCACTGTAGGATGTGGACAGTGTTCCGACCAGGCCAATGCGTGAAGTTACGGCAGCGAGAGCGGAAAGAATACTGATCGGCTCAAAGCGATTCAGAAAGTGAGGAATGGATTTCTCGGTAATATAAAGACCGTCCGCGATGAATACCAGATCAAATTTGCCCTCCTCTGCCTTCAAGGCCTGACGTTTGTAAAATCCAAAGTTCACACTCGCATCGGACAGAACCTCCGGGTGCCTCCATGTCGTATTGCTTCCTCCAACGCCATGAATAATCGCTCCGAATTTCAAACTACGTTTTGCTGTCATATGCCCTCCGCCTTCCTGAAATAAGTTATTGTACCTCGAAGAGTCGGTCATCCAAATCAAGGCTTCACGTGCCGTGCAAACCAAGGTTATACTCATGCTCCTGAATCGCTTTTAAATTTGATTATTCCTATGAGTTTGGTTTGTTTTAATTTCACACAGCTTATCACTGCCCTGCACACGGGTCAACCGTGCTCCTAATAGATTTTTTCTATAACGATATCGGAAGTGTGTATAAGGGGTACGTGGCCACAAAATTTACATCATGCCGCCCATACCACCCATACTGTCCATCCTAAAATAATACCTGCAATTCATCCTCGTTATGAGGTTTAAGCAGATAATCGCTAGGCTCACACAGTTGCTGTTTCATCTACCTTCTGCAGCAGTTGTGCCAATTTATCCAGATCTGCTTCCAGTAAAGCCTCGTATTTCCCGTCGCTTCCCACTTCAATGACAGGCACATGACGAATGCCGTATTTGGCTTCAAGCACATCCCGCAGCACATCGTTTCCCTGCACTTCAATATTCTCGAATGGCTGATTACGCTCGTTCAGATATGCTTTGATTTCCCCGCAAAAATGGCAGCCTTCTTTGCTCCACAGCACAACTTTTTTGGATGTTGACATGGATATACCTCCCTGATTTTTAACGTAATTTTGTTTCCTCTTGTTCAAATGAACTAAAACTTAAATTCCTATAAGTTAAGTTGGTTTATGGCTATAAATGTACTCCCGTGCGCTCACAGGGTCAATGGATATCCTAATAGAATAATCCTATAACAGAATAGAAAAATTAAATTTTATTTTTTGGAAATAGGTAGTGTCTGAAAACAACAGAACTTTGTTAGACGATTTCAAGAAAATGTAGGACAAAAAAGGAGTGAGCTCATACTCACTCCATTGCTTTTAATTTCGCCTCGATAATCTTTGCTTCTGCTAAACTTGATGCCGGAGAACTGATAACCAAACCTTTATTCTGGAATTTTGCATGCGTTAATTTCGTGTATAATTCAGGTTCTGTAACAATAATTGCATATTGATTCGCCTGTTTATCAAAATAAATATCGCCCAGGACTGTTCTCTTTGAACCTTCATAAGAGATTAATAACGTATTATGCGTGAAAATGACTTTTTTGAAGACAATATCATCGATAGATAATTCCCCCTCGAAAACATCATCCTTTTTATTCAATGTGCCATTCAAACTCACTCTTACGTTCCTGCCTATCTCGGAGTTCTCACTATACATGTAAGATGGTGATTTAATGTCTATTTGTTCATGAGTACTGCACCCTGAGAGAATGAATAAGCTTAATAAAGTAATAAAAAGCACTTTTTTCATTTTCAGCCTCCAAACTATTAACTGGAGATAGCCCCTCCCCATAAGTAAGTCAATACTTAAATTTCCAATATACATTTACAGGTATAACAGTCCCACTCTGGTAACCATAATACAAGGGAGACAATGTATTTTTTGCAAGTGAAGTTAATCTTTCTTCGTCATAAAAGTAATTACCAGCTTGCCCTGAGATTTGTCCTAAATCAAAATTTCTTGGTGTATATCGTATTGAATTTTTGTAATAAACAACATTGAGTTGTGCAGAAGTATTTTTCTTAGTCGATGTTGCCATTGGAGCCCATATATATTGGAAACCATTCCACTGATAAACATCTACATATTTATATATTATTACATAGTCGTGCAGCGATCTAACAATAGTACTTTTATAACTGTCGTACTCATTCTCTTTAATTAATAGATCTACAACTGTCATAAATGCACCTACGTAAGGATGAGTCATGCCTGCTCCAATCTGAATCAGCTTATTACCCATCTTATTTAAATCCCCTTGCTCATTTCCATACAAGGTTTGTGCACCATAAGAATATTCTGTACGCAACCTAGTGTCTCCAGGAGACGCCATTAAAGTTACAGTATGATCAAAACTATCTCTATTATCAAAACTATATAACTTATTTTGATACTCGATTTCTGTATATACTGAATAATCATTCATCATTTCCATTAAATCTTCTATCTCAGACTGAGTCTTTGCATTTTCAAGTTTATTTTCATATTCAGCAACGTTTAATTGCTTTCCTTCCTGTATTGCCTTTTCCTTCAAAAATTCTTTGGTTACAGTAAATGACTCTGTTAATGGATCATAAGTGTTATCCTCAGCGTTTACTGGAGACATCTGTAGCACAAGTATAAGAGACAATAACGAACCAAACATCCTTTTTTTGATTTTCAAATTAATACCTCTATTTTATATTTTCTTCCTTTTTACCCTATCACATAACAACGCTTTCATAAAGGGTTTATGTGGTATAATATAAATATTTATTACAGTAGAAATTGTTTTCATTCTGTAATATGACTAAAACGTCCTAGTTTGTTATCTAGCAAATTTATGAAGATTTATTCTAAATCTATTTCCAGCCTCCGCTGTTAAGCATAAGTTTGCAGGCTTTTGTACTAAAGGATATCATCATCATTTAGCGCCCTCACCCACTATCCAGACTTCTCATAGCTCAGTGCATTACTTAAAATGTCGTAAGTTATTAAAGTCTTTATAGTCTTAATCCAATCATCCAGCATTGCTTCGCTTCTGTAACATCTACCTCCTCATTTCTACTCACTTGCCTTAGGGGCAACATTTTATTATGTAGCAAAGCCTTATGCGGAATGAACAGATCAGCGTGTAAGTCAGCCTAAAACGCTTACTCTGCTGTGCTGTTCATTCCGCATGTTTCCATATACTGCTTCAAACCGCGAGCGGTGGTCATTACAGGTCCTGGGTCAGCAGCTGCGGTGGCGCAATAATGGGCAAGCCTTCCGGGATCGCGTGGAGCAGTTCGACTGGTATCTGCTGTACATGTCTGGAGCTGACCCCCCAGCGTTCCGCAGCATAACCCGACACAAACCTTCTGCGTTTGCCTTCACTGATCTGATACCATACTTCGGGTGCGTTGGAAGCCGCAACGATGCTGCCTTCGGCAGCCACCTTGCCTGCATCCGAAGTTATGGCAGGCTGTACATGCTCCGGTTCAAACGGCCAGCTGCGAATATCCCCTGCAGCGTTAATCGGCTCACCTGCGGGGATGCCGAGCAGATCAGGTTTGGCTACCAGAACGGGCGAAATGCCGCGTGGAACTGGAATGTTCAGCTTGCGTCGCTTCCTGCCTTTTAAGGTGTAGACATCTCCCTTGAGATCAACAAGCAATGCCTCTTCGGGATAGAAATCGCCGCTGCGTCTTAGGCAGGATACTGAAGTTTCCTTTTCAAAATCAAAGCCTGCTGCCAGATGATGCTTATCTCCCTTTTCATTGGCTAAGGGTACGTCTCGCCGGGATCGCGATTGGCTGTCCGCATGCTCTGACTGTATCAGCCGGGAGGTTTCGGCAATGAGCGTGTGGGGGTCTCCCCATTTTTCGCTGTAAAATTGTTCATTGCCCTGATTCACTGTGTTGAACTGCTGTTCTCCGAGCTCTTTCATGCTTACACTTCCGTAGTGATGAATAAACGCATCCCCCGCCACGGCAAGACGATATCCGAGCATACGGACGCGTACAATCCAGTCATCATCCTCAAAATTGCCTACCTTATACCCTTCATCCAGATAACCTACACGCTCAAACAATTCTCTCGAGAACAGCCAGCAGAATCCAACCAGTCGGTCCGTCAACCGATGTTTGCCTGTATCCGGGCGATTTTGGCTGGCAGCAAAGGTCCACATCTCCTTCACATCATGATATGGCACCTCAATCTGCTGATCCCCGCCAATATAATTCGTCACAGGGCCCACTACACCGATCTGTGGATCACTGTTCAGGCACGCCATCATATTATCAAGCCACCCTGGTGTAACAAGCGTATCATTGTTCAGCACGACAATATGTCTTCCTTTGGCCATCATCAGACCAACGTTAACGCCCCCGGCGAAGCCCCGATTTTTCTCCAGTGCAGCAACTCTTACCATGCCCCCTTGACGAAGCAGCGCTTCTGCCGTGCCATCCCGTGAGGCATTATCGACCACAATAATCTCGTAGGGAGCGGGGGTATGTTTCTCGATGCTCACCACACATTGCAGCACATAATCACGCTTATTGTAGGTCGGGATGATAATGCTCACGCCCTCAAAAACAAGGCCGAATGAATTTTGTCCCTGACGCACCCCGTCTTCATAACCTCGGTTGTAACCTTGATTATAAAGCTTGGTGCTTCGAAGGCTTCGAGCATTTCTTTTGCCTTTGCGTGAGGACAACCGTCGATGACGGCTGCCTGCTGCATGAAGCAGAGCGGTAGCCGATGCCTCGGTACGATGAGCAGCATTGCTCAATGATGGTCTAGACTTTTTAATTTGACTGCTCTCCTGCGAGCTGCCTTGTCTGTTTTTTCGCGCGTTACGTGTATGATGAGACGTTTTTTTCGATTTCTTCATGCTGCTTCCTCCATTCCACCCGTCCTGCAGCAAAGCCCGTTTGATCCCCTGCTCAGGACGATCTGCTAGAACTGAAGCTCTCCTGTCACCAGTTTGTCGGCCAAATGTCCAAAATCGAAAGCCACTTTGCCCAGTTCGCCAGCAATACGTCTGCATAGCACCACTGCCGGAATGCCCGCTGCAACTAGCGCAATATCAAAGGTATGCTCCGCAGCATGCTGCATTACTCTCGGAATATCCGCCATACCCGCCACAGACGGAAGTATACCTGCGATCTGTACTCCATGCTGATGCAGCAGCACTCCCAAATCTGCTGCCTGACTGCCGATAAGCAGCACCCTCCGTCCTTGCAGGATGGGAAGCAGCAGACGCGAATGATGCAGGCTGTAATTGATGGTTGAGCTGGTCAATTTCAGACTGGACCAGTTGATGCCGAAATGGCGCAGCACCGGAAATAACAGTCCTTGAAATGTAGGTGCGCGTGAGATGGGCACTCCCACCCAGTCCGCACCCTGGATAGCTTCCGCAAGCATCGCGCGGATGTCCGGCGTAGAGCATGGCACCCCTGCATACGGCAGAAACGGTGCCAGCTCCTGCACCTCTGTAGCTGGCAGCACCGTATCGGCTGCCAGCGTAAGCAGTTCGCCATCCCCGAGGCGAACAACAGACAGCGGGCGCTGCGCCTCCAGCGCCGCTACAATGTGACCAGCCAGCTCGTGAGGGCTGGTCAGCCGGGTCAGGCTGGGCGCATACTGGCGGAAGCCCGCCTCGATCAAATCTGACGCTGCAACAGCAGGCAGAATGTGATCCGGCGGGATGTGCTTCGCCACCAGCGCCTCGCCCCCGGCGTATACGCCGTCGCGGTAACCCGCGGCGTAACCGCCGGGCACTGCCGCCTGCGCGGCCTGCTGCGCAGCCGCCGGCGGCACGCCGTTTGCGCTGCCCGCACTGGCGGCAGCGCCTTCCCGCCCCGCGGGCAGGGCGACGACACCCGGCGGGTGTGTTGTCTGGCGCGGGGCGGGGCCAGCACCGCTGGCAGGCATCGCCTGTGGCGAGCTTGCATGCGGTGCTGACTGTGGCGCACGGCGCATCGCCGTGCGCTGCTTGGCGCGGGCCGCGGCGCGGCGGCCCTGCGCGGAGGCGCGCCTGCGCTGGGCCGAGCCCTGGCGCAGGCGGCCCTGTGCACGGCCAGCCAGCGCTGCACGGCTGGCACGCGCCGCCCTGCCCGCATGGGGCACAGCTCGGGCTCTGCCCGATTTGCCCGTAGCTATCACACCGACAGCGCCGCCCGCACGTCTCACACCCCCTGTTTTACCTGCACTCCTTCTGACCCCTGTTCTCCCTGCGCCCTTCACATGCCCCACTTCCCTGCATTCTCCACTTGTACCGCCACGTGCCTTATACACCCTGACTTACCCGCACTCCTTCTGTTCCCTGCTCTCACACCAATCCCTCCTTGTACATGGAAAAGGATGGCCGCTGACGCTGCGCAAAACGCCGGAGCTTTCTTTAAGGCTCCGGCGCAAGCTTGGCTTCGATCATCTGTTTCGATCTGGCACCGCACAGCGGCTGCACTATCGGTTTATATCCGTTATGGCAGCTGCCCCTTCATACGCTCAGCTGCCTCCTGGAGCGACTCAAATGTGCCCGCGTCGCTCCAATATTTTTGCAAAATGTCGTACTCCAGTCCGCCGCTGGATGCATAGTGATTGTTAACATCTGTGATCTCCAGCTCTCCGCGTGCCGATGGTGCAATGTTATGAATCAGATTAAATACGTGATCATCGTACATATATATGCCGGTCACACAGTAAGAGGTCTTCGGCTGGCTTGGCTTTTCCTCAATATACGCAATACGTTCCGGGTGCTGCTCGTCAAAGACAGGCACGCCGTAGCGGCGAGCATCATCTACTCCTTTAAGCAATACACGCGCGGTACCGGCAGGCTGCTGCATATATCGGTCCACGTAAGGCTTCAGATCGTCGCTGAACAGATTATCGCCCAGCAGCACCACGAATCTTTCGCCTGGAAGAATAAACGTGGACGCCAGATCAAGCGCTTCAGCAATGCCTCCCGCCTTTTCCTGAATGCGATACGTCAGCTTGACCCCGTGATCCTCTCCGCCCCCAAGGTACTCCGTATACAAACCTGCGGATTGTTTGTTAATCACAATCAGGATATCCTCGATCCCTGCCTGACGAAGCCTGTCGATGCCATACATAATCATCGGATGTTTACCGACGGGAAGCAGATGTTTATTAATAAGCCGGGTTAGAGGGTACAATCGTGTCCCTGTGCCGCCAGCAAGAATTACACCTTTCATTTCTTGTTCCCTCCTTCATCGGATATGTCCATAAATTCAAGTGGATCGACATGCCATTTATTGATAAAAATCGAACGATTGCGCTCCAGCAATTGTTTCCATTCGATCGGGTCCGTTTTTTGAAAGCTTGCACTGCCCTGATGATGTATCAGCACATCACCACATACCAGCAGCCGGAAGCCCAGCAGTCTAACCCTGTAGCAGTAGTCATCGTCCTCATAGTGTCCCGGAGAGTACGCTTCATCCAGCCAGCCTGCCGCATCCAGCACACTTCGTTTCAACAGCATGCACAGCCCGACGATACGACGTACGTCCCTCCACCGCGACGCATCCGAAACGTTATTCGCAGCAGCCAGCTCCTGAAAATGTGTAATATCCCGAAAGTTGACCTCCACCTGCTGAATGCCGCTGGCATAATTGGTCACCGGCCCAACGATGCCTACATTGTCAGCACTGTAGAGTGCTGCTCGCATATTTTCCAGCCAGCAGGATGTAACCGTAACATCATTGTTCAGCAGCAGCAGCTCATCCCCGCAGGCGGCGCGCAGTCCGGCATTACAGGCAGCCGGGAACCCCCGATTCTCAGGCAGCCGAACAAACCGTATTCGTTCACTGGCACAAAATGCGGCCGTACCATCCGTCGAGCCGTTATCCACAACGATGATCTCGTATGGTGTCGCTTCTCCTGTATAGGTTTGGATGGCTTGCACACAGCACTTCAGAAGCGAAAGTCCGTTATACGTCGGTATGATTATGCTCGTCAGCGTCATCTCGCGTTCCTCCTGTATGCCACTTCTGCTCGGGAAAGCGGCCTCAACTGAACATCGTTTCCACCTGAGCTCAGCCAGGCAGCCAGTGCTTCCAGATGATCACCCAGAATCAGTCTGGCAACATCGTTATTGCTCCCTGTATTTCCGGGCCGTAACCGATTGGAGCGGATGACGTCCACTTGACTCGGAGCAGATACCCGCAGCCCATGGCGGATTGCCAGCATCTGTGCTTTGGGCGGGACAGCCAGCGAAGCCGGCTTCACCGTCTCAATCATACGTCTGGATACGGCATGCGGCACAGCAGTCATCGAATTCGAGCCAAGCTCCCGTCTGCCTAGCGTATGGTTCAAATACGCTTTAATGCGGCTGACCTCATCCTGCTTGGCAAATGGCGGAAGCAGAGAGGTCAGATTGTTAAGTGCAACATCCTCTCCCCGATCAACAGCGAAGAGAAACGGAGCCAATTCCTCCGCAGGCACGACCATATCCCCATCTACAAACAGAATCGTCTCCGCATCTGTCATTTTGGCTCCCAGTGCCCGCCCAACATCATGTCCGGCCCGGTTTGGTTCATAGACAAGGGTAATGCCCGGTTGCTGTAACACCCGCTCCAGACTGTTATCCGTTGTTCCGTTTAATACAACTACAATATCACGGAGTGGCAATCGTTTCAGCTGTACCAGCACCTGCCCCAGCGTTCGTTCCTCATTGCAGGCGCAAACTACGGCAGCAGCAGTATGACGTAGGGAAAGCGGCACAAGGTTTGGCGAATAACCTGAGGATCGGGCATAACCCTGCATAAATGCTTTGCCCGCCTGCCAAGCATCTTCCCATTGCTCCAGCCCCGGTTGATCCGATGCGTAGGCATGCCATGCAGCCAAAGCATGTTGATTCACGAGATCAGCCTCTATTGTCGAACAATTGCCTGCAAGCCTGCCCGCTCGCCAGTACGAGCGAAGGTCCGGCAGCGGCCGCTCGTTTACTCGGCTCCTCTTCTGACGAAGCTTGCGTGTTATGCCTTTCCTAGAGCGGGAACTGCTCCTTAACGTGCTCGCTGCTGGCCGCCTGTTCACCGGTTGTCTGCGAACCGCCGCTTCTGCTCTCGTTTTCATTACTGTCACCTCCAGCGTCATACTGCAACTGGCCGAATCCTGCTCCCCTGCCACAGTTGGCTCCAATCGTCGCTTACCATTCGGCTGTTCGTTCCGCTATCTGGTCAGACTTCGAACACGCTCCAAGTCTGGGTAGCCTCCCCGCGCACCGCGTGTATCGGTCATCCAGCGAATAGCCTCCAGATGATCCTGGAGCACAACTTGGCTCAGCGGATCAGCTTCGCTTCGTTTCTTGCTGCGAACCGCATTCAATCTTCCCACAGGCACATGATGAACGGCCTGTACCCGAAGCCCCCCAAGAATTGCTTTCGCATGAGCAAGCGGCGGAATCTCCAGTGAAGCTGTCTCGATGATCCCCAGTGTCTTGCGGCTGATTGCATGTGGAATGGCTGTCATGGAGGCCCCGCCAAGATCGGATCTGGACAGCAGGCTGTTTAACATATGCTTCGCTTCAACAACCGGATGCACCGGATTTCGTGTCACTGGACCGTTGTAATCATTCAACGCGACATCAACGCCTTTCAACACTGCCTGCACGAAGGGGGCAAGCTGTTCAGCCGGCACCTTGATGTCCGCGTCGGTAAATAGCAGAATCTGCCCTCGCGCAGCTGCAGCTCCTACTCTGCGTCCCCCGTCATGCCCCAGCGCCTCCGCATATTGAATCACCCGCGCTCCTGCCCGCTTAGCTTCGCTGGCCGTAGCATCCGTTGATCCATTCACTACAACCAGCACCTCCGCATCACGGCATATTCGCGAGCATTCACGAACTACAGCCGCAATGGTACGCTGCTCATTCATCGCTGGAATAATAACCGACAGCAGAGGGCCGTGAACCTCTTCCCCAATCTGGCGATCCGTTTCCTTATCGTTGCGAGCAGGCTTCCCCTTCTCTTGAACATTCTCTTCAACCGTGACGGGTGCGATGAGGACGTAGGCCTTTGTACCCTTTTTGCTTCCAGAAGAAAGTCGTTTTCTCCTCGTTGTCCCTCCAGAGCGTTTATTCCCTGTTTTTGTTGCAAAACGGCCCTTAATCCGTTGTTTCCGCAACAAGTTCACCTCCCGCAATCCAACCTGAACATGCCAAGGGAGTACACGTTATTCTATGTATTCGTGGAGCAGTGGAAACGGCTGCTGCCCTTGCTCTATGCAGGTTCTGACCATGGATTGCGGGCAAACAAGCCTTTAATTTTGATAAAATTCGTCAAAAAAATGAATTTCCACATCATTTCCCCGTCTTTAGACACAATTTTGTTAAAAAGCTGACATGGCATCTTTTCCAAACTTTTACACTGTGGTACTATACGATTCAAGCCGATAATATTTACAATTTTAACCTCTTAAAGAACCTACGTTCCTTTCTGGTTTGTTTCTCCACTTATTTATTGACCTTAGGTTAGTTAAAACGACGACTGGTCCTCTTCCCAAGCGTGTACAAGCAATCGCGATAATCTTGAAAGGAGTGATGCCGTTCCATATCCAGCTATTGACGCATTTTTGATAGCCCTCTTCTCATTCAAGCTCCACCTTCCGCCCTGCCAGATGCAGACGGACAATCAACCAGCCGAGATCGGCATAATATTTTCACAAATACATGATATGAAAGGGAGAGTTAACGATGAAATTGACCAAAATTATGCCAACAATTCTTGCAGGAGCTCTTTTGCTCACATCCCTGTCCTCTGCAGCAGCAATGCCGTTATCTGACTCATCCATTCCATTTGAGGGCCCCTACACCTCCGAGGAGAGTATTCTGTTGAACAACAACCCGGACGAAATGATTTATAATTTTCTTGCACAACAAGAGCAATTTCTGAATGCCGACGTCAAAGGACAGCTCAAAATCATTAAACGCAACACAGACACTTCCGGCATCAGACACTTTCGTCTGAAGCAATACATCAAAGGTGTTCCGGTTTACGGCGCAGAACAAACGATCCATCTGGACAAGAACGGAGCTGTAACTTCCGCACTCGGCGATCTTCCGCCAATTGAAGAACAGGCTGTTCCGAATGATGGCGTTCCCGCAATCAGTGCAGACGATGCCATCCGTGCCGCCGAGAATGAAGCCACCTCCCGTCTTGGAGAGCTTGGCGCACCAGAGCTTGAGCCAAAGGCCGAATTAAACATTTATCATCATGAAGATGACGGACAAACCTACCTCGTTTACATTACGGAAGTTAACGTGCTTGAGCCTTCCCCGCTACGGACCAAATATTTTATTAACGCCCTTGATGGAAGCATCGTATCTCAATACGATATTATCAACTTTGCCACAGGCACCGGTACAGGCGTGCATGGTGATACCAAAACACTGACGACAACTCAATCCGGCAGCACCTATCAGCTGAAAGATACAACTCGTGGAAAAGGCATTCAAACCTATACTGCGAACAATCGCTCCTCGCTTCCAGGCAGCTTGTCTACCAGTTCCAATAACGTATGGACAGACCGTGCAGCTGTAGATGCGCACGCCTATGCTGCCGCCACATATGACTTCTACAAAAACAAATTCAATCGCAACGGCATTGACGGAAACGGGCTGTTGATTCGCTCTACAGTGCATTATGGCTCCAACTATAAAAACGCCTTCTGGAACGGAGCACAGATTGTCTATGGAGATGGCGATGGCATCGAGTTCGGTCCCTTCTCCGGTGATCTCGATGTTGTCGGACATGAATTGACACACGGGGTGATTGAATATACAGCCAATCTCGAATATCGCAATGAGCCGGGTGCTTTAAACGAAGCTTTTGCCGACATTATGGGGAACACCATCGAAAGCAAAAACTGGCTGCTTGGCGACGGAATCTATACTCCAAACATTCCAGGTGATGCCCTGCGCTCGTTATCCGACCCTACGCTGTATAACCAGCCTGACAAATACAGTGATCGCTACACTGGCTCTCAGGATAATGGCGGTGTGCATATCAACAGCGGGATCATTAACAAAGCATATTATCTTGCAGCCCAAGGCGGTACTCATAACGGGGTAACCGTTAGCGGCATCGGCCGGGATAAAGCAGTACGTATTTTCTATAGCACGCTGGTGAACTACCTGACGCCAACCTCCAAATTTGCAGCAGCCAAAACAGCGACAATTCAGGCAGCCAAGGACCTGTACGGTGCCAATTCCGCTGAAGCTACGGCAATCACCAAAGCTTATCAAGCGGTAGGTTTGTAAAAGAGAAACCCGACCGTTTCGCTCCCCTCATGTCCGAACGGTCATAACGGCAAACAGCAGAAGCGGTGCCCGGAACAATTGCCGGACACCGCTTCTATCTATGTGCCAGATTCAGGGCCTGCAGGCAGATGTTAACGCCAGTGATCAGGCTGATGGTCCGGCTGCAATCCAGGACAACAATCCATACGTATGCTTGCAATCCGACGTGCGTGTAACCTCCAGTACCGCTTCATCCTCACTCTGGGATAACAACGACACCTGGAATCCGCGATCATTACTCATACCCACAATCACGTAATGCTCCGAATCAAATGCCTCTTCAAACACAATCGTGACCTCTGTGCATACCTCATCCTCCGGCAGAACAAAGGCTTCCATACCAAACTGCTGCACAACCGGCTGTTTGCTTACACTGCGCACAGGCTGGAATGCCAGATGCCCGGCATGCACAGCACCGGATTGTAATTGCTCGCTGCCTACAGAAGCATCACACAGATGCTGTTGTGTTACCGATTGAGGCTCAAGTGTATACGTTACGGGAATAACCGCTTCAGGACGTTCAGCAATAGCTTCATCGGAAGCTGCCGTGTGATCTCCTGTCTGAAGCGCCTCAGGCTCGAGCCATTCCACAGCTCGCTCGCCGTCTTCCAGAGCCGCTTGCCCCTCATATTCCCCGTTTAACCCCAGCAGCTGCTGAAGCTTCCAGTTGCCTACCTGGAACGCACTCTGTGTATCGTTATCCTCCGGCGAATCCTCTCCGTCGTCTCCCCAGGTGAACAGGCCCTCATTTTGCATACCAACGGACTGCATAAACTGCTGTACTTCCTGCATCGCTTCCTGCCTTTTGAGTTCGGCAAGCTGCTCCAGCGTCTCCGCACTGACCTGACGAATCGTATTCCAGATTTCTTCGCTTAAATGAGCTGTACCTACAATGCCTTCTTTCAAGTGATCGGACGTAATACTCTGTTCACTCAGCTTGCTGCCATCAATGGCGCGATCAGCCAGATGCACCGATGATATCGTTCCTGCTGTAAGCTTGCTGCCATCCACACTGCCATCTGCAAGCTTACTGCCGTCCACACTGTTATCTGCGAGTTTGGAGGCGGTGATTGCACCATCCTGCAGGTGAACTGTGCCTACGACTTCTTCACTCAGATGGCAGGATGTGATGCTGCCTTCCGCTATATGATCCCCATGGACCTCACCTGCTGCAATATGCGCAGCCTGCACACTCTCTGCCGTTAAATGAATGCTGCTTACTGCTCCTTCTGCAAGCTTGCCGCCATCTACACTACCTTCTGCAAGCTTCCCACCGTCTACACTGCCTTCTGCAAGTTTACTGCCGTCCACACTGTTATCCGCGAGTTTGCAGGCCGTAACTGCACCATCTTGCAGAATCGTAGAGCTGACCGATTCCTCCTCCAGATGTCCCGTACCGATACTTCGCTCCTGAATATGGTGGGATAGCACAGCCCCATCCTGAAGATGACGAGAATGCACTGTGCCCTGCTGCAAGTGAGCTGCACCTACAGCTTCCGATTGCAGATGCAGTCCGCTGATCAATCCCGGCTGCATATGTGCTTCCGATACAGAGAGTGGCGCAAGATGTTCGGTTTGCACAACCCCAGCCGTCAGATGACGGGAACATATCGCCTGCTCGGCAATGTGCTCACTGCCGATTACATTTGCTCTCAGATGAGAACCGTTCACAGTCTGAGACGCCAAATGCTCGGACTTGATGCTGCCTTCAGCGATATGCTGTGAATCGACAGCATCCTGCCGCAGATGCTCGCCGCCTACTGCTCCATGTTGCAGTGCCTCGCCCGTTACCGAGCCGGAGGCCAGATGTTCTTTCGTTATTGCTGCTGGACGCAGCTTGTTGCCAGGAATACTGCCGTTGGCAAACAGCTCCGGGTTACGCACCTCATCCGACAGATGCTCCAATGAAACAGCATGCTGCTTCAGATGATACCCGCGAATCGTTTCCGCAGGAATATGTTTGGCAACGATACTTTCCGCCATTATTTTGGAAGAGGTGATGCTGCCCTCAGCCAGCTTTGCCGAGGTAACCGATAGATCTGCCAGCTTATCCGTTGACACACTTTCAGGTGAAAGTTTAGGCGATGTCACGGCGTGGTCTGTCAGATGCGGCGGGAAGATCGAACCATTCGCAAGAAGTGCCGAGGTGATGCTGCCCGGTGCTATTTTGTCGGTCGTAATGGCAGCACGCGACACAGTGTCCGTCTGAACACTTCCGGGCTGAAGATGCGGTGCACCTACAGCATGTTCTGTCAGATGCTCGGACTTTACACCATACGGGCGAAGTGCCTCCGAGCCCACACTGCCTGGTGTCAGATGCGATGCTGTAATGGCTCCAGATGCCAGATGGGAAGAGCTGACTGCACCAGAAGCCAGAACTCTGCCATTGACAGAGCCGGGTCCAAGCTTTTCAGACGTAATACTTTCAGCAGCCAGCTTCGCAGTCGTTACCGCTTCATCCTGTAATTGAAACGATCCCACCGATGACTCTGTCAAGTGTTTCTCCAGAACCGCTCCAGCTGCCAGCGCATCAGCAGATACACTTTCCTCAGATAGATGAGCTGTTTCGATGCTGCTGTTGGCCAGATGAATGGAATGAATAGCTCCGTTATCAATATGAACCGGTGTTATGCCACGATTAGCAATATGCTCCCCACGAATCGAGCCTTTGGCCAGATGTTTCCCCTGTACAGCTTCATCGGCAATTTTGGAAGCAATAATGCTCTGGTCTGCCAGCTTTGAAGAAGTCACAGCCTGCTCCAGCAGTTTGGCGGTTCCCACCGATTGGTCCGCCAGCTTGCTGCTGCTAATGGCTCCATTAGCCAAATGCTCACTGCCGATTTCGGCACTGCCAATCTGTTCACTGCCGATTGCACCAGCCCGAATCTGTGCCGATCCGATCGAACCATCCACCAGATGTTTCCCATTTAAAGCATGCTCTGCAACATGGCGGGTTTGAATAACTCCATCCTCGATCTGTTCGCTGCCGACACTGCCGCTTAAAAGCTGATTGCGTCCAACCGCTCCTTCTGCCAGATGAGACTGCTTGATCGAACCGGACTGAATATGACGTGAATCAACGGATTGCTCTTCAATTTTGCTGCCAGTCACAGCGCCTTCACGAATTTTGGGACTCGTGACTGCATCATCTGCCAGCTTTGACGTATGCACTGCACCCCCGGATAAATGACGGGTTTCGATGCCGCTGATCGCAATTTTGTCCGCGGTGACGGCTTGATTCTGGATCAAATCCTCTGTAACCAGCAGACGACTGAGATGTCTCGTTCCAATCGAGCCATCCGCAATTTTGGTCGCATCAATCACCTGATTGCTCAGCTTCTGTGAAGAAATGCTGCCGTCCCGAATTTTGTCCCCGGCAATCGAGGCATTTCTGATTTTGTGACCGGATACAGAGCCATCAATCAGATGCTCCTCTGCAATGGAAGCTTCAGCAAGCTTAGCCGATACGATAGCACCATCCGCAATATGAATGCTCGTCACCGCATAATCCTGCAAAGCTTCACTGCCTACTGCTCCCGACTTCAGCTTGGAGGCATCTACTGCAAAGGGTGCCAGCTTGCTTTCAGTTACAGCAAAATCACTGATGTCATCCGTATAGATATAATGCCCCTCCTGACCAGGCATCCGGTTCTGATTCAGATGCTGCTTGCTTACGAGCCTGCTCGCGTTGTTCTGCTTTTCCTGAGAGGGAGCAATGCTGCTGATCAGAACCCCTCTCTCCCCGGTCATCAGGACAGTATCTCCGTTCTGTTCCGTGCTTGGAACTTCGGGCAGCAGTTCATCCGAATTCGATTGTGTAGGAGCGTCCGATTCCAGAACGACTTCGGGTTTAAACTGTACTGGCTCGGATGTGACAGCCTCCGGCTTTGCTGTCGTTTCAGCAGCAACTTCGGTAGCAGTACCGTCCGTAACCGGATTATCTTCCTTTTTCACTGCTCTTTCCGGCTTTGTTGATTCAATCCGCTGATGGGTCAGCTCCAGTTCCCTGAATGTGGGACTGATATGACGTAGCTTCGGCGTTAAAATCTTTTTTTTGCCCTTCTTGCTCATGAGGCCAGCTCCTTCCCCTAACGTTCGTCTCCGGCATCATATGCTTCATTCTGGGCATCTGCCACATTTCTGGACCGACTTTTACAGATATGCAATCTGTTATAAGTCAATTCAGACAATCGTCCATCCCTGTCCAACCGTAAATAGGCTGAACACAAACAAGAGACAAGGCGGCTGTCCACGCCCCATTCCTGCTCTGCTCATAGGATATGGTGTCTGAGCATACACGGATGCATTCGAACGCATCTGCACATCGGTCAAGTGTTATCGCGATTTCAGAGTCGGAACCGGCGTGCAGATAGAACAACGATGGATGGTCGCGATAACAACGAAGGAGGAACGGTCATGCCTCAAGAAACGATCGGCATTATGTTCGATTCACGCATGTACCGGGGGATACCGGCCGGAAGGACCGGTCAGGAATCACTCGCTAATTATGAGCAGGCTGCGTTCAGCTATGGTTTAACACCCTGCTTTTTACGGCTTGAAGATATTGATCTGGAGCGCAAAGTGTGTATCGCCTATGTGAAAAAAGAAGGGCGATACGTCCGTGAGCGCATGACGCTGCCCTCCGTCATTCATAACCGGGCGCTCCAGCTTCGGGGTGCAGACCAGCGACAGATAACTCGTTTACTGCTGCAGGGCATTCAGGTCTACAACGTACGTAATCGCTACCACAAGCATCATGTACATGACATACTGCACCAGGACCCTTTGTTGAGAGCACATCTGCCCTACGCCGTCAAAGCAACTCCCGATTCCCTGACCTATATGATGCAGCATTACAATGATCTCGTCATTAAACCATCGAGTGGCAGCATCGGTCATGGCATTATGCGACTGTTTCAGCAGGAGGGGCATTGGAGGCTGACCCGTGAAACCAGGGCATCTCGCAGGGGGTGGGCAACCTTCAGCCTGAATCGAGGACAGCTGCCCTCCGCTGCACTTCGGCGGATATTCGGCCACGCGCACCTGATTGAGGAACGCATTCCCCTCATCCGGCATGAGGGGAGGCCTGTCGATCTGAGAGTATCCGTGCAGCGTGGGGGTGACGGGTTATGGAGCGTCACGGGCATGTTTGCCAAAGCTGCTCCCGCTCATACGTTTGTCACCAACATCGCCCAGGGCGGGAAAGTAATGACGATCGCTGAGGCATTCGGGCTTAATGTAAATGAGCCAGGAGCTGGATTGCTCCATCTGGAAGCCCGAATTGCTGCGGTAGCTACACGCATTGCGCACACTTTAGGCTCCAGTCTGCCACATCTGGCTGATCTGGGCCTTGATCTTGGTCTTACGCGAGGGGAAGACATTTTCTTCATTGAATGCAATGGACGAGACCAGCGATACGGATTTCGCAAAGCGGGTATGAAGGAGCATTGGCTGATGACTTATAGCAAACCGATGGCTTATGGACGTCTGCTGCTGGATCAGAAATTCAGCATTCCAAGGCAACCGCAAACCTATGATCGCGGCTTGTATTGATTTCATTCGTGATTTGTGTCAATATTATGCAGAATGGCCGCTTTTGCGGCCTTGAAGTTTGTATTAACCCTAAGGGGGATATTCATGGCAAAAACGCTGTTGCGATTAATGACCGAGCTATCTTCGCGCAAGTGGATCTCCCGGACCGTGGGAGCCTTCTCCAAAAGCCGGGGAAGCAAGGCATTTATCCCTTATTTTGTCCGGACCTACAACATCCCTGCACAGGAAGCAGAGAAGGATTGGAAGGAATATCGTTCCCTGAACGATTTCTTCACTCGCAGATTAAAACCGGGGATGCGCCCGCTGGATTCTTCAGAACATGCCTTGATCAGCCCCGTCGATGCCAAAATTACAGCAGCCGGCCCGATCTCCGCAGGAACCATTCTGAATGTTAAGGGACAAAATTATACACTTGCTGAATTATTAAATCACTCTCCGCATCTGGAGAAGTACAAGCATGGCTACGTGTTTGTACTCTATCTCAGCCCGCGTGACTATCATCGTATTCATGCACCTGTCAGCGGTCGCAAAATAGAGAGCGAGCACATTAAGGGCAAGGTATATCCTGTCAATGATTTCGGACTCACCCATATGAAATCCGTGCTCAGCCGGAATGAACGGCTCATTACGTATATCGAACATGATTATGGTGAAGTAGCGGTTGTCAAAGTTGGTGCGATGAACGTGAGCAGTATTCAATATACAGATGCAGATGCCCGTTCCTGGACTCGGGGAGACGATCTCGCTTATTTTGAATTTGGCTCCACCGTCGTGCTGCTCATGCAGACAGACACCTTCGAACCAGCACCTGGCTTGAAGCCGGGGGATTCCGTGAAAATGGGTTCATTACTTGGGCTGCTCAAGCCTAAACAGTCATAAGTGCATATGTAAATAAAGAGGATGACGCAGCACCTGCAATCAGGTGTTATGTCATCCTCTTTATTTATGCTTTGTATACATGCATGGCAGAAGCCTCGCTTCGCCTGAATCATCTGTTTGAATTAACGTTAAAACCAGATATCCTGCGGTTCCTCCACTCGTACCAGCCGGCGCATTCGATTCCGATAAATGCTATATCCCCTCAACGAATTTTTGCGGTTGCGAACCCGTCTTTTTCTTCTGATCATCACCTGTTCCTCCTTGTAAGGTCATCTGGATTGCTAGTTACTTACCCCTGCAATCCAGCATTGAAACGATGGCGAAGCCATTAGAATCCAGACCTGGACAGGTCGTTAACGAATTTCGGACGGACTTTTACCTGTATACTGCTTGAACTGGCGACTGAAGAAAAAGATATCGCGATACCCCAGTGCATCCGCCACCTCGGTCACGTTCATACCGGTATGCACCAGCAGATGCTCTGCCCGTTCAATACGCATACGAATAATATAGGACTGCACTGATGAGCCGACCAGTTCCTTGAACTTGATCGAGAAGTAGCGCGGCGAAAGCCCTGCCCGTGCGGCCAGATCCTCTACACGATGTGTAATTCCGGGATGCTGTCGAACATAATTGGCAACCTCCTGGATGACATCTGACAGCTGGTTGCTTACCTTTTTCTCTACCGGCTCTTCTGTATCTGCTCGCAGCAAATGAATCATAAGCTGCTTCAGAATCAGCTTGTTTTCTTCATCACGTCCATATACATCTGATAAAAACAGCCGCACATACCGTGCTAACAGATGCTCAAATTCTACCGTCTCCTGCACTTCGCGATAAGACTGGGGCACATCGGTCACAGGCCCGTCCACATCAAAGTGAATATACGTCAGCACAAGTGGCTTCTGCCGGTTATGTGTAGCACTCGTATGATCGCCAGGGCGAAACAGAAAACAGCTCCCTTTGCCAACCTCGTATGGCTGATCATTCAGAATAACCGTGCCTTCACCGCTCCACACGTAAAATAAATCATAATTTTGCATCGGCTTTTCCCGCTTCTGCCATTTCCAGCCCGGTTCACAGACAATTTTAGCGACAGCGGGCAAAATAATAAATGATGACGGCGATGCCTGCAGCATGTCGCCACTCCCCCTTGAAAGTTAATCTCTTTACACACTTATCCCATTATACAGCGGAATTCAACGAAACGAAAATGTGCACTTCTCCCATGCGATTTGCATTCGCCGCACACCTTCACGAATCTCCACTTTTTCCAGATGAGCAAATCCGAAACAGATCGCTGCACTCCCCGGCATCAAGCGATATCGCTCCACATCCCGAAACAATACTCCCTGCTTATGAACATGCTCCGTAAAACGTTCGTAGCTGGCCTGATCGCCGTTCCAGACCGCATAGATTGTAAGCCCGGCATCTCCGGGCAGCAGCGTGAACGCTTTGGGCATACACCGCTCGATCTCCTGCACCAAGAAATCATGCCGCTCTCCGTACAGCCGGGTTAACCTCCGCAGATGACGCAAGTACCCTCCTCTAGTCATAAACCTGGCTAGTGCACGCTGCTCCAGCAACGCCGGTGACACCGGCTCATACAAAGCTTTAGCGGCCAGAAGAGGCTCCACAAGAGCGGGTGGAAGTACGGCATAACCTAAGCGGAACGAAGCTGGCATCGTCTGCGAGAAGGAACCAACATAGATGACACGCTGCTCGCGGTCAAGCACCTTGAGCGGTTCGATCGGCCGTCCGCCCCAGCGGAACTCACTGTCATAGTCATCCTCAACAATAACGGCATTTTGCCTCGATGCCCAAGCCAGCAGCGCTCGTCTTCGTTCCAGACCCAGTACCGCTCCTGTAGGGAATTGTCTTGTCGGCGTAACAAACAGCGTCTGTGCCTGCCAATGCTTCGGAATAATTCCTCCCTCATCCACTTCCGCTGGAATGACCTGCCCCCCACAAGATCTGACCGCATGTACGATGCCCGGATAACTCGGATTTTCCAGCACGACCGGGCTTCCTTCGGCAATGAATAGCTGGGAGATCAACGTGATGCCCTGTATTGAGCCACTGAAAAGCACGATCTGGGATGCCTCCGTCTGAATACCGCGTGTCCAGCGGAGATGCGAGGCCATCGCTTCCCGCAGCTCCAGATCACCGGCTGCACCACATGGCTGCCTCCAGTCGCTGCGATGAACTGCCGCAAGCGCACTTTTCCACTCCGCTGCAGGAAAATGCTCCGGCTGCAGACGCTGCATCCGAAAGTTAATGACAGCTTCATGCTCCGACTGCATCTCTTCACGCGGGCTCTTATCGCTTGCCGCCGATGCAAGCAATCGTTCAGCCCATGGAGAGAGGGGCAGCACAGCTTCTTGTTGATGATCGGTATGCGTGGATAAAGATTCCGTCACATAGGTTCCTTTTCCCCGATAGGCATGGACATACCCATCCGCAAGCAACATATCATACACCTGGGCTACAGAGCCGCGTGACATTTTGTACTGCTTTGCCATTACACGTGTAGAGGGAAGCCGCGCTCCTGCCTCCAGTGTACCCGAATGAATCGCGTCCCGCAGTGCGTAATATAACGCCTGATATTTGTAACGATGCTGGAGCTCATATGAGTCAAGCGGTAGCCACAATTCCATGTGCTCCTCCCCTTCCCTTCATCCGTCGATTGTCCTTCTGGCAACCCTTCATCCAAAGTGGACTATAAAACTGAATGTAAATTGGATCTATTTTACTGTCAATATTTGTTTTATCGTTGTCTTCAAGGAACGTCATGCTCAATTCTTTTTTGTATATGATCTGCATAATGGGGGAAAACACATGAGACGCAAAGAGTTCTCTATAGAACAAGAACAGGAAATGATCACCTTTCTGGACCAGTGCTCCTTCGGATTTCTCGGCACCGTCAGCCCGGAGGGAGAACCAAGAGTGACACCGCTGAATTTTGTATATATGGATGGGTGTTTTTATTTTCATGGCAGCCTGGCCGGGGAAAAGATGAAGCAAATCAGGCAGCATTCAACGGTCAGCTTTACTGTGGCTGAGGAATTTTCGCTAATTCCGTCCTTCTTCAGTGATCCCGAGCTGGCTTGTCCCGCAACCTCCTTTTTCAAAAGTGTGATGGCTGCAGGTCACGCAGAACTGGTGCAAGAGCTTGATATAAAAGGCAAGGTGCTGCAGCGCTTTATGGAAAAGCTCCAGCCACAAGGCGGTTACGTGCCGATTGATGCAGAGGACCCACGTTATAAAGGGAGCCTGAAAGCCGTTGCTGTCGTTCGGATCGTGCCGGATCGAATGCATGCCAAGTTTAAATTTGGACAAAATCTGACTCCCGAACGATTCGAGCACATCAGCGGAGAGCTGAACAAACGAAATGAAGGCCGCGATCAGGAAACGGCTGAGATGATGCAAAAATATTGTCCTTTTCACCAGATGTAAACTCGTCTGAGTCCGGCTTATCACTGCTGAAATGCTGTGTTCTCTCCATCCGCAACAACGCGGTGAAGTGATATAACTGTCATATTGCGTAATTTCCGTGACGGGGGAATGTCAAGGTGATATAATGTTAGGCAGTTGAATCACAAAGACTTGGAAGGATGAAAAGAATGAATCCACTGGCTGAACAGTTGAACGAAAGTATTCAGGCCGGCAGCAGTCACGTCTACTCCATGCTGTCACAGCTCGGCAAAGAAATTTATTTTCCAAAAGAAGGTATCTTGAGTCAATCTGCTGAAGCAGCAAGTCTGGCCAAGACCTACAATGCAACGATTGGTATCGCCCTGGAGGGTGGTGTGCCGATGCATCTTCAGGTGATTCAAGAGAAGCTTTCTGCATTCCAGCCTAAGGATCTGTACCCTTACGCGCCGCCGGCAGGAAAGCCTGAACTGCGGACCGTATGGAGAGACAAGATGCTGAAGGAAACCCCTTCCCTGGAAGGAAAATCGTTCGGTAATCCGATTGTAACCAATGCACTGACCCATGGACTCAGTATTGTGGCCGACCTGTTCACAGAAGAAGGGGACGCTGTTATATATCCGGATAAAAACTGGGAGAATTACGAGCTGACTTTTGGCATTCGTCGTCACGGCCAGTTGATTCATTATCCATTGTTTGATGATCAGATGAACTTTAACAGCAACGGACTGCTTCAGGCGCTGCTTGCACAGAAGGATAAAGGCAAAGCGATTGTGCTGCTTAACTTCCCGAATAACCCGACAGGTTATACACCGGGTGCTGCTGAAGCAGATGCTATTGTGGATGCTATTCGTCAAGCTGCTGAAGCTGGAGTAAATGTAGTCGCTGTGACTGACGATGCTTACTTTGGTTTGTTCTTCGAGGATTCCATTCATGAGTCTCTTTTTGGTAAACTGGCCAATATTCATCCACGTGTATTAACGGTGAAGATTGACGGCGCAACGAAAGAAGAGTTCGTATGGGGCTTCCGTGTAGGATTCATTACGTTTGCTCATGAGGATGCTGCTGTGCTGCATGCATTGGAGCAAAAGACGCTAGGGATCATTCGTGCAACCATCTCCAGTGGCCCGCACCCGTCACAGACATTTGTTCTGGATGCATTGAAAGCACCTGAGTTTGAAGCTCAGAAGCTGGAGAAGTTCGAGATAATGAAAGGCCGCGCTAACAGAGTCAAAACGATTCTCGACAGCGGCAAGTATGGAGACGTATGGGATTATTATCCATTCAACTCGGGTTACTTCATGTGCCTGAAGCTGAAGCATGTTGGCGCTGAGGAGCTGCGTAGTCATTTACTGCATCAATATGGCGTAGGTACGATTGCGCTGGGTGAAGCCGACCTGCGAATTGCCTTCTCCTGCATCGAAGAAAACAGTCTGGAAGAACTGTTCGATACGGTATATCGCGGTGTTCAGGATCTGCAAAAGCTCTAAACCAAACGATATGTAATACAACCATTCAAAAATATAATGTGCTTTAACAACAGAACCCTTTGGATAACGAAGCGAAAGCTTTTGATGCCAAGGGTTCTTTCTAATTGCATGTCCAGAACCAAGGCTGGTCCTCAACCCGCTCCTTGTTCTACTGGAGCATCTGTCCTGCCTGCGGGACAGATGCCCAAAACGTAGACGAACGGGCAAAGGCCCAATCAGCCTAACTCCATGACACATAGTATACGGTGTACGCAAGGGCGTGCCAAAAAAACATCACTCGAAAGGGGTATGACCCATGTCCCAAGTGGAAGATACAAGAGGCGGATACGGATACTGCGGCGTTGGAGGCTTCACAAACACAGGTGCTATTCTTGTACTGTTCATCTTGCTTGTCATCATCACAAAATCCTTCCTCTGCTAGTCAGACCTCACTTCCTGCACACCTGACATCGTGACTATGCAGCACGCACAAAAAAGGTATTCCAGGATACAGCCTGGAATACCTTTTTCTCACGATACTATAACGTGCGGACTGCAGCAGAGCAGAGCCCATTCAGATATAGGGCACAGGATCAAATGAGTGCTATTCGTCCTCTTCCTCCTTGAGCCATTTACTGCCTTGTGATCGGCGCATGAGCACAATGACAAGTACACCGAGCACAAGGGCAACGCCTGTTATCGTAAGCCCTTGACTTCCAGCTGCGAGCATCGGTAGCCACATCAGCACTGCGGCAAGCGCATGGAGTTGAAAAATAAAACCAAGCACCTGCGAGCGGCGACTCTCTCCCGAGATCGGGTAAATCATAATCCAGAAGGATTCGCTGTGGCTGCGACGTAGCACCCCGAGCTGAATCCCTGCAAGCAACAGGAAGAACAGATACACGCAGGCTCCAAAGTAACTGCCTGCTGTCCACCAGGACAGCAGCATGCCAAGCAGGAGCAGGCGCAGCACAATCGTAAATACTTCGGTTCGAATGAACGTTTTGGTCATGAGGTACCGATAAGCTTGCCCGGCATTCCATGGAAGATTGTTCCCCCATTTGCTCAGCCAGCGACGAGAGCTTACCTTCTGTCCAGACGAAGGCACATCCACAAACCAGCCTAATGTGCGCATTACCCTGCCCGCCTGCGTCTGCTCCACCTGAATCAGTCGCTCCCATGCGACACGATGCTTCACAGGCACGAGCAGCGCAACGATATAGACAGCAGCAAGCAGTAACAAGAACCAGAGACTACGAGACGGCGACTGCCACAGCCAGGCTGCCACAGCCAGAATCGCCAGCGCCCAGCGAAGCAGCCGGTATGCTCTGGCCGCTCCCGCCTGAACCATCCTCAGCTCTTGCCAAGCTCCATAGCTGGACAGCACCTTCCATAACACAAGAAACAGAATCGACCAGCCCAGCGGCTTGGCATCTGCATCTGCCCTTACATAAAGCGGCCATAAGGTCAGAAATACGAGCAGCAGCCCCAGCATCTTATATATAACGCCCCGAACAAAGCTGTTCTTCAAATACTCCTGCATCCGGTACTCCTGCGGCCGCAGGAAGACAATATCTGCCGGAAGCAGATATGTACGGTAACTGCTGAGCAGTACAAGCGGCGCCAGCAGCAATAAAGCGATCCAGCGTATCGGAAATCCCGTGGGGATGTTCTGCACAAACGAGGTATACCACGCCGAGAATGCAATGACCAGAAACAAAAAGACCATCGCTACACCGCTCTGGATCACATAACCGAGATAAGGCAGAATTCCATTCCAGAAACCTGTCCGACGTTGTTTCCATAACAGCTTGAGATCCATGTTAGTCCCTGCCTTGCACGAGGGAGTAGAACATGTGCTCCAGCGGTGTATCCGACTCCCCGAACTTGGCACGCAGCTCACTCAGTGTTCCTTGTGCAATAACATGTCCGCGATGCAGTACAACAAAGCGGTCACAATAGTTTTCGATGGTGGACAAAATATGGGAGCTCAGCAGAATGGAAGCTCCCGCTGCTTTCATCTCCAGCATGAAATCCAGCAGGGAACGGATACCCAGCGGATCAAGCCCCAGAAAAGGTTCATCAATAATGTAGAGTGGGGGCCCGGCCACAAACGCACACATGATCATGACCTTTTGCCGCATGCCTTTGGACAGATGTGTTGACAGACTTGTGCTCTTTTCATTCATGCGAAACAGATTCAGCAGCTTCTCTGTCCGCTGCTTGAAATCTGCCTCCGACACATTGTAAGCTCGCGCTGTAAACTCCAGATGCTCCATAACGGTCATCTCGTCATATAATTCGGGGGATTCCGGCACAAATGCCATCGCGGACTGATAGATCTGTGCATCCTCTTCCCGCTTTTTGCCCATCACTCGAACTTCTCCCTGTTGCGGAGTCATCAGGCCGAGAATATGCTTCATCGTTGTACTCTTGCCAGCACCGTTTAATCCGATCAGCCCGACCATTTCTCCGCGTCCCACTTCCAGGTTAATGCCGTGCAGCACGGGCCTTTTGGCACTGTACCCACCACTAAGCCCACTGATTTGCAGCACAGGCGATTGAACGTTCTCCATCTATCCCTGCACCCCTTTCATCCGATTATTCCTCAGAGCGCGGCGCTCTGTCTTTACTCCACTTGGGTGCACCCTTGCTTTTGCGATCCTGGTCGCGCTCTGTACGACCGCCGTTGCTTGCATTTTTGCCGCTTGCAGGACGCTGACCTGAATTTGAGATGGTCGCTTTCGCGCCCGGCTTCCGGCTGCCCTGACCTGGTTTGCGGTCACGGGACTGCCCCGGTTTACGAGAGAAGGAATGCCCTTCCGGACGAGTATCCGGCCTTGGATCAGCTTCCAACACTTTGCCGCCAAACAGAACACGCTCCTGCAGCTCAATGCCAAGTTCCCGAGCGAATTTGCGCATAATGAAGATCTGTGTCTCATCTACAATAGAGAGCACGATACCTGAACGCCCCATGCGGCCTGTCCGGCCTGCACGGTGAACGTAGTGCTCGGAGTCAAAGGCCGGATCATAGTTAATAACCATCGGTAAGCCTTCAATATCCAGACCTCTTGCTGCTACCTCGGAGGCAATCAGCAATTGAATTTTACCATTGCGAAACGCTGCCAGTACGTTGGTACGAGTCACCTTGTCCGCATCTCCGTAAAGCGCAGCTGCGGACAGCCCCAGATGATTCATTTTTGCTTCAACTTCACCAATGTCCTCGGTTGCATTGACAAATACAATGGCCCGATCCGGGTTATATTGTCTCACCAGACGGCGCAGCAGATCAATCTTGTTGCGTTCCTCTTCCACGAAGTAGAAATGCTCAAGTCCTGCTGCTGTTGCACGATCCGGTTCAATGCCGATATGCACGGGCTCTTTCATCTCGCGCTTCGCCAGCGCAGCCGTATGCTCATCAATTGTTGCCGAGAGGAAAATCAACTGACGGTCACGCAAAGCACTTTTCAGCACAAATTCCACATCACTTACGCCACCAAGCTGAAATACCTGATCCGCTTCGTCGATCACAATGGTGGATACGTTGTGCATTTTCAGCTTTTTGAGTGTAATCAGTTCCTTCAACCGTCCTGGCGTACCCACAACGAGCTCTGGATGCTCACGCAGCTTCTCGATCTGACGTTTCACAGCTGCACCACCAATCAGACCTTGAACACCAATGCCACGCTCCGCCCCATAACGCTGTGCCTCACGCACAATTTGCATGGCCAGCTCTTGCGTCGGAGCTATAATCAGTTTCTGCGTGCCTTTGATGTCAGTCTTGATAGATTGCAGCAGTGGTAGCAAATAGGCCAGCGTTTTACCAGTTCCCGTCTGCGATTTGGATACAACATCCCGACCTTCCAAAACGACCGGAATCGTCTGCGCCTGTACCGGGGATGGCTCGTTAATGCCATGCTGAGCCAGCAGCGCCTCCAAATCTTGTGCTACGCCTATTGATGCAAAAGTTTGATTCGTCATGTATTCCATCCTTTAAATTTATTCGTTTTGATGATTTATAGGCTGTGCTATTTCTGTTACACCAGACACTCCGATTGCAGAACAAGCTTCCGATGTAGCTTTCTTTAGAAAGCTGTCAGGCGACCGCACCGCTGCTTCAGCTTCTTTCTGCTCTCTTCGCTATCGTGTAAATATATCATTTCACCTATAATACCTGCTCGTACGCATAAAACAAAAACCTGTCATCACATTATCTTTCATTATATGCGAAAAAAGCCTGTGTACCAAATCTTATTCTGAAAACGTGCAAATCTGCGAAAAAAAAAGAAAAGCCCCTCGGCGGAGCCCTTCTTCATCCGATATATGGTGCTTGCTTGTTACATTCTACTTCTGATTCATCACACCGTGTGACAGTCGATCGGCAAGCCGCGGGAATAACTGATATAGCCATATGCCAACGGATGCCAGCCGCGGCAAATTAACTTCTTCCTTGCGTTTCTTCATTGCCCGAATCATATGGCCTGCTACACTCTGTGGTGTCAGCATCAGCCAGCGCACATTGTTCACATAATGTCCCGAAGGATCTGCGCGATCGAAAAATGGTGTATCAATCGGACCTGGATTAATCGTTGTGACCGTAATCCCCGTCTTGCGCAGCTCCTGACGCAACGCGTTGCTAAATCCAAGCACCGCATGCTTTGTAGCTGTATAAGAAGCCGATTTGGCCGTCCCAATCTTGCCAGCCATTGAAGCAACATTCACAATCTGTCCTTTGCCCCGTTCCAGCATATGTGGAAGCACCGCTTTGGTACACCGCACTATCCCCATATAATTCACGTCCATCATCTCGTCAAATTCCTGTACAGACATGTCCGTCATAGCGGCAAATTTCCCATAACCGGCGTTATTCAGCAGAATATCAATTCTTCCGTATTTATGTAACATCGCATCCACAGCCGTCTGAACCTGCTCACTGTCCGTAACGTCCAGCGTGAGCAATTCATGCCGTCCCTGCAGTGAAGCACCAATCTGTTCCAGCTTGTCCCTTGAGCGGGCAGCCAGAATCGGGATGGCTCCTTCCTCGATCAGCATTTGTGCGCAAAGTGCACCGATTCCGCTCGATGCGCCTGTAATAAAAACAACCTGATCTTTCAACATGGTTGATGTCCTCCCGTAATGAACACATTCGCCTCATGAAGGCTGTGCTTCTATTTTACGAGATCATCACCTGAATATCCATCTCGCCAATACCATCCATCAGCAGAGGAATACTTAGCGCTTTCGTTGCACTAAATGCCGTTAAATGCTCCGATTGCATCACTTGAGGCGGTGTAATATCCACAACGACGCCCTGGTTGGACAGAATTGTGCTGGCATTGCCACTGATCATATTCCCCAGCTCGGAGATTGCACTTTTACTCATATCATCCATCTCGGTGATCACAAAACCACCCATCATGGCCGAAACAATTTTCAAAGCAACCGTTTCCTGTATACCAAAAACAATATTTCCGCTCAGCTGCCCCGTCATTCCAATTACAATCCAGACATGGTCAGCAATGTACTCTACATTCTTCACGCCAAGATTCCCGGTGGAAGGCGAAACCTGGATGAGCTGTTCAAATACGTTACGTGCCGATTCCAGGAATGGATTTATCACTTCCGCTTTCACTTTCTATGTCCTCCTCACACTGGGTTATTGGTCACACACCAAAAGTCCCATATTGATTAAATTTATTATACTTTATCATGTACGAGAATTCATTAAGAATTCAGCAAATCAGGTGCACTATAATTTATCGTCATTCGAATAGCAAATGTTTATAGCTGTTTTTGTCCTTATTTCATTTCTTTGGAAAATTATTTCATTACATTCAAGCTACTAAAGGCTTGTAGGACTTTTATACCGATTTCAGATTTATGTAAAATTTAAAATAAAAGCTTTTCTTATGTTTGCAAGTCTGTTGAACTAGTTTCAATATCCCCCTTCCCCTTCATTGCTCTGATGCCCGTAATCCCCTATAATTTAATATAAGAAACTGTACCCGTCACGGACTTTTACAGCACGACACATGACATACAGAGACATTTAGCTGCAAGGAGGCCGTATATGAACATCAGCCAACTGGAAACGCTGATCACCATTTCCAAAACGATGAGTTTCCGCAAAGCGGGTGAACTCCTTAACCTGACCCAGCCGGCTGTATCAGCCCAGATCAAAAGCCTTGAGGACGAATTCAACACCGTGCTTGTTGATCGGAACCAGCCCGTAACGCTGACGGATCGCGGACAGGTTTTTCTGGAGCATGCAGAACGGATGCTTGATATTGTGGACGAGTTAAAACAGAAGCTGTCCGATCTTGATGAAACACCACAAGGACGTATTGTGCTCGGCACAACAACGTCCATTGCCATTCAGATTTTGCCAAGGGTGTTATCCTACTTTCAGGATCAATTTCCGCTCATCAAAACCAGCATTCAATCCTTGCCCTCTTCACAGATCTATACACAGGTCGAGAACGGTCTGGTGGACATCGGGATTGGATACCTGACCGAACGTAATCCGAACCTCAGTACCTCTGTGCTGTACTATGATACGTTTGAGCTGGTCGTCTCTCCTGCTCATCCACTCGCGAAGAAAAAACATGCAGCCGTGGACGTGCTGCGAAGCACACCTCTGATTCTCCTGTCGCCCGATACGGTAGGTCGCCGGTTTACAGAAGCTGTTTTCAAGAAATACAATATCGAGCCGAACGTTGTGATGGAGCTGTCCAGCAGCGAGGAAGTAAAACGTATGGTTGAGATTGATCTCGGGGCTGCCATCATCTCCAAACAATCCGTAGCACATGAGCTGCGGCAGGGGACACTGCGAATGATTCCTTTAAGTGAACTGGAGGTCAGTCATCCTGTAGGCGTCATCTACAAATCCAGTCGGTATCTCAACTCGGCGATGCATCAATTTCTGAGTGACCTCAAGGGCATGCCGGAAACTCAATTCATCAGCTCGGAATAAAAACAGACAAAAAAGAAAGGGCAGGGATTCCATATGAAATTTGATCTTCATACGCACCATTTCCGCTGTGGTCATGCAGATGGCAACATCAGAGATTACATTGAAGCAGGCATTGAGGCGGGACTTCAGGCCATCGGAATTTCTGATCATACCCCTTACTTTGGCAGTGAGCTGGAGCAGGCGCACCCTCGAATTGCAATGGGTAAATCTGAATTACAGCATTATGTTGCTGAAGTGCTCTCGCTTAAAGAAGAATATGCCGGGAAAATCGACGTCCTGCTGGGCATAGAATCTGATTATTTCCCAGTCCATGCCGAATTATATCGTTCGACGCTGGGACAATATCCGTTTGACTATATTATCGGGTCGGTTCATCACACCGAGGATATCAGTATTTTCAACAAGACACGCTGGAACGGATTATCCACTGCTCGCAAAATCGAAGTGAAGGAAGCATATTACAAGTTAATCGCACAGTCGGCCCGCAGCGGCATCTTCCAGATTCTTGGACATATTGATGCGATGAAAGGTAACTATCCCCCATTCTCCGAGATTGTGGCAGACGATGCTATTGATGCAACGCTTCAGGTGATTGCCGAGGCCAACGTTGCGATTGAAATCAACACCTCGGGCAAAACCAAGCTCAGCGGCGGCTGGTACCCGTCCGATGCCATTCTGGAACGTGCCCGGCATTACGGGGTAAACGTCACCTTCGGTTCGGATGCACATATCCCTGGAAGGGTAGCCGATGAGCTTGAGCAGGTGCGTACACGTTTGAAGGAAATTGGTTTCACCGAATGGGTTTATTTTAAGCAGAAGCAAATGCAGATGGTTCCCCTGTAAATCATAGCTGTCGAAATAAAAAGACCCTCACGTGAGGGTCTTTTTATTTCATTATCATATGCTGCTGGACTCATGAAACTTTACTGTACAAAAAAAATGAACCCGCTCATCGCGGGTCCCAACAGCATTATCTATTATCAAAAAGGGGGTCATGAGATCAGTTTACCCTCTGTCTGTTAGAGTTCAATTGCAGCTATATTTCAATTGTGTAACAAATGATTGAAGTTCGTTCCAGCCCTTGTTTCCTGTTATACTCTATGATATTTCAGGGTTGTCCCATGCTGCCGAATGTGAAGGTTTCGTGTCTATAGCCGATTGAAACTGTGCACGGCACATTCCGTACACCTTGACGTCCATGGAGATGGGGCCTTCACCAATTCCGTCGTCCTCTTCATTCAGCCCGAAGGCTGGAAGACTGCGCTCATAGAGCATGCCCATTTTAAGCAGCACCCTTTCTGAGGATCGGTTTGCCTCATAGCAGCGTGCTTCAATCCTCCACAGGTGGAGTTCGTCAAATCCGAATGTTAACAAGCGATGCACCGCTTCTGTTGCCAAGCCTTTGCCCCAGTATAATTTGTTGAGGATGTATCCAATCTGGGCTGTGCCTTTTTGATCATTCCAGTGCTGGAAGGACACAATACCAATAACCTGCTCGCTGCCTTTGCGGCAGATCCCGTAATGCAGGGAATCCAGCTTGGCACTGCTGCTTCGAATCTGGTTCAGCAATTTTCTCGCACGGACTGGGGGGGACTGGCTGCCCCGGTTCACGTATCGTATCACTTGCGGGTCGGACAAAAGCTCGGATAAGATATTGTAATCACTTTGACGTAATGAGCGCAGAACAAGGCGTTCTGTATCTAAGACAGGCAAGCCTTGAATCAACATATTTCGGGTAAGCATGGCACTCTCTCCTTTGCCTAACGGGTTTTAGTCCGGTAAGACAAGCATGCTCTGATGATGATCCGGCATCCTACCACCAATCTGATTCATTCACTATAGTACGTCATCTTTATCATGAAGACCATACTGCAATGTACCATTACTCCTGCAATCCACGGTAAATGCCTGAACGCAATTCACGAATGTAAGCATCCATTGCCGGAACTTGATGCTGCTGTGCAATCCGCACTTCCTGTTCGATGTCATACGGCACCCGAACAAACTGCAGGTTAAATGGCTTCTGCTTGTCTCCGCCCTCTTCTCCTTCAAGGATGCAGTACGAGGCTTGTGGAACATCCAGCGGGTTGCCAACGCTTCCTGTATTAAAAAGCATTCTTCCATCCAAATACTGCAAAAAGGCATTGTGCACATCGCCGTAACCAACCACATCCGCCATTCCTGAGCCTGTCTCGTCAGCTGGGGGCTCAAACATCGCAAGTCTCTTGCTCATCTCATCCCAAGGCTGAACGCGATGATATACACTTTGTGGTGAAGCGTGCACCAGCCTTATATTACGCCCACTTAGCTTCAATTCATAGCTAAAGGGAAGACTCGCCAAATAAGCCACTCGATCTGCACCCAGCCGTTCAGACTGCCACGTAAAGTCGAGCACCTCCTGATTCACAGCAACAAGCTCATCCCAGTTGCCACGAACGACCACTTCACATACCGCTCTGATCTGATCCACGGCTTCTGCTGGCTGCGGGCCCTTACCTACAAGGTCACCAAGACAGAACGTTCTCTCTATGCCGCGCTGCTGTATATCTTTCCATACAGCCTCCCAGGCAGTCATGTTGCCATGAATGTCGGATACAATTGCAATTCGCTCCATCACATTCCCCTCCATTCATGTCATATCGCTATATATTCCAATTCTTTCTCATATCTTTGCATTCTTCCTAAGAATGATTGCTTTCATGATCCGATTGCAGGTGAAGCACCGTCAACTCAGGTCGGCACAGAAAACGAATAGGTAGCTGTGTCATGCCAAATCCACGATTTACATACACCGGCATGTGATATCGGGGGGTGTAGTATAACCCCTGGATATATTTGCGTGAGCCTCGTGGAGTCGTCATCGCACCAATCCAGGGAAAACGAACCTGACCACCGTGACTATGACCTGAAAGCTGCAATCCGAAGCCATATGGAGCTGCATAATCGGCATAATCCGGTTCATGCATAAGCAGCATTTTCCAGACATGCTGTCCCAGTCCTGCAACTGCTTTTTCCGGATCAGGTCTGCCAGTTAATGCATCATCAAGACCTGTAACTGCAAGCTGATCTCCGTCTTTTTCAATAACAACATGCTGATTGCACAGCAGCGTGAAGCCTGCTTGCCGAAACATATTTTTTACTTCCTGCTGCTGCCGCCCCCGATAATCATGATTACCCAAAACCGCAAACTTTCCGTACTTTGCTGTCATGGAGGCCAGAACGGGTACACATTCGCGCATCGGCGCTGCCTGCCTCTCCACCATATCTCCTGTGAAACAGATGAGATCAGGCTGCTGCTCCTTTATTCGCACCGCCAGTCTACTCAATTCCTTCACCCCGGTGTGGAAACCCAGATGTGCATCACTGAAATGAACGATGCGCAATCCGTTAAATGATGCCGGGAACGACGGAAGCTGGAGATGAATATCGCTAATCTGCAAACGCCGTGGCTCCCATAGTGCGTATCCTAGTGTCAGCACACTTGCTCCCAGGGTCATAATCATTTTCCGCAGTTGAAAACTTCGACGAGAAGGATCATGATCCTTTTCTTCTCCAGGAAAAAGAGGTTCCTTCGAACTGTCTGGTCTGCTCGAATGCTGGGACGGCGAGCTGTTGCTGTGTGAACGCGGTGTCTGTCCCATCTCTTCCCCTCCTCGAATCGGGTTACTTCAGGACCGTTATCGGCCCATATCCATCCCTGTAGTATACCATATTCTGCACGAAACACCCGGTTCCTTCGGCGGATCACAAAAGAAGCCGTAATGCCGGCAATTGCTGCGCGGGATCACGACTTCTGAAGTAACAAAGCTGGACGCTGTTTCAGCGTAAGATTTGTTTATACACCTAACCAGCGTTTGAACATATGCTTGGTTGTCTGTTTATTCATTTCAGCAATAGAAGTTGTAAGCGGGATGCCTTTCGGACAAGAACGCACACAGTTCTGCGAGTTACCGCAGCCTTCAATACCGCCGTCTTCCATCAGTGCTTCCAAACGTTCCTCCGAATTCATCTCACCTGTAGGGTGAGCATTGAACAGACGAACCTGGGATAATGCAGCCGGACCGATAAAGTCCGTTTTTTCGTTCACGTTAGGACAAGCTTCGAGACATACACCGCAAGTCATACACTTGGACAGCTCGTAAGCCCACTGACGCTTCTTCTCAGGCATCCGCGGTCCCGGACCGAGGTCATAGGTGCCATCAATCGGAATCCATGCCTTCACACGTTTCAACGCGTTAAACATCCGGGAACGGTCAATGACCAGGTCACGTACAACCGGGAAAGTTTTCATCGGTTCAATTCGAACCGGTTGCTCAAGCTTGTCGATCAGAGCTGCACACGCTTGACGCGGTTTACCATTGATAATCATCGAGCAGGCGCCGCACACTTCTTCAAGACAGTTGGATTCCCAACATACCGGAGCGATGGACTTGCCATCCTTGTTCACCGGATTCCGCTGAATCTCCATCAGGGCGCTGATCACGTTCATGTTCGGACGATACGGAAGCTCAAACTCCTCTGTATACGAAGATGACTCCGGGCTATCCTGACGGGTGATAATAAACTTGACGGTTTTACTTGCTGTTGCTTGTTCCGCCATATCGTTGTCCCCTCCTCTGGTGACGATGATTGTAGTGCTGGTGCGCAAAGCTTAGCTGTTGGTGCTCAGGTGCACGCTTCGGTCGCGGAATGCCCTTCTGATCGCCATCATCCTCGAATTTTTTTGATCCACCCTTTTCAGGGTGAAAATTCGATGATAAACGCGAACGCTTTGCTTCTTGCGGGCATTTCCGCTTCCTCCGCTGTGCCATGCACCTTGGTTTACGCTTTGCTGGAAACAGCAATCCATTCACGCTGGATTGCCGTCAATATAATCAGCAGCTTAACGATTCATATACGGAATGATTAAGCTGAGTCGTGCAGATTAGTCCTTCGAGTAGTCACGGATACGCGGTGGAATCAGAGATACGTCCACTGGCTCGTAAGAGATCTGTGGACCTTCCTTCGTCCAGCTTGCGATCGTTGTTTTGAGGAACTCCTCATCGTTACGTTCCGTGAATTCCGGCTTGTAATGTGCCCCGCGGCTCTCGTTCCGCAGCAATGCACCCAGTGTCATCGCTTCAGCAAGCTCAAGCATGTTCCACAATTGACGTGTGAACGCCGCGCCAGGGTTGTTCCAGCCGGAGTTGTCATACATGTTGATTTTGCCATAACGCTCTTTCAATTCCTTGATTTTGCCGATGGTCGCTTCCAGCTTGTCGTTGTAACGTACCACCGTCATGTTGGCTGTCATCCACTCGCCCAGCTCTTTGTGAATCACATAAGCATTCTCGGTACCTTGCATGTTCAGGATACCTTCATATTTCTCGGTTTGACGCTTCGTATAACCGTCGAATACAGAGGAAGAAATATCTGCGGACGATTTCTTGAGTCCTTTGATATATTCAGCCGCTTTCGGTCCAGCCACCATACCACCGTAAATCGCGGATACGAGGGAGTTCGCTCCCAAACGGTTGGCACCATGATATTGATATTCACATTCGCCAGCTGCGAACAGCCCCGGAATGTTGGTCATTTGGTTGTAGTCTACCCACATGCCGCCCATGGAATAGTGGACTGCCGGGAAGATTTTCATCGGAATTTTACGTGGATCGTCACCCATGAATTTCTCATAGATTTCGATAATTCCGCCCAGCTTCACATCAAGCTCCTTCGGATCCTTGTGAGAGAGGTCAAGATATACCATGTTCTCACCGTTTACACCCAGTCCCATGTCCACGCAGACACTGAAGATTTCACGTGTCGCGATATCACGAGGTACAAGGTTACCGTAGGAAGGATATTTCTCCTCAAGGAAGTACCAAGGCTTGCCGTCTTTGTATGTCCAGATCCGTCCGCCCTCACCACGAGCAGATTCAGACATGAGACGCAGCTTGTCGTCCCCTGGAATCGCTGTCGGGTGAATCTGAATAAACTCACCGTTAGCATAATTCACGCCCTGCTGGTACACTGCGCTTGCAGCAGTACCTGTGTTGATAACGGAGTTTGTCGTTTTACCGAAAATGATACCAGGACCACCACTTGCCAGAATAACGGCTTCGGCCGGGAACGTCTGCACCTTCATTGTTTTCAGATCCTGTGCCACAATACCACGGCACACGCCTTCGTCGTCAATAACGGCTTGCAGGAACTCCCAGTTCTCATATTTGGTTACGAGACCCGCAGCCTCCCAGCGGCGTACTTGCTCATCCAATGCATACAGCAGCTGCTGCCCTGTAGTAGCTCCGGCAAATGCCGTACGGTGATGCTTCGTACCCCCGAAACGACGGAAATCAAGCAAACCTTCCGGTGTTCGGTTAAACATAACACCCATCCGGTCCATCAAGTGAATAATGCCAGGTGCTGCTTCACACATCGCTTTAACTGGCGGCTGGTTGGCAAGGAAGTCACCGCCGTATACCGTATCGTCAAAGTGTACCCATGGGGAGTCTCCCTCCCCTTTGGTATTTACCGCTCCGTTGATGCCGCCCTGGGCACATACGGAGTGTGATCTTTTCACAGGAACTAATGAAAATAAATGAACATGGACTCCGGCTTCAGCCGATTTGATCGCCGCCATCAAGCCTGCGAGACCGCCGCCCACAATAATTACATTCGATGATGCCATTGCTGTTCACTCCTTATAATCAGCGTCGTTCAAAAATTCAGATCAGAGAACGTTATTCACACAAAAATACAGATCAGCACGATTCTACAAGATTAAACCAGAACTGATTTTACCGCATCAATCATGGAGGTAGCTGTCTGGAAATCTACGTTCCGAAAAGCAAACAAGGATGCGATAAACATGATAGAAATAATAGCGAACAAGCTCATGCACACATACGAGGATACACGCTGTGCACGAGGTCCGACTGTGATTCCCCAGCTAACGAGGAACGACCAGAGTCCGTTGGCAAAGTGATACGATGCCGCTACAACACTGATCAGATATAAAATAAACGTTACCGGATTCATCACGATGTCATGGATCACACCGCCAAGCTGTTCGTGCGTGACATTACCGAGAGCTACTTGCACACGTGTCTCCCATACGTGCCAGATCACAAACACAAATGTGATCACACCACTGATGCGCTGCAGCGTGTAGCGCCAGTTGCGCTCATTGCCGTAACGACCCACGTTAGGCTTGGCCTGATAAGCAATGTACAGACCATATACACCGTGATAAAACAGCGGCAGCCAGATCAGAAACGTTTCCAAAACGATGACGAGCGGCAGACTGTTCAGGAAGGCAACCGCACCGTTAAAAGCTTCTTTGCCGCCTTCAACTGCCGAGAAGTTCGTCACCAGATGCTCAAGAAAAAACAAACTGAGCGGAATGACGCCAAGCAAGGAGTGCAGCTTTCTGGAGTAAAACCCTTTCATAAAATGTCGATCCCCTTTCGCTAAATACAACGTTTTCATAAAACCATTCACTTATTATGACACGAATCCTTCCTGCATAGGAAAATTCGACAAATTGTTCCGATTTGATCAGGTGTGAACAACTTGTGTCACAATTCATGTTACTCCTTTTTTTCTTATAAGGGAATTGCAATATAATTATTAAATGTTATAACCTATAGTTATAAGCTGTAAACAACCGACTTACAGGCCTTACAATTTTAAAACTACAAGTGTTAGGGCCATACATTACGCTGACAAAATAATCAAGGGCAAGGATCACACCCACAAAGAAGAGAGGTTTGTGTTCATGTTCGAAGAATTAAATGCATTTGCAACGGTTGTGGAGCAGTCCAGTCTGAACCGCGCTTCCAAGTTGCTAAATTTGTCACAGCCCGCACTATCCCGTAAAATCTCCAAACTGGAGGATGAACTGGGGGTGTCCCTCTTTCACCGCCGGGGCAAACGGCTGGAATTAACGAGCGTAGGTCAGGTCGCATACACCTTTGCCGTCGAGCAGAAGCAGCAACAGCAGAAATTTCTCACCATGCTGTCTCAATATAAAGATGAAGAACAGAGCATTATTACACTTGGCGCCAGCCTCACGACACTTCAGACCACTTTGCCTCCGCTGGTGAACGCTTTTATGGAGAAGCATCCCCATGCAGAATTGAAGCTGCTGACAGGCAAAACGCATGAGATTGTTTCTTTTGTACGTGATAAAAAAGCCGATGTTGGCATCGTCGCCTCCTCCATCAGTGAAGCAGGACTTAACTGTGTGCCACTGTTTGATGATCATCTGGAGCTGGTCGTGCCGCTGACACACCCACTGGCAGGCAAAGAGGCCGGCATGGAGCACCTGCAGGATCTGCCGATGATTACGTTCTCCAAAGGGACATGGTACCGCAAGCTGACAGATGACCTGTTTCAGCGCTGTACCGTTATGCCTGACATTCGCATGGAGATCGACTCCTTTGAGGCGATTATCCGCCTGCTCCCCACCTGTAAAGCCGCTGCCCTGCTGCCCAAATCCTATCTTCGTCCGCAGCTTCTGGCTGACAATGATCTGGCTACTGTGCATTTGCCGCAGCTCAAGCAGACCCGAAGAACAACCTGCATGATTTACGGGGAAAAAGAAGACCTCAGCGAAACCTCCAGACAATGGGTCCGGGAGACCGCTGCATTTTTTACCACAAAGGCGCCATTGCCCTCACGGAGAACAACAGCGCCTTGATGTTGCAAGGAGATTGCATGGGGGATAATAGATCCCCCTGTCAGGTCAGCTCTCCTCGCTGATAACCTCCTGCTCAAACCGGTCGATGTCATCATTATTACCAATGATGACCATTATATCCCCCATTTGCAATGAATCCATCGCTGTTGGGGCAATGATAACGCCAGCCTCCTTTTGCAGAGCTACAATGCTGCAGTTAAAGCGTACGCGGGCATTGAGGGTGGAGAGTGTTTTATTGTGCAGACACGCTGGCACCTTCATCTCCACAATGCTGTAATCATTGGATAATTCGATGTAATCCAGCAGGTTGGGTGTCACCAGCTGATGAGCGACACGGATACCCATATCCCGTTCAGGGTATACAACGCGGTCGATGCCCAGCTTGTCGAGGGCGCGTCCGTGAAGAACAGAGATGGCTTTGGCTACCACCGTTTTGACACCCAGCTCTTTGAGCAGGATGGCGGTCAGGATACTCGTCTGGATATCGTCGCCAATGGCAACGATGCCGCAGTCGAAATTGCGAATACCCAGCGAGCGCAGCACTTCTTCATCGGTGGCATCTGCCACGACAGTGTGAGTGAGCAGATCACTCATGTCTTCGACAAGCTCTTCATTTTTATCAATACCAAGCACCTCGTAACCGAGTTCCATTAACTCCTGCGCCAGACTGGAGCCAAAGCGCCCAAGCCCGATCACCGCAAACTGCTGTTTTTTCATTGCTCTTCACGAACCCCTCTATCCAAATAATCATCAACCAATATAAGCATTAACCTATAATCATCTTGCCTTCTGGATACCTGTACAGTTCTTTTTTGTTTTTCTGCCCCAGTGCATACGCCAGCGTTATCGGTCCAAGCCGTCCTGCAAACATCGTAAAACAGATCATCAGTTTGCCAAAGGTCGTCAGCTTCAGGGTCAGCCCGAGAGAAAGTCCTACAGTACCGAAAGCGGATGTCGTCTCAAATAAAATCATCAAAAAGTTACTATCCTCTGTTGTGCTTAGCACCATCGTGACCGTGATGATAAATAACAGTGCCAGTAATGTAATGGTGAGGGCCTTGAAGATACGTTCCTGTACAAGTCGATATCGAAAAAACACGATGTCTTCCCGTCCGCGCATCATGGCAATGACGGCCCCGGCCATAATCAGAAATGTAGTTGTTTTGATGCCTCCCCCGGTTGATCCCGGAGACGCACCGATAAACATCAGAATAATCATGAAAAATTGCGTGGCCTGTCGCAAACCGGCAATGTCCACCGTATTGGCTCCGGCGGTGCGCGGTGTTACTGACTGGAAGAACGAGCCGAGTATTTTCCCGCCCCAGTTCAAACCGCCCAATGTTCGCGGATTGCTGAATTCAAATACGAAGATAACCAGCGCTCCAAACACGATCAACACAGTTGTCATCAGCAGAACCACTTTGGAATGCAGCGACAGCTTTTTTGTTCTACGATAATCCACCAGATCAGACAGCACCACAAAGCCAATGCCCCCGGAAACAATCAGAAACATAGCAGTAAAATTAACAAATGGATCATAGACATACCCGGTCAGACTGCGAAAATCACCAAACATGTCGAACCCAGCATTGTTAAACATTGAGATGGCATGCCAGTATCCATAATAAATCGCCCGACCAAGCGGCATATCAAACGACCAGCGCAGAGCAAACAAGGTGCCACAGATCGCCTCCAGTATTAGCGAGTAGATGACGACCTTGCGGATCAGGCGCACAATGCCCTCCATCGTGCTCTGATTCATCGCCTCCTGCAAAATCAACCGCTCTTTGAGTGATATTTTCCGTTTGAATGCAATCGCCACCAGTGTAGACATCGTCATGAAGCCGAGACCGCCAATCTGAATCAGCACAGCAATGATTACCTGGCCCAGCACTGAAAAATAGGTTCCTGTATCAACAACGACCAGTCCTGTCACACAAACAGCTGATGTTGCCGTAAAGAGCGCATCTATAAATGCCAGGCTTTCCCCGTTGCGACTGGAGGCCGGCAACATTAGCAACAACGTGCCAAGGATAATAATGCTGGCAAACCCCAACACCAGTATACGGGGCGGTGATAATCGCATCCATTGAATATTCGCTTTCACTTCAGTATCAACCACCTCTGCTTAAATGAAAAATAAATAGAACTCCATTCGCTGAAGCACATGTATGAATGATAAACGAGCAACATATCATTTGAATTGGTACATATCATCTGTATATCCCGTTCGTTCCAGATGATACAATTCATTCTGTATTGTTCTATTCGTTCCCTTGTTTGACCCGAGACATGCGAATGATTCCATATTGCTTCAAAATTATACGCGCTACGGTCCATGCAGACAAAACGATTTTTGTGTAAATAACATCGAATTTGACCAAAACGGCAAAAACATGCATATCGGGACAGCTGAATCAAAGTGTTTCGATCATTTTCATTCATTTTCAAAGTTTTGCACCCGTTTTCGTTACGTCATTGGCATTGAGCACGTCCCCTGTGCTATCTTTACATTAATATGGAATTGGATAAAGGAGGAACTTGCTTTTATGAATCCCTTAGGGCAGCCTTTGCAGTCTAAGGCTAACTTTATGCGTTTGGGGTTGCTTGCGGTGATTGGCCTGATTTTATTTTTTGTCTTTCAGATCTTTCCTGCAACTTCATCCCAAACGACAGAAATATCATCTACAGCCTACATCAGTAAGGAGCAAGCAGTGCAGTCGGCACGATCATTCGCAGCTTCGGTGGATGACTATACGCTCCCAAGCAACGCCAATAAACCTCTTGTAACCTATCAGACCCATTCTGATATATATGGATACATGGCGAAAACCAAGCAGCTCGACACCTACAACAAGCAGTGGGAAAAAGAATATCCTTATGATGTGTATCGCGTGCGCCTGCCGGATCAGGACAAAGGCGGGTACCTTAACGTTGACGTACATATGAAAACAGGTAAGGTTGTCGCATTCAAGCATGTGCTGCCTTCCTCCCTGTATACAGCCGTTGAATCCCAACAAGAGCAGGGCCTACCGAGCACCTCTGAATCGGCGGCAGAAGGCCATATGCCTTTGAACGAGAAGGAAACGTTAGCCGCTGGAATCCTGAAAGATTTCGGTTATAATGTGCCCGCGCTTCAGCTGGATACACGCGATGGTGAACCCGGTCTGAAGTACACAGATACGACTAAAACCATCGGAGATTCCAGGCTGGAGCTGAAATTTACATTTGAAAATGGTGCCGTGCGTTCCTTCGATCCCGGATTCTCGGTGCCGAAGACACATACGAGTTATGTGAAGGACCAGACCAAACTGGCGAACTGGTTAACCTATGGTGGTTACGCATTTCTGACGTTTGTGCTCGGGGTGCTTGCCATCATCTACAGCATTCTGGCTCGTGCGAACACCTCGTTCAAACGAGGGATCGTGCTGTCACTGGTGTACTTCGCAGCTTCAGTGATCGGTACACTGAACATGCTGCCGCTGCTTCAGGCACAGGGACTTTCCAATTTCATGCTGGCATTCCTCCTGCTCATTCAAACAGGGGTTACAATCGTAATGAGTGCTACCATCTATATGTCCCTTGTGGCAGGGGATGGTATGTGGCGTAAAATCGGCTTAAATCCGTGGCCACGCGCCAAAGAGCAGGGTTATGGCAAATATGTGCTCCATAGCATGTATACCGGGTATCTGTGGGCTTTCATTCTACTGGGTGTACAATCGGTGCTGTTCTTTATTCTGGAGCGAAGCATAGGCACGTGGTCCACAACATCGGCCGATCAATCGACCTATAACATGACGTATGCCTGGATTTTCCCGATTATGGCCTGGATGGCCGGTATCGGTGAAGAGGCGGTATATCGCTTGTTCGGAATACGTATGATGCAAAAGGTGGTGCGCAACACGTTTATCGCCTGCTTGATTCCTACGATTATATGGGCACTGGGACATACGCTGTACCCGATCTACCCTGTCATGACACGCCCGATCGAGCTGACCGTTATCGGCTTGCTGTTCAGCCTGATTATGCTGCGTCACGGGTTCATTGCAGTTGTGTTCGCTCACGTTATCTTCGATAGTCTGTTGATGGGACTTAGCCTGATTTTCATGGGAGATGCACTAAACATGGGTGCTGGCCTCTTCTGGATCATACTTCCAGCCATCGTAGGATATGTGATCTATCGTTTCAATCCCAAACAAAAAGAGAAGCCGTATGTTACGACTCCTCATCACGAAGTGCTGCAATAATCTGATTTGCCAGCTTGTCACCAATAGATAGAGGCCGGAAGTCTTCGACGCTGGCCTCTTTAATTTTGCGTAACGAGCCAAAGTGCTTCAGCAGCAACTTACGCCGCTTCTCTCCAATGCCTGGAATGGCATCCAGCCTGGACGTAACCATAGATTTGCCACGCTGCTCGCGGTGAAACGAAATGGCAAACCGGTGAACCTCCTCCTGAATCCGCTGCAGCAGATAGAACTCCTGGCTATCCCGAGGCAAGGCGATAACCTCTGGTGGGTTGCCAATCATCAGCTGAGACGTTTTGTGTTTGGCATCCTTCACCAATCCGCAGACTGGAATAAACAATCCCAGCTCGTTTTCAAGCACATCCACTGCGGCCGAAATTTGCCCTTTACCCCCATCGACCACAATGAGATCAGGCTGGGTCAGGTTCTCCTTGAGCACCCGCTCATAGCGGCGGCGAATGACTTCCCTCATCGTTTCATAATCATCCGGGCCTTCAACAGAACGCACTTTATACTTACGATATTCCTTCTTGTCCGGCTTGCCATCCGTAAATACAATCATGGCCGACACCGGGTTGGTTCCCTGAATGTTCGAGTTATCAAATGCTTCAATTCGGCGTAGCTGCTCCAGACCGATCCAGCGTCCCAAACCTTCGGATGCTTTCGAGGTACGCTCCTCGTTGCGCTCAATCAGACGGAATTTCTCTTCAAGCGCAACTCGCGCATTGTCGAGCGCCATCGTAATCATCTGGCGTTTCAACCCGCGCTGCGGAATGTACACCTTAATCTCCAGCCATTCCTGAAGGGCAGCCGCCATCTGGGACGGGTCCTCCTGCTCGGATGGCAGCTTGGCATTAGCGGCTTCGGTTTCGGCTTCGGTATGCCGCTCATCGGCAGCATCACTCTTTGCTGCCTCTGCCGTACTCGCCTCGTAGGCCGCCCGAGTTTCGGCAACGAGCGGCTCAATCACCACTGCAGGATCGGCTTCTAACGGCTCTTCCTCCTGCGTGGATTCGGTTGTTACCGCAGCCTGCCCATGCTCAGGTTCATGAATATCGTGCAAATGTGCCTCATCGGTAACATGCTCGCCAATGAGAAGCTCCTTCGGCATCTCTGGCAGCAAAATCTCCTGCGGCAAGGCCGGGTTGTCACTATAATACTGTGTAACATAGGACATGAAATCGCTGTAGGCTTCACCGTAAAACGGGAAGGTGGATACGTGACGTTCAATCATTTTTCCCTGACGCATATATAGAATCTGGACACACATCCAGCCCTTATCAATTGCAAATCCAAAGACGTCGCGGTCTCTGGCATCCGCCATTGTAATTTTCTGTTTTTCCATAATTGCATCAATCGCAATTACCTGATCACGCAGCTCTTTGGCACGTTCGAAGTACAAATCTTCGGCAGCCTCCTGCATTTTACGCTGCAAATCCTTTTTGATCTCTTCATGTCCGCCGCTCAGGAATGATCCGATCTCCTGTGAGATCTCATCATACTGCTCTTTGCCAATCTCCTTCACGCAAGGAGCCAGACACTGGCCCATGTGGTAATACAGGCAAACTTCCTTCGGCATCACACCACATTTGCGCAGCGGATACATGCGGTCGAGCAATTTTTTTGTTTGATGTGCCGCATACGAATTGGGGTAAGGACCGAAGTATTTGGCTTTATCTTTCAGCACACGGCGGGTGACTTCGAGCCGCGGATGCTTTTCATTTGTGATTTTGAGATAGGGAAAGGTCTTGTCGTCTTTGAGCAGCACGTTATAACGCGGCATATGCTTCTTGATCAGGTTGCATTCCAGAATGAGTGCTTCCATATTGCTGCCTGTCACGATGTACTCGAAATCACGAATTTCGGAAACAAGGCGCTGCGTTTTTCCGTTATGGCTGCCAATAAAATAAGAGCGTACACGGTTTTTGAGCACTTTAGCTTTACCAACGTAAATGATCGTACCTTCGCTGTTCTTCATCAGGTAACAGCCCGGCATATCCGGCAGCAGTGCGAGCTTGTGACGAATCTGCTCCAATGCCTGCTCCTGCTCTTCTAACCTCTGCATATATGGGTCCATAATTCGGTGGGTCCTCCCTTCCGAAAAAATGAAGCCTTCACCTTACATGTTCCACTCCGATGACAGAATGAGCTTCCGATATAGCTTCCTTTCAGAAAGCTTTTAGCTCCGCTTCTCCAGCTCCTTTCTGTCCTCTCCGTTAATCATGTAAATTTCCAGTTTCATTTCATAATCATTTGTATAATTTTATATCATACTACATTACTTATATTGTCCTGCATACTGCTATTCGACGCAAAACGCCCCCGGTATTGTAAACCGGAGGCGATGTGTCAGCCTACACCTGATGGGTGCTTGTTGATAACTGATTAATGTTTATTGATGTTTTTCGATAATGCCTTTGAGCGCATCCTTCGAGTTCAGACCAACCACTTTATCTACTGGTTGACCATCTTTGAAGAAGATCAACGTTGGAATGCTCATTACGCCGAAGCGGGAAGCAGATTCCGGATTTTCATCTACGTTGACTTTCGCAATTTTAACGGAATCACCAACTTCTGCAGACAGCTCTTCCAGAATAGGTGCGAGCATTTTGCAAGGACCACACCAAGGCGCCCAGAAATCAACCAGAACCGTTCCTTCTCCTTCGACTTCCGTGTTAAAGGATTGATCGGATACATTAACAATAGCCATGAAATTGTCCTCCTTATATATACTTACGGTTTTATTTTAACCTGTAACGTCGTGAACGACACTTCCAGTATAACACATGTGCGTTAAACTTGTGAAATGAACGACTAATGTTCATCTTCCCAACATGAAATCTTCACAATTACAGGTGTAACACGCCTTTTTCAAAATCTTTACAAACGCTTTCTTTTCCAAGTATACTAAAATTACTCCGGGTTGCAGTCCTGTTTACAGGGCCAAGCTGTCAATCCTCATAAGGAGGCAATACGATGGACGCTAATATTCGGATGACCGACCCACGTGAGCATGTGAACGAGGAGCCCCGCAACGATCTATTCGATCTGATTATGGGCGTTGTCGGCATGGGTGGTCTGATGACTGTCATCTTCTTTGGTATGGTCATTTTCAAATTTCTGACCGAATAGGATGTACAGCGCAATTCAGGCAACCGAAAGCAGAAAAGCCCGGTTTTCGCATATAGCGAAAGCCAGGCTTTTTTGAGTGCACAGCTATTTTTGTCCAACCCGCTCAGCCTTTGCCTCGCTGGTTCTCGCCCCGCACCTGAATAACATCTACAAATGGACGAATCCGGTCCATCAGTCGCTGACCTTTATTCGTTTCCTCCCCATCCCGATTGGTGAAGCTCAGATGTTTCTCAAGCCCCTCCAGATTGTAGTTGGACGTGTAAAAGGTTGGCTTGCGATTCATTCTGTAGTTCAGAATGGAGCCCATAACATGATCCCGCACCCACGGATTGAGGTTCTCGGCACCGATATCATCAAAGATGAGCAGATCACAGCTTTTCAGAATATCCGTCATTTCCTTCAGCTTCTGTCCCTCGCTGATCATGGACTTCAAATCCTCGACAAAATCAGGCATATAGATGATGACACCCGTATGTCCCGCAACCGCGAGCTCGTGCAGCAGGTAACACATCAGAAACGTTTTGCCGGTTCCAAAAGAGCCTTCCAGATATAGCCCCTGCGTTGAAAGTCCATTCGCCTTCGTTTCACTGATGTAACGCAGCACACGGTTCACCGCTGGTGCACGCAGGCGATCCTTACCCATAATCTCCACATCATTATATCCCGCACTTAACGCGCGTTCGTCCACATAGAAGCTGCGAATCCGCTGCTTGATCATATGCTCGTTCTGACGGGCAATCTGCTTGGAGCAAGGTGCCTTGATATCTATAATTTCGGGTTTACCGTTGAAGTTCTCTACTTCCAGTTTGCAAAAATGACCCTGAAAATCGTTGGGACAGTTGTCCAATCCAGGACAATTCGCGCAGTTCTTCGAATCTTTGGCATACTGATAAAGCTTGCTCAGATCAGGCATGAGCTGTGCATCTTTCAGTTCGGGATGACCTGCGCGGAACTCGCGCACATACGGGTCCTCCAGCAAATCCGCCATTATTCGCCGCGACTGCTCACGAAAGGAAGGGTTCAGCTGCTGAAGCAGTCCTCCCAAGGATTCCATGGCTTCAAGCCCCCTTTGGTGGTTTAATACTGTTCATTCTATAGAAAAGCCACCAATAACTCAACTGATACAGCTGTAAAATTAAACGAAGCCTTACGCTTGGCGCAAACCCGCCGTTACAATCTCACAGGCTGATACGGGTATGCTCCACCCCTCACTTGCAAAAGATAACGGAGACGGATTTTTTTCATATGAACACGGCTGATGCTGTTCTCCCTCTTCCTCCAGAATGTTGCTCTGATAGGCTGCGGTAAACTTTTTAGGATTAGACTGTGTTGCAGCCAGCTTTATGGCTGTTTGTCCAGTGCCCATATTAAACCAGCGCAGCATGAGATCACCCGAATCTTCGTTAACTTTTAAGGAAGAAAAAGCAACGTCTTCCCCTTTCCAAGCGAGCAGTGTGCTGACAGGAGGAAGATATCCAGGGTGTGCTTCCGTTTGTACCAGCGTCCATGGCACCTGGAATTGGTAAGCCTCCTTGTATGCACCTGACCTGCTTCCATGGCCATCATGGGGAATCACCTGCATGTGGAACGTATGCGCTCCAAGACATTGTGCTTCCGGGGTTGGAAACAGCCCCCAATCCCCAAGCTCGCCTACGGCACGAAGCAGCGTAACCGCAATGGTATTGCGTCCATCCTGAAGCACTTCATATTCATTCAGACCGCGATTGGCAATAACGAGTCCAGCCTTGTCCTCACATACATCAACGAAGCTTTGCTGATGCTGTGTATTACTCGGATTCTGCCACTCGGGTGCAGGTGCGTTATCCCGTCTGGCAATTTCAAACATGGAGTCTGCATAATGCACATCAGTTTGCAGATCGGTCGGGAACAACATTCGAACTCGATGATCTCTGGCCTTGTTATCAAATGATGATTCGACCTCCACCCCTCTGCCGCTGTAGCTTAACGAAACGACCGTCCGTATGCGCATTGTCACCAGTTCCTGTGAACGCCGGGCCTGACGATGTGGATAATAGACCAGTTCACGCTGCTCCCGATCCAGCTGTTCATCCGCCGAGATCGGAATAGACCAATGATGAATGATCTCGAATGAAACCACATAGTCATTGCTTTGCAGGAGCCGGATAGCCGCCTTCAGCTCTTTGGTGGTCCTTGCCGTATCATGCTGCGGCTGTTTGAACATGTATTCATTGCCGATATCACCAACATTCTCATACATACCAAGATCACTGTACATCCGGCCTGTTTGTTTGTCGGTGACCGTGAATGAGCCATTGTCCGCAATCTGCACACGCAAATATTTATTTTCCATGCCACGTTCGCCGGTTAACACCAGAGAATTCTCAGGCTCCCTGTATGATTGTATAGGATCTGCATGATTATATCCTTGGTTCACTCCGTTGTTCTTCACAGCGGACACTTCAGGGGGACTGGCTGCTGCTTCGTCCGAGAGGGTCACATCCGTGAGTGCTGCAAGTGGAACCCAGGCATATGCCTTCCAGCCCAGTGCAGGCACACGCTGAGCCTCGAAGGTGACTCTGACCCGGCGACAGCTGTAAGGCTGACGAAAGCGATTATCCGGCAGGTCGTATCCAAATTGCAGACCCAGGTCCTCTACGGTGCAGGACACCTGCTCCCCTGAATCATCCACCAGCACTCGTCCAGACAGATCAACGCGGGTCATACGCTCGGCCATCTCTTCCAGCGAGAAGCCTTCACGGAAATACAGACGCGCGGCATCCAATTCAAGGTGCACTATCCCGCTTCGTTCCCAGCCTGTTGTATTAAATACGACTAATGGACGCACTTCTTCGCCATATGAATCGAAAATGGACGTGTCCACTACACTCGTTATTTGTCCCGTACTTTCCTCAATCATCGCTTCCGCTGTATGACGGCTTTTCTCGAAACGGGTGACCATCTCGCGATGCACTTCATCCACACTGCACCCACAAATGCTGTCGTGCGGATGATTCTGCATCAGCGTTTTCCATGCATACGTCAGCTGATCATGTGGATATGCATGGCCGAGCAGATGAGCAATCGCTGCGAGTGGTTCGGCTACCTTCTCAAGCAGCACCTGGCCATGCTGGTTCATCTGTTTCAGGTATACACGGGCTGAAGCTGTATTCACCAGCGTACCCCAGCCATCCGTCCGCTGGCTGCGCAGCTCACCTCTGATCGTAGACAGCTCCTGTGTGCACGAGGCTCTAAGGGCATGCAAATATTCTGGAAAGTTGGAGTGTACAAACTCTACCTCAGGGAACAGCTGCTCCGCTGTGCGGATTGCTTGTGGCAGGTCTCGCTGGATCGGCTGATGATCACAGCCGTTCATAAACAGCAATTCCGAAGTGGAGGCGTACTTCTCGGCATCCGCCAGTTTCTTTTCCCAAAATGCCTGTGCCGCAGCTTTGTCTGCCGGAACCTCATTGCCATTGGAATACCAGTTGGCAAACAGCACACCTAGCACCTTCGAGCCATCCGGCCCCTCCCAGATTAGCTCGGAATAGCTGGATTCGTACCCGTCATCCGACACCGTGTTATTAAAACCGGTAGGCTTGACACCTCGCCCAAAGAACACATTGTCTATACCGGATTGCAGCATCAACTGCGGGGTCTGTCCTACCAGACCAAAGGTGTCGGGAAAATAACCGATTTTCGCCGGAGTACCGTAACGCTTCGCATCGCGGTGACCTACCTGCATATTACGCACATTGGCTTCGCCGCTTGTCAGGAACGCATCCTGCAAAATGTACCATGGACCAATGACGATACGCCCGCTTCGAATATACTTCTCCAGCCGCTGCTTCTGCTCGGGACGAACCTGAAGATAATCCTCAATGATAATGGTCTGTCCATCCAGATAAAAGCTATGGTAATCCGGTCTCTTATCAAGCTGATCCAGCAGTGAATCCACCAGCTTCACCAGACGCATATGATGCTTCTCATACGGCAAATACCATTCCCTGTCCCAATGTGTGTGGGAGATAATATGTGCTCTTTTGGTTTTCGTTCCGGTTTCGCCCTTACCTGATGCTGGAATTGTTGTTCGTTGGGTCATGGTGTCATCCCCCCTCGTTCATCTTGTTGTGCATTCTCTACTTCTATTTCTACTTCGTCCGGGCGATATACCGCATGCAGCTTGCCTGAGACATCTGTCGCAAACAGCACCGAGCGATTGCTCTGGAGTTCAAAGGAATACGCTGTGCCTGTGCGTTGATCTCTAATTTGTACCTTCTGATGCCAGCCATATTCCGATACGAAAATATACAAGCTTCCCTTTGGAAAATGAAGCTTCCGCCCATAAACTCCGGCATTGTCTCCACCGGATAACCATTCCAGCTCCTGCTCCACACCAGCTGCTTCTGCGGCATACCGATACAGCGCCGCAAGCGGCTCATCCCGGCCATTCAATTCCAGCGGCAACGGGGTCCAGATCAATCGGCCTTTTCCCAGTGTTATGACGGTTAAGCCATCTGTCTCAGCACTTTCCGGTATCTGCGATGTATGGGCTGTACCGCCCACTTCAGGGTCAAAGGAAGCGGATGACTGAAGGCATCTGGAGGAAGCATCAGCCGGATATACTGGACTTTCCTTACTCACTTCGGCAATACGCCGTTTGCCATAAGTCACGCGATGGTTTACCCCGTTAATATGCAGCATCTCTTCACGCTGCACGTTAACCAGATTTCGTTTGCCGACCAGCATATCTGCTCTGCCGCTCGCTTTCCAGTATGCATCCAGTCCAAGCGGACCGGTAATCAGCAGACTTGCACCCTGCCGTTCCGTAAATTCAATCAGCCGCTGAAAGGCAGCCTCCTCGAGATTATGTGGACTGGGCACGATGATCAGCTTGGGCGGCTGCTGCTCCAGTGAATCCAGATGATACTCCGACAGTGCACGAAACGGAAGCTTCACCTCATAGGAGAGCACTCGCGTCAGCCTGGTTGTAGCTTCATATGCCAGCGAACGGTTGGAGAAATCATTAGAATACGGAAATACGACAGCAATCTGCTCCAGTTCCCTGTCTTCGAACAGATCTCGTGTCTCCTTCATAAAACGACCAAAATCATACGATACGTTCGCTTCCGGCTTCTCCGTACCATCTGCACGCAGCGCCCCGATATGGGATTCATTGGCGTTATCCATATAGTAGTTGGTATTCCAGATCCACTGCACCGCACCCGCACCGCCTGTCGCAAAAGCATAAGCATATTTGCGCTCCAGTATGCTGTGCAGTTCAGCCTCCGTGCGCTTGGCACGTCCATCTGGCGTTTCCACATACATAATCCCGGTTTCCTGAATCAAATTCGGCTTATACGGTGTTTTGGCAAAAATGCCATCCCACAGCAAATCATCATTCAGCCACCAGGAGTGTACAGTGGTATAATCCACTTCGCGCTCATAGAAAAACGGGGATGGACGCTGGGCACCCAGCGCTTCGTCCTGTCCAACAGTAACCAGATGATCAGGAACCAGATTTTTGATCGTACCCGCCAATTCGCGAACCCACACATTGTGCATCTCCATGGAAAACAGGCAATAATCCAGCCAGCGCGTGCCTTTTTTGGCTTTGTGCATATCCTGCACATCAAAATTAATCTCTTCCGGTTCGGGAATGACCGCCGCCGCGAAGTTCGGGAGCTGTGCCGGCGACATGTTCCATGCTTCCTGAAGCACTTCAATCGACGCATGACGCTGCTGAAGCCAGCTGACAAAAGCCTGCTGCTCATAGCTGTCTCTTGCCGAACGTGGACCGTTGGAGAAAATCCGAGCCGGATCAAACATCGACGGTTCATTAATGAGATCCCAATCCACATGAGTGCTGTGTATATGTCGGCTGACAATACTGCGAATGAATCGTTTTTGCGCCTCCACACTCTGCGGGTCCAGATAGGGATTACTGCCCTCCCAGGTCTCTGGTGTAAAAGAGAAGAACGTAAACGTTACCTGAAGCCCGTGCCGTTTTGCCGTCAAAAAGAACGCATCAATGGCACGAAGCACATCTTCCGCCATATGACCATCCACCTGCATCATATTGCGATACGCTGTCCAAATCCCGGTACGAATCCAGTTAATCCCGGCCTTCGCCATCTGCGCCATATCCCGGTCCCACACATCGGCGTTGGGCAGGAACAAAAACTTGCGCGCGACATCCGAGGTCATGTACGTCATGCCTACAACGGGCAACGGGCGCCCCTCTTTGATAAAATAATCCCTGCTGCGGGTGATTACTTCCCCTGCTGCAAGCCATGCCGCATCCTGCCCCCAGAACCCTTGCCGCAGAATACGAATCTCGCCGCCTGGCCCCTCTGCCCGGCATACAATTCGGTACAGTCCTGACTTCACAGGCTCCGGCATTGCCAAACGAACAATCTGCTGCTCTCCCGAAATCTGTATCTCCAGCTTGTGACTCCACACAGGCTCCATGCTGTCACGGAGACGATTTTCCCGTTCAATGTTGAATTCAAACGTCCATTTTTCCGCTGTGCTGCGTCTATAGCCTGTCCGCGTCAATATTTGCCCCTGCAGGGTCAGCACTGCCTGTTCCCCCGGTTCATAGGCTGCATAGTTCGGTTTTAGCGACAGCTCGGTTACGCCCTGAGCGCAGAATTCGCCCCATTTTGCAATCTCGGCCGCACCGTTTTGTGTCCAGAAGAACGGTGTTAACGACAAATTAACAAATAACCAGCGGGAACCGCCAAAGGTGCCGCGCGAGTTCTCCCAGAGAACAATAGGAGCGGTGGTGCTTCGCCCATCCTTGTTGATGCCTTTCAGCATCGCATGAATCTGTGTGCTCATTGGACCGGCTGAGCCCATCTGGTGAGGCAGGTCACTTGCCCTGGTCGTATGAGGCACCAGATTCCATGTATCCGCAGCCTCAAAAAGCGTTTCTGTGCCTGCAAATAACGGAATGCATTCGGAGGAAACATAGGACTGCACATCCACCGAGGATACGCTGAGCATTTCATGAATATACAGTTCCTGATGATAGGCCGTCTGCTCTGACTCAACGCTCCATCCCTCTCCGGCTGCACGTACGGGTCGTTTGAAGGGAGCGCCACCGATACTGAGCAGGCCGCCCCCCTGATGCAAATAATCTAAAATGGCTGTCCACGCCGGTTTCGGAAAATAAGGGGCATGCAGACTGATGAGGCATCCCTCGCCTCCAGCCTCCTGCAATGCAGCAGACAATCCGTCTGCGTCCGTCATCAGAATATTCTCCATAGACTTCCAGACTTCCAAGTTCTGACTTGAGGGACGCTGCCCTTCGATGGGAAAGATAGGATCATAGAACAGAATCAGCTTACTCTCTTGCGCCGCAACCATACTCATAACAGGCCATCCTTCATCGCCTTGTAGACCAGTTGGGAGAACAAGCTGTTCGACCAGGCGAACCATTTTCGCGTAAACAGGGTGGGATCATCTGCATGAAAGCCTTCATGCATATAACCTGTGTCTGCATCGGTCGCTTCGAGCATACGAATGATCTCCAGCTTCTCCTCAGCCGATTGTGCAGTAAGGCCCTGCATCGACAAGCCCATATGCCAGATGTAATCCGGCGGCGTATGCGGGCTTCCGATTCCTTTGGCGGCCTTTCCCTCATAGTAGAACGGATTCTCCTTGCTCAGTGCAAAGCGGCGCGTATTTTGATAGATGGGATCATCCGCCGTTACATATCCCAGATAAGGAATCGACATCAGTCCCGGTGTACCTGCATCATCCATAAGACAATAGTTGCCATATCCGTCGGTCTCGTACGCATAGATCGGTCCAAATTCAGGGTGACGATAGATGCCGTATAGCTGAATGCCGTGATGCACATCCTGCTCCAGCTCTTTGAGCTCCCGCAGCAGCTCCATATCCCGGAACACCCACTCCGCAAACTCCTGCATCTGGCGCAATGCCACTACAGCAAACATATTGCCCGGAATGTTGTAGTGAAAATCACAGGCATCATCGCTGGAGCGGAAGCCCGACCAGATCATCCCCGTATAATTGACAGGCATGCCCATGCCATGATTGCGCAGCGAATCGGTTGCGATCCCGTTATTGCGGGTGAAGCGGTACGGCGACTGCTCCTGATGATGCTGTTCGACCTTGAACAAATTCACGATGATACGCATCGCTGCCTTGAAGCTGTGATCAAAAATATCAGTCAATTCGGTTTCTTTCCAGTATAAGTAGGCCAGCCGGATCACAAAGCAGAGCGAGTCAAGCTCGAATTTGCGCTCCCATACCCAAGGGGACATCTCGGTTTCATCTGTTGTATTCCAGTGCCAGTCGTTCGCATTTTCGTTGAACGCATTGGCATACGGGTCAATATGCACATACTGAATATGTCGTTTAATTAATCCGCCAATGATTCGTTGCAGCTCTTCATCCTCTCTGGCGAACGGAATATAATGAACAACTTGCTCTACGGAGTCTCTTAGCCAAGAGGCCGGGATATCCCCCGTAATGACAAAGGTAGTACCATCCTGCATAAGCTTGGTGGTCGTCTCAAGAGTATTGGGGAAGCAGTTTTTAAATAATTGAAGCAGCTTGGGCCGATGAACCAGCTTCTCTTCTGCCTCAGCAAGCACAGCCTTAATGGATCGTGGTAAAGGGACTGGCGGCATCGGTATTTTGGGTAAACGGAATTGTTCCATAGATAAGTGCACTCCTTAAACTGGTTTGATGGGATATGTTTCCGAAGCATTGTGACAAGGTTTACCGTAGTAATACGGTCTGAATCTGGTAGGGTCTGAAGAACAGAGTAAACTCGCCGCCGTTGCTGCCAAGCAGCTCGCCCTCATCCTCCAGTGCATTAGAGTGATACGCCTGTTCGAAGGCATGCGGCCACTTCAAGGTTATGCGTTCACGTTTACCTGAAGACTCATAGAAACGAAGCACAGTCCCCTGACCATCTTCTGCCCGCTTGACTGTATCCAGAATGACATGCTCACTGTCGAAGGTGATCCATGCTCCTGTAGCTGGAAGCGAGCGGGTGAGAGCACACTCGTTCTCGCCTTCGTTTGATCGCCATCGTGGAATGTCATGTTTCTGCTGGATGATCTCCTGCACAAGCCCTTCATGATTCAGTTCCGCTGCATGCCGTACCGTGTGCGCCTCTCGCCAGTCGCCATTGTGCGGGTACAGGGAATATGTGAATTCATGTTCTCCCTGATCAGCCGTGCGGTCAGGCCATTTGGAGGCACGCAGCAAAGATAAGCGAATGGTGCTTCCCTGCACGTCATATCCATATTTGCAATCGTTAAGCAAGCTTACGCCGTAGCCGTGTTCGGAAACGTCTGCAAACCGATGCCCACAGACTTCATACTGGGCCTGCTCCCAGCTCGTATTGCGATGTGTCACACGTTCCAGAGCACCAAACGGAATTTCGTAGGTCGCTTTGGTGGTCACTACATCTATTGGAAAACCGACCTTCAGCAGCTTGTGATGCTCATGCCAGTCCACATGCGTCTTGAAGTCAATCCGTCGTGAATCATGATAAAAAATGATATCCTGTGTAAGCTCCGATTGATGAAGCTGCCAGCGGAAACGCAGAACATCCTTCGTCCTTCCTGCAAGCACCAGGCTTTTCTCCAGAAGCTGAACTTCACCGGCAGTCTGTTGCTCGTAACGATCGTCGATGTCCCATGCATCCCACAGCGTCGGACGGTCGTGAAAAAAGTGAAACTGATTGCCTGGCTCATCCGGCTTTAATACATCTCGCTCCGAGGTTTTATCCCATATTCGAGTCATTTCCCCTCGTTCGTTAAACTGCACATGATAATATGCGGTATCCCACGTATCATTGAAAATGGGCGCACTCTCTAGGCTTGCAATGGCAGCTGCTGGATGAGGTTCAGGCATCAGCCAGATCGTCCTGTATCCGAAGGCGGGAATGTCCTTCACAAGAATAGACCAGCCATCTCCTTCAGGGTCCACCAGCAAGTGTTGACCTGTTTCATCCACGGCATAGCAAGCAGACTCGCCCCTCGCAGGAATGTGGATCACCGCACTGCGTTTCCAGCCCAAGCTGTTCAGAACCATGTACATGGACGAATCTTCCGCGCCCTGTATCTGCACCTGTTCAGCCAGGCGGGCAGCACTCTGTTCCAACACGAACCTGCCCTGCTGGAACACATCCTCATACTCCTTGCTGGAGGTGATATACGACTCGGTGATGGCAGACCCTGGAATAATATCGTGGAATTGATTCAGCAGAATCAGCTTCCAGCCTGCATGAAGCGCATGATGCAGCTCGGATTGAGTCTCGGCCTTCATCCCAGGGTGAGCAAGTGTGCTCCAGAGCTCGGCTTCACGATACAACACCTCCGCTTTCCGATTGCTTCGCTTGTTGCGCGCGTGGGTAGTATATGTGCCCCGATGCAGCTCCAGATACAGATCTCCGTGCCACTTGGGCAGTTGCGGCTGTGCTGCTTCAATTCGGGCAAAGAAGGCTCCTGCTGTGCTGTATCGACTCTCGGGCTGTCCAACCATCAGCTCGGAACGGTCGATATACTCCAGCATTTCGCGAGTTACTCCGCCGCCTCCGTCTCCATGTCCGTAGAGCAGCATCTGCTCGGGATGGGTTGCCTTCTGACGGTAAGACTGCCAGTGATCATTGATATCCTTGGGCAGCGTATGCTCATTCACACCATGATTGAGATAAGACAGCATTGAGGTACCGTCGATGCCTACCCAGTGAAACAGATCATACGGGAATACATTTGTATCATTCCATCCCAGCTTCGTTGTCATAAAATAATCCACATTGCCATGCTTCAGAATCTGAGGAAGCGATGCGCAATAGCCAAATGTGTCGGGAAGCCATTCAATCCGGGAGACTATGCCGAATTCTTCCCTATAGAAGCGCTGACCGTATAACATCTGCCGAATCAGGGACTCCCCGCTCGGAATGTTCAGATCCGGTTCAACCCACATGCCGCCAACGAGTTCCCAGCGTCCTTCTGCAATACGCTTTTTTACCCGAGCGTACAGCTCAGGATCATTCTCCTTCAAAAAGGCATACAGCAGCGGCTGACTTTGGGAATACACATAATGCGGATACTCGTTCATCAGTGCGTCTACCGTAGAGAAGGTACGGCTCGTTTTACGAACCGTTTCCCGCACAGGCCATAGCCAGGCGATATCAATATGTGACTGGCCCACCATATGCTCGAGCCCTTCAGCATTACCGCCAATCTCGCGTGTACGCCTTTTCAAACGTTCCTCCAGCCGACGGATGTCCGCCTCCTGCCTGATCTCTTCCAAGCTCATGCCTGCGTATTGGTCCATCGCCTGATGGATCGCTTCCACCAATCTCACTTGCCTCAAGTCACTCTCTGGCAGCAATGCTGCTGCATCCCTGACCATCGTCACCGTATGCATCAGACTGCGCACAGCCTCGTTAGGTCTGACCAGCAAGCTCAGGATGGAGGTGATCGGCGGCTGAATGACCGCCTGTTGATTCAGCGGGTCCACAGGCTCCGGCACCGGATCAAATAATTCAATCTCTAATTGCGGACGAACACCCACGCTCGCTGGATCAAGTGTGACATACGTATGGTTGCGATCCAGTCCCTGATAAGAGTGACCATTCACACGTAACAACCCTTCTCCCCCGGAATTAAATATCAGTCCGTACGGCGCATGCTGCCACGAATTCGGAACCTCCAGCTCCGTTCTGAAAAAATAGGTATTCCCCTGTGTACTCGGAAAACGTTCAAAATCATGCCCTTCCGGGTAATGCCCATAATCCTCATATTCTCCCGGCATACTATAATAAGCGCGAGTAATGTCCCAGCTTCGAAGCTGCTGCTGCTCCAGCCACTGCTGCTCCGACAATTCCCGGATAAACCGCCTGATTCGTTCCATCAGTCAGGCCTCCTCTACCATCAGTTCAACCCACTGGGTATCATTCACATGACGTCCCACATGAAGACGGAATTGCCCCGGCTCCACTACCGCTTTCAGATCACGACCAATATATTGCAGCTGCTCTGCCCCGATCTGGAATGTTGCCGTGCGAGTTTCTCCAGGCTCCAGCCTGATTTTGGAAAATGCCTTCAATTCCTTGGCCGGACGTGTCAGCTGGCTGTTCACATCCGTAATATACAGCTGCACAACCTCTGCACCGCTGCAAGCACCTGTATTGGTTACCTCCACGGATACGGTCACGAATTCTTCCGGGGTCATGGATGCACGGTCAAGCCGGGGCACACTGTATTCAAACGTAGTGTAACTAAGCCCATATCCGAACACGTATTGCGGTTCCAGGTCCTCTTCAAGATACCGTTTGCCCCGTGATCGTTTCCCGTTGTAATAGACGGGCAGCTGACCGACATGCTTCGGAATGGAGATCGTTAACCGTCCCGACGGATTCACATCACCGAACAGTATATCTGCAATGGCATGCCCGCCCTCCTGACCCGGATACCAGGCCTCCAGAATGGCATCGGCATGCTCATCCACCCAAGGCTCTGCAATAGGACGTCCATTGATATAGACCACAATCAGCTTTTTGCCCAGCTTGTGAATTTCCTGCAGCAGTTCCAGCTGCACACCGGCAAGTCCCAGTGTCATCCGATCTATGCCCTCGCCACACTCCATGTCATTCCATGAATGATCGGATACGTTGGAGGCACCTGTTCTCAGATCAATCGTGCCTTCTCCAAAGTCACGGGCACTGGAGCCCCCCATCACCATAATGACCGTATCTGCCTGACATGCGGCTTCAATGGCTCGCTCGAAGCCTTCCTTCGAGTCACCTTTAATCCGGCAGCCCGGCGCATACAGAATTTGCTCTTGCTCAGCATGAGTCTGGTTTCCGCCTACAATGTCCCCATGCCCATCGCTTGCAAAGTCAGCCAGCTTCCTGCGGATGCCGTCCAGCACTGTAACCACCTTCACCCTCGGCTGTGGAGAGGTATAATCGCCAAGCTGATTATAGGCATGATCAGCATTGGGGCCAATGACAGCAATACGCCCTGCAGCGGGTATCGACAACGGCAGGCAAGCTGCTTCATTTTTAAGCAAAATTACACCTTCTCCAGCCAATTGGCGTGCCAGCTCCTTATGCTGCCTGCTGCCGATTACTTCTGCCGCCCGTTCTGCCTCCACATATGGCCGCTCGAACAGTCCCAGCCGGAACTTCAAGGCCAGCACACGGCGCACCGCCTGATCCAGCACCTCCATCCCCAGTCTGCCTTCCTCCACCGCCTGTACCAGATAACGAGAGAACATTACACCCGACATCTCCATATCAATGCCAGCCTGAATCGCCTGAACCGTTGCGTCCAGACCATCCACGGCAACATCATGCCCGCTGGCCAGCATGTCAATCGCTCCGCAATCTGTGATGATCAGACCGTCAAAGCCCCACTCTTGCCGCAAAACGCTGTCCAGTAGCTCCTCATTTACAGTGCATGGCGTGCCATCAATTTCGTTGTAGGCCGGCATGATAGACGCTGCACCAGCTTGAACTGCTTTACGGAAAGGGTACAGATCCACTTCCAGCAGCTCGCGCCAGCCCATATGCACAGGCCCTGCATTACGTCCCCCCTCCGAGCTTCCATATCCAACAAAATGCTTCAGTGTAGCAGCTACCGTATCGGTAGAGTCAAGCCGCTCTCCCTGTAGCCCTTCTACCGATGCAGCGGCAAGCTCACCGATGAGATAGGGGTCTTCGCCAAAGCATTCCTCCGTACGTCCCCATCTGGGGTCCCTTACAACATCCAGCACAGGCGAATAGGTGACCGCTCCGCCTTGTGCCCTGGTTTCCCGCGCAACCGCCCGGCACATCGTCTTGTACAGTTCAACATTCCAGCTGCTGCCAAGCAGCAGGGGAACCGGAAAAACCGTTCCGTCTATCGCCATATGTCCATGCGAGCATTCCTCTCCAATCAGAATCGGAATGCCCAGTCTGGAATGCTCCACCGCATAACGCTGAATCAGGTTGACAGCCTCTGCTCCCTCCTTGGCAGACAAGCCATTCTCCAGAGTGACCCCGGTCCACGGATCCGCTCTCAGCGTACCGTATAACGCTCCCATGCCTCCCTCCTCCACCTGTGTCTTGAAGGCTTCGGTCAGCGTAATATGCCCCCGATCATTGCTGTATGCTTGCCAGCCGAAGGGCTGTGCAAGCTGTCCCGCCTTTTCCTCCGTGGTCATCAGGCTTAACAGATGCTCCACGCGTTCTGGGATGGATTTGCTTGTATCCTTATATATCATCATTGTGTAACTCTCCAATCCTGTAGAGGAATCCAATTATTCTTTGACCGCACCCACCGTAAGTCCCTGCACAAAATAACGCTGGAAGAACGGATATGCGAATATAATCGGCAGCGTTGCCAGCACAACCATCGCCATGCGGGACGTATCCTGCGGAATGGATTGCATAGCTGCCAGGCTCATGGAGCTGTTGGCTGAGTTCTGCTGAATGAATTGAATGCTCGACTCGATTCGCATCAGCATGGACTGCAGCGGTACCAGATTCGGATTATCAATGTATAACAGGGCATTAAACCAGTCGTTCCAATAGCCCAGCGTACTGAACAGACCGATGGTTGCCAGACCGGGAAGAGACAACGGAATGACGATTTTCAGAAACGTATAAAATTCTCCGGCACCATCAATTCTCGCGGATTCAATAATGGCATCCGGTACACTCGTCGAATAAAATGTACGCAGAATCATAATGTAGAAGGCATTCATCGCCAGCGGCAGAATCAAAGCCCAGATGGTATCCTTCATGCCTAGCAATTGGGATACAACCATATACGTCGGGATCATGCCTCCATTGAACAGCATCGTCAGAATGGCAAAGATGGAGAAAAATCTTCGATAACGAAAGCTCTTGCGAGAGATTGCATAGGCATAGAGTGACATCAGAATCAGGCTGATAATGGTACCCAGCACGGTGACAAGAATAGTCACCCCGTACGCTCGCAGCAGGGTATCCCCGCTTTGCCAGACAAACTGATAAGCCGCGAGGCTCCATTCCGCCGGGATCAGGCGATACCCGTCGCGAGCCAGCACCTTTTCGTCCGTAAAAGAGATAATGACGACAAAAATAAAGGGAAATACACAGATCAATGCAAACAATCCGGCAATGATATTCATAAACACGTTCCAGCCAGCGGATACGTGGTGGAAGTCACGTTTTTTGACAAGCCTAACTTGAGCCACAGAGGTTCGCTCCTTTCTCGTTATCCTAGAATAAGCTGCTGTCTTTATCTATTTTGCGAACTACATAGTTCGAGATGATGACGAGCACAAAACCTACAACCGATTGATACAAACCTGCTGCTGTGCTCATGCCGATCTCGCCGCTTGTTTTCAGACCCCGATAGACATACGTATCAATTACATTTGTAACGGAATACAGTGTCCCCGAATCTCTCGGCACTTGATAGAAAAGACCAAAGTCAGCATAGAAAATGCGGCCCACGGCCAGCAAGGTCATTATCGTAATGATGGGAGACAGCAGCGGTAAAGTAATGTTGCGAATCTGCTGCCATTTGCTCGCACCATCAATCATGGCGGCTTCATACAGCGACTTGTCGATGCCCAGAATAGAGGCAAGGTAGACGATGCTGTTGTATCCAATCGTTTTCCACAACGCAACAAAAATCAGAATGTATGGCCAATACTTGGCCTCCGAATACCACTGGATCGGTTCGAACCCGAACCACCCAATGATCTGATTCAGCATACCGCGATCCATGCTCAGGAAGCTGAATACAAAGTAACCGACGATAACCCAGGACAGAAAGTAAGGCAGAAACATCCCGGTTTGATACAGCTTGGCAAGACGCTTGTTAATCAGCTCGGAGAGCAGAATCGCGAGTCCAACGGCAAAAACCAGACCCAGAAAAATGATGGCAATGTTATAAAAAAGGGTATTGCGTGTAATCAGCCAGGCATCATTTGTACTGAAGAGAAATTTGAAGTTGTCCCAACCCACCCATTCACTCTTCATAAGACTGGCCCAGAAGCCTTCACGACTAAAGCGATACTGCTTAAAGGCAGCGACGGTGCCCACCAGCGGCAGATAAGAGAAGAAGAAAAACCAGATGGCACCGGGCAGCACCATGAGCAGCATGACTCGGTTTTTGATCAGATTTTTTAAAAATGTACTCATTGCGGATATCCTCCTTCAGGCTGTGAATGAAAAAGGATCGAACGCTACAAGCAGCCGCCCGATCCCATCTCTCGTATCCTTACTTGTTCTCTGCTCTCCAGGCATCCAGCTGGCTTTGGGCTTCAGCCATCACTTTTTCCAGTCCAGCCTGATTGAATTTCTCAATCACTTGATCCAGATTGGTTGCCGGGTCAATTGTGCCTGTCATCAATGCTGCCCAATACTGCTCTTTCACGTTCTGTACCGCTGTCAGTTCGGCGGATACTTTGCTTGAATCAAAGTTAAAGCTGAGGATTGGCGAGTCCACGCCTTCTGCATTGAATTTTTTGAACTCCTCCCATTTATTATCCGGGTCTTTGCTGTTGAGATAGAGCAGCATGTTATTTCCGAGGGAGTAGGAAGGCATGTCATAGTTTTTTGATTCAGGCAAATTTTCCATATGCGTAGCATCCACTTTTTTGTAGTGTGTGCCCTCAATGCCTGAGTCCACCATATTGCGTAACACAGGGTCTGTATTCAGCAAATTCAAGAATTCCATTGCTTTCTCCGGGTATTCCGAGTTGGCCGAAATCGCCATGATGGAGCCTTGTACGGATGTGTTTGTAATAATGGCATCACTTGCCGGGGTAGATACGACAGGATAACCATAACTTGCTGACCATTGATTGTCCGCAAGCGGCTGCGTCTGAGCACGATCCAGGAACCAGTTACCCGATGTTGTCAGATCGTTGGTAGAGCCGGTTGTTGCTGCTTCTGGTGACACATAACCGGCTTTATAATATTTGCTCATCGTGGTAAGCGCTTCCTTCATTTCTGGTGTCTCCAGAATGTTCACAATCTTGTAATCGGTTGTGTCCAGCTTTACAGCCATCGGCAGGTTCTGAATCACATAATCATACGGCACATACGGCACGTAGTTTTTATCCATTGCAAACGGGGTAACACTTGGCTCATTTTCCTTGATCGTTTTGAGCAAAGGCTCCAGACTGTCCAACGTCCGAACACCCGAAATATCCAGTTTGTATTTATCCAGCAGCGTTTTGTTAAAGCGCCAAACCTCCTGCTGCGGCAGCTCCTTGTTGGCAGGAATACCGTAGTTGTGACCGTCTACCTTGGAACCACTCAGGAAAGCCGGATCTATCGTTTTGGTAAGGTCCTGACCGTATTTGGGCAGCAATTCATCCAGTTCCAGAAATGCGCCTTTTCTGGCATTTTGCACATAGTCAAAACCTCCGGCAGAAGTAAAGATAATGTCCATCGGTTCACCAGATGCTACGTTCACCTGCATCTTCTGAGGGTAATCACCCCAATCCACCATTTTCATGGTCACAGTGGCGTTAATTTTCTCTTTGGTGTACTTGCTAACTTCCTCCATGACTTTATTGACATCCTTCTGCGGGGTGCCAATGGTGTACCAGATCAACTGCACAGTATCGTCCTTTGCTTCGCCGGATTCCGAAGCCTCTTTGCTGCCACCGCATGCACTAAGCACAAGCGTAACAGCCATTAACAATGAAAGAACGAGCGAGAAACGTTTCTTGCCTTTACTCATTTGCGTGATCCTCCCTTTTTGTGTTTCCTTCTTTTGTTCCCTTGCTGTTATCAACTAACTGCTTTAACCTTATCGAATGAAAGCATTTACAAAAAGAAGATAAACTTAAGGTTTCGAGGTACAAATTAAAGAGAAATGTCATCTGGTCAACCAAACACTTTATAGTCCGTCGGTGAGATGCCTACATATTTGCGGAATTGCTTATAGAAATACCCTGTCTCCCAGTACCCTACATTCCGGGCGATCTCATGGACCTTGAGATTGGAGGTGCGTAATTGCTCTTTGGCACGCTCGATTCGGTACTTGTTGATATATTCGGCAAATGTTTCTCCTGTCTCTTTATGAAAAAGCTGACCCAAATAAACGGGGTGAAGATGATACTGCGCACCAAGCAGCTTCAAGGAAAGCTCTTCAGCATAATGCTTTTCAATGTGTTGCAATACCTGACTCACAATGGGATTCCTCAAGTCCTGAATCAGGGATTCCACCGTCCGGGTCGCCACCTGCTGCAATGCATGTACCAGTTCCTCAAAGGATATGCTATCCAGCACCAGACGAAGTCCCTGCTGATAGATTGCTGTTTCCTCCGCATGTTTAATGCTTTCCAGCTCCATCTTGAAACGAATTACCACTTCCAGAGCTGTATTTTGCAGCTGCTCGGGGGTTAGTTCATGACGGTGCTGTTCAAAATCGGTGCGGATTCGCTCCGCGAGCTGCTCCGTACTGCGGGACAAAATGAGTTTGACGTAGGCCTTCCAATCTATAAAAAAGGACACTCCCGCATAACCTCGCTGGTCCAGCATTGCATAATCTATCACCCGACGATCAGGATAGATCATTACGTACTGGAGCGCCTTTTTGGCTTGTTCGTAACTGGCCGGCGCCTGATAAAGTCCTTGCACCAGGCGGCCTGCACCCATGTGCAGATCAGGATACGTCAATGCAAGTCCGTCTGCCAGCTCCTGCAAGCCTGACATCAGCCTGCCTGTTTCCTCCGCACTGTCTCCTATGTTGGCTACAACAACGACATCTCCATCCATATCCTGAAAGAGATTCAGGTGGGGATGCTCGGCAACCAGCTGTTCAACTTGTGCAAACAGGAGCTCCGACCTCTGCACCTGACCTTTATGACCTTGATCACGCAGCACGGCAACGGTAACATAAGGTGCAGCCAATGAAAGATTCATGAACCGGGCACGCTCCTCAAATTCCGCGGCCGCAATCTGCCCGGTAAGCCAACGATGCAGAATATTGTCCTTTAATATCTGAATCCCGTATTTCTCTTCCAGACGCGGTGTAACGAGCTGATCCAGCTTCGCTGCTGTATTACGAAGCGTGGATTCCAGCTCGTCTACGTTAATCGGTTTGAGCAGGTAGTTTTCGATACCCAGCTTCATGCCTTCTTTTAGATATTCAAATTCATTAAATCCACTGAGAATAATCACCTTCAGCTCCGGCTGCAGCCGCCGGGCTTCCCGGATGAGCTCAAGTCCGTTCATCAAGGGCATGGAGATATCCGTTATCAGAATGTCCACCGGCTGACAGGGAAGAGCTTGCAGAGCAGCTTGTCCGTTGCCCGCATGGTTTACAATTTCCATTCCAAATGCAGCCCAATCCACAATATCGTATAATCCCTCAATGATGAACGGCTCATCGTCCACAATAAAAACCTTGTACATGTCATACACCCTTCCCTTCCGAATGGCATTGATGGAAAAATCTCAAGAATGGTATTGATAAGAAAGTCTCAAGAATCGTATTGATAAGGAAATCTCACTCTGATCATAGTCCCTTCTCCAAGAGTGCTCTCAACCGTGATACCGAACTGTGGACCGTACAAATATTTCAAGCGACTGTGTACACTTCGCAGTCCAAACATCTGGCCGGATTCTTCTGCACGTTCCAGCTCCTCCTGAATTTCCGTGAGCCGGGAAGGCTCAATTCCTTTGCCATTGTCACACACCTCGATCTGCAAAATGTCACCGCTCTCCTCCACCTTGATCGACAAGCGATTGTCACTACACTCTGTTCGCATCCCGTGGACCACATAATTTTCAATAATCGGCTGCAGCGAAAGCTTCACGACAGGGTGCTCGTAATACTTGTTATCAATCTGTATCGTATATATAAAAATATCCTTGTAGCGGATACGGAACAGCTCCAGATACAAGCGGCAGGCCTCCATCTCATCTTTCAGCGTGTAATTCGGCTTCTGCTGCACCAGACTTTTGAACAACACCGACAGGCTGTAGATCATCTCCCCTACATCTCTTGCCCCCTGCGAAATGGCCCTCATGCGGATCACTTCAAGTGTATTGTACAGAAAATGCGGATTTATTCGTGCCTGGAGTGCTACCAGCTCGGTCTCCTTTTGCCTGATCTCCGCTTTGTATACTCGTTCAATGTACAGATTCAATTCATCCAGCATATCGTTAAAACTATGCGATATTTGTCCCAGCTCATCCTCTCTGGCATCATCAATGCGTGCAGACAAATTGCCGTATTTTACTTTTTGGGTGAAACGAATGATTCTGCGCGTACGCTTGGCAAAGTTAATAATGAAAAAGGCAGGCACAAGCACGGCAAACAGCAAAGAAATAAAGCTAATAGAAATGATGGTATTCCGAATGCCTGCATACGATTCTGCCATCTCTCTCACAGGCACTGTGCCAATGACGACATACCCCTGATCCGCAGACACAAATCGGTTCACATACATGTTCTGCTCCTTTTTCATCGCATCCATATCGGTCTGGTCAAACAAGGAATCTGCCGCTTCTACATAAGGGTACTTCTTCCCGTAGTACATGCCGCTGGAATCAAATAATACCGTGCCCTTAGCGGACAGCACCACGATGTCCCCCTTCAGATTCCGCTCATAGTTATCCAGTGCACTGCCGATGCCTTTTGAGTCAAAAAAAATGAGAAACTGCCCCATATTGCGCAAGGTCTGTGTATTGTTAATGGGCACACGAATGGCATACAGTTCTGGGTCCCATAGATTGATGGCCTTGCGAATCCAGTAATTGGGTGCACTGATATTGGGCATCTCCATCGCCATCACATCGGGAATATACGATCTCGCTACGTTGGCGTCCAGCTTGCGAAACTGCTTGTACTGATTAAACATCAGCAAGCTCTGCTTCTCGGCACTGTATAACATCAACTGATGAATGTCCGAATTGCGGTCGATAATGTTCTGAAAATGCTTAAGCACCTCGGCCGAATAGTCATCGCGATTGGCGTAATACCCGTTCGTCATATGCTGAGCATATTCGGCATACGAGTGATTCAGCAGATACGTGATGTTGGCCGACAAAGCCTCATTCTGATGCATATCCCGCACCATGTTCTGCACCGACTCATACTGTTGATGCATGTAGCGGTCTACATGCTCCATCGCCGCCTTCTGAATGGCCAATTCCCGGCGAATGGTGGAATCCGATACGGACAGAAAAATAATATAGGATAGTGTAATAATCGTAACGATCGAGATCAGCGAAAAGATTAGCAGCATCTTCATAAACATGTTATTTTTGAAAAAATTATTGTAAACGCTAACAATTTTCAAGCTGGCTCCCCCTTTGCTGCTTCTTTTTCTGTCTTGCATTATATCACCCACCCTCTGACATATACGTGTCACGCAAAATTTTTCTTTAATTTATACCTCGAAATCTTTAATTTGGCCTGTAGAGCACAGGTTAGCTTTTATAACGTATCCATACATGCCCAGGAGTATATTTGCGAATGCAAAAACAACCCTGTCTCTTCCCCGGAGGGAATGGAGTGAGGGCTGTGGAGCTTTTAACAATATATTTATTCCTTGTATTCCGAATGCCCCTGCCTGGAGCAACTATAAGGAAAGTGTGAGGTCGGATTCAAATTCAGCGCTTCTTGGAGCAGCTCCATCGCTGCCTCCTTACATCCATAACACCTGTATACGCTCTGCCTTTGAAAAAAAGCGAGCCACCTGTGTATAGGGGACCCGCCTATTTATAAGATTATGAAGTTCCTTTTTGCTTGCTGGCCTGCATCTGCTGGGCAAAACGCATCATCTCTTCAAACTCTTCCTCGGATACGCTGTCCTCGTCATGGCTTATGTCTTGTACAATCGGAATTTCGGGTTTGGCCTTGGTTCCTTTGCCGTATGTACGGGTACGGGTTCCAGCTGCTCCTGCAGCCTGCTTGCCTTTTACCTTCGCCTGATCACGAATATATTGCACAGCCTTCTCATACGTATTCACCTGCTTGAGCAGCATATTAGAGGCAATCGCCTCTACAAAATTCCGGTTAATTCGCTGCTCTCCGCCCGATACAAGCAATGCCATCAAATAGTGAATCAAGACGTTGATCACTTCTCCAGGCAGCTTGTAGCTCAGATCTATTTTCGCAAAAATATCAATCAGATTATCCGGCACAGCTCCTGGGAAAAACGTCTGAAGCAAACGGGTGTACGGCTCATTGCGCAGCATCATGTTGTACTGGTGAATATCACACTTGGTTGCAAACTGCGGCGGAACCTCAACATAATACTCCATCTGCACGACATGCTCTACCGGCGGCTCACCTGCATCAGCATAAGGCTCTGGCTCCTCCATATGCTGCCTGAGTGCAACCACTTTGGCGGCTTGTACCGTCTGTTGCTCCTGGCGCTTCTTCGTCTGTCTGAATTGCATGCTGGCTTTGTGCTGCAGCTCATCCAACAGCAGTTGGCCCTGCGGATTAAAAATATCATCCTCATCCAGCAGTCGGCATACATCCTGCACACTCAGATTAAACTTGTTCACAACATAATTGACAATGCCAAGCTGATCATGATCAAATCGCAACTGCTCCACATAACGACGGTTCACAGACTCCCGCGGGAATCGTAAAATAATGTCGGCATAATTCAGCGTCATCTCTTCTGCCGCATCATTGGTGCCTGTTCGCTGCGCTGAGCTGGATACTTCGGACAGTGCCTGTTCCAGTTCATAATCAATAACGTGGGTGTTCAATTCAAATATATCGTAGAAGGGAACCGAAATATTTTCTTTATTCGCAGCAGTATAAGGCACTTCCCCATTCTCGACAGCCGAAAATCCGGCTCGCAGGGAAAGCACTGCAAACTTGCCAATTTTATCGCGAAGCAGCAGTGTCAAATGCTGCGTACGGAAAAACTCTGACGGTGAGAGCGGAGGCTGCAGCTCATACTCGTAGATGTAATCATCATTCTCGGGAGTATACACCCGTGACGTCTGAAGAAGGCCTACCGCCTCCAGCTTGGACGCCTGCTCCACCAGATATTTACGCCCCTTCTCACTAGGCTCCAGCCCCAGGGTCATAAATAATCTACGCTGCTGCTCCAGCGGGGAATAACCGACCTGTTCTCCGGGAAGATGCTGAAAAAACAGCCGATACAAGCCGACCGCAAAAGCACCTACCATAGGCTGGTAAGCTCCTGTAAGCATGCGGTCGTCCAGGGCGCTTAGTCCAAACTCCCTGTATACGCAGTAGCGATGATGTTCGGTATAATGATGCAAATTCTTCATGCGCATAACTTGATCTCCTCTTTCCCAAAGACTGTTTATCTATTCTATCATAAAAGTCTGATCCTCAAATGCTCAAAAACAGGTAAAAAACAGACTTGTTCTCACTCCGTTTCGTCCTAGATCGACATCGTTCACGTTTTCGCAGAATTGGGCGAATTTTCAAATAAAAATAAATCACTCCATAGCGCAACTAGTTTACTATAAAAGCTGTGCTCGCGGATTACAAGTGAAAATATAGTCCATTCATTACTTCATATATATGAGAAAAAGCGGACAGACATTCCCCTGCTTAACGATGTATATAAACAAAATCACATAAGCAAGCATGCAAAAAAAGCCTTTCCTTTGCACGCGTAAGCGTTTGCGTCAAAGACAAGACTTTCTCCAACCCAGTGTGGCAGCTGCCCCCACTTTCCATCCATCAGAACATCCGATATCCGCCCAGACGTAGCTTCTGAATCGCCCATCCGCTAATAATGGCCCCCGCCAATCCGGCAACGCCTGTCATATAGTCTACAAGCTGGAACGATCCCAGATGTGACATCAGCGTAGACGAGTGATCCCATAAGGAATACACCACCACAGGTAAAATAACGATCACAAACAAATAGGAAGGAAACCAGGTGGTCTTCATAAGCATATTCAAAATGAAACCGATACCAAACATCATAACAAAAAATAATACCATTAACACAAGCACCGGTATAAATTGCATTGGCTGACGTTCACCTCTTCTTTCACACATTCGGTTTTCTCTTCTGGATAGTAGTAAGTTTACCGCAAAAAATGTGGCGAAGCAACGAACTTTCTGGACAAATCTGCCGATTTTCACGAGAAGATCATTTGCCCTTCTGCTTCATGATGGGATACAATATAACGATAAAGCATTTAACCATCCCTTACCGGGATTTGGAAATATAACCTGCAGGAGGAACAAAACCCATGAACGAAGCAGCATCAACCCTGGAGGGCTGGTATGCCCTGCATGATTTTCGCTCCATGAACTGGACCGCATGGAAAGCAGCCGATGATGAAGAGCGCGCTGTTGCCCTGGACGAGCTCCAGGAGTTTTGGAACGATTGGAAAAACGTTGAGGAGACTTCCCAAGGCAGTACCGTTGTTTATACGGTGATTGGCCAGAAGGCAGACTTTGTCATGATGCATCTGCGCGAAACGCTCGAAGACCTGAAGGCAGTAGAGAACGCTTTCAACAAAACGACATTTGCCAAGTATACAACGAAAGCCTACTCATATGTCAGCGTAGTGGAATTGAGCAACTATCTTGGCAAAGAGGGCGAAGATCCGATGCAAAATCCGGAGATTGTGGCCCGTCTCAAGCCGGTGCTGCCACAGCGCCAATACATCTGCTTCTACCCGATGAACAAAAAGCGCGAGCTGAACGATAACTGGTACATGCTGTCCATGGATGAGCGTCGTACGATGATGCGCAGTCACGGCATGATCGGCCGCAGCTACGCGGGTAAAGTAAAACAAATCATTACCGGCTCCGTCGGTTTTGATGATTGGGAATGGGGCGTTACTTTGTTCGCAGATGATGCGCTTCAATTCAAAAAGCTTGTATATGAAATGCGCTTTGATGAAGTGAGCGCACGTTACGGCGAATTTGGTTCATTCTATGTGGGAAGTCTGCTGAATGAAAGCTCACTGGAAGAAATGCTGAAGCTGTAAAAATAGGCTATTGATCTAATTCCCATAAATAAAGCACCGCGGATATATCCTTTAAGGATTGCTCCGTGGTGCTTTTTTTGCATACCTATTACGTACTAATCTGGGGATAACAGCGATTGGAGGGTTGTTCTGTCATCGGCGTGTTTCGTGTAAATTCATCTCTTTCAACTTGACTCAATCCTGCTCCTCATCATCCACAGCCTTCAAAGATTCCAGAAACTCGGCGGTCGCACGGTCACGATCACGACTCTTTTCCTTCAGACGCTCAATTGCTGGCAGGATGAGAATGTCTACTTCCTTCTGTACGATGTAGGCGAGGTCATACTGATTCTGTTCCTCCAGATAACCGCCGACCTGCATCAGTCCGTTGTAACGATCCAGTTCATCTCGCGTTAACAGACCGCGAACCTGCACACTGCAATGTCTCATCCGAAAAACCGTCCTTTCCTCAGGACCAGCGGAATGCCTCCGATAATGAACAAGTAGCGGAGATCCACCAGCTTCTTCAATTGCGCTGCCTTCCAGCCTTTATATTTCTTATCCCCAACGACAGCAATCGCTTCCCCTTTACCCAGGGAGGCTACGGTACCTTTACTTGTAAATTCAAAAGGTTGAGCCTGCTTGCTGCGAATGGCAGCAACGATGTTCCTCGCGCAGTTCACACCCTGCTGCATCGCAATCTGTGCTGTTGGCGGATAGGGTCTGCCCTCCTTGTTAAATACAAGGGAGTTGTCCCCAATCACATATACATGCTCATGACCGGGAGCACGCAAATATTCGTCCACTTTCACACGTCCGCGCATTACTTCAAGCCCGGCCTGTTCAAGCAGGGCATTGCCCCGAATTCCGCCAGTCCATACCACTGTAGCGGCATCAATCTTCTCGCCTTCTCCGACAATAACCCCGTCAGGGAGACATTGCTTGATTGGCACTCCGATTTTGAACGTAACTCCTTTTTTCTTCAGCACATTCATGGCATGCTCGACCAGTTCGGGATCAAATCCCGGCAGTGCTGATGGAGCCGCTTCCACATTGTAGATGTGTACATGCTTAGGGTCCACATCAAATTCCCTGCATAACTGCGGGATGCGGTCTGCAAGCTCGGCAACAAATTCAACTCCGCTAAACCCTGCACCACCCACAACGAACCGAATACGGTTTCGTTTGTTGTCGTTTTTGTACATTGCAAATTGATATTCGATATGTTCACGGATCAGTCTTACCGAATTGATGCTGCGAATGGTCATTGCGTGCTCAAGCATACCTGGTATACCGAACGTTTCAGGCTCCCCGCCAAGTGCAATAATCAGATAATCATAAGACAAGGTACCGTCTTCCAGAATGACCTTACGATCCTGAAGCCGAATCTCCTTGACGGAGGATTTCACCAGATCAATCTTGAACTCGTCAATCAGTTTGGAAATAGACACTCTCGCGTGTTCAACTTTATCCGTACCAGCTGCCGGCATATGTAGGTGTGTTGTAATATAATGATAATCATGCCGATTCACTAATGTGACGTCAGCTTCGTTATAGTTCAGTTCCTTCTGCAGCCGCTGGGCTGTCAGAATTCCGCCATATCCCGCTCCGAGGATGACGATTTTGGGAATGCTACTCATGTCTGTACCCCTTCCGGTTTTGCTCGCACCCTCCCTTCAACAGGTGGAATGCAACACACTTCCTTAGAATGCTCTTACTTACAAGTATTGATGAGGTCTTATCCATTATGACGAGATTTGTAAACTTCGTGAATGTATTTAAATTCTATACGCATATTATTGATTCAAGTTGTGAAATTAACCACAAGATTCCACAAAACGCGAGGTTGTATTGACCTGACATCATCACTCTAATTTTGACAAAAAAAATACACAGTACAGGTCAAGGATATCTGTATTTCTCGCAAAGATCAAGGTTTTTTTTGTTATTTTTCATAACCTTTCATTTCCAATTTCACCCTATTCTCATCTGATCTTCATCAATTATTCTCAGATTCATGATGCAGCTAACTTTGCAACCCTGATTACACCGTTTATAATAGGAAGGACAGTTTGACACCCATGCAGATTATGTGACGTAATTTGCAAAATAAATACTGGTCTTTACCTATTAAAATAAGAAAGGTGTTGTTGATTGTTGACTGCACAAACTTCCGGTCATGAAATGACCGATTTGCTTATTATCGGCGGCGGTCCTGCTGGCCTATTCGCTGCATTTTACGGAGGTATGCGTCAAGCATCCGTTACACTCGTTGAAAGCATGCCTCAGCTTGGCGGACAGCTTGCAGCTCTCTATCCGGAAAAATACATTTATGATGTAGCCGGCTTCCCGAAAGTAACAGCTCAGGAACTGGTGAATAACCTGATTGAGCAAATGAGCCATTTTAACCCGAACATCCGTCTGGAAGAAAAAGTGGTATCGGTCGAGAAAAAAGAAGAGCAGCATTTCATCGTAAAGACAGATGAGAATGAATATCATGCCAAAGCGGTTATCATTACGGCTGGCGTAGGTGCATTCGAACCTCGTCGCCTTGAACTCGAGGGTGCAGCCAAGTTTGAAAAAACAAATCTGCATTACTTCATCAGTGATTTAAACGCTTTTGCAGGTAAAAAAGTTTTGATCAGCGGCGGCGGAGATTCCGCAGTGGACTGGGCGCTCATGCTGGAGCCTATTGCTGAGCAGGTTACCCTTATTCACCGCCGGGACAAGTTCCGCGCCCATGAGCATAGTGTGGAAAACCTGATGAATTCCAAGGTTAACGTAGTAACACCGACCGAGATTACCGAGCTTCACGGAGATGACACCATTACCAAGGTCACTCTTGCTCATGTCAAAACCAAAGAAACTCAGGACATTGAAGTGGACGATGTCATCGTTAACTTTGGGTTTGTTTCCTCCCTCGGCCCGATTGCTGAATGGGGAATCGAAATTGACAGCAATTCTATCGTTGTTGACTCCCGTATGGAAACGTCCATTCCTGGCATCTTTGCGGCGGGCGATATTACGACCTATCCGGGCAAGCTGAAACTGATCGCTGTCGGCTTCGGTGAAGCGCCTACGGCAGTGAACAATGCCAAAGTATACTTCGATCCTGAGGCGAAGCTGTCCCCTGGACACAGCAGTAATATGAAACGTTAATTTGACGATAAGTACATTATATCGGTTAGATCCAATCGCATAATTGGTACAAAAAAGGGTATCTTACTCCTGAATGATTCCATAATCAGGAGGGATACCCTTGTCTTATATATGCCCGCTGTGTAACGGTCTGGTTGTACCGGAGCAGGCTTGTCCCCACTGCCTTCAGGGACTGTCAGAATGCGGCAAATTGGACGACTACACCGGACCATACAGCCCCTACGAACTTCAGGCTTCCTCTGACATGGCAGACGAAACCGAGAGCGTTTGCAATCACCTGATGTATTGTCACCATTGTCAGACAAGCATCGTACAGCCTGTCTCTTTATGGGACTTGTCCGGAAACCTGTAACATTGCCTGCAATGAGGATCTCTAGTGAAGAATGGCAGATACGTTGGTATCCAGTTTGCGCTTATGGATTTCTGCCAATAGCAGCGCGATGAAATCTCCTTCGAGATCCAGTTCGATCGCTTTATGGTAGGAATCCAACAACATCTCATCGGATAACATAGCCATTTCCCGCCACAACCTTTCCTTTTTTTTCCTCAAAACTATCATATCAGAGATTCACAAAGAGAACAAGCGTTCTTGTTATCCACAACGACATGTGGAAATCCTGTGTATAGATTGTTGATAATTGGAAAAAACATAGAATATATAACAGTGGATACTGTGGACATTATTTATACACAGGACGTATGAGCAGCCTGTAGAACTATGAATAAACAAAAATTTAGAACTATTTTCATATTTTCCAGCGTTTCTCGGAATGTATTACCCAAGCTTGAAAATTTTCAAACGCTTTCCTTACCATTCCTCTTGTATATACTATCGGTTTTTCCTGAATTTCCTTTAGTCTTTTCTGCTATTTTCATTGAGGTCTTGTATTCACTTCCAGAATCCATATTTTTCCTGAGTGATCCAGCCCGTAGTCAAAGCCCAGCTGACCTATACCCGGAAGCTGACTCTCCATAATATGTGTGCATGCTAGCGTCAATGAACGCATCTCCTGCCGTTTGTACCGATTCGCAATATGAGGCAGTGACAATGCCAGTGCTCTTTTGCCGGACAGCATCGTTCCTCCCTTACTCAGATTGGTTACGCAAAGACCCGGACGAGCCCATCTGCCAACCAAAGAACGAAACACCCAGCCCTGCTCGGTCTTGACCACCTTCACTCGATAGTCCACAGGTCTTCCGTGAATGGTGGCAAGATGAATGCCCTGCTGAATCATATACTTGCGTCTTGCCTTCACACGTAAGAGGGAACGATACATCTGATCAAAATTAACGAATGAACGACTAACCTTCATATGTGTATACCTGTAGACTCCACCGCTTCGGGATACTCTGATCACACCATATCCACCGCCGCCAACAATCGGCTTAATAAATACCATTCCATAATAGTGGAGCATGTGGAGCAGATTGGATGAATTAAATGCTTTGGTCTGCGGAATATGGGCGGCAGCAACCGGATATTTCATTAAAAGCGCCGTCTTGCGCCATTTGCTTGCTAACTGTCTCGACATCAATTGATCTCCTCTCTTGAAACAATGCTTCTACCTTATACATACTCAATCCATGCTCCGTTTTCTTGGATGATTGTCCAAGGCAGGGGCCCCTTTTCCGGGGAACCTGTCCCGCTTTGAATCGAGAATACGAGACAACAGCCACTCTGCTTTTCAAACGCTTCAATCTGTCGTATGCTACTAAAGAATGACTTGTAAAGGCAAAATGAGGATTTAAGGAGCGTTCAGAAGACATGGAAGCATTTTTCAAATCACTGTACGGCATAGCCTATTTCGCAATGTCCATTGTTCTGGTTGCGGTGACGGTACTTCTCTTTGTCATCGGTATTCGTCTGTTTATCAAAAAACGCAATCGCGGCTTTGCCCTGAGCTGTATTTTGTTCGCCTGTTTCATCGTCTTTATCATCGTTGTTATGCTGACCACGCCCTTCTCCGCCACGCCTCCAGGCTCACCGGAAGCGATGGCTGCCCTATACCGTTACGGGTAACCGAACCTTTGTAGAAGGGAGAAATTTATGACACAACATAAAACACTTGGCATTGTTGATATCGGCTCGAACTCCATTCGATTGGTCATCTATGAGTTACATGAAGAGGGAGCCTACCGCATCATTCATGAAGACAAATATGCCGCCAGGCTCAGTGGAGTTGTCGAACCTGACGGTACCATCCAGCGATCCTCACTGAATACGGCCGTAACGATTCTGCGTCAATTCAAAGCTACCTGCGAGTCTTACCAGACCGTGGACATTCGCGCCGCTGCTACGGCTGCCATTCGCAATGCGGTCAATGCAGCTCATATTATCGAGTGGCTGGAGAGTGAAACGGGACTTACGATTGAATGTGTCTCCGGTGACCGGGAAGCCTACTACGGATTTTTGGGTGTCATTCAGTCCATTGAGCTGACAGACGGATTTGTGGTAGATATCGGAGGCGGCAGTACAGAAATCACCGTATTCCGCAATCGCGAACGACTGCACAGTGTCTCTCTGCCGATCGGTGCTGTGAATTCACATGCCCGTTATGGAGGAGAGGACGAATGGACCGAAGCAAATGAAGCAGCGCTGTGCAGCGAGGTCATCGCTGCTTTGCAGGATCAGGACTGGATTCGCGAGCACCCCGGACTGCCGCTGGTCGGGCTGGGCGGTACAATGCGTACACTGGCAAAAGTGGAGCAAAAGCGAATCCAATACTCTCTTCCAATCACACATCATTATGAAATCGGTAAGGATGCGATGGAAAATATCGCACGCTCCCTGCCCTACATGACCTCTGCCCAGCGTAAAAAAGTACCTGGACTCGCCAAAGATCGGGCTGACATTATCGTGCCTGGTGTATTGATTCTTCGAACCGTCTTTCGTCTTATACAAGGGGACCGTTATGTCGTAAGCGGAGCCGGGCTTAGAGATGGACTGTTACGGGATTACCTGGCTTCGGGTCAACCTGCCGCACCAGATGCACTGAAGGATAGCATTCGTAATTTCCTTCACTTCGGTCCGCCGATTCCGCAGAAGCGTCTGAAGCATATTTATCAGGATATGCTCACACTGTACACTGCTTTGCAGGGAGCTGCTCCTGATGCTGCGGAAGAACGAATTCTTTACACTGCCTCCATGCTGCACATGGCTGGCAAACAGATTAACTATTTCCGCTACACCCAACACTCGGCATACTGGATTATGAACGCCAGCATTTACGGACTGTCTCATCGGGAAACGATTCTTAGTGCCATTGCCGCCGACTATCACCCGAAAAAAAGAACACCTCAGCTGATTCAGAAGCATGAGGACATTCTGAACGATTCGGATGTACAGCTTGCTCACCGAATCGGCTCGTTGCTACGTGCAGCCGAAGCCATGAACCGCGCTGAGAGCATCGCCACCATGCATGCACACAAAGAAAAAGACTCGCTGCAGGTAATGTTAACCTGTACAGACGAGCCTCTTCTGGAATTGAACGGCCTGGAAGATGCCGTCAAAGATGTACAAGAAGCTTGGGGAGTTACGTTAAAACACTCCATTCAGCAGGCTTCCAAGGGATAATGCCCATCGCCTCCGTCTGACTTCTCAGCGGGGGCTTTTCATTTTTTACGAATACATAGTTTCCATTGGGCATAAGCTGTCTGGCCTTCACATTGTCGTTCAGAGACAGATTCAGAATGTCCACCAGCATCTTCTTCAATGTAGGATCAAATACAGGACACATCAGCTCAATACGCCGGTTCAGGTTGCGTGACATCCAGTCTGCACTTGAGATGAAAACGTCCGGGTTGCCATCATTCTCAAAATAGAACAGCCGCGAATGCTCAAGGAAGCGATCCACGATGCTGATCACACGGATGTTCTCGCTCAGCCCTTCTATGCCTGGACGCAGACAGCACACACCACGCACAATCAGATCAATCTGCACCCCTGCCTGGGAAGCAGCATAGAGCTGATCAATAATTTCCTGATGGGATAAGGAATTGATCTTCGCAATAATTCTCGCACGTTTGCCCTTCAAGGCATGCTCGGTTTCACGCTGGATGAGAGAAAACAACTCGTCCTTCATGCCATCCGGGGCAACTCGGAAGGCCTGCAGCGCCTTCGGACCGGAATAACCGGTAATCTCATTAAACAGCTCTGATGCATCTTCCCCGATAATAGGGTTAGCGGTGAACAGTCCAACATCCGTGTATACTTTGGCTGTGCTTTCGTTATAGTTCCCTGTCCCAACGTGAACATAGCGACGCAGCCCTTGCTGCTCCCGCCGTACAACGAGAATGATTTTGGCATGTGTTTTCAGCCCCACCAGACCATAAACGACGTGACAGCCTGCCTTTTCCAGCTTTCGTGCCCAAGCGATGTTACGCTCTTCATCAAAGCGTGCCTTCAGCTCCACCACGACGGTGACCTGCTTGCCGCTCTCTGCTGCAAGAGCAAGTGCCGGGATCAGTCTTGAATCACCATTTACCCGATATAGTGTCATTTTAATGGCCAGAACCTGTGGGTCCTCCGAGGCCTCCAGAATGAAATCTGTCACTGGTTCGAACGATTCATAGGGATGATGAACCAGCACATCTCTTTTGCGTAGCAGTTCAAAATGACTCTCTCTTGGCACAAACTCTGGTGGATAGACGGGCTGCACCGCACCGTACTTCAGATGGGAGAATCCGTCCAGACTGTCTACAAATCCAGAGAGGAAGCTGAGATCCAGTGGTCCGTCAATTTCGAAGATCGGGTCCTGAATCTCAAATTCCTCCTGCAGCTCCTGTAATGCGTCACTGCGGAAATCCTTGCATACCTCCAGCCTGACAGGTGCTCCGCGCCGTCTGCGTCGCAGCTCCTTTTCAATCGCCTCCAGCAGATCCTCAGCTTCCTCCTCGTTAATCGAAAGGTCCGCGTTACGAGTCACTCTGAACTCCTGCACAGCCAGCGACACATATCCGCTAAACAGGGTATGCACATGCTGTTTGATCAGATCCTCAATCAGAATGAAGGTTTTCTTCTTGCTATTCGCCCGCAAAGGAACCTTTACGATGCGAGGAAGATTGGAGGGAACCTGCACGATGGCCATAAAGGGCTCACCATCCAGCTCGTCCTCCTTCTGCAGCATAACTGATAAATAAACGGACTTGTTATGTACCAGCGGAAACGGGCGGCTCTGGTCAATCGCCATCGGGGTCAGCACGGGGAAGATAATGTCATGATAATATTGGTCCATCGCGCGCTGCTGTGTCACATTAAGATCGACATATTCCTGAATATGCACACCCTTCTTGGCGAGAAGACGAACGAGTTCACGATACGTTTTATATTGCTCCGCGACCATGGTCCCGGTTCGTTTGATTAATCTGCGGTATAGCCCGGGAGGGGTGTACCCTGTGAAGTCTTTTTGCGTAAATCCAGCCTTGATCTTCTCCTTGGTCTCTGCCAGTCTGACACTGACAAACTCGTCCAGATTGCTGGCAACGATGCCAAGAAATCTCATCCGCTCCAGCATCGGCGTCGTAGAATCCTGAGCCTCCTGGAGCACACGTCTGTTAAATTCAACCCAGCTCAAATCACGGTTAACATAGTTGCCTGTCTTAATATCCTTATGCATGTCTGGCCTCCGAATGTGATGCATGTGAATTCTTATTCGAACTTCTTGTATATGATTGTGTTCTTGCGAAACTCTTCTATAATTGTACTATTCGTAATCCACTACAAGCGTCATCGGAATGTTAACGGAGTGTTAAATTTATGTAAATGATAACTCATGACCGTAACTTTTTCCATCCCTTTACAAAGGGCAATAGACAAGGTAAAGTGAACTAGAGTGTGACTTGAACGGCTGTTGTTATTATCCCACATTATAGTTATTTTAAAGGAGTATTCTATTCCATGAAATCGAACAAACCTAGAACACTGCAAAAAAATATTGAATTTTTCACCGCTGCCCTGTCTCAATGTGTAGTTACAGCATGGCAGGAAGATCCGGCAGGTGTATATTGTGAAGTTGGTCGCGGCATCGTTGAGCGCATCAGCGATGAAAGTGTGCGAATCCGTAATGAGGATGGCACAAAGAGTCATTATGCACGGGAAACGACGATGTTTCAAACCGAGAAATAATTTTTGCGTAAACATGAAAAAAAGACTAGCTTTTCGAAATAGAGTGTTATATACTCTTGGCACAAGGAAAGGAGGTGCGTCAACATTTCTAATCACATGTTGAACGTGTCCCTTACCCGATCCACTAGCTCCAATTAACAGGAGGCTGATGGAGGCGCGGGATACGGATCAATGTTTCAAAAAGCGCCACGGGTAGAAAAGCCGTCTTCGGACGGCTTTTTGTTTTGCCTTTTTTGTCTTTGATGCAGAAGCCAGGAAGACAGAGTGGTTAATAAAACAACCAAAATATTGCAAACCGACCCTTTAGCAGTTTGAATCCAGACGGCTATAATGAGGATGCAGTTCCAATATATAACCGAGGAGGCATGTTGTAATGTTTAAAAATGTAAGGGGTTTCAAGGTTAAGACAAGCGTTCTGCTGGCATTGGTTTTGTTATTTACTTCTATTCTGCTGCCTGCAGGCCAGCACGCCAGCGCCGCACCGAGCTTTGCCAAGGGAGCTGACATCAGCTGGGTTCCCGGCATGGAGGCTCAAGGGTACAAATGGAAGGATAAAAACGGGGTACAACGTGATATTATTGATATTTTGAAAAAGGATTACCAAATTAACTCCGTTCGTATTCGGGTATTCGTTAATCCATCGAACGATTATGGTAACGGTTACATGAATAAGGATCGCGCGGCTGCTCTTGCACAGCGTGCCAAAAATGCAGGCATGAGTGTCATGCTCACACTTCACTACAGCGATTCCTGGGCAGACCCAGGCAAACAAAGCAAACCAGCGGCATGGAAAAATTACTCCTTCCAACAGCTCATGGACGCTGTCTGGAATTATACACGTGAAGTGATGACAGCTATGCAAAACAAAGGGGTTACGCCGGACTGGGTACAGATCGGTAACGAAACAAGCAACGGCATGTTATGGGATGACGGGAAAGCCTCTGTTAACATGAAAAACTATGCATGGCTCGTGAACACAGGACATAATGCGGTAAAATCCATTAGCAGCGGCACCAAAACGATCGTTCATCTGGCCGGTGGCGACGACAATGCGCTGTATGTCTGGAATATTGGCGGCCTGATCAACAACGGCGCTAACTTTGACATGATCGCTATGTCGCTTTACCCTTCCGCTTCCGGCTGGAATACTGCGGTGACCAACACGGTCAACAATGCAAAGGATATGATCAATCGGTACGGCAAAGAGATCATGATCTCCGAAATTGGCATGGACAACAATCAGGCGGCGGCAGGCAAAAGCTTCGTAGCTGCGATGAAAAATCAAATTCGCAATCTGCCAAATGGCAAAGGAAAAGGCGTATTCTACTGGGAGCCGCAGGCTACACCTGGCTATAACGGTGGATACGGTAAAGGCGCTTGGCAGTCCAACATGATGCCAACAGCCGTCATGGAAGGGTTTATTGACTAAGGCACGGGGTTAGGAGCCTCTACATGTGGTGAGAGCTGCGGGTGGACGCTCCGGGGGCGGGGTGTTCTTCCGATCGCTGGTTGTCCTCGGATTTACTTGAACTCCACTTTATAGGGGAAAATCCGTGGACAAACGCGAGCGCTTCGCTTCTACAGAATCACTCCCGCCCCCTCCACTACGCGCTGCTCCTTGGAAAGCTTCTAAAACGTGCTCTGACTTGGCACAGGAGCAGGGTAAAGCAAGACGAAAAGCGCTGGCCCTTTGGGGATAGTGCTTTTTTTGCGTTGAATTGACTTGAAGCTTGGTAGGCGCCTGATGGTGCAGGGCACTTCAGGCGTTTAGGGCCGGAGCTGCGGGTGGACGCTCCGGGGGCGGGGTGTTCTTCCGATCGCTGGTTGTCCTCGGATTTACTTGAACTCCACTTTATAGGGGAAAATCCGTGGACAAACGCGAGCGCTTCGCTTCTACAGAATCACTCCCGCCCCCTCCACTACGCGCTGCTCCTTGGAAAGCTTCTAAAACGTGCTCTGACTTGGCACAGGAGCAGGGTAAAGCAAGACGAAAAGCGCTGGCCCTTTGGGGATAGTGCTTTTTTTGCGTTGAATTGACTTGAAGCTTGGTAGGCGCCTGATGGTGCAGGGCACTTCAGGCGTTTAGGGCCGGAGCTGCGGGTGGACGCTCCGGGGGCGGGGTGTTCTTCCGATCGCTGGTTGTCCTCGGATTTACTTGAAC
>NZ_QJSW01000009.1:0-54174 GCF_003217495.1 Paenibacillus barcinonensis | reverse complement strand
CAGGGCACTTCAGGCGTTTAGGGCCGGAGCTGCGGGTGGACGCTCCGGGGGCGGGGTGTTCTTCCGATCGCTGGTTGTCCTCGGATTTACTTGAATTCCCCTTTATAGGGGAAAATCCGTGGACAAACGCGAGCGCTTCGCTTCTACAGAATCACTCCCGCCCCCCTCCACTACGCGCTACTCCTTGGAAAGCTTCTAAAACGTGCTCTGACTTGGCACAGGAGCAGGGTAAAGCAAGACGAAAAGCGATAGCTCTCTACATGATCAACATAGCAGTCACAAGACATGCAGCAAAGCTCATGACAGCAATTAACGCTTGAATGCAGCTGAAGGACAGGTTTTCAAGCCAGATGATGCGTTTTCTCTGCACAGCATATGAATATATAAAAGCCGGAAGCATAACAGGCAGATATTGATGCAGATCCGCTCCATCTGTGCTTGGCAGAATTTTGTTGATATAAATAATTGCCGTTTCGTTAGTAATCAGCGCAGCATATATAACACCAATCATCATTGAAAATATAAAGGGAGAGATAAGGCGGCCCTTTCTTTGCCGAACGAAACGACCATTTTTTGGGCTCAAATCATCGTTGACCATTGCACTCCCTCCTTTTAATTCATCTTCTGAGGATGAACCGTTCTATCCTGAAAAGCACGGTAGTTCAGCAGACCCGCGGCGATTGCCAGTAGCGTCAGAACGGCTGCGAACAGATAGAGATTGATAATTCCGATATATTCGGCAAGCCCTGCCATACCCAGTAAAGAAATGCAAAATACGAGATGCATCATCGAGGCTTGAGCAGACAACACTTTGGGCAGCATTAGAGCAGCCACACTACTCTGAATCAACGTACGTCGGTTGATCATAGCAAGCTCGGCAAATGGCCCCATTAGCATCACAAGGATCAATGCAGTAAACGGCTGCGAATTGACTGCATATATTGCGGTCAAGACACCATACCCTGCCATACCCAGCAGCATCACTCCAAAATATCGGCGTCCAATAACCTTGGATAGAGCAAGCACCAGCAATCCACCGCCAATTGTACCGGCAAAATAAGCCGCATTGATGAAGCCCCACCATTCTTCTCCTTGACCAAGTGCCACCTGGACGAACGCTAATGTAAATGCACCTACCCAGATGGCCCCTCCTAGCATGTCAATCATATCCATGAACGTAAGCACGCGTAAACGCGGTGTTTGCCAGATCATTTTCCAGCCTTCCGTTAAGGTATGCCACCTGCTCATGCCCGTATCCGTTGTAATTTCCGCCGAATATTGCAATTTGCTCTGCGCCAAGTCTGTGTCGTTTGGCTCCTTGACTCCAATGGTAAAGGCTGCAGCCAAGCCATAAATTACAGCAGTAATCAGCAGCGTTGGGCTTGAACCGATCAAGGCAACGATTACACCACTTAATCCCCAGCCGGCGAACTGCACAACTTGGTCACTAACACTCATGAGCCCATTCGCTTTAAGTAAACCCTGCTCATGTGCCACCAACCGTGGTATTAATGCATTACGTGCGGGAGTTGTCCATCCATCAAGAAAAGACATCACAAATACAAGCGAGAATACAAGCAGCAAAGAGGATGAAGCCGCATGAAGCTGTAGATACAAGGCAAGACAAATAAATAGCAGAAACTGCCCTGTTTGTGACAATAGAAGCAGTCTGGACAATGGAAACCGTTGAATAAGCAGCGGTGCAGCAAGACTGCTTAACATCTGGGCTCCACTGCGCATCAAGGGCAAAAGGGCCGCAGATACAAGTGAATTGGTGCGGTCCAGCACCATGACTGTCAGGGCCATAATATATAACACATCAGCAGCATTTGCTGCCGTCTGGGTAGTCCATAAATAGTAAAAAGAACGAGTTAAATATGAAGACTTCATACATATGTTGCTCCGTTTCTATATCTGGTTGTGAAAAAGCGTCAATGGATACTCTTTATTAGATATCATATTGCTTGTAATCTGCTTCATCACAACTCGATCACGCAGCTCCAGTGATTCCGAATTGAATAGTTCCATAGGTGTGATCCACTTCGCATCTGCAATTTCCGCTGTATCCAGCTTCAGCGAACCACCCATAATTTCACCGAGAAAATGAAACAAAACCACTTGCTGCTGCAAGCTGCTTATGAAATTGTACACTCCTGTCGCCGCTGTCAGTCTAACATCATATCCCGTCTCTTCTCTCGCTTCCCGACGCGCCGCTTCCATTAGCTCTTCCCCATACTCCACTCTACCTGAAGGGAAATTCCAGGTATTCCGGACAGATGCCTTGTTCTCTTTGATGATAAGCACCTTACCCTCATGCAGGATCGAAACACTAACAACCAACATAATTCCATGCTGCTTCATTGTTAAAAAAAACCTCCACAATCCGAAAATTTCCACTCCTATAATTAGAACATACGTTCCTTTATTTGTAAATAAAAGAATCATTCAAACTTTCTTTATCTATGCACAACAGTAATAAAACAGCCCTCTCCATCCTAAAGGACGGAAAGGGCTGCGCGATAATATCTTATTACTTCTGTAATTCATTTACACTGCCTTTGCCATTTTAGCCGCACGCATTGATGAAACAGCATAGACGATAAGTGCTGTCCAGATCAAAGCAAATCCGCCAAGCAGCACAGGAGAAACCGATTCCTTAAATACAAATATGCTTAAAATCAGCATGATGGTTGGACCGATATACTGAACAAATCCGAGTGTAGAGAGTGACATACGCGCAGCTGCTCGTGCAAAGAACAACAGCGGAAGCGCCGTCACAACACCCGAAAGCAGCAATTCGAAGAACATCGTTGGCGGAAGCGTCCAGGCTGTTGTTTGACCAGCAATCCCTAGATAAATCCAGTATCCTAATGCAAGGGGCAGGACAATTGCAGTCTCTGACAACAGCCCCACCGAAGCATCCTGCTTAATTTTTTTCTTTGCCAGACCATATAAACCAAAGGAGGCCGCCAACGATATGGAAATCCACGGGAAACGCCCGTAGTCAACAGCGATAATCAGCACCGCAACTGCTGCTATAGCGATAGCAACCCATTGTCCCCGGTTTGGTTTTTCATGAAGAAAAACTACGGCGAGCAGCACGTTCAGCAGTGGGTTCAAGTAGTAACCCAGGCTGGTCTCTACCACATGCCCATTGTTAACAGCCCAGATGAAGATCAGCCAGTTGATCGCAATCAAAAGTCCGCTGGCTGTAAGCGGCAGTAAAAGTGAGCGGCTGGTCCAGATTCGTTTGACATCACTCCAGCGGCGCTGAATCGCAACTAATATTCCCATAAACACAAATGACCACACAACACGATGGGACAAAATTTCACCTGCCGGCACATCATTAAACAATTTCCAATATAGCGGGAGCACGCCCCACATAATATAAGCGATAATGGCATTAATTAATCCGTTGTTCATGATTCCTACCTCTCTTTTTTGTTCTCTCTTTCTATCTCTCATGTCTCAACGGATTATACGCCCCGTCCCTTCCATAAGTAAAGAAATACTTATAGACCGCCCATATAGACTCATCAGGTACAAGGTCGAATGATCTCTGCCGCTTACCGTGCAAGCTTTCTTCCCTCGCGACGAGCTACAACAAAAACGCTGATCTGCTTCGACCAGCGCTCGTTTGAAAGATGGATATCTTTTATAAACAGGATTAAGGAATTACTTCGCTTCGCCAACTACTGTAAAACGCTCATTTTTGTGCTGCGGATTTTCAATCTCGTCCACCAGCGCAATCGCATAATCGGCGTAGCTGATGTAGCTGTTGCCTTCACTGTTCACAATCATAACATCATTGCCTGATTGATATTTGCCAGTACGCACGCCTTCAGGATTGAAGAATCCAGCCGGGCTAAGGAACGTCCATTGCATGCCGGAGGAAGCTTGAAGATCCTTGAGGTTTTGCCCTTGATTCGAAGCCGTTGCTTTATACGCATCCGGGAACCCAGGGGAATCGACAAGACGCAGCGTTTTGGATTCGTCTGTAAACAGGCTGCCAGCACCACCCACAACGATCAGACGGGTATTCGGGGTTTCCTTGAGAATGTTAATCAGAGCTTGTCCCACTTCTACATGCAGATGTTCTTTGCCCGCTGGTGCACCAAATGCATTAACAACGACATCAAAACCTTCCACGTCCGAAGCCGTGAGATCAAACACATCTTTTTCCAGTACATTCAGGCTCTTGTCTTGCAGCTTGGATGCATTACGCACAATCGCCGTTACTTCATGTCCACGGTCCGCGGCTTCTTTCAAAATGATACTTCCTGCTTTACCTGTTGCACCAATAACTGCAATGTTCATTAATGATCTCTCCCTTAAAATCAAATTTATTATGAGATTGTGTTTGTTTAGAATGCTATAATGTAACTATAATTGTTACAACTAATTCTGTCAACCTTTCCTCTCATTAAAGCTACAACAATTCAAAAACTAACAAAAAAAGCCCCCGTAACGTAATTAGCTCATTCCTAATCCGCCACAGAGGCCTTGATTTCAACCCTATTTAACAATCTTTATCCGGTACACCCGCTTCTTCTCTCGTACGGAACGATGAGCCGCAGCCGCATGTTGCTACTGCGTTCGGGTTATGAATGGTGAACCCACCAGACATGCCGGATTCTTCAAAATCAATTTCGAGTCCATTCAAATATTTCAAATTCTCTTTCTCCACGACAACCTTCATGTCCTGAATGTCCATATATATATCCTCATCGGACTCTTTATCGTCAAAGCCCATGGCGTACGAAAATCCGGTACAACCGCCCGGTGCTACGCCAAGACGCAGGAACATTCCGGGTGTCTCTTGCTGTGCAAGCATTTCTTTCAATCGGTCCGCAGCTGTTTCGCTGATGCTAATCATGCCAGGTCACTCTCCTTTTCATCGACTCTTCCCTTAAATTATACTCCACCCCGTCAAGGGGCTCAAGTCATGTTTACCCGTTTCCGCGTTCACCCTGAACTCCTTTTTCTTCCCAGTGTATTGAACCCCCGGGACACGAGGTTTATAATGGATAGGTGGTCACTCTGAAACTGTCAATATTTTGCCACGACTTATTCGGATGATGGTCATATATGGAGTTGTAATTTTTTTCACATTTCGAGACTGTACTACAGTCCCCAATGCATATAGAGTCGTCAGACTCATTTTAGGAAAAAAGAATTTTTCGCATGCAGCACAGGCTGCACCGGGTAATAAGAGTTAGTCTTTCACAAGAAGGCGGCAGTTGACCGCATCTTTGCTATGTAGTTCTGCTTAGAAGCCCTACACATCACAACTCGAATTCCGGTAAAGAACAGGAGGAAACAGCATGTCTACATTGGTAACACCGTTCACAGACAAAAGAATGGCTGAAATCGTGGAGAAAGTACAGAACGGCGTAAGGCTGAGTGTAGAAGACGGCGTCTATCTGTATCAAACAGATGATCTGCTGACTTTGGGCCAGCTGGCCAATGAGGCCAATCTGCGGAAGAATGGTAAGAAAGTATACTTTATCGAGAACATGAGCCTTTATTTCACCAACGTCTGCGAAGCTCGCTGTGCGTTTTGTAATTTCCGCAAAGATCAGGGTGAGGAAGGCTCTTATACGTTATCTGGTGCGGAAATGATTGATTATGTGGAACAGCATATTCATCCGGGTGTGCGTGAGTTCCACATTGTCGGCGGACATAACAACCATGTTCCTTTTCAATATTATGTCGATTCCCTGCGTGCTTTAAACGAGAAATATCCAGAAGTTACGCTGAAGGCGTACACTGCGGCAGAGATTGATTTCTTCACTCGCATCAGCGGCCTGAGCATCAAGGAAGTGCTGCAAGAGCTGCAGAAGGCTGGCCTCAAATCACTGACGGGCGGCGGCGCAGAGATTCTGTCGGATGAATATCGCAAAAAAATGCGCGTGGACAAAGCGAACGTAGATCGCTATCTCGAAGTACACCGCACAGCACACAATCTGGGCATGCGTACTCATACAACGATGCTGTATGGTTCCATCGAATCCTATGAGGATCGTGTTAACCATATGGTACAGATTCGGGAATTGCAGGATGAAACGAATGGATTCATGGTGTTCATTCCACTCTCCATGCAGCCGAAAAGCAAATCCGCCAGTATTATGCGCCGCAACTCCGCGTATGAGGATCTCAAAACGATTGCCATCAGCCGTCTGATGCTGGATAACATTCAACACGTGAAGGCTTACTTCATTAATATTGGTCCACAGCTGACACAAGTGGCGCTGAGCTTTGGTGCTTCTGACGTGCATGGTACCATTGTACGCGAGAAAATCAGTCATGCTGCTGGCGCACTAACACCAGAAGGACTGACACGCAAAGAGCTGATCTGGCTCGTCAAAGGGGCAGGTCGTATTCCAGTAGAGCGTGATACGTTCTACAACGAAATTCAGGTTTATGAATAATCTTGCTCACTCACATCAATTATAATTTGAATTTATGATGACTGCAGTAGAGGCATCACTCATCGAACGAACTTGCTTGAACCAGGGGTACGTTCGATACAGAGTGATGCTTCACTGTGATTTCATATTTCAAATTTTGATTTTCACTTTTTCAAATATTGGATTTAGACCAAAACAACACACGGAGCAGCTATGTCAATACATAGCTGTTCTGCAGGTTACAGCCCCAAAGCTTGGGACTGATGCAGAAAGGAAGCCGAGTCATGAAAAATTTCGTCATTCTTGGAGGCGGCTATGGCGGCCTCACGATCATCAAGGAACTTCTGGAAGGTAAAATTCCTGCAGACACACAGATTATTCTGGTGGACCGCAGTCCCTTTCAGGGGTTGAAGACTGAATACTACGCACTCGCAGCAGGAACCGTATCCGATTACGACCTGCGCATCCACTTTCCGGTGAATGAGAAAGTCACCCACCGTTACGGTGAAGTAACTGCCATTAACCTGGAGCAGCGTCAGATTGAATTTGAAGGCCAGGAGGCACTTGAATATGACAAGCTCGTCATTGGACTCGGATGTACGGATCGTTTCCACAACACTCCCGGCGCCGAGGAATATAGCTGTACCATTCAAAGCTTTAGCAAAACACGCGAGACTTATCTTCGGCTTAACGAAGTTAAGGCCTATGGACATGTTCACATCGTGGGCGGCGGCTTGAGTGGAGTTGAGATGGCTGCCGAGCTTCGTGAGAGCAGACCCGACCTGAATATCAGCATTCTGGATCGGGGGGAGCGAGTACTTTCCGCATTCCCTCAACGTCTCTCCTCTTATGTCCATGAATGGTTCAGTGAGCATCAGGTGGAAACGCGTGGACATATCGCGATCTCTCGCGTTGAGCCTAATGCCATTTATAACCGGGACGAGCAGATTCAGACGGATGCCGTTGTATGGACCGCCGGTATTCAGCCAGTGAAGGTCGTTCAGGACCTCGATGTAACCAAGGACCCGCAGGGCCGTGTCGTATTAAACGAATATTATCAAATTCCGGAGTACACCGATGTTTATGTCGTAGGTGATTGTGCAAGTGTACCTTATGCGCCAAGTGGTCAGGCTGCGGAGGTTCAGGGTGAGCAGATCGCTCATATTCAGCATGCGCTCTGGAAAGGCGAAAAGCCCAATCCCCAGCCACTCAAGCTTCGCGGCACATTAGGCGCACTCGGCAAGAAGGCTGGATTTGGGCTCATGGGCAAAACATCCATGATGGGACGTGTGCCTCGTATTTTGAAAAGCGGTGTGCTCTGGATGTCCAAACGCCATCTCGGTTAGTTATTCGAGATCGAGGGCATCCCAGGCATCCGCTTCAGCGATTTTGGCAAGAATGGCGTTGTATAGATCCTCCACCTTGTCCGTGGTAACCACTTCACCGTTGACCAAGGCAAAAGGTGTCATATAACATTGACCGCAATTGGTCAGACAGCCATATTCAATGACGTCGTAGTCCGGATTTTCATCTAGCTGGTCCATGACTTCATCCGTGCCAAAATGCATATTGTTAGCACAAAATTCAATAATTGGTCTCATTTCAGTTCACCTGCTTTGTTTGACCATTTTAATTTGTGGTCGTTTGTAATATACTATAAGGAGGAAAGGAGTTGAACAATATGAGCGAAAACGCACAAAGCACCATGTATGATGAGGTATCTGATGTGCTTGATAAACTTCGTCCGTTCCTGCAACGCGATGGCGGTGACGTGGAACTGGTCGACGTGGAGGACGGCATCATTAAGCTGAAACTGGTCGGTGCCTGCGGCAGTTGCCCAAGCTCCACCATTACCTTAAAAGCCGGGATTGAACGCGCCCTTCTTGAAGAAGTTGAGGGTGTACAAGAAGTCGTACAAGTATTCTAAATCAATCCTTCACGAAATAAACCTCAGAGAGCCTTTCGCTTCGCAAGAAGCGGAGGGCTCTTTTTTTGAAAGATACTCTATTGTATTGTAGGCCGAATTGGATCAAGCCCTCCAGACACATCCATTATGTTCCCTGTGATAAAATCCGAATGATCCAGACACAGATACGTAATCACTCGTGCTATATCTTCTCCGCTACCCGGTCTCCCTCTGGGCGTTTCTTTATCAGGTATGTCCGCAATGTCATCAATCGTTTTCTCTTTGTTCGCTCCGCGAATATCTCCGGGACATACCATATTCACCGTAATTCCGTAAGGTGCTTCTTCCACGGCAAGTGTCTTCGTAAATGAAACCAGACCCACCTTCGCAGCAGCATACACTGCACGATGAGGCCACGACCTCGCTTCACCCGCATGACTGAAGCCAAAATGAATAATTCGCCCCCACTGCTTGCGGCGCATTTCCGGTAGAACGAGCTGATCCAGAATCATTGGTCCCAGCAGGTTTCCCTGCACTAACATCTGAACCTCTGCCTCGGAATAGTCCGCAAACACCCGGCGCTCACGTACGAACGGCCCCGCATTATTCACTAAAATATCTATATGCCCTAGCTGCGCTTCCACGGCAGCCACGAGCGCATGAATCTCGTCTGCTTTGGATATGTCCGCCTGCACAGCAATACAGCGCACGCCTTTGGCGATAATTAGAGCCTGCAGTGCTTCAGCCTCTGATCGGCTGTGCACATAATTGAGGGCAATATGGCATCCTTGATCTGCCAAACGAAGTGCTGTCATTTTCCCAAGGCCTTTGGCACTTCCCGTTATGAGGGCAATCTTTCCCTTCACGTTCATCCCCCTCTTCAAAGAACAGTCACTCATCCAGTATAAAAGATTTATCCCTCGCCCACAACTTGCCCGTGGTTCACAATCCGTTCCAGCTGAAAATAAACCCTGATCATCCAAATTTATCTTGATCTTGATCTGAATGCTATGATACTCTCGATAAGTCCTCATGGTCTTATGATGATAACGGCAACATACATATTAATGTGCAAATCACTACTCAGATCGTTTGAAAGGATTAATAAAATGAAAAAGAAATGGTACCTCTTCGTTTTCACCTTGCTTCTTTTGACCTCACTTCCATTTTCAACAGCAAAAGTTATTGCAGGAAGCTACGGTTCAGCCGACGGGCTTGAGTGGCAGAATGGTCCCGCAACAATATCTTTAGATGGTATAGCTACAATAAATGTTCCAGATAATTTCGCTTTTTTTGATGAGGAAAATGCTAAGAGGTTTATGCAAGAAAACTCTCCTCCTCCAAATGGATCAGAAATCGGAGCTCTGTATAACATGAAAATGCAGTTATTTTGGAACGTCATTTTCGAGTACCATAACACAGGATACATCAATGATAGTGACAAAAGTGACCTGGATGCAGATGAATTACTTGAAAGCTACCAACAGAGTCCTGAAGGACAACGTGAGAAAGCCACCGCAGAAAGTAAATCCTCTGTGTTGCGCTGGGATGTTGAGCCTAAGTATGAAGAAGATAAACATCAGTTACGATATTCTTTAGGATGGCGAGATTCTTTGCAGAGCGGGTTGGTAAAATACAAAGTAAACTTTTTAACACGCGAAGGATACTTTAGTGTCATACTTGTAACAACAAGTCATAAATTTGAAGAAAGTCAAAAGCAGTTCGAAGACATGGTGCTCCAACATATTACAATCAATAACGGCCATACATACGAGGAATTTAATGCTTCCGTAGATAAAAAATCTGAGCTGGGTCTAACAAATCTAATTCCTGGCGGTGACAAAGTAGCCTCTACCAAAAAATCAGAAAGGGTAGCTTTACTCATAAGAGTCATAATTTTCATTGTTGCTGCAAGCGCTGTAGCTAGTATAAGCATCGCGCTTTACCGCAAGCAGAAACATCGCCAGCCCATTGCTTCCTTATCATCAACAGAATTGACAGAGGCTGTTACACCGACACACATTGAAGCGGTTGATCAACCACATCCTGAGAAACACAAATATTAAAATATTTAAAACGTGCAGCAGATCAATGAAAAGAGCCCCGCAATTCTCTAGATGAGAAAAGCGGGGCTTCTTAGCTATGGCTAATGGTTATGAACCTTAAAACGCAGGTTCAACTGCACCTTGGTAACGTTCTTTGATGAATTTTTTCACTTCCTCGGAGTGAAGAGCTTCAGCCAGTTTTTTGATAGCATCTGCGTCCTTGTTATCCTCACGGGACACCAGAATGTTGGCATATGGATTGCCTTGCAGATCTTCGATTAGCAACGCATCCTTAGCCGGATTAAGATTTGCCTCCAGTGCATAGTTTGCATTGATGAACACCAGGTCTGCTTCGTCCAGCTGACGAGGCATCATTGCTGCATCCAGCTCAATGATATCCAGGTTTTTCGGATTCGCTGTAATGTCCTTCTTTGTCGATGTAATATTTGTATCGTCTTTAAGTGTAATCAGACCTTTCTTCGCCAGCAGCAAGAGTGCACGTCCACCATTGGATGGGTCATTTGGAATCGCTACTTTCGCGCCGTCTTTCAGCTCATCCAACGATTTAATCTTCTTGGAGTAACCGCCAAAAGGTTCAACATGAACCGGCGTTACAGCAACAAGATGAAATCCACGCTCTTTATTTTGTACATCCAGATACGGCTGATGCTGGAAGAAGTTTGCATCCAGCTTGCCATCTTCCAGCTGTTGATTCGGCTGTACGTAATCGTTGAATGTAACAACCTGCAAACGAATGCCCTGTGCTTCAAGCGCAGGCTTGATGCTTTCCAGAATTTCAGCATGAGGTGTAGGTGAAGCGCCTACCTTCAGCTCAACAGTACGCGGAGCTCCTGCAGAATTATCCGCACCGCTGTCCGATTTCTTGTTGTTGCCGCAAGCTGCAAGCACTGCAATCAGCATCAAACTGAGTAGAACAATAGACCATTTTTTCATCTGTAAAACCCCTTCGCCTTATATTTTTTCATCTATGTGTTATTTCCTGGTGAAATAAATGACCAAACGATCACCAATCATCTGCAAAAGCTGGACCAGTATAATCATGGATATTACAGAAATAATCATGATTTCATTCTGATAACGATAGTATCCATAGTTAATTGCCAGTGTTCCCAAACCGCCGCCACCTACCATACCCGCCATAGCAGTGTAGGAAACCAGCGTAACAACTGTGATGGTAATTCCGGCAAGCAACCCCGGTAACGCTTCTGGCAGCAGCACACGTCTAACAATCTGTCCTGTGGACGCCCCCATTGCCTGTGCCGCTTCAATTACCCCGCGATCCACTTCACGCAAAGTATTCTCTACGAGACGTGCAAAATACGGAGCAGCCGAAATCACCAGCGGTGGAATGACACCAAGCACTCCTGTCGCTGTACCCACCAGTACACGTGTAAACGGAATAAGAGCAACAATTAATATAATAAAAGGTACAGAACGTAAGATGTTAACGATGACGGACAAAATAATGTAGGTTACCCGTGATCTCGCTGATGCGGAACGACCCGTCATGAACAAAATGACACCCAGCGGAAGACCCAGCAGAACGGTAAACAAGCCGGATGCGGCCAATATTTGTAACGTCTCGATAGAGGCCGTGCCAACCTCGTCCCAACTCACTGTTGAAAAGTCCATTATCGCAGCACCTCCACATCAAGTCCTTCTGCGGTCAATTCAGATATAGTCTGCTCGATGGCCCCGATATCGCCCTCAAAACGTACAGTCAATTGACCATAGGGAACTTGCTTGATGGTAGAGATTGTGCCCTGCAGAATGGCAAAGTCCACGCCCGTTTTGCGAACGGTTCGGGATAAAATCGCTTCATACGTTTTGTGTCCCAGAAATGACACCTTCACCAGCTTGGACGATACACCTGTCCCGAGCTCGCTTCCCGCATTCGCCAGCACCATTTCTTCCAGCGCCACTCCACCCTCGTGATCACGACTCACAAAATCCCGAGTAATTGCATGCTGTGGTTTCAGGAACACCTCCGTTACGGGCCCTTGCTCCACAATGCCACCTTGATGAATGACCGCCACCCGGTCACAGATATTCTGAATAACATGCATTTCGTGGGTGATAAGCACAATCGTCAGATTATACTTTTTGTTGATATCCAGCAGCAGCTTCAGAATTGAATCTGTGGTCTGCGGGTCAAGTGCAGAGGTCGCCTCATCACAGAGCAGCACGCTTGGATCACTTGCAAGCGCCCGTGCTATGCCAACCCGCTGCTTCTGTCCACCAGACAGCTGTGCGGGATATTTGCTGCTATGCTGCTCCAGGCCAACCAGCGTCAGCATCTCCTTCACCTTGCGGTCAATCGCATCCTTGGGTGTATTGACCAGCTTTAATGGAAAAGCAACGTTATCGTACACCGTAGCAGAAGACAGCAGATTAAAATGCTGAAAGATCATGCCGATCTTGCGTCTTTGCTGCTGCAGCTCGCTTTTGCTCAGCTCGGTCAGGTTCCTTCCATCTACCCATACCTCACCCTCTGTGGGGCGCTCAAGCAAGTTGATACATCGAATCAGCGTACTTTTCCCCGCACCCGAGTGACCAATAACGCCAAATATTTCACCCTTCTGAATGCTTAAATCAAGCTTTGACAACGCCGTGGTTGTCTTGCTACGTCTACCATATGTTTTGGTTAATCCAACCAGCTCAATCAATAGTACGGCTCCTTCCCCATCACCTAACCTACATATATCTTTACCCGAAGGAGAGGAAAACTCCCCTTTCTATGCAAAAAAAGAGCCCTTTGCAGATACAAAGATGGCTCTTCACGTGAAATGACCTTCTCATCTGCCAAAACCATAATTGCTATGATTCTGTAGGAATTAGCACCTAACATCTGTAATGAAACATATTCATGCCATCATTACTGATCGGTTGCCGGGCTTCATCGGGCCTGTCCCTCCGCCACTCTCGATAAGAGAAATATGAAATTGTAGGATTATATAAGTTCTTGTAGTTTGTCATGTATAATGATCAAACTGCATTAAATATTACATCTTTATACTGCTTTAAGCTTTAGAATAAATACATAAATCCATGTAAGTTTTGATCTGCAACTCAGTATAGTCCAAGTATTCCGATTTGTCAAAGGGTATTATTTCATAAGTTAACGTAATAGGCTTGATGCCATTAACGCCTTATGCCCTGTTTACGCCAGATTCGCGTGATATAGCGATACGCCGTATGCAATGTTTCACAGACCATATCCACACCCTGCTGCATCTCCAGCAGATGCTGATCCAGATCCTCCAGCTTGACTTTCCCCTTCATCGTCTGATGTAGCTGCCATAGATCATCCTGCATTTCAGAGTTCATGTAATGAATCTCCATGTTGCGCCGCTTGCGAAGCTTGCTCATGGGTTCACGATAATTTTCCTTGATCTTGATTAATTGCAAAGCAAGCGCATGATGCTCCCGGTGGTAATCAAACTGCCTAAGTACCGTATAATAAGAGAAATGCACCTTTGTCTTTGAAGTATTCAATTGAAATATTTCGTTTAAAACCGTTCCCAGTTTATCCAAAATGGCAAAGCAACGAATAAATGCATCCTTATAAAAATAAACATAACGTGCATACTCCGCCTTTTCGGCAGAGGTCATATCTTCTGTAGAGCCGGCAACCACTTTTTTACGAAAATGAGCTGCCGCGAAATAACTCTGCTCCAACTCATCCAACGACGATATCAGCCCTTGTGTCCATATATACAGCTTCCTGTAATCATGATTCGGATCATGATCCACATGCATCTGGCGCTCAAATGAATCCAGCGTATGTGCCATCGTATCCATCGCTTCCTTCAATATGCCTTGGTTGACCCGCGGCTTCTCACCAAGTAACGTACGCAGCATAGATGTCCTCCTCTTTCCACTGATGTTGCAAAATATATGATGTCACAGCTGCTGGACAGGTACAACTTCTCCCCCAAGAACTGCTGCAAATCCTGTCTTCATTATAACTTGGTTTAGGTTGCCCTGTTGATTCGAACATCAAACAAAAGTCCACCCATTCAAGTGATCTGTATCACCGAAGGGTGGACTTTCCAATTCGTGCTTTTCAATAACGTTTGTGTAAGGCTTGATCACGTTGTTATGGCGTAGATCGTTCCAGCTTAGAGACGATTTACCGGCCGATACAGCTTATACACCAGGAAGCTCATATACGTTAGAACACCAAACAATATCGCAATGTCCAGCATATGTGCGAGTGCAACAAACATATACACCTCTGGGCGACTCATCGTCCACATCATACACATCCCGATAACCACTTGCATCAAAATCAAAATTACGGATAACACACCGAGCGTACGAAGTTCCCGATTATCCGGGTGTTTACGATAAGCAAAATGTCCAAGAATCGCAATGACAATCACTAACGATGCGGCAGCCAGACGGTGAGCAAACGCTACAGCTACTCCGCCAGATAGTTCAGGAACAATCTGCCCGTTACAGAGCGGGAACCCGGAGCAGCCTCCAGCAGAGCTTGTATGACTCACAAATGCTCCAGTATAAACGACCATATACGTATAGATCGTGGAGAACCAGACCAGATTACGGAAGCCTTTGCTGACGCGTGGATATTTGTTCAGGCGCTCCAGACCGCCATATCTGGCTTCCTGTCGAATACCCAGAGCCATCATCAGGGAGCTTGCAAACGCAATTAACGCAAATCCGAAGTGAAGCGCCATGACCGCTGAGGATTGTGAGAATACCACGGCAAAAGCGCCCATAATTCCCTGTATAATGACAAACACAAGGGTCAGAAATGAGAACAGCTGCAAATCACGACGCTGCTTGCCAAATCGTAGAAAGGCAAGAAACGAAGCGATGGATAGCATGCCCGCCAGTGCACTCACGGCACGGTGGGAGTATTCAATCAACGAGGCGACAGTATGTGCAGGTACGAGCTTCCCGTTACATAAAGGCCATTCGTTACCACATCCGAGGCCTGATTCTGTTTTGGTCACAATCCCGCCGCCAAAAGTAGCTAGGAACATAACAAGACAGGTTAATACGGTTAACCATTTAAACAATGTTAAGTGCTTCAATTTTTTCTCACCCGCTGTTGGTTTAAGATGGCGAAGAGCATCTTCGCTTCATGGTCGTTCTATATTTTTCACTTTGACACTAATTTCACAACTAAATTTATTATAACGGATAAAAGCATCATTGACGTCGTGCTTTGTGACAAAATGTTAACGTCTGTTAAATTTTTGACCGGCTAGTCATATTATTGCCTGCTTTAGAGAAATCGCTTTGGTTGTGTGGCTTACGTATGTAATACTTCAGCATTAGTTCAACTACTGGCTGAATTGATAATCCTGCCATTTGCAGTAAATTTTTCAATGGCTACAGTAGGCTTTGCACATCAGCGTATCACAAGGCATCTTATCTGGGCTTCAGCAGCCTGTGGCTTTTTACATGATGACACAGAAAACAGGGCTGTCTTGAACCAGATTACGGCTCAACCGACAGCCCTGTGTTTAAGAAACATGCTCACAGTATGCCCTTCATGTATTACATCAATTCATTGCCTGCTTATCTTATGACGGCTTTCCATCATGTCACAACGAGACGAATCACACCATGCCCCTACACTTACTTGTGAATCGTGTTATATACCTCGACGGCACGATCCAGAAACTGCTCGATTTCTTCACGCGATTTGCGCAGCTTGTTCACATAACGCACCAGTTCGCGTCCATCCGTATAGGCAACAAAGCTCGGAATACCCAAAATATTCTGTTCCTGACTTACCGGGCCCACCTGATCAACGTCTACTTCAATCAGTGTCAGTTCGCGTGAATACTTCGTTTCTACCTCTGGCATAAACGGATCAATGTATTTGCAATCCCCGCACCAGTCCGCCTTGAATACGGCTACCGTCAAACGCGGAGATTGAATCGCCACATCAAATTCCGGCTTGGATGTAATCTGTTCCATAGTCACATCTCCCTTTCTGTACCTTGTCTCCATCTTAGTGAAGCAAATTGGTGATTGGAAGTCAAATGTTCAGCGCATACTTAGAATAACCACAAGTCCTGGCAGATCAAACACCATTTTTCATGAAAGGATGTTCCATTCATGACTTCTACCAGAAGTGACACGTCAGAATCCCATCTCCCTGCTTCGATTTTGCAGATGGTTCGATCTATTCCCGGAGCGGCCCGTGAAGTATGGCGCGGCAAACAGGCAGCTTGGCAGGCATCCTCCCAGCTGAGGCATCCTCTGCGTGATCTGGGCTGGAACTCGGATACAGCAGCTGCTCTACACGCTGAGGTTGAACGGCTATTACCCGGAACAGGCAAAATATCACCATCACGCAGCATTCAAGCGAGTAGTGCACTCGTGTGCGAGGATGATTGCATCATCCTTGAGGACATCAAAACATTGACGCAGCAGCATAATCGCAGTAACGTTACCCGCACAGCTGCGTATCTGGACTGTTACGAGCAGTACCCCGAGCTACACTGGGCCCTGCTGGCGCATATGGTATCCCGCAACGGCGGATATCATATGACTGATCTGCACAGCGATCTGATGCATAATCTGCTGAATCAGCAGGATCGGGAGCATATGTACCGCATGCTGGAGCGATGCAATGCCCTTATTTTTCAGGATGCGTATCCGCAGCTGCAGCTCTATATTCACAGTCGACGGCTCGGTCGAAGCTGCTTCCACCTGCTGTCCCATTTTCACGTATCAGCGTTTATGACCCCGTTCTGGGAGCGCTTCTGGCTGGAACGATGCAGCTCTATATTAAGTGTGGCCCTAATTATTAATGAGCAGAATTATATTGAGAGCAGAGTCGTACAGCATCCGTATTTTCAAAAAGAAGTGCTCTCCAAGCCCGCTTTTCATCTGCACAATCTGGCCGGACTGAATCACATCATCTTCCCCCTTGGACAAGGAGCAGGACTCACCGGGCGGGTCATTGAACACTTTGGCAAAATTAATGAGCGTATCCAGTTCGGCAAAGGCTTGTATGCCCTGTTATTCGGCGTAGAGCAGGTGCTCCAGCAGGTGCTGGAATACGCGCGGGCCGTACCTCACAGAGGTTCACGAGCTGAATATTGGCCCGGGCTGTTCACCAGACAACACGCTGGACCACAGGATCACAAGCTGTATGCTGAAGCTCTGCTGAACGAGGAATGGCTGCCAGAAGATCAGCGTCTGTATTCGCCAGATCTGACGGCCATGTGGGGGGATACGCCGTATGAGCCGATCACGAGACATGACTGGCTCCAAACAAGAGATTGTCTCGGATACCTGACGGCCCCCCGCAGACCATGGCTCTTCGAGATGAGCCATGAGCATCGGTACGGCATGCTAAAAACTGCTCTGGCTCATGATATACAGGAGATTACTCACTAGCTCGAGCACCCAAACTCAAACATGCATAACGTACACAACAACATCTGCAAAAAAAAATAAAACAAAGCGCCATTCGCTACAATAGCGAACAGCGCTTTGTTTATCTCAGCTTATCCCCGTTGTCCGGCACCGCGTTGCAAACGCATGAGCGGACGGAGAATTTTTTGCAGAATCCGTGGATAACTGCCCAGCTCGTCCTTACGTAGTACGCGAAGCACCACCATCAGAACGAGGTATACCACAACGACCAGCACGCCAACCACCATACAGGTTAACAGGAAGGATACACGCGCAGGCAGGAAGGCACCGAATACCTGGTTGCCACTCCAATTGGCTGCAAAGCCCACTCCTGCTGCGATAAGCACTGTAAGAATGAATCCAAGCCAGCGATCACCCATGATAGAGAAGTCTACCATTTTGCGCAGCACCCTCAGGTTCAAATACGTAATCACCAGGAAGCATAGTGCAGTTGCAATAATGATGCCGTAGATGCCAAAGATCGGCGCCAACAGTAAACTGGCAATCAGCTTGACGATAATGCCTGCCGCTACACTGATCATCGTAATTCGCGGTTTACCTACGCCCAGCAGGATCGAGTTGGTAGTCATCATCGTAATCTGGAAGATGGTACCGAACGTGAGCAGTGCAATAATCGGCGTTCCATCCGGACTTGTGAATAACAGACCATTAACCGAATATGCCGCTGCACACAACGCAATCACAATCGGCATGCCGGTGAGGATGGAAATCCGCATCGCCAAAGTAACCTGATTTTTCAGATGCAGCTCATCCTTACGCGCAAAAGCCGCGGAGATAACAGGCACCAGAGACTGACTGAGTGCAATTGCCAGAATTGGCGGAATACCCGCAATACTCTGTGCCTTGGCACCGAGAATAGCCAGCACGCCGGTCGCTTCCTCCAGCCCAATTCGTCCACTGAGCAGTGGAACAACGAGGGATGAGTCAATAAAGTTGATTGCCGGAACTGCCAGAGAAGACAATACAATCGGAATGGATAATTTGAAAATATCGGCATAGATGCCCCGCATCGGGAGCTGTTCTGCCCGCTCATCATTCAGTTGTGCTGCACGATCATTCTTGCGCAGCTTTAATGTAAAATACAGCATGACGGCAAATGCGCCGATACTGCCAAACACACCCCCAAAGGATGCTCCCGCCGCAATGGTCTGATCATCATAATTCCATTGCAGCAACACATATGCTACAACAATCGCTGTACCTACACGCGCGAACTGCTCCACAATCTGCGATATACCGCCCGCGGTCATATTACCACGTCCCTGGAAGTACCCCCGCATCATTGCTATTGCCGGGAAGAGCAGCAGGGCCGGAGCCAACGCCCGAATGGCACTCACGGATTCTGGCACTTTGGAAATATGGTTAGCATAGAACGGTGCCGCAAACCATAACAGCACAGACATGACCACACCCGCTACTGCCGCAAAGATCAGGGCTGCACGGTAAATCTGCTGCGCTTCCCCAGCGCGTCCGAGCGCGTAGCGTTCCGAAACCATTTTACTCAGCGTGCTTGGGATACCTGCGGTTGCAACGGTTAACAGCATTAAATAAACCGTGTTGGAGATCGTAAAGGATGCGTTACCGATATCTCCAAGGATATGCTCCAGTGGCACGCGCTGCACCAGACCAAGCACCCTTGCAATCAGTGCGGCAGCCGCCAATATGAGCGTACCCCTAATGAATGTTTCCTTCTTAGACAAACAAATTCCCCTTCTTTCCCCCACACCGGACCTTTCTCCGGCCTTAAACTAGCCAACCCTGGATTTTAGGCGAATCGAACCACCCAAATAATGAATATCACAATCATGACGATTTGCAAAATAATTTTCATCACCGTGCTCGTAAACAGCCCGACGACAGAGCCAAATCCAACCTTGGATGCCTTGGAAGGTGAAGACCCTCCAATTAATTCCCCGATAAATGCGCCAAGAAAGGGACCCAGAACAAGTCCAAATGCCGGAATTACAAACGGCCCAATAATTACACCTATTGTACTAAGCGTTGTAGATAGCTTGGAGCCGCCGAACCTTTTGACCCCCCAAGCACTGACCACGTAGTCTGCCACGAACAGCACAACGACAATCAGAATTTGAATGATCCAGAACCAAACACCGAACGGATCAAAGCTGAAGAACCAGCCGTAGACCAGAAACGCGAAGAATATCGCAATCGCACCCGGCAGAATCGGATAGACCGTGCCCGCCATACCTACTGCAAACAGCAGTACAATTAAAATCCAGCCAACGGTTGCAAGCAAAGGTTATTCCCCCTTCAAAATATGTTCACGAATCAGGTGGGCAATACCGTCCTCATTGTTACTTCCAATAATCATATCCGCTGCCTGCTTCACCTGCTCCTGAGCATTGCCCATGGCAACACCCAGACCTACAGCTTCAATGACTGCCAGATCGTTCAGACTGTCGCCCACAGCGACTACTTCGGACATGTCTATGCCTAGCAGCTGGCATACTTCGGCTACACCGGTTGCTTTGGATACATTCGCCGGATTCACCTCAATGTTCACAGGAGAGGAGTTGGTCATTTGCAGACCGCCCATCTCCTGCAGCTCCATCATAATCTGATGACGAATCGCATCATCCTCGGTGGTAAATCCGAATTTCAGCCATTCCAGCCCGTCGATGTTATCCGTCCAGCGGTCACGATTGAACAGCTCCTCCACGGAGTATGCCCAGTACCAGCTGTTATATTTCTCCCCGATCTCATACATCTTGCGAATCAAGGACGGGTCCATCAGATGACGCATATGCAGTTCATGCGGTGCTTTCCAGACCTCACTCCCGTTGACCGTTACCATAGGTGTTTCCAGTCCAAGCTGCACCGCATAAGGCATAGCGTGGTATACAGCTCTTCCTGTAGACAAGCACACATGCACCCCACGACGAATCGCAATCTGTATCCACTTGGACGTCTCCTGTGTAATTTCATGATTATCATTCAGCAGCGTGCCGTCCATGTCCAGGGCAAGCAGCTTGTATTTCAGTTCACTCATGCTGTAAATCCTCCTCCAGTATTTCTCTCTCCTATTAAACCGTCTTGCATCCAAACGACGCCTACGTGCACTTGTTCCAAATCTTTCTTCTAAAACAACAAGATCGCCCGGTATCCGCGAAATCGCAGACGCCCCGGACGTCACAGCTAACGACATTTTACCACAGATCATCCATATGCAACAAAGGTACCTGTATTCCGTGCTATAGCATTTCGTTTTATTTATCTTCCCAAAAAATAAAGCACTAAAAACCGCCTGCTGCTGCAGACGGTCTTTGTCATGCTCCCTGTTCAACGTGCCACATATTTACGACGTACATAACGAAGCACGATGCCATGTTTCGGTGACAGCAACAACGCAAGTACAAACAGAATGCCAGCTACAGCCACCATGCAGCCTGCAATCGAAGCATCCATCGCATACGCCATCAGGTAACCGCCAACAGAGGAAGCCACACCGATCAGCACAGCATACAGAATCATTCGGCCAAGCTGATCCGTGAGCAGATAAGCCGCCGCCGCAGGGACTATCAACATGCCTACAACGAGAATGGAGCCTACACTTTCAAAAGAAGCCACCGATGTCATGGACACCAGCCCCATGAGTGCATAATGAAACAGCACAACCGGAATGCCGCAAGCCGCAGCCAGAGCCGGATCAAAGGCACATAATTTGAACTGCTTGTAGAACAGTCCCACTACTACAAGAATGATAAGCAACGTAATGCCCAGCATCCACACCGCTCTTGGCCCAACGTCCATGCCCCACAACGTTAACGTATCCCACTGTACATAGGCAATTTCGCCGAACAGTACACAGTCCAGATCCAGATCAATATGCTGAGCATTCAGACTGATCAGGATGACGCCTACGGCGAAGAGCGCCGTGAATACAATGCCAATGGAGGCATCCGAGGAAAGCCCTCCCGCCTGAAGGGTCTGAATAAAAAATACGGTCAATAATCCAAATACGGTTGCACCAAGCAACATCCACAGGGAGTCTCTTGATCCGCTCCACAGAAACGCAATTGCAATTCCGGGCAGCACGGCATGACTGATCGCATCACCCACCAGTGCCATTCGGCGCAGAATCAGGAAGCAACCAAGAATGGCACAAGCAGAGGAAACTAATATTGCCGTTAAAATAATCCAGAAGGCCGCCATCTATATCTCCCCCCGTTCCTGTACCTTGGTCTGAGTAGAGAGGGTCTGCAGCGATGCGTGCTCTTCACGCATGTATTCAGTCCTCGCCTGAATGCTACGCAGCTTGCGAGCCAGCAGTCCACGTCTTGGTGCAAGCAGCGCCGATCCAGCAAACAGCACCGTGGCCGCAAGCACCGTGACCGGTCCTGTGGGCAGGTTCGGGACAAGGGTGCTGAACAACGTGCCTGCGGCACCACTTAACGCACCAAATATCCCTGCCAGCAGCACCATCAGTGCCAGCGAATCCGTCCAGCATCTTGCCGCCGCCGCTGGAGTGACCAGGAGGGCTGCAACCAGCACCACACCCACTGCCTGAATACCTGCGACAACAGCAATGACCGTAAGCAGCAGGATGAGTTGTTCCAGAACGCCTACGGGCAGCCCCATACCTCTTGCAAATCCAGGATCAAAGCTCACTAGTTTAAACTCCTTGAACCAGACAAGGCAGGCGATCAGCAGCACAAGACACACTCCACCCATGACGTACACATCCGTGAGTACCATGGATGCCGCTTGCCCGAACAGGTACTTGTCGAGCCCGCTCTGACTCCCGCTGGCACTGTGCTGAATTCGTGTCAGCATCACCACACCGATTCCGAAAAATACAGTTAACACAATGCCCATCGCCGTATCCTGCTTGATTCGTGAGAATCGGGTAATCCACGAAATACCGAAGGTCGCTACAATGCCCGCAACCAGCGCACCGAACAGAAACCATCCGATCGACTTCGTTTCTGTCAGCATAAATGCAATACATATTCCGGGCAGTGCCGCGTGAGCCAGTGTATCTCCCATCAGACTTTGACGACGAAGAAAGGTGAAGGAGCCAATAATGCCACTGCTGAAGCCTAGCAGTAAACAGCCGAGCAAAATCCAACGAGTGTTCGGATCAGACAGAATGGAAAACACCCAGTCCCACATAACCTACACCTGTCCTTTCTCCGTCCGACTGCCGATCATTGCAATCCGGCCTCCGTAGGTGTCCTGTAGCGTATCCGGCACAAATACTTCATTGGTTGGTCCAGCGGCAACCAAACGCCCATTAAGCAGCAATATATGATCAAAATATTCTTCCACTGTAGCCAGATCATGATGAACTACCAGCACCGTTTTGCCCTGCCTCTTCAGCTGTTCCAGCAGCGAGATAATCGCTTTCTCCGTTGTAGCGTCCACCCCTGCAAACGGTTCATCCATGAAATACAGATCGGCATCCTGCACCAAAGCTCTCGCAAGAAATACGCGCTGCTGCTGTCCGCCGGATAGCTGACTGATCTGCCTGTACATGTAATCCCCCATACCGACCTGCTCCAGACAATGAGCAGCCAGTTCCTTCTCCTTTTTACCAGGACGGCGGAACCAGCCCAGATGTCCATATCTGCCCATCATGACCACATCCAGGGCATGGGTCGGAAAATCCCAATCCACAGATTCCCTTTGTGGCACATATCCGATACGCCGCCGTGTTTCGCGATAAGATCGTCCAAAGATTTCTATGTCACCGTGCATCTTGGGCACAAGCCCCAGAATGGCTTTGATCAACGTTGACTTACCCGCCCCATTCGGTCCGAGAATCCCGATCAGTTGCCCTTCAGGAACATCAAAGGACACGTTGCTGAGCACAGGCTTTTTATGATAAGCGACAGCCAGATTCCTTACTCGAAGAGGAGCAGATGCCGGTTTGGCACCAATTCCGTGTTCTCCGTGCAATGTAAGCCCCACAGGCTCCGACGTTTGCTGTGATGCGTTCATCTCATTCATCATAAGTTAACTCTCCTCTCTCTCCAGAAATAACATTATTTCAAAGCCGCCACGATCGTTTCGACATTGTGTCGTACCATTCCGATGTAAGTGCCCTCTTTCGTGCCTTCGGCTCCCATCGCGTCCGAGAACAATTCACCGCCAATGCTGACGGTATGGCCCTTCTCAGCCGCACCGGCAATGATCGCTTCCATCGCTTTTGCCGGAACACTCGATTCGATGAATACGGCCTTGATCTGGTTTTCCACAAGAAAATCCCGCAGTTCACTTACATCCTTGGCCCCATATTCCGCAGCTGTGCTGATGCCCTGAAGCCCCATCACTTTAATGCCGTAGGCTTGACCAAAATAGCCAAATGCATCATGTGCTGTAACGAGCACACGGCTTGCCTCAGGAATCAGCGTGATTTTCTCCCGCACTTCTGCATCCAGCGCATTCAGCTTTTCGAGATAACTCTCGGCCTGTGCTTTATACTGCTCCGCATGATCAGGGTCCGCTTCTGTAAGTGTGTCGCGAACCGCTTCCGCTGCACGCATCCAGTGTTTAACGTTGAACCAGACATGCGGATCATACTCTGTGCCACCCGTCGCTTGACCAGAATGTAATTCCTCTGTCGGGATCCTCTCGGCTACTGCCGTTACCAGCTTGCTTTTGGACATTTTCTCCAAGATACTGGTCATCTTGCCCTCCAAATGCAGACCGTTATAGAAAATCACCTTGGCTTGCTCCAGCTTGCGAATATCTCCTTGCGATGCTTTATACAAATGCGGGTCTACCCCAGGACCCATCAAGCCGGTAACCTCAACATATGCTCCGCCTATTTCTCGCGCGATGTCCGCAATCATGCCTGTAGTCGCAGTAACCCGAACCTTGCCATCGCTCTCGGTACCCGCAGTACCTGAACAAGCTGTCAGCACGATCATCAGCACAACACACGCCAGTGTCATGATTCCGCGATGAATACTCCTCATCTTCACCTTAATCAAATCTCACTTCCCCTTTCCCTACCCTAAAATATTTGTCCATAACTAATTAACTTGTACAAGGCACTAATTTTTAAACAAGTCTAATAATGTTTCCCTTGTGCAAATTTTATCCGATGACAAAACAAAAGGCAAGGGATAATTTCCCTTGCCTGTCCATACGTATGTGGGATTGGAATTTGCAGACCAGATCAACAGGCCTCTTAACCTTGTGGATATATACATAATCGTAAGAAAAGCCACAAACGACAATCCTGCTTTACTGCTTTACTGCTTTACTCTTACTCTTACTCTTACTCTTGCTTCTGATCCTTCTTGCCCTTAGGGATGCCGTCAAGACCATACACCTCATCATACGCATCAAAGATTTTGCGTGCGATTGGTGAGGCACTGACCGAACCAAATCCACCCTCTGGTACAACTACCGCCACAGCAAGCTTGGGATTGTCTCTTGGTGCAAAGGCGATAAACACACCATTTTCCTTTTTATTCGGCCCTGCACCTTGCTCGGATGTTCCTGTTTTTCTGGCAAATTCATAAGGGAACCCGTCAAAGGAGCTTACTTTGGTCACCATACCCTTGTGCACCTCGTTCCAGTGTGCATCTGTAAACTGCACCTCATTCAGCACCTTCGGTTTGAATTTCTTCACCACATTGCCCTTTGCATCCCGAATCTCCTTGACCAGATGTGGCTCCATCCGTTTGCCCTTGTTCGCCAGCATCGTCGTGTATTGGGCCAGCTGCATCGTCGTATATTTGGCTTGCTGACCAAAAGACGCAAACGCCAGACGTGTCAGAGCCGTTTCATGCTCCTCTCTGTACTCCAATCGGCCAAGAAATTCATTCGGCAGATCAATGCCTGTGGACACACCCAAACCAAAGCTCTTCATGTATTCGTCCCATTTATCAACGCCCTTGACTCCACCGTATTTGCTTAACAACCGCTTGCCTACCATATCAATCATGAATGCATTGGATGATTTTTCGATGGCTCTCCGCGCAGTAATGTTTCCGTTGTACGCCGAGTGCGAGTTTTTCACTTGACGTCCGTCCTTGCCAAGCACGGCATAACCCTTATCATGGTACGTCTGTCCAGCGGTGAACAGTCCTTCCTTCAACCCGATGAGCACGCTGAGCGGTTTAATAACCGATCCCAGCAATACAACGGATTCGGCATGACGCGGCTTGTTATCATTCGGGGGAAAAGACTCTGTTGTACCGTTGCGGAATACAAACTTGATCTTGTCATAATCCCAGTCATTCGGATCATAGTCCGGCATGCTTGCCATCGCTACAACATTACCCGTGTCTACTTCCATGGCTACAGCATACCCCGTAATGGCCTTAGGCAGCTTACGTATTTCATCCGTAATCGCCTGTTGTGCTGCAAGCTGAATTTCCTTGTTGATCGTAGAAATCAGACTGTACCCCTTCTCGGGCGGAGTCAACTCCATTGTGCCCGTAGGCAAATTACGAGAGTCAATATCAATGGATTGATACCCGCTTCGCCCACGAAGCTCCTGCTGATATTGCAGCTCCAGTCCATCAAATCCAACCTTTTCATCCTGGGAGTACACCAAGCCCGGATCACGCTGAGAGGCTGATTGCTGCATAATGGTCTGGTATTGCTTCATCGTCGTTGGAACACGCTTGAATTCCCTTGTGTAACCAATAACCTGCACAGCAACCCGGTCCGGGTCATATCGGCGCACATTTTCTTCCAGCACCATAATGCCAGGATACTCCGTTTTTTTCTCCATAAAATATGCTATTTCCTCGGTCGACAAATCGGACTTGACCAGCCTTGGCACATAACCAAACGTTTTCTGGTGATCCAGATCGAGTCGTTTGATAATCTCCTGCGCATCGGGCTGCTTCTCATCTCCCGGATTGAAGCGTTTGAATATATCAGCCAGCTCTTGTGCCAGTTCCTCCGCTTCCTGCCTACGGTCATCATTGCGATAGTCTTCATATAACAGAACGTACAGGGATTGCACCGGCTCTGAATAAGCAAGCGCTACTTTCCCGGTGGCATCGTAGATGGGACCGCGTACCGGAGCAAGCGGAATATCCTTGGTATTGCGGGTGGACTCCATATATGTCAGCTCAGGTCCCTCGACAAATTGCACAAACGCCAGCCGGAAAATAAGAATACTGAATATAACAAATGCTGCGAAAAAGAACATGTTCAGCCTGGCTGTGGAAGGTTTGTTAACCGCATTCTCGTCTTCATTCGGCGGTTTGCCCTTGAATCGTTTGAACATAGGCAATGTATCTCTCCGTTCTTCATAAGTTGGTAAAAGACCAAATGTATTTTCACATCAAAACGTCATGACAGACTGTAATAGCATCGTTCTAACTCTTTAAGTCTAACAAAAGCCTACTGTCACGTCCTTCTATTTTTGGTTACATTTTCGTCATAAGCTTCATATGACAAAATCATACACAAACACTATTTCAAGAATTACAACATTTGCTCCCCTCTGTATATAACGTTATACCCATCATTAGGTTACATAAAAATGCAACAAAAAAAGGCCCCAGCAAAGCATGCTGAGTCCTTCTTCTGCTTGTAGTGTCTCCACTACCCGATTACGGCGTATTTGTTTCTGTTTCTTTGCTTTGATTTTTTTTAGGCACACCATCCAGACCAAATTCCTGATCGTAGGCATCAAAGATGGCCCGCGCAACCGGAGCCGCACTGGTGGCACCGAATCCACCTTCCGGGATCACAACGGCAACAGCCAGCTTTGGATTGTTACGGGGCGCATAAGCGATAAACACTCCGTTATCCACTGGTTTGCCGCCAATACTTTGTGTCGACGTACCTGTTTTTCTGGCAAAGTCATAAGGGAAGCCGCTAAAGGAAGAAACCTCGGTGGCCATACCACGCTGGACCTCATTCCAATATGCATCACTGAAGTCTACTGTGCTCAGCACCTTCGGTTTTACTTTCTCCACCACATTGCCGTCCGAATCACGGAACTCTTTCACAAGCTGCGGCTCCATGCGTTTTCCTTTGTTCGCAAGCATTACTGTATACTGTGCCAACTGCATTGTTGTATATTTACCTTGTTGTCCAAAGGAAGCATAAACCAGCTTGGTCAATGAGGTTTCAGAGCTTTCTCTGTATTCTTTACGCCCAGGCCATTCATTCGGCAAATCCACTCCTGTTTTTATACCAAGACCAAACTGCTCCATATACTTGTCCCACACGTCAACGCCTTCTGCACCGTACCGGGAATATAGCTTCTTCCCGATCTCGTCAATCATAAACACATTGGAGGAATGACGTATGGCATCTCGTGGATACATGGCTCCATAGACGTGACCCGATGAGTTCTGGACACGGCGATTGTCACCACCAAATGTTGTTGAACCACGATCAATGTAGACTGTGTTGGTTGTAAAAAAGCCTTCCTTCAAGCCGATTAGAACACTGAGCGGTTTGATCGTTGAACCAAGCAGTACAACCGATTCCGCACGTTTATTTGAATCACTAGGCAGGAAGCCACGGATTGTACCATTCTGATAAATATATTTGATCTTATCGTAATCTTCCGTGCTGATGCTGCCTGTTCTCCACACATTGGTATCATAATCAGGCATACTGGCAGCCGCTACAATTTTACCTGTGTCCACTTCCATAGCCACGGCAAAGCCTGTTTTGGCGTTGGGATGCAATTTACCGGATACCGGATTACGATGCAGCCAGCTCAGCTGATCCAAAATCGCCTGTTCCGTTTTCACCTGCACATTTTTGTTGATGCTGGAAATCAGGTCATACCCTTTTTGCGGCGGCGTAGTGCCTGCTACACCCTCAGGCAAGTTACGTAAATCAACGTCAACGGATGTATACCCGCTTTTGCCCCGGAGTTTATCCTGATACTGCAGCTCCAGCCCATCAAATCCGACAAACTCGTTTTCCGTATATACCAAGCCCGGATCGGTTTGCGTTTTGTTCGCTTCATCCACTTCTTTATACTTGTTCAACGTTTTGGAGCTTTTGAATTTTTTCAAATAACCAATGGTTTGCACCGCAACGGTATCTGGATCGTAATAACGCACGCTCTCCTCCACAATCTGAATGCCCTTGAATTCATCCTTGTGCTGGAGAAAATACGCAACCTCTCCTTCGGACAAATCACTCTTGATCAGACGTGGCATAAATCCATTCGCCTTGCGTGAATTCAGATCCATCTCCTCGATAATCTGATCCACGGTCAAGGATGCGGAATCAGGGGCCTTATACTTTTCAAATACATCATGCAAGCGTGCGGCCATCTCCTGCACTTCACCAATTTTCGGATTGGGCTGGCCATCCACATCTCCATAGTTTTTGTATAATGTGAGATACAAAGACTGAATCGGCTTGGAATAAGCCAGCTTCACTGTGGCTGTCGAATCATAGATCGTTCCTCTCACCGGAGCCAGCGGCACATCCTTTGTAATGTTACTCGCTTCTTCCTGACTGAGTTCCGGCCCTTCGACAAACTGCAAATAGGCCAAACGCACAATAATTACACTAAAAATAATAAAGGAAGCGAAGAAAAATACGTTCATTCGGTAACTAAAACGCCGTTTGTCCGTAAGTTCATCCTTCTCATTGGAATGCTTTTTCATTGTTCTTACCTCTTTCATGACTTGATGCATATCGCAGAAACTGAAATATTTCCGGCATGATTACCTGACAACGTCGTCATGTTCCACAGCTAGTCTGACCTGCACTCAAGCAGACTGATCCTTCAGATGAGTATCCGCAAAGTTCGGCGGATTAAACCAGTCTCCACTGATGGCCCACGTCGGATCAAGCGGAATCCAGCCTTCGGTGTCTGAAACGTATACCTCATTCCACGCATGAGGGCCGTAGCCTCCCTGACCGTTGTAGCCAAGACCTGTGACAACCTTGACATCCAGCCCTTGGGAACGAGCCATCACCGCATAAAGACGAGCATAGTCAATACATACCCCTTTGCGTGTATCAAATGTATTTTGCGGGGTCTGCTCATGCCAGATGCCCTTCTGCTCATAATCATCCACTTTCCCGTAGTCATATTGAATACGGGTGCCTACCCAGTCATATAAAGCTCTTGCTTTCGCTTCATTTGTAGATTTGCCTTTGACAATCTCCTGTGCAGCCTGTTCAATATCTGCCGGAATGTTGTGATCAATGACCTCATACTTCCGCTGCAGAATACCTCCGAGTTCCTTCTGAACCGCCTGTGTAAATACGGGAAGCTTGTCCTTGATAAACGTACCGGACAACGGCTCGATCACCGATTTGGCCCCTTGCATATAGATCGGTGACGCCTCTACATAACGGCTGAACATGCTGCCGGGATAGAGACTGACAATCATGAACAATACAGCAATAACAATCATGCCACGAACGGAACCGATAATAGCTCCGATCACCGCACCAGTCAGTCGGCTGATGACCCCTTTGGGTGAACCCTGTTCGTGCCCTGCATGCCTCCTGCTGATGATCAAAGAGGACAAGAAACCAAGAACCATACGAATAATGCCGTAGCTGAGTACAAATAATACAGCGAATCGCATCAGCGGAAAATCAGCAATCGCTGTGACCAGCGTATAATACAACTGCTCCCATCGGTTCAGCTCACGATTAGGCATGGCTGAAGCATACTCGGATAACCACCGCTGTACATATGGCGCAAGCCACAAGGTTAAACCGATAGATAATAAAATACCGATCACTGCCATAATACCGTCCATCAGGAAACCAAAGAGTCTGCCCGCAGAACGTGAAGCCCCTCTGGACCATCCCTGCAATAAGGAAGCCGCTACAATAAGCAGCAGCAAAATCGTTATACCATTAAATTCCTTCAGGCTGTCCAGCCAAGTTTGCAGCACGTTTTAATTCCTCCTTTGACTACGAAGCTGGTGCTGTTTTGTTCTTTCTTGCCTGTTCGACAAAGGTTCGGACCGTTTCGTTGTCGAGCTTCCATTCTCCTACCGAAATGCCGCGAATCATCACATTCACTTTATCAGACTTCGTGCTGCCCTTAATCTCCACATTGGGACTGGTAATTGTAAATTCTCCATTTTTCCCCGCCGCATAGGTTGCCTTCGAAGCCTCATTCAGCATAATGCTTGTCGCTTCCTTCTTGAGTGTATCCATCGTGCTGGACTGCACATCAGTGACTGTCTGTTTGATCTGTTCAATGGAGATACCACTGTATATCAATAGAGCCGCAATAATGATAATAGCAATCGCCCATTTCAGCATCGTTTTGACCACATTCAGAACAAAGAACAAAATGATCAACGCAACAACGATCACAAGCCAGTTCTGCATTACAAATTCCTTTATAACTTCTATGTTCATGGCTACACCTTCCGTATTAGAGTTAATCAGGACACTTCCCGAATATTATACATGATTTCCGAACCTGCTGTCAGCTAAGCCCTTTCCGGTAAAAATAAACGGTCTAAGTTCGTCCTGCGGGGCGTACAAGTAGTACCATGAGGATTCGTCCGACGAACGTAGATACGTTCCAGACCTGTATATCAACAGGCATCGCCTAACAAGGAGGGGCTTTTGTGAAGACGGCCATCTGGCTATACCTGTTTTTGTTTCTAGCTGTATTTGATCTGCACGCCCAGTATCCCATCCTGACGCCTTTTGCTATATCACTCGGTGCGGCTCCAACGTTCATCGGCTGGATGATGGGCATTTATTCCCTGACACATCTGCCTGGCAATCTGATCGCTGGAACACAGATAGATAAACATGGCAGCCGAAGATATATTGTGTTCAGCCTGGTAGGTGCAGGCATCATCCTGCTCTTGCAGGCCCATGTTCATACCCCTTGGCAATTGCTTGCCCTGCGTTCAATCAGCGGCTTTGTATTGGCCTTTTTGTCACCGGCCTGTCTGGCCCTGCTCGCTCAGCTCTCCAATGATCCCGTCAAGCAAGGGAAATATATGTCTGGACATGGTGTCGTGCACACGCTGGCCTCTGTTGTGTCACCTGCCGCGGGAGCCGTTATTGTAGGTGCTATGGGCTTCTCTGCCACCTTCTCCAGTCTTGGTTACCTCCTGATCCTGACGGGAGTCATTGCACTGTTAACTATGCCAAAGGGTTTGATTCGCCATCCGCAGCCTGCAAACGAACCCGTAAAGTCTGTCGCTGCGCCCTCTGGCTTCGCCAAGGCTAAATCCGGTCATACACCAGCAGGGTCATCCAAACCATTCCTGCCCGTATCCTGGCGTTATTTTATTCTACCTTTGGTCATCGCCTGTGCACAGGGAATCCTGTTCTTTGAACTGCCTCTGCGGGGCGGGGGGAATTCCTCAATGATGTCTACCGGGCTGTTGTTCTCCATCATCAGCATCGGTGCTTTGTTTACACTCAGCATGCTATTTCTGAACCGTTATTCGCCCAAGCTTCGTTTAGTCGCTGGTGTGCTGCTCATGTCGTTGAGCTTTTTTGTTATGGCGGCCATCCCGCAAATTTCGTTATCCATCGTGTTATTTTTGCTTGGCATGTCTAAAGGTATTATTTTCCCGGCCATGGCTACACTTTTCATTCATTTAAGCGGCGGCACCAAGCTCGGACGCATTTTTTCTTTGCAATCCATTGCCACCTCCATTGGCTCATTCATCGGTCCCATTACAGCAGGGCAGCTCCGCACCGGAGTGTCTCCCTATTTTATTGCTTTTATTTTACTCATGATTGGCATCATGTTGCTCCCGTATTATACATCCAGATCTATCACTTCCCTCTCTTCTTCTGATGCCAAGAGTGCACTCTTGTAATTCACTTCAACTCGATTTTAATATGCAAAAGAAAAGTTCCAATTATATGGCACAGTCACATATAAAACTTTGCATCATTCGCCCATTTCCAGATACACTATAGGTACATTCAGTCGATTTTCGCTGTAACATTTCCCGGGGAATGTCGACATCAGCTCTCGAATCAGGGGTGAACACGATGCCTATTCATGTCATTGTTGAAGGTAAAAACGATCGCAGCAAGCTTAAACGTCTGGTCGGCCCAGAGATCAATATTTTATGCACGTTTGGCACACTGAACTCCCTCAAACTGGAGACGTTACGCAAGCAAGTCGGGTATGATGAGGTTTATTTGTTTATGGATAACGATAGCTCTGGCAAAAAAATAAGAGGGGTGCTTCGTGATGCTTTCCCCGATGCCGTGCAGATGTATACCAGACGTGGGTACGCTGGGGTAGAAGGCACACCTGACGAATACATTATTGCTCAATTGGAGAAGGCCGGATTAGAGGAATATATTCAATACCCCGACCAGCCATCGTAATAAAATCAACGAAAAAAGGCTGTTTACGGTTAAAGCAACCGGAGACAGCCTTTCATTCATTGAACCCGTTTCTCACCCTGAACTGTTCATTAGTTTATTCCTTAATCAGTCTGCGAATATCCTCCGCAATCACTTCCGGCTGCACGTCCTCTGTATTAAAGGCGTTGTACACTTTGCGCAGCTGGTTGTTCTCATCCACCAGACCAATCATGTTCATATGGGCAAAATCATCCTTGTTCTCGCCTTCAATCAGAATCTGGAAAGATTCTTTGGCGAACTGTTTGGTTTTATCCATATCTCCTCGCAGAAAATACCAGCCAGAATAGTCTGCATGGAACCGATCGGCAAACGTTTTGATCTTCTCTCTCGTATCCACTTTTGGATCAAAGGAAATGGATACAAAGGACGCCTTGTCCCCAAAAGTGCCATCCTCTTTCAACAAGTCCTGCACCTGAGACAGCGTAAATGTCGTAATCGGACACACATCGGGGCAGCTCGTAAAATAAAAGTAGAACAATCGAACTTTACCTTGCGTATCCGCCAGCGATACGGTGCGCCCGTCTACATTTTCCATCGAAAACGATTGGATCTCCCGAATCTCGGGTAATTTCTCCTTGCTGGCAAAAGCCGTATTCCACATTAAGTACACCGCCATGATCAGTGCAATCCCAAGTAATATCCAAGTCCATTTGTATTTCCTCATGACCTGCATTCTCTTCTCTTCCTCCCAACAATATAAAGGTGAATACGCATACATATTGGATCAATGTAAAACATTCTCTGCTTGAACGCATCTCTGGAGCTGTCTTATCGTCATATGCTGCAACAGACAGAGCACATATCAATTAAAATTGCGTTATCGCGATGGCACAGTGGTACATATGTATACAAAGGTGGATAAATTTCCGATTCCATCCGATATAAATTTTATCACAGGTATCCGCGGAATAGTTTGACAATGTTCGTACATTTGTTGGAAAACAGACAGGTTCCTTCCAAAGTTATTCAGGTTTTGCATCTATACAGGCGGATAATATACACTAGATATGGGTATCACCTAGATAGAGAAGTATGATGCTGGAACACGATACACCTCATAAAGGAGACGTTTATGGATACCTCTACACATTTTGTCATGGGCATTGGCCTGGCTGGGCTCGCCTACATTGATCCTGTCGTTGCAGCCGATCCGATGCTTGCTGCAGCGGTCATGGTTGGCACCATTGCCGGCTCCCAGGCCCCGGATATTGATACTGCTCTGCGCTTCAAAAGCAATTCGCTCTACATTCGGAATCATCGGGGGATGTCCCACTCACTGCCATTTCTAATGCTCTGGGTGCTTATGATTACAGGTGTAATCGGATTAATCTTTTCGGGAATTCCACTTGCACACGTCGTGCTCTGGACTGCTGTCGCTGTAGGCGTGCATGTATTTACTGACTTGTTTAATACGTACGGAACCCAGGCCGCGCGCCCTTTTACTGAACGCTGGATTGCCTGGAACGTTATTCATATTTTTGACCCGTTTCTGTTCACCACTCATGTTATTGCTATTCTGCTATGGGCCTTTGATCTGGTACAGCCTGCTCCACTCTTCACCGCGCTGTATATTCTGATCGGAGTATATTATATCTGGCGTACGATCGCTCGTGTATTGGTGGTCCGAAAGGTGAAACAGATGGATAACAGCCCGGAGATTGCCAAGTACATCGTCATTCCCACCATCTCCTGGAGCCGCTGGCATGTTGTAAAAACGAACAAGGACGGTAGTTATGAGCTTGGCAAAATAGATGGAAACGAGCTAACCTGGAGCCTGCATGCCACCTCATCCACGCATGCCGCCGTAGCTGCTTCACGTAAACTACCGGAGGTAAGTGCATTTCTCTATTTCACCTCCTACGCGGTGGCAGAGGTTGAGGAGCTTCCCGCAGGGTACAAGGTCCGCTGGGCAGATGTTCGGTATCGACACCGAAAACAGTATCCTTTTGTCGCGGTTGTGGTCATGGATCGCAATTTTGAAACCATTGATACGTATGTAGGCTGGCTAAGTGATGAAAAGATGGATAAAAAACTTTTATCCGCTCGCCCTTGACGCAGGCATTGATTGCGGGGCACAATCAGGTATAGGAACGATTGCGCGGCAAAAGCCCGGGGCGTTATCCGCTCCGGGCTTTTGATGCATTGGTATATAAGTTATTTGCCAGACAGAGACTGCTCAGCGATTTGTACCAGACGTTTCGTGATGTAACCACCCAAAGATCCAGTTTCACGGGAAGTGTAGTTACCATAGTATCCGTCTTGAGGAATGGTTACACCCAGTTCCTGTGCAGCCTCCATTTTCAATTGTTGCAGTGCTGCTGTCGCTTGAGGTACCACCAAGTTGTTAGAAGAGCGAGATCCTTGAGCCATATTTAAAATCTCCTTTCAATCTGTGTCTGTAATGTATTGCAAGCTTGCAAGATTATTATGGCTCGCACGCTTCAGGTTATACGAAAATTCATTAAATTTGTACATGGAGGTTTTTCCCAATGAGCAAAGGCTTATCCTTATGGTTTGCATTTTCTTCAATCCTTTTGTTAACGGTTACAGCCATCACGATTTCTTACAACGGCTGGCTTGCCACGTTACTGTTTATTCTCTCTATGGCTAATATCGTTTGGGGATTTATCATTCGTGCCAAAAAAGAACGTCAGGAAGCCCGCTCGGCTTCTGAACCAACTTCTTAACCGTTCCCGGCTAGGTAACGATTATTACATGCCCAAAAAAAGAGGAGGCGGATTATACATCCGTCTCCTCTTTTTCTTAACAGCATAAACGATTTATAGGCTTGAACATCGACACCCCTTCACCTTGCTCAGGCTGGAGTTTAACTCCGTTCGATTACAGCTTGCGTCTAGGAACAAAGCCCATACGCTCTTTCACCGCATCCAGCGTTTTCGCAGCAGCCTCTTCCGCACGACGCGCCGATGTCTCTAACACTTCCACAAGTTCGCCAGACTCGCGAATTTCGTTGTATCTGGCCTGAAGCGGTTCAATGACAGATACCACAACCTCCGCCAGCTCCTTTTTAAACGGACCATACATTTTGCCTTCGTAACGCTCTGCAACCTCATTTAATGTCATACCTGCACATTCCGCATAGATACTCATTAGATTGCTGACTTCCGGCTTATTGGCAGGATCGTAGACCACTTCACGCCCTGAATCCGTTGTGGCACGGCTAATTTTTTTGCGAATAACATCCGGCGGGTCTAACAGAGCGATATAACTGCCAGCGTTAGGATTACTTTTGCTCATTTTCGAGGATGCATCATCCAGTGACATCACACGGGCACCCACCTGTGGAATGTAAGGCTCAGGAATCGTGAAATACTCCCCATAACGATGGTTAAAGCGGCCTGCCAGATCACGAGTCAATTCGAGATGCTGCTTCTGATCCTCGCCAACAGGCACCAGATCGGCATTATACAGCAAAATATCTGCAGCCATCAAAGACGGGTACACAAACAAACCTGCACCCACCGAATCTTTACCAGAGGATTTGTCCTTAAACTGTGTCATACGTTCCAGCTCACCCATCGAAGTGAGCGTAGTCATCAACCAGCCCAGCTCCGCGTGCTGTGGCACATGGGATTGCAGAAATACATTTGATTTGGAGGCATCAATACCTGCAGCCAGGAACAACGCAGCAACAGCCTCGGATTGCTCCCGAAGCGCTGCCGGCTCCTGTGGCACGGTAATGGCATGCATATCCACAACCATAAAATGACACTTGTAATCATGCTGTAATTTCACAAAATTTTTAATTGCGCCGATGTAATTCCCCAATGTCAGCTTGCCGCTTGGCTGAATTCCTGATAACACTGTTTTCATCATCAAAAACCTCCCTGATTTTAAAATTAAACGAATGATCCCTTCCCCTTAGACCGAGGCCACCATAATTCAAATTGTGAACGCAAAAAGGCCCCACATCCGCAAGGGACGTGAGACCGTGGTGCCACCCTTATTCGCTTGTTCTCCCGATATTCTGACAAAGCAGCCTACCAAAAGAAAAGCCTTCATTGTTCCGTAACGTGGAATATACGGCATACCCTACTGGGACGACCTACACTAGCAGTGTCCGTTCAGCTATACACTCAAGGGTCCATTCAACAAAGAGTTCACGCCAGTTCGCATCCACCACTGGCTTTCTGAAGAGAATATTCCTTGCCTACTTGTCCCTGTCATCGCTTTGACATCATTCAGTTCATAAATAACGTTCAGAATTCCATCTTAATGCGCGGAAGCCAGAATGTCAAAATGGGGATGCGTTTTTTTTCCCGATCGTTTAAAATCTGTTATGATGGTAGTGCCCATCCTGTCAGGTCTTGAGAAGCAGCTTGCAGGATGTCACACGACAAACTGGCATGAACACAACAATGACACGCCTGCAGCAGTGAGGCAACACATACTGATGCAGACAGATTTCAAGTGGGAAAAGGAGCATCGATATGAAACAAGTGACCAAAGGTCAATGGAATGGTTACGACACGTATATCCTACATAGCCGTGAATTGGAAATCACCCTGCTGCCACGTCTAGGAAATAATATCATTTCGATTCGCGATCTGGTGAATAACCGGGATATTGTTCGCCGTCCGGACGAAAATGATCTGGCCTTCTATTTGCAGAAGCCATATCATTTCGGGGTTCCGCTGCTCATACCACCTGGACGCATCCACCGGGGACAATTCGAATATGAAGGTGTACGTTATCAGTTCGATCAGAATACGGAGCACGGCAACCATATTCATGGTCTCCATCGCAGCCAGGCCTGGTGTGTCAGTGATATTGAGGAAGAGGAAGATGGATGCACCATCACAACGGAATTATTGACCGAAAATGAAGAGCACTGGATGAAGCAATTCCCCATCCCGTTGAAGCTTGAAATGACGTTCAGCCTGCAAAATGCGGTGCTGACCCAACGACTTCGTGTCACTAACCTGAGCACAACACCTGCTCCATTTGGAATGGGATATCATACATGGTTTTTGCTTGACGGACAGCCTGCCGACTGGACGCTGCAGCTGCCGGTTTCCGGGTTATACGCCCAAAATCAAGAACAGCTACCGACAGGTAAAATTGAAGCTTTACATGATGAATGGTCTTCTATTGGCGAAGGGATCAGCATGCAGGGCCGGAACTGGGATACACTGCTTCGCGCTGCGGAAGGTCAGCCCGCCGTTGCCTATTTGCGGAGAAAGGATGGATATACACTGAAATATTCAGTGGATGAAGCTTTTTTCAAACATTGGGTGCTGTATACCAAGGGTGAGTCGGATCAATTTTTGTGCATTGAACCCTACACTTGGCTGCCGGATGCACCGAACCTGCCCATGACCGATGATGTAACAGGATTGATCCGGCTTGAGCCAGAACAGCCAGTGGAGTTGATCTCACAAATTGAGGTTGTTTCAACGAACAGCTAGACCATGCTGAATGAAATATGATGCATTTGTCCGCTCATATTTTCATATCGGAATACCCCTGTACAAAAGCAGCCGATCCGCAATGGATCGGCTGTTTATGTTGACATGAACTCATTTGATTATCCATATATTCCCTTACGCCATATCATGTATATTTCCGCTTTCTCGATCCATACTAACATCACCAACCCATAAGGAGGTGAGACATATGTACGGAAGCCAAAACCAAGGTAGCGGAAGCCGCTCTAACAACCTGGTTGTTCCTCAAGCGAATGCAGCACTGCAACAATTGAAAATGGAAGCTGCACAAGAGCTGGGTGTAACAATCCCACAAGATGGTTACTACGGTAACTACACTTCCCGTGAGACAGGTTCTCTGGGTGGTTATATCACAAAACGTCTGGTACAAATCGCTGAGCAGCAATTATCGGGTCGTTCGTAAGCTCGAAATTATTGCTTCTGCCCTGAGTGGTGCTTGAACGGAAAGGCGGCCTTCTTCGGAAGTGCCGCTTTATTTTTGCTTAGGATGATTCCCTATTCGAATCCAGATATGTATTCGTTCTAGGATAGCGAATCATCAGGTTCGCCATATTATAATTCGACTCCATCGTTGCATCTACCATAATCATGCCCTGTCTAACCGTAAAGTCATAGCTTATTTCCCCATGAGTCCAATTGCGCTTGAACTTCAGCGTTTCCAGTGCCATGGCTCGGAAAGAAGCCCGTTGGGCGGAATTGAGGCCACCTTCCTCCATCTCCATCTGCCCATCACGTCCAGTTATCGGATTATGTCGAACACCAAATTTTCCGATAACATTATTTCGTATTTGCACAAAAACTTCCCCTGAATCGAGTCCTGACAACTCCTGATCAAGCTCTTTAAACACCAAATCTAACTGTCTTGCTAATGAAAGCTGTTCCATTTTCATGATAACACTCCTCCTAATATGCTTTTAGTCCTATACAATAAGGACTTACGACTCATTATATGACAACATATACGAACTCTCAACAAAATAAAACATTTTTGGGTAATTATTACTATATTTTGCGCAATTTATTGCCATTTGCATTCCTTAAAATGAGCTTTTTCCTTGATTTACGACAAAATAATTAACAAGCAGGAAAGGATTGTTCACAGCCAAAAAAGGCCGCAATTCATGTCTCTTCGACATTGAATTACGGCCCATCCTTTACTATGCTATGAAGGCTGTTATGTTATTTTACGTTCTCCGTCATCTGCAAAAACTGCTCTATATCTGCCGCGACCAGATCAGCAGCAGCCTGCCAAAAATCAGCCTGGGTCAGATCAGCACCAAGATGTTTCTGAGCCAGCTGCTCTACTGTCATCCGGCCTGTATCACGAAGCAGGTCATCATACTTATCGGCAAAAGCGGTGCCTTCCTGTTGAGCCCGGGCATAGATTCCCGCACTAAACATATATCCGAATGTATAAGGGAAATTATAGAAGGGAACACCTGTCAAATAAAAATGCAGCTTGGATGCCCAGAAATGCGGATGAGCGGAAGCCAGAATGCCACAGAAGGCCTCTTCCTGGGCCTCCACCATTAATCTGCTCAGCTCTTCGGCACTTACCAAGCCTTTCTTACGCTGCTCATAGAAACGATTTTCAAACAGGAACCGAGCATGGATATTCATAAAGAAGGCAACACTGCGTTGTATTTTATCCTCCAGCAACGCCAGCTTCTCCTGCTCATCACGCGCAGTTTGCACCAAGGCATCGGCGACAATCATCTCGGCAAATGTGGAAGCCGTCTCAGCCACATTCATCGCATAGCGCTGATTCAGAGCAGGCAGCTCTTCCATGATGTGCTGATGATAACCATGGCCAAGCTCATGAGCCAGCGTAGATACATTCGACGCGGTACCAGAGAAAGTCATGAAGATACGAGTCGCTTTACTCAGCGGCAATGATGTACAAAAGCCTCCCGGACGTTTACCCGGACGATCCTCAGCCTCAATCCAGCGTTTCTCAAACGCCATCTTCGCAAAGCTGGATAGCTTCGGACTAAATCTCGCAAACTGCTCAACAATCGTCAACGCTGCCTCGTCATAGGTTACTTTCCCCACAGACTTCCCTACCGGAGCATCTACGTCGCTCCAGCTGAGCTTGTCAACACCGAGCAGTTTGGCTTTTCGTTCCAGATACTTCACAAGCACAGGCTTGGTGCCATTAATCACGTTCCACATCGCATCCAGCGTCTGTCGTGACATCCGATTAATCGCCAGCGGCTCCTTCAAAATATCCTGCCAGCCACGCTTCTCGTAAAGCTTCAGGCGGAACCCGGCAAGATGATTCAGTGTATCTGCACAGAAATCTTCAACCTCGGTCCAGGCCTGCTCCCATGAGCTGAAGACCCGCTCACGAACGTCACGCTCACTATCACTTAACTTGTTGGCCGCTTGTCCGGCAGACAGCATAACCGTCTCTCCATCCTGCTCAAACGGAATATTCACTTTGCTTACGATGGTATTATAAAACTTTCCCCAGCCATGATAACCATCCACCCCAAGCTCAAGGGCCAGCCCCTCCAGCTCAGGCGACATTTTGTCCCTGGCCTGGGTTCTGCTTTCGTTTAATACAAAGGATAACGGCTGCATATCTGCTTGCGCGAGCCATTGATTCCATACATCATCCGGCGTCTCGCTAAACGTACTGTCCAGCATCGACTTGCTGCTATTCAGCATGGCCGCAATGGAGCTGACAGTGCCCTGAAGCTGGGCCGCTTTTTTATCCTGCTGGTTTTGCGCTGACAGACAGGAGACGAAGGCAGACCCCTCCGATATCCGCACATAACAGCTTTGCAGCAAGCTCAGAACAGGTTCAAAAGCAGCGGCGTCTTCCAGCGTGGCAGGAGCAGACATCTGCTGGACGGTTTGCTGCAATGTTCGTACATCTTTGTCCAGATCGTTAAGATATGCGGCGAATGCTTCGGAAGAAGAACCTCCACTAAAGATGGACTCCAGATCCCACACAGGGTGTAATGGCATTTTCATCTAATTAAGGCACCTCTTTCTGTAGATTCGATGTAACACTTTGAATTAAAAACTGGTTTTATACGCAACGTATCTCTATACTAGAGAAATAATGTAGCCATTTTTTTCAGGAGGTCAATGTATGAAACCTTTACAAGTATCGGCTGAAACTGCCGTCAAACTAGCAGCATCTCTCGGCGTGCCTCTGGAGCATCTGATGCATATGCCTCAACATATTCTCATGCAGAAGATTGCAGAACTGGCAAAGGAAGAAGCTGCCAAGCCTGCGGACAAAGAAGGCAACGCTGAATGATTCCATTCGAGAACAGCTGGCCATATGATATCATTATGGGGGATATTTATGTACAGCAGTGCCCCTTCTGTGATGCAAGTAATGTACTTTTACCCCTTAAACCTAAGGAACTCATCCGCATCCATGAAGGAAAAAAGAAATTACTTGTTTTCCCTTGCTGCAACAGCAACATAACGGTGGTTGATACCGATAACGATTATCTGTTGGCCAGTCGGCCTATCCGCTAATTAGATATGAGATCAGATTAAAGGGGGCTGCGTTTTGCAGCCTCTTTGTCACCTGCAAGCATTTCTTCAGGCAGCTCCATCTTGCCGGATATCATCTGTTCTCGTAGCAATGCCCACTGTTCCCTCGAAGCCCGGATCATGGCTGCATCCGTAATGCGCTTGTCATGAATAACTCGTCCAAACCATTGAACCGCCTCATGAAATCGTCCAACTCTGCGATTCAATTCCCCTAGCAAATACAATAGCTTGGCCTCATTGCCGCCTGTACCCTCACGTTCAAACACCTTGACGTAAGCCTCCAGGCTGAATTCAAGAAAACGATGCTCCTGTGTATGATCCTCCATGTACCTGTATAACCAGGCGATATGATGCAGTAGACCAGCAACCACGCGATCCTTCTCCTGGATTACTTGTGCACACAACAAGCCAAGTTTGTATGTAGCGAGTGCCTGTTCCAGATTTCTTGCACCACTATAATCCCGCTTCACCCAGCGGTTGCCTATCTGCTCCATAAACGCCTTGCGCTGCATATCATTCAAATTCCCCGTTGAATTTTCTGTTGAAGCGAATCCACATGAAGGGCAGATCCGCACGACATAAAAATCGGGATTCTCCTGTTTGTAATACGCACAAAAATCAGAATCTGTTCGGTAAGGCCGTTTTAAGCTAGGTCTTACCCGTGAGGTTTCAAATTCGGTCTCGCAATAATGACACGTCACCTTCACCTTATACAGCGGCTCTAATTCCACTTGTTCCATCCCTCTCCCGTAAGGCTTGTTGTATATTGGAACTATGGCGTGTTCACAAAATGGTGTGCCGGTCCTGATAAACGCTGCAAAATAAACGTATGCAAGGGCTCCTCTACACCGATTTGTGTTAACGCTTGATTCATGCATGCAAGCCATGCTTCCGCTCGTTCTACCGTTACTTCGAAATGCATATGACGCGCACGCATCATCGGATGTCCATAGGCCTCGGAGAACAACGCCGGTCCTCCAAAAAATTGAGACAGGAACATGTATTGCTTGTCTATTACCGGCTGAATATCTTCCGGAAAAAGAGGTGCGAGCTGTTCATTCTGCAACACAATCGGATAGAAGGCCTCAACCAATGCACGAACACCTGGAGCACCTCCAAGATTATCATAAATACTTAAACTGGGATTCATGGTTCTCCCCCTTCCTGCTGTCGAATTTTGCAATATAATACACGTCACATGAACATGGTGAACATTAGGTCAACAAACCTGGCCCTTAAAGCCAGCATCTCCATTCTATCAAAAAAAGACAAAAAAAGCGCCACCCCTAAGGCTGGCGCACCACATATTCCATTAATAACTTCGCCAATCTTCCTCTTCGGTACGTACCAATGAGGCACGTATAACATACACAAATGCACAGACCAGGACTCCGGCGACAAGACTCATGATCATCACTCCATCCATATTGATTCCACCTTATTGACCATTAGGTGACGTTCAGGCGTTTTACCTATTTTAGCATACATCATTTAAAAACACAGCCACTTTTGCAAACGCTTTCCAAATAATATTTTGTACTGTTTGTCCGATTTTTTTCATATATTGATGGCAAAAGCCCGTGATCGGCTGCAGATCATTCATTTCAACCATAAAGGAGAAAAATTCATGACTGCTCCTCAGCGCGTCATACCCTTGCTGATTACACTGGCTCTCCTGGTTTTTTGTAGCCTGATGGCGCTGTATCCCGCAGAGACCTGGCATGCAAGCGTCAGAGGCTTATCCATCTGGTGGGATGTGCTGTTTCCCTCCCTGTTCCCCTTTCTTGTATTGTCCGAGCTGCTGCTCGGCTTTGGCATCGTGCATTTTCTCGGTACACTGCTTAATCCACTCATGCGGCCACTGTTTCGTGTTCCGGGAAGCGGGGGCTTTGTATTTGCAGTAAGCTGTGCTTCAGGTTATCCGACGGGAGCCAAGCTGACCGCGCAGCTATGGGAGCAGAAGCTGGTTACACGAGAGGAGGGCGAGCGTCTGGTCGCCTTCACCACCTCATCTGATCCGATCTTTATGATCGGAGCGGTATCGGTCGGTTTTTTTCACAATACTTCCATTGCTCCGATTCTTGTGGCCTCTCATTATGCTGCTGCTATTTTTGTCGGAGTGCTCATGCGTTTTCATGGTCGCTCCAGTCCCGCTTCTTCCGCGGCACCTGTGGCACAAGGAGGCCATCGCGGCCGCTTCATGCGCGCCATATACGCGATGCACAATGCAAGACAAGCAGATGGCAGAGCTTTTGGTGAGTTGTTGCGACAGGCTGTTGCCTCTTCCCTTCGTCTTATTATTATCGTAGGCGGGCTTGTTGTATTCTTTTCCGTCATTATGGAATTATTGGTTCAGACCGGATGGCTTGGGGTTTTATATTCTCTTACAGAACAGGGGCTGCAGCTCGCCGGTTTGCCGCCTTCACTTTCTCATAGTCTGGTCGGAGGTTTGTTCGAAGTCACTCTAGGCGCCAAGGAAGCTGGTGCTACAGCCTCCTCGATTCCTCTGGTCTTTAAAGTCGCTGCCGCTTCCTTTGTGCTCTCCTGGGGCGGGCTGTCCGTACATGCGCAAATTATGAGCGTGTTAAGCAGCACCCCGATGCGATATGCACCGTTCTTGCTGGCAAGAGCGCTTCATGCAGCCATAGCCCCACTGCTTGTTGTCCTGTTATGGCCGCTTCTGATGGGCAGTACAGCTTCACCTGCTTTTCTCGATCATGCATTAATGCCTCTGACCACAGCTTATTCGTCAGATTGGAAGCTGATCGGCTTAACAGGAATCCGTGTGTTCAGCTCTATACTTGTTCTGATGTTATGTCTGGCCTGGATTGGCTCACAGCTAATGCTCAAGCGCGGTAAAAAATAGGGTTTTGTGCAAATAGTTTGGCCGGAAGTTCAATCGAACGTTGTGTTCTGGCGTGGAATTGATTATCATCGGTAGTATAATGACCACAAAGGAGCTTTCATCTTGAGATACTATGTTCAAGACCGCGGAGACCAGTTATCAATTGATCTCAGTCAGCAGTTTCATGCGCTGGCGAAGGAAGAAGGGTTCAAGCTGGATGCAGAATCGCCGGAGATTGTCATCTCCATCGGAGGCGATGGCACGATGTTGCAAGCTTTTCACAATTTCATCGACCGCATTCCGGACATTGCTTTTGTTGGGGTTCATACAGGCCATCTCGGCTTCTATGCCGACTGGAAGAAGGAAGAATTAAGGGAATTGATTCGGTTAATGAGCGGTAAAGGTGATCCTGACCTCCTTAAACCACGCATTGTGCAATACCCTTTATTGGAGCTGGAGATTCGTAAAAAGTCAGGAAATGCATCTTACATCGCACTGAATGAATTTACGTTAAAAGGCGTAGACGGTACAGTCGTCGCTCAGGTGGATATCAACGATGTAACCTTTGAGATGTTTCGAGGCGACGGCATCTGTGTATCCACACCTTCAGGCAGTACCGCCTATAACAAGGCGCTTGGTGGCGCCATGGTGCACCCGACCATTGAAGCGATCCAGATTGCAGAGATTGCCTCAATCAACAACCGTGTGTATCGAACATTAGGTTCACCTGTCATTTTGCCGAAGCATCACCATTGCGACATTTTCTCACGTAAGGATCAGCGTCTGTTGCTAACGATTGATCATGTCAACGTGATGGTGGAGGATCTGATCTCAGTACGTTGCCAAGTGTCGCAGCAAAAGGTCAGCTTCGCCCGGTTTCGCCCGTATCCGTTCTGGAATCGGGTGCGGACAGCTTTCCTGGATTAATACATCGAGTTCATGCTTCGCTAAGATCAGCATCGGATATGTACTTAAAAAGCATCAAAAAAAGCGGTCCTTCTCAGGAACCGCTTTTTGCTTTGGCTTGAGGCTGCTCTTTGCACTTCTGAAGCACAAAATATGCACAACCAAAGTTACAGTATTCGTTAATGTAATCCACCAGATACGAGATGGTAGAATCTTTCGTTGCTTTAGGATGATTGTCACGATAAAAACCTTTAAGTCTCAGTTGGCTATATCCCCAGTCGCCAATAATATAATCATACCGCTCCAGCACTTCGCTGTACCGGTCACGAAACACTTCAGGATTCCAGCCCTCTTTGTGGTTCTGAACAATTTCATAATTTTTGCTGCCGACCTGTACAATAACAGGCGCTTTAGGTTTCTCCTGAACGGTTTCCTGCACAGTCTCTTGCACTTGATGCTGGTCCTGCTGCTGTTCTTCCCTGTTTTTATCCTGTTCCAATCGAGACTCCTCCATCATGCGTGAGTTGCCGCCTGTTCCGCATGCTGATTCGCTGATTTCACCTGTTCATGCGCATGATAAGAACTGCGAACCATCGGACCGGATTCGACGTGACTGAAACCACGCTTCAACCCTTCCTGTTTCAGTGCTGCAAATTCTTCAGGCGGGTAATACTTTTCAACAAATAGATGTTTCTCCGATGGCTGCAAGTACTGTCCAATGGTCATAATATCACAGTTCACCGCACGAAGATCATCCATCGTTGCCAAAATTTCGTTATATTCCTCACCAACACCCAGCATAATGCTTGATTTCGTCGGAATGTTAGGCTGCATCTCTTTGGCACGAGCAAGCAATTCAAGTGAGCGTTTATACTTCGCTTTGGCACGTACTTTATCAGACAATCGCTCAACCGTTTCAATATTATGGTTCAAAATATCCGGCTTGGCATCCATAACAATCTGTAGCGAATCTTGATCTCCCATGAAATCCGGAATCAGCACCTCCACACTGCACAGCGGCAAACGTCTGCGCACAGCCTTAACCGTCTCTGCAAAGATCGTTGCTCCTCCGTCCTTCAAGTCATCCCGCGCCACACTGGTAATAACACAATGCTGAAGGTTCATCTGCTCCGCTGCTTCAGCCACACGTTCTGGCTCTTGCAAGTCGAGCTCTGTAGGTAAACCTGTATTCACCGCACAGAATCGGCATGCTCTTGTACAAATATCGCCCAAAATCATAAACGTGGCAGTTCGATTCGCCCAGCATTCATAAATATTCGGACACCGTGCTTCCTCACATACGGTATGCAATGTTTTGGAACGCATCATTGATTTTATTTCCTGATAGTTGTCTCCGGTTGTCAATTTAATCCGAATCCAGTCCGGTTTCGGCTCTTTCACACGTTTAGCCAATGCATAAACCTTCTTTCTACCTGAAGTTAGGCTGTTGCTCGGAACATATTATACCATGAAAGGCTTGGAAAAACCCCAATTTGTCACATCTTGTGCTTTCAAGCTGACATGGATAAAATCAGGGCTTTTGAAGAACGCTAGGGTATAGCTTGATTTATCGGGCACATGTGCATCATTTTAACGGAAAGGGGCTGCTTCCCTGTGCCACAGCACTGGATATTGCATAACACCTATGGCTTTTGCATGAAAACAATACTCGCAGGCGCACTGCTTCTCCCATTCCTGCCTGCTGATGTTTACGGTGAATCTGTCCATTCAGAGGCTCTGCCCGCACAGGCATCCGAGCCGAAACCTGCTGACATCTTCGCTGCAAGGCGTCATCTGTATGAAAGTATTGGGCAGATGACCCAGATTCCATGGTACAGATTAGCCGCTATTGATCAATATGAGCGTACCATTACACGCGCACATCCGAAGGATCGCAAGCATCCTGAGCGGTTAACCGGCATTTTCATGACTGCTCCAGCATGGAGAGGATGGCTGAACCCGGATGAAGCGGACCGACATCCGAGCTCGATTCTTTTTTTCAACGGCAACGGGCGGGATGGATCTGGAGACGGGGTAGCGGACCCCAACAATGATCTGGATGTGTTATACAGCATGGCCTCGATCGTACAACAGTACGGCAACAAGCAGGAGGATTTCGCCATTGGTTTGTGGGAATATTACCATAATTCCAGAGCAGTTCAACGAATACAGCAATTTGCGAAGATGTATGAGCATTTTGACAAGCTTGATTTATTCGGACACGCCTTTCCCGTTCCTCTGGGCACCAACTATTCGTATCGCAGCACCTGGGGAACAAAGCGTAGCTGGGGCGGATACCGTATACATGAAGGAACAGATATCTTTGCCCCACATGGTCTGCCTGTGCGCAGCACCTGTTACGGTATGGTGGAAATTAAAGGCTGGAACCCGTTTGGAGGATGGCGCATAGGCATTCGCGATCTAAATAATCATTATCACTATTATGCTCACCTGTCCGGCTTCGATAAAGCGGTTAAAATCGGTGATATCGTTACTCCCGGTCAGGTCGTGGGCTGGGTAGGCAGCTCTGGCTATGGCAAGCCGGGAACGCAAGGCAAATTCCCTCCGCATCTGCATTATGGCATTTACCGGGATAGCGGCCTGCATGAATGGTCCTTCGATCCCTACCCGTTGCTCAAACACTGGGAGCAGGATGAACGCCGTCACAAAAATAAAAAAAGCAAATAGATTTCTCCGAACGCAACGATACGCCAACAGATTTCTCTGTACACAATCAGATTTCCAGGTACGAAAACCGGATGCAAAAAGGGCCTTCGCATGATGCGCGAGGCCTTCTTTGCATTATTGGCTCTTTTTGCTCTTATGCTCTTTTGTTTTATTTGCTTATCGACGTTCACTTATGGATGCCCGCTCTGACCAGAGGAATTGCCGTTCAGATCAGGCGGGTCCAGTTCAAGCTCCAGCCCGTTCGACTGCGTATCGCTGCCTGGGACTTGCTGCGGGGCCTGAGGCTGAACCTGAAGTGGTAGAGATGTTCCACCGGCGCTGTTCCCACCATTTGAACCTGTACCATTCTCCGTTCCCGTATGACCACTGCCACCGCTGGATACCCCTGATTGACCTGACGGGAGCGCGATTGCCGGAGCGTTGCTGCCGTTACTACCAACCGGCTTGCCCTGATTATCATAATAATACATCGGCACGTCACCAACCACGAGCAGATATGAAATAGGTATTTCTGTATCAACTGTCTCTGGTTCCATGTCAAAAGGTACCACCACAGCAACTTCAGCAATGATGTGAATATATACCTCCACCAGAATCATGTTAATGCCAGCATTTTGCTGGCGAGTATTCAGATCCACCTTCACTGCACCCTGTGGTTCAATTCGAACGGGAATACTCGGGCCAAATGAAGCCAGCATGGGACTGCCCAAAGCCTGACCTAACGGAATCTTTTCCTTTAACATATGCACATTCTGAAGCGTAGACTGGACCACATTCATCGTGCTTGCAGTTATTCGCATATGCTCGTTGTAGTTCAGCATGAACCCCGATACTTTACCCTCGTTATTCGTCTTCCAGTCAATCAGCCCTTCTGTTGTCTTGCCTTCAGCGACCTGAGCTGTAATCGCTTTGTTAATGGCCTCTGTTGCAATCTGCTTCACCCGAATTTTAGCGAGGTGCATAATGGGAGGTTTCATTTTTTTGTCCACATATGCAAATCCCTGCATCAGGCATAACGCTGCTACGAGCAAAACAATGAACCACATCTTGCGCCTGCCGCTGGGCGGCTTCGGCCGCCTTCTTCGGCTTCGCCATCTCTTTCGCATCATCGAAGCGTCCCTCCCCTGCGGGATAAGCCATAGGCTTATATGTAATGCTTATGCAGCGTTGTCCTGAAAAAGAAGGACAGCGTCCTGCGATGGTTCCGCTTGGCGTTGCTGAAGGTGCTGTACAAGGTAACCGAACACAGCGAGGTTACCTTAGGTTGCACAATGCAGCTTGCCAAGCGTGTGGGGCTTATCCTGATTGTGTAATCCACAGGATGTACGAATCAGGATTAGGCAACACAAAAAAACCTTCCGCCCGCAGCAGATCCCATCTGCACAGGCGAAAGGTTTACTTTTTACAATAGCTGAACTTGGAATGAATTAGTTCTTCTCCACCGCATGTCCACCGAATTCGTTACGCAGAGCCGCAACGACTTTACCTGTGAACGTATCGGTTTCGAGGGAACGATAACGCATCAGCAGGGACAGGGCAATAACCGGTGTCGCCGTTTGCAGGTCAAACGCCGTTTCTACCGTCCAACGGCCTTCGCCGGAGGAGTGCATTACCCCTTTGATTTCGTCCAGGTTAGCATCCTTGGAGAAGGCACGCTCTGTCAATTCCATCAGCCAGGAACGGATTACGGAACCGTTGTTCCATACACGGGCTACCTGTTCAAAGTCGAAGTCAAAGCCGCTTTTCTCCAGTACGTCGAAGCCTTCACCGATGGAGGCCATCATGCCATACTCGATACCGTTGTGCACCATTTTGAGGAAGTGACCGCTGCCCGCTTTACCCGCATACAGATAACCGTTCTCCACGGCAGTATCTTTGAATGCTGGTTCAACAATCGCCCAAGCTTCAGGGTCCCCACCAATCATATAACATGCACCGTTGCGCGCACCTTCCATACCGCCGGATGTACCTGCATCCATGTAGTGAATGCCTTGTGGCTTCAGCTCTTCATAACGACGGATGGACTCTTTGTAGTGAGAGTTTCCTGCTTCGATGATGACATCACCTTTGGACAGCAGCGGGCTAATTTCAGCAAGCACTGCATCCACAACGTTGTGAGGAACCATGATCCACAGCACACGCGGGGATTCCAGAAATTCAACCATTTCTTTGTATGAGGACACGCCTTGGGCGCCATATTCTTTCATTTCTTTAACCGCTTCTGTATTCAGGTCAAAGGCAACCACTTCATGTTTGTGATCAATAAGGTTTCTGCCCAGGTTCAAGCCCATTTTTCCAAGTCCGATAAGTCCGAGTTTCATAATAAAATCCTCCTGTTATGCAAATATTTAGTGTTAAGTGTATTGTTAAAAACCAGTTCATAACCATCTAGCAAAATAATCCGTTCCGGTTACGAATCGTTCCTTCGAGCGCTGTTATCCCCGAATTTTTTGATGCTCTTATTTCGAGGGGAAAGTTCGGTGATAAAGGCGCACGCTTCGCTTCTTCGGAATCGCTTTCGTCCCCTACACTTCTCCTTGCTACCATGCGAAAACATTTTTAACAAACACCATCTATATAGAAAATGTTTGCGGCCTTTCGGCTTCGAAAGTCGAAAGGGCTTATGCAAAATTGAAACGGTATAATGTTTAGTAAAAAAAGATGCTTATTGTATAACTTGTCGCTTGTAATAAGCTCGGCTTACCACCAGCGGAAGCCATTCTCCGCAGTCAGGCGGTCAGCGGACTCTGGTCCACCTGATCCTGCATTGTATGTGTCAAGGGGGATTGCACCCGCTGCAAAAGCTTCCTGAATCGGTTGTACCCACTGCCAGGCCAGTTCCACTTCATTCCAGTGTGCAAAGAACGTTGCGTCACCACGCATTGCATCAAAGATCAGGTTCTCATACGCTTCTGGAACGTTGCGCTCTCCTGATTTAAAGGTCATATGCATCGGCTCCACCTCACCCTGGTTGAGCGGATTCTTCGCATTTAATTGAAGAGACATGCTCTCGCCCGGACCAATCTCAAGTGTCAACAGGTTCGGAGCCATTGTATTTTCGGACTCATGGCCTGTTTTGAGCGGCGACTTAAATTCGATGACGATACGAGTTGATTTCTCAGCCATGCGTTTGCCTGTACGAATGTAGAATGGAACCTCACTCCAGAACGGGTCATCCAGCCACAATCTTGCAGCCACATATGTCTCATTCTGCGATCCTGCGGGAATGCCTGGCTCGTCCAGATAACCAACTACGGAGGAGCCTTGAAGCTCTCCTGCACCATACTGAGCGCGAACAACTTCAGAGGCTACATTCTCTTTGGTTAGTGGCCGCAGCGCTTCAGCAATTTTTTTCTTTTTATATTGAATTTCCTGTGGTGTACAGCGTTTAGGCAGATGAAGGGCAATCATCATCAGCAGTTGAAGCATATGGTTCTGGAACATGTCGCGAAGCGCACCGCTTTGGTCATAATATGCTGCACGTTCCTCAACACCTACAGTTTCACTCGCTGTAATCTGCACATTGGCAATGTAGCGGTTAGACCATAGAGCCTGAATCACCGGATTGGCATACGTCAATGTTTCAATATTTTGCACCATCGGTTTGCCAAGGAAATGGTCGATACGATAAATCTCTTCTTCCGCAAACGTATTGCTCAGCTTCTCATTCAGTTCACGAGCAGATTGCAGGTCATGTCCAAACGGCTTCTCGATGATAAGCTTTTTCCAGCCCTTCGTATTACCCAAGCCACTCTCCTGGATGTTTAATGCGATGGGCTCAAAAAACTCAGGTGCAACCGACATGTAGAACATGCGATTTGCAGGAATATCAAGCTCTTGCTCCCGTTGCTCTACCAATTGAAGGAGTCGTGTATAATCTTCAAGTTTCGTGTTGTTAAGTGAGCAATAACGAAAAGCACCAATGAAATCACGTATTTGTGAAGCTTCCTCTGGCTTCTGACGGGAGAATTCATGCAGAGACTTTTCCACATTGGCCTGAAAGTCTGCATCCGACAGCTCGCGACGTCCCAAACCAATCACGGAGAATGCCTTAGGCATTTTTTGATCTACGTACAGATTGTATAATGCAGGGTAAATTTTGCGTTTGGCTAAATCGCCTGTTGCCCCGAACAGGACAAATGTCATTGCGTCCATTGGAGTGCCTCCTATGATCTGTGCAGTATAGTATATGATGTTGCAAAATGTTCAAATCCAAGCATGACAAAAGACGGAATAAGTGGGCACACCGCCCGCCTTGCCTCCGTTTATCCACATGACCTGAATCCAACCATGGGAACATTCCTTCTCTCCACAACCTGAATCACCTTCGACTTAGGTTATAAATTGTAACCACTAATAATTAACGTTACCCATATTACACCTGTCGTCACAATTCGTCAACATTCTTGTCTAAGATGTGAACTCCAGTTGTACCAAGGGTTACAGACATTTTTATTGAATGTTAACGCTTTATGTGGTAAGTTTAATAACAATTGGAATGTGATATTTTATACATATAACGTGTAGACAATGAGGTTACAATAAGTATACTAATGATATTACAAGCCATACTAAATTAAAGGAGTAACTGTTATGAACGATGATAAGAATGCCAAGCAATTATGCGAAAAGGTGGAACTCTCTTATCAGATCATTGGTCGGAAATGGGTAGCCCTGATTATCCATGCGTTGATGGAGGAGCCCAAACGCTTCAGTGAAATTCATGCTTATATTCCTGATTTGAGCAAACGTGTATTAAATGAACGTATGAAGGAATTAGAGGAAGAAGGGCTCGTCGTACGACATGTCATTACAGAGCGTCCCGTTCGAACGGAATATATGCTATCCCGCAAAGGAACCGAGCTAGGAAGAGCTTTAAGCGCGGTGGAGCGTTGGGCGGAGAAGTGGTTGTAGAGAAGCATAAAAATCCCAAATGTTCGTTCCATGTCAAGACATGATCATGAACATGGGATTTTTTTCAGATGCTTTTACATGCTGCACTCTAATTGAAAAAACCTTTATTTAATAACTACCATCTGCATCTTTTATTCTCTGGATTGCCTCTAACATTTCCTGCTTCTGTTTCAGAAGCTGCTGCGTACGTGTGTCTAACTGATAGAAGAATACCTCTACTTTAATCCGTAATTTTGTTGCTGACTGCCCCTTCCAAGCATTTAACTTTTCGTACAGCTTTCGAGCTTCACGTTCATTCTCCTTCAGTTCACTAAGGATAAGATCCAATTCACGTTCGGCTTGCAATAATTGATCCAAATCCATCGTTATGTTGTTGCTCATTCTCATGTTTCCTTTCTTTAGTCTTCTATAATTTTTCTAAAACCTATCAGCTGCTTCTTATGTAAAGTTCATACGCAATCCATTTAGCCTTAGTCGAATCGCCATCAGCAGACTGATCCCCTGAATTTCTACTTCTATCCCCCATCCGCCTTCACAAACAGATCGGCTTTATTCTGAATGTAATCCACAAGATCCGAGGTATGCTCCAGATGCCATTCATCCAGCTGCTTAATGCTCATCTGCAGATCCCATATGATCGGCACTAGACGCTTGCTATGACTGCTTTCCGTATATTCGAAAAAGTTACGTTGGATCCGTTCAAACGTTCGACTCATGTCTTGCGCCTGCT
>NZ_QJSW01000008.1:140979-265951 GCF_003217495.1 Paenibacillus barcinonensis | reverse complement strand
CGAAATTTTTTCTTTGGACACATCTAAACCGATGAATTTTGTGGTAGACTGCATAGTGATAGCTCTCCTTTGCTGTGTAGCTCTGAAATGGTGGTATTGACACTTTCCATTTTAACCTACGATGCTCAGCAATATGTGGGGGCTATCCTTGTTTACGTTCATCATAGCTAGATTTATAATGAGTCGAGATGGAGGTGAATAGCGTCTCCTGAGATCGTTAGAATGTAACTGGTTAAGGATCGACGAGACTGCCCACTTGAAAGGCACTTCACGTCCGTGGAGCTACGGCTCAGCACAAGTCAAAAAAAACCAAGGCTTGAGTGTCCGTCACTCAAGCCTTGGTTGTATTACGGTTATTGCATGTTCGTCGCATTAGCGTCAGTAATTACCCGCTCATTGGTAACGTACTCCGCACAGTTGCACCTTCACCTTCACCTGCAACTGCATATTCCCGTTTAAGCTGATCCGTGGGTGTTATGACCTGTCCAAAGACCCCTCATACTTTCTTCGCTTACACTTCCTTCACTTTAAAGAAGGAGATGAGCTCCTGCAGCTGCTCGGATACCTCTGCAAGCTCATCTGAGGCACTTACGATGGCAGCCATGGAGGTTTCCTGCTCAGCAATCGAGTTCTCGATATGCTTCGTGCTGCTCGCAGCCTTGCTGACACTTGCAGACAGCTCATCCGCAGTGGCGGACATTTCTTGGGTGCTCGCAGAGATTTCCTCGGTCGAGCTGGAGATGTCCTGAATCTGGTTCGCCACTTTGTTGGTGGCGGTTAGAATGTCCTCAAAGAATACACCGGTTTCCCGTGTAACGTTAAGTCCTTTTTTCACCTCTTCCGAACCACGCTCCATGGCTTCTGCGGATTGCCCAATGTCCCGCTGAATCTCATCAATCAACGCGCGAATCTGCGTTGCGGACTCTTGAGATTGCTCGGCCAATTTGCGGACTTCTCCAGCCACTACGGCGAAGCCGCGACCTTCTTCTCCAACCCGTGCAGCTTCAATCGAAGCGTTCAGCGCAAGCAGGTTGGTCTGACCAGCAATATCGGTGATGATTCCAACAATGCTGCTAATCTCATTGGAACGGTTTTCCAAGGATTGAATGGAGGCATATGTCTTCTGCACTGCACCCGAGATCAATCCCATCTGATCAATAACCTGCTGCATAATTTCATGCCCGCTGTTGGAGCGTTGTTCCATGCTTAGTGCCTCATCGGCTACTTCTGAAGAGCTTCCGGCGATGTTTTGCACTACGGTAGACATCTCGGTCATGGCACGTGCGCTTTCTACGGTCGCTTTATCCTGAGACACCAGACCTGTAGAGATTTCGCGAATGTTATGGCTGATGGATTGAATATTATCGTTGTTTTTCGCCGAAATTTCCAGCAATGCTCTGGATGAATTCGAGAGATGGCTGGACGTGTTTTTGACTTTGAAAAGAGTGATGTTGAAACGTTCGATCATCGCATTGAACTTCTCATTGATCACACCAAGATCATCACGCCCGGTTCGAATCGTGACGTTCAGGTTACCCGTGCTCACTTCCTCAATCCCTTTCATGAGATCATGAATTGGACGCAGTGTTCTTTTTAGCAAAATAAATTGCAACACCATGAAGAGGATCAGGAAGCCAATCAGGTACATCATTCCGTAGGTGATTAGTTTGCTGAGCCCTTTGGGTACGGCGCTTGCGTCTACATCAAAATACAGAGCGGCGTAGATGGAGCCGTCAGCGTTTTTGATCGGATACATCAATGTGGTCCACGTACCGAAATCATCCGTATAAAAATCACTGAACGCAGGCTCGCCAGTTGCATTCATATCAGCAAGACCTTGTGCAATTTGATGGGACAAGGGATATTTAATGCCTGGCAATAGTTTATCGTTCTCAAATGCTTCTAACAGATTAGTCGGGATGGCATAAATGGGCGCTCCATTATTCTCATCCAGCTGCGAACTGAAAATGTAAGCTTGCGCAATATTTGGATTAAAGGTGTGGATGGAATCTAGGTAGTCGCGTAGCTTGCTTTGATATGTATCAGAATAGCTTTTCTCGGATACGGCCTGTTCCACCTGACTGGTGTCCAGATCTTGAGACCATTTTAACGTTGTAATCTTGGCCTGATCGTTTAGCTGGCTGATTAATATTCCCTTTTGCAGCTGATACGCCGCAGTAATGAGAATAATTCCAATAAGGGCGATACTCCCGAAGGAAATCACCAGGTTCTTGACAAAGAATGGCATGGTACTCCAGCGAAGCTTTTTAAACAAGGTAGTTCACTCCTCCTGTAAAATTAAAAAGGACTTCACCTGGACATCGTATACGCTGCGCATGTTGTTACAATTAAAGTGAGGGACATCTTTAATCTCATAGAGCTTCTTTAATGAAACTAATGAAAAACGATTACAAATTCCAAACGATGATGATCTTACTATTCACGTATATGAAATCCAGGTAAGTTCTACTCTTCATTTATATCGTTATTTCGACATATTAATGTTAGATATCCTAAATAAAATAGGACCTTTGAACCATAACTATAGAATTACTTTTCGTTATTTTCGTCGGTTATTTCATATGTATGAGTGTTTGAGGGATATATCATTCCTTAGCATGCCGCATCCAAATTGTGCGTGAGGCTCTGCGTGAGGCTCAATGGTAGATGCACTAATGATTTGTCCTCTGCCCTAAGCACAGTAAAGAGTTATGTAGATCGTATTTTGCAGAAGCTTCAGGTGGAGGATCGCAGGCAGGCGGTTGTTTTTGCGATTCGTAATGGTTATGTCAAATAAGAATACAAATCAGGCCCTGTACCGTTCAAGCGGTGCAGGGCCTTTTGCTTAGTCGGATAGGCTGTTATAGTTTCGTGGTTAACGTTCGGCAGTGTGGTCTGTCTGTTCTAATGCATCTGCCGCATGCGAGTGAGCTTTGGTGTTATCGGTGCTCGTTTGCTGAGGTGAGTAGAAGTTAATGATATCGTCAACCGTGGAAAATACAACATGTTCATTAGAATTAAAGTGTTCTGTTGGAATATAAACCTCATTTCTGTGATTGTATAGCAATTAGCGGGAATAAATAAAGGGCTGCCGAAGCAGCCCCCGTATCAATTACAGTTTAGTAACGTTCTCCGCTTGTGGTCCACGGTTACCTTGAGTTACTTCAAACTCGACACGTTGTCCTTCGTCCAACGTTTTGTAACCATCACCTTGAATGGCGCTGAAGTGAACGAATACGTCAGTTCCTTCTTCAGTTTCGATGAAGCCAAATCCTTTGTCCGCGTTGAACCATTTTACTGTACCTGTTTGCATGTGATTCCTCCAAAAATAATAAGTTTTGTACGATCATCGGTATGAACGGCATAACCCTATGCCTTGTGTCTATACGGTGGTTAAACCGCCGACGTAATGTCCACTAATGTATCGACCTATATCATCATAACACACGTACCAATTTAAGTCAATTTTTGAATCATTTTTCTAGAAACAGCGCTCGGAGGGAACGTGTTATCTCTTGTGGGGCGCGTCTAAAGAGCCCGCAGAGGCATATCTAAATGCTTATTTAAGAAAGCGGTTACATGGATGAGTTTTTATTGTATATTATGTTGGAAACCTTGCTTGATGGAATGTCCGTACATTTTCTGCCCGAGGGGATATAGCCCAGTTTCCGAGAGAGGTAGTTCGATTCGGGAGAGGACATCAGTGCATTACCCACAGAGTGTCGGCATCGTACTCATGAATAGTAACGGCTAGATAAGAGGGGGAATAAGCATGTACCGTGTGCTTCTCGTAGACGATGAGCAGGATGAACGCGAAGGCTTGATAGTTGAAGTGGACTGGGAGGCCATGGATCTGCGCATCGTAGGATTGGCTGAGAATGGTCGTGAGGCACTGGAGATGGCAGAACGGGTGGAGCCGGATATCGTAATTACGGATATTAGCATGCCTTTTATGGATGGTCTGGAACTTGCACGAAGATTGAGAGAACGGAATCCGCTCGTGAAGGTGGTTATTTTGACGGGATATGATGAATTTGATTATGCTCGTCAGGCTGTCTCGCTCAGCGTGGATGAATATCTATTGAAGCCCTTCTCGGCCAAACACCTTACGGAGCTGCTCACCAGACTGTGCGCCCAGATGGCGGCTGAGATTGCAGAACGTGAAGATGTACAGCAGCTGCGCGAGCACTATCGCACAAGCCTGCCCTTATTACAGGCCGACCTGATTGCGACCCTGCTGCATCGTCAGAAGTCTGCGCAGTACTTTGTAAACCGTGCAAGCCAGTGCGGACTTGAGCTGGTGGGTGAGCGTTACGGTGTGTCTGTCTTGAGCCTGCATCCATCCGAGGATGCGGAGCTGAAGCTGTTTGCTGCCCTGAACATTGCCGCAGAGATCTGGGATGATCACAAGGCTGGATATGCCTTTATGCATCAGGAGACGGTGGTGCTGCTCTTCATAGATCGTCTCGGCGGGGCAGCAGGCGAGCACCTGCAGCAGCACGCACTGGAGAAGGTTGTACGCAGCATTCATCACTACTTGCGCGTACCGGCAACGATTGGGTCCAGCCGTCTTGCAGACACGTTGCCAGAAGTGAAGCACGCCTATGAAGACGCTTTGCTGGCGCTGGATTATCGGCTTGTCCCGGGAACAGACTCATTGATCTACATTGCGGATGTCGAGCGCCAGACGGAGGGTAAGCTGCGCTTTGATGAACTGAAGCAGCAGACGTTAACCCGCTGTCTGAAGGCGGGGACACAGACAGAGCTGGAGCAGGGGCTGCAGATCATTTTCCGGGAAATTACGGTAGAGCATGGGCGAAGTGATATCCAGCTGTATCTAATTGAAGTATTAACAACGGTCTGGAAAGCTGCACAGGCTTCAGGTGAAGAGATGGAGGATATATTCGGTGCGGGATTTCAGCTGTACACGGACCTCTTTCGACTGCCGGGGTTGTCCGAGGCGCAGCAGAAGGTGCGGGAGGTCTGCCTGCTTGTACAAGAACGCATTTCCAGCGGACGGCAGCATGTCTATAAGGATATTGTGGAGCAGGCGCTTGCCTTTACGAAGAAACATTATGCCGATCCTGAGCTGTCCATTCAGAAGGTATGCGCTCATTTGCATATCAGCTCCGGGTATTTTTGCAGCATTTTTAAAAAAGAGGTGCAGTTCACCTTCCTGCAATATTTGATGCAGATTCGTATGGATGAGGCACGCGAGCTGCTCCGATCGACCGAGCTGAAGTCGTTTCAGATTGCCGAGAGGGTGGGGTTTGCCGAACCGAATTATTTCAGCTTTTGTTTTAAAAAGCATGTCGGGGTCTCGCCTAAAGAATACCGCAGACAGGCGACAACAGCCTCTGGAGGCTCTCTTCAATGAACTGGAGAGCGTTCACGGACCATAGTCAAACGATCGCCCGCAAGCTTCGTATACATCTGCGATCCTCCAAGGTTAGCAGCATTCGTTCTATTATTACGTGGTCCTTCTCCATTTTCATTGTGCTGGTGCTCACGGTTATGGCTGTGCTGTTACATGACAAGTTTACACAGGCGGCGGAGCGCAGTGCGGAGCTCTCTACCAGACAGATTGTAGATCAGGTCAGTTATAACCTGGAGGATTACGTACGAAGCATGTCTCATCTGTATCGTGCCATCGAGGAGCATATGCTCAGGGACGGGACGTGGGAAGGGGATCAGGTGGATAAACAGCTGGATACCCTGCTCAGTAGCCGGGAGGATATTATCTCGATTACGCTGCTTGATGCGAACGGACAGCTTCTAAAGAACAGACCGGCGGCCGAGCTGAAGCGCAGCGCACATGTAACCCAGCAGGGCTGGTTCCAATCGGCTCTGCGTGTACCCAATCATCTGAGCTTCTCCTTGCCTCATATTCAGAATATGTACGCGGGTCCTTATCAATGGGTCGTATCAATGAGCAAAGGCATGACGGTGAAGCAGAACGGACAGGAGCGGCAGGTGATCCTGCTGGTCGATATCAATTTCAAGCAAATGGATGAGATCAGCAGCCGGGTCAGCCTGGGACAGCGGGGGTACGTCTACATTATTGATGAAAGTGCAGGCAATATCGTGTACCATCCACAGCAGCAGCTCATGTATATGGGGTTGAAAAAGGAAAATATCGAGCAAGCCCTGATAGCCACAGGCAGTTACGAGGATGAAGCAGAGGGTCAGAAGAGGCTGAATACCGTAAAGTCGGTAGCCAATATCGGCTGGAAGATTGTTGGTGTGGCTTATCTTGATGAGATCATGACGACCCGTCAGGAAGTGAACGGATATTTGATTCGTGTGCTGGTGGTGGTACTGGTGCTGGTGATTGTGGTGTCCCTCCTGCTCTCCTCCAGTCTGACCCGCCCGATTCGGCGGATGGAACGCAAGATGAAGGCGGTGGAGCGTGGAGATTTCAGCGTGGAGCTGCCAACAACGGGGCCGCTGGAAGTTGAGCGACTGTCGCGCAGATTCAATCTGATGGTGAACAAAATTCGCACGCTTATGGATGAGATCATCCATGAACAGGAGCAGAAACGTCGTCTGGAGCTGGAGGCGCTTCAGGCGCAGATTAATCCGCATTTTCTCTACAACACGCTGAATTCTGTGGTTCGCATGGTCGGCATGAGCCGCAATGACGAGGTCATCACGATGATCACGTCCTTGTCGCGATTATTCCGCATCAGTCTCAGTCAGGGCAAAACGATCATTACCGTCAGGGAAGAGCTGGAGCATGCACGCCACTACTTGACCATTCAGCAGATGCGATTCAAGCATAAGTTTACCTTCACCATTCGTGCAGATGAGCAGGTGCTGGATAGTTTGACATTGAAGCTGATCCTGCAACCGTTGATCGAAAATGCCATTGTGCATGGTATCGAATACCACATGGACGAGGGAAGCATTGAGATTGATGTGCAGCGCGATGAGCAGGATCTGGTTTTCCGCATTACGGATAACGGTGTAGGCATGTCGGAGGAACAGATGGTGGCCCTGCTCAGCGGACGTCCAGTTGTGAAAAGCGGCGCGGGCTCAGGGGTAGCTGTACGAAATGTACATGATCGCATCCGTCTCTATTATGGTGAGGGATATGGTCTGAAGTATGCCAGCGAGCTGGAGGAGGGCACAACGGTATGGATTCGGATACCGGTTCAGCAAGCAGAGAAGGAGGACGGGACAAATGAAGGGCAGCAGTAACTACCGTGTGCAACACATCAGACCGAACAAGAGAGCACTTCGTGATATGGCAAAAAAAAGCCAGGCAACTCTTCCGGCATGCCCGGAATTCAGGCCATTCAAAGCCTTATTACACGCAGCCGCAGCCTGCTGCCTGTTCATATGTGCAGCCTGCGGCATTGCGGAAGCGGATAAACCCGCATTACCGGCGCGAATCGCATTGATTACTCCTGCTGGCACAGGAGAACTTGCGGAGGCGATTCGCCTGGGGGCTGAAGCAGCCGCCAAAGAACGCGGCGCACAGCTGATTACTGTTGAAGCGTATCCGGTGGATGACACTTCGCATACCTCTTCCAACGCAGACTATGCCGTCGGTCTACCGTTTGCTAACAGGACAGACGCGGCTGGCCGGGGCCTGACCCGCAGCGAGCGTGAACAGGCACAGGTGCAGGCTGCTGCCCTGGCGTTGCAGCAGGGGGCGGCAGCCATACTCGTCGATCCGCTGAGCGAGCAGGCACTGGGCGATATCGTTCGGGAGGCAGAGCTCTCCAGCACAGATGGAGGAATCGTGCCGGTCATTGTGTTAAATGATGAGTTTCCTGTCAAGGGCATTACCAGCGTGATCTCGATGGATAATCTTGAAGCAGGGCGTCAGGCGGGGGAGGCTATGGCCGAATTGTTACAAGGACAAGGGCATGTAGCTTTAGTCGGGCCGGACCCGACGAGCGCCGGACTGGTCAATCGGGAACAGGGCATTCGGGAAGTGCTGATGTCTTATCCGGCGATTGAGGTGGCGCCCAAATCCGTCTGTAACAATAGAGAGGCGTGCTGGCAGGCCGTCAAGCAGCAGCTGGATCAGTCCGAGATAAAGGGAGTGATTGCTCTTCAGGAGCAGGCTTCTCTCGGTGCAGCCGATGAACTGAATCGTCGCAGGGCTGAAGGTCGGCGGGTCAGCATCGTTGGATTTGGAAGTGAGCAGCAGCAGCTGGAGCAGCTACAGGAGGATGTTTTTCAACGACTGATTGTACAGAACGGCTACAGTGCAGGATATCTGGGAATCAATCAGGCTTTTGCCAAGCTGCAGCATAAACAGGTTCAGGCCCGAGTGGTGCTCGAAACCAAGGTGGTTAGCACAGACAATATGTTCTGGATGGATAATCAGAAGCTGTTATTTCCTTTTGTGCAATAGAACTCATACATTCTGTCATCGGAGTGGCTTGTGTAAAAATTTTCAGTTCAATTCAGGTGCTTATATAGAACAGATGAATTGAGGAGGATTTCGATAAAACAGATGAAGATATTGTATTCGAATTAAATGTAAACCCTTTCATAATAGAGACATCGGTAAAGCCGAATGAACTTGGGGGAGGTCATCAGATGATGAAAAAAACGTGGATGACGCTGTTGCTGACGGTATGCATGGCAGTGGCGGCAGGATGTGGCAACGGGGGAAGTGATGCAGGTGGAAACGGCAGCAAAGGAACAGATAGCGGAACCAAGACAGAAGCCGGGGCCCAGACTGAAAATCCGAAGATCGGGGTTGCTATCTATAAATTTGATGATACGTTCATGACGGGTGTACGGAACGCGATGACTGCGGCAGCGGAGGGCGTGGCTACGCTTGATATCGTAGACAGCCAGAATGCACAGCCGACCCAGAATGAGAAGGTGGACCTGTTTGTATCCAAGAAATACAATGCGATGGCGGTAAACCCGGTAGACCGGACCGCAGCGGGAGTCATTATCGACAAGGCCAAAGCGGCCAATATTCCGGTGGTTTTCCTCAACCGTGAGCCTGTGGCGGAAGATATGAACAAGTGGGATAAGGTGTATTATGTCGGTGCCAAAGCAGAAGAGTCTGGTACGATCTCGGGTCAGCTGATTGTGGATTATTGGAAGGCTCATCCCGAGGCTGACAAAAACGGTGATGGCAAGCTGCAATATGTCATGCTGAAGGGTGAGCCAGGTCACCAGGATGCCGAGCTGCGTACTAAATATTCTGTTCAGGCGATTCAGGATGCAGGCATTGAGGTGGAGGCCCTTGCCGAGGATACAGCCATGTGGGATCGGGTGAAAGGGCAGGAGAAGATGCAGGCATTTCTCGCTTCCCATGGCGACAAAATTGAAGCCGTGCTGGCGAACAATGATGACATGGCACTTGGTGCGATTGAAGCCTTGAAGGCAGCAGGATACTTCAAGGATGGCAAAACCATGCCGGTCGTGGGTGTAGATGCTACAGCTCCGGCAATTCAGGCATTGCAGGATGGCACGATGCTTGGCACTGTGCTGAATGATGCGAAAAATCAAGGGGCGGCAACGGTAGCTCTGGCAGCAGTTCTGGCTAAGGGTGAGACGCCAACCAAGGAAAATACGAAATTTGATATTACGGACGGAAAGTATGTCTGGATTGCTTACAAAAAAATTACGAAGGACAACATTGCCGACGCCCAATAATAGCAGCAGAGAGGGACGTATGTCATTGGGGCAGCGTCCCTTTTTGACCGGTCAGATGAAAGGGGAGAATATGAAATGCAGTCACCTTATCTGCTGGAGATGAACGGAATTTCGAAGGCTTTTCCCGGGGTGCAGGCACTCAGTGAAGTGACGCTGAAGGTGAAGCCGGGAACCGTTCATGCGCTGATGGGCGAGAATGGAGCGGGCAAATCAACCCTGATGAAATGTTTGTTCGGGATGTACCGTGCCGATGCAGGCACGATTCATATCGAAGGAAAGCATGCAGACATTCCTAATTCCAAGGTTGCTCTGGAGAAAGGAATTTCCATGATTCATCAGGAGCTGAATCCGGTTCCGCACCGTCCTGTGATGGAGAACATATGGCTGGGACGTTTCCCCATGAAGGGGTTGCTGATTGATGAGAAGCGCATGTATGCCGATACTAAGACGCTGTTTCAGGACTTGAATCTGGATATTGAGCCGAAGGCATTGGCCGGGACATTGTCTGTATCCAAAATTCAATCTATGGAAATTGCCAAAGCGGTCTCGTTTCATTCCAAAGTCATTGTCATGGATGAACCAACCTCCTCGCTGACGGGCAAGGAAGTAGAGCAGCTGTTCACGATTATCAACAAGCTGCGTAGCCGCGGTGTGTCGATTATCTACATTTCACACAAGATGGAGGAAATTTTAACGATTTCGGATGAAGTAACCATCATGCGAGATGGATGTGTGGTGGGAACCTGGGATGCCGCTGATCTGACCACGGATCTCATCATTACGCGGATGGTTGGTCGTGATCTGAGTGAACGCTTCCCCGAACGGCTCAATGTACCCGGTGAAGTCATTCTTCAGGCCGAAGGACTGACATCGAATCAGCCCAATTCGTTTCGGGATGTATCGTTTAATTTGCGTAAAGGTGAAGTGTTAGGCATTGGCGGTCTGGTGGGAGCGCAGCGTACGGAGCTGATGGAGTCGCTGTTTGGCCTGCGCGGATTTGCTTCCGGCACAATATCCATTCATGGACGCAAGGTGAAAATTAATTCGCCCGCCGCAGCGAAACGTCATAATATAGCGCTCTTGACCGAGGAGCGGCGAGTGACCGGTATATTCCCGGTGTTGTCCGTCTATGAGAACACGATTATTGCCAGCCTGGGTCGGTATCAGAATCGTCTTGGCCTGCTGGATGAAAAAAAGGGACGTGAAGAGGCAAAAGAGCAGACGCAGAAGTTCAGAACCAAAACACCTTCGGTTAACACGCTGATTCGCAACCTTTCGGGCGGTAATCAGCAGAAGGTGCTGCTGGCTCGCTGGCTGTTAACTGAACCGGAAATTTTGCTGCTGGATGAGCCTACACGGGGAATTGACGTCGGAGCCAAGTTCGAAATTTATACGATTATTATTGAACTGGCCCGTCAAGGCAAAAGCATTATTATGATTAGCTCGGAAATGCCTGAACTGCTAGGCATGTCGGACCGCATCATGGTGATGAGCGAAGGTCGTCTTACAGGCATTGTGGACGGAGCCGAGGCCACCGAGCAGCATATTATGAGGCTGGCCGCCCAACAGCGGATGGCTGGTCAGGAGGAACACAGATGAATACAACTCTAGTTAATCAAGTGAAGCAGTATGTAGCTCAGCGTGCAATCTTTATTGTGCTGATCCTGCTCGTTATCGGAATCGCGATTGCCGATCCCAACTTTCTCGCTTTTTCCACCCTGCGGGACATTTTGCAACAATCCTCAACACGGGCCATTATTGCACTGGGGGCAGCCTTCATTCTCGTGACAGGAGGCGTCGATCTGTCAGCCGGGCGTGTTGTCGGTTTGACAGCTGTTGTGTCCGCATCCATGCTGCAGATTGACACCTATGCCAACAAATTTTTTCCTGATCTGCCGCAGCTGTGGGTAGGATTGCCCATCGTCATTGGCATTGTGGCAGGCCTGCTCGTCGGATTGGTCAATGGCATTATCGTAGCGAAGCTGCATGTCCCGCCTTTTATCGCTACACTGGGTACGATGGTTGCCGTGTACGGCTTGAACTCCATCTATTTTGATACCGAACCGAACCAGTCACAGCCGATTGGAGGACTTAGACCCGATTTTACAACGATAGGCTCGGGGTACATTGATCTGGGCGGAGGGTACTCCATCCCTTACATCGTGCTGATCGCGATTGGCGTTGCGCTGATCTGCTGGGTTGTTTTCAACAAAACCCGTCTGGGTAAAAATATGTATGCAATCGGTGGAAACATCCAGGCGGCCCACGTATCCGGCATTCATGTCGCTCGCAATCTGATTGCACTGTATGCAATTGCGGGTGCACTTTACGGGTTGGGCGGTGTGCTGGAAGCGGCTCGGACCGGTGGAGCCACGAACAATTATGGCAACATGTACGAACTGGATGCTATTGCCGCTTGTGTTGTTGGTGGTGTCTCGACAGCCGGAGGCATCGGAACGGTGCCGGGGGTTATGGCCGGAGTGCTGATCTTTGGCGTCATTAACTACGGCCTCACCTTTATCGGTGTCAGTCCATACTGGCAGCTGATCATCAAAGGGTTAATCATTGTCGCCGCTGTTGCATTCGACATTCGTAAGTATATGGCCAAGAAATAACAGGCCAGTCCTATAATCTCTCTTTATCTATAGCGAAAAGCAGCAAAGAAGCCAGCCCTCAAATTAGGAGAGCTGGCTTTTGGGCATGGGCCATGACATTTCGTGGTTATGAATACATATTGACTTCGAAATGCACAATCATACATTTTAATATATTACAATTACTTCATATGCCCTATTGTTTTAGAAAATTATACATCCTTACGAATTTTGTTAGCTTCCAATAATCGACAACATCAGCTAATCATAATAGATATAATATTTGTGGATATGTTGTTAGTGTGACTTTTGTCTAAGGGGGCGAGGCTATTTTGCTAAGTTACACAATGAAAATGGTAATATTCCCGCTAGGTTGTCTGCTTGTCATAGTATCCTCATATATACTGGGACAATCATCTCATCCGATCCTGATGCTGTTCATGGGTATATTGCTTGTTGCGAGTATCTGGGGGGAGCGGCGTTATCCGGCATTCCGAGTGATCCAATGGCTTATCCTCGGTGCTTTCCATTATTTCAGTCAATTGAATTGGTGTAACATGCTCTATTATATGCTTATTCTCTCTACGATTCAGAACAAACTAAAGGTCATAGAAACGTTGCCGATATCTATGCTGCTTATGCTTCAATACACCGTCATTCGATTGTTTTATGTTTCGGTGATGGATACGTACAGCTTGCTGGTGTCTGTATTTGATCTGATAACCTCTGTTGTCATTGTTGTGTTATACCATACGTCGATGAATAGTGAGGCGGAAAAGCGCAGGCTTCGGGAAAAAAATCAATTTCTTACTCTCCACGATCCTCTCACAGGGTTGCTGAACTATGAAGGATATATGGAGGTACTTCATAAGACGATGGAGGAAGAACGTTCTTTCCTGTTAGTGCTTCTGAATGTACATAATTTCAGCGGATACAAAAAAGCTTCAGGGGACCCTTGGTGCTCGGTCATCACGGGTACAGGAAGTATGATCACGAATCAGTTCCCGGAAGCCTACGGCATCTCTCGGTATGCAGGGGATCGCTTTGCCATAGTGCTTCCACAAATAGATCATATTGAAGAACGCCTATCCTCCTTGTTTAATGAGCTTCAGGGACTGGAAATCAGTTATAGCATTTCACTTTATCCCAGATTATCACAGACATTGCAGCAATTCATGACCGTTGCGGAGGACCAGCTGTTACAGCAGCAGCGCAGCCAATGGATTAAAAATGAGGAGGAGCTATTTCGCTCCGAAAGATTGCGGGCGGTAGGGGAGCTGGCCGCAGGCATGGCTCATGAGATTCGTAATCCACTTACTGCAATTCGGGGATTCCTGCAGCTGTCACGTGGACAAGCTTTTAATATTGCACCGTGGTATGAAGTTATTATGAGTGAGGTGACCAGAGTCACCGATCTGACGGGTGAATTTTTGCAATTTTCCAAGCCGCAAGTCAATCACATGAAGCCGGAGAAGCTGGCACAGTGCCTGGAGCGTGTAATGTCTTTGACCGAATCGGACGCCGCCTCAAGAGGGCATCGGATTACCCTTGATATGAAGGATGAGTCGGTGAGTGTGAACATGGACCGGGATAAGATTGTACAGGTTCTGATCAACCTGATTCGTAATGCGTTTGAAGCAATGCCGGACCCTGGCGAGGTACGTATGGATATGCTGAAGGAAGGGGATAGGGTACTCATCTCGGTATCGGATACAGGCAGCGGAATTCCTGAAAGCTCACTTTCTTCTATTTTTAATCCGTTCTTTACCACCAAAGAGGAGGGGACAGGTCTGGGACTTGCGCTTTGTCAAAAAATAGTTCAGGATCATAACGGTAAAATTACCGTACAGAGTGAGCCTGGTACAGGATCAACGTTCACGTTGTGCCTGCCTGTTGAATCGAATTAAACGCGGGAGAAATGTGGACGCCCTCGGGCTATACAAGAGAGAAACGGTAAACGCGGTATAGTAAATAGCAGGGCCAGCGCACAAAGGAGGGATTGCAGCTTGCTGGGTTCGTTATTGAATGTTTATCAGGCAGGGCTGTCTCGCATCCATCGCGATTGTTGATCATGATGGTCCGGGACAGCCCCTCTTGGCATGGAAGGTTATATTGAGGTTTTCTGTGACTTGCCTCCAGGTGAGGGGGAGATGGACAGCTTACGCCACAGCCATTCCACCGGGCCTTGTTGATATTTTCGCAGCCAGAAGTGAGAGAAAAGCATTAACCATAGACAGATGCCAACCCACATCAACAAAATGAAGAGGGAGGATGGACGTCCGCCGAGTCCGAAGCCCCATCCGTAGAAGATTACAGAGGCGATGATGTTCTGTAATATGTAACAGCTCAGCGCCATCCTGCCAATCTCCCCGAAGCGGCGCATCAGTCGGGGGATGTTTCCTTTTTCCAGAGTCATTGCAATCATTCCGACGTAACCGAGCGTTAGCAGGGGCGCACTGATGTAGCGTACCCATAGATCCATGATGCCGCCTGGCACAAGCAGCAGCAGATTCAGAGGAATACCCGCTCCAAGCCCGATGATCATCAGCTTTCGTCGCTGGAGTCGTCCAGACTCATCGTTTGAGAATGCTCCGGTTCGCATAAGCAGTGATCCCAGCAGGAATAGAAAAACATTCAAAGGCATGATCGCGATAGATTCGGCCCGGAAAAATCCGAAATGGCTTATCCGAAACATGACCTGCTCCTGCCATGTACCCGAGGCGTACAGCCGGGTAATGATATCCATCCCGTTGAAGGCTGAGCCTGGCTCAAGTGCAAGCAGGGCTGTTATTCCTGTAACGCCAATCATATGTATGCTACCCGCAATTCCCATCATTATCAGAATAAAACGCCGGGAACGATGAATGATCAGGGCAACAATCATACCTGTGACAGCGTAGCTCATGAGCACATCATACTCCATCACAAACAGGTAGTGAATTAGACCATCCAGCAGCAGCAGTATGCATGACCAGATGTAAACTCCAGGCCAGTTGTAGCCTTCACGAACTGCTTTTTGACGTTTCAATTCGATGCCAGCACCGAATAACAGCGTAAGCATACCTAGAAATTTCCCGTTCACCAGTATAAGCATGATGGTTTGCAGCAAACGATCTCCTGAACTCCACCACGGCTCAAGTGCATGGCCGAAAACCAGATTGAGATCACCGAGATAAGCAAAAATCCAGATGTTTGTTCCTAATGTCCCCACAATGGCGAAACCTCGAAGAACATCCAGTAAGACAATACGTTTCATGAAGCCCTCCTTATTTAGTACAAATGAATTAAAAACAATATAACACGGTTGTACTAAAAAATACAGCATAAGTGATTCGGGAGTTCGATGTTTAGTAATATGGAAAATATGGTATTATTTATTGTGTGTAGTTTAATTTCAGAGCCCGTCCAACAGAGCGTATGTGTTTAAAACATAGGTAATCAAGGAGGCAATGATATGTTAAATAATCAATCTCAGCGCTTTACGGCAATGAAATGGAAAACGTTAATATCTTCTTTACTCGCATTCATCCTGTTACTGGTGTCTGTCGCGCCTGCTCTTGCCGCTTCTCCGGGAAAAACGGTTAACGCTTCGGCCAAGCTGGCGTACAATCTTAAAGGGCTCAAGTTCGATAGAGCTGTGCAAAAGGCATATATCGCAGATAAATATGTATACGTGACGCAACGAGTGAATGGGACATGTCATCTCTCCAGATTGCTGATCAAAGGAAGCGATGCACAATATGTGGATCATATGACGATTACAAACAGTGGCCACTGTCAGACACTGGATATGTACACGTACAATGGAGCCAACTATTTTTACTTCAGCTCCAAAGCTGATCCATCAACGTCTACTTATTGGTCGCTTCAGGTAGCGAGACTTCAATACTCGGCTGGCAAAACAGTCGATTATACCGATCTTCATCGTTTCACTTATATGAACTATGCAAATAAAAAGGGTTCAAAGCAGGGCACGACATATCGAGTGGATGGCGGTGGCAACAGCAGCTATACTGTATTTCGGATTCAAACGAGGGAGAACAAAAACTCCAAAACAGATAAGGTAGTATGGTCTGTATATGATACGGCTGCACTGAACAGGCTGCTTGACCAGAACAAGCAGGTTCGGATGGACAGCTCCGCAGCGATCAAAGCGGCAGTCTCCAGCTTCACACAGTCGGGCAGTGGCATTATCAGACCAAATGGTTCTTTTCAGGGTGCAGACTTGCTGGGTAAAACACAAATATTTACTTCCGGCGGGGCTGAAGGGGATACACCTCAGATTGCTAAAATCTCAAGCTCAGGCACATATCAGACTCTTGTGAAAATAACAAATGTCGGAAAGCATGAAATTGAGGGTGTGCAGACCAAGAATGGCAATGTTTACTTTACCATTGTCTCAGACCCTGGAAACAAAAAGAACGGGCAGAAAATATACTATGTCCCGGACAGCATTTTTTAATGTGAAGCCATCTCGGACGGGCCTCTGAAAGCTACGCTGTGAAGTTCTACTCATCACCAGAAAGAAAGAAAGAAAGAAAGAAAGAAAGAAAGATTGCCGTCGTGTTTGCTCTGTATGTTAAGGAGCAAGGCGACGGCTTTTTGACATTTGAATGATGAACGGCTGCTGATCAGCCTCATGAAACGGGGCATTGGCTGCCCGGAGCGCGTGCAATATGAAACGATTGCACGTGAGTTGATCTGTATATGGCGAATATGCTACATTGTTATTAACTCATTGATATTAACTATTTGTTAATAACAAAATGAGAATAATGGATTGGGGGCATTATCATGTCTCATGAAAGGATTAGCGAAGAGGAATTTCTTAGAACATACGATGCAGGAGAGTATGAACGTCCTTCGGTCACTGTCGACATGCTGGTGTTTACGATTCGCAGTGAAGAACAAGAGAATTACCGTAAGCTTGCGGAACCGGAGCTGGGGTTACTGCTGATTCGCCGAGGGGGTCACCCTTATCTCGGCCAGTGGGCATTGCCGGGGGGATTCGTATCCATGCAGGAATCATTGGAGGCTGCTGCGCGGCGAGAATTACATACGGAGACGGGGCTGGATGACATTTATCTGGAGCAGCTCTACACATGGGGAGATGTGGGCCGTGACCCGCGTACACGCGTGATCAGTTGCTCTTATATGGCATTGGTGGACAGCAGTGAGCTTGAACTTGAAGCCGGCGATGATGCCAGTGAGGCAAGCTGGTTTCGAGTGGAGCAGAGGCTGATAGAGGAGAAACGGCATATCCACGAGCAGGGACGGGTGACAGAACGCAGACTTCAACTCATGTTGAGCAATGGGACAGAGCAGTTATCGGCCATAATCGAGACGAAGGAGCAAGTGCAGGGACGTGTACGGAGCAACACTCTGAATCTGCTGCAGGCTCAGGGAATTGCTTTTGACCATGCTCAAATTATTCATTATGCGCTGGAGCGGCTGCGCTCCAAGATTGAATATACAGATATTGCATTTAATCTAATGCCTGAGAAATTCACACTGACGGCGCTGCAGAAGGTGTATGAGATCATTAGCGGCAGGAAGCTGCTGGCTGCGGCTTTTCGGCGCAAAATGGCAGATTGGGTGATCGAGACGGGCGAATATACAGCTAGTGCGGGCCACCGTCCATCCCGCTTGTATCGTTTGAACCTCGAGAGGGAGACCTTGTAGCTGGAAGCTGGACCCAAGAAGATTTGAATGAGCAATACAAAGAAGATTATTTAGACCGCAAAGAAGCAAGAGGTGATATGAGGATGGAAAAGTTTACGTTCTTCTGGCACACCGCATCACCGTTCTCGCAGTGGCATCCGGCTGATTTTATCGTGAACGGGGTTCAATACACCAGTGCGGAGCAATGATGCAACAGAAGGCACTGGTCTTTGGCGATCAGAAGATCGCAGAGCAGATCATGAGCACGAATTCGGCATCGGTACAAAAAAAGCTGGGCCGACAGGTCAAAGGATTCGACCAGACCGTATGGGAAGCCAAATGCCAGCGCATTGTTTATGAAGGCAATCAGGCAAAATTTACTCAGAACGAGGAGCTGCTGGCGGCTTTGCTGGCTACTCGTGGTACAACACTTGTGGAAGCAAGCCCGGATGACCGGATTTGGGGCGTGGGGCTTGCCGAGGACAATCCACGTATTCGCAATCGCTCGACTTGGTGAGGAACGAACTGGCTCGGAGAGATTCTGACACGTCTGAGAGAAGAGATAGGAGGTGCTTGAAATGAGTCATTCCGAGAGAAATAATAAATTCAACCAATACAATATTAAGGCTAATAGGGCTAATAGCTCTAATGTATCAGCAGGTCGAACTGGCGTAAACTCACGTTCCGGGCGCTCGCGCATTGCGCATCAAACGTTGGAGATTTTGGAAGAAGGGGTGTACGTTAACGGATATGATCGAGCCGTTCATATTCAGGAGGATATGAAGCAAGCTATTCAGAGATCAGTGCTCTATCGCCCAGCAGAGCTTTCTCTTTTGAAGGAAAAGCTGCGCAAAGGAGAGCAAGTCGACTCATCAGGAAACCAGCAGGGGGCGGTGTCTACCGTCTCCCATGGAAAAGCGGCGAGCATCGAAGTAACCGGAGAAACGACACTGGCGGCGGCTGCCCGTCTGACGCTGGAGGAAGGAAGAACGGATGTTGTGTGTCTAAATTTTGCATCGGCCAAAAATCCGGGCGGCGGATTCCTTGGCGGAAGTCAGGCTCAGGAGGAAAGTTTGGCACGTGCAACCGGGCTATACCCGTGTATTGCCCAGATGCATGAGATGTATGAGTATAATCGCAAGCAGCGCTCTTGTCTCTATTCAGACTATATGATCTACTCGCCACATGTGCCTGTGATTCGGGATGACGATGATCGACTGCTGGATCAATACTATAACAGCTCATTCATTACTGCGCCAGCGGTTAATGCAGGTGTGGTCAAGGAGCGGAACGAAGCAACGGAGGAGCAGATTCAGGGGGTGATGAAGGAACGTATTCGATATATTCTGGAGGTTGCGGCTGCTCAAGGTCATCGAACGATTGTGCTGGGGGCCTTTGGGTGTGGTGTATTTCAAAATGAGCCTGCACAGGTAGCGTCGTATTTTGCAGATGTACTGGTTGAGGAGCGATACAGTGATTATTTCGAGCGTATCATATTTGCTGTATTTGACCGAAGTGCAGGACAACAAACGCTGGAAACGTTCCGCCGAATACTATATAAGCTGAACTGAAGATTTTACACACACTAATCGAGACAGAATAACCTTCCAATCTAGGGAACGGAGTGGTAGAGCTTAATCCACATCGCAGGAAAGGATTGATATTACATGCAGTTTGATGAACGGCAGCAGGATTTGTTTGAACTGAAGGAGGACTATGCCCTGGCACACTGCATATCGGCTGATGCACGGATGGGCAAGGGGATCGCCGTGCAGTTTCGGGAGCGATTTGATCTGCAATCCCTTCAGGAGCAGGCCGGGCAGGAGCCGCTGAAGATTGGCAGATGTTATCCGGCTGGACGGACGCTGAATCTGGTTACCAAAGCAAAATTCTCTAATAAACCAACATATATATCATTAACCCAGGCAGTGGAGTCCATGCGGAAAGTCTGTGAAGAGCAGGGGATTACAAGGCTGGCCATGCCCCGAATTGGTTGTGGGCTGGACAGGTTAAAATGGGAGAAGGTTAGCAGCATTATTCAGAATACGTTTGCAGATATGGATATAGAGATCATTGTATGTACCGTGTGATGGCTATGATAAAAATAAAAAAACCTCAGCTTGGCAAGGAATACGCAAGGCACAGGGGGAGGCGACACTCCTGAGTGTTCATCCCTATGTCTATAGAGCAGGGGCATGACGATCATGCTCACTGTCTTGTTAACGTGATTCCGGTAGCCGAAGCGAGGTTTTTATTGTTTTAGCGTTGCGTGAGGCGTGGTTTATTTTTTAGAAAACATTTCTTTCGCCTCATCCATCGCCATCTTGTTGCCAATCGAGGAATAATCAAGCCAAGGCTGTGCCCCGATTGGATATACATGTCCGGCTTTGACAGCCTTCAGTCCTTGCCAGATCGGATTGTTCTGCAGCTCCTTGAACATCGTTTGCGCTTCATCGTCCGAGTTCACCACAACAAAGATGGCATCAGCATCGTAGTCCGGCAACACTTCACGTGATACGACCTGATACGGCTTGGAGGCATCCATTTCTTTGATGCCTTTGGCTGGAGTCAAACCGAGATCATCGTACAGTATAGGACCCATAGGACGGCGTGTGCTGAATACACGCAGCTCCTTGGCAGTGACACGAATCGCCATCACGCTCCCATCCCCGATCTGATTATGAATCAGAGATTTCACTTCCTTCGTTTCCGCTTCATAAGCCTGAATGTACTTCTCGGCCTGCTGCTCGCGGTTCACCAGCTTGCCAATCTCCTTCAAATGATCACGCCAAGTACCGTTGTCGAGGTTGAATACATGCACAGGTGCAATTTTCTCGAATTTGGCGACATCGTCACCGGAAAATTCTTCATCCAGATAGATCACATCAGGTTTAAGGGCAAGCAGCGCCTCCATGTCCGGGTCTTTCACCGGACCGAGCGGTGTTGTATCCTTCAGGCGGTCAGCGACATGGGACAGGAAACCCTTTGCTTCGCCGCCAATGACGGAGCCAACCGGGGTGATGCCCAGGGAAAGCAAATCATTGGTCAGGTGGATGGACATGGATGCAATCCGAGGTTCACCTGAAGAGGCGGTAGGGCTTGTACTGTCTGCCGGGGTGCTCACGTTTGTATTTTTGTTAGAATCGCCTGAGGCCGATGTGGATGTTTTGGCTGTTCCGCAGGCTGCAAGAACGAGCACAAGGCTGATGGTCAGCAATAGCATTAGATTTTTTTTCAACATATTTGTTATTCTCCTTGAGCTTCTCTTGGATTTTCATCTTGTCGATGAAATTGAATTTTTCAATTCAGGTGTATAGGTGTATGGAATGGCTCATTGATTATTTGGTCCGTACCAGCAGGTATAAAAAGTAGGGTGCGCCAATTGCGGCTACAACCACACCCGCTGGAATGGCGTTTGGTGCAAAAATCGTTCGGCCGACCGTATCGGCGGTCACCAGAATGACCATGCCGATCAGTCCGGCGGCCGGAATCAAGTGCCGATGCATTGGCCCAACCAGTCTGCGGGCCAGATGCGGGGCGGCAAGTCCGATAAAACCGATGCCTCCGGCCATGGATACACTGACTGCGGATAGGGCTACAGCACAGAGTAATAGCAGAATGCGACGTGAACGGACAGGTGTCCCAATGCTGGTTGCTGCGGCATCGCCCAGATGAAAAGCATCCAACGTTTTGGATCGACTCCAGATATAGGCGATACACAGCACCACCCACGGAAGCAAAGCCTGCACATGAATCCAGTCGCGGCCCCACACACTGCCTGCAAGCCAGCGTGCAGCAAAGGAATACGTGTCCTCGTCCAGACGCAGCGACAGATATAAGGTAAGCGCATGGAATCCGGCGGCGACAGCAATACCGACCAGAATAAGCTTAATCGGTGACACTCCACTATGTCTGTCGTAGGACAGCAGCATGATGATCAGGGCAGCAGCCACACTTCCGGCAAAAGCAAAGAGCGGGATCAACAGAGCGACAGAGGTATCCATGCTGAATGACAGGCTGACAAACACGATAAGCCCAAATGCAGCTCCGGCATGTAAACCCAGAATGCCAGGGTCAGCAAGGGCGTTCCGTGTAATTCCTTGCAGTGCAGCACCTGCGATTCCTAATCCCGCTCCGGCGAGCATGGTCACCAGTATTCGCGGCAGGCGGTAATCAAACAGGATCATCTGATCCTGTTCACTACCCTGACCGAGAAAGGTCTGTAGCACAGCCAACGGTGACATTCGCACAGTGCCCGTATTCAGGCTGATGATGATGACCAGTATCGCAAGACAGAGCAGTACAACGCTGACGATCAGTGCTCTCTTGCCACGGGAGACGGGATTGAGATGCTGATTGAACCTGCCAAGAGCTCTCGCTGCGGATGTAATTCTCCGTTTCATCACTACAAAGCCCTCCTTTCTTTACGGGCCAGATAGAGGAAGAACGGTACGCCGACAAAAGCAACCATGATCCCTACCGCCAGCTCCTGAGGTGGATTCACAATGCGTGCCCCGAGATCGGCCAGCACCAGCAGGATCGCACCGAGAAGGGAGGACATCGGGATGATCAGCCGATAATCTACCCCCACCAGTTTGCGGGACATGTGCGGGATAACGAGCCCTACAAAGCCAATGGAGCCTACTGCCGAGACAGATACCCCCGCGAGCACAACGACAGCACCCAGAGCGAGTATGCGGGTCCAGCGCAGATTAAGCCCCAGATTCAGAGCAACTTCTTCACCGAGTGACATCAGCGAGACACGTCTCGCAAGCGGCATGGTCAACAGCAGTGTAAGCAGCAGCGCGGGAAGAATCAGCCGTAGATGACGCCATTCGATACCTCCAAAACCTCCTGCGTACCAGAAGGCCAGATCCTGACTGAGGTCAAAATAAATGGCGACGCCTGTGCTTAATGAACCGAGCATCGCGGCAATGACTGCTCCGGCGACGGTCAGTCTGATGGAGCTCAGCCCTCCGGGAGCAGCCATCCCGAGCAGGAAGATGAGCAGGGTGCCCAGCACTGCCCCGATGAAGGATAGCAGCATAATCCAGCCGTATGGTAATCCCGGCCAGAAGGCAAAGCTTAGGGCTACGACAAAGGTTGCTCCGGCATTAATGCCGAGTATGCCAGTATCGGCCAGAGGATTGCGAGTAATACCTTGCATTAGCGCTCCCGCTACAGCAAAGGCTGCTCCGATTACAGCCGCAGCCAGTACGCGTGGCAGTCGCAGCTCATGAATGATCTGATGGGATGTCATAGACGGATTGTAATGAAATACGGCATTCCACACCGTTTCAAGTCTTAACCCTTTGGCTCCCAATGAGATGGCAATAAACATACTGATCAACAGGATAAAGGCGGCGGACAGAAACATCAGGCCAACCGTTACTGCGGATCGTTTAACATGAGTTGGGCGCTGGGGCAGTCCCGGATGTTGGATACGGGTCACTCCTTTATAACAAATAACATCTTTCGCTGTTATTGATTATCATTATCAATTAGTGAATATTATAAAATCTTAATCCAGGCCCGTACATGGCATAAATTAAGATTTGGGAAATGGACATTTTTTAGATTACAAAAGTATAGGCCTGCTCGTCAACATCGAGAGCGCTTCCTCGAGCTGGATGTTGATGGAATATGGCGCATAGACAACCCATGCGCTCCAGTCCACGAGATGCACACGCCCGCTGCGAACGGCAGGATGGCTGCTCCATAACGGATCATTCATTAATTGTTTGAGCAATGCTGCTCGATTATGCAGGTTGTCCACCGCAAGCACCAGCACATCAGCTTCAAGACCGTCCCATTCTCCGGGGGCAAAGGGCATCCAGTTATAGCCGATTCCAGGGGCTTTTCCTTGCAATTCAGCCTGAATACGCCGGGGAGCATTGAGCTGCAGCGTGCGATAAAACACATGACCGAAGTTGCGATGACTGTACATGCGTGGCCCTTTGGAGGTCAATGTACCTACAGCAACTGTAAGGTTGCCTGCAAGCTCCTTGATTTTCTTGCGTGCGCGTTCGGCCTTGCGCTCATGCCCGTCCAGCCAGTCTTTGGCCGCCCGCGTTCGATCCACAATGGAAGCAATGCGTTCCAGATGGCCGAAGACGTCCGTTTCGTTCCACGGAATTGTAATGATGGGAGCGACATCGCCAATATGCTCCATCGCTTTTGCTGCGGCATTATCCTTGGTCAGAATCAGCTCGGGCTGCACATCGAGGAAAGCCTGACGCCCCTGCTCCCAAGGCTCATATGCATGAAAAGGCAGCTTGAGCGAGTGAGGCAGGTGCGGCAGATGGCCTTGTATCTGAGCTGCACATGGGGTAATACCCAGGGTCATCAAATGGTCTGTATACGGATAGGAGAGGGATACAATGTTGCGATGAACCTGCTTGGCATATGCAGTTGGCGCATATCCGGCATAGTTGCGGAAGCGTCTGCTGAAATAAAACTCGTCCCTGTACCCGACCTCGCGCGCGATATCACGAATGCGGAGATTGGAGGTCAGCAGCCGCTCCTTGGCCCGGTTCATCCGCAGATGTGTAATGTACTCAATCGGATTTTTCTGCATTCGGCTTTTGAACAGCTGTGAATAGTAGGATGGATGCATGCCCGCCAGCTCGGCAAGTGTATCCAGCTTGATCTCATGCATGTAATGCTGCTGCATGTATTGAAGGGTTGTTTTTAGCCATGCCTCGGGGCTGTTTCGATTCTCTTCAGCGGCAGCAGACGTATTGTCTTCAGGCCAGAGCAGATAGAGCAGGTCGGTTAGGAGCAGCTGTGCCTTGATATCATAGGATGCGGCTTCATGATCGGATTGTGCGAGTTCAGTCAGCTGTGCAGCAATGCGCTGAATGCCGTAAAAAGGCCCCTGAATCCATCCGGTAACAGGTGAATGCAGTTCACGTTCATAGATGCGTCTGGCTTCTGTCTTCTCAATTGCCCGGAACAGATCATACTCAATAGTGTAGAGCTCAGCCTCGTGATCCGCATCAGATACAAGCTCCAAGCTTGTTCCAGGTGTGAGCAGGCAGGCTGATTTACGGATAATACGAGACGTCTCGCCGTTGACATTCAAGATGCCATTGAAGCGGTGCATGTATATAAAAGTGTGGTGTGTGAGCTTGGCTTGATGCCAGTGCAACTGCTGGCGTGTGTTGATATGCTTCGCTTGCCGCAGTTCAAGCAAGGCATCATTCAAGAAAGGTTTAAGCTCGGTATGTAAGCTCGAACTTGAAGAAGCAGACTTGCTCTGATCTGCGACCACATTTGTCTTGTTGGCCTCCGTTGATGCAGATACGGCCATAGGCATAGTAGTGGTGGTAGAGTTGGCAATGATTGCAAAGCCGGCAGAGCTGGTAGTGTTTGAAGAACTGGTAGAGTCGATAGCGCCAAAAGTGCCTGAAGTGCCTGAAGTGCCTGAAGTGCCTGAAGTGCCTGAAGTGCTTGAAGTGCCTGAAGTGCCTGAAGTGCTTGAAGTGCTTGAAGTGCCTGAAGTGCTTGAAGTGCTTGAAGTGCTTGAAGTGCCTGAAGTGCTTGAAGTACCTGAAGTGCTTGAAGTACCTGAAGTGCTTGAAGTGCCTGAAGTACCTGAAGTGCTTGAAGTGCTTGAAGTGCTTGAAGTGCTTGAAGTGCCTGAAGTGCTCGAAATGCCTGAAGTACCTGAAGTGCCTGCGAAGTCGGCAATGCAGGCAGTGCTTGCAGAGTTGGTGGTGCTGCCCGTTTGCGTTATAGCCCATTCGGCATCAGCGAGGGAGCGTTTATTTTTATTGCCGCTAGGGCGTTCAGGCAGTGTGTTGTGTGAAGGTATGCGGTTATGGTTGATATTCGTTCTGCTGCTCATGGCGTACCTTCCTTTCATATCATCTATACGAGTACGAGCTTGAACTCATCTTAGCAAATCTGTTGCGGAAATGAAATGTAATACGCGAGAGCATCATTTTCTGACGATTTTTGGTAAAATAAGAGAGATACGATGTTGGACTGGATGGAATGATCTGAAGTGATAGATTGGTAACAGCCAAATTAGCATTGGGGAGGGCGTATTTATGATGCATGCAGCGAAACGGGGAAAGGTTCGGTGGGGCATTATGGGCACAGGGTGGATCGCATCCCAGTTTGCCAAAGATCTGGAGCATGCCGGCAACGCAATAAAAGCAGCAGTTGGTTCACGAACTGCAGGTAGCGCGGAGAAGTTTGCAGCAGAATATGGTTTTGAACACGCTTACGCTTCATATGATGAACTGCTGCGAGATGCTGAGGTCGATATCATATATGTGGCAACACCGCACCCGGTGCATAAGGAAAATGTGATGGCCTGTCTGGAGGCAGGAAAAGCGGTGCTCTGTGAGAAACCGTTTACGATGAATTCTCGTCAGCTGGAGCAGCTGGTGGAAACGGCGCGGGAACGAAAGCTTTTTCTTATGGAGGGGATGTGGACCCGTTTCCTGCCTACGATTGCTCAAGCGCGTGCATGGATTGCAGAAGGCCGAATCGGACAAGTGCGGATGGTACAAGCGGATTTTGGCTTTCGTATTGGCTGGGAGCCGGAAGGACGTTTGCTTAACCCGGATCTGGGCGGCGGCGCCCTGCTGGATGCGGGGGTGTACCCGATCTCCTTTGCATCAATGATTTTTGGCGAACAGCCGCAGCATGTATGGAGTACTGCACATATCGGGGAGACCGGGGTGGATGAGCAATTCTCTGTATTGTTGTCCTATTCTGATGGGCGTTCGGCCTCGCTGAATGGTGCCATTCGCTTGAATCTGAACAATGAGGCTGTTATTTATGGCACGGAAGGCCGTATTCGTCTACCTTTTTTCCTGGCAGGTAAGGAAGCATACTTACACGTGAACGGCCAGGACGAGCCGGGAAAATATGTGGATGACCGAGCTTGTATCGGATATGCATTTGAAGCAGAGGAGGCTGGACGATGTATTCTGCAGGGACGCATGGAGAGCAGTACCATGAAGCTGGATGAATCGCTCGAAATTATGAAGCTGATGGACACCGTTCGTCGCCAGTGGGGATTGCGTTACAAATCGGAGTGATCAGGATTACGCGAGAGCGTATCGCAAGAAGGCATAGTGTAACAAGACATATTGATGTGTGATGAGCCGCCTTGTGGACGTGGTTGGATGTGAGCAGGTGCACGAGAGCGATGCATTCGCTTTTTGTGCGTTCCTGTTGCTCCTTGGCGGAGTTCAACGCTAAGATTTCGTAGCATGGGGAGAGGAAAGTCAGGAATAATGAGCGAGGATAGATGATGAGTGTCGATTGTTATTTGTACATCAGGAGGGGGAATAGGGCGAATGTTGAAATTTTTGATCTCCGGGTTTGAGCCTTTTGGCGGGGATGCCGTGAATCCAACAGGAGCGTTGATGCAGGCTTTGGAACATGAAGAAGTGGAGGGGACTGTATTCAAAACCGTGCTGCTGCCCGTGCATTTTGATGAATGTGCAGATTTGCTAATTGCGGAGATGGAGGCTTTTCAGCCGGATGTTGTTATTGCATGTGGACTGGCGAAAGGCAGAACAGCGATAACACCGGAGCGCATCGCGATTAATGTTAAAGATATACCGTCCGGCGCTTATGCGGATAATCAGGGTCAGCGTCCTGTGGACGAGCCGATTGCGGCGGGAAGTCCAGACGGGTTATTTTCCACCCTGCCGATCCGGGAGATGGTCAACGATATGATGGCTGCGGGCATCCCCGCTGCTGTTTCGAATACGGCGGGCACGTATATATGTAATAACACGATGTATCGGGTGCTGGACTACATTCGGATAGAGAACCTGCCTGTGCAGGCGGGCTTTGTACATTTTCCGGCTTCCACTGAAATGGCTGCTATGGCGCCGTCTGTACCGTCTTTGCCTCTTTCTATGATGCTCGACGCACTACATGTTATGATTCGAGCCGTAATCTCTGAATCGAAGACTGAAGCAAAAAGAAACGTGAAGTTTTAGCAGCCCATTGCCAGGGGGATCTTGAAACTGATGAAGTGCATCTTTTACCAGCTGTTCTCCCTTTGCTGTGTCACTTTGCTTTAACGTGCCCCTGCACGTCTGCGGAAAATTTCCCGGCTTGGAACGAACAGCAAGCAAAACTGCTTCCGTCAGCGTTTTCAGACACAGCGTAGTATATGGTCTGGACAAGCTGCACATTTCGATGGTTCGGATCGAGGAGCGAGGAAGACGGGAATCTTGCATAGGTGGAGGTAGAATAACGATTGCATTCATCGGATATCCCGCTGCATTTGGGGATGCAGCATAAGAGGAGGAACGAGGAACGAGGAACGAGGAACAAAGAACGAGGAACAAGGAACGAGGAACAAGGAACAAGGAACAAGGAACAAGGAACGAGGAACAAAGAACAGCTTACTCGTAGACGTGTTTGCCTTATAATCATAAACAAAGTAGCAGTCCTCTTGAAGTCGTAAGCCGACGAAAAGGACTGCTCTTTGGCATGCAGCGTATAAATAACTAGCGGTAAACAATTAGTAGTGATGCATAATGCGCAGTGTGCGCAATACGCACAATACGCACAATACGCGGCAGATGCAATAAGCTATACCAAGCTGAATATTGTCTCAAGTTCAGGCTGAGAAATTCTAACGGTCTCCAGCCACGCTATTTAGACCAATGAAGTGGTTTCGAAATTCTAACGATCCGTAGGAACGCTATTGCAATCATTTAGACCAGATCGAGGTCAAAACGAGTGATTTTCAGGCAAATAAGGTTTCTGGAGATCGTTAGCTGCGGCAGACCACGAAAAAGGGACAAATAAGGTCTGTCAGGATCGTTAGCGGTAGACACACACTACTTCGATGTTGATCCCAGGCGGGGATCCCGCAAAATCCACGGAAATATTTTTTGAATGAGTGAATACATCAGCTCTGCGAAGGAAGTAGCACTTTACATAGTAACTCTCTCACGCAGCTTAGCTCAGCAATCAAATCCGTAACAGGTTCAGGTCGAACTCGGGAACCAGCTTTTCTTTCATGGCTCGTCCGAGTAGAGCAGTAATTGCGGCGTATCCATCCTCGCCCAGATTTGCGCTGAATTCGTTGACATACAGCTCGATATGCTGAGAAGCTACAGCCGGGTCCATTTCTTGTGCATGCTTCATGACATAGGCTCTTGATTCTTCAGGATGAGCCCAGGCGTACTCGACCGAAGCGCGTGCCCAGTCAGCCAATGCGTGAGCATCCAGATCACGGCGAGCTATAATGGCACCGAGTGGAATTGGCAGCCCCGTATCACTTTCCCACCAATTGCCGAGGTCGGTCATCAGTTTGAGATCATAATGTTGATACGTAAAACGTGCTTCGTGAATGACCAGTCCGGCATCAATCTGGCCATCGCGCACGGCAGGCATAATTTTGTCAAAAGGCATAACAACAATTTCACCCACACCACCGAGTACATTTTGCGCAGCCCATAGACGGAATAACAGATAGGCTGTAGAGCGCTCGCTTGGTACGGCAACCCGGCGTCCAGACAGGTATGCGGGATCGGTAGTGCCATTAGCTGTCAACACCAGAGGGCCACAGCCTCTGCCGAGTGCGCCTCCAGCGGGTAACAAAGCGTAATTTTCCAGAACATAGGGTAGCGCAGCATAGGAGATTTTCATTACTTCCGGAATATCGGGTCCGAGTGGACTGGCGGCAAGGCCGTTGGTAATATCAATATCGGCATAGCGAACCTCAAGCTCAGGTGCACCTGGAATCAAGCCATGAACCCAGGCGTGAAAGATAAAAGTATCGTTAGGACAAGGGGAAAAAGCAATATTCATGATGTGATAACCTCCCGTAAAATAGAGCTTGCAGCCTGGAGCGCATCCAGGGCATCCTTGATGCGCCAAGCGTCGCGGTCGCGTGGACCGACCGCGTTAGATATGCCGCGCAGTTCGAGCACCGGCAGGCCGAACTGCTGCGCGGCTGTTGCGACGCCGAAGCCCTCCATGCCTTCGGCGGCAGCATCCGGCACGCGGCGCAGCAGCTCCGCGGCCGTCTCCGCAGTTCCGGTCGCCGTGGACACGGTGACCGCAGTGCCTCCGCTGACAGCGAGCCCTGCCCGCTGCAGCTCATGGCGAAGGCGCGCGGCAAGCTCCGCGTCCGCCGCCACACGGGACGAGCCGAATCCGAGCTCGTCCACAGAGAGGAAGCCGTCTGGCGTCTGCGAGCCCAGATCGGCTGCAACCATAGCGTCGGCTACCACGAGGGAGCCGACGGGCGCACGGCCGGGGAACCCGCCGCCGATGCCGGCACTGATCACCAGCCCGTAGGCTGGTGATCCGTCGCCGGTCCCGCGTGCGGGCCCCGGCCAGGATGCGGCAGATGCCTGTGCCGCATCCGATTCCACTGACGCCGCGAAGCCTGGCGCCAGTTCACGTGCACTTGCCGCTGCTGAAGCAAAAGCTAGGGCAGCGGCAGTTCCGGCAGCGGCCGAGGTAGGGCCAACGCCCGCCGCCACCACATCAAAGCGATCTGAGGCGTGATCGCCCAGCCCCCGAAGAATCGCATCCCTTTCCGCATCAACTGCGGTCACAATCAGTACGCGTGCCGAGCTACCCGATACGTTCGCAGAAACTAACGGACTTGTTTCCACCGCAGCGGATGTGCCTACAGTCGTATCTGTGTCGCTGCCAGTTGTACCAATTGTCCCCTTAACTATAGTTGTTGAGACCTTCATGTTAACGTTATGCTCTGGAAAATTGCCGCCGTCAGCGGGGGGATGAACGTGGCTGTTGTTACGTTCATCAGGATGATGCTGTTCAGTCATATTTGGAATGCTCCTTATCAAGACGTTATGATTTATCAGCTATCAGCTGCATGATTGTTACATTATAAAGATAATAAAGACTAATGATGCTATCTCCTGTCCATTGGAAAAAGACAAATCTGTTTTTTTTGTCTTTCAAAGAGTGGACACTTTTTTCAAAAGGGTACTACATGCCAGCTTATCATTACATTTCTATATATAGATATATATATTCAATATAATATACTTATTGATCTATATGTAGATTGGAGGTTGTGGTGTGTTATTTTAAAACAGTGTCCACCTTTTGATAAACAAATTGCTGAAATGTGCGCGAGAGGTGGACGGATTCGAAACGTTGTAGGATGCGGTTCAAATCTATTTCTAACTCCACTCTCAAATCGACTTTCAGATCGAGTCACAGATCGGAATTTCCAATAAAAGCTCAAAATGATTTCGAACCAAATCTTACCCAAAGGAAACCCAATATAACTCAACCCGCGGTAACTCAGCCCACGTTAGCTCAACCCGCGGTAACTCAACCCACGGTAACTCAACCCACGTTAAGTCATCCCACGTTAGCTCAACCCACGGTAACTCAACCCACGTTAAGTCATCCCACGTTAGCTCATCCCACGGTAACTCAACCCACGTTAAGTCATCCCACGTTAGCTCATCCCACGTTAAGTCATCCCACGTTAGCTCAACCCGCGGTAACTCAACCCACGGTAAGTCATCCCACGTTAGCTCAACCCGCGGTAACTCAACCCACGGTAAGTCATCCCACGTTAGCTCATCCCACATTAGCTCAACCCGCAGTAAGTCATCCCACGGTAGCTATGCCTATGCCTGCTTAACAAAGTTAGCTTCTATCATCATAACGAAGGGGTACGAGAAGGACAAGTGAGAGACGACTTACAGCATAAAATTACATTAGGACGTGTCTGGAAACGACGAAGGAAATAGAGTTGGTCGCATTTTTGTTCCAAGTCAGGAAGTTTCCCTCAGGCGTGCCGGGGGTACGTCAAGGGAAGGTGACGAAGCAGAAGGCGAAAAGGCGGTAAAAGATGCACTTCAATAGGGTTCAAGACACGCAATAGTCGCCAGACTATACCTTGGCCGAAAAAGCTGAGCTCAGCCACATAAACCAGTCTACATGTATTCCCTTTTTACCCGGTTGGCGTGAAGCGTAAATGGGAACGTTGGATCTGCCGAAGCACAGTTCTACAGAACGAATAACGTCCCCTTAGGTTACACAAAAAGCCTAACGGATCTTACAGATTCACTCGTCAAACACAGGCTTTCTTGATGTTAAATATGTAAATTATATCATAATTATTGATGCTGTATTTTTTTCTTAACCTGGCATTGAATCCATATAACATATTGACAAACTGTATCAACTGTATTATTAATGATAGTACGGTTGGTGCGGTGGTTCGATGATCTAAAACGGAATTCCAACCACGTATGCGGCAGGTGAACCAGCAACCAGCAACCAGCAACCAGCAACCAGCAACCAGCAACCAGCAACCAGCAGGAAGAAGCAGCAATGTAGGTAGCAGGTGAACCTTACTGAAGGTGATTTTCATAATGGATAGCATCCCAGCATCCCAGCAGCACCTCGACTTCACCAACGATATCACCGACCGTAATAGGCTCGACAGAAGTAATAACAGCACAGTAATTATAAACATGTTATGAGAGGAGGTGCCGGATGTTCGAATTGGATGTACGCAGCCGTAAGGCGATCTATGAGCAACTGGTGGATAAAGTCAAGGAAATGATCGTATACGGTATCCTGAAACCCGACGAGCAGCTTCCGTCCGTACGAGCCTTGTCAACGCAGCTCACTGTGAATCCGAATACGATTCAGAAGGCATACCGTGAATTGGAACGTGAAGGTTATATTTATTCCATACCGGGTAAAGGGAGCTTCGTATCATCATCTGTGGAACATCCGAATGAGGCGATGAAAGATGAGATCCGGGAGTCAATGGTGAAACTTATAGCTGAAGCTTCGTATTCCGGTTTAACCAAAGCGGAACTGACTCTTTTATTTGAAGAAGCGATGGCCCGTATAGAGAGGGAGGTGTCTCATGATTGAGCTGAATCAAGTCAGCAAAGCTTTTGAACAGGAAAAGGCTGTCGATGGTGTAACGATGCACATACATAAAGGCTCGATTTACGGCTTGCTTGGTTCCAATGGGGCAGGCAAAACATCGTTGCTCAAAATCATTGCCGGCATATATCGTCAGGACCGAGGCACGGTTCGCATTGACGGGGCTGAAATATACGAGAATCTGGACCTGAAGGGTCGCACAATTTTCATGGCAGATGCGCCTACCTTTTTCCCGCAATCGACGATTACTCACATGGCTGCATTCTACCGTTCCGTCTATCCGCGATGGAGCGATGAGCGTTTCGAGCAGCTGGCTTCTGTCTTCAAACTGGATGTAAAACGCAAGCTTCACCGCATGTCGAAAGGCATGCGCCGCCAGGCTGCGGTATGGCTGGGACTCAGCTGTATGCCGGAGATTCTGCTCATGGATGAGCCGATTGATGGTCTCGACCCTGTCATGCGCCAGCAGATCAAAAATCTGCTCTTCCAGGAATCCGCCGAGCGCCAAGTGACAATCATCATCTCCTCGCACAATTTGCGGGAGATTGAAGACCTCTGCGATCATGTTGCAATTATGCATAAGGGCAAGATAATCGTTCAGAAAGATCTGGATGACCTCAAGGCCGATACGCATAAAATTCAGGTTGCCTTTCGTCACCCGGATCATGCCGGGTTGCTGAAAGAACATATTCACATTTTGCATGAAGAAAAAAGAGGAAGTGTTTCCTTGTACATTGTTAAAGGTCATCGTGAGGATGTTACCGCCCAATTCCGTTTGCATGATCCGTATCTGCTGGATGTGCTGCCGCTGACGCTGGAGGAAATTTTTATCTATGAAATGGAGGGTGCTGGGTATGATATTCAACCGATTGTACTTTAACCGCGGCATCCTGTACCAAAACTTCAGGCAGCACGGCTGGCTTGGCCTTGTTTATTTGCTTCTCTTATTATTATCTCTTCCACTCACCATCGGTACCACATATCGGGAAAATGCAGAAGAAATCACCAGTTTGTTTCAGGTAAGAGGAGAATTACTCTGGTTCTTTGCGATAAGCATACCCGTAGTGATGGGGCTATTCCTGTTCCGATATATTCAGGCTGGCGGACCTGCCGATCTGTATCACAGTCTGCCGCTGAAGCGTAAACATCTGCTTACGATGAACCTGTTAACCGGCCTGGTCATGATTCTGGTGCCCATCTGGATTACGGCTGGAGTTACCGGGTGGGTGTCCACAATTCTGGAGGAGCCTGCCTATATTTTTGATGGCACAGCAGTCTGGATGTGGGGCGTGACCATGAGTATAATCTCCTTGTTCATGTTTACGCTGACGGTTGCGGTAGGCATGTGTATTGGACAGTCCGTTTTACAGGGACTTACAGTATACGGTATTTGCCTGATTCCGATCGTGTTCTTGGGAGTTTTTGGACTACACTTGAACCGATATCTATCAGGTTTCCCGAATGATAAATTCGAATTCGGTAGTAGAGATATATCTCCAATTCTCCGAATCAGCAATCTGGGTTATGTTCCGCCAGACTGGGGCGAACTCGGGATCTATGCTGCAATGACGGTAATCCTGGTTGTTCTGACGTACATATTCTATCGTAAACGTCATGTAGAGTCGGCAACACAGGCGATAACGTTCCGCATGGTGAAGCCGATCTTCCGTTTTGGATTTATGTTTACAGTTGTATTGATCAGCGGAGCCTATTTTACAATGATTGAACCCAACGGTTCCAAATATTGGGGTGTCGTAGGATACATCATCGGTGGCATTGCCGGATACCTGGGAGCCGAGATGATTATTCGCAAAAGCTGGCTGATCTGGGGCCGGAGCTTACTGCCAAAGTTTGCTGTATACGCGGGAGCTGTCGCACTGGTTCTGTACGTGCCTGTTGCAGACTGGAACGGTTATGCATCCAATGTGCCGACGAGCGATCGTGTGGAGAAGGTGCGGATTGGCGGGGAGCATTTCACTTATGTGGATAATCAATATATAAAGATAGACGAGGATCGATTCTACTCCACAAATACAGGATATATTGACGCTGTAGTTACACTTCATCAGAAAATCGTAGATTCGGACCTGTCTTTGCGTCCAATGGGTGTGAACCGGGTTGTACATGATGAAGAAGAAGTCAGGATTGATTATCAGCTGAAAAATGGTGAAAAACTATCACGGCAATATTTCATTCCTACGTCCCGGTTCCAGGAAGAGCTGATGAATATGAAAAACTGGGAAGATTACAAAACGACCAGGTACGAGACATATTTCCTGGACGGTGATGTGCGTAATATCGGTATCCGGTCGGGTTACCACCGCGATCGAACTGTGTTTATTACGAATCTGCAGCTGATTCGTGAATTCAAGGCTTTGTTGAAGGAAGAAATTCTGGAACAATCGTACGAAGATCAGCTGTCACCTTGGGAGACATTTGCGTCCGTTGAAGTTTATATGAATTTCCCGGAATCTTCGTCCAAACTGTTGCTGGATGGTGTCAATCGCAGCGCAACGTATGAGATCAAGCCGAGCTATAGTCGATTGATTGAATGGCTAAAACAAAACAAACTTTACGATCAGCTGCGGGTGTCTGCAGACGAGATCACCACTGCCCAATTCATCAAACAGGAGATCAACAGTCCGGGCAACCTCAAAATGGTCTATGCTGATCCACAGTTTATAGATGGTAATCCCCAAAGCAAGAAAATGATCGTGACCAAAAACAAAAAAATTATTAGTGAGCTGCTCCAGCGCCAAAGAGCCGATTTTTACACAGAGAACGACACGGTCTATCAGATCAAACTCAATTTTATCAGAGGTCAGAACACGTATATGATGTTAAGAGAGGACGACTTGACTGAGGACATGAGAGCCATTTTGCTGGATAATTAGTGATGTGTGAGTGGTGTGAGAATTTAGCTTGACCAGATGCTTTTAGTGGAATATATTAGAAAAAGTAAAGCTCCAGGCGATTCGTTATTTCACTGAATCTCATATGACATGTATTGATGGGGAAGCACCCGTAGGAACAGGCAAAAGCCTGACTTACGGGTGCTTTTTTGTCATGATCAGAATGGTTCAGTACGCATAGCGACGCTGGTTTATTCACTATTTTTGATGAAATGAGGGGGAGAAACTAAGATGAATAAACAACGACGTGTATCCGAAACAGACCAGCGATTATATGCAATTGGAACACAGAAAAAACCGCGCTTGCTTCATTGGGTTATCTTATTCATGTTTATGTTCGGAGTAGGAATAATCTGGGATGTAGCAACTGTGCATGGAGAGGGAATTGAACTGAATGTCAATGCACAGAAAGCTTGGGATACCCTGTTAAACAAGGCTGATGCAGCAACCAAGCGTTCTCTGCTGCAAGCATATGAAAGCGTCGGGAAATGGAAGACGCAGGAGGGGCAGTGGCAGCAAAAAATCAAGCAGCTTCACAAAGCCAACACCGATGAACTTATGCGGCTTCGAAGGTTAATCCGGGAGACGGATGCAGCCAAGCTGGCCGCCCTTCAGGAGTCGCTTGATCACACGCAGGCGCGTTATGAGCCTTTATTCAACCTCTACAGCTCCTTAAACAGACAGCTGTCTGCCGCCAAGGGACTCAGAACAAGGAGTGGAGGGCTGCCCTTCAATCCCAGGCCGAGGCGCTGAAGCCGCTGATGAAGCTGGCAAGGGAGGATATTCGAACGAGGAAGGCAAACCTGGCTGAGGCCCGAAAGCGGAAGAATGCTGAAATCAAGCGTCTGAGAACGATGTTAAATGCAGCGAATGCTGTGAAGAAGCAGATACAGACAGCCCAAAAGCAAGTCAGCTTGACCAGAGAGCGATATTCCAATGGATTGCGGAGCTTCAAGCAAAGCTTGAAAAAGGATAGTCCGGCACGTACATTGACTGCTGTGAATTCACTCGCAGCTGCGGCTGAGAAATGGGCGAGTGCGAGACAATCCATCTATACACTAGAGCAGAGGATATCTGCAATTTACGTTAAGGTCGGTCAGGAGGTTAACACTCGTCCCAAGTAAACGGGCAGGACTACCCTTGTATGGATTTGAAACATGGGATGCAGCTTGTTTGAACCGTTCGTGCAGCTTTTCAGGGTATTGATAAACGATAAGGTGCTCCTGCCGTCCATCCATGAAGCTACATGGCGAGACGGCAGGAGCAGCTTTGGGTTACTTGTTGGACAGTACAGATAACCTGCGCAGCGCCTCTTCAATCGTAGCGCGTGAACAGGCAACATTCATACGCATAAACCCGGAACTTTCTGCCCCGAATACAGTGCCATCGTTGAAAGCAAGCTTGGCCTCATGCAGCAGTTTGTGGGTTAATTCCGCATGAGTCATGCCTAATCCGCGGAAATCCAGCCATAACAAGTAGGTTGCTTCTGGCAGAAGCACGCTGATGCCAGGCATATGCGCTGTAACGTATTGCTGCACATATTCCATATTGCCGCGAATGTATGTTAGACACTGGTCGAGCCATTGCTCGCCTTCATCGTATGCAGCCTCGGTTGCGGTAGCACCGAATGTGCTGATGCTGGACAGACCCATCGTACGTACACCCAGAGCGAAGCGTTCTCGCAATTCAGCGTTTGCAATAATAATGTTGGATGTACACAAGCCGGGAATGTTAAACGTTTTGCTTGGTGCTGTGCAGATGAGGCTGTGATTTGCAATTTCCTCCGAGATCAGACTCAGGGGTGTATGAGCCCCGCGCTCATATACAAGATCAGCATGAATCTCATCCGATACGATGAGCACATTATATTTCAGACACAGCGAAGCGAGTGCCTCCAGTTCCTCTCGAGTCCACACCCGTCCAACCGGGTTGTGAGGGCTACAGAGAATCAGCATTTTGACCTTGCCGGTCTGCAGGCTTGTCTCCAACTGCTCCAAATCCATCGTGTACTGCCCTTGCTTTTCGATCAGTGGATTCGTGATCAGCTCCCGGCCCTGGCCTCTTACCACTTCATAAAAGGGAGGATATACCGGGGTTTGGATCACTACGGCATCGCCAGGTGAAGTGAATTGCTGTACGGCTATACTGAGCGCAGGTACGATCCCTGGTGTAAACACAATCCAGTCTGATTGAATTTTCCAGCTGTGGCGGCGCTCCATCCAGTTGATGACTGCGGCATGATAGGCATCGGTCCGCTGGGTGTATCCAAAAACACCGTGCTCCACCCGTGTCTGCAGGGCCTTAATTACAGAAGGGGGAGCGGCAAAATCCATATCAGCAACCCACATCGGGAGTGCGTCCGTCACACCAAAGATGTGCTCCAGCCCGTCCCATTTTTCGGAAGCGGTGGATAAGCGGCCAATGGGGGTATTGAATGTGCTCTGATTTATCATAACTAGAATTCCTCCTTGAGTTGGGATTGCATTGTGTTTTCTAGAAAAATATCTAAAACAGCATCACATATATCATCCGATACATGATCTATTTTCGCAACTTCCAAACCATTTTTATGTGTCCCAAGTCCTGATTTGGCGAGATAACGTTTACAACGTCCAAGCATGTGCTTATGATATGGCTAAATGAAATACAAACAATCATGTGCTCCCGGATTGTTGGATAAATCACACTGTTAGATGAATTGAAGTATACGGTTCTATAAGAATTGAGCTTGTCATTAAATGTATTGAATCAATGTCTTTATACGTATATATCTATATTGGACTTGGAGGCGACATGAATATGAAGAACAAAAAGTGGCTGATTGGAGCAAGTGTATTTGGCATGGTGCTGACAGGATCAGCGGGTGTGTATGCTGGAACCAAATTGGAGACAATCAAGGCTTATTTGAACCATGGGCTTGCAATAGAAGTCAACGGACAAGCCTTCACGCCGACAGGTGATCAGGGCAAGAAGCTCGCGCCGATTACATATCAAGGCAGTACCTATCTGCCGGTTCGTTCCATTGCCGAGGCGTTGAAGACCGAAGTCAAGTATGATGCCAAGGCGAATAAGGTAAGCATCGGTTCTTCAAGTTCTTCGGGCGGCTCGTCCTCAACGGGTGGGGGTGAATCAACCTCTCCTTCAACAGGAACCAACACACAAGCAACAGGAGTAAAGTCCAAATATCTACCGGCGGATTTTCCATTGCCAAAGGATGCAAAAGCAACCAGCCTGATTGAGAGCACCGTGGACGGCAACAAAAAGGTATCGCTTACCTACACAACCAAGGAGAGCTTGACGACGATTGGAACATCCTACAAAAACTATTATCAGACCAAAAATCTGACCCAGAAGAGTGAGGATATTCAGGCTGATGAATTCAGCATTATCGGCCGTGAAGAAGGAAAGTATGCGGTTACGATTACAGGCAATGTGTCTGCGGAAAATAAGGATCTGAATGAGATCACGGTGATCTGGGGAGAAGAATAGGCGTGTACTGACGTCTCAGCCAGTCAATAAAAGAGTATAAGCCGTTTGCCTGTGAGGAGGAGCAATTACAGGCAAACGGCTTTTCGTATGATCAGGTTAGCTGACTTTTAGCTGACCTTCTTGTGGTCAATTTACGATCGTTGAAGCGAGACTCGCTAGAGTGTGTTTCTTCGTATTTTTAGTTAAATCTCAGGCGTGTACCTGCTCTATCCTTTCATTCTCAAAGTATGCATGATACATGTCCTTAGCTGGAATTGTATCGCTGCTCACGTGGCGAATTACAGGTATTCGTTAAACCAGCCTGCGATGTGCTCTAACCGCCGAACCCTCAGATATGGGTGGCCGCCCCGAGATAGCTCATGATTGGCCCCAGGGAAACGAACGAGACGTGTCGTCTGTTTGCGACGTTTCAAGGCAACGTAGAGCTGCTCGGCCTGCTCAATCGGACAGCGAAGATCCTGTTCCCCATGGAGAATGAGCAATGGCGTCTGCACGTTTCCAACATATGCAAGCGGCGAATGCTTCCACAGCTTTTCGGGTTCATCCCACGCATTACCGCCAATCTGATCCTCCGTGAAGAAATACCCGATATCACTGACACCGTAGAACGACAGCCAGTTGCAGATGGAACGCTGAGTGACAGCCGCTTTGAAGCGATGGGTATGTCCTACGATCCAGTTGGTCATAAAGCCGCCGTAGCTGCCACCCGTGACACCAAGTCGGGTGGGGTCAATAAACGAATAACGGGATATAGCGTAATCTACACTTTCCATCAGATCACGATAATCTCCGCCGCCATAATCTCCGCGACATGCATTCACAAATTGCTGTCCGTATCCCAGCCCTCCGCGTGGATTGATATATACTACAGCATAACCTTGTGCAACCAGCAGCTGGAACTCATGCATAAATGTGAAGCCGTACATCATATGAGGTCCGCCATGAATCTCAAGAATGGTCGGGACCTTGACCCCATCCACCACACCATGAGGTTTCATGATCCATCCTTGCACACGCAGCCCATCCGTGGTATCGAACCAGAAGGTTTCCGGTGTACACAGCCGGATGTCCTGCTCAAGCTGCGGATTACTCAACGTAAGACGTACCGCTTTGCGTTCAGGATCATCCGGGCTTTCATACCAATACAGATCACCAGGATGCTGTGTGTCTGCTGCAGCGGCTATAATCTGTCCCTGTTCCAGTTCAGCAAACTGGTACACCTCGCACTCATCAGGTGACAGATATTCGGCATGGCCTCCATCTAATGGAAACCTGGCAATGCGTACACTGCCATGGATACTGGCCAGACAGAGAATAGATAAGCCGTCTCGCGAATACACCGGGCCAGTAGGCACGAGATGGGAGCGCATGTCACCCACAAGGCTGTGATTCAACTGCACGTCCCAATGTGAACTTAAACATACAGGCTCTCCACCTGAGATAGGCAGTGTATACAGCTTCGCAAGGGTAGCATTGCCATAAGTGCGATCGCTGGCAAGAAGGGCCAGCGATTGTGCATCAGGTGCAAAACATAGCCGATAGAATGTATACCCTTCAGCGGTTAATTGCTGTATGCTGGTTCCGTCGGGTCTGGAGATATACACATGATTGGTCAATGAAAAATCGCTGTGATGCTCGCCCTCTTCGGGGATATGAGTAATCCATGCAATGTGTTTGCCGTCTGGTGACCAGGCATAATCTCCAATATCATACGGACCTGATGTTACAGCTATAGCCTCTGCTCTTACAGGAGCAATTACAAAAAGATGAGCATATCTGCCATTCCACAATCCACGCTCATCCGATTTCATACGAATACGATCAACGATTAATTCTTGAGGAAGCAGGTTCTCTACGCTGCCTTCCTCGCGTACATCCGCTAAGTTCATCTGCTGCTTTGGAGAATCATCCACGGTAGACTTTACAAGCAAATTGCTGCCATCAGGCGACCATAAAAAAGAACTCACCCCATGCTGCAGCTCACTGATCTGTTGAGCTTCTCCGCCATCCGCAGGCATTAGCCATACTTGGGATTGTCCGTCAATCTTACGGATAAAAGCAAGCTGAGAGCCATCCGGTGACCAGGCAGGGGAATAATCCTGTTCCCCGAAAGTGAAGGGCTTGTCTTTTTGAGTGCCAAGGTCAAGCATTCGCAAGTGGGAACGATAACCGTCATGTGTGTTATTGGTTTGCCGGCTAACATAGATCAGCTTCCCACCCTGAGGAGACGGAACCGGATCGTTAACCCATGTCATCTGATACAGATCTTCCGAAGTTATGCCTCGTTGTCCGTTCATCAATTGTCCTCCTGCTCTTCTTGAAAGATTGAATAATTTCCTGAGCTTTCCATTTATATTAACGGAAAGATAGGTGGAGGACAACACACTGCTCCTGCTAAACAGAGAATGGACAACTATTTTTATCATTCACAAAAAAACGGAAAGGAAATGTTTAAGAGCAGCACGAATGGTTTAATGTACTATGCAATTTCGGTTTTGATCTGCGTATGTATTGAGTCGCAAAAGAGAGGATGTTACGCTTGAATACACCTTATGAACAGCATGTAGAATATCCGAGCAGAAAACGGATGGCTTGGCTTACCGCAGGGGCAGCACTTTTTGTGTGCGCAGGTTTTTTTCTGATATTCGACCAATCTTCAAAGCCGGGTGCTTCAATCATGTCCATTGTAATAGGCCTTGTAGCTATTCTCTTTTTTGGAATATGCTTCTGCTACAGTCTGATCAAGATGATCAGGAAGGAGCCCTCCCTTGTCATTAACGAGCATGGCTTTATTGATCTTTCTTCTTATGCTTCGGGCGGAGAAGTCGCCTGGAAGGATGTTGAACATATTTTTATGTATGAGTTGATGGGACAACAGATGATTGGTGTGAAACTGCGAGACGAAAAAGCGTTTCTTGAGCGGCAGAACGGCATGAAGCGCAAGCTGATGATAGCTAACAGCAACATGGTTGATGCAACGATCAGTATAGCTCAGAACAGTATTACGCTGCCGCTGGATCAGCTATATCTTATGATGATGAGTAATTGGCGGCATGCCAGGGCCAGCAAGGGATAATTTTAAATGATCGAAACGGAGCAGGTCCTTTGGGTCTGCTTTTTTTGCGTTGTATTGAGATCACATAAAAATGGTGCTTTACAGTGTTTGATTACTAGTGTACTATGTAACTAGAACACCGACACGGAAAGGAGAGAAATCAACGTGCCTATAGAATTTGATAACAATTTACCGATCTATTTGCAGATTATGCAATACATTAAACGTCAGATTGTAACCGGCACACTCAAGGCAGGAGATAAAATTCCTTCGGTACGTGAGCTGGCTGCCGAATTGCAGATTAATCCGAATACAGTGCAACGTACATTTCAGGAGCTTGAGCGGGAAGAAGTAGTGGAAACGAGGCGTGGATTGGGCAGATATGTCACAAGTGAGGAGAGGAAAATCATGCAGATCAAGAAAGAAATGGCTGGCGAACTGCTGGAGCGCTTCCTGACTGGAATGCAGGAGCTTGGAATAGAGGAGCAGGATATTGTGTCGATTGTAACGGACGCTTTGGCAGAAGGAAGTCAGGGGAAGGGGGAGCATACACATGAGTAACATACTTGAAATGAATCAGGTGAACAAGACATATGGCCGCAAGCAGGCGCTGCACAACGTTTCGCTGACGGTTGCTCCTGGCCGAATTGTTGGTTTGCTCGGAAGCAATGGCAGCGGGAAAAGCACATTGATGAAGCTGGTTGCAGGTTTGCTGCATCCGGCGAGCGGAAGCATTCAGGTCACAGGCAAGCCGATTGGCCTGGTGACGAAGTCGCTTGTTTCCTTCATGCCGGATCGTCCTTTAACCGAGAAATGGATGAAGGTGCGGGATGCGATTGCGTACTATCGGGATTTCTATGATGATTTTGATGAGAGTAAGGCGCAGGAGATGCTGGATTTTATGAGTCTCGCAGAGAATGACCGTGTGAGTCATCTGTCGAAAGGCATGAATGAACGGCTGCAGTTAACATTGGCGATGTCTCGCAAGGCCAGATTATATTTGCTGGATGAACCGATTGGCGGAGTAGACCCGGTAGCCAGGGGCAAAATTCTGGATGCTATCGTTAAATTTTACGATGAAGACAGCAGTCTGATCATATCCACACATCTGGTGAATGATATTGAACGTATTTTTGATGAAGTGATTTTTATCCGCGAAGGTAAGCTGGTCATGCATGAGGAAGTTGAGACGATCCGGCTACAGCATGGAAAAAGTGTGGATGAGATGTTTAAGGAGGTCTTTGCAGAATGATGACATTGTTGAAGTATGATTTTAGGAGAAACTGGAATACATTGCTGGCAGGACTTGTGATTCTGATTCTTGTTCAAGTGGCACAGACGCTATTTCTGTCTAATGTTACGGGCAATGTGCTAGGCATTATGGCGTATGTTGGAGCAGGTGTAGGGATTTTTGTGAAAATGATTAAAACCTATACTGCCAACATCCGCTCGTATAATCGTCGTCTTATTCCTGTAACAGGGCTATCGCAAGTGTTGTCACCTTTAATTTTTGGCGCGCTTTGCAGCTTGGGCCTTCTATTGATTGGATTCATACACGTCTACCTGTATACCACGATGAAGCTCGGACTCGGCTTGGCGGATATCAATATGACGAATATCAGTGTTGGGGAAATTATTAGTATATTGTTGTTTGCAGGCTGGGTTGTGTTGTTTATGACGATCATCATCTTTTTCTCCATTAGTGTGGCAGGTGCTTTCCGCTGGAAAACAGGTCCATGGATCGGGATTGTTACGTTCCTCGTGCTGGTTAACCTCCTTAGCTGGCTGGAAAACGTGATTTTCTCCGGGAAGTTTAGCCCGAATGATCTGTTCCAGTTCACCGAGGAAAGCACAGGGATCTCCTTTACCTCGAATGGTGTAATATGGGCAGACGGTCATTGGGGAAGCACGTTGTTTGAAATCGGGCTGGCTGCACTGCTGGTGTGGGGAATGATCTATATAAACAATAAAAAGGTGGAAGTCTGATCACTACGTCAGCAAAAGAATACGGCACTCAAGTAACGGGCAGTCAAGCTGCTCGTTTATCTTTTTTTGGTAGAGATTAATAGATATGTGCACCCTGTTCCAGCTTGGATACGTAAATATAGGTATAACTGATGCGGGTAAAAGGCGTGTCTCCCCATATCAAGATTTGCAAGGGAAGGAGCAGGAAATATGCAACTGTACTTCAGAGATAATTTTTTTAATGCCGGATATACCGAAATTATGAATGCCAATCAGGAGCGGGCAGGGAACCTGGATTTGAAAAGTATTTTCGGATCATCGCTGGATGTCTCGGATGAAACAGGACTGGTCTGTAGCGGCAAGTTCCGCATGTTGACGAATCGTTGGGATGTAACCGCAGCGGACGGCTCACATTGGGGGCTACTGAGAGCAAGATTCAGCTTTTTTAGTAAAAAATATGAATACGATGCAGGCTCGCGCGGCATTTATAATGTATCTGCTCCCGCCTTTTTACAGGAATATGAGGTGACCGACGGGGCCGGACGTATTGTGGCAAGCTTCCGCCGCACAAGCAGCTGGTTTAGCTCGGGTGCGTTTGTGCTGGATAACCAGTCGGAATACCTGGACACCTACGAATTGGTTGCTGTAGTCATGGGCGTACATGCGATTAACAAAAGACGGAATGCAGCGAACAGCAGCAGTTCTTCTTAACTGCTGGCATCGTTCGCTGCATTCCGTCTTGTTTGGCTTATTTCGGTTTAGAGGGGTTATCCGCTTGTGCAGCCGCAGTTTCCTCCATATAGGTGGATTCGGAGCGTGCGTACCGTGCCAGCACTTTGGCAGCTGTCTCGGACATTCGTTCGCGCAGCGCAGTGCTATCTGTGATGCGAACACGTTTGCCGAGAAAGCGCATTTTGGACAGCACGTAATCCAACTCGTTCCGCGGCACCGTCAGCACAATCCGGTACACATGATTTTCTTCATTATATTTGACCTGTCTCTCGAAGCAGGAGAAGGCATACAGAATACGGGATAATTCTGCATTAAACGCTGGTAACACCTCAACGGTGAGGGTTGTTTTGCGTTTCTCAGTTAACAGGGCGATGCTTGCTTTATATCGGTCCGCTGCTCCGGGTTGGATGGACCTGGGCTCCAGCTTTGTGATGCTGTGCAGCTTGGTAGACATTAATCTGGCAAAGTGCGGGGCATACCAGAGCACATACCATTCCTTTTTGACCATGGAATATTCAAGCTTATACGGAAAACCGAATTGCTCCTGGCTGGCACGACCATGGCGAATGCGACCTGTCATTTGAAAGCCTTGCCCCTCCAGTATCATCTGCCGTAACGGTCTGAGCAGCGCATGAGAGACACTGTTTTCTTCACTTTTGGCCTTCTCGGTCAGGTACTCCTGTAGATTCAATTGTTGCTCGTCGTGCAGCATGTTGTTCAGCCTTGCCCATGTATTCGGACGAAGTGCCTCCTGTGCAGCCTGATGTTTCATCATCATGCGCAGCCAGGCCCGTTCCTGTGAAGTCCAGGTGAACAGCCCGGTTTCATTCAGCCTTGTCATCATCTGATAATTGAACATCTTCTCGAACAGGTTCATAATATGCCGCGATCTCCTTCCATTCCTCGATCATCTCTTCACGCAGCCTGAGCGGAGCCAGAATCTCACAGCTTGAGCCGAAGCTGCGCAGCCAAGGTTTGATTTCCGTAATGCCGTTCACCCGAATTTCATAGAGAAAGGTATGATCCGTCTCCGGCGTAATCGTTCCCCACTGTCCTTGCAGCCGGACTCGATCCAGAATAAAGTTGTGCTCACCGTCCTGTGGATGGAAAAAACGTGCTTGCACCGTGACGGGGTGGCCTGTATCGACAAGCCAGCTGTACCGGCTAATCTCGGCCCATTCCTTTTTCAACGCCTGCATATGCTCTTCTTCGACGGGATGAAGCTCTTCGAGTTGGGTGATGCCCTCCATCCTGAACTTTACAAATCTCCGGCGGTGCTGATAGCCAATCACATACCAGCGTCCATATTGATGATCATACACAACTTCAATCGGGATGATCCTGTTGGGGCTTCCTCCAGCTTCGCGTTCGAAATTTGGATTTGTATTTTGCGAGCTGTAGCTGGACGGTTTTTTCGGTGAGAAATACTGAAACTGCACGCGTTTTCGTTGACGAATAGCCCCAAGCAAAGGATAGAGATGGGCCTCATCCAAAATACGTGAATAATAGTGGTATTTATAAATATAAGGCTCAGTCGCTTCTTCTTGCGGGAAATGAGGTGTGATGACTTTTTTCAGACTGTCCCGCAGTAAATATCCCTGTACCGATGGAACTTGTGTGTTCGCCATCATGTCAACAAAGTCGTATAACTCCAGCTGTTCCTCCGGAGTGAGCTGTGTCAGCACATCCTGCTGCAAGGCATAGCGATAGGGGCGCCCGCCCGGCTCTTTGCGAATGACACCGACTTCCTCCAGATATTTCAGATCGGTACGTATAGTCTTCTCATCTGGTAGACTCAGTTCCTCAGGCAGATCAGCGCAACAGGCATCCAGCAATTCCATCGCTGTCAGCGTAGCATCTTGAAGGGCATGTAAAATGACGGACAAGCGTTCGATCTCGGTTTCCTTCATGGATTTGGCGCGAAAAAGAAAGAGCAGCAGCGGCTCGGCAGACTCTCCGTACTGAAAGCGTACAAGATCAGTCATTTCCGACCCGACTTCCGGCGCAGCTGCATGATCCGTCACGCTCTGACGAATGTCCTTGAGCTTGCGCTGGGTTTTATCAAAAGTATGTACGGATATGCCAAGCCGCTTGGCATACTGCTTGCGATTATATGCGCCGCTGGTCAGAGACAGCATACGCAGGAACTGAATTTCTTTATCAAAGCTTTCTTTTGCCATGGATTTCACTCCCGGTTGGACTGTGATTCTCTAATTGTATCAAGTTAAACGTCTGCTTTCATTGCAAAGTTGCTTATATTTGCACCAAGTCGCGCAGATTTGTTCCAAGTCGTTATACTTTCACCATGTTCGTGTATGACGGTATGAAGCATAATATGGAGGTGAAGCGGGGCGGTCAACAAACAAACCAAGGGCAATTCTCCGTTCTGGTTATTTGATCATGAGGTTGAGAATGCCATCTCAGACTGGGTGAGGGGATTCTTGCACAGGCATACCGGATTCGGTTACATAGGAAGTTTTGGATACAGGAAAGTGAAGGAGGCGAGAAGTCATGTCGAGTGTTGATCAAACGATGAGAGAAATCATTGCGGGGCAGCTCGCGCAGATCGAACAGGAGGAGCAGGTTCGTATTGTATATGCTTGTGAGTCAGGCAGCCGAGCATGGGGATTTCCTTCACAGGATAGTGATTACGATGTGCGTTTCATCTATGTCAGGCCCCTTGCATGGTATCTGTCGATTGAAGATCAGCGGGATGTTATTGAACGACCAATCAGTGATCAGCTGGATATTAACGGATGGGATATACGCAAGGCGCTGAAGCTGTTCCGCAAGTCCAACCCGCCGCTGCTGGAGTGGCTGCAGTCTCCGATCCAGTATGATGAGCGATATGATGTGGTCAAGCAGATTCGGTCGTTGTCACCACTGACATTTTCACCGAAATCATGTATGTATCATTATCTCAACATGGCAAAAGGCAATTTTCGGGATTACTTGCTAGGAGAGCAGGTGAAGATCAAGAAATACTTCTATGTGCTTCGTCCGCTGCTGGCATGTTGCTGGATTGAGCGTTATGATAGCATGCCGCCGATGGACTTTGAGGAGCTGGTACAGACGTTGATCCCCGCAGATACATCGCTGTATGCAGAGATTCATGAGCTGTTACGCAGGAAAAAAGCCGGAGCTGAATTGGACCTGGAGCCGCAGCTTCCAGCCATTCAAGCGTATCTCACTGCCCGGATTGCACATACGGATAAGCTTGCTGTCGAAATGTCAGGTCATGATGATGTAGAAGTTGAAGTGTTAAACCACATTTTTCGAACGGCTGTACAGGAGGTCTGGCAGTGAATGAAGATGCCAAAGCTTGCAGAAGGGATACGATATTACGCAATATATGAATGACCGGGAGCTTGTGACGAGCAGCCTGTTTTGCTCCAACATACGTGCGGCTCTGGGAACTGCCTTGAATCGCAATCCGAAGGAAGAATATACGCAGTGGGTGGAGCATGTTTTTGAACTGGAGTTGGCATTTGGCCCGGTAGCTTCTGATCTGCTCGATCACGCTTGCGGGGATTCGCAAATGAACCAGAATCAGGGCTGGGAATCTCGGATATAGTCTAAATGTGAGAAGGAATGTACTGGATGATTTTTCATTCAAGTCATTCCTTTTTTTGCTGTTTTCAGTGGGTAAAATAAACTTGTTATTTGTCGCTTTTCTTCCTTGTTTATTGCAATTTTGGTTGGTATTTTTTTCTAAATCTCATCTTTGTATGCATGAATACTAACGGTGGGATTTTCAACCTAATTGACTTGGAAAGGAAGCGAAGCGAATGTTTAAAAGTGTGGAGAATGAATTGGAGTTTGCCATGTTTAATGGCATCTGGACAACCGTGTGGACTGAAAAGGGATTTGAGCTTGAGTTTTCAGAGGAATTTCTGGAAAGATATGTGGTGGTTACAGAGGAAGGCCACTATGTTGGCTCGATTGAGATCAAACCTTACACGACAGAAAGTCTCATTAACGAAATCGGTCCATTTCCGCAGCATCCCTTGATGCAGGAAGAGACAGGCCGCGTTGCAGAGATTGATAAATTGGCTATTCTGTCTAGCTTTCGGGGGCGATATGTTGCAGATTTATTGTCGGCGATTGTGCACTATGCCGAACAGAAGCAGATCAGTTATTACGTCATGTTACTGGAACCTGTACTGATGAGAGCTTTGCGAATTTCCTATCATGTGCCTATTGAGAAGGTAGCAGGCAGAGTATTTTATAAGGGGGAGGATGTGATTCCTTCCATTGTAAACGCCAGAGAAGTATATACGCATAAGGAACGATATCCCTGGCTTATTCATTTGGAAAAAAAATCAATAAAATCATTTGATTAACTTCTTATATCAACCGATTAATAACAATTTTAAATATATGACATTTACTGTTGTTCATCAGAACAGAAGCAGGGAGCACCACCGCTATGACGAGATTGGGGCCTAAAGGGCCCCATTTTTTTATGGTGAAGATGGGAGGTTTGAATCATGCTAATGAACCAAAGGCCTATATCCAATCCTTTTATTGTGGGTAATAATTATATAGGGAAGCATTGGAATCTCACAAAGTAACGATAGGGGGTAACCTGTATGGCGTCAATGATTTTTCTGGTGAAGCAGGCGGAGGACGAGGAAAAGGTTATTTATCGATTCGGACCGGATGAGCGGAAGATGGGCCTTATTGAGATGAACAAGATCAAGGAAAGTGTGAAGGAGCTGGAGCCTGTTCAGGTGGACGGGGTGAGTCCAAGTTTCTTTTTTAACCGTGCGGCTCAGTGGCTGGTGCGATGTTTATTCAGAGAAGGTGGCAAGTTTCCGGAACGAACCATCGTGGAGACGTAGCTTATTGCAGCTCCTCACATCGGTTTTAGAAGCCCGGGCCTGTACCGAGAAGAATGAAGCCGAATGAAAAAAGCCCACAAATCCTGATTAGGAATGTGGGCTTACTTTAAGCTGTAATAAGGTTTATTGTAAAACCAAAACGGTGAGTGTGTTCCTTTTTTAATAGAACAGATCCAATTCAGAACGTTCTGGCATACGAGATCAGAGCTGTAATGGTTATAATGTTAAGCAAAGTTGAGATCAGTACCGTCTGGGCGGCAAAATCAGGCTCGTTATCATATTCCTCTGCAAGAATGGAGGAGTTGACCCCGGTAGGCATGCCGGAGGCAATAATGAGCGCCTGAGCCGCTATACCTTCAAGTCCGAGCAGCAGCACGATGCTGATTCCAATTGCCGGGCCAACCAGCAGACGCAGCAATGTGCTAATATACACATCAAGACGGTATAAGCGGATCGGATATTTCACAATTTGCGCCCCGAGTGTCAGCAGGGCGACGGCGACCATACTTTGCTGTGCATAGGTGAGCGGCATGGACAGAAACGTAGGCAAGGGCAGCTTCCAGGCTTGAAACAAAATGCCGAGCAGCAGCGCATACGGTACAGGCATTTTCAGAAAGCCGATAATTACCGCACGGTAGTTTCCTTTGAGCTTGGCCCCTTGGATCGACAACACGCCATAGGTGAAGGTAAGCAAAGCCTGCAAAGACATGACGAGTGCCTGAATGGATGAGGCGAGCGGATCACCTCTGAACACCAGGGCATTGATAGGCAGACCATAGTTACCTGCGTTGTCCAGCATGATGCTGTTGTTAAAGGCGGCCTTCATGCCTTTGTTCATACGGAATGAGCGGGCAACGACAGAACCTATAATATAGAGAACAAGTACATAAATCGCGTAGAATAGAGTGACCGTACCTAACAGCTCGCCGGACATATTCGAATGATACATGCTCATAAAGACGGCTGCGGGGGTAATACAATAGAAATTGATCTTGGCGAGGGTGTACAAGTCCAGCTTGAATACCTTCTGCATCCAGGACCCGACAGCAATCAGGAGAAAGACGGGCAGGACGACTTCTAACATGATGTCTGCAATCATCGGTTCAACTTCCTTTTTCATGAAAATTTCAGATCTTTGCGAAAAATACTTCACCCATTATATCATTTTATACACAGCAGCAAGATAATTTGGTCAAAAAAGTTCAGGAGGTGCTGAGTATGATCCCGGATCATCTGGATAACGGTTTATCCATTCTGTTTATTGGCTTTAATCCGAGCATTACCTCAGGAGAGACAGGCCATCATTATGCGTATAAAGGCAATCGCTTCTGGCGTATTCTGGAGCGTTCCGGGCTAACGCCACGTCTGTATGATGCAACGGAGGATGGGGAACTGCTGAAGCTTGGCTATGGGTTCACCAACATTGTGGCTCGTCCAACCAAAGGCATTGAGGATATTACGAAGGAAGAGTATGCGGAGGGGCGGCAGATTTTGCGTGAAAAGCTGGAGACATACCGGCCGGATATCGCTTGTTTTGTAGGGAAGGGCGTGTACGCTCAGTACAGCAAACGAACTAAAGTGCAATGGGGATTTCAGAACGATCCAGTGGTCAAGGAAATTCAGGAGTTCGTTGCACCTTCGTCGAGCGGATTGGTACGCATGTCGATGGAGGAGATTGTGGATCTATATGCGCAGCTAGCGGACTTTGTGGCGGAGAAGAGCGGCGAAGAATGAGAAGTGTCTCTGTATGACTGGAAAAGGCTTCGTATATGTGAGTTCACCTCGTAGAAAGCTACACTAGACTGGATCGGTACAACACTGACATTCTGACATTTAAAAGATAAACAATGAAGCAGTATGTGACCATTCCATAACAGCCAGAACGCTGTGTTTATTGGTTCGGACGACTTGGTGAGTCATTTGGTGAATGACAAGGATTAAATATGAGAAGAGCCCTGCATATTGGATTGCGGGGCTCTTTCGAATGTGGAAATGGATAGACGCAGACACGTCATTCTAGCACCTCCTTCATCTCAGGTGGTTCTAAAATGATGTGTTCGACATATATGCTGATCGTCCTGATCCTACACCTATGCTGATTCCCGTGGAATCAATGTGGTCGATAACATGACAGTCTCCTTCGGAGTGCCAGGTCGCTCGATTCGGCGTTGCAGAGCCTCAACTGCACGTTGTCCAAGCTCCTCTTTGCACAGATGTACCGTGGTCAGAGGGGGAGATGAGGTGGCTGCTGTGTATACATTGTCTATGCCGATCACTAGACAATCCTGTGGCACGGAGAGGCCTGTCTGTCTTAGCTTATGCATCCACTGAAGAGCAATGTCGTCATTGGCGCCAATCCATGCATCAGGGCGATCTTCGACCGGGAGTTGCTGGATAACAGCGGCAAGCTTGTCAATCCACTCCCCGTTTTCATAGTCAACTTTCCAGGTTTGAAAGCTGAATTTTTCCTTTGCTTCAGTATGAAAATGATTCAAAGCCAGCTCAATGCCAATCTTCCGCTGTGCAAAACTGGCGGCACGTCCATCATCGGTAATGAAACCGATGCGTCTGCATTGCTTCGACATGAGATATCTGGCCGCCGTAATGCCTGCTTCCAGATTATCGTGGCTAATCGTATCGCAGTTCAGCAGAGGCTCCTGATGATCAACGAGAATCATTGGTCGCCCGGTCTGCACCAGTGTTTGTAACACTGTATGCGGAAAAGCACCCATCACGATAATTCCGGCACAGCGTGTCCAATCGAGATGAGGGGCAATCGCTTTTTCAGGGGGGATGTTCTTGCCCGGCATGTCCAGCGAAGGCGACACAATAACGTGATGCCAGCCTTGCTCATTACAGCCAGAGATGATACCAGACAACACGCGCTGCCAATAGTGCGGCTCACCACGATTAAGCTGATTCATACAGATGAGGGCAAATGGCGGCTCGACAGCATGGGACTCATTCATGTTCGTGGAATGGTTTGCCGATCCAGGTGTATTCTGACGATACCCGAGTGCACGGGCCAGCTCCAATACGCGTGTACGTGTGGAGTCACTGACACCTGTTTTGCCGCTGAGTGCGCGGGATACGGCGTATTTGGACAATCCGAGCTGGTCAGCCAGCGTCTGAATGGATACTTTTCGAGACATAACGTTGCTCCTTTTATGAACAAATGGGTTAGAAGTGTTTGCAGGTGTTCAAGTGAATTTGTGAATTGACGTGCATACACGAAACAGGTACACTTACTGATAATAACGTTATTATAAATAACAATAACAAAAATAACAATATACTTTTAGGAAATCTATATAAGTTGATCGAAAGATTACATAGAAACGGAGAGGACTCCCATCGAACAATTCAGATTACCGAAAATCTTGATGCCTGAGCTAGAGCTGCCTCAAGCTGTCTGTGATATTTTAACTGAAGCGAATGTGCAATTACAGCACAGGCCAAGACTGCTGGAACAGTTTCGCCATTGCTTCCCGAATACCTTGGAGACAACCACCAAGCTGTTAGATGACGGTACAACCTTTGTCATTACAGGAGATATTCCCGCCATGTGGCTGCGCGATTCGGTGGAGCAGGTCATGCATTATGTGCCGCTGGCGAAGCATGATGCACAGTTGCAGCGTATCATCGGGGGGCTGATCAAACGGCATACGTTTTATGCCGAAATGGATATGTATGCGAATGCCTTTAATGAAACAGCCAATGGCTGGCACTGGGATGCCAATGATGAGACACAGATATCCCCTTGGGTGTGGGAGCGAAAGTTTGAGCTGGATTCTCTGTGTTTCTCCATGAAGCTGGCATATGCCTACTGGCGTGAGACTGAATTCACAGACGTCTTTGATGAACGTTTTAAAAAGGTGATGGAGCAGATCGTGCACCTGTGGGAGACAGAACAGCGACATAGCGAGCAATCCCCGTATCGTTTCATGCGGCGTAACTGCCCGGCTCACGATACGCTGCGCAATGAAGGGCTCGGGATGCCGGTAAACTATACGGGCATGATCTGGTCCGGCTTTCGCCCAAGTGATGATGCCTGTGATTTTCACTATAACATCCCGGCGAATATGTTCGCCGCAGTGACGCTCAGCCAGATGGGGGAGATTGCAAAATGGGTGTTCCGGGACGAACAGCTGGTGAGCCGTATGGCGAAGCTGGAAGAGGAAATCCGGCATGGCATCGCTCTATATGGCACATATCGTCATTCGGTATATGGACTCATCTATGCGTATGAAACCGACGGTTACGGCAACGTCTGTCTCATGGATGATGCGGGTACACCGGGTCTGATGTCGATCCCGTATATTGGGTATGTCTCCGCGGAGGATGAGGTGTATCAGAACACACGGCGGTTTATTTTGAGTAAAGAAAATCCGTATTACTATGAGGGTACAGCTGCCAAAGGCATCGGTAGTCCGCACACTCCTCCAGGGTATATCTGGCACATGGCACTGTCCATGCAAGGGTTAACGGCAGACAATGATGAGGAGATGCTGGCGATGATTGATATGCTGGAGAACACGGATGCGGGTACAGGATACATGCATGAAGGCTTCCATGCGGATGATCCAGAGACGTTTACACGACCTTGGTTTGCGTGGTCTAACAGCTTGTTTGCACAGCTGGTGTATAAGGCGATGAGGAAAGGGATTTTGTAAGTTGTGATTCCAACAATAAATTAATATAAAACATAAAACCCAACTGCAGAGAATTACGGCAGTTTGGGTTTTATTGATATAGAAAGCCTATAGGTAGCGTTAGAATGTGCCTATTCTTTTTTTCCTGTGTTGTAATCAATCCATTTATCTAAATTTGTTTTAGTAAAAATAAGTTTTCCATTTAAATTAGCATACGGAATGAACTGATATGTATCAAAAATTGCCATGTTTTGTTTTCGATCAATGTCTTTGTTGATGATATCATCTAATTCTGAAATAGAAATCTGAAAATATTTAGCGGCTTCTTCCTTGGTTAGAAGAGTTGAGTTTTCTTGTGTTTGCAATGTTTGAGGATTGTCAAATTTTTGTTTAGACTCAAAATAGCCGTTTATTAAGCTGGATAAAATCAATGAAACCCCAATAATTATTGAAGGAATAATTAACTTTGTATCTTTAAACATATCTATCACTCCTTGGTAGTTATAAAATTATTATACATATTATTCTTATTATTGTAAAAATAAAGAAGGAAAAAGGGAGAAAATGTCTTATATAGTATATTGTACTTAATAATTCAGAAGGAAGGTTGAAATTTTGAAGAAAATAACATCAGTATTATTGTCTTTATCTACAGCTTTATCAATCCTTGCTCCAATGGCTACAGCAGAAAGTGGGATAGATGGTGAAATCCATTTAAATCCTAATCCAATTATTGATTTAACTACTCCTGCTACAGATTTCATTGTTAGTCAAGATTTAGAAGGTGCAAAAAAGTATGAAACAGTTGGCAATCCTAATGCTACATATGAATTTGTTGATCCTAAACTTGCTAGAAAAAATAATAGTGAAGTTACACCGCAGGCAGGTGATCGTCGAGTTTATGTGAAATCTGCTTACGTAGTTAGCAAATCGGTTATTACTGGATATTCTGTAGGTCCTATGGAGCAACAAACACTCTTAATAAGTGTCCCTAAGGGAAAAACATCATCCAAGACATCACAATCGTCCATAAGTGGAACGGTTAAAAATACTGCAAAGGCGGATGTAGGGATTAAATATGTCGTTAATCAGAGTTTAACAGGCGAAGTTAGTGGTACCATATCTAAAAGCTGGGGAACTACAGAAGTTTATTCTGGTCCACCTGAGAGCTCTGCATTTAACACAAGAAATTACTACGCAGCTATAAATTATGATCAGTATAACATTGTAGTAGTAAAATACGATTATTATGATGAGTATGTTGGCTCAGTATTTCAGGAAAGAGTAGCTGTTAATGCTGGATACACCTATTTAGATGGTACGAAAAAACCTATTATTATTGAATATCCAGTAGATGTAAAGTATTAATCGAATATTCAATAAGAGAAAAAAATTCACTTATCAGCACCTGCCGATAAGTGAATTTTTTCTTGTTTTAGAACTTTTAATTGAATCTTTGAAATAACAATATTCAAATCTTCAACAGATCAGCGATCATCACCTTTTGCCCGGTACGTGCGCTTTCGAGGGACGCCAGAACCATAGCCATGCTGTACTGGTTGTCACTGCAATCTGTCTCAGGCAGACGTCCTTCTTCAAGTGCAGTAAACATTTCCTCCAGACAGCCGTGGTGTCCGGTTTGGTCCATCACCGGCAGCTCGGCTTCGATTCGTTCACTACGCTGGAGGAAGGATAACTTGCCATCGTCCTCCAGTGTAGGTGTGTTTACCACTTCAGCATAGATGTCGTCGTGCCCATCCCAGATGGCGGTTCCTTTTTCACCCGTCACACGCCAGCTTGCTTCCCAGGATGTCGGTACTCCCTCTGTACACCAGGACCCGCGATAATCAAATACAGACCCGTCAGACATCTCGAAAATGCATAACGCCATGGCATTCCCCGTATACCACGAGCCTGGGGGATTGAATTCGTGGCAGTAAACCGACACTGGATCAGCACCAAGGATATAACGTGCCTGGTCAAAGGTATGGATCGCCATATCCAGCAAGAGCGGACTGTCCATCAGGTCACGGAAGCCGCCAAAGTGCGGTCCGAGGAAGAAATCTGCGCCTGCATATCCCGGCTGACCAATCGTTCCGCTGCAGATCAGCTGCCGATAGGCACGAATGCGCGGATCGAACCGGCGGTTCTGCATCACCGCCTGAACGCGTCCTGTACTGCGGGCGGTTTGCACAATGTCGGCGCAGTCCGAGAACGATTCGGCCAGCGGTTTTTCGCCAAAGACGTGACAGCCCGCTTGAAGTGCGGTCGTCGCTACATCATGATGGCTGGAAGGAATGGTTACATCAAAGACGATGTTCGCATCTGTGGCATCAAGCGCATCTCGTATATTAGTGAACGTAGGACATTCGAGGTCATGCCGCTTGGCAAATGCCACGGCGTTTTGTTCATAGAGGTCAACGAGTCCCACGATGGCGGTATCTGGTCGTGCTTTAGCGTAATCGGCCCAAGTGTTTGCCATGGCTCCGCAGCCTGCGATGATAACCCGATACGTGTTGGTCATGTGTTCAACTCCTCGCGTAGATGTTCATGTTCATATGGTGGATAGTTTGTGTCTCTACACCGGGTTCGGAACAAAGCTGCCGCCGCGGCAGTGCTTCAGATAGTTGAGTGCATGCACCTGTCCAGTCATTTCAAGCTCGTCGCGATACACGGGATCATGCCAGCCTTCAATATCAATCGTGCCCTGATATCCGTTCTGGCGCAAAATCGTGATAATATCGGTCCAGTTGCTGTCTCCGAAGCCCGGAGTGCGATGCCATACAAATTCATGCGGACCATGTACACCGTGTTCCTTCACGATATCCCAAGCGATGGTGGCATCCTTGCCGTGTACGTGGAATACTTTTGGAGCCCATTTGCGGAGCTGCGGAATCGGGTCGATCAGACTGACCATCTGGTGGCAAGGCTCCCACTCCAGCCCGATATTTTCATCAGGCACAGCATTAAACATCATCTCCCAGGCGGTCGGATTATGTGCAATATTCCAGTCGCCCGTCTGCCACGTTCCACCCATGTCACAATTTTCAAAAGCAATTCGTACACCCCGGTCTGCTGCCCGTCGTGCCAGTTCACCAAATACTTCCTTAAATCTAGGAATGGATTCGTCAATCGGCTGGTTGGTCAAACGGCCCGTGAAGCCTGAAACGATATCTGCGCCAAAGAGCTGTGCGTGGTCAATCACACGTTCCCAGCTTGCCAGGGTGTCGGCATTATCTCCGGTCCCGGTAAGCGGATTACCAAACACACTGACAGCAGAGATGACGATGCCTTGTTCATCAACGATGTCGCGCACACGTTTGGCCGTCTCGGCGAGATCAAGGTCGCCTGTGGTTTGCCAGAACGTCAGGTTAAAGGATTCGAAGCCATGCTGCATAATTTGCGGAATCACTCGAACGGCATCCTGGCCGCCGACAAGGGTTCCAACGCGTATCAATGAATTCATGGTTGTATTTCACTCCAATATTGGCTTATAGTCTTCGTGACACACTCATTATAGCCGTGTATCTACGGGATGGCTCTAAACAATTTTGTGCTTTATTAGTCGGATTTTGTGGTGAGGGGGAAGAACGCTGTGTTGGACTTGAAAGCGCTTCATGAAGATACTCGAATTGATCATAAATCCTATCCGTTTCAGCTCTTCCAGAATCGTTGTACGGGTAAAAAAGTAGAAGAATGCATCTTGTATTTGCATTGGCATGAGCATTTTGAATGGATTATTATGCGCAAAGGAAAAGCGGTTTTTCATATTGATAGCCGCCCTTATGAGGCCGAGACGGGTGAGGTAATTATCATTCCGGGCGGCGCACTGCATGTCGGATACGCACTGGAGGAGGGGGATGTGCATTATGATTCGGTTGTTGTGAATCGTGCCTTGTTCCAGGATTTTGCCAATGACCCTGTGCATGAGCAGTATGTGGCACCGTATCTGGAAGGCAGTGTGAGGTTTCCGGTTAAACCGGCCGCAGAGAATGCGGCCTGTGCGGACTATTATTCTTTATTAAATGAAGCGGTGGAAGAGATGGCGGCACAGCTTCCCGCCTATCAGCTTGTGGTGAAATCCAAGCTGCATGCGCTGTTTACTCTGATGGCCCGAACGTTTATGCCGCATCTGCTGCGGGACAGGTCGGGCGGAGCCTATTTTCCCAACCGTGAGCGGTTCAAGCAGTTAATTGCAAGGATCGAGGCTGATCCGCAGGAGAAATTGACGGTGAGTGAGGCGGCCAGCCAGGTAGGGCTGAATGTGTATCATTTTTGCAAAATGTTCAAAAAACTCACCGGACGTACTCTGGTGGAATACGTGAATGGATGCAGAATGAGTGAAGCCGAGCGATTGCTGCAGGGCAGCAGCCTTACAGTGACGGAGATTGCCGCCCAGGTTGGCTGCGATAATGCAAACTATTTTACCAAGCTGTTCAAGCAGTACAAGGGCATGACCCCGTCACAGGCAAGAGGCACAAAGGCAGAGTAAACGGCAGTGGTGATGGAGTTGGGGAGGGAACAAGCGTAAGCGGTAGGGCAGCAGAAGTTGGAGAGGGCCCCCGAGTCCAGCCCTTGGTAAGCTAACCCAGGGGGGGGATTGTCACGATGGATTTGAATCTGCGATCAAAGCAGATTGGCGTGATCTTCAGTGGTCCGCCAGTTTACTTCAAAAATCTGGAGAGCAGTCGGTTCGCCTTTTTCGAAAGGTCCTCCATTTTGAGATTGGCTTGATCCAGTTGGTTATACGTCCATTTGATCGTTTGCAGCATCCGGGGGGAGATGGGTGTGCCTTTGATACGTGGATAGATGTTGTGGTAGGCCCACACGAGATGCTCCCAGCGATGATCGTTGCCCTCCTGAATATACTCCGATACGTCGAGCACTTTGCCACGTCCATGCTGGAGCAGGACGTTTTTGAGATGAATGTCGCGTGGATTCATTCCGCGCTGACGAACAGCTTCTCGCGCTGCGTCCACATCGAGCATGACCTGCTCAGGGACGGGGATTCCTTTTTCCAAACATTCCAGCAGGGTGTCTCCGGGTTCGTAACTAATAACTAACATGTTCCGGCCACTGCCATAATACGTCGGGAAATAGGGCAGACCCTGGAGCTGCGCGTAGACGTGCTTTTCGTTATTTAATTTATCTAAAGCATGATCCGAGTACACTTTGAAGGCATACTGCGGCAAATGATCATACGTAAAGACAGCCGCATCCGTACCAACACCAATGCAGTGAATTCCTGCTGCCTCGCCGATGATATTGACCAGCTCATTCCGATCGCTTCCGATGACTTGAATCTGTTGTAATGCTGCTTCCGCCTGGAACCAATCCGGCTGCTTCATGGGTGGCGCCTCCTTTGGGATATGCCTGTACATATTTTGAGTGGTATATGAGATTTAATGTTTGTGACCGTAATCGAAATCAACCTTCTGTGATAAGGACGAAGGAGGTAGCTGAAATCCAGCCGAATAGCGTCTCTGGTGATCGCTAACGTTGCTTGGAGAGCTGATTTCCTGATGTGGCCCAACCATACATGCCTTCTTAATTTACAGGGCGAAAGGCTCCTCCTTGAATCCTGCTCATCATCCTGATGTAACTATATAAACGATACGGATCGCACCTTAAACGGTTGCGGGCAGATGAAAATAACGGAAGCCGGGTTGCGGCATGCTCGCGGGGGCTTTATACTGTGAGCATTATAGAGCTATATAAATTGAACTATTTATTTGCACGTGAACGGAGAGGACAGAAAAAAAACTAAAAAAGCGGAGCGGTCGCCTGAAAGCTTTCTGCACGAAAGCTGCATCGGAAGCATACGCTGTTCACCGGCGATTCCCCTTTGGAAAAGGGAATCGAAACATCTGGGAATAACAGCGGGTGGAAGGTTATTCTGTCATTGGAGTGGAGGGTGTGCAATCTGTAGTTTAACTTATATAGATTCAGATAAAAAGAAAGGCAGAATTCATATGGCACAATACCCGCAGTGGTCTTATTCGCAGTCGCGGGCCAACATGTTCGATGAGTGCCTGCGCAAATATTATTATCATTACTATGGTGCCCACAATGGCTGGAAAACAGAATCCGCTGACGAGATGCAGGTGCGTTTGTACCGTTTGAAGCAGCTGAGCAACTTGTATCTGGTCTTTGGTGATCTTGCACACCGGATGTGTGAGTCGGCAGTACGGAGCAGGGAGGATGGCAAGCCGAAGCCGCGTGAAGCTTTTTTGGAGCAAACGATGCGTGATCTGCTGAACCAGGCGTACAAGGAGTCGATGGACACCGAGCAGTGGCGCCTTAACCCGAAGAATCGAACGATGCTGTCCGAAATTTATTATGGGGATGATACGTTAAGTGACCGGGTCGCAACGATCAAGGAGCGTGCCGGGGCGTGCACCCGCAATCTGTATCAGACGCTGACGTGGGAAGACCTGTCCCGTGCAAGCACATCCATTCTGGAGATTGAAAAATGGGATACGATGCTGCTGCACGACACACGCGTGTATGTGAAGATGGACTTATTGTACAGACGCAGCAACGGCAATATTGTCATTGTGGATTGGAAGACGGGCAAGGAGGATGATTTCTCCGACCAGTTAATGCTGTACGCTGCCTATGTGAGAGAGCATTACCGGGTTCCACTGGAGCAGATCGAGATTCGGGTGGAGTACCTGTTGACTGGCAAACATAAGGAGTTTATCGCCACGGAGGAGGATATTCGCAAGGTGGACGAGAACGTGGGGCGTTACATTGAGGAGATGCGCTCCTGTGTGGCCGATGAATATTACAACCGTCCGAAGGACATGTCCTATTTCACCCCGATGCCCTCGCACCGAGTCTGCCGGGATTGCAATTTTCGAGAGGTATGCAGTGAACGGATCGTCTAGTCTAATAGGTGAGCTCATCGTGAGCTACATCCTGATCCCTTTTTTTTCCTTTCTTTTATGCAAAAAAAGAAGCGCAGCGCCCGGAGAGCTCTCCTTCAGGCGCTGCGCTTCTATGCGTTCCACAGGCTGGACACGTTGTATCCAGGTGGAACGGCCACAAGAGCCTACTGGACGGCGGCGGCATTCTCCAGCGCCTGTCCCGCAGGAACATAAGCGTGCCCGAGATCACGGGCAACCGCCTCATACGTGATATGTCCATTCAGCGCATTCACTGCGCTGCGAATGGACGAACTGCCGCGGATCGCGGTGGCTGCACCGTGGTTCGCCAGCTGCAGCGCATAAGGCAGCGTGGCGTTGGTCAGCGCCACCGTAGACGTGCGCGGTACGGCGCCAGGCATGTTCGCCACCGCGTAATGCACGACACCATGCTTCACATAGGTGGGTTCATCGTGGGTGGTGATATGATCAATGGTCTCGACGATCCCGCCCTGATCAATCGCCACATCCACGATGACCGACCCTGGTGCCATCGTCATCACCACTTGCTCGCTGACAAGCTTCGGTGCTTTTGCACCCGGAATCAGCACCGCACAGATCAGCAGGTCCGCTCCGGCGACAGCGGACGCAATATTGGAAGGGCTGGATACCAGCGTCTGGATCTGGTTGCCAAAAATATCGTCCAGCTGGCGCAGCCGATGCAGATTCAGATCCAGAATCGTCACATCCGCCCCAAGGCCAATCGCGATTTTGGCAGCATTGGTACCTACCGTCCCGCCGCCAATAATAACCACCCTGCCACGGCTGACGCCAGGCACACCGGATAACAGAATGCCTTTGCCCCCTTCTGTTTTCTCCAGAAGCTGCGCACCGATCTGTGCAGCCATACGCCCTGCTACTTCGCTCATTGGCGTAAGCAGCGGGAGAGAGCCGCCGACTTCAAGCGTTTCATAGGCAATAGCGGTAACGCGGTTATCGACGAGAGCCTGAGCAAGCGCGGGCTCTGCGGCCAGGTGAAGATAGGTGAACAGCATCAGCCCTGGCCGGAAATAGCCATATTCACTGGCAAGAGGCTCCTTAACCTTGAGAATCATATCGGCATCATGCCAGACGCGGGCGGCCTGCGCTATGATCAACGCACCAGCCTTTTCATATTCCTGATCCATAAATCCACTGCCTAGTCCGGCACCTTGCTCTACAAGGACCTGATGCCCGGCTCGTACGAAATCAGCCGCCCCGGCAGGCGTCATCGCTACACGATTTTCATTGTTTTTAATTTCTTTGGGTAAACCGATTCTCATCGCCATGCACCTCGTCCATTTAATGGTTGTTAGCTTATACTACAAGTTTATGACTCCATGTCTCGTTTTGCACCTTACATAATGTCTAACTTTTGAAATGATAACTCAACATATTGTCGAAAAAATCTGTTCAGGACATCTGTCTATGGATTATAATGTAAGAAAAAATGACACTAAGAGGGATTACTTTGCGAAATGATCGTGTATTTACCGTCAGAGATATTCTGGAACGTCCGGTGTTCGGAAGAGCGCGGCTTGCAGCAGGACAAGAAGGGCTGCATCGGCAGGTGGGTTGGGTTCATGTTCTGGAGATTACCAATGTATCTCCTTTTGTAAGTCCCCATGATCTTATTTTATCCACAGGGTTATGGCTTCAGTCGGAGGATGGACGCGAAGCCTATTTGATGCAGCTGATTCATCGTGAAGCGGCAGGATTATGTGTGGAATTTGGAACGAGCATTGATGGTATTCCTGAAGCCTTAATCGAGCTTGCCAACGAATATCAGTTTCCGCTGATCGTATTTGAGCAGCCGGTAAGGTTTGTGGAGATCACACAAGATATTCACTCTTTACTTATTAACCACCAGCACCAGCTGTTGAAGAGCCTCGAGACCTATTCCCGTGAACTGCAGCAACGGACACTGCAAAGCACAGATATGTCGGCGGTGCTGGAGCTGCTGCATCTGTACGCGTCCAAGCCAATTGTGTACATTTCGTCCATGGAGGCGGGCAGCTTTGTGCCCGGACTTGCCCCGGAGATGGAGCAGGCCATCTACAGCTGGTACAGCCAGGAGGTGGAGCAGCTTAATCTGAACGATTCGGCTACCGAGCTTTGGTTCCACATGGATGAGGAGCATGCGCTGCTTTGTTATCCGGTAGTCTGTTTTGGTCAGGTATTCTCAGCGATCGGCATGGTGGTGCACCCTGCGACAGCGGTGGAATACTTGAAGCTGCTGCTGGATTATACAGCCAAGGCTGCGGCAGCACTAACCCTTCGTTCCCAATTCCTTGAAGAGAAGATGGTTCGCAGCCAGAATGAACTGATACAGGATCTCATGAACGGTCACATTCAGCAGGAGGAGCAGGCGCGAACACGAATGGGGCTTCGCTTGCTGGTGAAGGGACAATACTGGTTTGCAGGAGGGGTGCTGGAGATCGAGCATCGGATGAAGGGAACAGGGCGGGAGCGAATGGAAGCGAATCATCAGGATGTTCTGGTTCTGCTGCGTTCGCTGCTGAAGAAAAACCATCTGACCAGCCTGCTCATGCTGAAAAATAACCAGATCTATCTCTGCTGCGCCAAGGAGGAGTCACGGACCTCCTCGCGTCAGCAGCTGATGCAGATGCTGGAAGGCATTACGCAGCATATCAAGCGCTTTGCCGGGACCAATCTGAAGCAAGTCGAAATTCATGCCGGCTTTGGCAAGCTACGTAATCAATTAACCCGTCTGAAGGACAGCCTTCAGGAGGCTTATCAGGTTATTGAGGTGGCAAGGTCGGTCAAACCGATGAAACATGTTCATTTCTATGATCGTATGGGTATATATCAAATGTTAAAAGCGATGCCGACGTCTTTATTGCAAACCTTTGCAATGGACCATCTGGGAGTGCTTATGGAGCATGATCGGAATCATCAGTTGAGATTGGTCGAGACCCTCCATGCCTATCTCTCTAATTTTGGAAGCAAACGAGATGCTGCTGCCCAGCTCTTCGTTCATCGGCAAACCTTGTACAATCGTCTGGAAAAGCTGGAAGAACTGTTGGGGCCGGACTACATGCAGCAGGACAAACGCTTGTGCCTGGAGATGGCCTTGCTTGCTAACGCCATGATCGAGGGCGGAGAAGGCCAGTCCTCTTAATTCGAGAAGCGTCCACGGTAACGAATGGATTGGTTCGTAGAAGGAGCCAGAGATAACGAAGCGGGTGCTGTGAGACGATACGGAGACGTCATACGCCCGGAGCGCTGCTGGGGTTCCAGCTCTTGGTCCGGGGTGTTGGATGCGTGATGATTGAGCCACGCCTCAAGGCGTTTGGGATCAATGTTAAGTTGTCCGCTCAAGTAACAGATATCGAGATGTTTTTTCACACAAATCCGCCTTTCCTGAATTATCGGCTGAGAGGTAGCGTACGAAAGGGAAGCACGAGAGAGAAGCATGAAACCAAATCGGTAAACGTTGGGTACAGGTTTGCTCAGGGTCATCGGCGGTGTGTTCTATATTCTATATGTTAAGAAGCAGTCAGGCTGCTAACGTATGTTATGTCATAAACCTGATTTGACCGCTTATGTATCTTTTTTCTATAAATTGGCTTTTATCAAGATTCTAACATTTCATATGCTTATGCGCGTCTCAATCTAGTCTCAAGTTTATAAGAAAACAACGACACTTCGAGTGCCAGAATCTAGTACGGAGGGCATATATGGGAAATGGTAGTGAGGCTCAAAAAGAAACATATGTCAGGGACGGCAAACGTTTCGTCGCTCGAACCAGAGAGCTGATGATGCTGGAGCAGTGGTTTGAGCATGCTCAAGCACCCATGACTATATTTTCGGTTACCGGAATGGGTGGAATCGGAAAATCCTCCCTTTTATCGGAAATGCTGACGATATCGAGGGATCGGGGAGCTACAGCAATCTGGATGGATGGTCGCTCCTGCGGCACAACACCCTCGGTGTTTATGGATTATTTTTTGTCCACGTTGGGACTGGAGCTGGAGCTGATGGGAAGAGAGGCCGTGCATCCGCTGTCTCTTGTAAAAGAAACGTCCAAGAAGAAGCGACTGGTGATCGCTGTTGATAATTACGAGGAGCTTGCGCTGCTCGAAAGCTGGTTTATGGAGGTGTTCATTGCCAAACTTCATCTAAGCGGGATACTTATCCTACTAGCATCCCGTCCGGAACTGGCCGCAGCTTGGCGGACACACCCGCGGCTGTCTGAGCGGCTGGTGCATATGCCACTTCAGCATTTTACTGCGGAGGAGATTACAGAGTATATCTCCATTGCCGGACGACTGAAGCCAAATATGGCGGGAACGATCACTAGAATGACCGATGGACATCCGCTGGGACTGGCACTTGCGGTCGAGGCTGCGGATCACGGCAGGAATCTGCCTTATAGCGAGTGGGCCGAACTGTCACATATGATCAGTGCCCGGCTCCTGCTGGAGCTTACCACCCCCCGTTTGCATCCAATGGTGGAGGTGTTAACCTTGCTGGAGGCAGCAAATCAGGAGCTGTTATCTGCCGTATTGGATATGACCGTGCAGCAGGAGGAATATCATATGCTGAGACGAATGTCCTTCATTCGTTCGGTGCCGGATGGTCTTGCTCTCCACGATATGGCGAGAGTACATCTGATGCGTGATTTTCGGCAGCGTGAGCCGCATCGCATGCAAGCTCTGCGTATTCGCATTGCTGAGCTGCTGAAGCCGCTCCATGAACAGGCTGGTCCCCATGGGCGGCGTCAGATTGCAAGAAAGATGCTGATGCTCTGTCAGGAGTCGATGCTTCAGTTCCGCAAGTATGCCGATGTATCCAACGATTCGTTGTTCTCACCGCTGGAGCCGATGGACAGGGCGGACCTGCCTTCGCTGCGCAAGCTGCTGAAGCAATGGAGTGAATACAGTGTTGAACCCTGGCAGGCTGTGAACTATGTACCTTTTCTGGATGAATTGGCTCAGCGTTATCCGGACGGTATTGTTCTGAAGCGGGACAAGCAAGGAGAGGTCATCGCGATGTTTATTACCGTGCTCGTACACCGGGAGACCAGCGGTTTGCTTTTAACGTATTTTCCCAACGAAATGAATGAATGCTTCGCTCCTGAGGAGCTGAGCCAGCACCCGGACGAGAGCGATACACATTTTGCGGTGCTGGCTGCGGCGAGGAATGATGTACCTGGGTATACACGTGAAGAGCTGGTCGGATATATGATTCTGGATCGCTTGTCTTTACTGGGAGATGGAGCAAGAGCCATATTGGTTGCAACCAATCCGCATCTGAAGCTGTTTCTGAGAAGTATTGGATTTCAGATGAGGGCAACTTCTACGCGTGCATGTGATCATTATGAGGATCGGGCAGATGTGCTTGAGCTGGATCTTCGCAGCGGACAGTTCGGTGCCTGGGTGATGTCACTCCTGCATCCGGGAATACCTGTGAGTTCATCAAAGGTCGGGAGCACAGGATCAGGTCATAACCTGTGGTCTGAACAGGAGGTTCGCAAGATGCTTGGACAGCTCCGCTCACCGGGCGAATTACAGAAGTATGCTGACAAGCTTACGGGTGTGAAGGGCGGCATTCAGGTGCAATTATATGTTCTGGACTTGCTGGAAGGCAGAATACATGGCGTATCCCCTCAGGATCAGAAGCTGCTCCATGCCGCGTACTGGACTCATGCTGGCAATCCAACTGCCGCAGCACAGGCTTGTTCTATGAGTCGGGCCACCTTCTATCGTCATCTCGGAAAGGCACTCATTCGCTTGGCGAGAATATTGTAAAGGGACTAGTGCGCATAACAGAGCGGAAGTCCAGTAGCAGCATGAAACATATGAAACGCAAAAATCCGCAGGAGAACGGCAGACGCTCGTAACTGCGGATTTTCGTTGTTTCTACACACTTTTTAATCCAAGCCGCTTCATTCGGTTGTACAGTGTAGCTCTGGAGATACCCAGCTGCTTCGCCAGGGTTCGTTTGTTTCCTCCGGCGGCCTCAAGATACTGCAGCAGAAGCTGCCCCTCATACGCATCTACCTGTTGCTGATACGAAGCAGGAGGATGCTGAGCGGGTGCAGCGTCACTCCGGGTGGTATTTTCCCGTTTCCCTGCAACACTGATGAGTACGCTCTCGTCATGGTGTATTTCCGCGGACGGGGTGAGTGATTCTGGCAAATACTCCGGCTTCACTTCACCATCCATCGTCAGAATTGTCAAGCGTTCAATGACGTTGCGCAGCTCACGCACGTTACCAGGCCAGTCGTATTGGAACAACAGCTTGAATACCTCCGGCGGAATCACTTCAATGTGCCGGTTATAGAGCAGGGAGAATTCCTGCAGAAAGGTCTGTGTTAACTCGTAGATGTCCTCTTTACGCAGCCTAAGCGGCGGGATGATGAGATTGATGACATTCAGCCGATAATACAGGTCCTCCCGGAATTGATTGCGGGCAATCATCGCGGGCAGGTCCTGATTGGTCGCGGCGATAATTCGGCAGTTGGCCTGTTTGATCCGCGTTCCGCCAACCGGAAAATAACTCCGCTCCTGTAACACACGAAGCAGCTTTACCTGCAGCTCCGAGGGCATCTCCCCAATTTCGTCCAGAAAAAGGGTTCCTCCATCAGCCAGCTCAATCTTGCCCTTTTTTCCCTTGGGATCAGCACCGGAGAAGGCACCTTTCTCATAACCGAACAGCTCGCTTTCAAACAGGGAGGCAGGAATAGCCCCGCAATTAATGGCGATAAAAGGAGCGGTCTGCGGCTCACGCAGATCATGTATCGCTTTGGCGAACAGCTCCTTGCCGGTGCCGCTTTCACCAAGAATGAGCACCGTGGCAGGGGTTGTGCTTATTTTGCGGATCGTCTCCTGACATTGCCGGATCGTCGGACTGCTGCCCTTGATACGGGCAAAGGGATCGGTCTCGGGACGAAGTCGTGCCACAGCTTTTTCCAGATGCTGAACCTTGGAGGTCATGTGCAGCAGCTCCTGGTGCAGACGAATTTCAGTGGTAATGTCAACCTCTGCCGCTACAGCGCCAACGATGCGACCATCCAGTCTGACCGGGCGTGCATTAATCAGAGCGAACAGATCAGGTCTCGGCTGGTGCTGCTTGCGGTAGACCGTTTCGCCAGTGTATAAGGTTTTGAGGGATTGAAGTCGTTCTGGCGGAAAAAAGTTGGCGGCAGGCTGACCGATAATATCAGTTTTGCTAATTGAGAATATATGCTCAGCGCCGGAAGTCCAGTAGGCTACATTGGCTTCTTCATTGATCAAAGACAGCGCAGAGCCGGCGGTTTCCAGTGTGGTTTCGAGATATGCCTCCATCAAGCGATGGGCCTGATGCATGGATTTCATGATATCGGATGCGGAGAGATAACCGCTCCATTCGTCACGATCATTTGTGACAATCAGATAAGGGCTCTTGGAGAACATTGGAATGATTTGCACAAGTTCTAGAGTTGGCGGGATCATAGGGACGGGTAACATGATGTGGTGTGGCAGACTACGGGACGATGGTGCAGATGTACTGGACGACATAGAAGTTGAGCCACCCTCGGATAGAGAGCCTGGCTGATCAAAGGATACAGGATAGAGATAAGCCTTACCCGCAGCAGAGCGAACAAATACCGGGCGGTCCGCCATGGTGTCGGAATCAGGATGTACAGGTAAAGGAGGAAGTCCGCTAACGGAAAAATCATCGTAGATCAGCATGTCTGTTCGTGTTAGCTCTTTCAGAGTGGGAAGTAAATGTCTCATCAGGATCACCTCGATTACAACATACAGATTAGTGAAATTTAAATTATAACTATTATATCGTTTGTATGGAGCTGTGTATACATTTTTTGACATCGCTTGTTTGGATCGGTCAGGAGGGAGCCCTGTTCTATGAATGTTATTTTTGTATGCGTTATCAAAATGAAATCATGAACAAAAATGTTGGTATTACTGAGAAAAATAACTTTATATAGAAGTTCGCATAGTTATTCGTGTTAATTTATTTTACATGTAGAACGGGAGAAAACGAGTCTACAGGCATAGCCAGAGAACAGGTGGGAGCATCCATCGGGAGTAGGAATACAACGGAAAGTTTAAATATTGTCTAATTTTATGAACATAAAATTCAATGAATCTTGATTTTTAGACATCAACGAAGATGAAAAAACCATCCTATCCCGTATGGGCTAAGGATGGCATGGTATGGATCGGTGTTTGTGTTAGACACAGCATGTATCGCTATGGGGAGGGCATGGGGTACAGGTCGGATCGGTACAGGGTTAGCGAAACATGTTTCTGAGCACCATCCAGAGGTTGGCCGGTTTCTCAGCCAGACGGCGGGTGTAATACGGGTACCACATCGTTCCATACGGTACGTAACAGCGGATGCGATAGCCTTCCTGCGCGAGACGCTCCTGTTCACTCATTCGCAAGCCGTACAACATCTGAAATTCGAAGGCTTCTGGAGAGATGTCCCGATCCTTGGCGTACTGTTTCGTCCAGTTGATGATGTGATCATCATGTGTGGCAACAGCTGTATATGCACCTTGATCAAGATGGTGCCGAATCATCGTTTTGAACTGATGCATCACTTCGGCTGTACTTTGATATGCAACAGCAGCAGGCTCCTTGTAGGCTCCTTTAACCAGACGCAGCCGGATGCCTTCTCGAATCAAGTCACGTGTATCCTCTTCTGTCCGATGTAAATAAGCTTGTAGCACAGTGCCCGTATTATCCAGCCCTTCTGCATGAAGTCTTCGTACCATATCGAGTGTGGCCTGTGTGAACGGACTATCTTCCATATCAATGCGTACGAACAGATTATAACTCTTCGCTTTGGCGGCAACGGTCCGAATATTCTGATAACCTGCTTCGGGGTCGAGTGCCAGCCCCATCTGGGTCGGCTTCAGTGAAACGTTCGAGTCTGCTCCGCGATGTGCGATGCCCTCGACCAGCCTTACATACTCATCTCTATAGAGGGCCGCTTCGTTCAGATGGGTGATGCCCTCCCCCAGATGATCGAGTGTCGCCATAATGCCCTTGCTGTTTAATATGCGAATTTCCTTCAGCGCCTCTTCCAGCGTGCTGCCTGCGATAAATTTGCCTGCGAGCTTCTTGCCGTATTTAAGGGACAGGCTTTCTACAGCTTTGTTGCCAGCCACGGTTAACAACGTTTTGCGGTATAGTTCTGTTCCGACACTCATCATGCTTCCTCCTTCATCAATTTGTGATTGTGTATTCATATATCTAGCAAAAAACGTGCCAAAAGCTGCTGTATGCAATCCTAAAAAAATATTTCATTCTCAAGCGGAGTTGGCACGCTTCTTGCTTCATATATTTGAATGAGACGTAAGTGCTGCATGAGTCCGAGCAACCCACATCCTGAAGGAGGAATCATTGATGAACATTCCATTTGTTAACGAACCTTTTACAGCTTTTGCGGTGCAGGAGAACCGGGAAGCCTTTGAAGACGCGCTCCGCAAGGTGCAATCCGAGCTTGGACGGGAATATCCAATTATTATTGGTGGTCAAAAAATAACTGGCAGCCAAACGTTACATTCTGTGAACCCGGCTGCGAAGGATCAGGTGATTGGAACAGTTCATCAAGCCGATCGGGAGCTGGCCGAGAAGGCCATCCAGACAGCGGCGGAAACGTTCCACACCTGGAAGCACACGGACCCGAACGAGCGGGCCCGTTATCTGTACAAAGCGGCTGCTATGATGCGCCGCCGCAAGCATGAATTTTCCGCCTGGATGGTCTATGAGGCGGGCAAAACCTGGCCTGAGGCGGACGCAGATACCGCAGAGGCAATTGATTTTATGGAATTTTATGCGCGGGAAATGCAGCGTCTCAGTGAACCTCAGCCACTCGTACGGATTGCGGGGGAAGATAATGAGCTGACCTACATTCCGCTCGGCGTGGGTATCGTAATTCCGCCGTGGAATTTCCCGCTTGCGATTATGGCGGGCATGACCTCGGCAGCATTGGTGTCAGGCAACACGGTGGTTCTAAAGCCGGCGAGCACTACACCAGTCATTGCAGCCAAATTCATGGAATTGCTTGCAGAAGCAGGGCTGCCGGACGGCGTGGTGAATTTCTTGCCCGGACCAGGTAGCGATGTGGGGGATTATCTTGTGGATCATGCACTAACACGATTTGTTAGCTTCACGGGTTCACGGGATGTCGGTCTGCGAATCAATGAACGTGCTGCAAAAACCGCTCCGGGGCAAAAATGGATCAAACGTGTTATCGCCGAGATGGGCGGCAAAGATTCCATCGTTGTGGACAATGACAGTGATCTGGAGCTGGCTGCTGAATCCATTACTGCATCAGCCTTCGGTTTCTCGGGACAAAAATGTTCGGCGTGCTCCCGTGCCATTATTCATAAGGATGTATATGATGAAGTATTACAGAAGGTGCTTGAGCGTACACAGAAGCTGACGTTGGGCAGTCCACTTGAAATGCAAAGTTACATGGGGCCGGTCATTGACGATAAAGCCTATGCGAAGATTACTGAATATATCGAAATTGGCAAACGGGAAGGCCGTTTGGTTCACGGTGGAGGTACAGGCGATCCTCAAGGATATTTCGTTGAACCAACGATCATTGCGGATGTGGACCCGCAGGCCCGGATTGCCCAGGAGGAGATTTTTGGCCCGGTGCTGGCTTTTATCAAGGCCAATTCATTCCAGGAGGCACTGGAGATTGCCAACAATACGGATTATGGCTTGACGGGTGCGGTGATCTCGCGTAATCGGGCACATCTGGAGCAGGCGAGACGCGAATATTTTGCAGGCAATCTGTACTTCAACCGTAAATGTACCGGGGCCTTGGTCGGTACGCATCCGTTCGGCGGTTTTAACATGTCGGGTACGGATTCCAAAGCAGGCGGGCGAGATTATCTGCTGCTTTTTACACAGGCGAAGCTGGTATCGGAAAAGTATTGACCAAGACGAGGTACAGAGGTAATATCTCATCAAAAGTCCAGCGAGACAGAAGGAGGGCCACGGATGTTGGATGTTCAGTTGGTGCAGGAGCAGCGGTTCCGGCTGTCCATCACGCCGGAGATCAAGCAGTCCTTTCATCTGCTGACCTTGTCGGGTCAGGAGTTGATTCGTTATTTGCAGGATGCTGTAGCGGATAATCCACTGCTCGAGCTGGAGGAAATATCATTTTCCCCATACAGGTCAGCTCGAGTAACCGAGCAATTATGGCATGGTGCGTATGATCCTCTGCTTCAGGCCAGAGGGGCAGAGCCTACACTGGAGCAGGTGCTGGCTTCCCAGATTCGCATCACGCTTGCCCCGGAAGAACAGAAAAAAGCTGCAGTTTATTTGGCAGGATCTCTGAATGACAATGGATATCTGAAAATGGAGCTGGACGAGGTGCGAGCAGAGCTGGGCATGTCGATGGATCAGGTGACGGCAGGCTTGAAGCTGCTGCAGTCACTGGAGCCTGTTGGCGTCGGTGCACGGAATCTGCAGGAGTGTCTGCTGTTACAGATTCAGCGTGATGCTTCGGCTGTGCAGCATGCGGAACAGATGGTGCTGATGGGGCTTGAAGCACTTGTTCCTTTTCATCCGGGACGTATGGCAGGCAAGCTTGGTATAACCGCCCAGGCAGCACAGCAGGCGTATGACTATATCACCCGATTAGACCCGAAGCCATGCCGCTCGATCGGCTGCGATGAATCTTTGCATTATGTTACTCCAGATGCGGCTGTGGAGCTGGTGAACGGCGAGATGATGCTCAGCTTGTATACGGCGGGTAACTTTCGGGTATCCCTGAACGAAGCCTGTAAAAGCTGGATCAGGGAGACATCTCCCGGTGAACGCTGGGGGCGCCGGGCAGCCGAGGCGCGGTCGATCCTGCGCAGTGTGCAGCTGCGACGCAGAACACTGCTTCGTGTCATTACAGCGGTCATGGATGAGCAGAAGCGTTTCCTGAGCGAGGGGCCTGATGCACTGGTGCCGCTGAATCTGGCGGTCATTGCAGAGAGAATTAACATGCATGAATCTACGGTGAGCCGCGCTGTAAATGGTAAAACTATACGTACCCCGTTCGGGATGTATAGCCTGAAAGCTTTTTTTGATACAGGTCTGAAAACCTTGTCTGGTCATGAGACCTCCTCATTGGCAGTGAAACGGAGGCTGAGGGAAATCATCCGTTCCGAATCGCTGAGCAGGCCCTACTCCGATAGCCAGCTCGCTGCTATTCTGGCTGGAGAAGGCATCGTAATCTCTCGAAGAACGGTTGCAAAGTACAGAGACGAGCTGCGGATTCTCCCATCTCTGGAACGGAAACGCTGGGTCTGAGCAAGGAGTGAAATCGCAGCCGAACATGTGCACATGTTCGTGAAATAACAGCATGGATACCTGAAAAGCCCCTGTTATCCGAACGAACGGACAACAGGGGTTTTTGGGTGTTTGTGCTGATGTGCAGCTTAATGAGCTTACGCTTACAAACGCTCCATATTGCGCAGGAAATGCTCTCCGGCAATACCAGGGGTGGTCATCTGCTCTGGATGCAAAATCTCTTCCAATTCCTCCGGTGTCAGCAAACCTCGCTCAAGGATGATTTCTTGCAGGGTCATACCGGTTTTCAGCGCTTCCTTGACGATAGAGGCAGCTACGTTATAACCGAGATGCGGGTTTAAGGCAGTTACAACGCTGAAGCTTTGCTTCATAATCAACTCGCAGCGCTCACGGTTCGCTTCCATCTCTTCAACAGCATATCTTGTGAAGACATCAATGCCGTTATTCATGATTTTGAGAGATTGCAGCAGGTTAAAGGCAATGACTGGTCCCATCACATTCAGCTCGAATTGGCCGGCTTCACAAGCCATGCAGATCGTATGATCATTCCCCATCACCTGGAAGGACACCTGATTGATCACTTCTGCCATAACCGGATTCACTTTTCCTGGCATGATGGAAGAGCCTGGCTGACGAGGAGGCAAACGCAGCTCGTTAAGTCCGGCACGAGGTCCTGAGGCCATCATTCGAATGTCATTACAAATTTTAGACAAGCTGACTGCACATACTTTTAGAGCAGCCGACAGTTCCAGATAAGCATCGGTGTTCTGGGTAGCATCCACCAGATCATCTGCGGTCTGAAGGGGCAGCCCGGTTACTTCGGACAAATATTCGGTCACCTTTACAATATACTCCGGCTTGGCATTAAGTCCTGTGCCTACAGCGGTTGCACCCATGTTAATGGTAAGCATACGTTTGTTAGCATATTCAAGACGTTCAATATCTCGTCCGATTACGCGCGCATACGCTCCGAACTCTTGTCCAAGACGAATCGGCACGGCATCCTGAAGATGGGTACGTCCCACTTTAACGACATCGTTGAACTCGATTTCTTTTTTGCGGAAGGCGTCCTGCAGTTTTTTCATCGTAACAAGAAGTGTCTCCGAGAGACGATAGGCTGCAATACGCAGTGCTGTTGGTACAACATCATTTGTAGACTGGGACATGTTCACATGATTGTTCGGATTACAGTGGAAGTAATCGCCTTTGTTTTTGGTTAACAGCTCAAGTCCGCGATTGGCCAAAATTTCGTTCATATTCATATTCATGGAGGTGCCTGCACCACCCTGAATGGAGTCTACAATAAAATGATCCAGATGATGGCCCTTCATCATTTCATCCGCCGCCATAATAATGACTTCACCGATTTTGTTAGGCAGCATCTTCAGCTCCATGTTAGCCATAGCCGCTGCTTTTTTGACCGCAGCCAGCGCTGTAATCAGTTCGCGGTGAACCGGAACGCCGGTAATCGGGAAGTTCTCTACAGCCCGCACCGTCTGAATTCCATAGTACGCGTAAGCCGGGATTTCTTTCTCACCGATAAAATCTTTCTCCGTCCGAGTGGACATAGTAGACATCTCGTTCGCCTCCAGTGGCATCATAGAAATAATTCCGCTCCAGCACTGCTGAAGCGCACTCAGTATATCATTTAAGCAAAATAGATGCCAAGCTAAATGATTCTTTTGCTTTAACCGATAATAATTAAAATTGGGAAAATTAAAATTTCATATCGAGAATAACACATAAGCAGGGGTGGGAAAGCCAAGCTTGTCTTATCATTATGAGCTATATGGTATGAAAGTCATGCATGGATAGGTGATAAGGGCAAAATAGAGCGTTTTCAGTGATATATGTCACAAGAAAATTAGTACATGATTGGTAAAATAGGAAAAAAGGACTACGAGGTGCAGAAAATGAAGTGGAATATAGGAGCGAAGACAATTGCAGGTTTAATACTTATTTCGATTATTACATACGGCACAAGTGGCTTTTTTATTTTTTTTGTTAAGGATTGGGTGTCACTGGATATCCCAAACTGGCTGTATATTACGATTATTTTAGTAATGGGTGTGTGCTGGAACGGCATTCTTGGATGGATGGCTTCCCGTTATCTGACTCGTCCCATTGTAAAGCTGTCTCAAGTGGCGCAGCAGGTATCTTCTGGTGACCTGACGGCTGAAGTTCCTGCAAGGCGTGCACAGGATGAGCTTACCGTATTATATGATGCGTTTCGCATAATGGTTTCTAACCTGCGTGGAATTGTGAACGATATCACGGATAGCACAAGAACGACATCGCAGAATGCTCAGTCTCTCAGTGAGGCGATTACACAGGCTGCCGAGCAGATCGAGATGATGTCAGATGCGGTTGAACACATTGCTACAGGGGTTGAGGATCAGAAGCATACATCGCAGCAATCCCTGATGACCGCAGACGAGATGTTGCAGGATTTCCAGCGGATGCAGAAGCAATCTGTGGGCATGACGGAATTGTCCGGTCAGATGGAGCAATCGGTGGAGCAGACGAAAGAGACTTTTTCTTCACTGATGAAGGGAATGGACGAGCTTGCGGTATCTCATAATCGCTCCCGTGATATTATGCTACTGCTGGAGAAGGAAGCGTCTGATATTGAAGTGATTACACAGTCCGTTAAAAATATTGCTGAAGAGACAGGACTTCTTGCCTTGAACGCTTCTATAGAAGCAGCACGGGCAGGAGAAGAGGGGGCAGGCTTTGCCGTTGTGGCGCAGCAGATTCGCAAGCTTGCTGACGAGAGTAAAGATTCCGTACATCGCATTAATGAGCTGATCAGTCGTGTGCAGCAACGAATTCGGGAGACGGTGCAGCTGAGTCATGAACAGCATGGTCTGGTGGTCAACGAATCAGAGCGCACGATAACGGTGGATCAAACACTTCATGTGCTGACAGGTGCAGTTGAAGTCTTTATGCAGGGTGCGCATGAGATCGGTTCCAAAATCTCAGAGCAGACGGGCCGTGTTGAGCTGACGCATGGTCATGTGAAACAGATCCAAGGAAAAGCAGGCTCATTCTCGGATGAGACGAGACGTATTATGGATGCGGCACATGAAGAGACAGCCATTATGCAGGAGATTTCCTCCTCGGCAGAAGAGCTGAGACAATTGACAGATCGTTTGCTTGAAAAAACGAAAGCATTTCGGATGCAGCCTTGAGCTGTTTCCGAAATGCTTTTTCTTTTTTTGAATAGATACTATTGGAAAGGGAAGCGAAAAAATCGGGGGATCACCGCTACTCTCCAGCTTATTCTGTCATCGGAGTGGATTGTGTGAAATTTTTAGTTCAACTTATATAGATATGAGAATTAGCTTATTATGGTTAAAGCCGAACGTTTTTTCGTGAATTTTAGGATTTGTAAAGTTTTTTTAAGAAAGATTAACAAAAATGCAACGCGCGGGCGATAAATGAAGATATAATAGGTTTATCACGACAAAGAAGGAGCTTAGTATATTGAAAACTTGGACAGGTATCCTGCTGATGATTATTTTGGCGGTGGCTACACTTTCAGTAACCTCAACTGCCAAAACGACCAATGAGTCGAAACAACAGCTTACTATAAATGAATCGTCAAGCCAGGCCGTAACGGTCGAGGCTTCCTATATAGATGGAATGAAAGATACACAAAACAATCAGGAAATGATGCCGGCTAAGGCGGATGATGTATCAGTTGCACCAGAGAATGAGCATGTGCGCGTATACCCCATGAATGTGGAGGGCTCGGGCTATATATATAACGGTCTTGTTGTAGAGGTCAATGGAATGAAACGCGAGTTCAGTGATTGGCGGTCAGAAGGAGGTTCCTACAAACCTGAAGTACATGAGCTGGATTTGAATGGAGATGGCAAAAAAGAAATCGTTGTGCTGTACTCGGAAGGACATGGCACAGGCATTTATTTGGGGCAGGCGCATATCCTCGATCCCGAATCGCTGGAGGAGATGAAGCTGCAGTCTCTGGATGACATTGTGAAGGAGCATGTCCATTCCAAAGTTGAATCTGGCTCGAACAAAATCAAGGTTGAAGTTGCTGTGGATGGGATTCCTGCCAAAGTCTCAACTCTCGACAAAGCGGTTGGAGAAGGCGCTTATTATAATCAGTTACAGTTCGGACGCGTGACATATTATAGTGTGGAACATGGCAAACTTGTTGCGGCTACCTCGGGTGCGTATGGCGAAGGTCTGTATGCCGGTGATTTGACGTTTGCTTATACGTATCAGAACGGAGAGTGGAAGGCAGCTGATCTGAAATATAGTATGGAAGTATATGAAGAGGAGTTCTATGAATCATTTGACTGAGTGACGTATGAATCTGTGCTGCAGCATGGGGGCATAGATACGAATACCTAATGCAATAAGGAATAGATCATGTGGGTGTATGACCATAGAATGGGGCTGAAAAAAAAGCAGGAACTTCAGCCTCATTTCGTGCTGTCCTGCAATAAAAAATGTTTGATAAATTTAAGAAAACACATTGACTTTTCCACTTTAGTCGTTTAAATGTATAAAGGACAACTCATTTTAAACGTCTGGGAGGGAATTTGATGAAGAAAAAGGTCGTACTTGGTTTAATGGTGGGAACATTGACGCTAGGAATTGGTACAGGTGCGCTGGCAGCCACAGGGTTGGAGCAGATCAAAGCGTATTTGAATAGCAAAATCACGTTGAAGCTGAATGGTGAGACGGTGACAGCGAAGGACGCCAATGGCAAGACGGTATTGCCGATTACGTATAATGGAACTACGTATTTGCCGGTTCGCGCGGTGGGTACATTGCTAGGAACCGAGATCTCATATGATGGGGCAACTTCATCCGTCCTGATCGGTGGAACAAATGGGTCAACGCCAGTTACAAACAATAAATCAACATTAAGCTCATTGGGAACATCCGTGCTTGGCTCTATCGCTTGGCATACCAAGGATCCTGCTGAAACTTCATACAAAGGCAAGGATTACAAAGATGTGTATCTGCATAATGATCCCTCGAAACAGGGAAAGGATATTCAGATCAACACGGGCAAAAAGTATTCATCCCTGCATCTGGAGCTGGCAGCTCTGAAAGGAAATCAGGAGATTCAAATCCATGATCAGGATCTCGCCGTTCTTAAAAAGCTGAGCATTACGCCAGAAGACGGTATGGTAAGTCTGGACGTGGATGTAAAAGGCACGGAAGCAGTCTATGTCGAGATCGTATCTGAAGATCCGGGTTCAGCTTTGTTTGTACCGCTCACTACATCTTATCTGACGAAGTAACATAGAACATTTACATGAATGCTCAACTAGGGCGTGTCTTGGAACGAAAATTCAGCAAAATCTGCTTCCTTCAGCGTTAACAGACACGTCCTGAGTGCCTAATAAACGATTATTCACGATGCATCTCCGTTTGTTCAGAGATGCATCGTGGCAATAATCGTTTTTTATTTGGTTTTAAGCTGCATGTGTGAGTGCTTGTTGGTCTCTGCTTAACGAACCACCGTATCCAGCGGTTTGAGATTGGCTTCGATCTCTGCGCGGCGTCCTTCAAGGAAAGGCGGCAGAGCCAGTGACTCACCAAGAGTGGCAAAGTCCTCATCGGTATCAAACCCCGGGCCGTCTGTAGCAAGCTCGAACAAGATGCCGTTAGCTTCCCGGAAGTACAGGGAACGGAAGTAGAAGCGATCTACAAAACCGGAGCTTGGGAATTGGAACTGGCGTACCCGGTCCACCCATTGTCTTAGTTCTGCTTCATTATCTACACGGAATGCCACATGGTGCACACTTCCGCGTCCAGGGCGTTCCTGCTCCAGATCATTGCGCTCTTCCAGGTGAACTTCGGAACCGCTGCCGCCTTCGCCAGATTCAAATACAAGCACATCAGGTTGTCCGGGTGTAAAGGCGGGATAGCTTCCTTTGGCTCTGAAGCCAAGCAGCTCCGTGAGAACAGGCGCGGTGAGTGAAGCGTCTTGTACAGTCAGATGGATGGGGCCCAGTCCAATAATGCCGTATTCTGCTGGCACGGGGCTTTGATCCCATGGTTTGCCGCCAGCAACGCCTGAGTTATGCTCATCCGAGACGAGAATCAACCGCATGCCCTCGAAGTCTGTGAAAGCCAGTGTTGCACATCCTCCACGTTCAACAATCTCGCCATGAGGAACTTCGTATTCGTCAAAGCGCTCTACCCAATACTGGAGAGCGTCATCGTTTGGTACACGAAGTGAAGTAGCGGAGATGCTATTCACTCCTTCGCGTGTGCGGCCAGCCATCGGAATTTCGAAGAAGGTCAGCTCGGTACCCGGATTGCCTTTCTCGTCACCATAGAACAAGTGATACACGGAGACGTCATCCTGGTTAACCGTTTTTTTGATCAGGCGAAGGCCCATAACGTCGGTGTAGAAGCGGTAGTTCTGGTCGGCATGTGCGGTAAGTGCAGAGACGTGGTGAAGTCCTTTAATTAACATCGTAGATTCCTCCTGAGAATTACAAATTTAGTTTAAAACTGAATCGTGAACGAATTGATATGAATTACGTCTGTCTCTATACATATAGAGAGCGGATAATAGTGAAAATAATCGAGCAAATAAGTTGTTGATATTAAAGTAACTAACTTTTAGTATGTTTATTTCTTGTTTTTATCTTAACATAAAGATATTTAAAATACAATGCTTAATTCAAATGAAACTGGACAGCTGCATCGTTCGGTGGCAAAATGAAAAAAGTTACCATCCCAGTGATGAAATGCACATCTCTGTCAACCTGATCCAAAGGAGAGAAGAAAGGCATGCTTTATCCACCTTGGCTTGATCCATATGATGCAGCACCCTTTATCGCATTCTCGACTTCACATATGATATCTATCATAATTATTGCTGCACTTGTGTTGCTGTTATTCCTGTTTCGTCATTCGCTTCGCAGGCTGTCAGAACGTTCAAGCCGGCTCATGCGCATTGCACTGGCAGCCCTGATGATCGGCTGTGAGATCGTGCTGCAGCTCTGGTATGTGTATGGAGGCATATGGAGCCTTCAGACCTCGCTGCCCCTAGAGCTGTGCAGCCTGACATTACTGTTATCAGCCTTGTTATTATTAACACGTACACGCTGGCTATATTCTGCTGTGCTTTTTGCAGGCATTGCAGGTGCTTTAATGGCCATTGTAACACCGAATCTGGGGTATGCTTTTGCTCATTTTCGCTTTATTCAATTTTTCACTGCACATGCGATGATTATTCTGGCTTTGCTGTATATGACGTGGGTGGAGCAATTCCGGCCGGGATGGCGTTCTGTGGCAGGCTCGATGATTTTTGTGAACGTAGCAGCCGTGATGGTGTACGTTGCTGATGTGCTGTTGGGTGCAAATTATATGTTTCTGAGACATAAACCCAATACACCATCCGTGCTTGACATGCTGGGACCTTACCCTGTCTACATTCTTGGAGAAGAGATACTGGCTCTTGTTTTATTTACGCTTTTATATATTGTGCTCTTTGCCATCCCTGATCGTCTGAGACGACATCAAAACAAAAGAAAGACGAAGTCTCATCAGGTGCATTCCAAAATAGGCTGATGACTTCTGTCTGTGGAGCCAGCTCATCGTCGCGATAGGAGCCATTGTGTCATTGATTCCGGCATGGGGGAGGTGAATCATAGATATACATATTCAAAAAGGAGCCGCACCCGGCTCCTTTGGTTACAAATCATCCGATAAACGGACCCTGTAATTTGTTTCAATCCTTCCCTTACTTGTGCTTCTTCCAGTCCATCGAACTGTTATTCAGCAAGTATTCAAAATCATTATCCCGCCGCCTCTGCTCAGCCTTGCGGGCTTCTTCTGCTTGTAACCGCTCTTGCTCCTTACGCGCAGCCTCGGCTGCTTTGGCTTCATCGGCCTGGGCTTTGAGCTTCGCCAGCACATCACTGCTGAGCAGATCCTTCAGTGTAGCAGGCTGGTCTTGTGCCTGAGCTTGGGCTTTGGGAGCAGGTGCGCGTCTTTTGGATTTTGCCATAGGAAAATCTCCTTTCGAACATAGATCACATTGCACATGCAATAATAGGGCTAGTATATCAGGTTCACGCATTTCATTCCATGAAGTATGGCGGTAATGCAGGGGATTGGGGAATACACGGCGAATGAGCACAGGTATAAAATCATATAATGATACCTAGACTGCGACTATTCCCTGGAGAAAGGAGTCGTTGTTCGTGCATGTGAATCGTAATATGTTGAAAGGGCTTGCATGGGGAGTGATCTTCAGTGTACCACTATGGATTGCAATTATTGGCTGGCTGCGTCTGTTCGGGTGGATACATTGAGGAGGTTGTTGTTTTGCGGAAGGAAACGTATGTATGTAAAAGTTATAATGTAAACGTTATCATTGAATAAGCTCTGTTCTGCGCCAAGTGCACAGAACAGAGCATTTGTTTTGTTCAAGAGTACCCGTGTTTACTTTGTATCGTCTGTAATCTTCACGGGTTCCGGATATTCAATGCCGTGGGTATCCACTGTTACTTTTTTCATCACCTGATCAGTAACGGGCTTGTCTCTTTCACCGATCTGCTGTGCAGCTATACCGTCAACAACGTCCATTCCTTCGGTTACTTTGCCGAAAGTAGCATAGGAGTTATCCAAATAATCGGCATCGGCCAGCATGATGAAGAATTGAGAACCGGCGGAATCCAGATCTTTGTCTTGTCGTGCCATGGAGATGACTCCACGCGTATGCTTCAAATGATTTTTATGACCGTTCGAGGTAAACTCACCTTTGATCGCATAACCTGGCCCGCCTGAACCGTTCCCGTTCGGATCACCGCCCTGAATCATAAAGCCTGGAATGACCCGGTGAAAGATCAGACCATCGTAGAACCCTTTGTTTGCAAGGGAGATGAAGTTATACACCGTATTGGGTGCAATGTTGGGATACAGCTCAATCACAATCTTCTGCCCATCCTGCATCTCAATAGTTGCTACCGGGTCTGGTCCTTCTGGCACAGCCGGAACCGGCGTTTGATAAGCATTGTTTGCAGGGCGTCCGCACCCGCTCATAACGATCAGCAGCATCGCCAGCATAAGCGAAACTGCGGTAGCTTTTTTCCACCGTAAAGACATGAATAGGATCCTCCTTGATTCGATCTTCAACTATCATACCGTTTTCAGATGCAGAATGGCAATGCAAGGCTTGTTAATCTGGTGAACGGGGATGGTTTTCATAGAAGCATAGGTGTAAAATAAGGAAAATGCTTCCGCATCAGGGGGACGTACGGGTCTGTTCCGTCCGCTCCATACACGGCAGTCCCGGCGTCGGATTCGGAAAGGACGTGCGGGTATATGAACTTCTCGTGGAAGCGAAATCTGATCATTCTGTGGATCGGTGTCTTTTTTTGCAGCACGGCATATTCAATCTCTATTCCGTTTTTGCCTTTATTTCTGAGCAGTGAACTGGGTGTTCGGGCCCATCTGGAGTTGTGGTCGGGTCTGGCCTTCGGCATTACGTTTCTGGCCAGTGCTCTTGTATCCCCTTTCTGGGGATCGCTGGCTGATAAATATGGGCGCAAGCCGATGTTAATTCGTTCAGGATACAGCCTGGCTGTCCTGTATTTGATTAATTTTTTTGTGCAGGACCCATATTCACTCATTGTTGTTCGTTTATTTCAGGGATTGCTTGCCGGTTTTGTGCCTGCGGCAATAGCACTGGTTGGTACGAACACACCCGAAGAGAAGACGGGGTATGCCTTGGGCATTATGTCAACGGCTGGAGCAACTGGCGGGATTATCGGTCCGCTGATTGGCGGCCTTGTCAGCCATTATTATGGCAATCGGAGTGCGTTTCTATTTTCGGCGATCGTTGTGCTGGTGTCTGCGGTTATCGCGACCTTCTGGGTCAAGGAAGAGAACTTTAATCGCAACAAGGCTCGTTCGCATGTCATGGATGATATTCGGGAAGCCAGAGCAAACCGTGTGTTCATTACTGTGCTCATCATGATGGGGATTTGCACCTTTTCAGTCATGATTTTGGAACCGCTCTTAACCGTGTATGTGATGGAGATGGGAATACAAGCGGATCGTGCTTCTTTAAGCTCAGGCATTATTTTCTCGGCAGTGGGCGTAGCGACAGTTATTATGGCTCCGCGCTGGGGCAGGCTTGGATCAAGGATTGGTTTTGGGAAAGTGATGGTGATTGGACTTGTTGGTGGAGCAGTAGGTAATCTGCTGCAGTTTTTCACCACAGGCTATGTTGCGTTTGGCATCCTGAGATTTGTCTATGGACTTTTCTTTGCGGCGGTGTTCCCTGCAATCAATGCGATGATTGTACAGGTTACGGAACCGGCATTTCGAGGCCGTGCGTTTAGTTTGAACCAGTCTGCAGCCCAGATTGGCACGATGGCGGGACCGATTATCGGAGGAGTCCTTGGCGGCTGGCTTCCAATACGCTGGATATTTATTATTAATGGTGTTGCACTTCTGGCCACCGCGATTGCAGTGAAATGGACCAGGCTGGAGCATAAGCTTCCTGGACCAGGTACAATTGTTGAAAAATAATGATGGCTTTAAGTGATACATTCAAGATGGGAATGAACAAATAAAGCTGTGCAACTTGAAGCAAGATGAGACATACAAGCACGAAGGAGATGACGCTGGACAGGCAGTGGTCATCTTTTTTTGCTGTATCAATGAGGGATGGCTTGTAATCAAACCAAAACCAAAGAAGAAACCCCATGTAGTGAGGTTCCTTCGGTTTGGTCTGAACTTGCAGCGTGATTTAACCGCGCGTATATTTTTTTGCTCATATGAAGAGGATGTGACGTGCAATGCAAGTTTAGCCTTGATCCGAAGCCGGCTTGCCTGAAGGCGTTTCTTTTGGAAGGGCATGCTCAATGGCATCTCGCTGTACTTTATCCTCCAGTCCGCCCGGAAAGGAGGCTTCCGTGAATAGTCCAAAGTCGGGATCAATATCTCGCTCCGTGATCAGGTTATCCGGTTTATGGACTTGTCGTTCCTCGGCATGTTTGCTCACGATAACACCTCCCTGTTTCAGATCTTGTGCAGGCTGGCTTCTAGCGCGGCGGCAAAATGTTTCTTTCAGGCTTGGCATCAGCTCCGGCGCCATTCAAAAGATCTGTCCCGTGCAGGGCATCCGGGTCGGGTGCAGCCGGGTCCACCGGGCTGCCTGGCTGAAGCAGGTCTGCATCAGGTACAGATTCCAGCGGAGGCTCAGCCAGGCGGGATTCCAGATATTGTTCATCCATACGATCACGTTCTTCGTTGCTGATTGGCTTATCAGACATCAAGAGCACTTCCTTTCCTTTGAATGAATGGCTTGAACGATATGTTTTCAGTAATATCAAGCATGATATTATTCCCGAGAATGATATGTCTTATGTCAGTGTTAGCTAAAATTTGGGAAACACATACTTCACGAGGAAGTAGAGAAATCCAAAAAAGATAATGATATAGGCAGCATATTTAATAAAAGTGGAAGCAACCATGCTTGAATCCGATTTGTGCTGCACATCCTTATGTTCAACTTCTACCGTACGATGAGGCTCGTTCATCATAATCATCTCCTTGTTTGGTGAGAGTTTGCTTTGAGAAACCATTACACATGATGCAGCGGATTGAATCGTCTGACGTTGTTTTTAGAGCCATTGGTGATTGGGCTATGGTATGATGAAGTTTGGATATACAAGGAGGGGGAGCTTGTGGATTGGTTTACACTCGGTAATATGATTACACGTATTCGAATCGGACAAAAGGCCTCTACTCCCGGGTTCTCACGTACTGTTATTCGTCGACCGGATGGGCTGTTCTGGGTTGGGGGAATATGGTCCGGCCAGGTAGTCCAGTTACGTGATTTTCTGTTCTCTGATATATGGACCATCTATGATGATGAAGAGACGGAGCAGTGGCTTGAGTTCCGCACGAAAGTGGAGCAGATGGAACGTGAGATGATTGTGAATCAATATGAGGACCTGCGTGAGTAGTTTGTTTATATAACAATAAAATGGAAAAAAAACTATAAATCTACTTTAATGTGAATTTTGGAATCTAATAAGAAGGTGACATGATCAACCGTGGCGAATCCTATAGAAGGGATGCACGAGAGTAGAAAATAAACACTTTGAGGTGCTGTGAATGAGAAATGTGCCCAAAGCTATCATCATCCTGTGGATGACGATATGGATCATTCTGTTGCCACATGGGTTAGTGCTTGCTGCAACGGATCAGATTCAGCAGCCTGAAGCTATCACAGGATGGGAAGTAAAATGGGGAAATGCAAACGATCAGGGCTTCATCAGCGAAGTAATGGGCGAGGACGAGATTTGGGAGAAGCAGAGCGCTGACAGAGGTACAATCAGAAGCCTGGACAGGACCAAGCAACATGCCGGCTCCTTGTGGACGCGTCTAAAGCTCCCCACATTACAGGATGAAAGTTCAGCGATTCGTTTTGAGAATATTAAAGGGACGCATATCGTAATCTATCTTGAAGCTCGGAAAATATATGAGAACTATCATTATAATTACGATAATAATGCTGTATTTTTACCCTTATCTGTTGAAAATTCTGGGGATACACTCTACATATGGTCGCAAAACGAGAAAGGCTGGCTCGGCATACAAGGTGCTGTTGAGATTGGACCCTATGCCATGTTGCAGGAGAAATATATTCATAACGGTTTAATTGATGTTATTTTGGGTGCTACGTTTGTATTCACCTCACTTATTATGGTCAGCTGTACATTTTTCCTGGGTCAATTTCATAAAGGCTTGTGGATATCATTATGTGTAGTGATGGGTTCAATAGGAGTCATGGTGATAACGTACTCTCAGTTCCTGTATACATTCTATCAAGTTTATGGCGATCTGTATTCCCTTCTCTTTGATCTGTCCATGTTGCTGGGCATGCCTGCACTCTGTTATTTCTTTGAACAAATTATTGGTCCAGGGGTGTATGGCATATTTACCAAGCTACGCAAAATTCAATGGGCTTATTCTACTGTGGCCGTGCTCTCTTTGTTTATATACGTCATAACAGGCGGTCAATGGGACGGGTTATACAATTTGTTTGTGCAGCATGTCGTGGGCGTTGTGCTGGTAATCTTACTAACCATTCTGCTCGTTGGTACGATTGCCAAGGCATTGCAACGCAACCGTGAAGCTATCCTGTTAGCCTCCGGTTTTGGCACATTTTCTTTGATTAGTGTGCTTGAGCTGTTGTGGTACTATCAGCGCAATGGCACGTATCATCTGTTCTGGTGGAAGTGGTCTATGGTTGCATTTGTAATATCGTTGATTGCGATTTTGGGAAGTCGTTTTGCAGAAAAGCATAATAAAGTGCTGCAGTATTCCAAAGAGCTGGAATTGTTCAACAATGAGTTGCAACGATCTGAGAAAATGGAGATCATTAGTGAGCTTGCCGCTTCGGTAGCTCATGAGGTGCGTAATCCGCTTCAAGTAACGCGAGGCTTCCTTCAGCTTATGACCGAGCAGGAGGATAACAAAAATAAAGGATATGTGCGAATTGCACTGGAGGAACTTGATCGGGCTTCAGGTATTATTACTGATTTTCTGACCTTCGCAAAGCCTGAATTCGATCATATTGTATCGTTGAATATTTCGAATGAATTCGATCATATCGAAGGTATACTTGTACCGATGGCGAATCTGGAGGGCGGGAAAATAACGACGGATATTCCGCCAAACCTTCATATTCGAGGCAATTCCTCGAAATTCAAGCAGGCTTTTATCAATATTATTAAGAATAGCATCGAGGCCCTTCAGGGTGGGCAAGGTCAGATTGATATCTGGGCATACTCGCAGGAAGGCAAAGTCAAAGTACATGTTCGGGATAACGGAGAAGGCATGAGTGAGGAAGCTTTATCCCGTCTGGGAGAGCCTTACTTCTCTAATAAAATTAAAGGTACCGGATTAGGCATGATGGTGACCTTCCGTATCGTTGAAGCAATGAATGGACAGATCAGCTTTACAAGCACCAAAGGGGTAGGAACAGAAGCTGTGGTATCTTTTCCCGAGTTTATCGAATGATGAACTCGTCTGGGATACCCGGCTTAATGTTCTACCCCTGTTTTCTTTTATTACTATTAAATGTACTGCTAACAGAACTGTGAATCAGGTAAGGCTAGTCTCTCCACGGACCACAATTGACATCATAGTTTACTTTGGAAGGGTTGGGTGGAATGACCAGCACATAATCATTTTGTTGCTCCTCTACGGTACGGACCCTGATATGATCAGGAATCATGATACCGAATGCCTCGCGAAGCGCTTGCTTTGGATTGGAATGCAGTTGTTGTCTGAAGTTTTCGTCTGCCCAAGCCTTCTCAATAATGTCCTCGTGCAATGTTTTCTCTAATACCATCATAACCAACATTCCCTTCATATTTGAATTAAACCGAATCAGCATTCCCTTTATCGGGAAACTTAGATGAGGCTTCGCTGATCCAGTAGTGAAACCCGCCTTGATAAAGTCTTTTTTTGCGTTGCTTTATATCTAGAACAGCTTGTATTAATGCGCTGTGCAGATAAGAATTTAATACAATATATTGTGGTAATGCTGAGTTAGAAGATGTTAATACGCTTTTGAAATGAGATGCAATTTCGGCGTAGCTGTCCATGAAGTGTGAGTGATATACATGGTCGAGTATGGAATCGTGAACTGGGTGAGTAAGATAATCTTGATGGAGCGCAGCGGATATATGTGAGAGGTAGCTGTTGTAATTGCCATGCACAGCATCTTGTTTCATATCTGTGAAGTCATCCGTCATCTGAAGCGTCATCAGCACAATATTAAGTGCATCACAGATCGTAGAGATACGACCCGGTTGTTCTAACAGAAGTTGTGAGCCAATGGCACCAAGCTGTGAGGGTGAAGCTTTTTGGGCAATGAGAAGAGGGTTTAACTGAAAATAGTCGATGTGTCGTTCACCATTCACACTTACAGCCCATTCTTGAATAACTCGTCGGAAATGTACCCAGAATTCAGATGTGGGTTCAAATAACAAACTATAGAGCTGAAGAGCATCAAGATAATAGAGATTACCCACGGTAAGCTTGGCTACTGCATTCTCCTCAGGCTCATCCATAACATCGTCCATGTTCAGAAAATACAACATATGTAACAGACAGGCCGTGCTAAGCAGATGTGCTTTTTCCAAGGGCAGTCCATCCGTGTGGTGCATCCATAACGGCGTGATATAGCCGATGCAGCTCAGCCCAGAATCTTTTCTGACAGGATGAAGCTGATGGAGCTGTTCAAGTGCGTGCCTTGTCAATGACTCAGGGTATTGTCGAAGCTTGTCTTCTGCCGCAGCGAATACGGCTTCTATATCAGGGGTATACGGATCTAACCATTCTCGCCGTATCATCGAGCAACGTCCTTCCTGCCACGAAATAGGAATCGTATGTTGAGCTCCAGAAGTTACATCCAGTATAGCTCAAACGATTTGAAAAATATAGGATTTTTTGTGATCATTTGTGAAAAATTTGATGACATTTCGTATGATATAGCATAAAAAGCAGGAATTTAGGACCAAACTAGGATGTGTCTGAAAAATTTGAAGAAAGCGGCTACTGCTGAACTCTTCAGTAGATTTCAAGACATGCCCTAGGAAGGCAGAGAATATTTGACATAGGAAAGGCGGACGAAAGATGAGAACGAATTGGAGGATAGGAGTGGCAGCTGCAGTGGCTGCTATAATCATAACTGTAGTACCTGCACAGCATGTATTGGCTAGTCCTGCCGTGCCTGTGGAGCAGGGGAATGCAGCATCGACTGAATCAGCCATGCAGCATAAGAAGCCTTGTATTCATGCAGGTCATGGCCTGTTTATGATCGGTGAAACCGCAGAGCTGCTTGGCATCGGTCTTCGGGATCTGAAGCAGGAGATGCAGCTTGGACATACGCTTGCCCAGATAGCCAAGGAACACAAAGGGCTTACTGAACAGCAATTACTGCAAAAATTGAAACCTACGCTATCTGAGCGTCTGGATCAAGCTGTAGCAGATGGCTGTTTGACCAAAGAACAAGCGGCAGCCGCGAAAGCGGATATGGATGTGAAGCTGAAAAAAGTGGTGAACACTCCGCTTCGTGAATTACGACGAGAATTTGTGCGTCACGGTAAACATTCGATGGTGGATAAGGGAGCTATCGCACGTTATATCGGAATAACCCCAGAAGAGTTACAAAACGAGCTGCATGCCGGCAAATCGCTTGCTGAGATCGCTAAGACAAAGGGCATCAGTGAAGCACAGCTTGTGAATCAGCTAAAAGAGCAGCTGACGGGTGATTTGCAAAGGTTTGTTCGCCAAAAGCATCTGGAGCATCCGGTTCCGGTTCGGCCAGGTCATGTACCTGGAAGACCAGCAACAACCGATGTGAAATAGGAGCTGCGTATAGATTAACTTGAATGAAAATCTGCTGCTAATGCAAAGAGCACTCTACTAGGAATTCGTGGAGTGCTCTTTGCATTAGCCTGAATGGGAAGCCTGTCTTTTTATATGTGTCTGTGTGCCGCTAAGAGTATGGGATTCCTTGGATTTATTACGGATGCGTGATAACCCGACTGTAAAACGGGAGCCGGGAAGTTTGGACAGCCCCCGGCTGATGCCAAGCGCAGTAACAACTGTAACCGCAAATGACAATATCGTGATGGGTAAATGCCATCCGCTAAGGTGCAAAGGCCTTGTAAAGTATGCAATAACATAGATCACCAGAGCGTGCACCAGATAACCGCCAAAGGAATAACGTCCAATCCAGGCAAGCAGGCGTCTGAACCTCAGGTCTCTATCGCGTGATAGTGCCAGCAGACCATAGAACATAAGCATTTGAGCCATAATGATAATGAAAGTGCTCGGTTTAAGATAGGTCGAAATGTTAAGATTCATTGTATCTTCCGAACCGCGCAGTACATCATATCCAAGCCAGATATACATGACGATAAAAACGGTAATAGTCCAAGGTAGAGCCTTGGCAGTCCAGCTTCTCCAGCCTTCAACAGCCCAGGCGCATACGGCTCCAAGCAAAAAATAAAACCAATACATGATCCACGAATACGACCGATATTCTAGCAGACTAGACCAAGGCTCAGATAGTAGATCAGTCCAGCCGGACATATCATAATACGACCATTTCATAAGCAAGATGTACACTATGGCTGCGGAAAAAATGATGGCTAGTGTGATCTGCTTAGGAGAAAGATGGTCAGAGCGGTTGCTTTCCAACCGTTTACGAACAGCATGAGCCCCTGTTAAAAATAACGGGAACAGAATATAAAACTGGAATACCATCAGTACAAACCAAAGGTGATATGCCGTTTGCGGTAAAAACAGTTCCCTTATGAAGCTACCGAGGTCCGGCATGCCGGAGGACCAGAATGCAGGCGTGAACACACGAACAGCTAACCAATAGATCAGTGTCCATATGATAAAAGGCATATAAATATCACCAAACCGTTTTCTGATGAAGCGCACATAATTCGGCTTGGCATGGCGGTGATGATAGAACAACAGCACACCCGATAGAAAAACAAAGGTGGGTGTACCGAATCTTGTCAGGTGATAGATCATCGTTAACATGACGGCGTCGGGCTGTGCGATATCCGCCCGATAAATATATTCGGCAATGTTATGCTGCATGACGATTGCCAGAAAAGCTAATCCGCGTAGCTCAGTCCATTCGGCTATTTTAGGTTGTTTCATATCCATTCCTCCCTTATGGAGCCAGGGCCATCATATAAGACTACCCTTCAAACATTAAGGGAACATTAAATGACGAGATTAGAGGAACTAAAAAAAACGGCACAAGGCCGTCTCTTTAGTAGTGTTAAAGCATGATCATTCGTGTGCTGCAGATGCAGGTTCTTCGGCAGGCTGGAGGTCCTCCTCAAACAGCCTTTGAATGTAAGCTTGCAATTTGGGGACGTTCACACCAAGCACTTGGGCGTTGCCGGCACGTTCATTGGTCAAGAGTCTGTTTGGCGGAATCTGCTGCTGATGCATTTCGTTAACACGAATATCAAAGCCGAGTGAAGCAAGTTTCAGCATCTGTGTCGGGCTGAGATCGGTTTGAATATAAGGAGCTACGGCTTCCAGTATCTCCGGGATTTTGAAGAGCGAGGTGCTGCTCTGCATTTTTTTCGCCAGCTCGGTCATAAAGATGCGTTGTCGCTGTGTTCTTGTAAAATCGGATGTGGCATCATGCCGGAAGCGTACATATTGAAGGGCTGTGTTGCCGTCCATATGCTGCAATCCTTTTTTCAGGTCAATGTCATACATATGTTTATCCGCCTTGCTGGTATAGTACATATCTTTTTCAACATCAATATCAACCCCGCCCAGTGCATCAACTAGCGCCATGAAGCCGGTAAAGTCAGTGTAGACGTAATGCTGGATGGGAATGCCTAGCAGGTTGCTTACTGTTTGTTTGGTTAATTCGGCTCCCCCGTAGGAAAAAGCGGCGTTAAGACGGCTTTTGTGATGGCCCGGAATTTCAACATATGTATCACGCAGCACGGAGAACAGATGCGCTTTTTTGGAAACCGGATCAATGGAAGCGATCATCACCGAGTCTGAGCGCCCCGCATCATCACCTCGGGAATCACCGCCAATTAGTAAAATGTTGACCCGTTCTTGTCCCTCCCACTTAGGGATTTCGACCAGGGACGCATTCGAGTTTCCATCCTTGTCTGAACCAGCGTTGGAGGACGATGAAGCACTGGACATCGTTGAGATGCTATTGGCAAAATGAACAATGGAATATCCGTAGTAGATTATGATACCTGTTACAGCGAGTGCCAAGGTCAGAGCTGTTCCCCACAACCATCTTTTAAACATTATCTTCACCTTTCTTATGTAAAAACTGATTAATATCCAAACTAGTTTAACAAAAAGAAAGTGAAATGTCCTCTTTAATTCCGAAAAATAGACAATAGTATGGTTTAACCGACAATTTGTTTTCAATGGAATGGCATTACATACAATGCGATATTTTAGTTCATATTTTCACCTTCCCATTCCTGTATTTTATCTCCTTTGTTTCGCTTAATTATCCTTGTTATACGAAATTTTGTAGCTTGCCGATGTCATGTATTCAATTGTGGAACATACATGTCGATATATTATATAGATGTATTAGTTTAACGCGTCAAGTTGGAGGAGTGGGAAGATGGAGAAGGTACGGGGGAACGTCAGGGGTAAAATAAAGTTTACTATTAGGGGGAAGTTGTTAACTGGTTTTTCAATTGTTTTAGTATTGCTTATCTTTCTTAGTGTGTACACCTTAGTTTCAGTTTTCACAATGGCTGATCGCTCTCGCGAGATCAACAAAACTTCGATGCCGAGTGTGAGTCTGCTTGGGATTATGAATGGTGATGTCTCGGACGTAGAACGGCTGGCACTTGCAGTAATCGTAGAGCAGGATACAAACCAAACCGAGAAGCTGAAAGAGTCGTTAGACGTGGTGCTTGCCAAAATTGAGGATGAGCGTAAAGAATTGGTTACCTTAGTAAAGGGAGATACTGAGGCGGAGAAGTTGTATGCGCAGTTCTCCACGAATTATGATAGTTATTTACAGAAGCTGTCGTCATTCATCGAATATGGTCTGAAAAATGACTATCTTGCAGCCAGCAAGCTGCACACAGAGGCATACCCGCTATGGTATAGCGCTAATGACAGCATTACAAAGCTGATTAACCTTGGCAATAATGGAGCAAAAGAACTGGCAACTGAATCTGTTCACCTTGCCGAGAATACATTTAATGTCATTTTGAGTGTGGCGATTGTCGCAACACTGCTTGCAGTGATTATTGCATTCTTCATTGCAGGTATGATCTCACGTCCGATCAAAAAGATGACGGAAGCTGCTTCGGCAATTGCTGAAGGCGATCTTACAGGTGAGAGCATTGTATTGAAAAACAGAGATGAGCTAGGCATTCTTGCTACAGCGTTTAATACGATGAGTGCGAATCTTCGTTCCATGATTCAGTCCGTATCGGAGACATCCGAACAGGTTGCAGCTTCATCTGAAGAACTGTTAGCCAGCGCTGAGCAGAATACGAGAGCTTCGGAGCAGATCACCGAGACGGTTGAAGAATTATCTGTGGGCACAACCAATCAGGTGGACATCGTGAAGCGTTCATCCCAGGCGATGAACGAGATGGCTCTTGGCTCTGAACAGATTGCGGAGCTGGCTCAAAGTGTATCGGTGTCTGCTGTGGACGCAGCGAATCAATCTGCGGAAGGCAACAGAATTATTCAGCAGGCAGTGGAGCAGATGGGAACCGTTCGTAACTCCATCGCATCACTGAGAGAGCTGGTTACAGGGCTCGGTGAGCGTTCAGCCGAGATCGGCACGATTACTGAAGTGATCAATAACATTGCGCGGCAAACCAATCTGCTTGCCTTGAATGCTGCGATTGAAGCTGCGCGTGCAGGCGAGCATGGACGAGGTTTTGCTGTCGTTGCGGGAGAAGTACGCAAGCTGGCTGAAGAATCTTCAGCTTCGGCTCAACAAATTTCAGAGATTGTTGGTCTGATCCAGCAGGATACAAACCATGCTGTTGAGGCTGTGAAGGTGAACAGTAATGAAACAGAAGCAGGAATCGAGCTGGTTGCTGCAGCCGGACAAGCCTTTGAACAGATCTCAGGAGCCGCCAATAAGGTAGCAGGAGAGATTGAAGAAGTATCAGCTGGTTCTGAGGAAATGTCAGCAAGTACGAATGAGGTCGTAAGTTATGTGAGCCAGATTTCGAACATTGCGGGAGAAGCGGCAGGCTCCGCGCACAACGTATCTGCTGCAACACAAGAGCAGCTTGCATCCATGGAAGAGATTGCTTCTTCCGCCAGCCTGTTGTCCAAGATGGCTGAGGAATTGCAGGGTCAAGTCAACAAATTCAGAGTATAGCTTTCAAATACAAAGAAGAAAAGAGCTGTTTCTCCCGAAACTTTCGGTGAAGAAACAGCTTTTTTGTCATAACACGCAATCCGAAGGTCACAACAATGTTATTTCAGAAGTCACCAATGTTGATATTGCAAGTTACACAAAAGACTATAATGGTAATTAATGGTGGAAGTTATATAGAGTTACCACCATAGAGAGGAGCGCATGTACTTCGTCAATTACAGGTATTCAAGCGGAACTTTCAAGAAAAGGAGATGAATAGTAACAATGAAAGGGAGCTGGTGGAGACGAGTTGCTATAGTGACATTATCGGCAGGGCTGCTGGCAGGGAGCTTTTCTATGAATACAGGATTACGTCAGGCGGATGCGGCCGCTGGAGATCATAATTATGCCGAAGCTCTTCAGAAGGCAATTTATTTCTATGAAGCGCAGCGGTCAGGCCCATTACCTGCGAATAATCGGGTTGAATGGCGTGGTGACTCAGGAATGCAGGACGGGGCGGATGTTGGCGTAGATCTTACCGGCGGTTGGTATGATGCGGGGGATCACGTGAAATTTGGTTTTCCGATGGCCGCTTCAGCCACGATGCTTGCATGGTCTGTAGTGGAATACGCGGATGGTTATGAACAAGCCGGACAATTGGAGGAGATCAAGGATAATATACGCTGGGCAACCGACTATTTTATGAAAGCGCATACGAAGCCAAACGAATTATGGGGACAAGTCGGAGCAGGTAATACGGATCATGCCTGGTGGGGACCTGCGGAGGTCATGCAAATGAACCGTCCTTCGTTCAAGATTGATGCGTCCTGTCCGGGAAGTGATTTGGCGGCAGAAACGGCTGCTGCACTTGCGGCTTCCTCCATCGTGTTTGCAGATAGTGACCCGGTATACTCGGCGAAGCTGCTCCAGCATGCGAAAGAATTGTACAACTTTGCAGATACATATCGGGGAAAATATACCGATTGTATTACCGATGCTGCTGCGTTCTATAATTCCTGGACCGGGTATGAGGATGAGCTGGCATGGGGCGGAGCATGGCTTTATTTAGCGACAAATGATAACGCTTACTTGTCCAAAGCGCTTTCTGCTGCAGATCGCTGGTCTACGAGTGGTGGCTCGGCTAACTGGCCGTATACCTGGACACAGGGCTGGGATAGCAAGCATTATGGTGCCCAGATTCTTCTTGCCCGGATAACTTCCAATCTGAATATGCCGGAAGCAACAAAGTTCATTCAGTCTACCGAACGAAATCTGGATTACTGGACGGTGGGTACGAATGGAGGGCGTGTCAAATATACCCCTGGAGGTTTGGCTTGGCTTGACCAATGGGGTTCACTCCGATATGCGGCGAATGCAGCCTTTATCTCATTTGTATATTCCGATTGGGTCAGTGACCCTGTGAAAAAATCCAGATATCAAAATTTTGCTACTTCACAGATCAATTACATTTTAGGGGATAACCCTCGTCAGAGCAGCTACGTTGTCGGGTATGGGCAAAATTCACCGCAGCATCCCCATCACCGTACCGCTCATAGCTCATGGATGAATAATGAGGACATCCCGGCAAATCACCGCCATATTTTATACGGTGCGATGGTGGGAGGACCGAATGCGTCAGATCAATATACCGATGATATCGGAGATTATGTGAGCAATGAGGTAGCAACGGATTACAATGCAGGATTTACCGGAGCACTTGCGAAGATGAATCTGCTGTACGGACAGAATCATCAGCCGCTTGCGAACTTCCCTGCACCGGAGGTCAAAGGTGACGAGTATTTTGTGGAGGCCGCTGTACGCTCATCCGGCTCCAATTATACGGAAATTCGCGCATTGCTTAACAACCGTTCAGGTTGGCCTGCACGTATGGGCGATCAGCTTTCGTTCAAATATTTCCTGGATTTGAGCGAGGTATATGCTGCGGGACGCACCGTATCTGATGTTCAGGTTACTGTCTCGTCTAGCGAAGGGGCAACCGTGTCACAGCCTGTTGTGGTGGATGCCGCCAAGCGGATCTATGCCATTACGGCCAATTTCAGCAACACCAAAATCTACCCTGGCGGGGAAGGGAATTATCGCAAAGAAGTTCAGTTCCGAATTACAGGACCACAGGGGGCATGGAATCCAGCTAATGATCCGTCCTACCAGAACCTTACGACAGGCAATCCGGTGAAAAGTAATTACATTCCTGTCTACGATGCCGGAGTGAAGGTGTCTGGACAGGAGCCGGGAGTAACACCTGTTGCTGTTCCAGCTGCTCCTGCCGGTGTGCAGGCGGTAGCCGGGAATAGCCAAGTTGCGCTGAACTGGTCAGCTTCTGCAGGAGCTGTATCGTATACAGTAAAGCGTGCCGAGGTTAGCGGAGGTCCTTACACTACCGTGGCAGCTGGGGTGAACGGACTGACTTACACCAATACAGGACTAACGAATGGCAAAACGTATTATTACGTAGTGACCGCCGTGAATTCCGCCGGGGAATCCCCAGCTTCTGTTCAGGTGTCAGGTATGCCTCAAGCGGCAACGACTGTGCCTGGAGCAGTGACATTAAGCGGAACAGCGGGCAATAACCAAAACATGTTGTCCTGGACCGCAGCATCAGGGGCATCGAGCTACACGGTGCAACGTGCTGTTGCAGGCGGTACGTATACTGATGTGGCAACTGGATTGGCTGTGCTGAACTACAACGACACGACCGCCCTTAATGGAACGTCATACAGTTATCGCGTGGCTGCTGTAAACGCAAGCGGGCAGACGTTGTCCAACGTAGTTATGCTGACACCATCCGGGCCACCTGTCTCGACAGGTACGCTTGAGGTGCAGTATCGAAGCGGGGGTTCAGGCAATTCCAGCAATGCAGTTACTCCGCAATTCAATCTGAAGAATACCGGCACACAGGCGATTGATCTGAGTACGGTGAAAATTCGTTATTACTTTACCAAAGACGGCACGGAGGAGCTGTCCTTCTGGTGTGATTATGCGCAGGTGGGCTCAGCGAACGTACAAGGAATGTTTGTAGCAGTGAATCCGGCGAAAGGTACAGCGGATACGTATGTGGAGATCAGCTTCACCTCTGGAGCAGGAAGTTTGGCTGCGGGGGCAGAGACAGGCGTTATTCAGACACGTTTTTCCAAAAACAACTGGAGTGCGTTTGATCAAAGCAATGACTATTCCTATGATGCTTCCAAAACGGCTTTTGCTGCCTGGAACAAGGTGACGGCGTATCAGGGCAATACCCAGGTATGGGGGCTGGAGCCATAAACCAATGCATACAGGTGCAAGTGCAGGTGCAGGTGCAGGTGCGAAAGGCTGAACAATATTTCAAAATTGAATAGCTCAAAGGTGGAGCAATCAAAAGAACAGACGACCAGCATTGATATTATTTTTCACTATTCCAGGGAGGTATATATTCATGTTGAAAACAGCTGCAAAAAAGAGTTTAACTGCCATGCTGGCGGGAACTGTTATGCTGACCGGTTACACGGGACTCTGGACCGGCTCTCAAACGGCGCATGCTTCCGATCAGGCGATTGAAATTCAGGCAGATGGCATTAACGAAGCACGCTTTCTGCAATTATATGCACAGTTGAAGGACCCGGCGAACGGGTACTTCTCTGCCGAAGGGATTCCGTATCACTCCATTGAAACGCTGCTGAGTGAGGCCCCGGATTACGGACATATGTCTACTTCAGAAGCATACAGCTACTGGTTATGGCTTGAAACGATGTATGGTCACTACACGGGAGACTGGTCTAAACTTGAAGCAGCCTGGGATAACATGGAGAAGTATATTATCCCGGTCAATGAAGGCGACGGTAATGAAGAACAGCCAACAATGAGCAAGTACAATCCGAACAGTCCTGCAACCTATGCAGCGGAGAAACCATTCCCTGATCAATATCCATCCAATCTCAATGGTCAATATGCGGCAGGGAAGGACCCGTTAGATGCCGAGCTCAAGGCAACCTATGGCAACAACCAGACGTATCTGATGCACTGGCTGATTGACGTGGATAACTGGTATGGGTACGGCAATCTGCTGAATCCTTCCCATACGTCAACATATGTGAATACATTCCAGCGCGGTGAGCAGGAGTCGGTGTGGGAAGCAATCCCTCATCCGTCACAGGATGATAAGTCCTTCGGAAAAGCAGGGGAAGGTTTCATGAGCTTGTTTACGAAGGAAAGCCAGGCACCATCAGCACAGTGGCGTTATACGAACGCAACGGATGCAGATGCACGTGCAGTTCAAGTGCTGTATTGGGCAAAAGAGATGGGCTACAACAATTCGGAGTATCTGGATAAAGCGAAAAAGATGGGCGATTTTCTGCGGTATGGCATGTACGATAAGTATTTCCAGAAGGTTGGAAGTGCTAAAAATGGTACACCTACGCCGGGTACTGGCAAGGATTCCAACATGTATCTGATGGCTTGGTACACGTCATGGGGCGGTGGTCTGGGCCAAGGTGGAGACTGGGCTTGGCGTATCGGAGCGAGCCATACTCACCAGGCTTATCAAAACCCGGTTGCAGCTTATGCATTGTCTGATCCGGCAGGAGGTCTGATCCCGGATTCACCTACAGCAAAAGCGGACTGGAATGCTACGCTGAAGCGCCAGCTGGAATTCTACACATGGCTGCAATCCCATGAAGGTGCTGTCGGCGGCGGGGCAACAAACAGTATCGGTGGTTCCTACGCAGCATATCCGGCAGGGGTCAGCACATTCTATGACATGGCCTATCAGGAAGCACCTGTATATCGTGACCCGGACTCCAATACGTGGTTTGGATTCCAGGCATGGCCGCTGGAGCGTGTAGCGGAAATGTATTATATCCTGGCAGAGAGCGGCGACCTGACTTCAGAGAATTTCCAGATGGCCAAGAAGGTTATTACGAAGTGGGTTGACTGGACGAAGGATTATGTGTTTGTCGGGGAGCGTCCTGTAACGGATGCCCAAGGGTACTATTTAAACGCGGCTGGGCAGCGGATTCTTGGTGGAACGAATGCTCAGGTAGCAACGACACCGGCTCCAGGTGAGTTCTGGATTCCAGGTGGCCAGGAATGGCAAGGGCAGCCGGATAAATGGAATGGATTCAGCACCTACACAAATAACCCTAACTTCCATGCCATAACCAAAGATCCGGTGCAGGATACCGGCGTACTGGGCAGTTATATCAAAGCGTTGACGTTCTTCGCCGCTGGAACTGAAGCAGAGAACGGTACGCTGAGCGCGAAAGGGCAGGAAGCGAAGGACCTGGCTCAGAGCTTGCTGGATACTGCTTGGGATTACAATGATGGTGTGGGGATTGTGACAGAGGAGGAGCGTAAGGATTACTTCCGCTACTTTGCGAAAGAGATCTATCTCCCTGCAAACTGGTCGGGTACGTTTGGTCAAGGAAACACCATTCCGGGTACAGCAGGTGTACCTTCTGATCCGGCCAAAGGCGGAAACGGTGTGTACATCGGCTATTCCGATCTGCGTCCAGCGATCAAACAAGACCCGGCATGGGCTTATCTGGATAACAAGTACAAAACATCTTACAACCCAACCACGAAGCAGTGGGAAAATGGTGCACCGACCTTTACGTATCACCGTTTCTGGTCACAGGTCGATATGGCTACCGCTTATGGTGAATTCGATCGACTCCTTGGCGACAGCAGCACGCCAGGAGTTCAGGTGCCAGCCGCGCCTGCCGGGGTAACCGCTGCTGGCGGGGATAAGCAGGTTGTGTTGAGCTGGAATGCAGCTGCAGGAGCGACTTCATACAGTGTGAAACGCGCAACAGTAAACGGTGGTCCTTACACCTCCGTAGCGACTGGAGTTACAGGCTCTACCTTTACTGACACCGGACTGACGAATGGAACAGCATATTATTATGTAATTACAGCAGTCAACAGTGCTGGGGAATCTGCACCATCAGCACAGGTTACGGCAACACCGCAGGCTGGCGTGACCGTGCCGGGTGTATTTACCCTGAGTGGAATGGCTGGAGATGCACAGGCTGTGCTGAACTGGACGGCCTCGACCGGAGCAGCAACGTATACGGTGCAGCGCTCGACAGGCACGGGGGCATATGCCAACCTTGCAACAGGTTTGACGGCATTAACCTATACCGATACAACGGCAGTGAACGGCACAGCCTACAATTATAGAGTTGTTGCGACCAATGCGAGTGGTCAGACCAACTCCAACGTCGTTGTGCTGACACCGATGGCTGCTCCGATCTCAACGGGAACGCTGGAAGTGCAGTATCGCAATGGAGGGTCCAGTGCTTCAGGTAATGCAATTACGCCGCAATTTAATCTGAAAAATACAGGTACAACGGCAATTGATCTGAGTAAGGTGAAGGTTCGTTATTATTTCACGAAGGACAGCGCAGCGGACATGAGCTTCTGGTGTGACTATGCACAGCTTGGCAGTGCCAATGTGCAGGGCAGCTTTGTCGCTGTAAATCCGGCGAAGGGCACGGCAGATACGTATCTGGAGCTTAGTTTCTCCGCAGGGGCTGGCAGCTTGGCAGCCGGTGCAGAGACTGGCATCATCCAGACCCGTTTCTCAAAGAACAACTGGACGAATTTTGATCAATCGAATGACTATTCCTTCAATGCTACTCAAACTGCATTTGGTGCCTGGACCAAAGTGACAGCGTATCAGGACGGTGCGAAAGTGTGGGGAATGGAGCCATAATCAGCAATAGATGATGAAGTGCCGTGCTGGTTTCAGGAATTGGGGACGGGAACCGTCAGGCCCATGATTACAATCTTTATGGAGATGAGCAAGCTGAAGGCCGGGGAGAAATCCCCGGTTTTTCATGCATGAAAATACTTATATTTTCAAATGTGAAGGAGATATTCCAGTTAGAAGTGAAATGAAACGTAGTAATGTTTTCCAATTGGGCTGAAGTGAAATATTAAAATCTAGTTCGCAGGTTGCATAACCGGGCGACAGAAGGAGCGCTAGACCGAAACGTAGAAATCTAAGGTATATCAATTGGTTACAATAATTTAACCTTTGAATCCGGGTGGTGTGTGTTCTATTTTTCCAGTGAAAGAACGTTTTCCCTGATGCTATGTGCTCAAGCCTGGTTAAATCCTTGCAGGACTTTGGGCTGATGAACGTTATGGAATGCCCGTTTACAATAAGGCGAGCCGGAAGGATGCCTTCCTGGTTAAAATTCTGTAACATCCGGAGGGACACGACATCATGAACTGGAAGAATACCATTGTTACGGCAAGTGTAACGGCAGCTATGCTGATGGGAAGTCTAACAACGGCAGCACTCACAGGACAGGTATCCGCAGCAGCGGCAGATCAATCCAAAGCACAAGTCATCTGGGGTGTAAACCTTCGAATCTCACCAACGACATCCGCAAAAGTTATTCGTATGGTTTCCAAAGGAGAAACGGTAACTGTGCTGGAGCAATCCGGTTCAGATTGGTATAAAATCAAAGATTCAGCTAATCGGACAGGCTATATCTCATCCTCCTCCAAATACACACAGCCGGTCAGTAAGGATGCAGCAACAGTGAACAAGGGGACCGTTAGCGACTCGAGCAACTCAGGTTCCAGCATTGCTAATGCAAATAATGGTACAGCAATCAAAGGGAATGCGGCCGTAGAGAAGGTAATTGCGGCAGGCATGAAATATATGGGAACGCCTTATAAGTACGCAGCGGACCGCAATAGCACGGCGGTGTTTGACTGCTCCAGCTTTGTACGTCGGGCTTTCATTGATGGACTGGGCATCACACTTCCTGCTGATTCACGCCAGCAAGGAGAGTATGTGAAGAAGAAAGGTAAGGTTACGACCCATTGGAAGAACCTGAAGCGCGGTGATCTGATGTACTTTATGTCTTATAAAGGCACCTCGGCTTCAGCTTACAAAGGGATCAACAAATCAAAGGAAACGATCACACATACGGGTATTTATCTGGGTAACGGTAAAATACTGCATACATATTCCAACGCTGGCGGTGGTGTGACGATTAGTGATATTGCCGGCAAGCATTGGGAATACCGTTTCCTGTATGGCGGAAGTGCGCTGTAGGACAAGCTCACAGGCCTGTCTGCTGGGTGTCTGCTACGAGAGAATGTATGGCAGAGCTCGAACCGAATGAAGCGGGCTGCTAAGCTCATAGCATTATAAAAAACACCTTTCATTACCCTGGAATAAGGGCAAATGAAAGGTGTTTTTGTGCTTTCTTTTTACAGGGCTGGAATGCCATCGTGATAGAAGAGTCGGAATAAAATATCCTGATTGTAGTTGCCAAATCCCTCACCGTATAGCGTCATACCGCCTACATGACGGGCATCCTCTTCTACAGAAAGCCGCAAGGTCCACTGATTGCGTTCTACGGGAATATCTGCGAGTGTAATGCTTGATAGATGCTGTCCATCAATAAAGGTGCCTTCATGAGTTATACGTAGCACTTTAAGCATGCCGTACTGATTGACAATATCACTCCACCAGTCAGGTGTGAAGATACCACGTCCATTGCCGGAGTCACCCGGACTGGTCCACTCACCCAACCGAATGCCGTTCAGTGTGAACGTAATGTCGGAGGGCCAGTTGGGATTGACTGAGGGGGCCTCTGAGCCAATCTCCAGTGATATTTCAATAGCATCTATCAGCTGTCCGGTCAGCATATAGTTCGGAATTTTATATTCGACAAACCCATGGCCAAACCACAGGATGTGGGCGTGCATGCGGTCGGGGTCCAGAAAGTAGCGAGCATCATCATACTGTCCGATTACATGGGTGGAGGTAGCTAAGCCGCATGTAGGATACACGTCAAAATGGGTGTAATGTCCGACAGGAATGGAAACCTCGTGAAACTTGCGCGTGATGCCGCTCTCTTGTGGCATGGAGATGCCAATCCAGTCCACAGCCAGGCTGTTCATTTTATGCGTGCCGCCGTCCTTGCGAACCATTTTGGATTGAATGATGCCAACGTCCTGAAGCTTGCGGACATGCATGGTGACAATAGCACTGCTTAGCCCCAGCGAGGCTGCAAGGTCTTTCACATTCATTGGCGTCTCCGCGACAAGACGGATAATCTGCAAACGGACTTCACTTGCCAGTGCTTCATATAGTGGGAGCCATTCGGCGTCGGTATTTGCTCTAATCACAGGTGTTCCTCCAATTTTATTTATAGAATTAAGTTAAACATAAATTCATGAAAAAGAATAATGTTTTCTGATTTTTTGGTTGAAATATGTGGTGTTATAGACTTTAATATAAATATGAACGTTGATCCATAGAATATCAATTAATTTTTTTATTAATCTTGAGGGGATGAGATCATTCATGGAAAAAGCGAAAATGACGGTAGATAAAGATTTTACGATTGGCGAAGTCGACAAGCGATTGTATGGATCATTTATTGAACATCTCGGACGTGCGGTGTATGGCGGGATTTACGAGCCGGGCCATGGCTCAGCGGACATGCAGGGGTTCCGTACAGATGTACTGGAGATGGTGAAGGAGCTGCAAGTGCCTATTGTGCGCTATCCGGGTGGTAATTTTGTATCCGGTTACAATTGGGAGGACAGCGTTGGACCTGTGTCTGAGCGCAAACGCAGGCTGGAGCTGGCCTGGAGAACGATTGAAACGAATGAATTTGGTTTTAACGAATTTGTGGATTGGGCGAAAAAGGCAAACTCAGAAGTGATGATGGCGGTGAACCTTGGAACACGCGGGGTAGATGCTGCGCGAAATATTGTAGAATACAGCAATCATCCGGAAGGCTCATATTACAGTGATCTTCGAATCAAGCACGGATACAAGCAGCCGCATGGGGTGAAGACCTGGTGTCTGGGGAACGAGATGGACGGTCCTTGGCAGATCGGGCATAAAACAGCTGAGGAATACGGGCGTACAGCTGCGGAAGCAGCTAAAGTCATGAAATGGACGGACCCAACGATTGAACTCGTTGCCTGCGGAAGCTCGCATCTGGGCATGCCTTCCTTCCCGGACTGGGAAGCAACGGTGCTGGATCATACGTATGATCATGTCGAATATCTCTCTTTGCACCAATATTACGGCAACCCGGATCATGATACCCCAACGTTCCTTGCGCGTTCATTGGAAATGGATCGTTTCATTGATACGGTAAAAGCGACTTGTGATTACATGAAAGCAAAGAAACGCAGCAAAAAGACAATGTATTTGTCCTTTGATGAGTGGAATGTATGGTATCACTCCCATGAGAACGACTCCAAAATGGACCCGTGGCAGATCGCTCCTCCGCAGCTGGAAGACATCTATAATCATGAAGATGCGCTTCTGGTAGGCTGTATGCTGATTAGCATGCTGAAACATGCGGATCGGGTCAAAATGGCTTGTCTGGCCCAACTCGTCAATGTTATTGCTCCAATTATGACCGAAACAGGCGGAGCATCATGGAGGCAGACGATCTTCTATCCATTTATGCATGCATCCGTCTACGGTCGTGGAACGGCGTTGGTACCGTTGATTCAGTCACCGAAATATGACACCAAACAAATTACGGATGTTCCTTATCTGGAAGGTATTGCAGTGCATAATGAGGAGCAGGGTGAAGTCACTGTATTTGCAGTTAACCGTCACTTGGAGGAATCTCTGCCGCTTGAGGTCGATCTGCGCAGCTTCGGTAAATGTAGCCTGATCGAGCATATCGTGCTGGAAGCAGATGATCTCAAAGCAAGCAACACAGCAACTCAACCTGATCGCGTCGTTCCGCATAGACGTGGCGGGGCTTCGGTATCGGATACACTGATCACAGCCAGTCTGGCGAAAGCGTCCTGGAATGTGATTCGTTTGAAGGTGCAGTGAGGGGTGGCAAGATCCTTGAAGCATCCCGAGTACACTCAAATGTGTGCTGAGACTAGCAGCAATACAGTTGAATTGCAATCAAAAAAGGATGCGATTAATTCGCATCCTTTTTTTGATGGTACGCCGCGAGTGAGAACCGTTAAGTGTGCATCGGCTCTAACGATCACAGAAAACCTTATGTAGGCGTTCAACGCTACATTTCAAACCTAACGATCATGAGAGACACTATTCCGATGAAAAGAGTTGATATCTCAGGAAAAAGTGGGCATTTCACAATAATAGCGTTTCCTCGGATCGTTAGAGTTTCAAAGTGGAAGAAAACCTTCAAATAGCGTCTCCTGAGATCGTTAGAGCTCAATATAACAGGCTACATATCAAACATTCTCGTTTTGATTTTCGTGTGACTCTTCTTGAAGAAAAAAATGGCGAAAAAAGTCGAATTATATCAACTGATACAATATGTTTTGTGATAGTATAGCAGTATATTCCAGACGAAATCGTGCGATACGGGAGTGTTATGTGCGTAAGTCGTCCAGGGGTACACACAAGTGAAAAGGGAGAGCGATGCTATGGACCGAAGGCTGATTTTGAGATTTACTGCAATTTGCATGATTGTAAGCTTGGTGATGACGATGTGGGGGAGAGTGCCTGTTGTGCTTGCAGCTCCAGCTGCGCCGATGGTTACCTCCAAGCTGGAAAGCATTGAGGTATCCAACGTTGAAAGTGGTGCAACATTAAACCTCTATCGTGCCTCAGGCGGGGCGCCAATATCTACTGTGCACAATGTTGCAGGCCCCACATACCTGTTTGATTCCGTTGTTCCTCACAAGGATCAGTACTATGTGACGCAAACGGTGAATGGGGAAGTAAGTGGAGGTTCAACCTTTGTCAATTCCAGCCTGCGTCAGCCTCAAGCATCAGGTGGTATAGAGCAAGTAGTGATCAGCAATGTTTACACAGGAGCGGAAGTGAGGCTCTATGAATCCAGCGGAATCCAGGTCACCATCGCAGGGGAAGTACAACTCGATGGCACAGTGCTGTTCAAAAATGTACCAGCTGGTCAGGGCTACTATGCTGATCAGAGAATCAATGAGGTAGTAAGCCTGGGTTCTAATCAGGTTACGGTGACCCCCGAAAGACCTAAAGCTGAAGGAGAACCGGGAAAGATCAAGGTCAGTGAATTCCATTCGGGGGCCATTCTGAATCTGTACCAGGTGAATGGTGGTACATTGGAAGCTACTTCACCTCCCGTAACAGATCCTACGTATACGTTTGAGTCTGTTGTGCCCCGCAAGAGCCAATATTATGTCACTCAAACCTTTAACAATCTAGAAAGTAAAAATTCCGATTTTACGAGTTCTAGTTTGCCACAACCACAGGCCAGTGTGGACGGTGACTCAGTCAAGGTCAGCAGCATTTATCCCGGAGCAGCCGTTTCTCTGTACAAAGGGGATGGGAGTTTCGTTTCCAATACACCTGATGTACGGCTGGATGACAAGGCCACCTTTTCCCATCTGAACCGTCGTACCTACTACTACGTGAAGCAAACGATTAATGAAGTCATTAGTGAATCAGAAGCTGTTTATGTTGAACCGAATATACCGGCGCGACCTGTGGCTCAGGGCAAGCTGGAAAGCATCGAGGTCAGTGGGTTCACATCAGGTGCAACCCTGAAGCTTTACCAGCAATCGGATAACTCATTGGTATCCACTTCAGATGCTGTCACGCAGAGTCCGTATCTGTTTGAGCATGTCGAGCCTAAAACTGGAGGGTATTATGTCACACAGACAGTGAACGGGGAGCAAAGTGAGAATTCTGAATTTGTAAATTCCGAGTTGCGACACCTTGAAGCTAGTGCGGATTCCAGTTCAATCACGATCAGCAATGTATATCCAGGAGCCATCGTTTCTTTGTATAAAAAGGATGGAGGTCTTGTTTATTCAGATACGCCGAACTTGCAGCCGCCGTACAAGGTTATTTTCACCGGTTTGCAGAAACGAACCCAATATTATGCTCAACAGCAGATTAACGGCGTAGTTAGTGTAACGACGAGCTTCATCGAGCTATCTATTAATACGCCCGGCAGGCCGATAGCGGTAAAGGGAACGGAATATATTGATGTCAGCGGCTTCACTTCAGGTGCTGTTCTGAAGCTCTATGAGGCGGAAACCGATACCCTGAAGGCTACCTCTGAGCCGGTTACAGAGAGCACGTATCGTTTTGAGAACGTAATACCGGACAGCAGAGAGTACTATGTCACTCAAACGGTAAATGGGGAAGAAAGTAACAATTCCGATTTCATTGGCGTGGACCTGCGGAAACCTGTAGGCAGTGTGGGTATCGGGTATCTGGATGTGGATCAAGTCCACCCGAAAGCAACTGTCAGCTTATATTTGACGAACGGGTTTCTTGTTTCCAGTAGTCCTCCACCACAACTCGATGGCAAACTGCGATTTGACAATCTGCCAGCTGGCAGTGAGTATTATGTTGTGCAGAGCGTAAATGGTGTAATCAGTGAGGCAACGCCTTGGCTGATGATTCCTACCGTTCCTCATGCGCCCAAGAATGTAAAAGCAACCACCGGCAACGGCCAGGCCACCATTGCATTTGATATTCCACGTCAGGATGGAGGCAGTCCGATCACGGAATATGAAGTAACAGCTTCACCAGGCAATATTCAGGTCAAGGGAACCTCAAGTCCAATAACAATAACAGGTTTGACGAATGGCACAAGTTATACGTTCACGGTTAAGGCGATTAATGCGGTAGGCAGCAGTTTGGCATCGACGCCTTCCAATGCAGTGATTCCAGCGTTACCTTCAAGTGGAGGTGGTTCAGACGGTAGCTCCGGTTCAGGCAGCACAACAGGGGGGACATCATCACCATCTACACAGACAACGGTCAGCCAAGGTGTTAATGTTCTGGTTAATGGTGTATCTGAACAGATTGGCTTCTTAACTCAAACCACCAAAGAGGGTCAAGTTGTAAGCAAGGTGGGGGTTGATCCCGAAAAGTTAAAACAGAAGCTGGCTGCTGAAGGGCCGGGCGCTTTGGTCACGATTTTGGTACCTTCAGGTGCGGACGTTTTGATCGGAGAGCTGGACAGCTCCATGATTCGGGATATGCAGCAGTCGAAAGCCGTATTGAAGCTGCAGACCGACTTCGCAACGTACAGCCTCCCTGTACAGCAGATTCCACTCCAGTCTCTTGCTCAAGGCTTGGGGGGTGACAAAGCTCTGCAAGACATGAAACTCCAAGTGGAGATGGGCAAACCCTCTCAGGCAGAGAGTGATGCCGTGAATCGCTCGCTTCAACAGAACCAGTTCACACTTCAAGGGGTGCCAGTTGAGTTTAAGGTGAGGGTGACATACGGTGATCAATCTGTAGATATCCATCAGTTTAATACTTATGTTGAACGAACGATCACTCTCGAAAAAGGGAAAACACCATCCGGCATCACAACAGGCGTTGTTGTGAACCCGGGCGGAACGGTAAGACATGTACCTACTCGTATTGTCCTGAGAGATGGAAGATATGAGGCAGTCATCAACAGTTTAAGCAACAGCACCTATGCACTTATCCTCAATCCGGTTCAATTTGACGATGTAGTGGGGCATTGGGCACAGAATGCAGTAGATGATATGGCTTCCAGAAAAATCATTGAAGGGACAGACAACGGAAGCTTCAGTCCTGATAAGTATATGACTCGTGCTGAGTTGGCCGTAATCATCACCCGAGCATTGGGCATAGCACCAAGAGCCTTGAACAGCACGTACTCTGATGTGCCACAGAATGTATGGTATGCAGCAGCTGTTGGCAGTGCGCGCGAGTATAATCTGGTTCAAGGCTATGCAGACGGAAGCTATCAACCGGATCGTAATGTAACTCGGGAGGAAGCGATGCTTCTTTTAGCCAGAGCGATGGAACTTAGAACAGGCCCGGCTTCCATGACAGAACAGCAAGCTTGGCAGATTGTCGCGGACCGTGGTTTGGAAAAAGGCATATCCTCATGGGCCATCAAGGGCGCAGCCCAGATGGTTGAAGCAGGAATTGTCACAGGTCGAAGCAAAGGTAATCTGGCCCCTGATGCGTTCGTTACCCGTGCCGAGGTTACACAGATGGTAGCACGTTTACTGGCGAAGATTGGTCTGATCTAGGGATCTAGTCCGTTACTTTATCACTTTTCATCTAGGTCACTGCTTTATCGGTTTGATCCAATCTATTGAATCTATTGTTTTAATGGATCTTTTGACTATGGCACGAAACGAATAAGGCAAGACGTAAAGACCGCATAGCCCTGATGACAGGGGATGCGGTCTTTGCTGATAACGTATATTTTATGCAGCTTCAATTTCAAGCCTTCCCACCAAACTCCAGGCTTTCACCATCCTGTGGAATAAACACGTTCCCATCCAACTGCACGGATGCCAGATAAGCGGCAAGTTCAACACGCGATGTCATACAGTGATTAATGGCATCCATGTGAACAGCGATAAGGTGGGCCGAAGGTGCAGCGCGTTTCACAGCGGCGACGTCGGGCCCGTGCATCGTGATGGGATCACCTTGCAGGAAGCGGGCGCCTCCGGCATTAACAACAATAACCTCGGGATGATACGTTCTAATGGCTTCCGCAGGCTCATCACACCAGATTGTATCCCCGGCAATATAAGTTACGGGTTCCCCGGCGGCTTCAAGCACAAAGCCGGATACATTCCCCATGCGTTTGCCGATCTCTCCTGTACCGTGATGCCCCGAAGTGCGAGCGAACCGTATCGAATGGTGCTTATGCTGAACCTCAACAGGGGTTACGTTTGTAAATCCTGCTTCGATGAAAACATGCTCATCCCCAGGCTGGCATATGAGCGGGATATCTTTGCGCAGCTGTCTTGCAGCGGCTTCATCCCAATGATCAGGGTGCGTGTGCGTTACAAGTAGCAGATCGGGGTTCAGAATATCGGTCTCGATATCGGGCAAGCTCACGAGGGGGTTCCGCAGAGCATTCGGTGTATTTTGAAAAGCAGGCATGCTTCCCTTGTCCATCAGCATCGGATCAACCAGAATGTTCAAACCTGCGTATTCCAGCCACAGTGTAGCATTCCTAATCAATTGAATGTTCATTTCATTTGCACTCCTTCATATTCTCTCTTAGTATTATCCTATATGTTAAACAAACCGCTTCACGTCGTATATAACCTGCTGAATGCAGATCGGCCTGACGATTTTCAAGGTGAAAGGAATGCTGAATATCCATGAACGAAACGATAGATGCGACAGATTTACGTATTCTACAGCTCCTCATTCAGGATGCCAAACGGTCGAACAAGGAGATCGGGGAAGAGGTGCATCTTACGGGGCAGGCGGTCGGAGCAAGAGTACGCAAGCTGCAGGATATGGGGGTCATTGAAGGGTATACGGTAAAATGGAACCCGGAACGCATAGGCCTGGGCCTGGAGGCGTTTGTCACGGTATTTCTGAACTCGGGCGACAGACATCCTGCCTTTCGTGCGTTTGTGGCAACGCGTGAGGACATCGTTGAGGTCCACCGCGTAAGCGGAGAGGGCTGTTACCTGATGAGGGTACAGACCGGAACGACCGAGCAGCTGGGTGAACTGCTGGAGGCGCTGCTGCCCTTGGGCAATTATAGGGTGAGCCTGTCCCTTGGTGTAGAAAAGTCCAGGAAATAAGAGGGAGCGCAGGTGACTATGGAGGCTTGTGGAGCTTGCTTGCAACGTCCTGTCCTTCTCTTCCATAATCCGTATGCTGCCGAGCCCAAGGCTCCTCCCGGAAGTTTCAGGGTTAGGGGCCCAGCAGCTGGATCAGTCCCGATTCAGCTGCCGAGCTTCACTTAACGACTGCTGAAGCATAGCCAAAGAGTGATGAAGTCTCTTTTTTCCAAGCAGGTGATCGGAGTGGATATGGACGCGTGTGCCGTCCTTCAGATATATGGCATACATGGGGGAGCGGGATAGCTGCCACTTGCTCTGAGCCGGAGTGGTCAGCTCTATCTTGCGAATCTGGTCCCACGGGAGCTTACGTTGCCCGGCGCGGAGCTGCTGCTGATCCCATGACAAGAGCACGGTAGAACGCTGAAGGGAACGATTCAGGAACATAAAGAAAAAGGGTCCCACCATCCACATACCGAGTATGGCAGCCATAGGATAATAGATTTTCTCTACACTTTCTGTCTGCCCGGCCGCGATAATCCATAAGAGCAGTACACACAGGACAAGGAACAGGAAGCAGAGGCTTCCTTTCCAGATGGCTGTGATGCGACGATAACGAATTTCTCCGATTTCTCCGTGCTGATGTTCGGATGAGGCAGCGTGCATATGCATAGTTCATTCCTCCTTGTAATCCCTGGAGCCATATGTAAAATTGCCGCCTGCATCAGCAAAGCGGCATGTTTGACGTGTGTAGCCTATAGTGTAAGTTGACGTGTGTAACCTATAGTGTAGTTTACGAGTTCAGGCGGCAGTTAGGTGCAGGAGTTATGCACATTTGGCATGTTCTTGTATCCGTATTGTCTTGATCACAGTGTTGATAAGGCGTTTTACTAGCCAAGCTGCTCGATTGTTGCCCGGCTTCCCGTGCGTGCTGGTATAAGTCCGCATACACTCCTTGCGCTGCAACCAGCTCCTGATGTGATCCTTCCTCTACAATAGCACCCTGCTCCATGACCAGAATTCGATCGGCATGCATTACCGTGGAGAGACGATGTGCAATTACAATCGTAGTCCTGCCTTGGGAGACAGACTCCAGTGCATGCTGCACAAGCTGCTCGGTGTGTGAGTCCAGATTTGCGGTAGCTTCATCCAGGATGAGTACACGGGGCTGGAAGACAACGATCCGGGCAAAAGAAATCAACTGCCGTTCCCCGGCAGACAGTCCGCTTCCACGCTCCGAAAGGCGGGTGTCATAGCCTTGTGGCAAACGATTAATCATCGCATGTGCTCCAACAAATCGGCAAGCGTCCATCGCCTGCGCTCGCGTAGTATCCTCCCTGAACATTCGTACATTATCAATAATGGTACCCGAGAACAGGAAAGGCTCCTGCTGAATCAGACCGACAATACGGTGGAGTGTAGCTTGTGGAATATGGCGAATATCGGTGCCATCAATCTGAATGCTGCCCTGATTCACATCATAGAAACGATTGAGCAGGGAAATCAGCGTGCTTTTGCCGGCCCCGGTGGTTCCCACAATGCCGACCATTTCACCCGGATACAGGTGCAGGTTCATATTTTGAATAATAGGTCGATCTGCGCGATAACCAAAGGACACGTCATTAAAGTCAATCTGGCCCATAACGTGCTGCGGCACCAGAGCTGAAATTTTGCCTGGTTCGGGATCATGCACTTCAGGTTTGGTATTTAAAATGTTCCAGATCCGATCCATAGAAACGGTTGTGGACTGAAAGGTGTTCCACTGCATCGTAATCTGGTTGATGGGCTGAAAGAACTGACGAATATAGCTGATAAATGCGTACAGTACCCCGACTTGCAACGATTCTCCAAGCACAGCGCGACCTCCAAGCCAGACCATCATGACCAGAGCTGCGTTACCCAGAATGTCAAACGTCCGGTTAAATATAACATTTGAACGGGCCTGCGCAATGTTGGCTTGCAGATGTAGGGCGTTCTGCTCCTTGAATCGTTTGTTCTGTTCTTCCTCCTGATGAAATGCCTGAATCAGAAACATCCCGGACAGGTTCTCCGCAGTGAACGCAATGAGACGTGAAAGCCGGGTACGAGCATTCTGGTATGCTCTCCGCAGCCTGCGGCGAAATAATGCAGCTACAACCGCAATGACAGGCAGCACGAAAAGTGAATAACCGGCAAGCACGGGATCAAGCTGAAACATAAAAAAGATAATAAGCACCAGCATCATGCCATCCCGGATCAGACTCAGCAGCACCTGTGTGAAAAAACTGCTGATCGTTTCCGTGTCACTGGATACATTGGTCACTAGACTGCCGATATGGAAGCGGTCGAAGAAGGACATGGACATTTTGGAGATGTGCCGGAACAGGTCTTTACGAATGCGTGAGACGATGCTCTGACCGACATGCTGTAACAGATTGTTTTGCACATAGGTGAAAATAAAACTGATCACAGCCAGCCCGAGAAAAACGGCAGCAAGCTGAATCAGAAAGCTGATGCTTGTTTGCCCCACAGCCAGATGGTCGTCGATGGCGATTTTCACCAGATAAGGCTGTAGCAAATCTGCCGAGATGCCTAGCAGGGAGCAACAGAAAATACCGGCGAATGCCCAGCGATGTGGCTTGGCATATCCCATCATGGCTTGAAACGAAGCGCGTTTACGGTGGTGATCTGCGGAGGACGCTTCAGAATTGGGTTCGGCGTGATGAATTGTATCATTGGTTTCGTTTGGAGGATGCATTTTGTTCTTGTGCTTTGCCTTGCCATCCGTGTCAGACATGATGTAATCCCTCCTCCTGCAAGCGATAGGTCGCTGCATACAGGCCCTTGGCGGCCATTAGCTCAGCATGTGTTCCCTGTTCAGTAATTTGTCCTTCATCCAGCACAATAATGTGATCTGCATGACGAACCGCGCTGATACGATGGGAGATGATCAACGTGGTCTTCCCTTTGCCCAGCTTGCGCAGACTGCCCAGAATGCCCGTCTCGGTAACCGCATCTACGGCGCTCATACTGTCGTCCAGAATCAGCATCCGGGCTTGCTTGATCAGCCCGCGGGCGAGGCTTGTGCGTTGCCGCTGTCCACCCGATAACGTAAGTCCGCGCTCGCCAAGCAGCGTATCGAAACGGTCGGGGAACCGTACAATATTTTCATAAATCATTGCTTGTTTGGCGCTGTCCTCCACATCTCCAAGCGGTGCTTCCCGATTGCTGAAGGCAATATTGTCACGAATGGTGGTGCTGAACAGAAATCCATCCTGGGGAACATAAGCGATTTGTGATCTCAGACTGTCCAGTGACAGTTCACGAATGTCTGTACCATTGATGAAAATAGTGCCTTGCGGCGGCTCGTATGTACGAAGCAGCAGCTTGACCAGTGTGCTTTTACCCGACCCGGTTTTACCGACAATGCCAACCGTACGACCTGCTTTAATCTGGAGCTGAATGTGCTTTAAGGCAGGAGCTGCGCTGCCCGGATAATGGAATGTCAGATTCTGAATCGTAATGTCCTGCACCTGCTGAAGAGCCTCTGCCTCCGAAATTTCACGCACATCCGGTACTTCGCTGAGCAAATCATGCACTCGTTCGAGCGAGGCCCCTGAGCGTTGCATCGTATTAATAACGTTGCCAATCTGCTGCAGCGGGCCCATAATCATTCGCAAATACAAGGTTAGGGCGACAAAGCTGCCCAGCGTAATTGAATGCTGCATCGTCAGGATGCCGCCAACCAGCAAGGACACCACGAGTGAGAGTGCGCCCAGAAAAGGAAGTGTAGCCTGAAAAAGGGAAGACAGACGAACAAGCCGAAGCTGCTTGTGTTTGATATCATCAACGGTTGCACCAAAACGTGAACGAGCGTTGTCCTCAATAGCAAAGGTTTTGATCACACGAATACCGCCGAGCTGTTCTTCCGCAGACTCCGTCATCGTGGCGAGAGCTTCCTGCACATCCCGGGAGCGCTTTCGAATTCGCGGGCCGAAGAATACAACCAGAAAGGGAATCGCGAGCAAGGGCACAATGCTGATCAGGATAAGCGTAAGCGGAATCCCGCTCAGCAGCATCATCACGATACAGGACAACAGCAGAAAGGTTGCGTTGGTTGTCATCGTGACCCCGTTTGATATGGCTTCACGGACGGAGGTGACATCGTTCATGAAATAGCTGAGCAGCTTGCCGTTGCCCTGTTTGGAAAAATAATACTCGCTGAGCTCGGAAAATTTGCGAAATATGCGCTCACGCGTTATAAATTCAAACCGCCGACCCAGCTTCATAATCATGAATTGGCCGCTGCCAAACAGCAGATTGTATGCAATTGCAATCGCGAGCAGTGATAGGCTGTAACGGATCACTGTCTGCATTTGAAGTGTATTTTGCATTAATTGATCTGTGAAGCTGCCCAGAATACGGGGCAAGGAGGCCTGACCGATATTGGACGCAATGATTAAAAGTATAGCCAGAAGATAGTTGGGCCAATGGGATAACACATAACCGCGCAGTAAACCTTTTTTGGACATGGGTGTAGGTTCTCCTTTGGTTGGTTAAAGCTTAGTAGAACGATGGAAGAGACTTTTCACACAAACGAAGTCAAGAAAAGGGCAGACACCGCTATGTTAGCGTGTCATGCCCTCTTACTGTATGCGAATCTGTTTATGATTTATCCGTCATGTGATGCAATCTCTATTTATATTTTCGCGCTAATCTGGATAGATGTCAACGGAAGCCGGCTTATTCTGGACGAGCGAAAAGCGAATGATAACATGTGCGAAGTATACGCTCTGCATACGGCTGGACAAGCGATCATGCATTGTAAGAGAGGTACCGGGCATACAGCATTTTGTATGCGTGATTATGGTGTTTTATTCACCAAATGCCAAATAAACTGAAACATTTTCCGGGGGGGCACCGTCTGAAGGGATGAAAAGGTGAAAAAAAGGTTTTACTAAATATGATGGAGGTAATCGGAAATGAAACATAAAAAAGGTTTGGCTGCAACACTTGCGCTTTGCGTGTCTTTGACAGCAGGAGGTGCTTCGGTATTTGCATTTTCCGACATCAAGGATGAGGGTCAAAAGACCGTTGTCGACTCATTAAAATCAAAGGGGATCATTAACGGTATGACAGCGGATTTGTTCCGTCCAGATGTTGTTTTGTCCGAACCGCAGGGCATCCAAATGATTGTCAAGGCGTTTGGTTTGAAAAATGCATATGCGGAAGCTTCCGCTCAGACTAAAATCAGTCCGAACACCTGGTATGCGGATGCTGTGCAAGCAGCTACTCAGAACGGCCTGTCCATTCCGGTAGAAGTGAATCCGCAGGGCAAGATGACGCGTGAGCAGTTTGTTATTTTGCTGCATGAGGGAATTAACACAACCGGGAACTATCCCGTAATCATGAAGTATAATGAAGTGAAGGATGAAAATAAATTAAGTAAGGATGCCATATCTGCGGTTCAGAACCTGCTGAATATGAACATCATTGAGCTGGACAAGGACGGGAATTTCCGCCCGGATCAGTCCCTTACGCGTATGGAGGCAGCAAGCATGATTTTCAAGGCAATTGAATTTGTGGATCAGCATAGCGGCGGCGGTTCAACGGAGCCCGCTCCAACGAACCCTGGTGAAGGCCAACAAGGCATCGTACCTGAGGTAACGATCAGCAAGGTGGATGACCAAACAAGCAAAGTGACTCTGACAGCCGAAATGCCGCATCCGGGATACGGATTGAAGATTGATGAAGTTAAGCTGGAGAAGGACAAACGGGCAATCGTCAAATATTCTATCCTGCAGCCTGATCCAGACAAGATGTATCCGATGGTTATTACCAAAGTGACCGCAGAAGCCGAAATTCCAACAGGCTACACGGCTGAAGCACAGCCTTCCGGTAAGTGAATCGGCGTGCGTAGGTTGTCCGTATCACCTGTTGCTTGAGCAGCAGGCAGATTAGCTAACTAGAAGAACGTTAGGAAACCAGAAACCAGAAAACCATCTAGCGGACCGTATTCTCTGAGGAAGTATGTTAAACAAATCCCAATTGCGGGATCTGTTTAACACTGAACTAGGATGTGTCTGAAAATGCTGAAGTAAAGGATACACTCCAGTCTATTTTCGAGACACGCCCCAGGGAGAACGGGAGGCCAGATGGTTTTTTTGCGGTTGATTCATGAAGATCGTCTCCTTTATTTTGGCGAATAGTTGAAAGAGATAATGCTCTCTTGCTGAAAAAAAATTAAAAAAAGAAGTATGACAACAGCGCGTCATACTTCTTCTTCGATTGTACCGAATATTATATTCATCGACTTCAAAAGAATCCCACCCGTTATTCCTTTTCTTTAACCTTCCAATCACTGTTGTACTAACATTCTTGATTCCCTTCTCCAAAGGAAACATGTTATGGTAGATCGTTTAGAAGGCTAGTCCTCCTGTACGTTATATAACACCCGTGCCAGCAGCCCCTGACCGTAATTGCCAAAGCTTTTGCCGAAAATGGTCAGGCCGCGTTTATTTACAGGGCCGTCAGTGACTGCGATTCGAAAATGAATATCACTTTTGTAATCCAGTCCGATATCATCCAGCGTGACATCCGAAATCCGGCATCCGTCAATATAGCTGCCTTCCTTCGTAATACGAATGAGCTTCAGCATGCCATATTGATTGAGATGCGGTGGCCACCAGTCTGGATTAAACGTACCGCGTGTATCGCCAAAATCGCCTGGACTTGTCCAGAGTCCGATCTCTTTGCCATTGATATAAAAGTAAATATCCGAAGGATAGTTATCGCAGAAACCAGGGGCTTCGGAGCCGAGCTCCATGGATAGCTGAATTTCGCTAAACGTCTGATTAGGCTTGAGGTAGTTAGGGATTCGATATTCCAGATAACCCTCTGCCAGCCAGATCATCTCCGCATCAATCCGAAGCGGGTCGGCAAAATAACGGGGGTCATCGAACTCCCCGATAATGCTGTCTTTTGTCGCAATGCCACACGTTGGCGCTGCCTGATAGTCGCTGTAATGCCCGACCTGAATCTCAACCTCATACCGATTGTGAATCTCCTGTGAGCGAAGATCAACCATTAATTTTTCCTCGTTAAGGTAACAGATCTTCTGGATGCCATGTTTGCCAACCGCTGTATTAATCTCGATTAATCCGCTCTCCTCAAGCTTCTTGATATGCATTGTAATTGCGCCGTTGCTAAGTCCGAGCTTGGTTGCGAGGTCATTCAGATTGAGGCTTTGGTTTTTGGCCAGCAGCTCAATAATCTGAATGCGAATTTCGGAACTGAGTGCTTTGAAAATATTCACACCTGACATCAGATCTTTAATATAAATCATAGGTGGATGTCCTTTCCCCGTTCTGAACAAAGCCTGTTACGCAGACTGTTGCACATTTGACTGTTTTATTTCAGATAATTATAAATCATTATATGCTGGAAAGAAAGGGTGGACAAAATTGATATATTCCCTATGTGTACGTATGAAAAGTGGGGGAATCGTTCCTGTATTTCATTCCTAATTACTTGAAATAAAACATTGAATTAATTTATATATATTTGAAATATACCATTGAATTGTAATGTAACCGCTTTTATAATCCTATTATACTTAAATTGATTTAATACTTCATGAATCAAAGCAACCATTCAATCAGGAGAGGCGGCGCTGTGTTATGGAGAAATTTAACTTAAAGAAGAGTTTGAAGGTTTCGGCGAAAAGGCGTTGGGCACTGCCGGCATTGCTGGTATTGGTGCTGGTGCTTGCAGGACAGTCCAGAGCGTTAGCTGCGTTCTGGAATCTATCGGGAGATATTGCCGTACATGATCCAACGATGATTAAAGAGGGCAATTCATGGTACACCTTCTCCACTGGGCCTGGCATTCAGGTGCTGAAATCAGATAACGGAACGTCGTGGTATCGTGTACCGCAAATTTTTTTGAATGAGCCAACCTGGTGGAATACCGCTGTTCCTGCACAGGCTAATCTGGATGTGTGGGCTCCTGACGTGCAGCGGTATAACGGCAAAGTGTGGCTGTATTACTCCATCTCAACCTTTGGCTCCAACAGATCTGCTATTGGGCTTGCATCCGCAAACAGCGTCGGCGCAGGGCAGTGGAAGGACGAGGGACTGGTGCTGCAATCTACAACATCGAATAATTACAACGTGATTGATCCTGAACTGGTCATTGATGCTTCGGGCGATCCTTGGCTGGCCTTTGGTTCGTTCTGGAGTGGTCTGAAGATTGTGAAGCTGAATAAAAGCACGATGAAACCGACAGGCAGCATCTCTTCAATTGCAGCACGTCCCAATAATGGGGGAGCGATCGAGGCGCCAAGCATCGTGTACCGCAATGGATATTATTATTTATTTGCTTCCATTGATTCCTGCTGCAAAGGTGTAAACAGCACCTACAAAATGGTCTATGGGCGCTCGGCCAGCATCACGGGACCTTATGTCGATAAGAATGGCGTTAATATGATGAATGGCGGCGGTACGATTCTGGATACAGGCAATGTGAGATGGAAGGGACCAGGGGGGCAGGACGTGGTTAACGGCAATGTGATTGTGCGCCATGCTTACGATGCAGAGGATAACGGCAATCCGAAATTGCTGATTAATGATCTGTTGTGGGACGCAAACGGATGGCCAACGTACTAGCGAATATTTACTTTAAATAAATATAAAATGTTTTAATAAAGTGTTGACTAAATGGATCTGGATTTGATAAATTTAACAACAGAAATGCTGATTCATCATCATGAATACGTTTACAAGTCCAGATCAGGAGGGGTTCATATGGTCAAGAGAAAGAGTTGGGTTACGTTCATGCTGTTAATGCTGGTGAGTGCGCTGGTGCTGGCAGGCTGCGGAGGGGGAAGTGGGGGCTCCGGTTCAGCCAGCGGAGATAAAGAGCTGACGTTTATGTTCCGCGGAGGAACGGATGAGCAGAAGGCGTATCAGGCTGTGGTGAAGAAATTTGAAGAAGAGCACCCTGGCGTCAAAGTTAAAATCATCGTGACCGCTGCCGATCAGTATGCAACCAAGCTTCGTGCAGCGATTACAGGCAACAGCATGCCCGACGTATTTTATTTCGCTCCAGGCGATATGAAGGCTTACGTAAACAGCAATGTGCTGATGAATCTGACACCTTATATTGAGAAGAGCAAGGATATCCATCTCGATAACATTTGGAAATACGGAATAGACTTGTATCGTTACGATGGCAAGATGGCGGGACAAGGCGATCTATATGGTATGCCTAAGGATGTAGGGCCGTTTGCACTCGGTTATAACAAGACGTTGTTTGAAAAAGAAGGCATTCCATTCCCGGATAAGGATAAGCCGTATACATGGGAAGAGTTCATCAAGGTGAACCAGCAAGCGACCAAGGATACCAATGGTGACGGTAAACCTGACGTGTTTGGAACAGGCTTTAACGTACAATGGGCACTGCAGGCTTTCGTGTGGAGCAACGGGGCTGACTGGCTGGATGAGAGCAAAACAAAAGTGACGATTGATGATCCCAAATTTGCGGAAGCGCTGCAATTTTTTGCGGATATGCAGAACAAATACAAAGTCACACCTTCCATTGAGGAGGCACAAACGCTTGATACGTACCAGCGCTGGATGAAAGGAGAGATGGCTTTCTTCCCTGTAGGTCCGTGGGATATGAGTACATTCGAAAAGCTTCCATTCGATTATGATCTGCTGCCTTTCCCGGCAGGATCGACGGGGAAATCGGCAACATGGATCGGCTCCCTCGGTATCGGTGTCTCGGCCAAAACGAAGCACCCGGAGGAAGCGGCTGAGCTGGTAAACTATCTTACTGCTTCAAAGGATGGCATGAAACAACTGGTAGACGCGAAGGTTCAGATTCCGAACTTGCTTGATATGGCCGATGAGTGGGCTAAAGACACCTCGACGAAACCGGCAAACAAACAGGAATTTATTGATATCGTGAAGGATTATGGACGGGCGCTGCCAGGAAACTACACCTACAATGCGGAGTGGTATGACATGTTCTTCACCGACATTCAGCCGGTGCTTGATGGCAAGATGACCGCTGCAGATTACGTAAAGCAGCAGCAGCCGAAGATGCAGAAGCTGCTGGATAAAGCGGTAGAGCAGGAGAAGAAATCCCAGAAATAGATAGGAAGAGAGGATGCCAGCAGCCTGAACCGATGCTGCTGGCATCTTGCTTCGTTAGAGGATACAAATTGAACTATGTTTTACATGTTGTAACGTAGAGGACAGAAAAAACCTGGAAAAGCGAATTCAAAAAATCTGGGGATAACCGCTACTCTCCAGGTTATTCTGTCATCGGAGTGAACGATGTAAACGTTTAGTTTAATTTTATCACCAGATTCCATACGGGCATGTGGCATGTATTGACCGGAGCGGAGCAGAAGCAGATTTTTCAAAAAGGCCAATCAATGTATGCCACATGCTGATCTTAGAAACAGGGGTGAACACGTGAATACGAAATCAAGTTTGTATCGCAAAGAGATGCTGTATGGATATTTGTTTATTTTGCCTCCTCTACTGGGGCTTCTGATCTTTGTGTTGTTCCCGTTCCTCTACTCCCTCTATGGTTCGTTCACCGATTGGGACGGACTTGGACAGATGAACTTTATCGGACTTGCCAATTTTAAGGATTTGCTGACTGACGATCTGTTTTACAAAGCGATGTTTAATACGTTTTACCTGATGCTTGGCATTCCGATTGGCCTGCTGCTTGCGTTACTGCTCGCGATGGGCCTGAATCGTAAAATTCCGGGTACTACAACATTTCGTGTGATCTATTACATCCCGGTGATCTCTTCTCTGGCGGCTGTCTCCATCATGTGGAACTGGGCGTACAACGGAGATTATGGTCTGGTGAACCAGTTCCTCGACCTGTTTGGCATTAAAGGCCCGAACTGGCTGGCGAACAAAGATACGGTCAAACCGGCCCTGATCATGATGACGGTGTGGAAAGGGCTTGGCTACACGATGCTGTTATATCTGGCAGCACTGCAAAGTGTATCCCGCACGTATTACGAGGCGGCAGAGCTGGACGGCGCCAATGGATTTCAGATTTTCCGCAATATCACCTGGCCGATGGTGAAGCCTGTAACCTTTTTCCTCGTGGTGACCAATATTATCGGGGGCTCGCAGATTTTTACCGAGATGAACATTATGACGCCTACAGGCGGCCCTGAATATGCATCGGCTTCAATTGTGTTTTACATCTGGCAAAAGGCCTTCAGTAATCTACAGATGGGCTATGCGTCAGCGATGGCCATGATTCTCGGATTGTTTATCTTTGTCATTACGCTTGTGCAATTCAAACTTAATGAAAGATCAGCCTACGACGGGGATTAATGGGCGAGGAGAGGAGCTGAACGGGAGATGTCTTATAGTCAAAGAAGGAAGGTAACCAATTCTATCATATTTATCGTTCTGTCCATCGGTGCGATTGCGATGATTGCGCCTTTGCTCTGGATGCTGTCCACCTCGCTCAAGGAGAAGCAGGATGTATTCGCGCTGCCGCCGGTATGGATTCCGGAAGTGTTTCAGTTTGATAAATATAAAGAGATTTGGGAAGCGGGGCCGCTGCTCAGCGGCATCAAAAACAGTCTTATTGTAGCGCTCAGTGTGACGGTGGTGGGTACATTTACGTCGAGTCTCGCTGCATTTGCTTTTGCCAAGCTGAGATTTCCGCATAAAAACAAACTGTTTCTCACTTTGCTGGCGTCCATGATGATTCCATATCCAACGGTGATGATTCCGCAATTCATGATGTTCTCCAAGCTCGGCTGGGTGGACACCTTGCTGCCGCTCATTGTTCCTGGGCTGTTCGGGAACGTGATTATGATCTTTTTCCTGCGGCAATATCTGCTCAGTGTACCGGATGCGATCATCGAAGCGGCGAAGATTGACGGAAGCTCTTACTTCCGCTTGTATTCCAGCATTACGTTTCCGCTGATCAAACCGGCCGTGGCGGCACAGCTGATTCTGTGGTTTATGGGCATCTGGAATGACTATCTGGCACCGATTATTTATTTGAATTCACCAGAAAAGCAGACGTTGCAGCTCGTTATTGCAAACTTTAACGCGACATATGCGATACAAACGGACTATCCGCTTATTATGGCTGCGTCCATCGTAGCTCTGCTGCCTGTTTTGATTATCTTCTTGATCTTCCAGAAGCAGATTATCGAGTCGGTGGCGATCTCAGGAGTCAAAGGATGATGGTGATGAAAGCACGGAGAGCATGGAAGAAATGGATGGAACGGAAGGAACCACGCGAACGAAAAGAGTGGAAAGAGTCGGAGAGACGAGAAGAATGGAGAGATTGCAGAGAAGCAAAGGGGCCGCACATGGCGAGGAAGGGAGTTATGGCTTTTATGTTACTGATGCTGCTGGGTACGACAGGCTGTGCGGATGGGGGGAATACGGCGAATCCACCCGTTTTTCCTGAAGCTCCGCAGGATACGAAGCTGTATGATCTTTCCATACTTGAGGATGAATCCAAATGGACAGTGAATAATGCGCATGACCCTGCTATTATCAAAACAGAGCAAGGCTACTACGTCTATTCCACGGACGTACGTGTGGCAGGAGAGCCTAAACCGGGTGTGATGGTCCGCAAGTCAAACGACCTGATGAACTGGACATGGGTGGGGCAGGCGTTGCCGGGCATCCCGAAGGAGGCGCTGGAATGGACGGGAGCGACGAACCTGTGGGCGCCGGATATTATCAAGGCCGGGGATACGTACCGATTGTATTATTCTGCCTCCAGCTTTGGCAGCACGCAGTCTGCAATTGGCTTGCAGACCTCCAAATCTCCCGAGGGACCCTGGAAGGATGAGGGACTGGTGGTGAAGTCGGCCGGTCAGGAGAAGGACGGTATGAATGCAATTGATGCCAACCCGGTGCTGGATGCCTTGGGCAAGCCATGGATGGTATACGGTTCATTTTTCGACGGGATTTATATTGCTCCACTTGACCCGGATACGGGCAAGTTTAAGGAAGAGGGATACGGTACCCGCATCGCCGCAAGAGATCGGGCGACCGAAGAGGGCGCAGTTGAGGGACCCTATATTGTCTACAATCCTGAGTTTCAAAAATATTATCTGTTCGTCTCTTATGATTCCCTGTTCGAGGATTATAACGTGCGTGTAGCTCGTGCTGATTCCATTACAGGGCCTTATACGGACATGAACGGGAATAACATGTTGGACACGGAGCATTTGCCGCAGTATGAGATTGGCACTAAAATTCTGGGAGGATACCGCTTTACCGAAGGGGAGGGCTGGGTTGCGCCGGGGCATAATTCAGTGCTGAAAGATGGCGACGATTATTATATCGTGCACCATGCCCGTGGAGAGACGGACAAAAACTGGCCGTACCTGCATGTGCGTAAAATGCTGTGGACGAAGGACGGCTGGCCTGTCGTGTCGCCGGAACGTTATGCGGGTGAGACAACGCAGGATATTCCCGAGTCGATGATTGCCGGGACGTGGGAAGGCATGGCGCTTGATCCGGCTGTGAATGGACAGGTGCAGGCCGTGCCTTATACGCTAACCGCGAAAGGTAAAATCGAAAGCGAGAACGGTTCAGGCACCTGGACATTTGATGGCAAGCAAACGTTAACGCTGACGTGGAAGGAGAGCCCTGCGGGCGGCGCTTCCACGGAAGAGCTGAAGCTGCTCCCATCCTGGGATTGGGAGCGAAGTCAGCCTGCGCTGGTGGTAACTGGCCTGAATGACCGCGGCATCGCGGTCTGGGGCAAGCAAATCAGCGCAGCCGAGAAGTAGATCGCTGACCTTGCATGAGGGTCAGCAACGTGAGAGGGAGGAAGGAGCCGCATGTGCGAGTTTGTCCTCCGATTTCCACCGCTGGGAGCGGTGAATGAAGAAATCGGAGGACAAGGAGAGCGACCAAGGCCCTACCACCCGCGAACGTCAGCAGTGCCCCAAG
>NZ_QJSW01000008.1:0-140881 GCF_003217495.1 Paenibacillus barcinonensis | reverse complement strand
CTCCGATTTCCACCGCTGGGAGCGGTGAATGAAGAAATCGGAGGACAAGGAGAGCGACCAAGGCCCTACCACCCGCGAACGTCAGCAGTGCCCCAAGCGGCGTCAGCCCAGCGCATGCGCAAGAAGAGTTGACCGAGCCAAGCGATGGTCAACATCCTAAGCAATCGAGCCAGCCTAAAGGCTCGAAGCCCGATGTGAGCCAGCGAGCGAAAAAATCGCGAGCTGCCGACGAACTGGGGCACAAGCAGTGAGAGGGAGGAAGGAGCCGCGTGTGCGAGTTTGTCATCCGATTTCCACCGCTGGGAGCGGTGAATGAAGAAATCGGAGGACAAGGAGAGCGACCAAGGCCCTACCACCCGCGAACGTCAGCAGTGCCCCAAGCGGCGTCAGCCCAGCGCATGCGCAAGAAGAGTTGACCGAGCCAAGCGATGGTCAACATCCTAAGCAATCGAGCCAGCCTAAAGGCTCGAAGCCCGATGTGAGCCAGCGAGCGAAAAAATCGCGAGCTGCCGACGAACTGGGGGCACAAGCAGTGAGAGGGAGGAAGGAGCCGCGTGTGCGAGTTTGTCCTCCGATTTCCACCGCTGGGAGCGGTGAATGAAGAAATCGGAGGACAAGGAGAGCACCAAGGCCCTACCACCCGCGAACGTCTGCAGTGCCCCTCTGCATCTGCTGCTCATCTTTCGCAAGCGCACCACACACATCATAGATTCAAGCCATACACACACATATGAAAGGGGTTTATATTCTCATGACCAACACCACAACATTCACTAATCCTATGCTGGAGCAGCGTGCTGATCCCTGGGTGTACCGTCATACAGACGGGTATTATTATTTTTCCGCTTCCGTGCCGGCCTTTGACCGAATTGAAATTCGGCGTGCCGAGACGCTGGAGGGCTTGAAAGCGGCTGAGCCAGTGACTGCCTGGGCGAAGCGTGAAACAGGACTGATGAGCGCGAACATCTGGGCACCGGAGATTCATTTTATGAATGGCAAATGGTACATATACTTCGCGGCGGCTCATACCAGCGAGACTAACGACGGTTTGTTCGATCATCGCATGTACGTGCTGGAAAATGATGCAGCTAACCCGCTTGAAGGGCAATGGGAGGAAAAAGGCCAGATTCGAACCCGATGGGAGAGCTTTGCGCTGGATGCTACAACCTTCGAGCATAAAGGCACACGTTATCTGGTATGGGCACAGAAGGACCCGAGCATTGACGGTAATTCCAACCTGTACATCAGTGAAATGGAAAATCCGTGGACACTGCGCGGAGAGCAGATAATGATTGCTACGCCGGAGTACGATTGGGAGATTATTGGCTTTAAAGTCAATGAAGGTGCAGCGGTGCTGCATCGGAATGGTCGTCTGTTTATCAGTTACTCAGCCAGTGCCACCGATCATCATTACTGCATAGGTCTGCTTACCGCAGATGAAGATGCGAATCTGCTTGACCCTGCAAGCTGGGTGAAGTCTCCTGAGCCGGTGTTCGAGACCTGTGAAGTGAACGGGCAGTACGGCCCCGGACACAACAGCTTTACCGTGTCTCCCGACGGTAGCACCGATATCCTCATCTACCATGCGCGCAACTACAAAGAGATTGAGGGAGATCCGCTTTACGATCCGAACCGTCATGCTCGTGCCCAGGTTATTCATTGGAACGAAGATGGTACGCCGAACTTTGGTGTTCCCGTTCCTGATGGTCAAGCCGTGGCAGAGGTGAAGTAGCTTCTTTTTTGCATATCGGATACATGATGAGAGTCTTTTGTTAGCAGACGATGCTGACGAAAGGCTCTTTTTGTTAAGTGTGTTCCAAGGAAAGCAACCGAAAGCAGAGAGTCACGTATACAATTACATCAAAAATGAATTCAAAACAAGTTATGCTGACTCATGCACAGTTACCTAGATGGATACATGTTTAACGATCTCCAGAAACGTTATTTAGGAAATTTCATACAATTTTATTTTCTAATGAACTCAAGAAAGCTTATTTCTAATGAACTCAAGAAAGCTTATTTGTGAAATGTGATGTACAAATGGGCGTTTGCTGCGTGTGTTCAGTGATATAAGGTTTCTGATAATCGTTAGAATAGGAGAAAGCAGGATACGGGTCCAATAAGCTCACCTGAGATCGCTGGATGAAACAGGTTTGTTTTCAGTCTGATGTAGCGCTTCGGTTAGGATACGTTAAGGTGAGAAGGCATAGGCAAGGCAGCAGTATTCAATATTGAGGGATATACCATTACAGCCTGCTAGGAGGAACATAGATGGAATCACGCGAGACACTGGATCGGGAACTTGCACAAATTATAAAGTGGGAGAAGGAACAAAAGGATCTCTTCATTTGGGATAAAATCGGGCGTTTGCCGTTTGTCATGCTGGATAAAGCGATGCCGAAGGCGTTAAAGCAGAAGATTGGTGAGTCCTTGAACGACGTGGGTCAATACCTTCAGACGGGTGGCAAGTTTCTTGTACAGAAGAAAAAAGTAGCCAAGCTTTTGCAAGAGGAGGCTGAGCGAGCAGGTTACGGGTTGACAGATTACGGCTACCGCTTGGAGCAGGATGCAGAAGCGGAGATAACGGCCAAAATGTATAGTGTGGAAAAATTACCGATGGAGGTGCTGGACCGCGTAGCGGATAACATTACCGACAGTCGAAGCAAGTTTGCTGCGGCACAAGGAGCCGCAACGGGATTTGGTGGAATAGTCACCATTGCAGCCGATATTCCAATCGTTATGGGACTTTCGCTGAAAGTACTGCAGGAGATGGCGCTATGTTACGGCTTTGATCCCGATGATCCGCTGGAGCGCATCTTTATTGTGAAATGTCTGCAGTTCTCTTCCGCAGATATTGTGGGCAAAAAAGCGATTATTGAAGAACTGGCGGATTACGACAACCCGGATAAGCTGGTCGAGGTGGTATCCCAAATGCAGGGGTGGCGTGAGGTGTTTAATTCGTATAGCGAGTCGTTTGGCTGGAAGAAGCTGTTCCAGCTGGTGCCTGTGGCGGGTATGATTTTTGGCTCAGTCAGCAACAAAAATACGATTCAGGACGTGGCTGAGGTGGGGAAAATGCTATACAAAAAACGTTTGATTCTGCAACGTTTAAAATAGATCCTAGGCTGATGTTGCTCGATACATGTTCATGTGGATAGGTACGAATGTATGAACAGTTAACAATATAGATATATCCTGTCACCATTCACCATCATCATGGCTCCTGCAGCTCGTATCATTCAGAACGACAGGAGCCTGTCACATTTAATATCATAGAGAATAATAATTCCTTTAAGACGTTCCATTGACCTATGCTCTAAAACGGTGATACCATTCCAGTCAATCTGTACACCCAGCACATGTGAAAAAATGAGGATTACACCAGCTACCCCTCTGAACCTCTTCCCTAATAAAAATTGAAATGAACTGGTTCGGCGACAGGAAGCTGAATAGCTCGATCGTCGCCTAATAAATTTTACTTAAATGACAAGCAAGATACACCTTCATCCAGTCCTCGCTATCATTCAAATCCAGTGCCAGAATCTCCTCTAATTTACGTAGCCGTGTGTACAACGTGTTGGGATGAATATGAAGCTGTTCTGCTGTGAGCGACATGGAACGGTTATTTTCCATATATACACGTAGTGTCAGCTCAAGCTCCTCTGCCTGATATTTATAACTGCGCAGTGGGGATAGCACATCATGAATGTAGCTTTCGATCTCTTTCATATCCTGTTGTAGAAACAGCCGATTAATACCAATCTCCTCATATTGCATAATACCTGTGCGCTGACTTTTGCGGAGGAACAGCAGTGTGCGTGACGCCTCCTCATGACTTCTGGCTACATGCTCCAAGCCGGAGTATAGTCCCCCAATGCCTCCATATAAAAGAGGGAGACCTGAGTTAGCGTCTTGCTTGAGCAGGCTTTTCAACTTGCCTGCGAGTTGATGCTGAATGCGTGCCTGGTGCGCCTGAATCAAGAGTGTAACCTTGTCATGTGAACTGAATAACAGGACGCTTTCACCGGAAAGTTCTTTTTCAATAAGAGCAATCAAACGTTGCATAAGGATGTTGCTTTCCTTTAAGTCCTGAACATTTTCCGCCAGATGCAAGAGACAGACAAACATAGGCTTTTGACTAGACAAACCAAAGCGCTGCATCTTATCAGCAAGCTCAGCAGGCTCCCGATACTGAATGAGCTCTTCGAAGAAATCCCTTCTCCGTCGATACACCATCTCAGTCATGGAGTAGGTGTTCATCAACTGCAGCATGACGACAGCACTTCCCTGCTCCAGAATATCATAGTCTAGTGCACGCAGCGGACGATTTAGCTGTACCACAAAGCAGCCAGCCAGCACAGGACCGTTATGAACAGGGAAAATATAATAAGGAACTTCCCCATCCGAATCAAGTGTGACGGGAGCCAGATTTTTGCCTAAGGTCTGATCCAGCTCTGAAGCGGAGAAGGGTACTTTATGCTGTACAGGGTACCACTCTTGTTTGGTGAGATCGACGAAGCGGGTAGGCAAACCTATATTTTTTTCCACCGCCTGAATCATTTCCGGCAAGGAGCGGTTATCCATGGACAGTTGAGTGAATAGATTATGAATTTCGTTTCGGATGACCAGATATCCGTTGGTTTCAACAAGCTCATTAACCATACGTGCATTGGAGATTGCTATAGCAGCCTGATCAGCGAAGCCTTGAAGCTTGATCAGATCGCTTTCATTCAATAGCTTGGTATCTTTGTATTGATACACAAGCATAACGCCAATACGGTCCTTGTTCATCGTAACAGGCACGGCAATCGTTCTTTTGGCAAACCCGCTGTAGTGGCTTGATTCTGCGAAAATACTGGCATTCTCCAGACTCAGCTTACGAACGGTTTCTTCAAACTTGAGCGTATTGTCTTCATAGATTTTACCCTTGCCTTCCCGATAAACGGCCCCTGTAATTCCTTCCTCAATATCCGAGGTTATTCGGTAGATGGAATCCTTGAATCCGATCTGGGCCTTGGGCACCCATTTCCGGGTATCAGGGTCAATCATCATAAACAACGCATTGGAAGCCGCGGGAATGACCTTGAGTGAGTTCTCCAATATTTTGAACAATAAGTTATTCAGATCAAGAGAGCTGGTCAATTCTCGTAGCCCTCCCAGCCAGCGTTCATGATGCGCACGTTCAATCGTGATCTGTTCCTGCATGAGTGTATCTCGAATCACATATTCCAGTAGCAAGCCTTGATCCGTTGAAGCACGAATTCCTTCGGGTAAGGCCACTTTGATATCGCAATGATCCAGTAGCTCAATGGAGAAGGAAAGTGTTTGTATGTTGTTCGTAGACCCCAAAGCTGCATCCTCACATTCATCATCCAGCCAGAGCGGAGGCGGATTACCAGCCTCCTGGTCCAGCGATGGATACCAGCATCTCCACTGCCGATCATACTTATCGCGTCTCCAGATTTGGACGGCAGCTGTCCCCCATGTAGCTCTCAACCATTCCACCAATGTATTCATATCAATCAACTCTTATCTGATGAATTTGTTATATAAGTTAACATATTAAAATCTCCATTGAAATAGAAAATGGATGTCAATTGTGGGAAGTCACATATTTTTATTGAAAAGAAGCAATGCTTCTCTAATGACTTCAATAGGGATGATTTTTATAATGTCAATATACCTGACGTAAATGACTGGGGGAAACAGACATGACATTCACATTATTAGATAATTATGGCGTAGAACAATTAGTGTATTGTCAGGACAAGCAATCGGGTCTCAGGGCCATCATTGCTATTCATGATACTACACTCGGACCTGCACTGGGGGGAACACGCATGTACCCTTATGCTTCGGAGGAAGAAGCGTTGGAAGATGTTGTTCGTCTCGCTCGAGGGATGACATACAAAGCGGCTGCGGCCGGTCTTAATCTTGGCGGGGGCAAGGCTGTCATTATAGGTGATCCCAAGAAAGATAAAAGTGAAGCGTTGTTCCGTGCATTTGGCAAATACGTGAATACACTTCAGGGACGGTATATTACAGCCGAGGATGTCGGCACAACCGTAACGGACATGGACTATATTCATCAGGAGACTCGCTATGTGACAGGGGTATCTCCTGAATTCGGAAGCAGTGGCAATCCTTCACCGGTTACTGCATACGGTGTGTTCCAAGGAATTCGTGCGGCAGCGAATGAAGTCTATGGTTCTCCTGATTTATCTAATAAAGTGGTGGCTGTACAGGGAGTTGGCAGTGTAGCTTATCATTTATGTGGTTTTCTGAAAGAGGCGGGTGCCGAGCTTATCGTCACCGATGTGGTTCAAGAGCATGTGGACCGGGCTGTCCGAGATTACAATGCCGTTGCAGTAGGGGTTCACGAGATTTATACAGTGCCATGTGATGTATTTGCACCTTGTGCGATGGGTGGCATTTTGAATGACGATACCATTCAGCTGTTACAGGCGCGAATCATTGCCGGTGCTGCCAATAACCAGCTTCAGGAAGAACGCCATGGCGATCTGTTGCATGAACGTGGGATTCTTTATGCTCCCGACTATGTTGTTAACTCCGGCGGACTTATCAATGTGGCTGATGAATTACAAGGCTATCAACGAGAACGAGCGTTAAATAATGTAGGAAAAATTTATGAGCAGCTGGGTGCCATTTTTGAACTGGCGAGACAACAGGAGCTTCCTGCATTTCGGGCAGCAGACATGCTCGCGATTCGTCGAATTGAACAATATAAAAAGCAAACGATTACTGCATAGAAGGGAAGCTGTGAAATGGAGAAACGAATCTGGTTAACCGGAGCGACGCTTATTGATGGCAATGGTGGAGAACCGCTGGAGAATAGTGGAGTTTTTATTGAGGGGAAAAGGATCACATATGCAGGCCCGATCAGCGGCTTTGTCGTACCTGAGGGAGCAGAAGTGGTTGAGCTTCAGGGTAAAACGATCATGCCGGGCATGATTGATGCCCACGTCCATATTCATGGTCCCAAATCACTGAATATGGCACAAGTCGCTCTGGAGCCGAGCGAAATGCAGATGGGACGTGCCATGCAGGATCTGCCCAAGCTCATTCAGGCCGGCTTTACAACGGTAAGGGATGTCGGCAGTCATGTTGCTGTATTTATTCGTGAGTTGATGAAGGAAGGTGTCGTGAAAGGGCCACGCATCAAAACCTCCCGCCACATGTTGAGTCAGACGGGTGGGCATGCAGATATTCATATGCTCCCGAGTGAAATGAACATTTTCACAACCTGTGATGGAGTGGATGAGTGTATCAAGACGGCGCGTACGCAGTTTCGTGAAGGGGCCGACTTCCTCAAGGTGTGTTCTACCGGTGGTGTGCTCTCCGAGAAGGACGATCCGCGCTGGTCACAGTTTCGTCTCGATGAGCTTAAAGCCATCGTATATGAAGCGGAGTCAGTTCAATCCTATGTCGCGGCACATGCCCAAGGCACACAGGGGATCATTAATGCATTGGTGGCGGGAGTCAAAACGATTGAACACGGGATCTACATTGATGAACGTGGTATTGAACTGATGCTGGAGCAAAAGGCAGTGCTTGTGCCGACGTTATCCATTGTTCATCGGATCATTCAGGAAGGACATAAATTCGGGGTGCCCGAATTCGGCATTCGCAAGGCACAGCTTGTGTATCAGGAGCATATCGAGCATATGATTACAGCTCACAAGGCCGGAGTCATCATTGCTTCAGGTACGGATTTCTGTTCATGTGCTCCGGTAGAGCATGGAGGGAATGCACTGGAGCTCGAATTGCTTGTGAACGATGTTGGCTTCACACCGATGGAAGCGATCGTGGCTGCAACTCGTTCCGCCGCAGCTGCGATGCAGATGAGCGAGCAGATTGGCACTATTGAGGCGGGTAAATTGGCCGATATTATTGTACTCGGAGCGAATCCGTTGTCAGATATTACACTGCTACAGACAAGCAGCAATATAGAGCAAGTGTATCTTGAAGGTGAACGTTTAAAATGATATAAGAGCGAGTCAATGCATTTTTTTACACGAGAACGGGGGAAACCACATGTTTAGTCAGCCGATTTTTGTAGCCGCCATCTTATTACTTCTTCTGGCCGTAGGTGAGTTAGTTTCTGTATGGTCCAGAGCGCGTATTCCTTCGTTACTTATCATTCTGGTCGGATTCCTGCTGCTTAGCTGGGCTGGATTTTTCCCGGAGGGTATTGTCAAAAGTTCTGCCCTGACCGCATTCGGGAGTCTGATGGTCGCACCGCTAGTCGTTCATATGGGAACACTGATCCCGCTTAAGCTGATTCGATCACAGTACAAGGCCATACTGATTTCGTTGTTCGCAACAGTAATGGGTACTGTGCTCATTTTGCTCATCGTTTCCCCGATCTATGGATATGCTGTAGCGGTATCGGGAGCAAGCCCGGTTGTAGGTGGCATCCTGTCTTATCTCATTACAACGCAGAAGCTGCAGGAGTTAAATCTTGCGTATCTGATTACAATACCAGCCGTTATTATGGCGATTCATTCTCTCTTCGGTATGCCAATCGCTACAAATCTGTTACGCAGATATGTTTTGAAGATGAAGGGACAAGGCTTTTTTGAAAATAAAACTTCCCTTGGCAGCTCTGATCCTCACGCGGTTAATACAACCAAATCGCTGCTACCCAGTCGTTTCCAAACGCCGCCAATTTTGCTATTCCTGCTCTTCTTTGCAGGTAGTCTGGCCGTGCTGCTGAATAGTCTAACTTCAATCAACTACAGCATCTGGGCATTGCTGCTGGGTATTCTGGGACATATGGCAGGCATATTCCCGGCTCGTATCATGGACAAGGCAGGCACAACAGGTGCAGCAATGGTAGGCTTGATCGTTGTGGTGATGTCCAGTGCAGGTGGAGTGACGTATGATGCACTAATTCAATCCCTTGGACCCGTATTGCTAATCATTGTAATCGCGGCCGTAGGTATCATTATTGGTGGCTATGTAGCTTCGAAGGTACTCAAATGGGACCCGCTCAAAGGCATTCCTGTAGCATTGACAGCTATGTTTGGTTTTCCCGGCGATTATATCATTTGTGAGGAAGTCAGTCGCTCGGTTACAGAAGATGAGGAAGAACGCAAAGTCATTCTGGATGAAATTCTCACACCGATGCTTGTTGGAGGCTTTACTACCGTAACTACAGCATCTATCTTTGTGGCCTCGATCCTGGTGAACACACTGTGATGGCAGGAACAAAAAATGGATGGGGATTAAGGTATCTAAACTAGGGCGTGTCTGAAAACGCTGATGGAAGCGGATTGTGCTGAATTTTTGTTCCAAGGCAGGGTGTTTTCCCAATATAAAGAAATGCTGGCACAATATCATCCAAAGCATCATCGCAAATCATGTCTAAATTACAAGTCCGCCTGTTCAGAAGCAGGCGGTTCTTCAAGGGAGGGAGAGGTCATGGGAGAGTGTGTCTTGTCGGTGACGGTGAGCAATCACCCCGGAGTGCTGGCGCGCATATCCAATCTCTTTGCTGGTCTGGGAATAAATATTGATCATATTGCAACGGTAAGATCGCGAGAGCGGCATGTGTCCCGCGTACGTATTCAGGCTGAAATGGACGAAGAAGGCATGAAGAAAATCTCATATTCGTTACAGCAGCTACCGGATGTCATCCGGCTGGACAAGGTGCGCACACGCTCGAAGCGCTTCTCCTATTGGTCAGCCGCATATGGCTTGTTTATTGCAGTAATGGGTCTTAATCTTGTTTCTCCCATCTACGCATTATATAAGCAGCAGTGGCATCTTACACCCGGCATGTTGTCCATTGCCTTTGCCGCTTATGCAATTGCTCTGATTCCGTCAATTGTGATCACTGGGCAGCTGTTACCCGGTGGCGGTTTTCGCAGATTTCTTGTGCCCGGCATGATGATCGCGATGTCAGGCACACTCTGCCTTCTGTTTGCTACGAGTTACCCGATGCTTGTCGTCGCCAGAGTTCTGCAGGGGATATCCGTGGGCATATTCAACGGCGTTACGGTTGCTGCTCTGACCCGACTACATCCACAGCAGAATCGAAGGCAGGCCGCCATGGTGGGTGCTATCGCCGTGACGGCCGGCAATGCTCTAGGGCCGATGATGGGGGGCATCCTGGCGCAGTACGCTCCTTATCCTACACAGCTGCCTTATTTCATTCATTTATTGCTTATGATTCCTGGCCTCGTGTGTCTCATTAGCTCCCGCGCTGAATTATCAGGAAGGGCTTCCGGGTATAAGCTTCATCTGCCGACGCTTCCGCGCTCGGGAACAAAAACATTTAGCGTTGCCGTGCTGTCATCATTCGTAGCATGGGGAATTACGAGCCTGTATGGCTCGACAATTCCGATGTATTTAAATGAATGGATCGGACAAACAAGCTATGTCCTGTCCGGGCTTATTGTAGCTATCGTATTAATCATTGCTGCCATAGCCCAATTCAGAAGTGCACGCTGGAAGCTGCGTAGCATGGGCCTGTTCGGCACAATTCTGATCGGATTAGGGCTACTGCTGCTAGTTGTCACGGTGCATACTGGATCACTGATTTGCTTGAGTGCGTCTATTGTCTGTGTAGGGATGGGATATGGACCGCTCTATGCAGGCAGCCTGGCTCTTGTGAATGAGACGACCTCGGATGAGTGGCGCGCAGATGTTCTTTCTTTATTTTATGTCGGAACATATCTTGGCGTTGTATTGCCTGCTATTGGTCTTGGCCTGATGACTCAGTGGTTTGGATTACAGAGAGCGTTTGATTGTTTTGCGGTGCTATTCATCATACTTATTCTGGCAGGATGGCGAGGCTGGAGCAGACAACAAACGGCCTAGGCAGTTGATATGAGCAAAAAGGAAAGAACAAAAGGTTCCTACTCGTCGGTAAACCGTACGAGCAGGAACCTTTTTTTGGTGCATCAGAGAGACTGAAGCGTGTTTATTTACTCCTCACTGCCGTTTTCCTGTGCCCAGCGATTGAGCAGCTTATCGGATGGCAGCAGAAACGTGAAAATACCGATCAACGGAAGGAAGCTGCACAGCTGCATCACAGGTGATACGCCGATGGCGTCAATCCAGCTGCCCAGCACGAGCGCGCCCAAGCCCCCCATTCCAAAAGCAAGGCCGGTGATGAGACCCGAGACGGTTCCGATCTTGCCGGGAATAAGCATCTGCGCATATACAACCGTTACCGAGAAGCTGGATAACATAATAAAACCGATTATCGTCAGCAGCACGCCCGTCCAGAACAGATTGGCATAAGGCAGGAGCAGTGCCAGCGGTGCAGCTCCTGCCATAGATAGGAAGATCATGTTGCGTTTACCGAAGCGATCTGCGAGCGGGCCGCCAAAGAAGGTGCCCAGTGCGCCCGCCGCGAGAAATAGGAAAATATAAATCTGCGCGTCCTCGGTAGATAATGCAAATGCTTCCTTCAGGTGAAATGCGTAGAAGCTACCGATCAATGAAACATACCATGATCGAACAAATACGAGCAGAATCAGGAGGGTAATCGCCGCTGCAATTTTTTTGCGCAGGGCTGGATTCGGAGCACGGCGAGCGGCTGCCTGTTTCCGCAGGTATGCGCCCGAGTTCAGCATCCTTCCGTACCACCGGGCAACATAAAGCTGAATAGCGATGCCCATCGCTGCAATCCCGGTGAAGCCGATGGCCCCGAACAGACCAAACGGGATGAAAATCCAGCGTGTCAGCAGGGGAGCGAGAGATTGCCCGGCGTTGCCGCCTACCTGGAAGATGGATTGAGCCAGCCCGCGACGTTGTCCGGCAGCCATGTGAGATACTCTGGAGCCTTCTGGATGGAAGGCAGCAGAGCCGAGACCGACAAATATGACGGAGATGAGCACCATCGTATAGCTGTCAGCAAAGGCTAACAGCAGCATGCCAGTAAACGTAAAGCCCATGCCAATCGGGAGGATCGACGGGGTCGGTTTTTTATCGGCAAACCAGCCAACGACTGGCTGCATAATGGATGCGGTAAAGTTAATCGCAAACGCAATCCAGCCGATCTGTGTGTAGGTAAGGTGCATGGAATCTTTTAAAATGGGGAAGATCGCCGGAATAACAGACTGAATGGAATCATTAAACAGATGCACCAGACTGATGGCGATGAGAATCCGGTATACGGTGCCTTGGGCATCCAATCCGGGTGGAGCCATCGAACGCGCAGCGGCATCCTTGGCTAAGGTAGGTTGAGTGGACATATCAGTTCTCCTTTGGTCGCGGTCACGAGGGATCAGCGCCTGTTGTTAGATTCTATGCAATTAAGCATATTGTTACATAATAGGATAGATTGAAGGAAGCGACAAGGGGAACAGCGGAGAACGTTACAACAACAGAATGGCCTGATTTCATATGAAATGGGGCTTTTTTTGGACGTTACAAAAAATCCCATCACGGTAGAAGTAGAGTTTTGTTTTTTTCTACTGTCTACTATGATGGGAGCATATCAGTAAGGGAGTAGCCTATTTCGATTATTTGTCCACAGCGTTCACCCTCCTGAACACTTAACGATTATCAATCGTCTCCGGGTTCATGTCATGATTCATCATGCGATGCTCGGCCATCTGCTCGTATTTCGTTCCCGGCTTGCCGTAGTTCGTGTAAGGGTCGATGGAGATGCCACCGCGCGGGGTGAATTTGCCCCAGACTTCGATGAAGCGCGGGTCCATCAGCTTGATCAGATCGTTCATAATAATGTTCACGCAGTCCTCGTGAAAATCACCATGGTTGCGGAAGCTGAACAGGTACAGCTTGAGCGACTTGCTTTCCACCATTTTGATATCGGGAATATAGCTGATGTAGATCGTTGCAAAGTCCGGCTGACCCGTAATCGGGCACAGGCTGGTGAACTCCGGGCAGTTGAATTTGACAAAATAATCACGGTACGGGTGCTTGTTATCAAAGCTTTCCAGTATGCCCGGATCATATTCAAACGTATATTTCACATTCTGGTTGCCCAGCAATGTTACATCTTGCATCTCGTCAGGTTGTCTCATGGTTTCGTAAACACTCCTTGATCTGTCGAAGTCTCAGGCTTCGCAGCAATATAATCTGGTATAAATCTTATATAGATTTTGTATATATAACAGGCGATGCGGCCTGTACTAACGATTTAGACACCGCGTTTATTGCCCCACACCAGCGTATGAAGCTGTGGAAGCACGCGCACATTATTTAAATCATCCGACGCACTGATCTGATCAATCAGCCACTCGTAACGGGCGAGAAGGGAAGCTGCCAGATCAGGCGTATCGACTGAAGCAACATCCGGGTTTCCCGTTTGTAAAAATAAAGCCGTGCCCGGATACCGTGTATGCACACGGCGGGCATAGTCCAGATCGGTCTGATCGAAGATTACGATCTTCAGACTATGGCTTTGATTGGCCGGGCCAGCAGCCAGGCGGCCCATCACCTCATCGAGCACGGCCCAGTCGGTGTCCATGCCCGAGCTGGGTGGCTTGGGCGAGACAGTGACCTCGTCAATGTCCGCCAGCCATGGCTGCCAGCGTGAGCCCTGCGTCTCGACCGCGGTGCGGACGCCGTTCTCCCGCAGCAGGGCAACCAGCCCGCCCAGCGATGCCAGCAGGGCGGGGTTGCCGCCGGAGAGGGTCACATGGGAGAAACGCGTACCGCCCAGGCGGCGCAATTCATCCCATACCGCCTCCGGCGTCAGCATGCGAATCTGGTCCTTGCCGCTGCCGTCCCAGGTAAAGGCGGAGTCGCACCAGGAGCAGCGATAATCGCAGCCCGCGGTGCGCACAAACATCGTTTTTTGTCCGATCACCATGCCTTCGCCCTGGACGGTCGGACCAAACACCTCCATCACCGGGATACGTGCTTGCCCGGCAGGAGCTGGATTATGCGCTGCAGCCGATCCGGTCTGCTTCTGATCTTGTACACTACTCATGGATCATCCACTCCCGTCTGGCCTCGGCATAACTGGTCGGGGTTTCGAAGAGCCGCACGAATTCCGTGCGAGCGCCTTCGGTAAGTCCTGCGTATGGCTCGGTCTGTAAAGCCTGTTCCATCTGCTCAAACAGCCAGACCACCATATTTTCAGCCGTAGTATTCATTAAAGGTAAAGTCTCATTCAAATATTGGTGATCCAGATAACCTTCAATCCGGCTTTTCCAGATGTCCTTGATATGTCCAAAATCAACCGTCAGCCCGGTGTCACCCGGATAACCGCTGATGCCAAAAACCACCTTATACGTATGCCCGTGCAAGTTTTTACACTTGCCTTCATAACAGTGCAGATGATGCGCTGCATCAAACGTGAACTCCTTGCTGACCAGCACACGTCTGCGATGATATCTCAGCTGTGAGGGCAGAATATCCTGATCAATGCGCTGCAACCGTTCAACGATTCGAAACGTTCCAGGCTCTCTCATCGTACATCCACTCCAATGGAGGACGCTGCTTCAAGCGCAGACATGCGTTCCTGCACGTAGCGGTCTAGTCCGGCTTGGCGCAGCTTGCAGGCAGGGCATTCACCGCATCCGTCACCGATAACACCGTTATAACAAGTGAGCGTGCGTTCGCGCACATAATCAAAAGCGCCGAGTTCATCCGCCATTTTCCACGTTGCTGCTTTGTCCAGCCACATCAGTGGGGTGTGAATGACAAAGGGATAATCCATCGACAGATTAAGAGTCACGTTCATCGACTTCACAAAGGAATCCCGGCAATCGGGGTACCCGCTGAAGTCTGTCTCGCACACCCCTGTAACCAGATGACGAGCACCTTTTTGTTTAGCCAGAATGGCTGCAAAGCTAAGGAACAGCAGGTTCCGACCATCCACGAAGGTGCTTGGCAATTCGCCTTCTTCATGGGTAATTTCCACATCGGAACGTGTGAGTGCGCTAGGGGCAAGCTGATTCAGCAGGCTCATATCAAGTACTGTTTGCTGCACACCCAGATCCTTGGCAATGGCCGCGGCACACTCAATTTCGAGCTTATGGCGCTGACCATAGTCAAACGTAACGACTTCCACTTCAGCAAATTGCTGTTTCGCCCAGAACAAACAAGTTGTGCTGTCCTGTCCGCCGCTGAATACAACGACAGCTTTTTCTTCATTCAACATAAAAAAACCTCTCCATCTTCTTGAGATCACCCCTGCACGGTAGCAAGGAATGTCGGAAGAACAGAGAAGTTCATGAACTGGCATCCATCAAAAAACACACCTTCTCAATAGCGGCTTCAAAAAAGCTGCTATAAGCAAGTGTCCTTAGTTTTTTACGTACACCGTGTCAGACATATACACCACTTCAACACGCGAAGCCTGTGTCACATATATAACCGCGGAGAACTGTACGCAAGACTGTAAGCTGAGCATACCGATAAGTAAGTAACGTGCCATAAGCTGGTCCAGTCTTGTAGAGGGAGTTCGCGAACCTCTCCCATGCCGCAGGGCATGGATTTTCTTCTTTAATTGTCCGGCTACAGTATACCACATCTATGGCGGATCGGCATATTTTTTAGAAATCCGTGAATGGAGTTATTTAATGATTACATTACCGAAGGGAATAACTTCCTTTAATATACGTTTAAACAAGCCCTCATCGTTCACGTCCTGCTGCAGCTTGTAATTTTCACGTCCAGCCTGAAAGAGCACTGAGCCGTGTCCTGTCATTTTCCAGTGATAGTTCATATGCTGGCTGGCCAGATTATTCCCGTATACGGTCAGCTCCAGATGAGCGTTCTCCGGGTAGGCTATAATGCTTCCGGCGTCCACATAGAGCGGGGCGGTGGGGTGAAGCTCTTGCTGGCATACCTGACCCTGTGTGAGCAGTCCGATCTTGCCTTGGCCCGAGAACTTCATCTTGACGGCATCCCTGGTAATCAGCATGTTTTTGATCTTCTGAATTTTGGTATGCATGGTGACACCGTCGGTATAGAAGAACAAATGGCGAAAATCATAGAGGAGATCACTATTTTCCGTTAGCTGCACTTCTTTCATGGTGAATCCAGGCGGAAGGGCGGCGACAAACTGACAGGGGCCGGTGATCTCCGACTTAATCAGCTTTTTTTTGCGATATATGCCCGATATATTCATGAATTTATCCTGCCGGCTGCTGCTGGAGCCGCGAAATGCAACGATCTGCTGCGGATGCAGAATGTGAAGCCGGTCGTCTTGTATCAGTGAAAAAGTAACCACCTGTCCGGCTGTGCCAGCTTCAGCATGGTTCAGATGTATGTTCATGCCATTGCTCCTGTCCTGTTATACTCGGCCTGACCGGCGGCGCATTCCCCAACGCATCACACGAATCAGAAGGAAGTAACCTACGATGAGAGAAACGATTGTGATCACCATCGTTTGAATACGCTGTGCTGTGGCGGTTCTGGCATCCTGTTCATGTTGCAACTTGCTGACCATCTCGGTCAGCTTCTGGTTCTGGGCCAGGAGCTGTTCGTTCTGCGCCTTGAAGGCCTCAACGTTAGCCTGGGCTTGTCCCAATTGTGCAGAGGTCTGATTTAACTGCTCCATTGTTTGCTTGTAGCTTTCCTGCAAAGCGTTTACTTCGCCAGGCAATTCAGAGACGCGCTCCCATCCGCTGTAAATGTCGGAAAATATATTGGCACTCGCTGCATGAGCAGTGGAAGCTAATATAATGATGAAAAGTATAGAAGTGCTGAGGAACACCCGAATGACATAACCCGGAATGGATTTTGGCATCAATACCACCTCTTTCTTCAGTAAAATGGATCGGTTGCCGAATTCGTCGTCATTTGTTGAATTACGGCTCTTTCATTATACGTCAAAAACGGGACGAAGGGTTCAAGAGGATTATGTATTATTACCCGAAAGGGCCTAAAAAGATCGAAAATGAAACAAATGTTTAACTTTAGATATTTTGGGGTAATAAACGATAGTGAGAATGGAAAAATAAAAAAATAGTAAACACTTTTTTTGTGTATATGTTATGCATAAATATGCAATATATTGCCTTATACCCAATAGATTTGATTTAAATGAATTTTGTGAAATGAAGGAGTAGAATAATATGTGTACATCGAATCATAATATTTTAACGAAAACGATTATAATTACGGTAAACGATGAGCCAGTAGGACGCAAACTTATTATTGACAGTGTAACTTATGCGCCTGTCATTGAAACGGATAGTGCACAGCACATGCACAAAATGGAGATCAATCCTCCTGCCGTTTAAGATAGGACTTGTCATAGAGAGGTGTGTCAAAAGCTTGGCTAATGGCCAGGCTTTTTCGTCGTTTAATGTCGCTTCTAGGCGAATTAAGGGGAGGAAAACTAATATAATGGAAAAAAATAATAAGAACATATGTTCCGTGACAATATAGTGTCCATTCACCCTGCTAACTTAGAATATAATACACATAAATCGGGGGAGAGACTACCAGTGAACTCAGTCTTTGAAGTATCTTATTCGTGGAATAAAGAGGCTATACCGACAGGGGGGGCTGATCCCGTATATATGATGGTAGAGTGGCGGTATGGAGCCCCTGCCAAAAGACTTAGGAAAATAGCACCCAAAATTATGTCGAGAGATTTAGAGCTTTTGCTCAAACCGGAACATGGAGTTCAATTGAAAGGCATCTACGGATGCCGTTCCAAAGAAACGGATATTGGCTGGGTCCTTCGGCTAGGAGATGTATACAAGGGGGAAAGCAAACAAATTTTGCTTGAATTTGCTGTAGGACCTCATTTTTCAGGCAAAGCGGCTGTATGCTCTGCTTACTGGAGTACCCGCAAATTAAAGCAGAGTCAACGTGTGCTGCTTCGGAGAGAACAGCTCTATATTCAGTACACAAGTCATCTGGGCATGCTTCGCCAGCCAGAGGACCCGAAAGTTGAAAAAACGATTAAGTTGAACGAAACGGTTCCATTACTTAAACAGGCTTTGCGTGCTTACGAACGAGGCCGCATTGAAGAAGGAAGTGATTTGCTGCGCCGTCATGCGGATGCTTTGCTAATCGAAGCTGCGCGCAAACAGGATCTGGATTATTACGCTGAAGCCGAGATTGTCGAAAAGCTTCGTTATCACTATGGCATTACGTTTACGACCGGTTATCATAATCGCCAGAATACGATGTTAAGTGAATAAAATCAAACCGAGTGGTAACGTTATAGAGGGAACGAGTTTACATATTTTTTATGAAGGTGAAGTCAAGCGACAAGTCGAATGTATACATCAATACTATACCAGTCAAGGATGGAGCTGTAGCATACGATTTGAAACAACACCATGGAGGGCCTGGCAAAATGACAGACCGACTAATCCGATTAATGCGCATTATCACGCTGGTACAAGCCAAGCCTGGTATTTTAGCCCGTGAGCTTGCCGAGCGATGCGAGACAACGGAAAGGACGATTTACCGCGACATGGAGGCCCTCAGTGCAATGCATATCCCGATTGCCAATATGGGACATGGAAGAGGGTACATGTTTATCAGCCATTTTGCCATGTATCCGCTTAATTGGTCAGATGAGGAAGCACAGGCGTTCATGCAGTTGGCTGAGGTGATGGATGATATTCGTCCGCTGTTAAAGCCTGCATTCGAGAGTGCTTATGAGAAAGTAGTTGCTTCCAGTCTGAAACACAGTACCGATCAGGTCGAATGGTCAGAGCAGATCAGCGGAATGTTCAGAGAGGGAACGAATGTGTGGGATGATCAGCAGGGGGATGAGCCGAATTCATCCCTCATCACGCTGCTTCAAGCCGGAATTTCACAAAACAGCGTTGAAGGGAGCTACCAGTCTCAGGAGGAGAAGGAAATTATTCGTATGGATCCTTATTTTTTAATTCCGAGGGAATATCAATTTGATCTTGTAGCCTATTGTCATCTATCGGAGAGAATACGAACGTTCGAGGTTAATCGACTACAGGATTTACGAATGATGCCACGCACTTTCCGCAAAAATGATTATTTGATCCAGTCCTATTTTCGTACTGCCCGAACTATGAAAGGGAGTTCGGAAGGGGCTGTGGTCAAAATCCGATTCTCTTCCCTGGTTGTGGAACACGTGATGCAAGAGCGTTTGTTAGCAGCCCCCATTGTGACGATTGAGCCCGAAGGTACCCTACTGTTTGAAACGGTATTAGGCGATGTTGATCAATTTCTGAGCTGGATATCCAAGTATGGACCAGAGGCCGAGATTCTTGAACCGAAGCATTACCGTATCCTGATGAAGGAGCATCTTAGGCGCTGGCATCAGGTATACGACGATTCATAGAACGCATGATGAGCAAGTAACCCCGGCGGTGATCCTATTCTTTTGTGTTGAACAGATTGGCAAGGTTGCCGAATGGCGACTCCTTCTCCTCATCTTGTGCAGCACTGGAGTACACCACTTTCGAGGTTACACCTTCATCATCGGCTGCACAGTTGTGCTCCAATGTAAACTGATCAAATTGGTGCATGAACACTTTTGCAGTATTAATCGCATCATCCAGTGCGCGATGCTGTGTACCGTCAAATTCAATACCGCAGAGCTCAAGCGCCTGGGCTAGACCGAGCTGACGGAATTTGCCTTCCTTGCGCATCGCTCGCGACCATTGCTGCTGCAAGTCATTATGATTGGTGATCCAGGCCACATCCAGCTGATGTGTGCGGCAATGGGAGATCAGCTTGCTGCGATCATCCGGTCCCCAGGAGCACATATAGTAAGGTTCAGTGCCCATCCAGTCTATGAATTGAGTTAACGCTGCCGGGAACAGGGGGGCTGCATCAATGTCTTTCTGAGTGATGCCTGTGAACTGGACGGTGTCAGTCGACAGGACGGGTTTGTTGGATGGCCGAACATAGGTATGAAAGGTGTCGGTGACGGAGAGCACGCCGTTGGTGTCTTCACTTACTTTAACGGCACCGATGTCAATAATTTCAGATGAGTAGCGAGTATTGCGGCTTACTGTAAATTCAAGATCATAGATAATATAGGGCATAAGACAAACTCCTTTATTAAGGATACATTTTTATTAAGGCACCGTGCATTAGGATTACATTAGGGCGTGTGGTGTGTGATCCTTGAGATGTTATTTCTCTATTTTACAGTGAACCAGGAGCCGTGTCAGCCACTGTTGTGGATTTCGTTTCAAGCCCGGTGATGCATAGGTATTTGTTGACAAGTTCTTATAAATGTTCTAATGTGATCAAAAATGGAAATAGCGTTTACCGAGGACATGATTACGCAAGTTGGCTACACCAGAGAGGGAGTGGATTGGTGCAACATTCCTGTAGCTGCTGCGCAATTCCTCCCTCGTTAGCTGCGAAGGGGAATGTCCATGTATTAACGGACTGCAACCTGCGCCGGAAGGGCCCGTTATGCTCCATAGGACTGTATATCATCATGCGGTGCATGAAGCAGACAGGTATGCAGTTAAATAAGGGTGGTACCACGACACATTCGTCCCTTGACGAATGTGTCTTTTTGCTGTTTAAGCCGATATGCTCAGGCCATATCCATCCGAACAATAAGGAGTGTTTTCTAAAATGCGTCAAAGTCAATTGCTTGTTCCTACACTACGTGAAGCTCCAGCGGAGGCCGATGCAGCTGGACACCGCTTGCTGCTTCGATCAGGTATGATTCGGCAGTTAGCGGCAGGCATATACAGTTATTTGCCGCTAGGTCGCCGAGTGCTGCTGAACGTGGAGCGAATCGTGCGGGAAGAGATGGATCGTGCCGGATGTCAGGAGGTGCTGCTACCCGTCATGCAGCCAGCCGAATTATGGGAAGAGTCTGGCAGATATACACAGTACGGCCCCGAGCTGATGCGATTGAAGGATCGGCATACCAGGGAATTTGCGCTTGGGCCAACGCATGAGGAGGTCGTTACAGCACTGGCGCGGGATGAAGTTAATTCGTATCGCAAGCTGCCGTTTACGCTGTATCAGATTGGCACCAAGTTTCGAGACGAGCGTCGCCCGCGGTTTGGGCTGCTGCGTGGACGTGAATTTATCATGAAGGATGCTTATTCCTTCGCAGCAGACTGGGATGAACTGGATCGTACCTATCAGGCGATGAATACAGCATACTGCCGCATTCTGGAGCGCTGCGGTCTGAATTATCTTCGGGTGGAGGCGGACGCCGGGACCATTGGGGGACAAGGAGAGACCCATGAGTTCATGGCCCTTGCTGATGTAGGGGAAGATACGATTGTCACATGCAATCATTGTGGGTACGCTGCGAATCTGGAGAAGGCGGCATTTCAATCTTCCTCGTCTGTCGAGTATATCCAAGCAGAGGGAGCAGGCATGGGGGCTGAAGTATCGCGAATTGCTACACCAGATGTTCGCACGATTGCCGAGTTAAGCTCTTTCCTGAATAAGAAGGCAGAACAGATGATCAAAACTTTGCTCTACCTGGCCGATGGTCAGCTGGTTGCGGCACTTGTACGCGGGGATCATGAGCTGAATGAAATTGCCTTGAAGCAGGTGCTTGGAGCAGAAGAACTGGTTCTTGCTGATGATGAAGCACTCGCCTCGCAGGCTCAGCTCACCGTTGGTTATCTTGGACCCGTGGGGCTGGGAGTACGGATGATCGTCGATGTGGACGTAGCTGCTATGCCACAAGCCATAACTGGAGCGAATGAAGCCGGGATGCATCTGTCAGGTGTACGTCCGGGAATTGATTTTGCTTTGGATCAAGTAGAGCGTATCCGTTTTGCCGAGGCAGGAGATCATTGTGCATTGTGCGGCGAACCGCTTGTGTTTACTAAAGGGATCGAGGTGGGGCATATTTTCAAACTGGGCACGAAATACAGTGATGCCATGGGGGCTTCTTTCCTCGACCGTAATGGTCGTCAATGTGCCCCTGTCATGGGATGTTATGGCATTGGGGTATCACGTTTGGTGGCAGCGATTGCGGAGCAGCATGCTACAGAGACGGGCATTCGATGGCCCGCATCCGTAGCACCGTATGATGTTCATCTGATTCCTGTAAGCTGGAAGGACGAGCAGCAGCAGAAGCTTGTGCTTGAACTGGAGCAGCAGTTATTGGATCGCGGCTTACGTGTGCTCGTCGATGATCGGGATGAGCGTCCGGGTGTAAAATTCAAAGATGCCGAGTTAATTGGACTGCCGGTGCATATCGTCGTTGGCAGAGGTGCGGGCGAAGCGCAAGTGGAATTGGGCTCACACAAGCTTGCTGCATCCGGTGAAACAAGTCGAATCCAGTTGACAGCACAGGAAGCGATAACTTATGTCATCGAACAAGTCCAGCAGAGATAAGATAAAGATATAGAGTTGCTCAGCCCGAGATCGGCATGATAAGGGATGACATAGGTGTATATTATAGGACTGCATATTATGTCGAACGGCCTTTTAAGGTGTCAAAGTCATTGTTTTTACTGAAATGTGAGGACTTTGGGTACACAAATGAATGGATGTTGAGCAATTGATCATACGAAGTAACTATAATCAAGATTGAAGGATCAACATTTTAGCTAAAGCTCTTTTGAGCATAAACAAAGCACAAAGATTACAGCCTTCCATGTGTTTTTACGCAAAACCAGCGCAAAAAATGTTGCAGCCTTCCTGAATGGCAAACGGTATGAATACCGATGTTGTTAGCAAAATGCTTATAGTTCAGGGTAGTGGAGATAGCTTGAAAGTGCGAGGCTGAGGGTTGCAAGGGATTTATTTTTGACAATGTCTGCAACCGTAGAGAGCGCATCAAAAATCAACGAGAACGTTACAGCTAGCATCAAGAAGACAAGGGAGTCTCTTATCCAGATTATTCTGGCCGAGAGACTCCCTTGATTGGTTTGGTTAACGTATGTTACGTTGCTGATTATGAAGCCGTCGGCAATGTCAACGTTTGACCTGGATAGATCCGGTTTGGATTTTTGATGTGGTTCAGCTTTTGCAGTGTCTGCCACGTTGTGCCATATTGCTTGGAGATCGAGTATAGGGATTCTCCTGATTTTACAATATGCATTTTAGCAGGAGCTGGAGATGGTTTACCCGGTGCTGGCTTCACAGGTTTTTCCGGCTTAGGCTGCTCTGGTTGAGGCTTCGATGGTGTAGGTGACGGAACAGTTATCGGTGCTTCACTACCCGGTGCTCCCGGCTCCACGGAAGCTGTTTTGCCTTCACTGATGCGGCCGTCTGTCTGAATATTCACGGCACCAAGCTTTTGCATGTAGTTGATCAGAGCTTCATCCATAGCACCATACATGCCTGCTACCGGATACTTGGCAAACATGGTGTATTCATCACCGCCGACAGCCGTGAAATCATTGGTGGCAAGGGTATAGGTAGCTGCCGGATCGAGCGCTTTATTCCCCACCATCACTGTATGCACACGGCTGCCTTTTGGAGCGGCTGCATCAATCTTGAAGGTGATTCCAGATACTTGCGGGAAGCCTCCGCTTGGTTCCGGGTAGGAGCGCACACCGTTTTCCAGTGCCGCAAGCACATCAGCGCCTTTGATCTCAAGCGTTACGACTTGATTGCCAAAAGGAAGCACGGTAATCACATCACCTTTGGTAACGATGCCTTTTTCAATGGAAGAACGAATGCCGCCGCCGTTCGTTAATGCGATATCGGCTTTGCTAACATCACGAATGGCATCAGCTAGCAGATCGCCCAGATTGGTCTCCCCTGCACGAACTTGCTCACGTTTGCCCTCCAGCAGAACAGCCGTATTGGCAACCTCTTCTTTCAGGATCGGTTCTTGTTCTTTTTGAATTGAGCTGACTAGAGCTGCAACCTTCTCGTTGGGTTTGATCTCTTTGGCCTGGGTTTCATCGACAAGGGTGGCTGCTTTCTTAGTCACTTTGCCGCCGTCTATCCACAGGTCAATGACCCCTACATAATTAGTATATTCTCCTGCGCTTGCTATCAACGTGCCGTGCTCTGACACAATACCGGTTTTCAATACCGTGTGACTGTGTCCGTCGATGAACACATCAATCCCTGGCACGTCTTTGACAACCTTGAAGCTGGTATCGGTACTGGAGGCATCTTGTCCAAGATGTCCAAGAACAACAACAACATCCACTTTGCTGCGAATTTCATTCACTAGTGTTTTGGCTTCTGCAGAAGGGTCAGTAATCTCCAGACCTTCTACATTTTTGGGGTTTGTTTTGTACATCGTTTCCGGCGTTGTCAGCGCAATGATACCAACCTTCACACCGTCTACTTCTTTGATAACATACGGCTCAAAGAGGCGAGTTCCGTCCTTTTTCTTCACGTTAGCGCTGAGCATCGGGAATTTCATCATTTTTGCCAGCTCGAGCAGACGATCAGAGCCGTAGTTGAATTCATGATTTCCGGGCACCATGGCTTGGTAGCCCATTTCGTTCATGACTTTGACAACACTTTCACCTCGAACGAGAGTTGCAAATGTAGTTCCATGTACTGCATCCCCTGCATCAAGCAGGAGTGTATTTGGATTCTGACTGCGGTATTTATCAACGATGCCTGCGACTTTGGCAAATCCCATGGCAGGTGATTGCTCCACTGCACGAGCATGCATGTCATTGGTATGTAGTATAGTGATGTGTTTGCCTGTGCCTGTGCCTGAGGTGGTATCTGCTGCTGCTGTCGCAATGCCTACACTGCCGAACAGTAAACAAGCCGTTAACAGAAGTGAAACAACGCTTTTCCAGTTTTTCATCAAACCGAAACCTCCCAAAATAGTAATCTATTAGAGCATTTACACAGCTCATGTAGTATTTTAGCAGACTATAATGAGGAAATCTCGTAATTCACGTAAAAATAAGTGACCTGAAAGTGACATACAATTAGGTCTCTGGAAAAAAAGAGCTGCATCACCTTGTAAAGAACGTATGTTCTTATTTGTTGTAAAAAAAATGCTGCGCTTCACGCGGCAATCCGGTGCGCAAGCAAAATTTCTCCAGTGATTCGTCTGGCTCTGGCATGACACCAGACGTCAATAGCTGAATGGCAAAACGGTTTGCCTGTCTTTCCAGCTTGCCAGGGGCGAAATAGGAATGCTCCTCCAGAAAGAAACGATTGATTCCCTTGTGCAGCCTGTCATGACCTAGCTCATGCGCGCACACAAAACGCTGCCATTCAGGGGGCAAGTCATTGTGTATGACGATAAATCTGCGGCGAAGCTTACGGAAATACAGCCCCTTGGTCGATTGTCCCAGATTGGTGAACCGAATCTGTATACCTACAGCGCGGGCAATGCTGAACGGACAATTAGTTCGGTGTTTGCGAATCAGCTTGGTTACGATGTCATCCATATAATCTCACCTGCAATTTCAGTAAGTTGAGCTCGCGTCTTGGTCTCATGAGCGCGGGTCCGGTTCGCCTGGCTTTTTGCGTTTATTCATCTGTTTGGCTTCCCAGAATAAGCCTGTAAGCACATCCTTGATTCGTTTCTTGTCCTCTTCATCCAGCGGTATACCGTCAAACATCAGGTCATCTTCGTCCTCCAGCATTCGTTTGAAATCCCGTCGGTCTTTGTACGTCGCCCATTCCGGCACGTCCTGATGAGACGCAGTATTCGCCGTTTCAATATATCCGGCTTGTTTCATCATGTCCGTATACGGCACATGGAGTGCATCAGCAATCTTGCGGATTGTTGCCGGTTTAGGCACTCCGCGCACACCATTTTCAATGCGTGAAATCTGTGAATTGCTTATTCCGGCTGCTTCGGCGAGCTGGTTGATGCTGAATCCTTGCTGTTCGCGCAGCTGTTTCATATAAGGACCAAAAGCGTGCTCCACAATTCATGCCACTCCTTCGACTCGTCACAAGTGCTTGTCATTATGAAATAAGAAAATGGTGCTGCACAGAACACTCCGCTGCCAGAACAACCTTCCGATCGCTGTTATCCCCAGATTTCTGATGAATTTTCTCCTAAGGGAGAAGTCAGAGGATAAAGGCGAACGCTTCGCTTCTTCCGGTTTGTTCTGTCCTCTTCGTTAAAGTGCTGCTCTAAACATTATCTTAATTCATAAACCACAATGGACTTATGCGAGTTCAGTAATTATCTGTACTATATCGTATATATACCATTAGGTAAAGATATTTGAATCAATTATGCCAAAAGGTATAGGAAATGAAAGCTTGGGTTTTATTTTATCGTCTAAACGAACCAAAATGAAGGTTTACTCCAATCTCCAGAAAGTGGTATCCTCTAGTATAAATACGAACATAATACGAACAAAATGTAAATGTGGATTGTTTCCAAAAGGCAATAAAACAGAAAACGTTAAGATTTATTGAATTGGAACAATTCTATAAAAGAGTCTGGTGTTGCTTTGAAGGCAGGACAAGCTGCCGCAATGCTGTGAGATGAATGGGCGAGATTTAGGAGATGAATGGTTGAGACATAAATGAACGTACACTTGGGAGGAGAACAATGATGACAAATATGGAGTTGCTATTACCGGAACTGGATCGTCGTAAAACGCAGGCTGCTGTCGAAGCTGTATTGGAAAAGTACCGGATTTACAAAACGATTGCCTTTGAAGAACGGGAGGTGCAGGTGACGGCGAGTTATACAGAACGTTTGCATGGTGCCACGAATATCACTGGAGATTCAACAGCAAGAACGGCGATTTTTAATGTGGACGTGCAGCGTGCGCGCCGGGCTTATTGTGATACCATTGACCATATCGTGTCCAGGCTTAGCGAGAAGGAACGTGTACTTGTGTCCGAGCGATACATGAAGGATGATGATGTGTTTGACTATAAAATCTATAACCATGTGTTTGATCCGCCTGTGAGCAAGGATACGTACACCAAGATTCGAACCCGTGCTTTTTATAAAATGGCGCTGGCCTTGTCCGACCGTGGACTGATGAATATGGAGCCACTATCGTCCAAGAGAAAGGAGCGGCAGAAGCTCGGCTGAGCTTTGGCCTCGAAGTTGAAGCTTTCATATCACTCAGGGATTGGTTACAATAGTTTGGACAAAAATCACGGATTGCCGCAGCGGAAGGGGAGAAGCATATGCCTGAAGAGGTTGGAATGCAAGAGATGGTAACGCTGAAAACCATTGCGGAAACGTTGAATACCTCTAACGACCTGAGTCTGATGCTGGATACGACTGTTGGCAAACTGCTTGAACTGACCGGACTAACGGCTGGCTGGCTTTTTCTCATTGACGAACGCGGAGAATACACCTGTGTCTCAGACTATAATCTGCCCCCGGCGCTGATGAGACATGGTAAAGAGCCGATGCGCGTAGGGACGTGCTGGTGTGTCAATCGTTTTCGGGATGGCCGATTGCAGTATGCGGTCAACATTATTAACTGCAAGCGACTGGAGGATGCTGTGGAATTCCAGTGGGGAGATACAGCCGATATTACTCATCATGCGACGGTTCCGCTGCGTTCAGGTGAACGAATGCTGGGACTGCTTAACGTGGCTGCCCCTGGCAAAGAGCATTTCAGCGACAATGAGCTGGCGCTTCTGCAGGCGGTGGCTTACCAGATTGGCAGTGCGATGGAGCGGATGCGCCTGTATCGTGCAGAGCAACGGCGTGCTGATCTCTATGCACATCTGGGAGAATTTGGTTCTTCATTAAGTCTTCGGGTGAACGAATGCACCGAGGCGGAAGCATTGCCGGGTACTGTTGCAGGACTGCTTGGCAAGCATTTTGACTGGCCGTTTGCTGCGCTCGTGCAGCAGATGCAAGGGAGCTTTCACTTACAAGCGGTATACGTAGAGGGCAAGGTCTGGCTGGATTCAGGAGCTCCCTTCTCAACAGAAGGTATTCATCTCCTGAAACGGGTTGTTGAGCATCATCGGGCGGTCACGCTGTCAGCAGATGAACTGATTGAAATGTTTGGTCAGTGTGTGGCGGATACGAAGTGTAGTGAACTATCATCGGGAATTGGCGTGCCAATCCCTTATCATACACCGAACGAGCCGGGGGTGCTGGTGATTGCCACAGGGATGTGCTCCCCGAATCTGCTCAGGGCAGACAGTGAGGTGCTGGAGGCTTTAACAGAGCATATTGTGGCGGCCAGAGAAAGTCTGAAGCTGGCTGATCACCGGCGCGAACTGGCAAGGCTGGAAGAGCGAAATCGACTGGCGCGTGATCTGCATGATTCCGTGAACCAGATTTTGTTTTCCTTGTCTTTAACGGCAAGAGGTGCCGAGAGTATGTTTTTAGGCACAGAGCCTCTGCACCCTGCCGCAGATGTGATGAAGGATATACGGGCGTTATCTCAGGAAGCGCTCAAGGAAATGCGTGCTCTTATTATGCAGCTTCGTCCAGCTGGACTGGAGGGAGGACTGTTAAGTGCGTTGCAGGAGTATGGGACAAAGCAAGGGCTTCAGGTGATTGCTGACCGCAAGGGGCTGCGCTCTATCCCGCGGTCAGTGGAAGAAGGACTGTGGCGTATTGGTCAGGAGGCGCTGAACAATATTCGCAAGCATGCGGGAGTAAATTCGGCTAATCTTTTGCTGGAGTTCAATGAACATGAAGCAATGCTCACCATCTCGGATCGGGGAAAAGGTGGGGCCAAGAGACGAAAGCCAGCCTCTGAAAGCTCACTTGGACTGTCCATTATGAGAGAACGTGCTCAATCCTTGGGAGGCAAACTGGACATATGGAGTTCTTCACGTAAGGGAACAACCATAATCGCTGTTATTCCACTTCCGTTTGAATCCGAATAAAGTCAGGGGGCAGGCAGCAATGCCGATTACAATATTACTTGCCGATGATCATGTGATGGTCAGACGGGGATTGCATGTTTTTCTGAGTACACAGCAGGATATGACGGTTGTTGGTGAAGCATCGAACGGGCGGGAGGCCTTGGAGCGCGCACAGGAGCTGCAGCCGGATGTTGTTCTGATGGATCTGCACATGCCAGTGATGGACGGCATTGAAACAGCCAGGCATTTGCGTGGTTTACTGCCAGGTACACGCATCATCGTGCTGACCTCATTCTCCGATCAGGATCATGTCGTGCCTGCTGTTCGAGCAGGAGTGAAGGGGTATCTGCTCAAAGATATCGAACCTGAGGATTTGGCGATGGCGATTCGCAATGTGTACTCAGGACAGGTCGAGCTTCACCCAGCGGCGGCAGGCCAACTCATGCATGCTATGGCATCAATGGATTTGCAATTGGATTCTCTGCAGGCAGGGCAGCAGGAGGGGGAAGCGCCCTTTCTCCAGCGTCTGTGTACAGAGGAAACGATTCGACAGGAGCCACAAACGCTGGACACAGTGCGAACGAGTCGGTCCCATGAATCCAGTGCTCGATCCAGTGCAGCAGGTCACAATGTGCTTACCCGTCGTGAACGGGAAGTGCTCGGGCTGATCACCGAAGGGCTTAGCAATAAGGAAATTGCAGTCCGGCTGGTGATTACGGAGAAAACGGTAAAAACACATGTAAGTCATCTGCTGGACAAGCTGGGATTTGCTGACCGCACACAGGCAGCGCTTCATGCCGTAAGGAATGGCTGGGAACTGTGAAATGGCCTGTGCTGTGCAGCTAATCCAATGTGCCCACTTGAAGCGGCTTCCGACAAATTCAGACTAAAGTCGTAGAAACTCAACCCAAAGGTTGAGTTTTTTTGTGCTCAAGTTAAGTCCATTAGCTGACGAATTACGCAGTGTTTACAAGGTAAAATAAGGATAGCAGAGAAAACAGGGCAAGAGCCGCTGACAGAATCAAATTAGAACGAAATTAATCCGACATTGGAGAGTGAAGATCATGAACATCGTTATATTGGCAGGCAGCAACCGAAAAAATGCAACCAGCACAAGACTGGGTGAATACGCTGCGGAGGTGATTCGAGGGCAGGGACATGAGGCTGTACTGTTTGATCTGTATGAGAAACCGTTACCCTTTTATGCCCCGGATGAAAAACAGGAAACGGATGAACACCTGGCTGAATTAAATACGATATTGCTCGCAGCAGATGCGATTATCCTGTCCACGCCAGAATACCATGGCAGCATCAGCGGCGTACTCAAAAATGCGCTGGACCATCTTGGTCAGGCACATTTCAGCGGCAAGCCGGTTCTGTCGATCAGCTCTGCTGGCGGGGCAGTGGGTGTAAGCTCGCTTACCCAGATGCAAACCATGGTACGTAACCTGCACGGCATCAATGCCCCGGAATGGATCTCGATTGGCGGCGCGCAGCGCAGACGTTTCGAAGCAACGTTTGACGGATACGAGGAATATGAGGGCAGTCAGGATATCGAGGAGCGGGTACAACGGGTGCTGGGATCATTTTTGAATTTGGCCCGGACGCTCACAGCAGCTAGAAAAGCATAAAGCAGTGATAAGCAAGAGATAAGAGGTGATTTGCCATGATTAAAGGCATATATGAAACACATGTGAACGTGAGGAATCTGGAGAATTCAAACCATTTTTATGAAAAGGTACTGGGTTTAGCTCATGCTTATGGGCAGCCGGAGCGAGGCAACTCCTTCTATTGGATTGGCGGGGAACGCCATGCCATGCTGGGGCTTTGGGAAAAGGAGCCTGCACAGGTGCAGCGTCAGCACTTTGCCTTTCACATCTCCCTGGAGGATATGAAACATGCAGTTGAATACCTGGAAAACAAGGGCATAGCCACCCGGAATTTTCACGATGATGATACTGGAGAGCTATATGTTTTTGGCTGGATGCCTGCGGTTTCCGTCTATTTCACCGACCCGGATGGTCATTCGCTTGAATTCATCGCTGTGCTTCCAGACGAGGCAAAGCCCGAGCTTGGGCTGATCCCTTGGAGTGAATGGGAAAGGATGCACGGGAGAGGCGTATAATCATTGCGAAGTTGTGAGCATACGAATGATTAAATAGGGGTAGAGGTAGGATTATTGAGAAGGTGTTAAAAGATGATTGTTGATGAGGTGTTATTTTATACAGCGAGGCTGGAGGAGCTGCATCATTTCTATCGAAGCACGTTGGGTATGACGGTGTCTGCTGTTGATCCTGTCAAGCAAGCTTTCACAGTACAAGCAGGGGAAACCAAGCTGATATTCAAGCAGTGGAACGCTGAAGTTAGTCAAGGGGGATACGACACTGAGCCGTTCTATCATTTTGCCTTGATGATTCCCCAGAACCGATTCAAGGAAGCGAAGCAGTGGGCGGCGTCACGAGTAACTTTGAGCAGCGATGGAAAACGGGATGAAGCCTATTCGATCAATTGGGATTCTCATTCACTATATTTTGAAGATCCGGCTGGAAACATTGTGGAGCTGATCGCACATCATCCGTTAAATAATGAACAAGAGCACACCTTCTCGGTGGCAGATATATTGCGGGTGTGTGAGATCGGACTGGTCTCGGAGGATGTGTCTGCTACCGTGAATGAATTGCAGGAGGCTGGTTTGTCGCGTTGGGGTGAGGGAAGTGATACATTTTCTCCGGTCGGTGACCGTAACGGTTTGTTTATTGTGGTGAAGAAGGAACGAGTCTGGTTTTTCTCTGAGCAAAAGGCACAGATATTTCCGCTGGAAGCAGCAATTCGTGAGGTGGGCAGATTTCAGCTCTAGGAGGAAGGTCGTGGAGCCGCGGGTTCTCTCGTAACCTTGGTGCTCGTATAAAAATTTTGTTTTATTAATATCCTGCAAAAAGGGCATAAGTGTCTGCTCTTCATCATGGTATAGAAGTAAACGCTTTATTGGAGGAAGATCAGGCAGGGCGCTTGTGATTGACGCTTTCATTAGTTAAAGGGGGATGGCAGACTTGGATCGACGTTTGTTGGAAGAGGGACTAGCGACAATGGCATCCAGTCGGGAGCGCACAGGAGATCTGTGGCATGCCCATTATGGGGCGGGCGCGATTGCAGCTTACTTCTGGGTACGGGAAAATCATCTTACGGCCCTTGCCGCCGGCAGCGTCACCGCCGAAGCCAAAGCAATGCTACGTCAGCATGGAACGCGTCCCGCACAGACCGTTGTGCCGGATGATTGTATGCCGCTGGAAGCGGCAGAAGAGCGTATTGCAGGCGCACTGGAGCGAACGATTGGAGAGCTGCACTGGGTCGGGCATCAGGCCATCTACGGAGCGATCAGTCTCAAAGCCATTCGCGAACTGGAGGGATGGGGCACAGCACAAGAAATTGAGCAGATTGCTCAATTAATCGAGTCGTTTGAACGCACAATTCCGGGCAGGTCCTGGATGAACACAACAGTGAAGGAAATTCGCCATATGTCTGTGGAAGAGAAGGATGGTTTTCCCGAGATACAGAATCCGATCCAGTTATCCCGTTTGATCCTGAAGGAGCTAGGTGCTTTTCGCACCATCTATCAGGCGGAAGCCCATCATGATCTGATCGGTCATATGCTCACCTACGGGCATGCGCTGAACATGCTATACGAGCTCGGTTATCCGGCCCTGTTCTTCAAAGGCATCCCCCCTTTTCTCAAAATGGTAAAGGCTCTGCGGCTCAGTCGTGATGTAGATAACACGCAGGCATGCACTACACTGCAATCTCCTGTGGATGTGCTGCCGCTAACACAAGCCCAGCGGTCATGCGCACTGCCGCATGAACTGGAATACTGGTTAACCGACAGGCGTTGTCGTAACTGGTATGAGGGACATGTGTTCAAGTTTCCATTCAGCTTCTACCACCATGCGAAGAACGGGCAGCCTGAGCCCGAGATTTGGGAAAATTTTCGTTACATCATTGCGTAGACTACAATTAAACGAGCACTTGCCGCTATGGCAGGTGCTCTTTCGCGATTTTCTTTTCATTAAACCGACCATAATCCAGCCTAATTCATCCCTTAACCCGTCCGCATGAGGGAGATCAGACGGTAAGATGGTAGTATCGGATCAGAAGCAAGAACAGCAGATCGCGGCCAGCGAAAAATAGCTTGCATACGAAGGATGAGACCAGCGAACGGCTGGTTTTTGCAATTCGGTGATTGTAACCTTGCTCTGATCGGGTATTGAAGAATATCAAAAACAGGAGGCTACATGATATGAAAACAGTATTGTATGTTCCACTGGACGATCGTCCGGCGAATCTGGATGACGTTATTGTACAAGGAAAAGCAGCCGGTCTTCACATCGTTACACCCAACCTGAAGGATATCAAGAATCGTCTGGATACGGAAAAAACAACCGATGGCACAACGCTGCTCGGCACTTCTACGCCTATTTACGGGAATACATCAAAGGTTCATGATTTTATTCTGAAACATGCGGCCAAGGTGGAGGGCTTCATTATTTCTACCGATATGCTGGCTTACGGCGGCCTGATCGGCAGTCGTCAGCTTCGTGACAATGGTGGGGGCACATATCCGGCGTATGATGAGCAAACGACCCGTCTGCTCGATGTCATTCGCATCATCAAAACAAAGTATCCGCGCAAACCGCTGTTTGTCATGGATACCATTATGCGGCTGGCAACGACCTCCTTTGCAGGTGGGCTGGCGCTGGATGCATATAATGAATCCCGCTCTCTGATGCAGCAACCGCGTCAGGTATATACGGAGTTCGATGATATTATTCAAGGATATAACGTTTCTCCAGATGGTGAAGAGTACGGGGAAACGACGTATTTTGATAAACAAAAATACTACAACACAAGACAGCACAAATTCAAAACCAATCGTTACATTCTGGATCAGCTGGCCCGCACGGGTTACATTGATTTCCTTGCTGTAGGTGTAGATGATGCCAACACCCAAGGAGTGCAAATTAACGAGATCAAGTATGTTGAAGCACGGATTAACGAATGGCTGGGCGGTACGGATGGGCAGAATCCGGATCGTGCCATTATTTTGCCGGATGCAGATGGCTTGGGACATGCTCTGGTCGCCCGGATGGCGAATCAGCTGCTGAGAGGCGGGGCGAGGACGAAATATGGCGTGAAGTATTACGGCCCGCACGGATCTACGATTATCAACACCTATGAATATATGGATGTACATCGGAATGTGGTGCACCATGTTGATATTGTCGGCGGTGTATTGCTGGAGGATGAAGCAGCTGCCGCAGTAGACATGGAAATTATCGCGATTACAGCACTGGATCAGGTGCAGGCGGCAGTGGAGCGCTTGGCGTTGAATGGAGAGCAGGGACTGCCTTCAATTCTGATTGATTTTGTGGGAAAAGGGCCTGCGAATGTGGATGTGGCTGAAGCGCTGCTGAACAGCTCATATACCGGGCGGTTGCTTGGTTACAGTGCCTGGAATACACCGGGGAACAAAATCGGTCTTGCCGTAGGTATGGCCCAATCCAGATATGCACTGATCACCACGGAAAAGCATGAACACAGGCTGCGGGATGCCATGAATGCTCACGGCTCGCTGTTATTCAAACGTTTCCTGAAGGACTACAGCTACAAAGCGGTAGCTATTGCTGACATTCGTACCTATTCACGGGCGCATGCACTATATACCAATGTAGCAACACTTGCGGATCAAAATATGGCATTGTTTAACTCACAAGAGGATTACACGCATCTGCAAAGTTTACTCCGTGATCTCATGCAGACGCACACTGCTGAACTGGCAAGTAAACCTGCCTTCCAGCAGGGGAATCCGGCGATTCGACAGATCTGTGACGGGCAACTGACGTATGCTGCTTATAACGGTGCCCTGCTGGAATACAACAACCCTGATTTCATCTGGGGCCGTGCCTTCGAGATTACGCTGAGTCCGCAGGTGAGATTGGAGTAGGTAGATCAGATAGCCGGTAAGGATATAAGCCATATTTGCTCGTCTTTTTACCACCCAAGCTCATGCTTTATTCACGCTGAAGTCAACCGAAGCACCATCCGCGCTAGGGGAAAAAGGCTGTAAGATAGTATTATCGGATGAATCGCAAGGGACACACCGAAAGCACATACGCTAATGTACAGACCAGCCTAAGGGCTGGTCTTTTTGATGCGGTGAAGTTGTCCCTGCATTGATCCGGTGCCCACATGGACTGTTGGGAAAAGGGGGAGGTCCCTGGCTGCCCCATGGCTGCTGCACCATGGGGATTGAATTCACTTTTGCAGCAGAGGGGGGCGAAATGAATGTGTCGATGAGTTATCAAGCCAGTAATGGAACAAATAATGAAGCAAGTAATGGAACAAATAATGAAGCGAGTAATGATACGAACCAGGATGCTAGCAATGAACAAGGAAGACGATTCAGCAATAGTGCTGGGGATACCAGTCTCAGTACACGTATCAAAAAGACGTTAAAGCATAAGCTGGTCGCCCTTGTGCCTGCGTGGGTAGGACGGGTGCAGGATGTTCCTGCTTCGGGGGAAGTGCTGTCAGGTCCGTGTGCCGTACTTTCTTTTGCCGAAGAAGTGCCCAAGTCTGCATGGGCAGGGTACCGCCGCATCATCAAAATTTCGCCATATGCCCGATCAGAGGACGGTGGAGCAGAGCAGGTGGAGGTCTGGTCGGCTGACTTGATCACAGGTCTGCATCAGGTACGTCTGGAGGATGGAGAAGGCGGGGCCTTTACCTGCATCTATCTGGGCTCCACAGACAGCGAACGTAGGGAAACCGAATCTGGGCTGGTTACGCGCAGCTTGCGTTTTGGCGTGTATGTTCCTGAACCTCAACGTGCTGCTGAATATGCTGATGCTGCGGGAGAACCTTGGCTTGCCGCCCTGAGAGAGTGGACAGCAGAGGAATTAGGCCCGGACTGGTCTGTATATACGGCTTGCTGGCCCGGAGGATACACAATGCCATCCGTGTTATGGCGCTTGACCGGGTACAGTACTGCGGTTGCGGGCACCTCGGCACTTGAAGTACGCAAACAGTGGGTCGGGCATGTTCTCACGGGTCACACAGGTCTGACCGATCAGACGGTAGGCCGTTTGGTCGAGCAGTTGGCACTTCAATCACGGCTTGCCATAACTCCGGCGGTCGAGCAAAGTAGCGGAGCTAACACAAGGGATGAAGGCAATACTCGTTATGTGACGGTAGATGAGGTGACAGCGGATGTGCAGGCAGATGCGTATTTGAACGGTCAGATCCGACTGACATTGTCGCAGCGGATTCGTCGTCCGATGACGACTTCACCGCTTATGCGAGAGATTCACCATAACAAGGAGATTCAGTAACAGGAATGCGAGAGAGGCTGCTATATACGTTTTGCGAGTGGCTTCAGATTGTGTTGATTAGAAATTTCATAGATTTACAGGATCAAAAATTCATAGGTCAACAATAGTGTGTCTTTGAAGTTAACCAACGAGGTGAGAAGCAGATGCCAGGCTCGGTGAAAAAAAAGCTGACAGTTCTCCCGCAATATACGCGGGCTGAACTGATGAATCATTCGGAAGCCCTCTTTGCCGTCAAGGCAGAGGTGCTGGCTGGTGCGCTGCACGAAGCGGCGCAGCAGACGTTTTCCATTGCAGAAGCACAGATCAGAATCAATCAATTTTTGAAAGCGAAGGTGAAGGAATAATGGCAGGTGGAACTTGGGAGCAAACGAATCGTCCGGTCCTTCCGGGCTTATATATGAATTTTCAGGCGGCAGCATCGTCGGCTATTCAGGCGGGTAGTCGCGGCACGGTTGTTGTGCCGGTGAAGGCGAACTGGGGCCCGGTGGGCACGTTTGTGGAAGTAGGCAGTGAAGCAGCGATTGAGCGTACGTTTGCGGCAAGTGCGCTGGACAATGGTACGGCATATACGTCGCTCAAGCTGGCTTTGCTGGGTGGGCCGAAGAAGCTGCTCGCTTATCGGGTAACGAGTTCATCCGCTAAAGCAGCAACGTTGACGTTGAAGGACAGCGACGGAGCTGATGTGGTACAGCTCGATGCGAAGTATCCGGGTGACCGCGCGAACGGGTTCTACGTGACGATCCAGCCTGGCGTACTGGATAACACGAAATTTGAAGTGCGTCTATTCGAAGGCAATCGCATGCTGTATGCGCTCCTGACGGCAGATGTTACGGCAGCGGCTCTTGCCAAAGAGATTAACGCCGACGAGCAAAACCTCTGGATTACCGCACAGGCGATTGGAGACGGTGCAGGTAAGGTTGCGAACGTATCGGGTGCAGCATTCAAAGGCGGCGCAAGTGGCAATGATGCACTGACCAATGCGGAATATATTGCTTTGCAGGGCGCGCTTGAAGGGGAACAGTTCGATGTGCTGGCCCTGGATCATGCGGCGGATGCGGCACTGCTTGCCAGCTTTGCGGCATGGGTGAAGCGGGTCCGTAATGAAGGCAAGCCCGTGATGGCGGTGTTCGGCGGCTCCGCAGCGGACGATACTTCCGCTACGGCAGCTCAGAAGGCGGCGGCACGTTCACTTACACTGAACCATGAAGGTGTGATTAATGTCGGTACAGGCGTACGCTTGGGGGATGCTTTCTATAGCTCTGCGCAGACTTCTGCCTATGTGGCGGGTCTTATTGCCGGACAACGTCTGAATGAATCCACAACCTATGCGGCCACACCGTTTGACGATGTGACACGCCGCTGGACGCGTGCGGAGCAGGAGCAGGCCGTGCAGAACGGCGTATTTATTTTCTTCCACGACGGTCGCCGGGTCAAGGCACTTCGGGGTGTGAATACACTGGTTACGCCAGCTGCCGGACAGAATAATGCATGGAAAAAAATCCGTTCCATCCGCGTAATGGACGCGATTAATACGGACCTGCAGCGCTCCGCAGAGGATACGTATATCGGGAAAGTGAACAATACCGAGGAAGGTCGTCAGGCACTGATTGGTGCGATGAAGGCCTATTTGGCGTTGCTGGCACAGAGCAATGTCATTGAAGCCGAAGGCTATGACGTTGTTCTGGACCCTGCATACTACGGCGCTTCACCTGTGCTTAAACCGGAAGCGGATCAGGTATTCCTGCAATGGAATGTGAAGCTGACGGATGTGATGGAGCAGCTGTTTGGTACGTTTTACGTGCAATAAGGAGATGGCCTGGAAGTAGAAGCAGGCGAGTAGATTCAGGCAGCTTTATAAAATGAAATATCTCATGTTGAGCGGTTGCGCTCAATCATCATAAGGAGGAAATATACATGTTGGATGCATCAAGAGTCATTCTCGGTACCCACGGTCAGCTGCATATCGACGGAGTGTGGCAGACGAACATTAACAAGCTGGAGGCCAGCGTTGAGATTGAGAAGCGTGAGCTGAATCTGGTCGGCAACGACTGGAAGGTTCACAAAAACGGTGCTAAAAAAGGCACAGGCACAATGACCGGTTACAAGGTAACGTCGGATATGATCCAGCGTGGGTTCACCAAATTTCAGATTATCTCCAAGCTGGATGACCCGGAATCATACGGACATGAAAGCGTGCTGCTGAAGGGCTGTATGGTGGATAAAATCCAGCTGGCGAACTGGACGGCAGGCGAGGAAGTGCCGGAGGAGACCGGGTTTACGTTTGAAGGCTTTGAATTGCTGAATCCGATTGTGGCGAATTAAGTGTTGTGAACCGATGTTGAGCTTGTTAAAAGCAAGCAAGGACATTGAACTAGGCCGAGAATCTCTCGGTCTTTTTGGTGTCTTTAAATGTTGGTGACAACCGGGGAAACACAGGCAAACGCGGAAGCAGACGACAGAAGAAAATACAGGAAAACCAAAGGAGATTACGACCGATGAGTATGAACGAAAATATGTCCGAGGAACAGATTCTGGATCAATTGTTTGAAGCGGCAGAACGCCTGCCGGAAGAAAATGTGCGCATTCAGCGCCTGGACCTGCTGCTTACGCTGCGTGGGCTTACATCCTCCAAAGTCGATCAGATTCGCGAGCGCTGTACGATTCGCAAGACCACAAAGGGCCGCACTGAGGAAAAGGTGGATACCGAAACGTTTAATGCGCTCCTGATTTCCGAGGCCACGGTAAAAATGAATGTCCGCGGACTGGAACTGTCCGGCTGGGGAGACAGCCGGATCACGGGCCGGATGAAGCTGTCGGGTGGAGAACAGGCGGTTCGCCGTATGCTTCTGGCGGGTGAGCTGGATGCTGTGGGCGATAAAGTGTTGGAGCTGTCCGGCTTCGGTGTGGAGATTGAAGACCTAAAAAACTGATTCACTCCGGCGGGATGACCACGTTCCTGTACCACATGTGGGTGCGTCATCATCTTCGTCCCGGAGAGTTCTGGTCTTTGCCGCGAGGGGAACGCTCGCTGCTGCTTGCTTTTTCGGAAGAGGAGATGGCAGCGCTAAGCGCCCAGATGAATCGTTAATTCAAACAGGCAGGAGGTGAATAACATGGCAGAAATGATTATCGGTTTATCCCAATCGAATACACAAATGAAGACCACCCTTCGTTATCTGGATCAGATTCAGCGGTCTACGGATCGTTTAAACCGGGTTCGTTATCAGGGCCTGATCAAAGTGAATAATGAGCTGAGAACAACCGGGCGTAGATTGGAAAATATCTATAGCACCGCTGTAAGGTTGAGCCGTTTGCACATCACACCGAGAATCGGATTGGATGACCAGCTAAGCCCGGCACTGGATCGCGCACTGACCAAGCTGAACAGCTTCCGCAATCAATTGGTGAAGGCGTCCGGCACGGTATCTGTGGAGGTGAAGCAGAAGGTTGAAGTGGCGATGGGGAAAATGACTCCGGCGAGTGCCTCTTCCATGTCCGTTGTGATTGGGAGTCATAATACAAATACAACGATAAATAATGTGGCTAAAGAAGATGATAATGGTCTCTTGGAAGAGATCGACACATGGTTGAATCTTGCTAACAATGCTACTGATATCGGAATGAAAATTAAAGGAGTATGGTCTGCTCTTAAAAATAAAAAAAACAAAGCCGCCAATCCAAGCGCAAGTACAGAAGTGGCAGAGAATAAGAACAGAAACCGCCCGATTCGCTCGTCCTCAAGCTCAGGAGGAGAAACGAAACGGAGTGCACCTAGCCGAAGATCAGCTGGTGGAAGAGGAAGAAGAGGGGGGATTTCCAGAGCATCCACTCCTGAATCTGCGCCGACCCCGAAGATTACTACAGATACGTCAGACCGAGCATTCAGAGAATCCCTGGATATGGATCGAAACCGAAGATTCGGGAGTGGAAAAAATTCCAAACTAATATCAGGCATCATGTCTTCTTCACCCATGGGCATGTCCAACCTTTTCTCGGGTGATGGCATGATGGGTAAAATAGGCGGAGGCTTTGCCAAAGGGGCCAAGAGATTGCTTGGTCCGATCAGCATGCTGGCGGATGTGGCTAACATCGCAAATGCACCTGCCGAGGAAAGAGGCCGGGCCGTTGGTTCGATGATTGGCGGAACTGCCGGTACGGCGATTGGCAGCGCGATTGGTAGTTTTATTTTGCCAGGAATCGGTACTTATATTGGTGGTGCAGTTGGAGGCTGGGCTGGTGGTGAAGTGGGAGGCTGGATTGGAGATAAAGCGAAGGATATCGGAAGCTTTGTATCCAATGCATCGGAAGGATTAGGTAACGCGTTATCGGGTGCTGCTGATTTTGTCTCTGAGAAAACAAAGAGTCTCACCGAAGGCATCTCCAATTTCTTCGGCTTTGGTTCGAATAAAGAAGAACAGACGGCTCCGGCTGCAACAGTCGCTGCATCACCTTCCGTACCTGCAGCACCGCAAATGCCGCCGCCATACAGGCCAGCCGCTCTGTCGATTACCGGGCCCGAAGCTTACATGAACAATCGACTTGGCTCATCCACCTCAGCGGGTCTTACAGGCACAAGCATGATGCAGTCCCAGGCTATGACGCTGAATAACAATGCTCAGTCCAATGGCAAAGCATCTCCGATGACAGTGCATATTTCGGAAGAGCAGATGAGCAGTCTGTCGGGTTACCTCAAGGATTTCAAAACCGAAACGACCAACCAGATCGCAGTGAATATCGCGCCAGGTACGGTACAGGTGACGGTGCGCGAGAACGCCATTGATTATGATGCTGTGAGCCATCAGGTGGGGCAGCGGATTAGCAACGAGTTCCGCAAAGCAATGCAAAATCGCAAAACGATTATGGCCTAAGCAGAAAGGAGGCCGCAAAGATGTCTGTACTTAAAGATGAAGCAGGACCTAACGAAATGACATTTACATTGAAAGACGGCAGCACTTCATTTCAATTCCCGGTGAACCCGGAAGAGGTCAATATCTCCAGATCAAAGGGCTACGAAACGATCCAGATGCTGGAGCATGGCGAGTTTGATTTTGCGCAGGGAGAGAAGGTGAAGGAGATCACCTTTTCTTCTTTTTTTCCTAAAGAGTATGACGAGTCCTATTGTATGGTATCCCCGGTTCCCGATCCGCGCGTAGCCATGAACATTCTGAACACCTTTCTTATCTCGAAAAAGCCGCTGCGTTTCATCATTTCGGGAACCGGCGTGAATGTACCCGTGTTTCTCGTTTCGCTGAATTCGAGCTTTCGCGGCGGGGAGACGGGCGATATCTCTTTCGACCTGACGCTGCGAACCTGGCGGGATTCCAAGGTAGAGAAGGTGGGTTCGGGTGCTGCGGCGAGCAAGTCTGGTTCACGTACGGATCTGAAAAAAACGAGCAAGACCTACACCGTCAAAGCCGGGGATTCTCTGTCCAAAATAGCCAAGCTTGAGCTTGGAAACAGTTCCAAATGGAACGAAATTTACAAGCTTAACGCCAAAATCATCGGCAGTGATCCGAATCGGATCAAGCCGGGGCAAAAGCTGGTGATGCCATGACCTACAAGGTCATTGTCGATGACAAGCATGATATCACCAAGCTGGTGGAGACGATAACACTCAAGGATTCACTCGACCAGATCGCCTATCAGGCGAATATCCGGCTGGCGGTGTCGGCATCCTCCGGGCTGCCTGCCATCTCGCCGGGAATGGCGGTACGAATCAGCGGGGTTCCTTTTGGCGGGAAATCCTTGGTGCATCTGCTGCACCCTGCTGTCATCTGGGAAGCGGAAAGCTCGAATAGCGGGACGAAACGGCTGTCCCTCACGGTCTATGACCGCATGATCTATCTGGAGAAATCAGAGGACGAATTCCTGTTTCCCAAGGATCAGACTGCCACGCAGCGGCTTAAAGCGTACGCCAAGGAATGGAAAATTCCTCTGGCTACGTTGCCGGAGGTGAAGACCAAGCTGGGTAAGGCGGTGTATCGGTCGCAGACGATTTTTTCGATGATGTTTGCCGATTTGAAGGAAACGGCCAAGTCCGGGGGAGACATGTATCATCCAAGGATGACGCCCGGCGGGCTACAGCTGTTCAAGGTGGGTAGCAATACGAAGGTGTATGCACTGGATCGGCTGATCGACTTGACACAGATGCGTACACTTGAAGGCGCGGTTACCAAAGTGAAGGTAATGGCAGCGTCGGAATCCGGGGGCAGTGGGAAAGAGGTGCCTTCAAAGGTGCTGGCTATGGAGCAGAGCGGTACAGAGCAGCTAGGCACATTGCAAAAACTGATCGAGGACGATCAGGTCAAAACAGCCGCCGCCGCGAAGAAGCTGGCAAAAAGCAAGCTGACAGGTGTTCAGGAGACGTTTACCATCTCGGCCCCGGACATCAATACGCTTCGCGCCGGAGATGCAGTCACGCTCAAAGGTCTCAAGCTCATCGTCATGTCGGTCAGCCGCGATCTGTCGACTGGGCCAGGTACGATGACGCTGGAGCTAGGCACGGCGGAGCTGGTGAAAAGGAGGTTTTATCTTGAATAATGAAGATCCGTACGGACATTTTGCCGATGTGATGCGGGGAGCGATGAGTACACATTCCCGTCAAGCCGTGAGTGGTCTGGGGGCGGTGCTCGGTACGATTACGGCGTCCGGCGTGAAGCTGGATGACTTCAAGCATGAAGTGCAGGATTATCTCGTGGCCGAGCTGCCTGGGACATTACATTTGCCCGAGCGTGAGCTGGCTGGCGCAATTTCCGGCATATCTGACGTGGCAAACGGCGGTACGACGGGCACGGGACGGTTTCTTTTGCAAAAAGGGGAAGTGGAAGAAGCGGTTTGGTCCTTGGGAAAAGGCCTCAAGGCCGGGGATCGCGTGCTGGCGATGCGTGTGAATGGTGGGAACGATATTGTGGTGCTGTGTAAGGTGGTGAGTGCCCATGCCTAGTTTGTTTCCGCAAACAGGAATGATCTGGGGAGATGAAGAGGATTTGTCTGGAGTGGCTTCGGAGGAGGTACGCTTTGGACGGAGCTGGCGTTATGACTATGATGCTGGTGATTTTGTGCTGACCCCCAGTGGCAAAGTGGCTACGGCAGATGCACATGAAGCATGGGTGCAGTGGTGTATCAAGGCGGTGAAGACGCCACGGTACAGACATGTGATCTATTCTCGGGACTACGGCTCGGAGCTGGAGGACCTGGTGGGTCAGGGGGATAGCCGTGGTGTGATGGAAAGTGAGATTGCCCGGATGGTTACGGAAACGCTACAAGCGGACCCGCGTACGGATGCGGTAGACCAGTTTACGTTTGATTGGGACCGGGAGCAGTGTGTATTTACGTGCCGGGTGACGAGTGTGCAGGATGAGATGTTTATTCTGGAAAGTGAGGTGATCTGACGGGATGGCTGAGATTCCGCGTTATTTGGAGGACCAGACGGAGGAACAGATTATGCAGCGGTTGCTGGATCGTCTGCCCGCGGATCTGGATAAGTCGGAAGGGTCGTTTTTGTGGGATGCGGAGGCCCCGGTAGCCTTTATGCTGTCTGAGGCGGCGCTTTGGGCACAGGAGCTGCTGCGGCGTGGATTTGCCAGTACAGCGGCGAGCCGTGATCCGAATTTCCGTTCGGAGGAGCTGGATTTGCGTGCTGGAGAGCACGGGATTACGCGCAGGGCAGCGGTGTATGCACAAGGAACAGTTAGATTTGCAGGTACACCGGGAAAGGTCGTGCCCTCGGGCACGGTTGTGGCTACGCTCGCAGATGAGGTGTCCGGAGAAGCATCGCTCGAATATGAAACCGTCGGTCGTGTGGAGCTTGGTGAGGATGGTTTCGGGAGTGTAGGTGTACGTGCGCTTGTTGCCGGAAAAGAGAGCAATGTGCCCGCAGGCACGGTAACCGTGCTGTCGACACCACTGAGCGGCGTAACGTCTGTGGTGAACACGGACGTGATCAAGGGCGGTGCGGACGTGGAGGCGGATACGGCGCTGCTGGAGCGCTTTTATGCCAAAGTCCGCAACCAGGGAACCAGCGGCAACAAGGCACAGTATGTGCAGTGGGCCAGTGAAGTTCCGGGCGTCGGTGCGACGCGGGTGATCCCGCTGTGGCAGGGGCCGGGTACGGTTGGACTGTATCTGCTCGATACGGACAAACGTGCGGCAGGCTCCGATCTGGTAGCCGCGGTGCAAAAGTATGTTGATCCAACGCAGGATGGACAGGGCGAAGGTGTTGCCCCGGCAGGGCCAGTGGTGACAGTGATGCCGGCAGAGGAAGTGCCGATGAACATCCAGGTGAAGCTGACGCTGGCAAGTGATGCCACGCTGGCGGATGTCCGGGCATTAATCAATCGCGGGGTGACCGCGTATCTGAAGCAGCTTGCTTTTGCCGACCCGCTCGTACGTTACACCCGCATTGCCGCGATCCTGCTCGACATCCCGCCAATTATCGATTATTCGGAGCTGACTGTAAATGGAGTAAGCGACCAGAATATCGAGATGACCGCCAGCCAGGTGGCTGTGCTGGGGACGGTGGATGTGCATGAGTAGTATGGGGGTAGAGGTTAAGAATGCTGTAGATGTTGGACTGACGAGTGAGAAAGGGCGGGAGCTGTTCTCGTATTTGCCTCGGTATTATGAAACTTCGCGTGTCATGCAGGCCGATATGCAGGCCAAAGGCGTGGAGATGGATCTGTTGTATCAGGCACTGGACGAGACGCTGGAGCAGTTTTTTGTCCGCACAGCTACGTGGGGGCTGGATTACTGGGAGCAGGAGCTTGGTATTGAGACAGATCGTCTCAAGCCTGTGGAGCAGCGGCGTGCGGTGGTAGAGTCGAAGCTGCGCGGAGCAGGCAAGTTTTCGGGAAGTCAGGTTGCAAACGTTGCTGAGGCGTATGCCGGGGGCAAGGTGGATGTTACATTCCAGCCGGAAGCGTGGAGTTTTACGGTGAGCTTTGTCGATACGATGGGCATTCCGCCCAATATGGATGATCTGAAACGAGCCATTGATGAACTGAAACCGGCCCACATGGCCGTGGAATATAAATACCGTTATCTGGTCTGGGATGATCTGGACAACAAGAAGATGACATGGGATGAACTCGATGCCGCGTCCTTGACGTGGAATGAACTGGAGGTGTGGGCGTAATGCCAAAAGATACAGATCGATTAAATCTCCCCCTGCCTTTGGGGAATGAGAATGTGACCCGAGAGAGTATTAATGCGATTTTTGAGAAGATTGATGCAGGTGTTGCAACGCAAGACGATTTGGATGCGCTTCGCGAAGCGGTGAGCAAGATGGATATCCCCGATGCGTCCTTGATGCAAAAAGGGAAGGTGCAGTTGTCGAACAAGACGGACGGGACGTCCGAGGCGGTGGCGGCGACGGAGAAGGCGGTAAGGGATGCAGCTACAGCAGCTGAAACAAATGCGAAAAATGCGAGTCTTCCGCGTGCGGGTGGTGAAATTTCAGGCCCTCTTACGATTAGTTCGTGGGGAAGTATCTCGGCAGGTACATCTGGCTTTTTCTTGATGGGGCATAACTGTTATATCCACCCGACAAACAATAAGTACTATTATAAACAAACTCATTCTAACTTGGGTGCTAGAGGTATCATTTTTAGATTAGGTCAGGCGGGTGTGTATACCTTTGAAACTGGGCCGATCTCAACGGTGAAGGATACAGAGTTTACACCAAGTTTAGTTCGAATGCCTACACAAACGGACTATGACACGCTTTTTCAATCTGGCGTTAATGCTAAACGTGGTATTGTGGACGCGCTTAACGCACTGGGAGTATCAGCGTCCACAGATGACACATGGAGTAGCTTGTCTTCAAGATTAAGTGAGGGGAACTTGTTTGGTGTGAACACAGGTATTCCAATAGAACGTATAGCAGAAGCAGAATTGAAAAGTACAATGACATTAAATACTGGGATTATAAGTAGTGATGTGTGTTTATGTCAAGATAAAGAAGGGAATATCACTTATATTTATAATGATGGAGCAAGTAATTTATATGAAATAAGAAACATATCAAGAGACGGTTTACTACGTTGGAAAGTTTCAGATCAAAGTGGTTTCTCAAAATGTGTAGTTAACGATGTTACTAATACTGTATTGGTATTGGCTTCAACCTATACAGATTCTTGGAAGTATGCGTTGCGAACTTTTAATAAAGACACAGGAGCATCTTTAGGAACGATTCCAATTTCTGCTATTGTTTCTGATATGTTGGAGCTCGATGATTATGGTAACGCTTATTTTCATTCTTGGGGAGTCTTTTTTAAATACAGTACCACTAGTGGTCAGCTTATATATAAAGTTGATACAGGGAATTCTTCTTCAAATAGGCCTTGGTCATTAGATAGAAAACTAGGTGCTTTGTATACGCATGGTTCAGGGCTAATTCGAAAAATTAATTCTAATGGAGTAGTTGATTGGGCCTATTCAATTAATGATTCTCAAATATTAGGTTTGTGTGCTGGTGAATACAATGGAAAGCGTGTTTTGTATGTGCGAAATTCGGTTTTTTTATCAGCAGTGGCTATAGGAGCAGATAGCGGAGTTTCAATAGCCAGTTTTAGTAATGCTTTTTCAGGAGGTATTTCCCATTCAAGTGAGAGGAACAAAATAAATAATTTTGTTGTTGATAATCAAGGTGGCTTTACATCCTATTCGACTTCTCCAAACCCAGAATATACTGGCAGACATATACCTACCTTGACTAGATCTAAGGAAAATAGACGTAAATTACTTACATTTACTAATCCTATTGGATGGGAGTCATACCATTACAGGGGTTCAGGTATTTTTAATGCAAGGGATATGGATGTGTCTAAAGAATTGATATTTTACTTATATGGTATTATTTATGTATATAAAATAAATTATAGAATAATATAGGGGGAATTAAATAATGTATATTATTTACGAAGAAGTAGCGAATAAGGTTGGAAAAATTAGTGTTATTGTGTATGAAGATCACGGAAGTAATCCACCAGATAATAGTATTACTGTAAGTAGTGTTCCTGATCCTCAACAAATTGATGGTAAATTGAGCGTGCCATACATTAATTTGGATTCACATGAAATTTATTATGAGTATATAGATGCTCCAGTTGTACTCGATTTAGAAGAAGAAGTAAATAAGTTGAAAAAAGAGATTATGGAAATGAAAACTATTTTGTTAAATGTTTCTTCAGAGAATAAAAATAGAATACAAGCTAGTAACTAATAGTTGGATTTTAATAATGTGTTGAAGGAACAGATAAAGGTAATTGACAATATCAAAGCATCCGAAGAGATATTTTAATTTGAAGATTTAGTGCTTTTTAAAGGAGGTGAACCATGACCACAACCCAACTTACCAACTCCATTGTCGCAACACTATCACATCACCTCCCTAATATCCCGATTCATCCCGCCACAGAAGTTAGCCCAGAAAGCCAAGGCCTAACCTACCGCTTACTCGCAGCAAAACTCACACGTGAGCGCAGTGATCGATTCGTGCAATCTCACATCTACGAGATTCGATGGCTGGATAGCAGCAATATCCCAGAAGACTTGCCAGACAAGCTCTTCGAAGCACTGGAAACAATTGAAGTGGATGGGACTCCCTATCGGGCAACGGAGTTGCGATGGAAAGCGTGGGGAGAAGCACCCAAACTGTGGGTGTATTACACGATGCGAACCACCAAAGTGTCGGAGTCCTCCAGTCCAATGCAACAGCTGGAACAGCGACCAACTGCATTGAAAACCACAAAGTAATAACTTTAGTGTTCAGACTAACGTACACACAAAACGGAGAGAAGAGAAAAAACTGGAAAAGCGAAGCGTTCGCCTTTATCACCGGATTTTCCCTTCTGAAAAGGGAGCCAAAAAAATCTGGGGATAACAGCGATTGAAGGTTGTTCTGTTCTTGGAGTGGTTAGTGTGTGTATATTGTGTAGCTGAAACCATTTAAGGAGGACCAACATGAAAGGAATAGGAGGCGCACTCGCGATGTTCACCAAGAAAGAAACAGATCGAAAGAACCATGAAGCAGATCAGCAACATAACGATACCAAATACAACAAAGCACAGTTCGCCGAAGCCCGGCAGTTTAGTCGATTGGAGAAGGATATTTTGGCAGCGGTGCTGCTGGAACAACAAACGTACACTGTGCAAGAAGCTCAGCAACACATCCAACAATTTATGAATGGGGAGGCACAATAATGGCTGGAGGAACATGGACAACTCAAAATAAGGTACGCCCTGGCGTATATATGAATTTTGCATCGGAGGGCACATTGCCCGGAACTGTTGGAGAGCGGGGAACAGTCGCCTTGGCACTTCCATTGTCTTGGGGACAAGCGGGCACAATTCTGACGGTACAAGCAGGTGAGGATGTACAAGCCAAACTCGGTTATGACTGGACAGCACCACAATTGCTGCTGATTCGTGAAGCGCTGAAGCGCGCACAAACCCTGCTTTTATATCGTCTTAATGCAGGAACGAAAGCTAAAGCAACATTGGATACCCTTACAGTAACAGCACAGTATGGCGGTGTACGTGGTAATGACCTCACTATTGTTATTTCCGCTAATATGAATGAGCCTGAGCGATTCGATGTATCTACCTTGCTCGCTGGTAAAGAAGTACACAAACAGACGGTGTCCAACATCGGTCAGCTGCAATCCAATGCATTTGTTACCTTCACTGGTGAAGGGTCCCTTACAACCACAGCTTCGCTTCCACTAACAAGTGGAGAGGATGGCACATCTACGAACCAGGAGCATGCCGATTTCCTGAGCAAACTGGAGGTGCTTGATATCAACACCGTTGGTCTGATCTCGGACGATGCCACACTCAAGTCTGTTTATTCGGCATACATCAAGCGATTGCGCGATGTGGAGGGCAAGAAGGTACAACTGGTGCTTTCCAATTATCCGGCCGCGGATCATGAAGGTGTCATTAGTGTGAAAAATGGCGTTGTGCTTGCGGATGGTACCGCGCTTACACCGAAACAAACTGTTGCGTGGACTGCCGGTGCTACCGCAGGGGCTAATATGAATGAATCTCTAACCTTCCGTGCGTACGACGATGCCGTGGATGTAAACGGACGGCTGACACATACCGAGACTGAGGCGGCACTTCGCAACGGCGAGTTTGTGTTTACAGCGAGCAGCAACCGTGCGCTGGTGGAGCAGGATGTGAACACCTTCCGTTCCGTGACACCAGATAAGGCGCGTCATTTTGCCAAAAACCGTGTGGTGCGTGTTCTTGATGGCATCGCAAACGACATGAAACGTATTTTCGAATCCTATTATATTGGCAAAGTGAATAACAATGAGGATGGACGCAGCCTGTTCCGCTCGCAATGTGTTACGTATCTGAAGCAGCTTCAGGATATTGGAGCGATTCAAAATTTCGATTCCAAAACGGATATTACCGTGCTTCCGGGCAATGAAACCGACAGTATTATGATTGAAGTGCAGGTGCAGCCTGTGGATTCCGTTGAAAAAGTATACATGAAAGTGAAGGTGGTTTAAGATGGCATTTTTAAAAGCAAGCGACACGATCTCCGGCCAAGAGGGCCGCGCATATGCAACGATTAACGGACAGACAGAAGAGATGTTCTACGTGAAAACGCTGGAAGCAACCGTGGAGAAGCAAAAAGCAGAGGTCAAAACATTGGGCCGCCGCGGCGTGCAGCACAAAGCAACAGGCTGGTCAGGGTCTGGCTCCATGACGATTTTCTACACAACTTCCCGTTTCCGTGAGCTGATGCTCCAGTACATGCAAAATGGCGTAGATACCTACTTTGACATTGAAGTGACCAACGAAGATCCATCGTCCACTATTGGCAAACAGACCGTAACCCTCAAAGGCGTCAACCTCGACAGTGTGATCATGGCATCCCTGGATACCGAGGCAGAGGCGCTGGAGGAAGAAGTGAGCTTTACGTTTGAAGATGTGGATATGCCTGTATCCTTTAATCTGCCGAAGTAAGTGAAGTGCTTGTGTAGCGCGTAAACCAAGATAAATAATCGAGCATCGGTTTTATAAAAGAAACCAGTTCAACTTGCCTGTGTTACGGGCTATTTGGCGTTCTCATATTCTTCGAGCAGATGCTCCTGATTCTTGGAGTGATGCTTTTTGTAATTTTATAAAGCCAATATTAATGGCTCTTCGCCGCTCTATGCGGCGGGGGAGTCTTAACTTATGAGGAGGAATAAACATGAGTGGATTGAGTATGTTTTTTGCACAAAACGCAGCAGCAGATACAACGGAGGAGTTTGTCGTCTCTCCACGTTTTAAAGATGACAAGGGAGCACCGGTAGCATGGAAGCTGCGCAGCATGACGGAGGATGAGAACCAGGAATGCCGCAAGGCGGCTACCCGCAAAATCAAAGGGAAAAACGGTGTCTACACACCGGACATTGATGCGAATGATTACATGGCTCGTCTGATGACGGCAAGTGTGGTGTACCCGGATTTGAAAAATACCGAACTTCAACGCTCCTATGGCGTGATGGGTGCAGAATCGCTTTTACGAAAAATGCTGTTGCCTGGAGAGTTTGCTTCGCTTGGTGAACAGGTTCAGAAGCTGAACGGCTTCAACCAGGACATGAACGAACTGGTGGATGACGTAAAAAACTAATCAAAGAGGGCGATTCCGAAGCCAATCTGGCGTATTACGCTCTCCATGAATTAAAGATATTGCCGCATGAGCTGATGGCTTTCTCGATGCGAGAACGTGCAGCTATCTATGCGATGATTTCCATCCGGGTGGAGGAAGAGAAGAAAGAGCGCACGAGAAGCCGCACACGGAAGAAATAAGAGGAAAGGAGGGAGAACTGAATGTATGCCATGTTTGCAAGGTTATATGTAATGTCCAACCGAATGATTCAGCAATTTCAACGGATGCCTGCGGCGATCAATACTGCGTTTAATTCTGCGCGTTTAAATAGTATTGCTGCTGCAGGTAGTTTGCTTCGAGAAGTATCTCAGGAGCAAGCTAAAGTGAATGCAGCTTTTGCTGAAGGGACTCAGCGAGTCAGAGCCTGGATCGGTATGATCAAGTCAGCAGGACAAGCCGTTCTGGCCCCGGCAGCGCAAGAGGAGGATCTGAAGCATCGGTATATGGCTGCAACGGGCAATGATGCTCAGGGAGAGACGATATTTAATCGTTATCGCGCGGAAGCATTCAAGAGTGGGCAGAATGTAACGGACGCTCTGCAAGGTGCGCTGTCCCTTATCCCCTATGCACAGAATACAGATCAGATGGACAAGCTGCGGGACATGGCTAAACGGATGAGCATGTTATCTCCGGATGGCAAAAACATGTCGGATGCAACTGGAGCCTTGGTTGCCGCCATGAATGGAGATAATGGCGATCTGGCTAAGTCTTTTAATATTCCAGAAGAGGTGTTAAATGGGGCAGGGCTGCAACAAACAATTGATTCATCCAATCTGGACGGGTTTATCCAGAAGCTGGACGTTATTTTGCAAAAGCAAGGCTACACCCAACAGGCCTTTGACACTATGCTGGATTCACCTCTTCAGAAGTGGAATATGCTTGTTAATCAGTTCAATGGGGTTCTTGGTCAGATTGGACATGCAGCGCTTGTTGCATTGACACCATTATTGGATCGATTAAATGAAGCTTTCGCCAACGGAGAATTCACGGGCATAATTGAATGGATTAGCAATGCATTTACGGTAGCTGCTAACGCGCTGACGATGCTTGTAGATGGCATTCTTTATATTGCGAGTGTGGTTCAGCAGAACTGGGATATTATTCAGCCGATCCTGATGGCGTTAGCGATCGTGGTTCTGGCTTTGGTCATAGCACAAGTATACAGTCTCGTTGCTGCTTGGTTGTTGCTGAATTGGCCGATTCTGCTCGCTATTGCTGCCATCGCGCTAGTTATAGGCATGCTCAGCATGATGGGAGTGTCAGGAACCGAGATTTTGGGAGCAATTATAAGTACATTTTTGCTACTTGGTGAGATGGTGAGGGTAGTCATTGCCACGATGTGGAATGCCTTCGCTGTTTTCGCAGAATTTATAGGTAACTTGTTTAAAGATCCATTCTACGCTTTACAAAAATTACTTTATGATCTGGGAATGTTCGCTTTGCAGACGTTTTACAATATTATCGTAGGCATTGATGATTTTCTCGGTAGAGCAATTGGAGCCATAGGGAAGGTGGCTTCCTTTATTAACGACACTTTTGGTACAAACTTGAGGGTGTTGTCCGAGTCCGATGTTACCATTGGTAGCAAGAGTATCGAGGGCTGGATGAATACTCTAAAAACAATGGAACCAAAGAGTGATAAAGAGGTATTTCACATTAAACGGATGAACCAGGAGTTCGATCCTAAAGTTTCTGACAAAGGACAAGGTATGGCGCAGGATCTTCTTTCAAAAATCCCTACTCCACCTTCTCCAAACTCCACAGAAAAAGATTTACCAGGTAAATTCGGTAATGGATTCGGTAAAGATTTAACTCCCAAAACACCTTCCCTACCTTCCATCCCAACGGCACCTGCTCCCGCAAACATAAACAATATGGGCAACCTAAACAAGATTAACAATATCGGACAGGTGGACAAGATCGGTGATGTGGATGGGACGGTTGACGTAACCAGTGAGGACCTGAAGCTGATGCGTGAGCTTGCCGAGATGCAGGCGATTCAGCGTTTCGTCAGTTTGACGCCAACCGTGCAGGTGACGACAGGTGATATCAACAGCGGACATGACGTGGACAGCATTATCAGCAAAATTACCGAGGGCCTGAACAGCCAGATCGTCTCCAGCGCCCAGGGGGTGTATGGATAAGTGAGCTATTCGATACAACTTAGCTTTAACAACCGCGCCGAATATATCTATTTCCCGGTTATACCGGAGAGTATTGAGTTTTCAGATGCAGGGGATGGGAGCACATTTAACGTTAGTCGCCTAGGGGAGATCAATGTGATCAAGTCCCCCAAACTTCGTGAAGTGAGCTTCAGCGGCATTTTTCCAGCGGATTACAGTCCGTATCATTACAAATACGATGTAAGGGACCAGGGAGCACAGAACGAGTTATACCGTGATCCCTATGAGTACGTGAAAGACATCATACGCTGGATGCAGACAGGACGACCTGTCCGGCTGATCTTTACGAGTGCAAGGTACACGGTCAACATGGCCGTCTCCATTGAGAGCTTCGACTGGAAGGAGACAGCGGGTACGGTGGGAGATATCCAGTATGATATCAAGCTGAAGCAGTACGTTTTTTATGCTGCCAAAAAAGTAGTACCGGTGAAGAACAGTCAGAACAAGGCTGAAGCTTCAAAAACAAAAACCAAAGCCTCCCGGCCGGATGAAAAAGTGAAACCGAAGACTGTCACGCTGAAAGCCGGGGACTCCTTATGGTCTGTTGCCAAAGCTCACTTAGGTGACGGAGCACGCTGGAAAGAGTTGCAGAAGCTGAATGGCATCAAAGACGCACAGCTCAAGAAGCTGCCCGTTGGACTTGTCATCAAGCTTCCGTGAAAGGAGTGGTGATATGCAGCAGGAGATCCATCTGGACAAAAGGCAGATCAATGAGAAGGAACAGCTACTGCTGGATGACAAACAGGGCAACATCTGGGACATCAGCGACATTGCTGGCGAGATTACCTATAAAACCTCACGAATAGGCAAGCCGTCTTCTCTGGAATTCACGTTGATCAAGGGCAGCTTGTTTCAGAATAGGAAGTTTAGCTATGAAAATGGATATGTGGTGAGGTACACCCGTGGGAATCAGGGGATTTTCTACGGATATATCTTCTCGGTGGACAGCGGCAAGGACGAAAATGTGAAGATTAAAGCCTATGACCAGACACGTTATCTCACCGCAAATCAGACGTACCAGTTCGTTAATGCAACGGCAGCGGATGTCATCAAGCGGATTGCAACGGACTTCCAGTTGAAAATGGGAGATTTGAAGCAACCAAGTTATGTCATTCCGCGTATGCTTTTTGATAATAAAAAGCTGATTGACATGATCTGTGAGGCTCTGGATCGGACGCTGATTTATGGCGGCAAAAACTATATCTTTTACGATGATTTCGGCAAGCTTGCCCTTCGGGATGTCGAAGAGATGCCCTATGGATTTGTCATCGGGGATCATAGTCTGCTTTCGGATTATAGTTATACACGGTCGATAGACGACCAGACGTATAACAAGATCAAGCTGTACCGGGATAACAAGGAAACGGGCAAACGGGATACGTTTGTGCATCAGGATTCAGGCAGCATCCGTCGATGGGGGCTGCTTTTTTTGTACCAAAAAGCGGACGATGGTCTGAATAAAGGTCAGATTGATGACATGCTGAAAACGCTGATGACCTTACGCAACCGGGAGACGCAAACGTTAAAAGTCGATGCCCTTGGCGATTTCAAGGTGAGAGCCGGAAGTTTCGTCAACATTCAGATCGAGGAATTGAAGATCAATCAATATTTTCTGGTGGACGAGTGTACGCACAAGGTACAGGGAGGTGTGCACACGATGGCACTGGATTTGAAGGTGGTGTAACCAGTTATGATGCTTGATGTGATTAAAAAGGCGGCGGTAGCCGCCGTAGATGCCAAATCTCCCGTGCAGATTATGTACGGAAGCGTGACGGATACACAGCCTTTGGAGATTACTGTGGAACAGCGGCTTGCGTTGAGCGACCCTTTTCTTGTGCTCACGGAATCCGTAGCTCAAAGAAATTGGATGCTGGGTGACACGGCTTTGTTGCTGCGTGTGCAGGGCGGGGACAGTTATATTGTACTGGATCGGCTGGTGAAGCCATGATTCCACAAGGGGCTCAGATTGGTGGAGAAGAACAGGAGGAGGTTTCCGTGCTTCCAAGCTTGACCTATGTGCTTCAAGCATCTGGACAACGGATCGGCAGACTTCAGTTGGATGGCAAAGAGGCCGTTAAACAGGCGGTGTACAAAGCTTTATGCACACGTCGTTATGAGCATTTGATCTATTCGTCCGATTATGGCATGGAATGGTCATGGGAAGGCATTGCAGGCAGAGCCATGGTGGAATCGGAACTGGAACGATGGATTCAGGAAGCTTTGCTGCCAGATGATCGAATTTCGGAGGTTTCCGAGTTTGATTTTGTGCATGAGTCGGATGGCGTCAAGGTTTCTTTTACCGTGGCAACTGATTTCGGCAATTTCAGGCAAGAGACGGAGGTGAACGTGAATGTATGAACAGGAGACATTTGAGGTCATTTTGAACCGAATGCTGGACAAAGTGCCCGATGGCGTGGATAAACGGGAGGGGAGTATCATCTATGATGCGCTCGCGCCAGCAGCGGTGGAGATGGCTCAGATGTATATTGAGCTGGATGTCAACGCCAATCTTAAATTTGCGGATACTGCCTCGGGTGAGTATCTGGATCGAGCGGTAGCGTGGTCAGGCATTACTCGCAAAGCGCCAACCAAGGCGCGTTGGTCTGCCAGCTTTCAGGATCAGGATGGCAAACCTGTGGAGATTCCATTGGCGAGCCGTTTTTCGACAGGAGAACGAGTGTATCAAGCGGTGGAGCGGATCACCGCAGGGCAATTTTTGCTCGAAAGTGAGATTGCTGGTGCAGAAGGTAACGAGTATACCGGGACCCTGTTACCCATTGATTACATTGCAGGTTTGACCACCGCCGGATTAACTAAATTGCTTGTTCCAGGGGAGGACGAGGAAACAGATCAAGCCCTGTATGATCGTTATCAGGACAAAGTTTCTCGCCCGATCACAAGTGCCAACAAGTATCAGTATGAGCTGTGGGCGCGGGAGAATTCGGGAGTTGGCAAAGCGAAGGCCTTTCCGCTGTGGAATGGGCCGGGCACGGTGAAGGTGTCTTTACTGAACAATGAGATGCACGCTCCTGCAGAGGGAGTGATTGAGGCTGTCCAGCAATATATCGATCCTACGCAGGATGGCATGGGCAAAGGAGCAGCCCCTATCGGTCCAGTTGTTACCGTCGTGGGGGCAGAAGAAGTGCCTATTGATATTGAAGTACAGGTCACGCTTGCTTCAGGATCAACTTACGAAGGCGTGAAATCCTTAATCGAGACTGGGGTAACGGCGTATCTGAAAGAGCTGGCTTTTGCTGATCCATTAGTACGCTGGACACGGATTGCTAATGTCATTCTGGATATCCCGCCTGTGATAGACTACAGCAATTTGCTGGTGAATGGCGGCATGTCCAATCTGGAAATTGCACCGGGTGCTGTCGCTGTGCTCGGGACGGTGAGGGTGACATGAGTAAATCAGATGCACTGATGAATCTATTGCCCCCGCTCTACGAAAATGTGCTGGAGATGCAGTTGCTGACACAGACCGAAGGTGCTGAATTAGACCAGCTTGCGGCTGGTGTGGAAGATGTATTACAGCAGTTTTACCCGGAATCCGCAACATGGGCATTGGATCGATATGAACAGGATTTACAGATTCAGACCAACCGTGCCAAACCGAACGATCAACGCAGGTCAGTCATCATCTCCAAAATGCGTGGCAGCGGCAAAGTCTCAGGCTCCATGCTCAAGAATGTTGCTCAGGCTTACGAAAGTGGGGGCATTGATGTATCCGTTGATTCGAGTAAGTATCGCATATTAATTCGATTTATCGACACATGGGGCTTGCCACCCAATCTGAATGATCTGAAAGCTGCGATTGAAGATATTAAACCGGCACACATGACTGTCGAGTACCGTCTACGCTATTTGACGATTGCCGAGATCGAGAGCATGACCCTGAGTGAGATTGAACAAATTCGGCAGGATAAATTTGCAGGAGGTGGAGCTTAATGAGTGAACCAAAAACACCCAATCTGGGGTTGAATAAAATTGATCGTTCTTCGCCATCGACAACCTATTTTGATCTGGATAAGTATCTGGATCAGAACTGGGAGAAGATTGATGGATTTACGGAGCAGGTGGAGGAAAAGGTTGAAGAAACGGCAACGAAGGTAAGTGGTATTCAGGAACGTTTGGATGTGGAGAAGAGAAAATCAGTAACGCTGGAGCCCGGGCTACAGATTATTCATGCGGAACGCGCTTCTGCCTTTAAGTTTGAAGGAATGAGGGGGCGTACGCTTGTAAACTTGTTGGGTCGTGATGGTGGTTTTGAGAGTATGAATGGTTGGTTTACAACAGCAGGCGTGTCGTCCGAATTGGATTGGTCACTGAGAACACAAGGTAATCAAAGTGTTAAAATTTCTTTAAAAGAAGGCAGCACCGGGGGCAGTTTATACAAATTATTAGGGCAAACTCTATCAACGAGTAAAAACTATATTGCACTTGCAGATTTGAAAAAGGGCACTTCGACGAGTATTTCCCTTTCTTTATGGAATGGCACATCAAACGTTTCGGGGACAGTTGTTACAACTGATCAGTTCTCAGCAGCAGTCTTATTGATCCCTGCTGGGAGTCTAGGGACAACGACGAACAATTTGCAGATTTCGCTTGTGGGAAGTGCAGCTGGACAATTTGGTCATGCGGATGCAGTGAGGGTATATGAGATTACATCAGAAGAATTAAAGGTTCTTTCTAATATGTCTGCTGAAAAAGTTGCAACAAAATATCCGTATGTTGATAGTGTTCAACCTGTGCATAATCCATATGTAATTCGTTATGGTGAGAACCTGTTGCCGCCGTTTTATGAATGGGAGCACACTGGACATATTTTTGGGGAGACCTCTCCGTATACCGCAAAAGGTGAGCTGATATCCGCTTCAATGGGGACAGATGCATATGCTGTAACTTATTTAAATATTTTACCCAATCAAAACTATACAATAAGTAATCCATCCAAGAGTACAGGTAAAATACGAGTAAGCGTATATGATTCATATGCAAGACTTCAAGGTATGTTTATTAATCCTGGAGAAACTAAAACAATCAAGACATACACAACTGCAGTAAGGATGGGTGTCAATTGTAGTGGAGTTACCCAATATACTGATGATTTTGATGTGAGTAAGTGGATCTGGTCTGCTGGGAACAATGCAACATTTGTACAGCCGATCATGACTTTAGGTGAAACAATTACATCGCATAAAGTACGAGAAGATGCAATTCTTGCTTTGCAATCAAGTCTATACGCTGATCCGGTAACTAATGAAAATGCTGATGAAGTATTTGAGAAAAATGGCCAGCTCTACAAAATCTCAATGTGGTCTAAAGTAAGTTTGGATAATAATCTAACTTACCGTTCAGTAGCCTCATCACCAGGTTACAAGATAGTGGGATGTACTCTTTCTCAGCCCGTTGCGGCTTATAACAGATTAATTGTTACGAAGTACAATGGGCATATACTTACTAGAAATCCTAATATGACAGGGGCTGATAATGCCTATTTCCGTATCGCCGATTTGTCAGATTTTAATATATCCATCTCAAACGCAGATAGTGGATGGGGAGACTCTTATACACCATCAATAGACGAAATCAAAGCTTATTTCATGGGGTGGGTAATGTTCAATGGATCCGCAGGTACGGGTTCGGGTAACAGCCCAGATGTTCCATCTAATAATGTATATAACGGTCTAGGTACAAAATGGTGGGTGTGTCGTTCAGACGGTAGGTCAAATAATTGGGTCAGTTCAACTAATTTGCTACCTACCCAGCCAGCCAAAAACTACACCTCGTATCAACTCGTATACCAAGTTTCCAAACCAATTATAGAGCCAATTCAAACAGAGGGATACCTCACATTTTTTGAGGGGGATAATCAGATTGAAGTAGGGTCAGGCTTGGAATTTAGGGAAGATGTTAGACCAGTGTTTACATCGAATGATTACAACTCGTACAACATTAATAATTATAATCAATCTTCTAAATTGAAGAACAAAGTAAAAAAAATAATGTCCATCTATAAAAACGATATTCAGGATTATTGGGACGTGCTTCGATTTAGTCCTGAGTCAGAAATTTATGGGAGAGAACTAGCCTCTTTACCAGCTTTGCAATTTGATTCATCAGCGCGATACTCAGTCACATATCAGAGTTTAGGTGATTTCTTTTCAGTGCCAATGACTGGATCAGTTGGAGTAAGCGAAAAAACAGTAATAGATCAATTAATAAATGATTCTTCTGGTATTTCTAAAAAGTTATCAGTGTTAGAAGGTAAAAGTAACGACAAAGAATTAAAGAATTTTGTAGAGAAGAATTATCTTAGTAAGTCAACAAGTATCATTCAAAATGATGATTTAAATAATTTCGTAAAAGAAGGTGAGTTCTATTGTCAACTTAGTAGTGTTGCTGAGACAATAAAAAATTGCCCTGTAGGAATAGCCTTCAGTCTGAAAGTAAGTAAAAATGGAACTCAGGATACAGGGAACATACCAGGAGTGACACAAACTCTAATCACTTTTCTTCCGGTAGGATTTACTACTTGGCAACGGAATCTTTACGATACATGGGGAGCGTGGGTTAAGGTTCCTTCTAGAGAGGAATTTGAGAGTTTAAAGTCCTCTGTCAGTGATGGGAAGACGGCTATCGCTGCCGCTATTACTGGCAAAGGTGTAACAGCATCAGGCAGCGATACATTTCTACAATTATCAAATAGCATTGCTAAGATAAGAATTGGTGTTAATTATAATAAGATGTCATATTATAAATCGCAGAAAGGAACTGTTCAGGGGACAGATGGTTTTTTCACTACTGATAATATTTTTACATTTCCATCAAGAACTGAAAGGATTACTTACATTACTAAACAAAAAAAGAGTTCTATAGCTTCTCTCTCTCATTCTTCTGATACTTTATTACAGGTGATAGTAGCTCTAAGAAATGTTGGTTCTAATGCAAATCCATATTCTTCAGGAAATACTGAACTGTATTCATATAATGGTTATCAAGGCAGTGGGCTAAGGTTTTTTGATATTGATTTTGTGAATCGCGAGATAACTATTCAATACGACGATGATTATCAATATATTTCAACTAATAAGATGGAAAAAAACTTAAATAATGATTCCCCTATAATTATGTACGTTGCTTTTTATTTTAGGAATGCTGCGGGTGGTTCCTATTATGTAGATCGCAGCATGTCGGTTTCATTAAATGGGCATCTTTATTATAGTTAAAGAAAAGAGTTTTTTTAGTTATATTACATCTAACTAAGATTCAAATGCTGCATGCAAAATTTTCATTAGCCATGATCTTAGCTCTAATTGGACAAATTCAATTGCTTATTATAAAACTTATCGTGATAAAAACAATCCAATTTTCAACTCTAAAAGATTGAAAAATTAGGAATGAATTGTGCAGGAGGAAAATGTTAATTCGCCGATTCATTAAAATAGGCAGGTCACCCATGTGAGCTCAGTGCAATCTTAACAGAAAAAATCAACTACTCTCGCAGAGACAAACATTCAAAATAACAAAAGGAGGTGAAACCATGGAAAGATGGGACAACCTATGGAGATGGGGGATTGCGCTGATGAGCAGCTCGGCAAACTACTTCTTTGGAGGCTGGTCAGGGGTGCTCGGCGTATTGCTAGTCTTCGTCATTCTTGACTACCTAACCGGGATTGCGGCGGCGGGCATGACGGGTAAGCTTGAAAGTAATGTTGGCATGTTTGGCATCGCACGAAAGGTATTTATATTTGCAATGGTATCGGTGGCTCATCTGGTGGACGGTGTTCTGGGAGACGGACATTTGTTCAGGGATGCGGTCGCCTTTTTTTATATCGCGAATGAGCTGTTGTCTATCATTGAAAACGGGGGCAAGCTGGGCGCTCCGATTCCACCAGTCATTCGGCAGGCGATTCAAGTACTCAAAGGAAAGGCGGGAGAGGATACATTATCTACGCCATTGCCACATCCCCCTCCATCGCAGGCTGATAACATAAGTGGAAGTGATCGCCCATCAGAAAATGAACAGTCCAACGAAAAATCCACAGATCAAGAGAATTCCGATGTTAAGAATGAAGAACAAACAAGAGATAGAATTGCTAAGTAGCGCAACAATGAGAAAAGCACCCGTTCTGGGTGCTTTTTTGACTTTCAATCATCACTTATGTTTATGCTTTTTATCTTGTAAGCCGTGTATCTCTGTCGTCTGATATCATTCATGAACTAAGGGACACGCACACAAGCACTCCCTAACCCGTCCGCATTTACTATATACAAACGGCAATTGGCCGCATAAAGGGTGTGAGAACTTTGCAAAACAGAACCCCGGGCAACACGCAGGGCATTGACGTTTCCCGGTACCAGGGCAATATCGACTGGGCCAAGGTGAAGGCAAGTGGTATAACGTTTGTGTTTATCAAGGCTACCGAAGGGCGAACCTATGTCGATCCGAATTTCGAGAAAAATGTAACAGGTGCGCTGGCGGCGGGCATGATGGTGGGAACCTATCATTTCTTCCGCGGAACAACTGTCGAGATCGCAAAGGCAGAAGCGGCGCATTATGCCAATACGCTGAACAAGGTCGGGGGAGCCAAGGCGATGCAGCTGCCGCCCGTGATGGATTACGAGAATAACCCCGGCAATCTGAGCAAAGCACAGATGAATACGGTGGCGAAAGCCTTTTTAACAGAACTGCAGCGACTTACAGGTGTTAAACCGATCATATACACAGGTAACTCCTTTGCCGGGAATTTTGATGCTTCCTTGGGCACCTACGATCTGTGGATTGCACGTTACAGTAACTCACGTGTGCCCGATGATCAGCCAGCGTGGAAGCGATGGACGTTCTGGCAGTATACGGATTCAGGGAAGGTAAACGGCATAACCGGTAACGTGGATATGAATGAATTTGAGGGGACGGCAGCACAGCTCAGGGCCAGATATGCAGCGGCTACACCGAACCCGACCAATCCAACGAACCCCACCGAGCCATCCAACCCAACCAATCCTGGCAATCCATCGAACCCAACGAACCCATCCAATCCGAATCCACCGAAAGGGGGCGAACCGATGACAGCTGAAGAGAAGGCCGCGTTTGATGCGCTTAAAGCACAGGTTGATCGTTTACAGGCACGTCAGCAGATGGAAGTTCCGGTTTGGGCAAAAGCCGCAGTCGATGCGGCACTGGCCTACGACACCAAAAATCCGCTGTTTAGCATCGATAACGGAGCAAGCTACGATTTTTATCGTTTTATAACCGTCATGCATCGTAGAGGATTGTTTAAAAAATAAATCGAATCAGCACATCGTGGTGTAAGCATATTTATTCCAAACTTATATAGAACAGAACTGAAATGTGGGGAAGCAAATGCAAGGAGCGCAGGCGATTATTGTCGAGCTGTGTTCCTTTTTTGTACATAATGTCAGTAAAAATAACGTGTCTTACAAAGTTGAAGACATAAGACTCTAAATCTCTTGTTTAATTCGTAAATGTAATGTAAAGTAAATTACACCAAAATGTTTTTCACCACGATTTTAACGATAAACCTCCCTCATCATGACAAAACCATAACATTCGAAGTTATTGTAGTGTCGTCAATCTGTTCTGTTTTTCTACTCGTATTTCTATGAATCAGACACCCATGAAAATCACTCTGTGTACATAAACAGCCCATTTCAATGAATTGTACTTCAGCGAAAGAAAACCGGTTACATGTCGTGGATCATCTATTGTCCACCTGTACGTGTGTCTTTGGTTTTTTAAAGGAGCACCTATGGATAGGATAAGGTCATAGATCAGCCATTAATTGACCTTAGTTTGAATAGGGCAACACTCAATACCTCTAATCCGTCACGATTGGAAGGGGGTTATATGTGAGTCTGAATTCAATAACGATCTGGGCTGCAATTTTTCAAAACTCTAAATCGGGTATCAAAGGCATATAAAGCCTTTAATATATAAGTCGAGCTATGTATTTACACGCGTGAACGGAGGGGACAGAAAAAACCTGAAAAAGCGGAGCGTTCGCCTTTATCACCGGATTTTCCCCTTTGGAAAAGGGGATCAAAAAAATCTGGGGATAACAGCGATTGGAAGGTTATTCTGTCATCGGAGTGGTGTGTGTAAAATCCTAACTTCAACTTATATAGATACAAGTAACCGAGGCACTCAAATTCTACGAAGATATTACCTCATGATTGGCTACAAGTTGAACTGCTCATTTACACAAAGCATCACCATCACAACATCATTGCTCACACTGCCAGAGTTGCCGTTTTTTGACGCAAGCTTCACACACATTATGAGACAGGGAAGGGTGTTGTACGTATGCGAATGAGAAAAAAATGGATGTCCGGTTTACTGACGTTGGCACTGAGCACGGTACTTGTATTGTCTGGCTGCTCCAGCAGCAAGGATGGCGGTGAGGGTACGCCGGCACCAGCGGAAGGCAATAATCCTCCTACGGAAGCAGCCGCTCAGGATACGATGATTATGGGACGTGGTGGAGACTCGGTTGCGCTTGACCCGGCTATTGTTACCGATGGGGAATCGCTCAAAATCGGGCATCAGGTGTTTGATTCACTTCTCGATTACAAGCAGGGTGGAACCGAGGTCGTGCCAGGATTGGCAGAGAGCTGGGAGATTTCGGCGGACGGACTGAAGTATGTGTTCAAGCTGAAATCCGGGGTCAAGTTCCATGATGGTACGGACTTTAATGCAGATGCGGTTGTGTTCAATTTTAATCGCTGGAGTGATTCGGCAAGTGAATATAAATTCGAAGGCGATTCCTTCGATTATTACGATTCGATGTTTGGGCCAGAGGGCAGTCGTGTGATCAAGGAAGTGAAGGCGCTGGATGAGACAACGGTTGAGTTTACCCTGAACCAGCCGCAAGCCCCTTTCCTGCAAAATATTGCGATGACCTCATTCGGGATTGCCAGTCCAACCGCAATTCAGGAGAAAAAGGAGAACTTCAAGAGCGAGCCTGTAGGCACCGGTCCATTTGTATTCAAAGAGTGGAAGCGGAATGACTCTATCACGCTGGAGAAAAATGCAAATTACTGGAGGGAAGGACTGCCGAAGCTGAACAAGGTGATCGTGCGCTCTATTCCGGATAACACCGCTCGTTTTAACGCATTGCAAAATGGCGAGATTGATGTGATGGAGGATCTGAACCCGGATGATCTGTCTATTCTGGAGAGCAACAGCGAGCTGCAGAAGATTGAGCGTCCACCGTTCAACGTGGCGTATCTCGGGTTTAATTTTAAGAAAAAACCGTTTGATAACGTCAAAGTCAGACAAGCACTGAACCATGCTGTGAACAAACAGGCTCTGATCGACGCCTTCTTTGCGGGACAGGCGAAGCCAGCGGTCAACCCGATGCCTCCAACGTTATGGGGCTACAATGATACGATTGAAGATTATACCTATGATCTGGAAAAGGCAAAAGCTTTACTGGCCGAAGCGGGCTACCCTGACGGATTGCCTGATCCGGTGACATTTTATGCGATGCCTGTATCCCGTCCATACATGCCGGATGGCAAAAAGGTAGCGGAGGCCATTCAGGCGGATTTTGAGAAAATTGGTGTAAAAACAAACATTGAATCCCCCGAGTGGGCAACCTATCTGGACGATTCCAAAGCCGGGGAGAAAGACGATATTTACATGCTCGGTTGGACGGGAGACAACGGTGACCCGGATAACTTCCTCTACACCCTGCTGGACAAGGACGCTATTCCGGGCAACAACCGCAGCTACTATGTGAATGAGGAACTGCACGGTTTGTTGACGAAAGCGCAGCAGGAGACGGATCAGGACAAGCGTGCTGAACTGTACAAACAGGCTCAGGTAATCATCAAGGAGGACGCGCCGTGGATTCCGCTTGTGCATACCACGCCGATTTTGGCTGGAAAAGCGAATCTGAAAGGATTTGTGACGTCTCCGCTGGGAACGGAATCGTATGCGGGAGCTTATTTTGAGTGAAACGAAACCAAACCAAATTAAAATCAAACAAAGCTAAGGCACAAATGACAGTGTAACCAGGGCAAATGCACTGGTGGACATGCAATGCTTGTTAGATGATTCTGCATCCTGGAAGTGACGCTCCAAAGCATGTGTGTTTGCCAGTGCTTTTTCTTATCTCGCTTATATGAATCATACGCATGATACGTTTAGGGCAGGTGATCTGGAGTTGAACAGCTATATTGTCAAACGTGTGCTGGTACTGCTGCCCGTTCTGCTGGGCATGACGCTAATCGTTTTTTCGATCATTCATGCGATACCTGGTGATCCGGCCGAGACGATTCTGGGGCAAAAAGCAACCGAACAGTCCAAGCAGGCCCTCCGGGACCAACTCGGACTTGATAAACCCTGGTTCCAGCAATACTTCGCTTATCTGGGCGACTTGCTGAAAGGGGATCTGGGCACTTCCATTCGCACCAAGGTGCCTATTGCCCAGGAAATTGGCCCTTATCTGACTGCAACGCTTGAACTCACGATGGCGAGTATGCTGTTTGCCATTATTATTGGGGTGAATGCTGGCATTATCAGTGCCTGGAAGCATAACTCCTGGTTTGATTATTGCTGTATGGTCATCGCTCTTGTCGGGGTATCCATGCCCATTTTCTGGCTGGGTCTCATGGAGCAGTGGCTGTTTGCGAACAAGCTGCAGTGGCTCCCGTCGATCGGACGCATGAATGCGCGTGATCCGGTGGATGCGATTACAGGTTTGTATGTGCTGGACACCGTGCTTGCGGGACGCTGGGATCAGCTGTGGACGGTGACCAAACATCTGATTTTGCCAAGTGTGGCACTGGGCACGATTCCGATGGCTGTTATTGCGCGGATGACCCGTTCCAGCATGCTGGAAGTGATGAGCTCGGATTATATTCGTACCGCCAAGGCGAAAGGCTTGGGGCCGTTTTTTGTCGTATACGGACATGCACTCAAAAATGCATTTATTCCCGTGCTGACCGTCATCGGTATACAGACCGGGTCGCTGCTGGGCGGTGCGGTGCTGACAGAAACGATCTTTGCCTGGCCGGGTGTTGGACGTTATATATATGAAGCAATCAGTTCGCGGGACTATCCCGTGATTCAGAGCGGAATTCTGATTGTGGCTTTCTTTTTCGTGGTCATCAACCTGATTGTAGATCTGCTGTATGCGGTGTTTGATCCGAGGATCAGTTATAAGTAAGGAGTCGAATTTGCGGGAAGAAGCTCATGTGCAGGCAGACCGCTTGAAGTAAGAAAACGGTACAATACGTAGTTCAACTTATATAAGTTCAGCAAAGGAGAACCTGTATGGCCAAATTGTCGACCAATACTGGACAAACTGTTGACGCAGTACGCACGATCAGGTCAGGCCCCTGGCGTGAGGCATGGAGGACTTTTCGGCGGAATCGACTTGCTTTGGCGGGTTTGCTTATTATTGCTTTTTTCATCATTGTGGCCTTTCTTGCACCGTATATCGCACCATATGACTACAAAGAGCAGGTGCTGAAGGACCGACTTCAGGCCCCTTCGGCAGCGCACTGGTTTGGAACGGATGATCTGGGACGAGATGTGTTCTCCCGTGTGCTGCATGGGGCACGAATATCGCTGTGGGTCGGTTTTTTCTCGGTCATTGGTTCCATCATCGCGGGAGCGCTGCTGGGGCTGGTTGCCGGGTTTTATGGTAAATGGGCGGATATGCTGATCTCCCGTCTGTTTGATATTTTGCTGGCATTTCCAGCCATTCTGCTGGCGATTGCGATTGTGGCTATTCTGGGGCCCTCACTCCAGAATGCGCTACTCGCGATTGCCATTGTGAACATTCCAACCTATGGACGGCTGGTGCGGTCACGGGTGCTCAGTTTGCGTCAGGAGGAATTTATTACCTCGGCACGCACGCTGGGAGCGGGTAATGCACGTATTTTGTTCCGGCATATATTACCGAACAGTCTTACACCGCTTATTGTGCAGGGCACGTTAGGCATTGGCACGGCGATCATTGAGGCTGCTGCACTCGGGTTTCTTGGCATGGGAGCACAGCCGCCAGACCCGGAATGGGGCAAAATGCTGTCCGATTCCCGTCAGTTTATTCAAAAGGCTCCGTGGACCCTTGTTTTCCCTGGTCTTTCGATTATGCTGACCGTGCTGGGATTCAACCTGATGGGCGATGGTCTGCGTGACACCCTTGATCCCAAGATGGCGAAGAAGTAAGTCGTGCACTGGAGCTTTAACAGTCAGCGTCTCTGGCGATCGTTAGCGAAAGTCTCCGTTTCATTGTCAGGTCTTCTGCGTCAGGTCTGGTGGATGATCTCGGCGCTAGAAGATAGAAGTATTGCTACGGATTCAGGCATAGTGCTAGAAGCTAGACAGCAAGGCTTGGAACATTGGGACCAGCCCTCGAAGCTATGCAGTAGCTCTTGAATCTAGGCAGCAGCGCATGAAGCTCTGCTGACAGCATTTGAAGCTCTATACCATTATCGCAGTTTTGCTGTTAGATCAGTAAAGCAAGTTGTTTTGCAGCCGTGTACCAGCATTGCTGCTAATGCCACTCGGTTTTACACGAACACGCTGGCTGCTCTTTCGATTATCTAGTTTTGCCATGCCGTCCCGGACTTCGCTCCGTGGCGGTTTTTGTGCTACTGAGGCAAGTGCGTTACACTGGGATATAGGATGGAGTTCGATCCACCAATGTCATGGACGGTGAAGCCCTCTTATAGGGAGGGAAGCCGGGATGAAGGCGATCAGACGGTAGTTTTCCGTCCAGTGGCACCAGTAAAATCTTAATCATTTTGTTAAAATAACCTCAATCGTATTGACACCCAATTTTCCCATATGTTATATAAAAAGAAGGGTTTAGCACTCTGGTCATTCGAGTGCTAACAGGATAAGCAAATACACCATTACATATGGAATGATATTGTTGGGAAGGCGAACGTGCTGTGCATGTCGTTATTGTCAACCTGGTCATTCGATACCCAATTCTGAAAGGAGCACTTCATTCATGGCGATTAAAAAAGAGTTTCAAGCGGAATCCAAACGTTTGCTGGATATGATGATCAACTCCATTTATACCCAAAAGGAAATTTTCCTCAGAGAGCTGATCTCCAATTCCAGTGATGCGATTGACAAAATCTATTACAGAGCACTGACCGACGATACACTCGTATTCAACAAAGAGGATTACTTCATTAAACTCACGATTGACAAGGAAAACCGCACGCTCACTCTTACTGACACCGGGATTGGTATGACACAGGAAGAGCTTGAGAACAACCTGGGTGTGATCGCGAAGAGTGGTTCCCTGGCATTTAAAAAAGAAAACGAAGCCAAAGACGGCCACAACATCATCGGTCAATTCGGCGTTGGTTTCTACTCTGCGTTTATGGTAGCGGACAAGCTGACTGTAACCAGTAAAACGCTGGGCAGCGACGAAGCATGGAGATGGGAATCTGAAGGTGCCGACGGGTATACAATTACACCTGCTGAGAAAGACAGCGTAGGTACAGAGATTGTTTTGACCATCAAAGCAAACACCGAAGAGGACTCCTATGACGAGTTTTTGGAAGAGTACCGCCTGAGATCCATCATCAAGAAATACTCCGATTTTATTCGTTACCCGATCAAAATGGATGTGACCAATCATCGTCCGAAGGAAGGTACGGAGAACGAGTTCGAGGATTACAAGGAAGAGCAAACCGTCAACAGCATGGTGCCAATCTGGCGTAAAAATAAAAGCGAGCTGACCGAAGAGGACTATACTAATTTCTATATGGAGAAACGGTACGGTTTTGACAAGCCGCTCAAACACCTGCACATTAGCGCGGACGGTGCGGTGGTATACAATGCAATTCTGTTCATCCCGGAGAACACGCCGTTTGACTATTACACCAAAGAGTATGAAAAAGGTCTGGAGTTATACTCCAATGGCGTATTGATCATGGATAAGTGCGGCGACCTTCTGCCGGATTACTTCGGTTTTGTGAAGGGCATGGTGGATTCCGAGGACCTGTCCCTGAACATCTCCCGCGAGATGCTGCAGCATGACCGTCAGCTTAGCCTGATTGCCAAAAACATCAAGAACAAAATCAAAGGCCAGCTGCAAAGTCTGCTCAAAGACGAGCGTGAGAACTATGAGAAGTTCTATCAAGCGTTTGGTCGTCAGCTGAAATACGGCGTATACAGCGATTATGGCGCAAACAAGGATACACTGCAGGATCTGCTGCTATTCACGTCCTCCAAGGAAAACAAGCTGGTGAGCCTGGATGAGTATGTTTCCAGAATGCCGGAGGATCAGAAGTACATCTATTATGCTGCGGGTGAGTCCATCAGCCGAATCGAGAAGCTTCCACAGATCGAGGGCGTATTGGAAAAAGGATACGAAGTCCTCTACTTTACGGACGATATTGACGAGTTCGCGATCAAAATGATCACGAACTATAAGGAGAAAGAGTTCAAATCTATCTCCAGCGGAGATTTGGGTATTGAAGATAGTGCCGAGAAGGAAGAGAACGAGGCACAGGATAATGACAACAAGGCATTGTTCGAAGCGATGCAGGAGCAATTGGCAGGTAAAGTCAAAGCGGTGAAGGCATCCAAACGTCTTCGCAGCCATCCGGTATGTTTGTCCACAGAGGGTGAGCTGACGATCGAGATGGAGAAGGTGCTCAAAGCGATGCCGAACAGCGGCGATGTACAGGCGGATAAAGTGCTGGAGATCAACGTGAACCATGATGTGTTCAAATCGTTGAAGGATGCTTTTGCACAGGATAAAGAGAAATTGAGCTTGTACACCAGCTTGCTGTACCATCAAGCGCTACTGATTGAGGGCCTGCCGATTCAGGACCCGGTTGAGTTCACAAACGATATCTGCAAAGTGATGGTGTAAGAAGTTAAACCCGACAGGATGTTAGTTGCCTGCCGGGTTTTCTTGCTTTTTAAATGTCAAAGCTGGCTTAGCTTTGGCTTCCAGCTTTATTTTTAATTCACATTGCGCTAACGATCCCCAGAAACGCTATTTGGCACGTTTTAGCCGATTCTTTATTCTAACGATCCGTAGAGACGTTATTTCTCTTCATAGCTCTATTTTTCTGGAGTTTTTGCGGGTTTGATGCGAAATAGAGTTTGTGGGGATCGCTAGAATCATCAACGTGTTATAAATGGCTAAATAAGCTCTCTCAGGATCGTTAGCGCTGGACAGCTGCTGGATTAGTTGCTTTCTCATATTTTGCCGCGACTTGCGAATGATCGGATTTCTTCTGCTTCTGCTCGCACACATCGTTTCTTCTACGAAACAGCGCAGTGTTCTTAATTCCATGCACAGACCATAGTCTTGCAGGGTATAATAGTTAAAGAGAGGGCTGTACATCACCAGTTGATGTAAGAAGAGATGACATGACGGTCAGGTTTTGCTTTTCGAAACCGCAGATGTTGTGTATAATCACTCAAAATAGAGACAGTCGGCTAGGAGTGATTCACATGCAATGGAATGATCTGAGAGAACATAGACAATATCCTGAATTAACGAAACTGGAGGGCGCGCGTGCTGCGTACGAACGGGACTACTCCAGACTGATACATTCACCGACCTTCCGGCGGCTACAGGGCAAATCACAAGTATTTGGAGCAGGCACCGGGGATTATTATCGAACACGTCTGACCCACTCCCTGGAGGTTGCGCAGATTGCCCGGGAAGCGGCCAGAAGTCTGCTGCGCCGTTACCCCGAGGTGGACTTTAGCAAGGCAGAGAGCCCGGGGCTCATCATTGATTCGGAAGTGGTGGAATGTGCTGCGATTGCGCATGACTTCGGTCATCCACCCTTTGGACATAAAGGAGAAGAAGTGCTGGATGGCATTCTGGATGAGCTGATCCATACAGAAGCCAAGAAGATCATGAAGAAAAGCCGTAACGCCAAAGTGCCCAAGGCCGAATCCGAGGTACGTGCGGAGCTGAAGCGGAAATACGAGCATTTTGAAGGTAACGCACATAACTTCCGTCTTATTATGTATCTGGAGAAGCGGGAGGATATCGACGGACTGAATCTCTCCGATGCTGTGCTGCTGGGCATTAACAAGTACCCTTATCCGGGAACGGAGAGCAAGAAAGGCATGTACCATCATGAGTGGCAGTATATCCGCGAGATTCGGGACCGCTGGAGCATCCCTGCTGGCAAGAAGACACTTGAAGCCCAGCTGATGGACCTCTGCGACGATATTGCGTATTCTGCACATGATCTGGAGGACGGCATCAAGGCTGGCAAAATCGAGGTGCATGAGCATTTTCTGCAGGACCAGCATATCAACCGGCTTATCGTAGATAAAGTAACCACACTGGAGGACTTGTTCTGGAAGGGCTGGACGAGGGAAGCAATTTCGGAAAAAGTGGAAGAGGTCCTTGCGTCGTTCCTGCGTGTCTGGAATGAGAAGATGCCTTTCTGTGAGCATGATTACTCGCGTACCCGTCGTGAGGTGAAGGCGTATTGGGTCAGCCTTTTTGTGGGCAGTCTTGGCGTCATTGATGATGGCGATTGGAAAAAAGTAACGTTCGTACGCGAGGGCGTGGAAGACCTCGACATGCTGCGCACGGTGAGTGTGCTCAAGAGCTTCGCGTGGGTAACGATGATTCGGGATCTGCGTGTACAGCGGCTGCAAAAACGCAGTGAATGGATGATTAAGCGCTTATGGGATGCATTCCTTGATCCGGAAACGTCCAAATCCATCATTCCATCCGATTGGTTGCAGCGTTATGAGAAGGATCAGGCCAAATCTCAGCCAATCTGGACCTGGGAGCATATGGTGATTGATTATATCGCCGGCATGACGGATGCGTTTGCCGAGAAAATTTATAATGAACTGTATGGTCTGAAGGTGGGCTCGATCTATGACCTGGATTAGTGGGTTACATCTATAATCCGGGTGATTAGGCTCATTGATGATCTGAATGAATAGAAGAAATGCTGCGCTCATAAGGAGTTGAGGGTTTGACGTTAGAAGAAAATATCAGTCTCGGCGTGCTGGATCTTGTTCCGAGGCTGAATGGTGCGACCGCTGAACAGGCGCTTCAGCAAGCTGTGCTTCTGGCTCAACGTGCCGAGGCGTGGGGATACGCCAGATATTGGACATCCGAGCATCATGACATGGCTGAGCTTGCCTCGGCTGCTCCAGAGGTGCTGCTGGCACATATTGGCGCAGTTATTCAGCTTGGTTCGGGAGCCGTCCTGCTGCCACACTACAGCCCGCTGAAGGTGGCGGAGTCGTTTCGACTGCTGGCGTCGTTGTATCCGGGCCGAATTGAGCTTGGATTAGGACGGGCTCCGGGTGGGGGGCCTCACGCTGCTATGGCGCTCAGCGGCAATTATTTGCAGCATGTTTCGAAACTGCCTGAATCCCTTGCTTCATTGACAAGGCTGCTGGAGGATCGTTATACGTATGAGGATGTTCCGGTTGTAGCTCGTCCAGTTCCCGAAGCACCGCTATCCCTGTGGATGCTGGGCACCAATCTCAAAAGTGCAGACTTGGCCGCACAGTTTGGTATGGGGTATGTGTTTGGTCAATTTATGAGCGATTCGGATGGAGTGGAGGCGGTTCGTCGTTATCGGGATCAATTTGTTCCGAGTGCTCATCTGAAGCATCCTGTGGTCATGGCGGCGATTAGTGTGATCTGTGCTGCATCAGAGAGCGAAGCTTTAGGCTGGAGCCGTGAGATAGCGGACCAACGCAGAGAGAATCAGCAGGAGCAGTCACATGGCGAGCGCCCGGATGGTTCGGATTTGAGCAGTGCGCGTGATTCAGAAGATCAGGGTGGTTCAAGTAATACTCATGTGCTGAAGCATATTGCGGGCACACCCGAACAAGTGTGGCAGCAGCTTGATCGGCTGGCGCAGAGGTTAAATACCGACAGAATACTTGTTGTAACGGCGGGGCCTGATTATGAACGCAGGTTGGAATCCTATCGCTTGCTTGCTGCGGCCAAACAGGATTGCCTGATTCGCTTTGCAAAAGTGTGAAAGTTGAATTGAAGGATTTATATAAGAAATCAAGAGCTGCAAGTCTGAGAAATATCGGATGTTGCAGCTTTTTTAGTTCGATAAATTTCAACATGATTTTACAATTTACAGCGTCAACCTGACAAAAGAATGCTATAATATTCATGGCTATTAAAAGTGTAGCTATAATATAGATGAGTGCGATTTGCAAGAGGCCGATAGAATGGTTAACCGCTTAATAGCACTGGAATTGGATTTGATGTGAAAGTTGTCATGAGGGGGAAGTTCATATGTTTAGCAGATTCAAAATCAAGAGTATCGGTCTGCGTATCAGCATCGCGTTTTACTTGTTAATCCTCTGTTTAATCATTCTAAGTGTCACCATTATTGGCCGGATGAATTCAATTGAAACGAACACAAATGATATTACCGGTAACTGGATGCCATCCATTCAGGAGATCAACCGCTTGAACTATACAACAGAGCATGTACTGTCTCTAAGTTATCGTTACTTTGATGCCGATGCATCCGACAGAGCCGCGATTAACGAAGAACGTACCAAATTTATTCGTGAAACAGCACAGGCTATTACTGCTTACGATAAATTGAGCAAGTCTGCGGAAGAGGAGGAGAACTGGTCGTCATTTAAGGACAAGTGGGAAGGGTATCTGAAAATCAACACGCAAGCGATTCGACTGAAAGACGAAGGACAGACGGGGCTTGCCAAAGAAGTTGCTATCAAAGGAGCGGAATCCTTTGATACCATGCAGGTGAATCTGGATTACCTCGTCAATTACAGTCAGCAGCAATCGGATATATCGGCAGCCCAAACGATCCGTTCTGTTCAGGATGGCAGGTTGTCGGTAATTATAGGTGTGCTGGTGATTATTCTTATCACGGCTATATTTATACCGATTATACGTACACAAGTTGTTAAACCGCTGCTTCGTGTCATCAGTGCTGTGAAATTGATCGCGGAAGGTCAGTTGAACGTACAGGATGTACATACGAAATATGAAGATGAGGTTGGTACTCTGGCCAAAGCGGTCAATGAGATGAAAGGTAATCTGACTTCAATGGTATTAAATGTGAGGCGAGTGGCCGAAACGGTGAATCGGCAAAGCAATGAATTGGCCATCGCTTCCGAAGAAGTCAAGATTGGCAGTCAGCAGATTGCGATTACAATGGAAGAGTCGGCAAAGGCTGCTGAAAGCCAGGCACAGACTGCAGTTGAATCAGCTCGCGCTGTTGAAGAACTCAATAATCATATTCAGAAACATGCGGAGCAGGGGAATCAGCTTCGGAATATGTCTAATCAAGTGCTGGAGCAAGGACAAAGTGGCCGTAGGGCGATGGAAGGCTCCGTACAACAGATGCAGCAGATTGCCAGTGCAGTGTCATCCTCTATGAGCAAGATGGAGCAGCTCAATCGTAAGAACGAAGATATCTCCAAGCTTGTGCTGGTTATTCACGACATCGCACGTCAAACCAACCTGCTGGCACTGAATGCTTCAATTGAAGCAGCGCGGGCCGGAGAGAGCGGACGTGGCTTTGCAGTTGTAGCATCGGAGGTTCGGAAGTTGTCCGAGGCTGTACAGGCTTCCGTTGAAGAGATCACAACTATTACGCAGGACATTCAACAGGACTCTCAACGAGTGGTGGACGAGCTGCGTGTGGGTGTTCAGGAGACACAGCTAGGACAGGAGCAGGTGCTTGCTTCAGGTCAGTTGTTCAGAACAATTAATCAATCGGTTGAAGGCATGGTTGAAGTCATTGGCGTCATGACAGATGGACTTGCTGGTATGGAAGAGAGCAGTGGTCAAATGAATGATTTCAGTCAGCAGATTTCTGCGGTGTCCGAGCAATCGGCTGCAAGTGTGGAGGAAGTCTCTGCTTCCGCAGAGGAACAGGTAAGCTCATTGGAAATGATCAGCAGTAATATTCAGACGTTGAAGGAGCTGTCTGACGATTTGGTTGTTTCTATCGAAAAACTGAAAGTTTAATCTGTTCTGTATACGCTGTTGTATTTATATAGAAGAAACAGGGTAAAACGGTTGTTTGAACCATGCTTGTAATGAGCAAAAAAATGCTTTTTAGGAGCAGGTACTAATCATAATATTCAGAGGGATTTCCGATGCTGGAGGTCCCTGTTTTTTTATTTTTGGATTAAAAGTAAGCTTTGTCCATTGTCTATGGAGTTGTCACTCCGCCTGACTTTGGATACAATGACTACCGAAGCTTGACGATGCTCGAAGAAGCGAAAGTACTATAAAAGCTGGGAAAAGAGAGGCATTATGGCGAATAATCTGAACAAATTTGAGGCGTATTCTGCAAGCTCTGCTGTAAATGGACGTATCGGCGAAGGAAAGAGTAAGGGACCTCAACATGTTCATGACCTGTATATTTTTGCGTGTCATGAAAATGAGATGCAATTGTGTGAGATGGAACTAAGCACCCTCCTTCAAACGGATGTAACGATATATCGTGAGGGTACCTCGTATGTGTGGTCTGAACGACGTATTTCACCGGGGAGAAGTCCCTTTATTCATGGACGGCTGGATGTGCTGGGCCAAGGTGCATCGGTTGCCGAATTGCTTCCCGTGGCCCGAGAGATTCGTTTGATGCCTGATGAGACGTTTAAGGTGGTTTGTTTAAAGGCGGGAGACGCTGTACCGGATTATGCTCAGGCTCGTAAGTTAGAAAGAGACATCGGGATGTGTATCCGGGGAACAGCACAGATGAAGCAGCCTAAAGTGACTTTCGGACTAATCAAAACAGGAGAAAAATGGCTCCTGGGTCGGTGGACAGAATCGGACAAGTCATGGCAGGTTCATCAGCAGAAGCCCCAAAATTACTCGACAGGGTTTGGGGTTGCTCTTGCGAGAGCACTTGTGAATATCGCTGTTCCAGTAGTGGAGGGACATCGTTTGCTTGATCCTTGCTGCGGAATGGGGACGGTTGTTATTGAAGCCTTGTCCATGGGCATTGATGCAAGAGGTAATGATCTGAATGCACTTGCTGTGCGGGGAGCCCGTGTGAATTTACCGCATTTTGGATACGATGCACATCGAATTACGCTGGGAGACATGAAGGAGCTTGAGGGAAGGTATGATTCGTCAATATTCGACATGCCGTACAATCTTTGCTCTGTTCTTCCCGATCATGAGCAGCGGTTAATGCTGACGAAATTACGTGAATTGTGTGGGCGAGCTGTTATTGTCTCTACAGAGTGGGTGCAGGAGCATCTATTGGAAGCGGGCTGGACCATTGAGCGGTATGGAACAGTTCGTAAAAGTGCATTTGTAAGGCACATCTGGGTGTGTTCCTGAGCGTTGAAAGCAAACTGAATGCTATGAAAAAAACTCCACCAAGGAAAAGAGTTCCTGATGGAGTTTTTTCGTTTATATGCTGGAACTATTAGCAACATATTTTGTGCCATTACAATGATGTGTCATTTAAATTATATTGCATGGGAACGTGCGTTTGTGTTAGTATTTATGACTATAATCGACAAGATTGAGCGGTAGAGTTTTGCCAGCAACGTAGGCTTCCAGATTTTTAATAAAAATATCAAGGGCGCGTTCCGTGTACTGCTCTGTACTTCCTGCGATGTGAGGTGTAATTAACACATTGTCCATTGCCCAGAGCGGGTGGTCTGAAGGAAGGGGCTCCTCTTCAAATACGTCCAGCGCTGCAAAAGCGAGTTTCCCGCTGCGAAGAGCGTCTAGCATGGCTTCTGTCTCTACACTGGGGCCACGGCCTACATTGACGAAACAAGCTCCCGTTTTGAATTGATCAAATGTATTTTGATTGTAAATATGACGTGTTTCATCGGTCAGTGGCAAAATGTTGATGACATAATCGCCTTGACGGAGAGCCTCATGTAGTCCAGACATATCGTACATAGTATCTATATTGGGCACATCCTTGCCTGAACGCCGGACCCCGACAGTGTGCATACCAAGAGCTTTCAGGATGCGTGCTGTCTCGGTGCCGATCTCGCCAACGCCGACGATCACTGCTGTTTTGCCATGCAGTTCCGGTAGCGCTTTGCCGGGTGCCTTCCATTCGGCCTGATGCTGATACAGCATGGCTTGTCTCAGCCAGCGGCTGTGGGATAACATCATGCCCAGAATAATTTCCGTAATGGGGATGGCATGAACACCATTCGCACTGGTTATTTGAATCTGTTTATGCTGAAGGTCCTCCATCGGAAGATGATCAACACCAGCCGACCAGACCTGAATCCATTTCAGTGGACTGTCCTCATTCAGTACATGTTCGCGTATAAGGGAAGACCATCCCAGTATAATCTCTGCTTTTTTTAATTCAGCCGGATCGAGGTCCTTGGCCTTGCCAATCTGGATGGTGTACCCTGGTGCGGCTTGCTGTATCCGCTGTTGCTGCTCTTCAGATAATGTTGGAAAACATATGATTTTGCCCATAAAGTGTATTCCTCCTGAGATCAATGGATTCGTCTTTTCAAGTGTATCAGATTAGGCATACGGCGTGCACAAAGATAGAAAATGCAGGAACGAAGCCTTATATGCAAATGATGCTCTTTGTGTCACTCTATATTTACCCAGCTTGAAATGCTATGCATATTTATGAAATAATAGAGCGAACTTTAGAGAGGTGTATGGAATGAATACTCAAGTACTTCAAGAACATGCATCCCGGCGGGAACGTCTTTTTATCGCTGTGCGGTTGCCTGAAGATATTCAACAGTTTCTTCAGATGCAGGTACAGCCCATACGGAACAAACTGGATTTTCGCAAATGGACGGACCATAGGGATTATCATATTACATTGCAGTTTCTGGGAGATACGTTGATGAGTGATGTGGGTCATCTTCGAGCAGCCCTGCGTACGGTTGCTGCTGAATTCAATGCATTTGCTCTGCGGCTTGATACCTGGGGCACATTTGGTCTGGAACATTCGCCCAAGGTTCTATGGAGAGGTGTTAGCGGAGAGGTAGAGCGCTTACATCATCTGCAAGAGGCTATTGTTCAGGCGACGAAGGAACTGGGCTTTGAAGCAGAGCTGAGACCGTATCGTCCACATGTGACCGTAGCCAGAAAATATGTTGGACACCTGCCTGAAATGGATAATAATGGATTATCGGGCGTTGTTACAGAACCTGTTTCTTATGGGGATTCATGGACTGTAGAAGGGTTTGTACTTTATGTGACAAGGCTTGCACAATCGCCCATGTATGAGACGCTGGATACGTTCTCATTTTCCTGAAAAACTTTTATATACCATAAAATCACATTGACATTGTGTTTATCCCTATGTAATATTAGCCATCGTTATTCAAATTCTTTTTTTTGGGTTACTTAGTTTAGGGAATTGTTTCGACAGGAGGAATCTTCGAATGGAAATTATAAGCAAGAATCGTTGGGTAGCACCGATGTTATCTGTGCTGCTTGTATGTATAGTGGGGGTAAATGTCGTTCAAGCGACTGGGAAGTGGAACGAAGCGAGTGATAGCAAACAGATGACGGAGCTTGCGGCTTCGGCACATAATAACCCGGCTTTGTCTCAGGAGCAGAGGCGAATGACTGAAGATGGGACAAGTCTATCTTCTTACACGTCTAAATCATCGGTAACATGGACTGCTGCGTTGCCAGCCGGAAACTGGCTTGTGTCTGCTCAACATGAGCAGGAACAGAAGCAGGCTGCAGCCCAACGCAAAGCGAAGGCCATTGCTGACGCAAAAGCTAAAAAAGAAGCTGCCTTGAAACTGGCTAAATTGGAACGTGCCAAAGCAGCAGCAGCTGTTTCAACTCCCCCCCAAAAACTTTACTTTACGCGGACCGAACTTTTGAAGCAGGACGATGCGAAACTCGCGACCTGGTCTTACAGTGTGTCCGATAAAGAACTGTTTCTGCTACAGAAAATCGTCATGGCAGAGGCAGAAGGTGAACCGTACGAAGGCAAAGTTGCAGTTGCCAACGTTGTCTTAAACCGGCTGCGGTCAGCCAATTTTCCCGATACCATATATAAGGTCATCTATCAGAAATCCCAGTTCAGTCCTGTGGCGAACGGCCGTTTGAAGCGGGTGACGCCGAATGAGGACAGTATCAAAGCGGTAAATGCTGCCTTGAACGGACAGAAGCAAGTTTCTGATGATACGTATTATTTCCTGTCCTTGACGCTTGCGGATGATCTGACAGTGGCTCGTACGAAGAAAGAAGTGAAAAGAATCGGTCATCATACTTTTTACAAGTAAAAGGCCTTGAAATTCTGCAAACAGGCAGGGTAGTTAACGTTGTGAGCTCACATCAGCCCTGAAAATGTAATGATGCAGTTTTATTTCGTCGTATTCTGAGCGAATCGACCGTCATAGTTTACTCATTTTTCTGGAAGAGTATGCGGTGAAATGCAGTTAAAATTAAAGGGTTCCCCTTCGTTAGTGAAGAGGAACCCTTTTTGTTGTTTTTTTATTATTATGCATTATGTTTATGAGTATACATTGTTAATCAAGCTCTCAGGCCGATTCTAAGGCTCATTAGAGGCGTTATAAAGGCAGTCTGGTACCAGACAAGGGTCTAGTGGATATCCCGGCTTTAAACCGCTCTGGAGACGCAGTTGTAACCTCCGTAGTTGCTGGGAACAATAAATCATGTACAGCCTGAGCGCAAAGCGTCGGATCATAGGCCGCAGATGTCCCTGGTTGATAATCCCTACGATGAGGTGTTGTCTCTTGATCGTGCTGCCCGTCACATAGCTCTTGGAAACAGTTCGTTATGATGTCAGCGGAGTCAATGATCTGCCCATATCCAGCTTGTACAAAATATTCGCAGTTTTCCTCTTCCTGACCCGGATGTGGTGGGATAAACAGCATAGGAAGACCTTTAGCCATTGCTTCCGTGCACGTCATGCCTCCAGGCTTCGTGATCAGGACATCCGATACATCCATAAGCTTGCTGACTTCCCGAGTGTACCCCAGAATTCGAATGTTCGGATGCTGAAAGCACGTATTTTCCTTCATCTTGTCAACCATCTTCTGATTGCTGCCCAGACAGAATACCAGCTGTACCCGATCTGCCCAGGATGCGAGAGCCTTCATGTGTTCCTCGTCAAAAGAAAGCCCCCAGCCGCCTCCCATAAGCAGGGCAGTTGGCATGTTATGAAGTCCCATTTCTGTTCTCAGTTTGACCTTGTCACCCGTCTCCCAGAAGTCGGGATGCACCGGGATGCCGGTAATCTGAATTTGCGAGGCAGGAACCCCCCGTACCTCCAGCATGTCTTGAACCTGAGGTGTAGAAACGAGATATTTGTTAACCTCAGGATTAATCCAGGTGCCGTGCACATCATAATCCGTAATTAATGTGTAGAGCGGAATGTTGAGTCCCTGACGTTTAAGTCTGGAAATGACCGCGTTGGGAAACGGATGCGTGCAGATGACAATGTCCGGTCTGAGCTGGGCAATGACCTGGGCCGTTTGTGTATAGAAAATACGGTGCAACGCCAGTTTGGTAAAGCCGTTTAACGATTTGTTGTACTGAGTGCGGTACAACAGGCTGACAAGCTTGGGTTGAACCGATAGTGTCTTTCGATATGCAGTAAAGATAAGTGGAGCCACGGTTGGATTCAAAAATTTCCCGAGTTCAATAACACGACTATGAACATGCGGACTGACCTTTTTGATTCCGTGTGCCAAGGCGTGAGCCGCCTGCGTGTGACCAGTACCGAATCCTTCTGATAATAAGAGCACTCTTGGTTTTCGCATGAGTTCACCTTTATTCATAAGTTTGAGTTTAAATTTAATTTGAATTTTGATATACAGCAGTTGGGATCGTGAGTAAACTTGAGACGGCGCTGCAAGGGTGGTATTACATGAATATACGAAAAAGTATGGAATCATGTTTCATCCTTGAATATTTACACCATCCTTCATGTTTTGAGACATCAAACTTCATGTATAAGCGGACTGTTTGAGTCATCTTACACTATAGACGACCAAGCTTACAGTTTCCACTGCATTTCGGTTAAAAAATAAATACAATTTTTTGATAGCTAGGCTTGCAATCTTAATTTGAAGGTGATATTGTAACTTGTGACCGAATGACCGATTTATATTTTTGGTCAGTTCTGAAAGAACGACAGCATCACTCATCATATTCGAGCGATCTACGAGAAGCAAGGAGGAGATACAATGGCTCCGATTGACAGGAGACAACAGGTTATACATGCAGCCGCTCAGTCGTTTGCTATGTTTGGATACAAAGCGACCACGATGGATCAAGTTGCCAAGATTGCGAATGTAGGCAAAGGCACGATTTATACCTTTTTTACGAATAAAGAGCAGCTGTTTGATCAAATTCTGATTGAAGTCATTCAGGAGATGAAAAAGATTGCCGATCGTGAAGTACGTAAGGAGAGCAGCTTTTTTGAAAATCTGTTCCGGGTACTGGATGCGCTCTTGGAGTTTCGCCGTGACCATGAATTGCTGGTTAAGCTGTCACATGAGTTGAAAGATTTTGGTACGCTACAGGCCAAAGCGGGACTGGACAAGGTGGAGAAAGTGATTTCCGATTTTCTGGCAAATGAGCTGGAGAGAGCAAGGGACGGCGGAGAGATTCGGGATTGTGATCCGCAAGTCGTTGCGTTTATGATGATTCGTTTGTATACGGCATTGACTACGGATTGGAGCAAGTATCATGAACCGCTTAGCAAGGATGAGATTAAAAGTTACTTTCGCCTTTTCCTGATGGAGGGAATAGCGTTTGATAACAAAGCCAGCTGAGATGATCAAGGCGGTAAATATGTAGTTGGATGGCTGTGTTCAAATGCGAAAAACAGTAAAACTTGTCGGAGGGCAAGTTTGTTTTTTGCCCTGAATTGACCGTTTGAGAATTATGGTCATCACGTATTTCGGTAAAAATTCCAGAAAATTTCATTCTGTTTTCATATTAGTTATTCCTGCTAGTGAGCAGAGAGGTTAAGGGGAGAAAATGACATGAAATCTTTATCCGTGTTTTTCAAGGATGTGGGATCGGCCGTGAGAAACCCGAAGGTGTTGATCCCTGTAATTGCTATATTATTTATACCGATCCTGTATAGCGGCATTTATCTGGCTGCCTATTGGGACCCGTACGGTCATGTGGATAAACTGCCGGTGGCCGTTGTTAATCTCGATAAAGGTGCCGAATTGGAGGGCAAATCACTCCATGTAGGGAACGACCTTATTGATGAACTGAAGAAAAATAAAGATTTCAAATGGGAATTTGTCAGTGCTGCCAAAGCAAAGGAAGGTATGCAGAACGACAAGTATTACATGAAAATCACCATTCCGGAAAATTTCTCATCAAAAGCAACAACATTGCTTGATGACAAGCCTGCACCGGCAGAGCTGATCTATGAGCCCAATGGAAGCTATAACTTTGTTGGTGCACAGATCGGCAAAACGGCTATTAAGGATCTGAAATCCAAAGTTTCAGCCAAGGTGACGGAATCATATGCGGAGACGCTGCTGGACAAGTTCTCGGAGGTGTCTGACGGCTTGGCAGAAGCCGGCGACGGTGCAGGGGATCTGAAGAGTGGAGCAGGCAAGCTGGATGACGGAGCTGTGAAGCTGAAAGACAATCTGGAGAAGCTTGCCTCTGGAACTTTGAAGCTTCAAGATGGCTTGTCTCCATTGAGCAACGGTGTGAACGCATTGCATAATGGGGCGTCCAAACTCGAGAGCGGTACATCGAGTCTGGTTTCAGGCTTACAGCAGCTGCAAGAGGCTGCTACAACCCAGCTTCAAAGCGGTGCTGACCAGTTGAAAACGGGTAGTGATAAACTGGCCACAGGCCTGCAGTCCTCGCTTGATGGTACGAGCAAGCTGCAAGCGGGCCTGCAATCGTCCGAGCAAGGCAGTGCGAAGCTGTCTGACGGGCTGCAAACGGCAGTACAGGGCAGCGGATCGCTGGCTACAGGCCTGCAATCTGCTGTAGACGGCAGCAGCAAAGTAGCCGATGGCGCTCAAAGCGTTGCCGCGGGATTGAAACAGCTTGCCGCAAGCAACCCTGAACTGGCTGCAAGTGCGGACGTTCAGAAGCTGATTGCTGCAAGTCAGGCTGTAGCTGACGGCAGTGCACAGCTGCATGATAGCGAGCAGAAGCTGGCACAAGGTGCTAATCAGCTCCATCAAGGCAATCAGCAGCTGGCTGCTGGTGCGACTGAGCTCCATGGAGGTCAGCAGCAATTGCTTGCTGGTGCAAACCAGCTGGTGGATGGACAGAAGCAGCTGCTTGCCGGTGCTGGACAGCTTAGCCAGGGAGGAGCGAAGCTCTCCGATGGACTGAAGCAATTTAGTGGCAAGCTGGGTGAAGCCGCAACAGGTGGTTCTCAGCTGGCAGCAGGTGCGAAGCAGCTAGGCTCCGGTACAACTGCTTTACAGACAGGTGTAGGTAAACTCAGCGGCGGCGTGTCTTCACTGGCCGATGGTTCTAAACAGCTGGGCGAGGGAGCAGGTAAATTGGCCAACGGTCTGTCGGAACTGAAAGACGGCTCAGGTAAGCTGGAAACTAAGCTGACTGATGCAGCAAAGAAAACATCTGAAGTGAAGAAAACGGATGATGTCGTGAATATGTTTGCAGAACCGGTCAATTCTTCCGAGAACAAGGCGGAAAATGTGAGCAACTACGGAACTGGTATGACACCGTTCTTTCTGTCCATCGGTTTGTTGGTGGGATCACTGATTTCCACCATCGTTCTGAAAATGCGTGAAACTTCTGTGCCAGGTGTTTCGGGATGGAATCGCTTTGTTAGTCGTACGCTTGTGTTTGGTTCGGTGAGCATACTTCAGTCCGTTATCGTAGCGAGCTTTATGTTGTACGGGCTCGGACTGGAGACACGCAGCACAGGATTATTTTATCTGTTTACGATTATAACGGGCCTGACGTTTATGCTGATTGTTCAGGCGCTGGTTACCTGGCTTGATCTTCCTGGCCGTTATGTTGTTATCCTGCTTCTGGTCTTCCAGCTTGCGGGGAGTGCGGGAACCTTCCCGGTAGAGTTGATTCCAACCTGGTTGCAGTCGATTAGTCAGTGGCTGCCGATGACTCACAGCATTGTTGGTCTCAGAGCCGTTGTATCCAGTGGCAACTTTGATGTAATGTGGCATCAAGCAGGTATTCTGAGCATTTATGCTGGTGTATCTATTATTCTTACACTGACATATTTTCTCTGGAGTGGCCGACGTTCGAAGAAAGAAGCGGATGTATCTGAAGTCGGTCAGGCTGCGACTATTTAATAAGAAAAGACTCAGAAATTCGGACAACTTTTGCAAAAAAAAGTAAAAGCTCTTGTATCGGAATTATGCAATATAGTAGTCAAATAGTGCAAATAGCCTGCGGCTCAAAAATGAGCCGCAGGCTATTTTGTATACAATTGTATGAAAACGGAAAGCTTTGTTGTAAGCTTTGACATGAAAATTGCGAAAATCTGGTCAAACGCAGGCGGGATATGGAACGATTTTCTTTTATCAGTAATTAAAATCAGTTGTACTCTGTCTTAAAATGTGTATAATTATTCGAAAAAGAGATGTTTTTAAACGTCATCACACTAAAGCTGTACTGCAAAGCATTTCTTATCGGAGGTATTAAAAAGTTTAAATTGCGCTGATGTTAGGTCGGTGTTAAAATAATAGAACTATATCAAAAACCGTCGCTCCATAATGCGTAGCCGTGCCAACGGTTGCATGTTGTTGTATATATGCTGCTACGGGATTACGGGCAGCAGTCCTTCGCAATACGCGGTCATCGCCGCAATATCAGGTAATGAACAGACAGGTTATACTGTCACCTCTTCATCCAGCAGGCAGGCTTATCACAAGCGGAATGCCGGCTCCCCCCGTTTTACTGTTGCCTGTTGCTATGTTCTTGATCTTTCCGAAATACTTCATTATAGAAAGGTTGCGTTCCATGAGACACATCGGATTACCTCCAAAACAGGGTCTATATGACCCGCAGTTCGAAAAAGATGCATGCGGAATGGGCTTTGTTGCCCACATTAAAGGAAAACCTTCACACGATATCGTTAGTCAGGCGTTGACCATGCTCAGTAACATGGAGCACCGTGGTGGACAGGGGAGCGAGCCGAATTCCGGTGACGGAGCAGGGATCCTTATTCAGATTCCACATCGTTATTTTGCTCAGGAAGCGGTACGTCTTGGTTTTGAATTGCCTGAACAGGGATTCTACGGCGTAGGTATGCTGTTCCTTTCTCATGATCCGCAGGTTCGCGCAGCGCATGAAGAGAGCTTGAAGAAGATTATTGCAGATGAAGGACAGACCTTCCTCGGCTTCCGTGATGTGCCGACATTTGATGAGATGCTGGGCCGTTCTGCATTAGCAGCCAAACCGTATGTTCGTCAGGTATTTATTGGAAGATCGGCTGATGTAAAGGATGAGCTTTCCTTTGAGCGCAAGCTGTATGTTATTCGCAGACGTGCTGAACTGGCTATCCGTTATTCGGCAGATGAGGCTGAAGGTGAGTCATTTTACCTGCCAAGCTTGTCCTGTCGTAAAGTCGTTTACAAGGGCATGCTGACAACCGAACAGGTAGGCGAATTCTATCTGGATCTGCAGGAAGAACTGGTGGAATCGGCGATTGCACTCGTGCACTCCCGTTTCAGTACGAACACCTTCCCGAGCTGGGAACGTGCTCACCCGTATCGCTTTATGATCCACAACGGTGAGATCAACACGATGCGTGGTAACGTGAACTGGATGCATGCGCGTCAGTCTCTGTTCGAAAGTGAATTGTTTGGCGAGGATATCGCTAAAGTAAAACCCGTTATCAACCCGGATGGTTCGGATACAGCCATGTTTGATAACACACTGGAGTTCCTGTATCTGAGTGGACGTTCTCTGCCACATGTAGCCATGATGATGGTTCCTGAGCCATGGAGCACGGATGAAAATATGGACCCTGCCAAAAAAGCATTTTATGAATACCACAGTACGATGATGGAGCCATGGGATGGACCGGCTGCGATGGCATTCACAGATGGTTTGCAGATCGGGGCTACTCTCGACCGTAACGGCTTGCGTCCTGCCCGTTATTATGTAACAAAAGATGACCGAATCATCTTGTCTTCCGAGGTTGGCGTTCTGGATATCGCACCGGAAGATATTCTTTATAAAGATCGTCTGCGTCCAGGGCGTATGTTGCTGGTAGACACGCAGGAAGGCCGTATCATCTCTGATGAGGAAGTCAAAGCGATCATTGCTGCCGAGAACCCTTATCAGGACTGGCTGGATGAGCATTTGATGGACCTGAGTGAGCTGCCGGAAGCACCGGAGCTGCCAGATCCTAAACATGACAATGTAACACAGCTTCAGCTGGCTTACGGATATACATTTGAAGAGCTGCGCAAAGTGCTGGAGCCGATGGCTTCCACAGGTATGGAAGCGACAGGCTCCATGGGTTATGACGCACCGCTGGCTGTTCTGTCGGACCGACCGCAGCGTCTTTACAATTACTTCAAGCAGATGTTTGCACAGGTAACCAACCCGCCGATTGATGCGATCCGTGAAGAGATCGTTACATCGACAGCGACAACGATTGGACCTGAGCGCAACCTGCTGAACCCTGAGCCGGAGAGCTGCCGTCAGATTCGTCTGGATACACCGGTATTGTCTAATGAAGATTTTGCGAAAATTCGCCATGTTCGTCGTCCGGGCTTCCGCTCGATGACGATTCCGATCTTCTTCACGGCTGCGGAAGGCGCGGAAGGCTTGCGTAAATCGATGGACCTGCTCTTTGAAGCGGCAGACCGGGTTATCGACAAGGGGCATAACATTTTGATCCTGTCTGACCGCGGCGTAGATGCCGAGAATGCGGCTATCCCGGCTCTGCTGGCTGTTGCAGGACTGCATCACCATCTGATTCGTCAGGGAACAAGAACCAAAGTCAGCATCCTGCTGGAATCGGCAGAGCCGCGTGATATTCACCACTACGCGCTACTTCTGGGTTATGGTGTAAGTGCGGTCAACCCATATCTGGCATTTGAGACGCTGGATGATATGATTCAGCAAGGGCTGCTGCGTGGCATCTCTCACGAGAAAGCTGTTAAAAACTATATTAAAGCCGCAACAAAAGGCGTTATCAAAATATTGTCCAAAATGGGTATCTCGACGATTCAATCGTATCGCGGTGCTCAAATCTTCGAAGCCGTTGGCTTGAAATCTGAATTTGTAGATCGTTACTTCACATGGACGCCTTCCCGCATCGGGGGAATTGGTCTGGAGGAAGTGGCCGCAGAAGCATTGACACACCACAACCGTGCCTTTACGGACAAGGATGGCAATGACAAAGTGCTGGATTCCGGCGGAGAATACCAATGGCGCAATGATGGGGAAGAGCATTTGTTCAACCCGCAAACGATCCACACACTGCAGCACGCTGTGCGTACTGGTGATTACAAGCTATACAAAAAGTACTCCAAGCTGGTACAGGGTGAGAATGATCAGCTGCTGACGATTCGTTCAATGCTGAAGCTGAAGCCGGTTGGACCATCCATTCCGCTCGAGGAAGTGGAGTCTGTAGAGAATATTATGCGTCGTTTCAAAACAGGCGCAATGTCCTTTGGTTCAATTAGTAAAGAGGCGCATGAGGATCTCGCTATCGCGATGAACCGTGTAGGTGGTAAATCCAACACAGGTGAGGGCGGAGAGGACCCTGCTCGTTTCGTAAAAGACAGCAACGGCGATTCCCGTCGCAGTGCGATCAAACAGGTTGCATCGGGACGATTCGGCGTAACATCCAACTATCTGGTGAATGCAGATGAAATTCAGATCAAAATGGCACAAGGTGCTAAACCGGGTGAAGGCGGGCAGCTTCCAGGCCGTAAAGTGTACCCTTGGGTAGCTGAAGTTCGCGGCTCTACACCAGGTGTAGGCTTGATCTCTCCGCCGCCGCATCACGATATCTATTCGATCGAGGACTTGGCCGAGCTGATCTATGACTTGAAAAATGCCAACCCGCGTGCTGAAATTAACGTGAAGCTGGTATCCGAAGTCGGAGTCGGAACGATTGCTGCAGGTGTAGCAAAAGGCCGTGCAGATATTATCCTGGTCAGCGGTTACGATGGAGGTACAGGAGCTTCTCCACAAGGTTCCATCCGTCACGCCGGTATGCCATGGGAGCTGGGGCTTGCCGAGACACATCAAACGCTGATGCTGAACAATCTGCGTGATCGTGTTGTGCTAGAGACAGACGGCAAAATGCTGAATGGACGCGATCTGGCGATTGCTGCCCTGCTTGGCGCGGAAGAGTATGGTTTCTCGACTGCACCACTCGTTGCGCTTGGTTGTATCATGATGCGGGTCTGCCAAATGGATACATGTCCGGTTGGTGTAGCTACACAGAACCCGGAGCTGCGTAAAAATTATATGGGTGATCCGGCACATGTCGTGAACTTCATGCGTTTTGTCGCGGAAGACATGCGTGAGATTATGGCCGAGCTTGGTTTCCGTACGATTCAAGAGATGGTTGGACGTACAGATTGTCTGGAAGCCGTAGAAGCGGTAGATCACTGGAAGAAAAAAGGTGTGGATCTGTCTGTATTGCTGCATGTGCCTGAGATGCCGGAAGGCTCTGCACGTTACCGCACACAGCATCAGAATCACCAATTGGAAGAGACGCTCGATATGCAGCAGCTCGTACCTCTGGCACAGCCTGCAATCGAATCCGGTCAGCCAGTTGAGGCGGTTCTGCCAATCACGAACGTGAACCGTGCTGTAGGTACCATTCTGGGTAGTGAAATTACACGGAAATATGGCCTTGCCGGTTTACCAGAGGATACAGTTAAATTCAAATTCGTTGGCTCAGCCGGACAAAGCTTTGGTGCTTTCGTACCTAAGGGTATGACCCTCACCGTTGAAGGCGACTCTAATGACTATGTGGGTAAAGGCTTGTCAGGAGGCAAACTGGTCGTTATGCCTTCGCCAAAAGCAACGTTTGAAGCGGAAAATAACATTATTATCGGTAACACTGCGCTGTATGGAGCTACGAGCGGAGAAGCGTATATCCGTGGTATTGCTGGTGAACGTTTTGCCGTGCGTAACTCGGGTGCCAAAGTGGTCGTTGAAGGTGTAGGCGATCACGGATGTGAATACATGACGGGTGGACGTGTTGTTGTACTCGGTGATACAGGCCGTAACTTCGCAGCAGGGATGTCTGGTGGTATCGCTTATGTGTATGATCCAAAAGGAACTTTCCTGCAACGCTGCAACCTGGAGATGGTTCTTCTGGAGCGCATTGAGGATGTTTCCGAAAGCGCGGATCTACGCGGTATGATTCAACGTCACGTAGCACTTACAGGAAGTGCGGCGGGTCAGCGTATTCTCGATACATGGCAGGATTCCCTGAATCAGTTCGTACGTGTCATTCCAAAAGACTTCAAACGTATGACTGAACAGATCGAGCGTATTCAAGCGACAGGTCTGACAGGTGAAGCTGCTTTGCTCGCAGCATTTGAAGCCAACATGCGTGAGCTTGCACGTACCGGAGGTTAATGCTTTATTAGTTCCGGGATGTCGTATAAAAGATGAAAACAAAAGGAGCCTTACAGCCGTTAAACTGGCGCTGTAAGGCTCCTTTTTGCTTTCGACAAAATTAGAACCCGCTCCAAAAACACTATCGCCATGAGACGACAACATCAAGGAACGTTCTCAAGTATAATTAGGCTTAGTTTTGGAGTGAAGAGAAAGTATAAGATAAGAGAGGTTAGCGGAATGAAGATGAAGCATCCAAACATGGGCGATCCTAAGCCGGCAGGTAAACCAGTCGAAGCCACCCAGATGGACATCATGAAAGTTTTACTACAATGCGGAATCGACCCGGAGCGTTTGAACCATTTCGTTTCCTCCAACATCAAGCGTTCTTGACCCAGTACACATTTGTGAATGGAGGGAATTCAAGATACACAAAAAGACCCAGATACCGGAGGATGAAGCGCTCGGAAGCTGGGTTTTCTTTTCGGGTGAGAGGATGGGGTTAATCCATACTGCGTTCCATTCGAACAAACGCGATAAAACGGCGCGCTTCTTCCTCGGTTAAAGGTTTGCCATCAATCATCAAATCAAAGCGCTCCAGCACTTCTTTATCAGATAATTCAAGAGCATCCACAAAATCACGCACATCCTCATCCATGACCATATCACTTTGCTTAGTACGTCCAATCAGATAATCGATGGACACATCAAAGATGTCAGCAAGCCTTGTTAACACCTCGAAATCCGGTTTGCGCCGGTTTTTCTCATAGTGGGAGAGGGCCGCTCTGGTAATATGAATGGAGCTCGCAAGTTCTTCTTGAGTAAGTCCCCGCTGTTCTCTTAATTCAGCAATGCGATTTCCGTAGCTCATAAGCTATTTCCCCCTGAACACTATCATATATATAGAAACCATCCTGAGCCAAGTTTTTGATCAGGGCAAGCTTTCCTGCAAATGTACTACGCCTCATTCGTCTCATAAACTTCATTTGTAAATAGGTCTGTCTAAGGACATCTCATATTGTCGTAAATCAAAAGAACCATGTCCAAATACTGCTTGACATGATACGTATTGTATCGTAAATTGGACGTATAGAGTTACAAAATGTATCATTTGAATATTTAAAGTATTTCCACATTGCCTGTCTGCTATACCCGTGAGAAGGAAGAGGGCAAACATGAAAATGAATTGATTCTAAAGGAATGAAACCATGCATTCAAAAGTTGTTCAGGAATGGGCCAATTTGCAACCAAATGCCCATATGTACATTCAGGAGCTTCATGGGAAAAGGGTAGACCGCAAAAGACGTCCCGTCCTGTTACTGGGTATGGACATACACGCGATTACCTTCCTAAGTGACCTGAACTTGCCAGTATTATCAGAATTGCTCATAGGTTTGGATGTAGAAGACAGCCATGTATGCGTCAGACTTCCTGCAAAGCTTCAATGGAAACAGCCCTTCGGAGAGCTCATCATGTATCATTCGAACCTGCATATTCAGAAAGAACAGACACTATATATAACTGGACAGTTAAACCGAATGCTTGCTGAAGTAGAATTTGAGGCGGTTTCACGGATTCCTTACGAGAAGGCACCGAACCATTCTCCTCCGTATAAACCATATCACTACATTGATTTTACCATATAGGACGAAGTTTAATCTGAACATTTTCTGAACAAGCATGTACTTAACGCCATTTTACTATATTTCATAGCGTTATGCATTAGTTCTTTAACACCAAAAGCATTTGCGCAATGAATAACAGGGCGGGGAGGAACATACATTGAGGAAGTTTGGATATGGTTGAAATACACTGCCACATTTTATCCGGTCTGGATGATGGTCCTGTTCGAATGGAGCAGTCCGTTGCGATGGCTGAGAAGGCGGCAGCCTCAGGAATTACCTCCATTATTGCAACTCCGCATCACCTGAACGGATATTACCACAATGAACCAATGGTAGTAAATCAGGCTGTTCAACTGTTACGTGCCGAACTAAGCAAACGAAATATTCATTTGCAGATTGCTCCTGGTCAGGAGATCAGAGTGCACGACAGGCTGATTGAAGACTTGTATGCAGGCAAATGCTGCACACTCGCCGGTAGCCGTTATATGTTGCTGGAACTGCCCTTTGGTCATATTCCCTCACAGTTCCCCGAGATACTGCATGAGTTGCGAACAGCGGGAATCATCCCCATTATTGCTCATCCTGAACGCAACCTTGTTATTTTGAAAAGGCCATTGCTGCTAAACGATTATTTGAGTCAGGGCGGGCTATGCCAACTCACGGCCGGATCTTTTACTGGACTTTTCGGGCGAAAAGTTCAGAAATGGTGTTTTCATTTTTGTAAAGAAAACGGGTTTCATTTCATTTCATCAGACGCGCATGATACAAGTCGTCGCGATTTTAGGCTGGACACGGTATGTTCATTGCTGGAAAAGCGGTTTGGGCGTCGTTACATTCAACGCTTGCACGATAATACCCGATCCATATGGGAGAATCAATGTATTTTGACTGAAAGGCCGATGAGCAGGAAGAAACACTTTTTGTTCTGGTAAACATCTAACATGGTAACAAATGATGGCCACGATCAATATCATAGCTGACTTGAATGGAGGAATACAGCATGGAACTCAAGGAATATATACACATATTGCGAAAACGAATTTGGATCATCATTGCCTTTGTCGCTGTGGCTTGTATTGGTGCAGGAGTCAAAAATTATTTCTTTACGGTACCTATCTATGAAGCAAACGCCAAATTAATCGTTAATCAGGCTTACAATGCCCAAGGCGTCCCGAGTTTGGATATCAGTACAATTCAGACCAACATCAAAGTGATCAATTCTTATATGGAAATTATTAAATCCTCCGCCATTCTTGATAAAGTGGCAGCCACATATCCTGAGCTGGGCATGACTGGCAATCAGATCGGACAGAGCATCCAAGCTTCCACTGCCAATGAATCTCAAGTTATGAATATAACAGCTTCGGGTCTATCTCCAGATCAAGCTGCAAAAACTGTAAATGCAGTGGCCAACGTGTTCAAAGCTCAAATCCCCGTAATTATGAAGGTAGACAACGTAACGATTCTTAGTGAAGCGAAATCTGCGGATTCCTCCAAACCTATCAATGTCAATCCCATCATCAATATTCTAATCAGTTTTATTGTCGGACTGTTATTGGCAGTTGGCTTTGTGTTCCTGCTCGAATATCTGGACGACACGATTAAAAAAGAAGAAGAACTGGAAAAAGAATTAAACCTGCCTACACTTGCAGTCATATCCAAAATCAGAAAAGAAGAAAGCCGTGGTTCCAAGCAATCCTCAACATCTCAAAAACAGGTGGGTGATGGACAGTATGTCACGATTAACCAATGAGAGAGTAAGTCTGGTTACGATGGCTAATCCCAGATCTAATTCTTCGGAGGCCTATCGAAAGCTCAGAACCAATATTCAGTTTTCGTCGATCGACAATCAGATTCAAACGGTGATGATTGCCTCTGCATCATCAGGTGAAGGAAAAACGACTACGATTGGCAATCTGGCAGTTACCTATGCACAGGAAGGGAAAAAGGTACTGCTTGTGGATACGGATTTACGTAAACCGGCAGTGCATCTCATGTTTAATGTCCCGAACCACATTGGGCTGACCAGTGTGTTATCCAGTCAATATAAGGTCACAGAGGTGCTAAGGGAGACGGGGGTAGAAGGGCTGCATGTGCTTTCTTCCGGCCCCATTCCTCCTAATCCTTCGGAGATGATCGGTTCGCGCAAGATGACGGCACTGCTTGAGGATTTGAAGCAGGACTATGATGTTATTTTGTTTGATACTCCGCCAGTTCTGACCGTAACAGATGCCTTGATTATCAGCTCATTATGCGATGGTGTCATTCTTGTCGTGAGTGCGGGCAAAGTGAAGAAAGATTTGGTCAAAAAGGCCAAAGCCCATCTGGAGCATGTAAATGCACGTATTCTGGGCGCCGTGCTGAACAATGTTCAGACACCGAAAAGCCGGAATGTGAGCTATGGCGAAAAGTCATAACGTATCAGCCTCAACATCTGAGATGTATACATCATTGTAAAAGGTCATGTCTACTATACCTCTATCAAGGTAGGCACTCGGTCACACTGTGGGTAGTGTACCTTAGACGTGAATCGTCAAGGGTGTGATGTGAGGAGGGGTTCAATGCCCTATGATGTATTATTCATTTCATGTTTTCATGGTTTCGTGAAGTTAAATAAAAAAATGGATAGGGTGATTTCGATGACAAAGGTGAGAAAAGCGATTATTCCTGCTGCCGGATTGGGAACCCGATTTTTGCCTGCCACTAAGGCGATGCCGAAAGAAATGCTCCCTATTGTGGACAAACCAACGATCCAGTACATCGTTGAGGAGGCTGTTGCTTCCGGTATTGAGGATATTATCATCGTGACGGGGAAGGGCAAACGTGCGATTGAGGATCATTTCGACAGCGCGTTTGAACTGGAGCATAACTTGCTTGAGAAGGGCAAGCTCAGTTTATTGGAAGAGGTCCGCAAGTCCTCCAACGTGGATATTCATTACATAAGGCAGAAGGAAGCCCTTGGACTTGGGCATGCCGTCTGGTGTGCTCGAAACTTCATAGGCAATGAACCCTTTGCTGTACTGCTTGGTGATGATATTGTCGTTTCGGAAGTACCCTGTCTGAGACAGCTTATCCAGCAGTATGAACGGGTTCAGCAGTCTGTGCTAGGTGTGAAGACAGTCAGTCCAAGTGAAACATACCGCTATGGCATTATTGATCCGTTGCATACAGAAGGTCGATTATCTTCTGTAAGCAGTATGGTTGAAAAACCGCCTTTGGGTTCCGCGCCTTCCAACCTGGCAATTATGGGACGATACATTTTGACCCCTAAAATTTTTGAATACCTGGAGGAACAAAATGTAGGCGCGGGTGGCGAAATTCAGCTGACGGATGCACTACAGAAGTTAAACCATGATGAAGGAATCAGCGCCTATGACTTTGAAGGGTCCAGATATGATGTAGGCGAGAAGCTTGGATACATTCTCACAACACTGGATTTTGCACTCAGGAACAAAGAGCTGCGTGCACCTGTTCTGATGGCCATTGAAGAGATTTTGATGAAAGAGCAAATGGACCAAATGCTCGTGGCTGGAGGGGATAGTCTGTGAGTTTTTCAGGACAGGAGACCTTTGGAAGTGCGGAAATGCTGGTCAAAGAAGGTAATGCAGCATCACTTGAGCAGCCTTACTCACGACGTGTTGGCGGGTATACAGATGTGATCAAGCCGCTGGCTGATTTTGTGTTAGCCGTTCTGCTACTGTTAGTGACCTTACCGATTATGGTGCTTTCGGCTATGCTGATTAAGCTGGATTCCAGAGGGCCTATCATCTTCAAGCAGGAACGGTATGGGAAGAACGGAGTCAAATTTAACATCTATAAATTCAGAACGATGCGTACAGACGCACCGAAATATGGCCTGTCTCCAACGGACAGCTATGATCCACGGATTACGCGATTAGGGCGAATACTACGTAAGACGAGTCTGGATGAGCTGCCTCAGCTGCTTAACATCATTAAGGGAGATATGAGTTTTATCGGGCCAAGGCCTGAGATGAAGCGGATTGTGGAGGAATGTTACACCGATCTGGAACGCAGACGTTTTCTGGTGAAGCCCGGAATTACAGGCTTGTGGCAGGTCAGTGAGGCGCGTAAGGAGCCTATTCATCACAATTTGCAGTATGACTTCGACTATATTTCCAACGTCTCCATCAAAATGGATATCACGATTATTTTTAAAACCATTCGTGTGATGATTAAAAGTAATACCTTTTGACCATTCTTGATTAACTGCTGGAGTGTGATCTAATGAAACATATTGTTGTGACTGGTGCTGCGGGATTTCTAGGCTCTCATCTTGTACAGTCCTTAATCCACCAGGGACACCGGGTTACAGGCATAGATAATCTATCCACAGGCATACTACGCAATCTGGAAGAAGTCATGGTGAATCCTCGGTTTGTGTTTCATCAAGCGGATGTTACACAGCCGGATTCATTGGACATATTGGCTGATCAGCAGGTACATGAAATCTATCATCTGGCTTCACCTGCTTCCCCGAAGTTCTATCAAGCTGATTCCATCGGCACGATATGGGTGAATACCCAAGGAACCTATCATATGCTGGAGTTGGCGCGGAAGAAGGAAGCCAGGTTTCTGTATTCAAGCACAAGTGAAGCATATGGAGACCCGGAGATTCATCCGCAGCCGGAGAGCTACCGGGGCAATGTGAATACATGGGGACCGCGGGCCTGTTATGATGAAGCCAAGCGGCTGGGCGAGGTTTTTTGCTACGAATACTACACGAAACAACAGGTTTCCGTGCGCGTTGCACGTATATTTAACACATACTCTTCTGGTCTGCGGAATGACGATGGCCGGGTGATATCCAATTTTGTCACACAGGCGCTGACAGGTCAGGATATTACGGTTTACGGGGACGGGTCACAGACACGCTCCTTCTGTTATGTGGATGACAATATCCGGGGGTTACAAGCCTTGATGGCGGAGGACAAGGCGGAAGGAGAGATTATCAATATCGGCAATCCCACCGAATACAGCATTCTTGAGGTTGCCTATTTGGTGAAGCAACTGACTGGCTCGGACAGCAACATTGTCTTTCTACCACTTCCCGAGGATGATCCTAAGGTTAGACGGCCTGTCATTGATAAAGCCAGAGAGATATTGAACTGGGAACCGAAGATTGCTCTGGAAGAAGGATTGGGACGTATGATCCAGCATTATCGGACTATGCTGCTGCAAGAGCGAGTGCAAGTACAGGAAACCTCATCAAACAGATGCTAAATAAAGTGAGTTGAGATGCATGCCCAAAATACTGATCGCCCACAGCTTATATCCTCCACACATCATCGGAGGAGCCGAGATATCCACACAGATTCTTGCCCAGACATTGGAGCCACGATATGACGTTGAAGTCATTACTGTCGGTGGACATAAGGACGGCGGAGTGCAGACCGATAAAATTAACGGGATCGAGATTTCCAGGCTTCCGTTTAACAATCGGTACTGGATCGGGGATACCGCAAGACAGACCAGCACTTCGGATAAAGTGTTATGGCGTATTCAGGACATTTTTAATGTGAGACAGTATCGGCATATTAAAGAATATCTTATGCTGAAACGTCCAGCCTTGATCCACACTCAGAATATTCCTGGACTCAGTCTCGCGGTTTGGAAAGCGGCATTTGAACTGAACATCCCGGTTGTGCATACGCTTCGGGATTTCTCGTTAATTGAGCCGATTGCGATTGCAGCATATTCCAGATTCTACAGACAGATTTCCAAACGATACAGCCGCAGAGTTTCTGCCGTGATTGGCATATCCGAGCATGTGCTCAGGAAGCATACAGAGCTTGGATTCTTCGCGCATGCTTCTCCGTATGTCATACACAACATTGTAGAGAAGGGGAATCAGGCTCAGCCCTGGAACAGGGGCAAAACGGTTCGCCACCATCAGCCGCTTCATATTGGATATTTCGGGCAATTGACGGAAGTCAAAGGGGTTCATTATCTGATTGAAGCAGTGCAGAAATTGGATGAACGGCTTGTGGGCAATTTGTATATTCACGGGCATGGTCCAATGCTGGATGCGTTGAAAGAACTGGCTGGAGAGGATTCCCGTATTGTATTCATGGGTAAAATCGACAAACAGGCGATTGCTTCACAGATGGAAAAAATGGACCTGACGATTGTACCGTCCACTTGGGATGAACCCTTCGGCAGGGTTGTAATTGAATCGTATCAAGCCGGCACCCCCGTCTACGCTTCAAGAGTAGGTGGCATGCCCGAAATTTTGCTGGATGCAGAGACCTTCTCCTTTACTGCCCATAGTGCCGATGCAATTCGTGAGAAGATACTTCACTACTATGAATTATCCGAAGCGGATAAACAGGAGTTAATGCTGCGATGCTGCAAACACAGTTTATCCTTTAATGAAGATTATCTTCTCACGAGGCATACGGGCGTTTATGAGAAGTTAATCGGGTGTGGAGGTTAGGATGTACATGACTTCTTTGAATGTCAAATCACATGTGTTAATACAGGCGAGATCCGAAACTTCGCCCGCTGTGCTGATGGTGCTGATTCATTTTTTGCTGCTGTATTTATCCGTTTATGGGTTGATCTCCATCTATGTGGATAATATCGTCATTCGTTCACTGAAGGATGCCGGCATGCTGCTGCTTGCATTTTATACACTGATCCGGGTATATCGGCAGCAGATCGACTTTATGAACTTGTTCCTGTTTGTATTGGCGTCCCTGGTCATATTGGGTTCTCTAAATGTACTGGTCGGTTCTAGTGTGGTGACTTTAATCTATGGCATCAAAATTACCTTGTTGCCGCTCGTCATGCTGTTTACGGGCATGTTTATGGCTCAGCATAACAGAGTGTTCGCATTTGCCAGAACCAATCTGGTTATTTTTATTATGCTCATTGCAGGGTGGTGTGTTCAATATGCGCTGGGCATAGAAAAGCTAATCACGATGGGATTCGTGTATGGGGTAAACATCAAAAACTATCTAGAAGGTGTTCCCCGTTTATCCTCCATTACGTATTCACCAGATGGTTATGCGTACGCATTGCTCATGACAGGCATCATTGCGGAACGAACCAAATTGGCTGTAAACCACCGAAGCTTCCGTATCCTCATTCAACTGCTGACCATCAGCTTTTTGCTGTTATCCACCATTCGATCGGCTTTGCTGCTGTGGTGTGTATATCAGATGGTTCTTTTTATGATGAGTATGCGCAGGTACAGCAGGAGAAATATTCTGATTCTAGCGTTTGCTTTTATGGCAATGCCTGCAGCAGTTTTTCTTGGAGGCAGGCTGCTGCAATCTAAAAATCTGCTCTCCAGCTCCTCTCTACTGGATCGGCTCCAGACATGGGGGAGCAGTCTGACATCACCTTTCACCATGAATGGCATGATCGGCAATGGCATCGGCTCAGTGGGTGCCGCAAGCCGCCGTACACATATGATCGGTCTGAACTCAAGCAATTTTGCGGTAGACAATCAGTACTTTTCTCTATATGAACAGACAGGATGGATCGGACTCGTGTACTTTTTGATTCTATTTATGCTGCTGTTTATTACGCTTGTTAAACGAATGAAGGCTCCGTCCGAACCGGGAGTGTCCACACTTCCTCAGGCGGCTATTGCAATGGGTGCAGGTGTGGCAGCAGCCAGCCTGACGACCAATGTTCTGGAGTTATTTCCTGCCAACGTTTTTTTCTGGATGTTTATAGGCATGGCTCTATATCAGCATCGTCGTGCAGGTGAGATACCTTATAAAGCGGGTGAGCAGGGATGAAGGTTTTGCACATCGGAGAATATGTCGTGGGTGGCGTAGCCACGTATGTAAACGAGCTGGTATCTTACCAGCGTGACCGGTTTGAGGTCTATGTATTGATGAGTGATTATAATTCGGCCAAGGATTTTGATCTGGAGCCAGAGCGCATTTTGCGTTACAGCTACAAGCGCAGTCCCAGACACTTTCTCTCGGCGATGAGACAGATTCATCAGGCCATCCGGCAGATCGAGCCGGATATTATTCATGTTCACAGCTCATTTGCAGGCATGCTTGCAAGGGGCTTGTTTTTTTTTACACGACGTAAAGCGAGTATATTTTATTGCTCACACGGCTGGTCTTTTTTGATGGATACCAAACCATTGCGTAAAAAGGCTTATTTTATGATTGAAAAAATACTTGAGCTCAAAACCGATTTTATCGTTAACATCTCAAAATATGAGATGCAGCAGTCCATCCGTGTAGGCATGTCTCCTGCCAAATCCCGATTCGTTTACAGCGGCCTGCGAGACCGCAAGCCTGAACAGCGCGAGCGTGGGGAGCGGACGCCGGTGCTGCTGCCGCAGCATGAAGATTCCGAGCAGAATGCAAGTATGATCAAGCTTTTGTTTGTGGGCAGATATGATCGGCAGAAGGGGCTGGATTTGCTACTTGATGTATTCAGGCAGTACCCGGTGCTTCAGCAGCACATTCAGTTATACATCATCGGCGATCGTGTGCTGGAACAAAATGAATGGACCTTTACGGACAATATGATTCGGTTAGGGTGGGTCAATAACGCGGAGATTGATCACTATTACGAGCAGTGTGATGCGATTATTATGCCATCCAGATGGGAAGGGCTGCCTCTGGTTGCACTGGAGGCCATGAAAAATCGTAAGCCGGTCATTGCAAGTAATCGCTCTTCGCTTCCAGAGCTTGTGACTCATGGCGTAAATGGTTATATTTTCGAACTGGAACAGCTTGAGGGTTTGAAGGACATTCTGCTACAGCTCGACAAATCCACGTTGGTGGCAATGGGAGAAGCGGGTCGTCAACTGTATAAAGAGAAGTTCAGCTCGGATCGGATGAATGAAGAGTTTGTGAGTCTCTATTATGAAGCGAGGAATGTGGAAGTGAGCTTCCAGACGGCGGTGACTGCGCCAGCTTCACGTTTGGAAATTTCAAAAAGGAATGGAGATTAACATGATCACAATATACATTAATGCCCGTTTTCTGACACAAACCGTGACCGGGGTACAGCGCTATGCGATTGAACTTGTGAAGGAAATGGATCATCTGATTGATGTGGGAGAGGTGGATGGCTCCCAGGTAGAATTTTGCTTGCTTTCACCAGCCAATGTTGTTACTCAGCTCGAACTGAAGCATATCCGTCACCAGATTGTAGGCAGACTGAAGGGTCATGTGTGGGAGCAGCTGGAATTGCCGTTTTATGCGAAAAAGGGAATGCTGATTAACCTGTGCAACACGGGCCCGGCGTTCAAACGGAATCAGGTGGTGACGATTCATGATGCCTCTGTGTTCAGTTATCCCAAGGCATTTTCCTTTGCCTTCCGGTCATGGTATCAATTTTTGACGGTTCGATTAGGCAAAATTTCGAAAAAGGTGATTACCGTATCTCATTTTTCCAAGGGTGAATTGATTCAGCACTGCAAAATTGCCGCTCAGAAAGTATCGGTTACCCATCTGGGCATTGATCATATCCATCACAGACAGGCCGCTCAAGGAACACTTGAGAAGTATGGCATCAAGTCTCCATATGTGCTCGCGGTCAGCACGATGAATCCTTATAAAAACTTCAAATTAATTCTGGACATCTTACCCGAAGTGAAGGCGCAGAATCTGAGTGTTGTCATTGTTGGATCAAAGAACAGCAAGGTGTTCAGCAACCATGCCGTGAGCGAATCGGAGGATGTCAATTGGGTGGGCTATGTAACGGATGAAGAGTTAAAGGCGCTGTACGAACAGGCTACCGGCTTTATTTTCCCCTCCTTGTATGAAGGCTTTGGCTTACCTCCCCTGGAGGCGATGGCGCTCGGTTGTCCAGTGATTGTATCCTCTCGTGGCTCGATCCCGGAAGTGTGCGGAGAGGCGGGGCTTTACTTTGATCCTCATCATCCGCAGGAAGCGGCTTCTCGTCTCGTAGAGATGATGTCCGATCCGGAGCTTGGGCAGCGAATGTCCATTCAGGGCAGAGAGCATTCGGCCTTTTTCTCATGGAACAAGTGTGCCAAGGATACGGTCAATATTATTATGAGCACGGTGTGAGCAGCGGAAATGTATGCATGCGAGGGAGATAAAGCTATGAACAAAGTGTTTGTTGCCATTGACTTCCCGCCTGACAAGGGAGGGATTCATGATTATGCCTACGGGCTGATCTCACAGATGCCAGCAGAAGAGATAACGGTGCTGACGAATAAAACCAATCATGCCGCAGAGTCAGAGCGATTCGATCAGACCAGCAATTTCGAGATTATTCGTAAACGAATTTTCTGGAATTCAAACAAATGGCTCCTGCTGCTCTCACAGCTTATTCTTGTGGTGCAGCTGATTTTGCTCCAGTGGCGCAAAAAAACAAATGAAATCCATTTTGTGAACATATTCCCGGTAGGGCTGGCAGGTCCATTTATGAAATGGCTCTTTAAGGTGAAATACTTTCCTTATGTTCATGGGCTGGATGTGATGGGAATGGTCAACAGCAGATTATTTCCACTTCTGTTGTTCATTCTTAAACGAGCTGACAAGGTAATTGCCAACAGTCAGTATACGAGGTCGAGGCTGGTGGAACTGGGAGTACCAGAGACCCGAATCGTCATTATTCCACCGGGGCTGAATGTCAGCAAGCTGGGCGGGGATACAGGTCTGCACGACAATATTCGGGATACGTATGATCTGCATGGAAAAAAAGTGATGATTACCGTCTCGCGACTTGTAGAGCGCAAGGGACATGATGTCACCTTGAAAGCGGTGAGTGAGGTCATTACACGTATTCCTGATCTCAAATACGTGATATGCGGAGATGGGCCATATAAGGGCGAGCTCGAACGACTGGTCAAGCAATATGGACTAGAGTCTGTCGTTGTTTTTACAGGGCGTACAACAGACCATGAGCTGCATCAGTTATATGAATGCTCAGACCTTTTCATTATGCCCAGCCGTGATATCAAAGAGAAGGGCGACGTGGAAGGGTTCGGTATTGTATTTCTGGAAGCGAACTATTATCGGTTACCTGTCATTGCAGGCAATAGCGGCGGTATCCCTGATGCGGTCAAGGATCATATTACGGGCTACCTTGTAGACCCTTTGAATGACCGAGAGATTGCGGCACGGATCGAGGAATTAATGACAGATGAGGGGCTTGCCAGAACGATGGGGGATAACGGATATGACTGGGTGACCAATCATTGTTTATGGTCGCATCGCGGTCAGCTGCTCAAGCAGCTGATCTGATGAAGATGTATCCACGATCTTCATGTCCTAATGTGGGAGGATTAAGCATGAGAATATGTATCGTCACTCACCGGGTTGTCAAAGGGGAGGGTCAAGGCAGAGTCAACTATGAGATTGCAATCGAAGCGTTAAGGCAGGGTCATGAAGTTGTGATGATATCCAATGAATTAGAGCCAGAGCTGCTGGAGTACAAGGGAGCCGTGTGGATAAAGGTCTTTCCTTCGCTCAGGCTGCCTCGGCTGCTCCGATACCAGATATTTGCCTTTCAAAGTGCAGCTCACATTCGCAAGCTAAGAAAAACAAAGCAGGTTGATCTTGTTATGGTCAATGGGTTTATCACCTGGGCTAGAGGGGACATCAATTCGGTTCACTTTGTGCACAGTACATGGATAAAATCCCCCGTACATAGCTTCCGTGTACACCGCTCCTGGAAACGGTGGTATTTTGGTCTGTACACGCTGGTGAATGCATATCTGGAACGCTTCGCCTTTCGCAGAAGCGGTAAAATCATTGCAGTTTCCGAGAAAGTGAAGAAGGAATTAATTCAGTTGGGGATTGAACAGGATAAGGTGCTGGTCATTCATAATGGAGTGGATGTGCACGAGTTTCATCCCAGAGATGCCGCGCTGAAGACTCGAATAGGAGTTACCTCTGGCCGGGTTACAGGTTTGTTTGCAGGTGACATCAGCAGCCCAAGAAAAAATCTGGATACGGTGCTGAGGTCCATGGTGTCTGTTCCCGAGGTAGAGCTTGTTGTGGCGGGTTCTACGGATCGAAGTATTTATCCTGAGATGGCTAAAGCATTGAAGATTGAAGATCGGGTTCATTTTTTAGGTTATCGAAAAGATATGGGAGAGCTCATGCGTAATGTGGATCTCTTTATCTTTCCTTCGCGTTATGAAGCCTGCAGCCTGGTTGTTCTGGAGGCTCTTGCCTCAGGAATACCTGTTGTTATAACAGAGCAATCTGGCGTGACTGAAATGATAGCAGCTGTTCAAGGGGAACATCAGGCTGGATACATTATGCAAAATTCGGATGATGCTGTGGAGCTTTCAAATATATTGGCTCGATTTGTTCAAGCACCAGATGAATTGAAAAGGATGGGGGAAATCGCCCGTGAAGTAGCTCTGAATAATACTTGGACGACGATGTCCCAGAAGTATCTGCTCTCTTATGAAGAGGTGATTCGTCATGACGGCCGATTAGGGAGAGGGCAGAAGGTAAGCAGTAGTGTTGAAGTGCAGTAATGAGAGGCGGAGTATCAGATGAGCATTGCTATCTCTAAAGGACACAGACCTCAAAGTATGATTAAGACAATCCTCATGACCAGCATCATCAATATTCTGATCATGGGCATTACCACCATTACCTCGATCCTGACAGCCAGGGCATTTGGAGCAGAAGGCAAGGGAGAATTAGCTGCCATCTTATTTTGGCCAGGGTTCCTAACCAATCTGGCAACATTGGGATTACCAACGTCATTGATCTATCATATCAAAAAAAATAAAGATCTGACTCCAATGTATACCGGTATTGGTTTTATGATTCAAATTCCAGTCAGCATCATCATTGGTATTATAACCTGGTTCGGGATATCCTCCTGGTTATCCAATTATTCGGCAGATGTGATCTATATTGCGAAAGTGTACATTCTCTCTCTGACGCCTGTTTTTCTTTTGGCTGGCGTGCTGGCAGCCACTGCACAAGGAACGGAAAAATTCCATATTTTCAATCTGGCAAGACTGTTTGCGGTGTTAATTAATTTATGTGGACTGCTTTTGTTATGGCTCAGTGGGACCCTCTCTTTGGAACGGGCGATCCTCGTGAGTTTCATGTCTCATGCTGTCGTATTGGTATTTTATTGTTATACATTACGAATGCACATTTCTACACGCATGAAGCAATTCCAGATCCGATCCAAATTATACTTGTTTTCTTTTGCAGGAAGAGTAAGCGGGGTCGAGCTGTTCAATACGTTATATAACCAATTTGACAAGATCATCATTTTGGCTTTGCTAACGCCGCGTGATTTTGGTTTGTATTCTGTCGTTTATGCCCTATCCCGCATGTTTAACGTTATTCAGACGGCCATTGCCAATGTGATTTTCCCCAAAGCTGCGGGTCTCGAGAAGGAGAGGGTCTTCAGTCTTGTCGGCAGATCATTCCGAAGCAGTATGGTTCTGATGATCATTATTGTTATACCGAGCCTGTTTATTGGTCGGTATTTAATGGGACTTTTATATGGAAAAGAGTTTTTGGAAGCAAGTTTTGTCTTTTATTTGCTTTCCCTGGAGTGCATCGTTGCTGGAGGTGCCGGTATTCTGGCCTCTTCATTTAATGCACTAGGTCGACCGGAAATAATTCTTGTCGGGCAGGTTACTTCAGTGTCAGTTATGATTTTTTTGTTTTTCTATATTACTCCAACTTTAGGTTTAAACGGTGTCGGGATCACACTGCTCGTTGGTTCCATTATACGAATGTTTGTGTCCATGCTGGCTTTAAAAATGATTTGTAAAATTCCTCTGAAACAGATTATGTATGACAAGGGGGATTTTGAATTTTTACGAGAGCGTTTGTATGAGAAAAACATATTAAAGAGAAACAGAAACATCAAAAATGTCATGAAATAGAAAAAGAATGGAGTGAACACATGAGAATCGTACTTCTCTCCGGCGGATCAGGCAAAAGGTTATGGCCGTTGTCCAATGACACGAGGTCCAAGCAATTTTTGAAAGTGCTCGACGGTGAGCATGGGCAAACAGAATCCATGGTACAGCGTGTATGGAGACAGTTACAGCATACTGGACTGAGCAAACAAGCAACGATTGCAACGAGTAAACCTCAGGTGGAGATTCTGCGAAGTCAGCTCGGTTATGAAGTTGATCTGGTTGTTGAGCCTGAACGCAGAGATACGTTTCCGGCTATAGCTTTGGCTGCGGCATATCTGTACTCGGTACAGGGGGCCAGCTTGAATGAAACCGTGGCGGTACTGCCGGTGGACCCCTACGTAGAGGAATCCTTTTTTCATAAAGTGACAGAGCTGGAGGACGTGCTGCATGAATCCGGTGCAGAGCTTGCCTTGATTGGTGTGAAGCCAACCTATCCTTCAGAGAAGTACGGATACATCATTCCAGAGCAGTCTGAACCGAAACCGAATACACGTTACGCCAAAGTATCCCGTTTCCAAGAGAAACCCCGTGAAGCTGAAGCGGCAGAGATGATTCAACAATCTGCCCTTTGGAATTGCGGGGTTTTTGCATTCAAGCTGAACTATCTGATCAACCTGCTCATTTCGCTTGAGCTGCCCATTCAGTATGAGGAAATGCTTAAGCAGTATGGGAGACTGCAGAAGATCAGCTTTGATTATCAGGTGGTCGAGAAGGCGCAGTATATCGTGGTCACACCGTATGAGGGGTATTGGAAAGACCTCGGTACCTGGAACACACTTACGGACGAGATGAGCACTAATATTGTCGGTAAGGGAGTCATGACAAATAGTACGGTAAACACACATCTGATCAATGAATTGAACATCCCGGTATGTGTGCTGGGCGTATCCAATCTGATTGTAGCGACAAGTCCAGACGGCATCCTGGTCAGTGAGAAGGAGGCAAGCCCGCAGATCAAAGAGGTGCTGAAGGACAGTACAGAGCGGCCGATGTATGAGGAACGCCGCTGGGGCTGCTACAGGGTGCTTGATTATACACGCAATGATAAAGGCGAAGAGGTGTTGACCAAACGCATCATCATTGAGCCGAATAAAAACTTTTCGTACCAGTATCATCTGAAAAGGAACGAAGTATGGACCGTTGTTTCTGGCCAGGGTGAACTCATTATCAACGGTGAGCTGAGATCGCTGCATCAAGGGGATGTCGTTTCAATTCCGGCAGGTGGTAAGCACAGTGTAAAAGCATGGACAGAGCTCGAAATTATCGAGGTGCAGATGGGCAGCGAGCTGGTCGAAGAGGATATCGTGCGCATTGAGATGGAATGGGAAGATATTTTACAAAATTGCGTGAATTGGGGGAAAACAAGATGAATATTACGGTGATTGGAACAGGGTACGTTGGTCTTGTCTCAGGAGTATGCTTCTCGGAGATTGGGAATCAGGTCATCTGTGTGGATAATAACGAGTCCAAAGTAGAGATGCTTAATGAGGGCGCCGTTCCAATCTATGAACCTGGACTGAAAGAGTTGATGGTCTCCAATATGCAGGCAGGTAAATTATCGTTTACGTCCAACATCGGCGAGGCGATACAGCAGTCGGATATTATCTTTATTGCTGTAGGTACCCCTTCCCTACCAAACGGCGAGGCCAATCTGAGTTATGTTGAGCAAGTGGCGATCGAGATTGGAACGCACCTCGAAAGCTACAAAATTATCGTGACCAAAAGCACCGTTCCTGTAGGCACCAATGACCGCATTCGGGATCTTATTCGCAGCATATCTCAACAGCCCTTCGACGTGGCCTCGGTTCCCGAGTTTCTGCGTGAAGGATCAGCGATCAAGGATACACTGAACCCTGACCGGATTGTCATCGGAACCAGCAGCGACCGGGCAATTCAAACGTTAAAGAAGCTGCATCGGCCATTAACCAACAACCTGGTCATTACGGACATCCGCTCAGCCGAAATGATCAAGTACGCATCCAACGCATTTTTGGCAACCAAAATCTCGTTTATCAATGAAATTTCGAATATTTGTGAAAAGGTTGGGGCAGATGTGACCCGTGTAGCCGAGGGCATGGGGTATGACAAGCGTATCGGTTCTGCCTTCTTGAAGGCAGGCATCGGCTATGGAGGCTCCTGTTTTCCCAAAGATACGCAGGCATTAATCCAGATTGCAGGTATGGTGGACTATGATTTCAGGTTGCTGAAGTCCGTTGTAGAGGTAAATCAGGACCAGCGTATGCAGGTGATCCACAAGTTGCAGGAAGCACTGGGGTCATTGGCAGGCAAAACCATTGCAGTATGGGGACTCGCGTTCAAACCGGATACGGACGATGTGCGTGATGCACCGGCCATTGATATTATCCAACACCTGATTGATGCAGGAGCGTATGTTAAGGCCTATGACCCAATTGCAACAGATAATTTCCGTAAAGAGCTCGACACGGCTTCTATTTCGTGGCAAGACACCCCGATTCATGCTGCTCAGGGAGCCGATGCACTCTGTGTGCTGACGGAATGGAAGGAGTTTGCTCAGGTTGATCTCCAGGTGTTAGCCAAAATGATGAAGGAGCCTGTCATGATTGACGGTCGCAATGTGTACAGCGCAGAACAGATTCAAACCTCTGCCTTCCAGTATTATTCTATCGGACGTCCGGGGCTGATGAAGCTGGAGGGGAAAGCACAAGCAATCATCTAGGGCATGTCTGAGAACGCTGTACGTCAGTAGGTTTCAGACACGCCCTGGTCTGCCAGAGAATATAACGAATACGAGTGAGGAAGATCCCCATGAAAAAGTGGATGAAATGGACAGTGTGGATGGTTTCCCTGTTTATCATCGTTGTATTTGGATATGCCATATATCTCTATCAATCGGTCAAATCAACCGCAGATCAGATTTATGAGCCGCGAATCCCCGTGAAGCCTGTGTCGGTTACGGATGTTACAGGTGGTCAGCAGGTTGATTTTGAACGCAAAGAGTCCTTCAACGCACTGATCCTTGGCGTGGATGAGCGTGAACATGACCGAGGACGTTCGGATACGATGATTGTATTAAGTATAAATCCAGGGAAAAAGAAATTGCTTATGTTTAACATTCCACGAGATACCCGGACGGAAATTGTCGGGCGCAGCACCGAGGACAAGATCAATCACGCGTACGCCTTTGGAGGTGTGGATATGTCCGTGGCGACTGTGGAACAATTTCTCGGCGTACCTATTCATTATTATATGAAGGTGGATATGAAGGGTTTCTCCAAAATGATTGATCTGGTTGGCGGGGTGGATGTGAATAATCCATTTGCCTTTGACTACGAAGGGAAGCGATATGAGCAGGGGAATATTCATCTGGATGGCGCAGCAGCTCTTGGGTTCTCCAGAATGCGTTATGATGATCCCAAGGGTGACCTGGGCAGGAATGATCGTCAACGTGAGGTATTGAAGCAGATGCTGAAAAATACAATGCAATTCTCCAGTGTAGTGAACTTACAAAATGTGCTTGATGAATTAGGTACACATGTCAGGACCGACCTGACATTTGAAGAGATGAAAGAGCTGATTCTCGATTATCGGAATGATCTGGAAGAGATTGATACGGTAGAGATTAAAGGCACAGGCAAGAAGATCAACGGTATTTATTATTTTATCGTGAATCAGCAGGAAAAGGAGCGCATCCACGGGATATTGAAGCAACATCTGGAATCGTAAGGAGTTCATGTGGTATGGGCTAGCAGGGGAAGTGATGAATATTATGCTAAAGGTGAAGGAGTGGGAGACGAGGAAACGAAAGCATCAACGGAAACAACGCTCATATCGAGGTGTCTTACAGCTGCTGCTGGTTATCATCTGGATTGCAATCATCTGGTCCATGTCCGCACAATCCTACCAGCAGCAGGATATACAGCCTTGGCTACAGAAGCTATCACAGAGGATGCACATCGGGCTTATGCTGCCTGATGTGCATTTCACATATAGCGGGCATGTGTATTCATTAAAGCAGAGGCCTTATGCTTTTGTGGAGTTTTTCTTCCGAAAAACGGCACATGTATTTGTCTATGCTGTGCTTGCTGCGCTAGTATACGGCGGGCTTCGATACAAACGTGTCAATATCCAGAGGGCTATTCTGCTGGCATTGATTGTGGTTGTGCTTATCGCCTGCATTGACGAGTATATTCAGCAGTTCAGTTCAGAGCGAACAAGCTCCATCAGGGATGTCGGTGTAGACTTGCTTGGTGGCTGCTTGGGGATCGCAATCTATGCAACAATGCGGGCTTTGTTTAGGAAAAAATAGAAACGATTTCCCAGGAAATGCAGATTCCGGCTCCGTCACGCTTCTACTTGTCTGTTAACCATCATAGATATGGGGTAGCAGGAAGCAGGACAAGGGGGCTGGGAAATGCTGAGAAGAAGGAATCGAAATGTATTGCTTCAGAAAATAGGCTTTATTCTGTTTGCACTGCTTTTGCTATGGTTAATGGTCAGAAGTGTACCTGCATTGTTCCGTGCGGACGCGCCGACCGATGCGGCAGCCGTAGCAGAGCAGTTTTACAAATACGAGCAAATGGGTGATTTCGGAAGCTCATGGGAGCTGTTTCATCCTCTAATGAAGGAACGATTTCCAAAAAGTGCTTATGTGCAGAATCGGGCACATATCTTTATGCAGCATTTTGGAGTAAAAACGTTCGAATTAGAAATGGAGCCGCCGGAGCGGGAATTCGATGTTGAAATCATTCAGGGTGTGAAGCCTTTTCCAGAAGCCTATCGTATTAAAGTGACCCAAACGTATTCGGGAACATTTGGTCAATTCGATCTGGTGCAGACCTGTTATCTTGTAGAAGACGGCAAGCAATGGACACTTCTATGGTATTATCCTGAGCAGCAGGGGAGGCAAGACAAAGCTTCGGCTGTATGATAGAGAATTGTACATATTTAATTTGATATTTAATATTACATTATATGTAATGTATTTGAAGGTTGATCAAACCAATTCGTATCATCAGTCCCGAATATGACGCTATAAATGCGAGACTTTTGTCGCATTTATAGCGTTTTTTTTGAATTCCATCCTATTTGTGTGCTTAAAAAGCTTGACAATAGTCCCGGTGTCAAGTAAATTACGAATTAGGATACAAAATGTATCAATTTTCAGCGCCTAACGACAAATAACAGGGACCAAAGGCTCTCTGTGAGGGGAAGGTATTCCATTGAATGAAACGGGCCGCTTTTACTGTGTCAGTTGTGGGATGATTGTGCCGATCGCCAGTGACTTTACCGGAAAGGAAGAGGGCTATGGAGGCAATCACGTGTTTCGGACCGGATTTTACCGGAGTGAAATGCCGCTTGGATGCTGTGAAGCGTGTGTAGTTGAGTCAAAAGGTGAAGGGAAATCCCAGTTCGCAGGACAATATACTAAAGATTATGATACACTATGTTCATATGAGAAACGGGCATGAATTATGTCCGTCCATGAAGGAGAGGATGGAATGCAGCAGGAGCCGGTTGTCCGACTTCAGGGCGTCAGCAAAATCATTTCCTCCCGATCATTGGTCAGCGACCTGACCCTGGATATTTCTCCGGGGCAGGTTTTTGGTTTTTTAGGGCCTAATGGTGCGGGGAAAACAACAACGATTCGAATGATGGTAGGGTTGATGTCCATTAGTAAAGGAGATATTTTCATCTCCGGACACAGTGTGAAGAACAATTTTGAACAGGCGATATCCCAGGTCGGGGCGATTGTAGAAAATCCCGAGATGTACAAGTTTCTGACAGGATATCAGAATCTGGTACACTTTGCGCGCATGTCGCCAGGGGTTACCAAAGAGCGTATAGCAGAGACCATTGAGCGTGTAGGGCTCAGTGCTCGTATTCATGATAAGGTGAAAACCTACTCATTGGGTATGCGTCAGCGTCTTGGTGTTGCGCAGGCTATATTACATAGACCCAAGCTGCTTGTACTGGACGAGCCTACAAACGGTCTTGACCCTCAAGGAATAAGGGAGCTTAGAGACTATCTGCGGCTTCTCACTCGTGAAGAGGGCATTACCGTTTTTGTTTCCAGCCATCTATTGTCCGAGATGGAATTGATGTGTGACACCGTCGCGATCATTCAGAACGGTCAATTGATTGATGTTCGAAATCTGCGGGATGAACAAGCTACAGATGCTTTAATTGACGTTGCTTTTGAAGTTGATGATGCGGAACGTGCCGCTCAGCTTCTCGGCGGTGAGTTCGCGATTCAGGGGAATGTTATTGTTATACCGCTCTCACGGGAACAGATACCTGCAACGAACGCTAACCTGGTTCAGGCGGGGGTGCAGGTGTACAGCATTCGTAGTGTGACTCGTACGCTTGAAGATCAATTTTTGCAGGTAACTGGAGGTGGCAGCATTGGGTAATCATTTTGGAAAGCTGTTACTGAATGAAAATATGAAGGTATTTCGTCGTGTGCGTACCTGGGTCATGCTGGCTATTCTTGCACTAATCTCAATATTGATACCTGTGTTAATGCGGGAAGGCCTTGGGTCGAGCGAGGTCGTATATTGGCAACCAGCGGATACGGCGGTGCGGGTTTCATTTTTCCTCAACACCATCTTCTGTGTAGTTATTGCAGCGGAGTCAGTCGCAGGTGAGTTTACCTGGGGAACCATCAAGCTGCTGCTGATCCGTCCATGGTCGCGCAGCAAAATTCTGGCTTCCAAATATCTGACGGTGGTCGGATTTAGTATAATGAGCACACTGCTGGTCATCGGCATGGCTATGCTGACCTCATACATTCTGTTCTCTCATGACGCACCGTTAGGAAACGGCTTAACAGCGGCTAACGCGTTTACAATGTGGGGGTATCTGTATATTGATCTGTTCATTACACTAGCGATTGCCTTTATGGTATCCTCGGTATTTCGTTCGGGCGCTCTTGCCATTGGGCTGTCACTGTTTATTATGTTTACACAGAATATATTCTCACTGATCTTTAATCCAGACCGTTATGCATGGGCTAAATATGTTTTGTTCAACAACATGGATTTGAGCAAATATATGCATACTTCATCGGATATGGGGCTACTTAACGGTCCAAGTGACGGCATGACGCTAGGCTTCTCCTTGGCAGTGCTGGCCGTTTATTATGTAATCTTTATGGTTATATCCTGGGTTGTGTTCAGCAAAAGAGATGTGGCAGGTTGATCCCTGCCTCTTTTTTGTGCTCGTCTGAAGCATAGCTGTTCAATCAGCGTACATGCTGGTATTGTAAAGCTAGATATATATTATCGCCGCAGTCCAATTCATATGGCAGCGCACGGAGGGATCACACTGCTTGATAAACAACAAATTTTACCGCGTATGCACAGCCATTATTTTGCTTCTACTGATTGTGTACCTGGGGGATAAAGTCAACTTTATTTTCCGCCCTCTTACTTCGCTGATTCATATCATCATTATTCCACTGCTCATTGCAGGTTTTTTCTACTACTTGCTGCGACCGCTGGTGGATTTTATGGAGCGGCACAAGATCAAGCGTGCTCTGTCTGTTCTGATTATTTATGTAGCCGTGGGGCTCTTGATTGCAGGTTTCAGTGTTCTTGTATGGCCGTCTCTGCGGGATCAGCTGTGGAATTTCATTGAAAATGCACCTGCGCTGATGTCTTCTCTGGTAGAGCAGATCAAGGCGCTGGAGAGCAATCGCTTCCTTGCCCGATATTTACCTGAGAATTCGGATATGTTTACGAGATTCTCTCAATATTTAAGTCAGGGCATTACGCAGGTTACGGACTACGTCTCGGGTTTGTTTTCTGTAGTGTCCAATCTGGTGGTTATTTTGGCGACGTTCCCGATCATGCTGTATTACATGCTGAAGGAAGGCCATAAATTTGGTACAAATCTGACGCTGCTGCTGCCAAGACGTTACCGAAAAGACGGGGAAGAAACGGTTCATGAGATTGACGAGGCGCTAAGCAATTATATCGTAGGCCGAGTGATTGTTAATGTAGCGCTGGGTACTCTTATGTTTATCGGCTTTATCATTATAGGCTTGCCTTATGCGCTGTTGCTAACAGTTGTGTCTATTATTTTGAATTTTATTCCCTATGTTGGAGCATTGCTGGCAGCGATTCCTGTTGTGATCGTGGCTTTTATCGACTCTCCTTCGATGGCGTTATGGTCCCTGATTATTATCGTCATCGCACAGCAGATTCAGGATAATCTGATATCGCCCTATGTATATGGCAAACAGCTCGATATTCATCCGTTGACTATAGTCATTCTGCTGCTTGTAGGAGCTGATCTGGGTAACATTCTCGGCATGATTATCATTATTCCGCTGTATATGATTCTGAAGATTATATTTCGCAAAATACAGAACCGCATCGTTGAGGATAAAGCCACAGACAACTGAGTTGTTAGTCTGGTGAATCTGCAGAGCCATGCTGGTGTGGCTGCTCGATTCAACATAATAAAAGGTCTGTCCTTTCGTCGTATAAGACGATGGGACAGACCTTTATTATATATTATGCGTGAGCTTCCTTTTCGTCCTCGTCTGTGTAGTCTGACATGTTCAATGGTTCTTTAGGCACGATCGCAACCTTGTAGAAACGATTTTTATCTTTTTCCAGCAGGACAAAGGTCAGATTTTCATACTCGTACTCTTCCTGTTCATTCATCTCCGGACGGTGGCTGTAAAGCCAGCCGCCAATCGTATCCCACTCATCTGCATCGAGAGAAGACATAAACATATCATTGACCTTCGATAGTGATACCTTGCCATCCATTATGACATAGTGCTCATTAACAATCTGAATTTCTTCCTCTTCGTCTGCGTCGAATTCGTCCCGAATCTCGCCAACAATCTGCTCCAGCACGTCCTCGATGGTTACAATACCAGAGGTGCCTCCGTATTCATCCACAAGCACCGCGATATGCACGCCGTCCTTCTGCATTTTCTTGAGCAAGTCCTTGACCGGCGTGGTCTCATGAACAGCTGATACGGGTTGAATCAGGGAAGACAGGTCCACGGGTGCTGTGTTGCCATACAGCTCCAGGAAAAATTGTTTTGTATTGATAATGCCGATAATGTCGTCCTTGCTCTCGTTAACTACCGGGAAACGGGTGTACTGCTCTTCCCGAATGATCTCAAGATTTTCCTCGTTCGTTTTATTTAGATAAAGGCAGACCATATCGGTCCGTGGAACCATGATCTCTTTGGCGAGCATCTCATCAAAAGCAAAGATTCGGCTTACATAGCCAAACTCCGCCTGATTGATTTTGCCACTCTCAAAGCTTTCGTTAATGATGATCTGCAGCTCTTCTTCGGAGTGAGCATCTTCATGTTCGGAAGCTGGCTTGATGCCAAAAAGCTTGACCAATTGGTTCGCAGAGCCGTTTAATAGCCAGATAAAAGGATACATCACTCGGTTAAACAAAATGATAGGACCGGACGTCAGCAGTGCAACGGTCTCTGCTTTGCGGATCGCAATCGTTTTGGGTGCAAGCTCACCCACAACTACGTGCAAATAAGTGATCGCTACAAAAGCGATAACAAATGACAGGAAGGAAGCAAGCGCATCCGGGATATTCATGCTCTCAAACACAGGGTGCAGAATCTTCTCAACCGTTGGCTCACCGAGCCAGCCTAGTCCGAGAGACGTAATGGTAATCCCCAGCTGACAAGCAGACAGATATCCATCCAGATTAGCAACAGCCTGCTTGACCGCAAGTGCGCGTTTGTTCCCTTCAGCAATCATTTGATCAATCCGGCTCGGACGAACCCGCACCAGAGCGAACTCCACTGCCACAAAAAACGCTGATAAACCTATCAAAAATGCAACTAAAACCAAATTTAACGCATACCTCTCACTGTCCATTCACTACTCTTCTCCTTTTAAGTCATAAGTTTTAACGAGTATTATATCTAATTTTACGTAAGAAGACCACCTTTCCCGGAGAAAAGAGGAAGAGTCTGGAAGGGGGAAGCAGGCAAAACGTCGCATCCACAAGGTTTTATTGCCGATTTCAGGGGACGAGAAGGCGGGGTATGTAATTTTTTATCTAATCATCCGTTACGGATAATCCCTTCATGGGGTATGTATGATTAGCTGTATGCAATATCGTCAAAGCTGGTTAAAATGAAAGCGCGGCATGACGATCCATGAAAGGATAGCTACACAGGCCGAAAATGCTTGACGTTATGGATGAGAGGGTTTCAGAAAGTATGACATAGAGGGGGAGCCACATGTTTTGGCTGGTCATCATTTTAGTTGTATTTATTTTTCAGGCTGCCACAATTCTGTTGTTCGAATTTCGTAATCCGGCTAAAGCGGTGGCGTGGTTGTTTATATTGTTTTGCGTGCCTCTGGTCGGGTTCGTCGTGTATTATTTCGTAGCTCAGGACTATAGCAAACGAAAAAAGCTTCGCAAGGGCGGGTCACGAATCTTTCGGGAGATGCGCGAAACGATCTGGAAGCAGGCACACATTGTCGATGATATTGCCCAGATGCCTGGAGACAGGTATGACCATCAGCATCGACTGTTTAATCTGCTCTCTCATCTGTCCGAGAGCCCCATTACAGGCTGTAATCGGAGTAAAGTGCTAACTAATGGCGAAGAGGCATTTGCAGCCATGTTAAGGGAGATGGAGAAGGCTGAGCATCATCTGCATGTCGAGTTTTATATTTTCCGAGATGATGTCATCGGGACCCGCTTTCAAGATGTGATGATTCGCAAAGCGCAGGAGGGGGTCAAGGTGCGATTCATCTGCGATGGACTCGGCAGCCACAACATGAGCTGGAGTTTTATTCGCAAGCTTTATGACGCAGGTGTGGAGTTTCATTTTTTCCTGCCACCGCTCATTGCAACGATTGATCGCCGGGTTAATTACCGTAACCACCGTAAAATTGTGGTGGTGGATGGCAAGGTGGGTTTTGTTGGCGGGATTAACGTGGGAGATGACTATTTGGGGCAATATCCGAAGGTGGGCTTCTGGAGAGATACCCATGTACAGATTGAAGGAGATGCAGTTTATTTCCTGCAAAGCACGTTTCTTAATGACTGGAAGCTGGCCTCGGGAAAACGAATTACGGAGCCGCAGCTTGCAGAATTGTTTCCGCCGCATATTTGCAGTGGAGGAGAGCGTATCCAGATTCTGGCGAGTGGACCCGATCAGGATTGGGATGCGATTCAGGAAATGTGTTTTGGGGCGATATCGGTTGCTTGTGAGCGAATCTACATTACGACGCCGTACTTCATTCCTGACCCTGCTCTGTATGAGGCTCTCAAAACGGCTGCGGTCAGCGGGGTGGATGTACGCATTATTATTCCATACGAATCGGATTCGAAGCTGGTGCACCTGGCATCACTATCCTACCTTGAAGAGCTGCTGCGAGCCGGGGTAAAGTTCTATCAATACAGAAAGGGCTTTGTTCATGCCAAAGTGATGATTGTGGATGAGCTGCTGGCCACGGTAGGTACAGCGAACATGGATATGCGCAGCTTCTTCTGTAACTTTGAATTAACGGCTGTATTGTTCGAAAGCTCTTCGATTCATCGTCTGCTTGAGGATTTTGAACGTGATTTGGAGGAATGCAGTCAGATTGATACACAACAATTTCAACATCGCTCACGCTGGCAAAAAGGGGCTGAAATGCTTTCTCGCATGCTTTCTCCGCTTCTTTAGCCGATTTAGGGCAGATTTCCGAAGATAAATTCACTTTTTGAGAATTTATCTTCTTTTTGCTAACTATTTTGCTCTAGTTTGATCTTTTATGATATAATAGTTATATAAATCATGTCTTGGCGAAGGAGGGGAGTCTGCGGGAAAACAGGCTCCCTTTTGCTCTCTTTTGGAAGTGTGATCCGGCAAGAAGTACATCTTGAATCTATTTTATATCGCCTTTAGATGCCCCGTTTGGCTGTTGGGTTAGAGTACATGCAGAATCAAGCGCTGCTCGTTTTCTACATGGAATTACCCCGTGGAGTCATTTAATGGATATATAAAATGGATTCACATTCTGATTTTACGGGGGGGATACCATGTCCAATGTAACGGTGAAAGAATTAACAGCCAAGCAAGCTGACCGCGGCGTCAGAAGCTCGGTGTTCACGCTGAAGTTTTTGCAGCGTATCGTCATGATCCTGGTTGGTGCTGCGCTCATGGCTGTATCGCTTGAAGTATTCCTTGTGCCAAATGGCGTTATTGATGGTGGCATCACGGGCATCTCGATTATGGTGTCAGAGCTTACCCATCTGCCGCTGGGGATATTTCTGACACTGCTCAATCTGCCGTTTCTGATTCTGGGTTACAAGCAGATCGGCAAGACGTTTGCGCTATCCACATTACTCGGGATTGTTGTGATGTCCATCGGGACATCTCTACTCCACGATGTTCCGGCACTTACACCGGGTGAGCCGCTTCTCGGCGCTGTATTTGGTGGATTGATTCTGGGTGTAGGGGTAGGCCTTGTGATTCGTTCTGGCGGTTCACTTGACGGCACGGAGATTGTAGCAATTCTGTTCAGTGAGAAGTCACCGCTGTCTGTCGGACAGATCGTTCTGATTATTAACGTATTTATCTTTGCGGGTGCCGGATTTGTATTCGGCTGGCCGAACGCTTTGTATTCCATGATTGCTTATTATATTGCGATGAAGATGATTGATATCGTGAATGAGGGGCTGGATCAGTCCAAGTCGGTATGGATCATTAGTGAGAAATATCGTGACATTGGTTCGGCATTGACGGATCGTTTGGGACGTGGAGTAACGTATCTGGACGGAGAGGGTGGTTTCAGCGGAGATGAGAAGAAAATTATCTTTGTTGTCATTACTCGTCTGGAAGAAGCCAAGCTGAAGACCATTGTTGAGGATTGGGACCCGCAGGCTTTCGTAGCGATCGGTAACATTCACGATGTGAAGGGCGGACGTTTCAAGAAAAAAAGGTATCCACTAGAGATTCCTTTCTTGGTCATCATGATTCATATGTGTATGCAAATAGCCGGTATCCTGAGTGACAGGGTATCGGCTATTTTTTCTTCAGATGTTTCAGAATCAGCTCCACCCGCTGCGGAGGAACAGTTGCGATCAGATCGCCAACAAGGTCCAGACGTTCAATAATATTCATCAAGTGATAATCCTGAATGGAGACATCACGGCGTACCTCATCCCAGGTCAGCGGGGTGGAGACGGTCCCTCCTGGCTTGGCACGAGGTGTGTAGGGGGAGGCGAGCGTTTTGCCACCGTAATGCTGCAGATAATCAAAATAGATTCGATTTCCGCGCTCCTTTTTCAGCCGTTCCAGTGTAAATAATTCCGGATGCTTTTGTGTGACATACTTGCCGACAAAGTAACCGATATCTCGCAATTCATCAAATGTTACGCCGGGGGTAACGGGCACAATGATCTGAACGCCTGTGGCACCGGATGTTTTCGGAATGGATTGCAGTCCGAGCGAGGATAATGTCTCGCCTACAATGAATGCGGCCTGCATGATTCGGGGCTCGTGCTCCACGGAAGGGTCCAGATCAATCATCCACTCACATGGAAGTGCGCTGTTGATGGCATGTAGTGAAGGGTGGAATTCAAGAGCAGCCAGGTTTCCGAGCCAGAGCAGCTGAGGCAGCTCATTCATGACGATGTATCGGATGCCTTCATAGTTCTGCGTGTGCACAAAATCAGGAACAGGCTCAGGTGCGTTCTTTTGATAGAAGAACGTTCCTCCCACGCCATGTGGATATCGAATGGTTGTCAGCAAGCGGTTGCGTGTATATGTCAGCAGATACGGAGCCAGCGCGGCCAGCTTTTGCAGATAGATGGCTTTGGTAACGCCAGCTTCCGGCCATAACAGCTTGTCTGGATTGGTGACGGTGAGTTCCACGCCCTCAACCATAATGGAGCCTGTAACTTTTTGTGGCATAGAAGCACCTCCTGTTTATTGAGCGATTCGTAAATGAACAAAGTGAACGTACAGAGGTCAGAGCTGCTGGGCGGACTACCTCCGATAGCTTAATGTTCGAGCTGGCTTATCGGGCAATCTTCAGGATTCACGTCGGCAAAGGTCTGAATGCTGGGATGTCGCAGTGTACGATGATGAGTCAGCTCCATATACTGCACCTTGAGGCCAAGCCGAGGTGTAATCCAGGTTGTCTCTGCACTGCGTTCAGGAGTGTTGTAGAAGGGCCTGTCATTTGTAATGAGCGGCTGGATCTGTGCTGTGAGCTCGCGCCAGCTGGTGGAGTTCAGCTTGCCCGTTCCAACATGACCGATATAGATAAAACGAGGTCCATCATATACACCAACAGCCACGGCATTGACAATTCCGCTGCGATACGTCACCCCTCCGATCATGGCGTAGAGGTCATGCATGATTTTGACCTTCTGCCAGCGTGCATCTTTTCCATGAATTCCGTAGGTGCTGTTGAGGTCCTTCATCACGATGCCCTCCATCTGATGTTGCCTCATGACCGTGAGCAGGGCAGCGGCATCCGGTGAGTTCGTCACTTCCTGCACATGTTTGCCTGTACAGAGCACCTCATGCAGCAATTTCTGACGTGAAGCCAGCGGCTGATCTGTAACCCATTTCCCATCATGAAAGAGAATATCAAACACCATATAAGTGATCGGAATCTGATGCACGGCTTGTGTAATTCCATCCGGCTTGCTCATGCGATCCCGACGAAGCACATGATAAAAGGAAGGCCGTCCTGTATTTGGATCTAGCGCTATAATCTCTCCGTCGAGAATATAAGAGGAGGCGGAGCACAGGCTGCGCGGCTGTACCAGTTCGGGATATTGCACTGTTCGGTTATGTAATCTCCGATTCACCAGCTGCAGCTTCTGTCCGTTCTCATAGGCCAGCATACGTACACCATCCCACTTAATCTGAGCAACCCACTGTGAACCTGAAGGCAGTATGTCTCGAGATACTGGTTCAAACGGAATAATGGGTTTCAACATGACTACTCCTTTCCTTAACGGCTGCCTGATTAGAGTCAAACGTGAGTACGTGGAGGGGTTAATGTTTTTGCGGGCGAAGTTTCATATGATGGATCAGCAACAGCAGCAATGGCAGAAAAATTCCGCAGGTCAGGTCCCAGTCAATCCAGTACGGAATGATCACTTTCAGATAGAAGGTTTCATTTGGTGAAATCAGTATAGAGAGGGCTAATATAAGCAGTGAACTTGGCAGAATCAAAATCCGGTAGCTGCACAATCGAAACAGATGAGCCAAGCCTAGTGCAAAGCTGTAAAAGAAGAGCACTGATTTGAAAAAAACAGCGATGACCCAGACGGAAGCCATAATGGCTTCAATCCGTTGCAGAAAATTTCCGATGTTAATCATTCGGGACAGATTGAAGGAGGTAAACCAGTTATGCTGTGTCATAAATGGCCCCATGACGAGCAGACATATACTTAATGTTAGCGTTAGCAATAAACCGCCAATCATACCCATGAGCAGAAAATCTCTTTTCAGATGGGGTCTACGCTCGGTGTAGGGCAAGATCATCATGAAAATGCACATTTCACAGTACGGATAGGTTAACACGGCAATAAAACCTTTGAAGGGGCTAAGAAGACCCTGTCCAAGAACGGGCTTCACGTTCTCAAGTTCTGCTTTGGGCAACAGGCAGAGCACTAGAATGATCAAGAATAGAACGACCAGAGGTAAAAAAGCTTCTCCTGTTCTGCCGATGTTAGACAGCCCCGAATGCAGCCCCCATGCGAGCGCGAAGATAAACGTTAGATGCAGCGCCCATAACGGTGAATTTTTCAATATTTCTGACCCCACAAAATCGCCCATTTCACGGATAAAAGTTGATGAGCTGATCAGAAAATAAAAAAGATAGAACACACTAACGCTTGCTCCAATCCATGGACCCAAAATTCGAAGCACATGTTCAATCAGATTCAGTCGCGGGTTGATATTATAGACAGCCAGCATGATCATGAGCACGCCAGTTCCTCCTGCAACGCCAACTAAAGAGGATATCCAGGCATCTTGCTGGGCATAAGATGTGATCATGGAAGGGAAGACAAGAATCTGCTCCCCAATTGTGCAAAGGAACATGAGCGAAGCGAGCTGCCTGACGGTCAAACGTCCCTTTTCAATCATTCGAAAAATCTCCTTCATCGATCATGGTCTGGAGGTTAGGATGTGCCAATATTTTGATTTTTATCAATTGCATAGAAAAAAGCCTGATCCGCTCATTCTCTGCATAATGCTTGTTAGAGATGAGGGTCAGGCTTGTTTGGCTGTAACCTGTGGTGACAGGAAACAGGTTTAGAATAAAGCAGATGTCAGTAACGAGCAGGAGATTGCGTATATAGATGTCGCTGTCTGCCTTGATTACGGCGATGAAACGTGTGCCTTGCGTAGTAGCAGGTCGCAGCTTACGCTTCAGCAATCAGGCGAATGCGGATATTCTGTGGATCAGTTGCATACCAGGTTTCACCGTCACGGCTAATCTCAACGCCTGATGCAAGCAAACGCTGTGCTGCTTGCTCAGCTTCATGGGCATGGGCGTAAACAATGGTGAAATAGTCGATGCCTGTAGCGTTGACAGGATTAATCGGAGCATTCACCCCTGCCCAGATGTTCAGCCCGAGATGGTGATGGTAACCGCCCGCAGATATGAATAATGCAGACATGTTGGCGAAGTTGCCTACAACATCAAATCCCAGAACGCCTGAATAGAAGCTGCGTGCTTCTTCCAGACTGCGAACGTGAAAATGAACATGACCAATCACCGTGCCAGCAGGCAGGCCACTCCAGATTGCGTCTGCTGAAAGATCAAACAGACTTTGTACATCGACGGGATCACTGGCCATGATGTAATTATTATCTGCATCACGTCTCCACGTGTCACGTGGGCGGTCGGTGTAGATTTCAATTCCGTTCAGGTCAGGATCGGAAATATAGAAGGCTTCACTCACCAGATGATCTCCTTGACCAATGTCTATGCCTGAAGCTACGAGGTTACGAACCGCAAGTCCAAGCGACTTGCGGTCAGGCAGAAGAATGGCAAAGTGATACAGGCCGGCATGAGTGCGTTCAGGCAAAGTGATGCTGTTGCTCACCTCTTCAAGGCGTAGAAGAGAATGATGTCCGTCTGCGGTCATCGTTGCGATTTGATCTTGTCTTGTCAGCAGCTTTAAGCCGACAACGTCCGTATAAAACTGGATGGAACGCTCCAGATTGCTAATTTTCAGACTGACTTCACCCAGATGGGTGGTTGCTGGAATTTGATAAGTGGCGCTCATAATAATTCCTCCCGGAATGTTTAGTTGGATTAATGTAATGCGGAATCAAGCAAGCATGAAGTGAAAATCGAGCTAATGAGTATAAAGCAGCCAAGTAAATAACAAGAAAACGCTGAAATCAAGCTATATAAATATAAATAAGTTACTTTTTATAAGTTAATATAAAATATAAACTTGTTTTCGTCAACGTAATTTTCACAACAGTGTTAAATTAACGATTTGTGTTTGTTTATTATGATGCGAAGCAGTAACACAAAAAAAAGCTCATCAGCTACGGGGCCGACAAACTTAGTCACGAATGGAAGGAAGCGAAAGTCCCATGTTTTTTTGTTGAGTTAAACGTATCAAGGCTACCGACCCAAGCCTGCTTATGAATAGAGGGGATTATGTTTTTGGCTTGGAGGATGCCTTCTTGCGTTTGGGTGTGACAGCTGCATCGTTTTCTCCCCCGGCAGCGGCTTGAGTGGCTGTTTTACGCGGAGTGCGTTTTTTTGGCTTGGCCGTCGTTGTACCAGGGTCTGCAGCAATGGGCTTAACTGCTTCGATACTGGCTTGAAGGGCAGCCATCAGATCCATGACATTTGCTTCAGGTTTTGCAGGTGCAATCTTAATCTCTTCTCCAGCAACCTTATGCTGAATAAGATCAAGCAGCTTTGTTCGGTAATCATCATTGTATTTGTCAGGCTCAAATGGTGTGGATAACTGGTCGATTAACAGCTTGGCCATGGTCAGTTCCTTTTCATTGACATTCTGAACTTCAGGAAGGTTGGGGACCTGGGATACCGGGCGAATCTCGTCCGGGTAGAATATAGTTTCCATCGCCAAACAGTTCTCCAGCACACGAATGGCGGCGAGACTGCTTTTGGAGCGAATCGAGACCTTGGCAATGCCGATTTTACCTGTGTCTCGCATGGCGTTCATCAGCAGCTGATAAGCGTTGCTTCCAGCCTGATCAGGAGAAAGATAATAGGTTTTCTGAAAATAGATGGGGTCAATTTCAGTTAAGTCTACAAAATCCAGAATGGTTATGGTTTTGCTGCTGGACTCATTTAATGCTTCCAGTTCTTCTTTTTCGAACAGAACAAATTTACCCTTTTCATATTCATAGCCTTTGGTGATCTCTTCCCACTGGACATCCACCTCACAGGAGGGGCACTGGCGAACATAAGCGAGCGGACTGCCGCAGACCTTGTGAATATATCGCATGGAGATATCCTTGTCCTCGGTGGCTGAGAACATTTTAACCGGGACATGAACGAGACCGAAACTGATGGCGCCTTTCCAGACTGTATGCATAATGACACTCCTTTCAAATTTCTGTTTGATCATAGTATGGTCAGCTGAGATAAGGGATAGTCCTGTGTTCGCGGATTGTATGGTTCTGCACGAGTCGGGGATGATAACAGAAGCCAGTCTCATAACAGAAACCAATCTGGGGAGGTGCCATATGAAGGACAGGCGAGATGAGGAAGAGGCGCACAAGCATGCATTTACACCTTATCCTCTACAGGATGCCGAAAGTGCAGAGGAGTTCTATACCCCTGCAGCGGCGGTGAACTGGGAAGCAGTCACGGCGGAGGAATTGCCGCTGGATCGGGAATCGTTCATGCTCGACATTGATCGGATGGTCAATGAGGGGTTAGGCGGAGGTCAGGTCACGGAGGATAATGGCTATATTGGCGAAAGTACGACGGATACGATGGTTCAGGAGGCTCATGACGAAGACCCGGAAGGAGACTACGAATAATATGATGGATGCCAAGCGAGCTAAAGCGATTTATGCTTCCAAGGATACGATTGCAGTGACGCTTGAGGGAGAGCCTGTCTGGATTGAAAATGTAGATGAGGCGAATGGGATGGCCACCGTTCAGGTAGGCAGCAGACCAGGGAATACGCAAACTGTGCGGGTGGATCGACTGGAGGAATAGAGGAATAGAGGGGGTTGGGCGAAGCTGTGTGATATCAGGTATACATGTCACAGGGATACCGGTAAATTGATATACCCTGATTATCTATCCGATTGATCCAGCTTCAAGCTTAACTTGAAACAACCGGTACCTGAGTGGTGCCGGTTGTTTTGTTATGTTTTTTTGCATGATAAGAACGATGAAGAATGGGTATGAGGTCTAGGGTTTCCAGCAACTCCCTTTGATGTTGCGGGCGAGGAAAGGGACCGATATAATAAGGGTCAAAGTGAACTCAGGCGGGAAACCGTCAAAGGTGGGGCATATATTGAATCAAACGCATGAGCAGTGGGTATACCACTCGCATAACCTTGCAGATACAGAAGCGCTTGCGTCCGCACTTGCAGTGCAGGCACACGCGGGAATGGTGATTGCACTGGATGGTGATTTGGGCGCGGGTAAAACGGCATTTTCACAGAAGTTTGCTTGGCATTTGGGCGTAAGGGATGTCGTAAGCAGTCCAACGTTCACGCTGATTAAGGAATACGAGGGGCGTCTACCGTTGTATCACATGGATGTGTATCGCATATCCCTTGAAGAAGCGGACGAGCTCGGACTTGAAGAATATTTTTACGGGGCAGGCGTCAGTCTGGTAGAATGGTCCAGCATCATTCCCGAACTGCTGCCACAGGAGCATCTTCATGTGCAGATCGAGACAACGGGCCCGGAGGATCGAATGATTACACTGGATGGGTATGGTGAGGCATATGCCGCATTGTGTCGACAGTTCAGACAGAACGGAGTTATCGCATGAATGGAGATTTGCTAAAGAAAAGCTTGACTGAGGATTTACGGGAAAAGAGCATGAATCACGATTTGCAAAATAAACCGCGGCAGCGGTTTTTGGTGTTGGACACATCTACCGCAGTAATGGCTGCAGCAGTGATGGAGGAACGGTCGCTGCTGGAGGAGCGTAATGAACGTGCCGAGCGCAATCACTCGGTACATGTGGTGCCTGTGATGGAGCAGCTGCTGGCTGCCAGCAGCACGGAACCAGGCCAGCTGAACGGCATCGCCGTCGGCATTGGCCCAGGCTCGTACACGGGCATCCGCATTGCGGTGACCGCGGCGAAGACACTGGCCTGGGCATGGGACATCCCCGTTGCAGGGGTGTCCAGCCTGCAGGCCCTCGCCTGGGGCGGCTGGCACAGCGGCCTCGCCGCCAAGGCGCAGGCTGCGGCAGATGATGCCGCAGCCGGGGCTGGCGGAACGCCATCCGCGGACCAGGGCGGCACCAGTGCCGCCCCTGTCCACTGGATCGTTCCGCTCGTGGATGCGCGGCGCGGTCAAGCCTATACCGCGCTGTTCGCCTCCGCCGGCGGCGATGCACCCCGCCGGCTGGCGCCGGATGCCATCCGCCGAATGGACGGATGGCTGGAGGAGCTCGCCGCCCGCATGGCGGAGGCGGCGCCGGAAGAGCGGCCCGCTGCCGTCTGGCTGGTCGGCGAGACGGGCCCGCATGCGGCAGCAGCGGCAGAGCTTCGCTGCCCCGCAGGAACGGCGCTCCAGCTCGTCCCGTATGAGCTGGAGGGCCGCTGGATTGGGCGCCTCGGCGCCGAAGCGCTGCTTGCAGGTCAGCGTGACGACGTACATGCCTTGGTGCCAAACTACACCCAGCTGTCCGAAGCGGAAGCGAACCTGCTGCGCAAAGGCTGAAGGGAGAGGGAGAACGGATGGGTAACACAGCGATGAAAGGACAGGATGATCTGTTTCAGTTCAGACTCATGACGGTGGCGGATATTCCCGACGTGATGGAGATTGAACATGAGGCATTTACCCTCCCTTGGACGGAAGAGGCTTTTCACAATGAATTGAAGCATAATCATTTTGCTAAATATATGGTCATGGAGCTGGATGGCACAGCCATCGGCTATGCTGGCATGTGGACGATTATGGACGAGGCTCACATCACCAATATCGCGGTGAGAAAAGCGTTTCAGGGCCGCAAGCTGGGCGAGAAATTGCTGGACGAGTTGATGAAAACAGCAGCATATCTCGGCATGGAGCGAATGACGCTGGAAGTCAGGGTATCCAACATTGTGGCCCAGAACTTGTATCAGAAAAAAGGGTTTGAATCGGCAGGTCTGCGCAAAGGGTACTACTCCGACAATGGAGAGGATGCAATGATCATGTGGGCGGTACTGCCGCCTGTCAGCCGGAGCGGCGAAGAGGAAGGAAGCGTACAGGATTCATGAACGATCTTATAGATAAGCAAAGCTCTGTCCCATCCTACATTTTGGCGGTGGAGACCAGCTGTGATGAAACATCGGTAGCGGTGGTCAAGGATGGACATGTAGTGCTGTCCAACCTGATCTCCAGTCAGGTCGAAACACATAAAGCGTTTGGCGGAGTCGTTCCCGAGGTAGCTTCGCGTAAGCACGTTGAAGTTATCACACTGATGCTGGAGCAGGCCATCGAGCAGTCCGGCATTCGTCCGCGTGATCTTAGCGCAATTGCGGTTACACAGGGGCCCGGCTTGGTCGGCGCTCTGCTTGTAGGGATTGTAGCGGCGAAAACGCTCGCTATGGCCTTGGGTAAACCGCTCATCGGCACACATCATATTGCCGGTCATATTTATGCGAATCGCCTTGTGCGTGAACTGCAATATCCAGCGATGGCTCTTGTGGTGTCAGGCGGTCATACGGAGCTTGTGCACCTGGAGTCGGAAGGCAAGTTCAAGCTGATTGGCCGCACGCGGGACGATGCTGTCGGTGAAGCGTATGACAAAGTGGCTCGTGCTCTCGGGTGTCCTTATCCGGGTGGGCCGCATGTAGACCGGATGGCATCCGAAGCGGAGGACGTTGTTCCTCTGCCGCGGGTATGGCTTGAAGCAGGATCCTATGACTTCAGTCTCAGCGGATTGAAATCGGCGGTGCTCAATGCACTGAATCAGGCCAAAATGCGTGGTGAAGCCTTGGAGCCATCTGCGGTTGCGCGCGGTTTTCAGGAAGCGGTCGTTGAGGTTTTGGTGGAAAAGGCGGTGCGTGCCGTTCGTGAATATGGCTCGCGTCAGCTGCTCCTGTGCGGTGGGGTCGCAGCGAATCGTGGCTTGCGCGCGGCGTTGCAGGAACGCTGCGCGAAGGAAGGGCTCGAGCTGGTCATTCCGCCAATGGAGTATTGTACGGATAATGCAGCGATGATTGGTGCAGCCGCTTATCTGAAATGGATTCGGGGCGAAGGTACTGATTTTGACGCGAAGGCAGACCCTGGACTTTCACTGGAAGCGTGGTCGGTGCAATCCGAAGCATGAAACAAACAGTTGACAATGATTTAGGAAGAATGTATATTAGTTACAAATTTAAGGAGGTTTCCTCCTGAACTGATGAACTACTAAAACAGACAAACGCAATGAACAGGAGCAGTAAGGTTATTCCCGGTCATTAGAGAGCTGCGGGCTGGTGCAACGCAGACGAAGGACACCTGAAACTCACCTGGAAGCGGAACGATGGAACGCAGTTATGCGAGCAGAAGCCTAAAGCTGAGGCTGGCATGCAGTATATCGTTACGATTTGCCCCCGTGAAAGGGCCGTTGTGATTGATATTCTTATCCAAGCCGGACCGGAGTTGCTCCGTTGCCTGCGCTTAGTTCAAGAAAATCAAGCGCAATACAGAGGGGATTTCCAGCCTTTCAATGATTTCGATATCATACAGCGCAATGATGTGCCAGCGATAACGGAATTGAACAGGAGGAGGTCAACAAGAGTGGTACCGCGAAGGTGAACAGCCTGTCGTCTCTTGCATTATTGCAGGGGAGGGCAGGCTTTTTTGATTTATTAATGAACAAATGAACAATATCAGCAAAAGTGATGAACGGGAGCAGTAAAACGGCTAAGGCGCTCAGAGAGCTGCGGGGATGGTGCGACGCAGTGGCTGAAATCGTTTGAATCTCGCCCGGGAACAGAGCTTTGGAAACCATGAAGATTTGGAACGCCCTCCGATACAAGATAGTGGGCGAGGCAGTCATTCAGGAGTACAGAGCAACGGCTGACCCCCGTTAGAGGGTAGTTTTCTTGAATTCAATGGGCTGGATTCGCTGACAATTGCGTAGTCCGCAGTACAATGAATTGGGGAGAACACGAGGTGGATGGTGTCAGCATAAGCTGGGCCATCAAGCGAGAGTGGTACCGCGGAGGGGAGAATAACCCGCCGTCTCTTTGATGAGATGGCGGGTTATTTGTATTTTTTGCTGCCGGCAGCAAGTCGGGCGGGGGAACAACCATATGGTGCAAGTTGAAGCGGGATGCATGCAAGTCTGATCAGAGCCTTTGAAGCAGATCGGAGTGTAAGTCGACGTACACTCTGATACAGACAACCAACTAAAATGGAGGCTGATAAATATGACGACCAATCCGAATAAACGTATGATTGACATTTTTGATACAACCCTGCGTGATGGAGAGCAGGCACCGGGGGCGAGTCTTCAGCCAGAGCAAAAAATTGAACTGGCGCACCAGTTGGCTTCGCTTGGCATTGACGTCATTGAGCCTGGATTCCCGATCTCCAGTCCAGGGGAGTTTGCGGCGGTTCAGGCGATTTCGAGACAATTGCAGCAGGTAGAGATTTGCGGGTTTGCACGTGCAGTCAAAGGAGACATTGACGCGGCGGTTCAGGCGACGGCAGATGCCGCGCGGCGACGAATTCACCTGTTTATATCCTCGTCGGATATTCATATCGAGCATCAGCTGCGCCGTCCGCGCAGCGAGGTGGTTGCCACTGCAAGAGAGATGGTTTCGTATGCACGCCAGTTTACCGATACTGTCGAGTTCACCGCGATGGATGCTGCGCGTACCAAAATGGATGATCTGATCGAGATGGTTGAAGTGGCCATTGAAGCGGGGGCGAGCATCATCAATCTGCCGGATACCGTTGGTTATGCACTTCCTCATGAGTACGGCGAGATGTTCCGCCGAGTGCGCGAGGGGGCAAGAGGCGGTGATCAGGTTCGATATAGCGCGCACTGTCATAACGATCTGGGCCTTGCTGTAGCGAACAGTCTGGCGGCTATTGCGAACGGGGCATCACAGATCGAAGTAACGATTAACGGAATTGGGGAGCGAACCGGCAACTGCGCATTGGAGGAGCTGATTATGGCACTGGAGACCCGTGGAGATGTGATCGGCGCAGCGACCAATATCAAGCTCAACCAGCTGTATGAAACATCCCGTCAGATCAGCCGGGCGATGCATTTTCCAATTGCCTATAACAAGCCGGTTGTTGGACGCAACGCCTTCCAGCATGAATCGGGCATTCATCAGGATGGCTTGCTGAAGAACCGTAATACGTATGAGATTATGGACCCGGAAGCACTGGGCATTCCGCGCAGCATGATTATTTTGGGCAAGCATTCCGGCCGTCACGCCTTGAAGGATCGGGTACGCAAATACGGCTTCGAACCGGATGAGCAGCAGATGGAACAGCTGTACGAGGTGTTCAAAGAAACTGCGGATCAACAGAAGGTGGTAAGTGATGACCAGCTGCTGCAAATGGTCAGCCAGACGATGAACATCCCAGCACAGGATTATGAATTGATTGAACTGCAGGTGACTGCGGGCAGTATGACGGACCGTATGGCTGCGGTGCGCATTCGCACAAGTTCAGGTGAACATTCGTATTCGGCAGTTGGCAGAGGGCCGGTTGATGCGACAATTCAGGCCATTGGTCAGTGTATTTCAGATGACATTACGTTTGTGGACATGGAGATGCATGCGCTCAGCGGTGGAGAGGGAGCCAGTGCCGAAGCCGTGATTACGGTCGAACGTGCGGGGCGTGAATTCCGCGGTAGTGCTACACATCATGATATCGTGATGGCGGCAGGACTGGCGTATGTTGCCGCATGTAATGCAGCCGGGCTGAAGGCCGAGTCGGCAGAGAGTGAAGAAGCATCTGTTCATTAAAAGTAACAAAGTTTCAGTTGATTAGAAGTCCAGAAGTCTCCGTGAATTAGAAGTGAAAAAGAGTTTGTTTATCAGGGTAAAAACGCTATAGCTATACGAAGGGCTCCTGTTGTCATGACTTGACGACAGGAGCCCTTTTGCATCAAGCAATCTGCAATGCGCTTGTGGAATATATGTTTTTAACAGAGCTTACTAAGATAGATGAATTATTCTAGCTCAAGGTAGGTAAACACACGTGAGAAGTCGCCACGCCTCGTATCCTTGAGGTTGGCGAGAAAGATAAACTCGCCATAATCCTCGAACTGAAACCCGGCTCTGCCGCCAGATTGCAGCGCAAGCAGGATGAACCAGTCTTCGGCCCGAGTTAGCTCCTGCCACCCGTTTTGCTTCGCGTGGACTATAGCACGCTCGGTAGCGCGAACAGTGGAACGGTGATGACCGAGCATCTGGTGCTGCGGGCCGTCGCCAACGTGCATATGTTCTCGAAGGGCTGCGATGGCCTCATCTGCGTCAGATAGTTCCAGATTGCTGTATACCTCACTGGAGTAAGGAAAGGTGAGCGTGGGGAAGATCCGCATCATCTGAGACTCCTGACTGATCTCATATTCCGAGGCAAATGCAAGTACAGGCTGTCCCGAGCGCTCAAAGGACAAGGTGCCATCTGCTGCGGTATGTGCTCGCAGATCAAGCAGCTCATTCCGGCTGACCACAAGTCGCTGATCTTCTGTGCTCCAGATCAGCATCTGCATGACCTTGTTTGCGATGTCTTCCGCATACGCAGGAAGCGGATGGTGCACCCATTTGTAGCCGTCAGGCCAATAAAATACTTTACCCTCTTGTAAATCAGTATCTGACATAAAGGTTAAACAGCCGTTTGCAGGCAGATAATCAATGGATTCAGGCAAATCAGACAGGCTGATCTGCGCGAGGAAGTTATAGTGCAGTCCAGAATGATTACGGGGCCAATCCACACCTTCCGGCAAATCCGGCCCACCGCCAATACGTGTAGCAGGCTGTAGGCTGGCAGGAACGGGTCCTGCTTCGATCAGAGCAAATCCAGCGTAAGCGATAGTATGCAGCGTATCTTCATGCTCTTGTAAGCGAGTGTGGGTCAAAGCAAGCTGAAAGCGCTCCTGAACATTAGGAGACTGGCCTTTATCTTGTCCTTCCAGCCCAGACAATCGTTCCGAATCATGATTTAACCTTTGCATCTGTTCAATCTGCTCCATTCGCTGCATGGCTGTATAAAGCAAATGCTCCTGTAACTCATGATTCTGTATTTTGAATTCCGTGTTCTCTCCCGAGTCGGAGTCTGTACTTGCATATTGGGCATGAGGTCTGAATGAAGCGAGTGTCTGAAAGAAGGCTTGTTCAATTCCCTCAAGTTCTGCTGCTGAACACATCGCTGTGGCTGAGAGCATATTCGGACTTTCCTTCAGAGAAAACATGGCGCGCAGACGATACCATGGCACATCTATACCGTCTTCTTCATCAATCAGTCGATCCAGCTGCTTCACATATTCGCCCGTCAGTCCAGCGCTTTCCAGTTCATACCGTTCCACGATATCACCATATCCGTCAGTGATACGCGATAATCTGGACGAAAGAGCATCCGGCTGCTCCATGTCCTCCTCTTCCATGATCCAGACGCTCATAGAGGGGGAGAGCAGTGTGATCGGCGTACAGCGAGCAATTACACTGGAGCCGAACACTTGTACAGAAGAGAAGGGGGCTTGAACAACAATAGTAAATTCGGGCGTGGTGGCTGTGTACATACGATTCCTTTCCTGGGCTGCACATGAACAGGTTCCCATTGTGATAATTGAATTTGTCAAGGTGTGAGTATAGTTATCCACATATCCAGTATAATTTGTTGATAACCAAGGCGAAAGCCTGCAATTAAAGTTTTCGAAACATGCTTCATGCAGGGGATAGATAACGGTGGTTTTACTCACAGTATTGTGGATAATGTGGATAACATGGTGGATAAATATGGTTTTTTCATGAAAAACTTATTCTACCAATGTTTAATTACATGAAAACAAGGCTTGAGTTTCTTTCAGACTTGTGGATAAAGGTGAAGTGAGACTCTGGAAATTTATTTTACGAGAATCGAGAGGATTTGACAAATGTGAAAACATGAGGATGAGCTGCTTATTCAAAAAGGGCCCACGTTACGAATGTAACGCTAAGCCCCAATTGTTTGTCTTCTTTGAATTTACGTTAACCGCAGTCATGGTGTTGATTACGCCTGAGCTCTTAATCCATAGCGAGCATTTCCCATTCTTCATATGCCTGTGCAAGCTGGGTTTTGTGCTCCTCCGTGGATTGCTGCAACTCTTGTAGCTTCATATAGTCCTGATAAACTTCCGGCAGGGCCATCTGTTCTTCCAAGCCCATAATTTCCGATTCCAGCTCTGCAATCTGCTTCTCCAGTGCTTCCTGTCTGCGCTGTCTGTTCCGCTCCTCGCGTTTCGCCTGTTTGTCCGCTTCGAAGGAGGCTGCACCCGATTTCTCGGAGGCTGAAGGGGGAGCTGCTGCAGAAGCTGACTTGGAAGATGCCTGACGAGCTTCCGCTGCTTCGCGTGCAATCTCCTCCAGCTCCAGCTTTTTCTCTACATAATCATCATAGTTACCGAGATATTGCTCTGTTCCGCCTGGATGAAGTTCAACGATTCGTTCTGCCATTTTGTTCAGGAAGTAACGGTCATGGGAGATAAACAGCAGTGTACCCTCGTAATCCATCAATGCGGCCTCAAGCACTTCCTTGGCAAAGAGGTCAAGATGGTTCGTTGGCTCATCGAGAATAAGCACATTGGCTTCCTTCAGCATGAGCTTGGAGAGAGAGACACGTGCTTTCTCCCCGCCGCTGAGCGAGGATATTTTTTTGAGCACATCATCACCGCTGAACAAAAAGTTGCCGAGAACAGTCCGAATCCGTGCTTCCTCCATCCCTGGGTAAGCACTCCACAGTTCCTCCAAAACGGTGTTGGAAGGGTTAAGTCCCGTCTGCTCCTGATCGTAATAACCAATCTGAACCTTGGTGCCCCACTGAATGTCACCTTTTGCAGGACGAAGACTGCCTGTAAGGCATTTCAGCATCGTGGATTTTCCGATTCCGTTTGGTCCAATGAGCGCAACCGTTTCTCCCCGGCGCAGATCAAAGGACACGTTGCGGAACAGTGGCGAGCCCTCGTCATATGCAACAGACAGCTGGTCCACACGCAGCACTTCCTTGCCGGACATAACGGCAGTTTCGAATGAGAAGTGCGCTTTCTTGAGATCGCCGAGAGGTTTGTCGAGTCGATCCATTTTCTCTAGCGCCTTGCGGCGGCTCTGGGCACGTTTTGTAGTTGAAGCGCGCACGATGTTTTTTTGCACAAAATCTTCCATCTTTGCGATTTCATCCTGCTGCTTCTCATACTGCTTCATCTGAATTTCGTATTCGGCAGCCTTCAGTTCCATGTAACGGCTGTAATTGCCCGTGTATCGCTTGGAGCGATGACGTTCGATTTCGACAATAGTAGTGACGAGTCTGTCCAGAAAGTACCGGTCATGCGATACAACTAACAGCGAGCCGGAATATCCTCTGAGATAGTCCTCCAGCCATGTCAATGTAGCGATGTCCAGATAGTTTGTAGGCTCGTCCAGCATGAGCAGATCGGGAGCTTGCAGCAGAATGCGAGCTAAAGCGAGCCTCGTCTTCTGACCGCCGCTGAGGGTGCCGATAGGTGTGTCGGGTGAAAAGTCACCAAAGCCCATACCGTGCAGCACGCTTCGAATACGCGTTTCCATCTCGTAGCCGCCGTGATCCTTGAACCAGTCCGAGCGTCTTGCGTAGCGCTCCAGCAGGTCGGCATATTGCTTTTCATCCTGCATCAAGGCAGGATCGGCAATATCATGCTCCATCTGTCTGAGCTCTGCCTCGGTCTGGGTCAGATGTGCAAAGACATGCAGCATTTCATCCCAGATGCTGCGCTCGGACTGCAGTCCACTATTTTGCGCAAGGTAACCAAGCGTGGTTTCTTTGGATTTGAAAATCTGTCCTCCATCATAGGACATCTCGCCAGCTATAATTTTGAGTAAAGTCGATTTACCTGCGCCATTCACACCAACGAGACCAATACGCTCGCGTTCTAATATTTGTAAGTTAACGCCGTCCAGAATCGGATCGACACCAAAACGTTTAATAATTCCGGATACTTGCAGCAACATAGAATTAAGTTCCTCCATAGGTCGAGTTCTTGATTAGGGCGAGTTTCAAGATAGGCCCTAGACACTTACCTCCAGTTTACATGAAATATGGAGCAAATGCACCGATTGGGAAGGGGGGAGGCTTGTAGTCTTTTTGGTCAATCAATGATAAACTGAAAGAAGACATGTTATTACATGAGCATTTTGCAGAAAATGAAACATTTCAAGCTGGTCATCCAGATGACATCTTGTCATAACATATAAGCGCAATGAACTGAATGATTTTATTTACCTTCCAGATCAACAGGAGGTTTGTCAGCATTATGCAGGATCATGCGGAACAGAAGCAGCAGCTCAGGGCACGGCTCAGACAGCTGCGTGAACGAATGGACGAGCAGATGCGTCAGCAAGCGGTCAACCGGATGAATGAAGGGTTGAAGCGAGAGCTGGAACGTCTGCGGCTGAATCCGGACAGACAGGTGTCCGGGGCTCTGGTGATTTTCAGTTATCTTTCGTATGGAAGTGAGGCCTCTACCACTTTTCTTTTTGAAGAGGGATGGAAAAAGGGAGATGTCATGCTTGCACCCAAGGTGCTTGCTGATCCGCCACGCATGGAGCTGCGGCGAGTGAAGGGACCTCAGGATATTGAACCAGGCATTTGGGGCATACCTGAACCTAGAGCATCTTGCGAGGTGCTGCCTCCTGAACATTGGCCGGATATTGATCTGGTGCTGGTACCCGGGCTGGGCTACGATCTTGCCGGTGGCCGCATCGGATATGGGGGCGGTTATTATGACCGCTTTGCAGCGCGTCTAGATCTGCACTGTGCTAAGCAGGGGAGAAGGCCGCTTATGGCTGCACTGGTCTTGCCAGGCCAACTGGAGACGGACATTCCGATGGAGCCGCTTGATCTGCGGCTGGATCTGTTGATAACACCCGAAGGTATAGTACATATCGAATAAAGGGTTGTGATGTGATTGAACTCAGAAATAAATAAAGGTCAGTCCTCCAGCGGAAAGCTGACTCATTTTAACGAGCAGGGACGGGCCAGGATGGTAGATATTTCAGGCAAGGATGTGACGGTGCGTACCGCTGTTGCGGTTACCAAAGTTACAATGAGCCCGAAGACACTCGAAGCTATTCGTCAAGGGCGAATCGGCAAAGGGGATGTGCTGGCGGTTGCTCAGATTGCCGGCATTCAGGGGGCGAAGAAAACGTCTGACTGGATTCCGATGTGTCATCCGCTTGCGCTGAATGGTGTGGATATTCGCTTCCATGATAACGGAGAAGACGAGCTTCATATTGAAGCGACGGTCAAAACCGAAGGCAAGACAGGTGTAGAGATGGAGGCACTCACGGCAGCGTCGGCCGCAGCACTTACGGTTTATGATATGTGTAAGGCGATGCAAAAGGATATGATCATCGGTCCAACGCTGCTGATGACCAAAAGCGGCGGTAAAAACGGTGATTACAACCGATAAAGAGTATTTATTTTCATAGAGGAGAAGGGTGATCTTTATGGTGTGGAGAACAGCAATCCTGACTGCCAGTGACAAAGGGGCCCGCGGAGAACGTGAGGATACGAGTGCACAAGTCATTCGGGAGCTTGTGGAGGAGGAGCTGGGCGGTCAGATCGTGGAATATCGGATTGTTCCTGACGAGCCGGACGAGATTATTGCGGCTTTGATTGAGATGACGGATTATTTTCACGCCGATCTCGTACTGACAACGGGGGGCACTGAGCTGGCCATTCGGGATATTACACCGGAAGCGACCAGACGTGTCATTGAGCGCGAGGTGCCTGGAATGGCTGAAGCGATGAGATACAGTGTGATGAGCAAAAATCGCTCGGCCATGCTGTTCCGCGGTGTATGCGGTATTCGGGGGCGCACGTTGATTGTGAATCTGCCGGGAACACCAAAGGGTGTACATGAGCATCTTGCTGCCATTATGGATCAGCTTCCTGAAGCGCTTCTGATGGTGACGGGCCAATTTAAACAATGAGCTCTGCCCGCTGGATGTCTCTATCTGAAGAAAGTTGTGACAGTTGAGCATTTTACGGGTTATGTAAGTGGTTACATCTGTGGTATGATGGGCATAAATTCAAATGCAGCTCAGATATCTGATGGACGTGACTTCGAAGTATGAACATTTTATAAGCTTGTAACGAGGAGGAAGATCAATGTTAAGTTCAATTGGACCAACAGGTTTTATTTTGCTGGCCGTGATTGCACTGCTGTTGTTTGGGCCGAACAAGCTGCCGGAATTAGGACGGGCTGTTGGACGTACGTTCCGCGAGTTCAAGGAAGGCGCGCGCGATATTATATCGGATGATGATGCTTCCAGCCGCAAAGAGCAGGAAAAAGCGACACCGGTGGCAGTGGAAACAGCAACTCCTGAGAAACCTGCGGATAAACGTCTGCCGGAATAATGTCTTAGGCAATGAAAGAGAGATCCCTTCCTGCCGGAAGGGTTTTGTATTTTAAAGCTGAATTCCAGGGGAGGCAGGCATGACGCAGCAAAATGAAGAAATGACGCTTTCGGACCATCTGAGTGAGCTGCGTAAGCGGCTGATCTACGTATTATGTATTTTTATTCTCGGGCTGATCGCAGGGTTTTTCGTGGCAGACCCGGTTTACCGTTATCTGACCCAGGCGGAGACGGCTCGGGGCTTTGTATTACATGCCTTTTCCTTCTGGGACGGGATTGGCATCTACATGAAGATTGCCGGACTTTTTTCCATCGTAATCACGCTGCCGTTTACGGTATATCAGATTTGGAAGTTTGTTAGCCCTGGTCTTCGGCCGCAGGAGCGCAAGGCGTCTCTGAAGTATGTGCCCTATGTGTTTTTATTGTTTCTGGTCGGTGTGGCCTTCTCGTATTATGTTGTCTTTCCGATGGCACTGGCGTTCACCTCCACCATCACGGAGAAAATGGGGCTGGTCGAAACCTATGGTATGAAACAGTATTTCAGCTTCATGTTCGGTATTGTGCTGCCGGTGTCTTTGCTGTTTGAGCTGCCCCTACTCATCATGTTCCTGACAGGGCTGCGGATTCTGAATCCGATACGTCTTCGTAAAATGCGCAGAGTGGCCTATTTCGTACTGATCTTTATCGCGGTGGTTGTTACACCGCCGGATTTCATATCCGATCTGCTGGTGATGATTCCGCTGCTGCTGCTGTATGAGATCAGTGTGTTTCTGTCAGCGATTGTGTATCGCAAGCAACTCGCGGCTGATCAGGAGATTGAATCAAGGTACGTGCGTGAAGAGGATAAGCAGCATGCGGGTTAGGGTGAGAAGACAAACGGTTTGCAGCCTGATAAAAATATAGAAGCGCGAGTGGAGAGGTCGTTCATTCGTTAAGAGACCCTGGGAAGACATTATGTTCTGCCCGGGGTCGTTTACTATCCTTTGCAAAGCGAGAGTAGAACCTGGACATGCAGGCATATTATGGCGGGGAGTGGATACAATGGAAAAGGGGGTTAGGGGACAGGTTTGCATGTGGACTCGTAAATCTCGTAAAATAGAAAGCGTAACAATGTAACATTTCTCCAGCTGTTCCAGCTGTGATTGTCCTGCTAAGAGTGTGAGATTTGGCTTAATGGATGTTAAGCAGGCGTAAAATCTCGCAACAATTCATCAAAAAGACTTGAAATCATGCTTCAAGTTGAGTATCATAAAGTTGGTTGTTAGCACTGAACACTGTCGAGTGCTAATACATATGGCTGCAACCTACAATGCAAGGCTATATAATTTCAATAAGGAGGCTATTTTTCATGATCAGACCTTTAGGTGAACGCGTATTGGTAGAACCACTGGAGCAAGAGCAAACGACTTCTTTCGGGATCGTACTTCCGGACTCCGCCAAAGAAAAACCGCAAGAGGGTAAAATCATTGCAGTTGGTGCGGGTGTATTGAAAGACGGCGTACGTGTAGCTCTGGAAGTGAAAGAAGGAGACCGCGTTATTTTCTCCAAATATGCCGGTACAGAAATCAAATACGAAGGTAAAGAATATTTGATTATGAAAGAGAGCGATATTCACGCGATTCTCGACTAATTTCAAATTTTATTCGGTTAACCGAACGATATAGCAGTACCACTTTACACAATATACCAGGGAGGTTTTCTTAAATGGCTAAAGACATTAAATTCAGTGAAGACGCTCGTCGCTCCATGCTTCGTGGTGTGGATGCATTGGCTAACGCAGTGAAAGTAACGCTCGGACCAAAAGGCCGCAACGTGGTTCTGGAGAAAAAATTCGGAAGCCCGCTTATTACCAATGACGGTGTAACGATTGCTAAAGAAATCGAACTGGAAGATGCATTCGAGAACATGGGTGCACAACTGGTTAAAGAAGTAGCAACCAAAACAAACGATGTTGCCGGTGACGGTACAACAACTGCAACTGTATTGGCGCAAGCGCTGATCACAGAAGGCTTGAAAAACGTAACTGCAGGTGCTAGCCCAATCGGTATCCGCAAAGGGATCGACAAAGCGGTTAAAGCTGCGGTTGCTGAGCTGCAATCCATCTCCAAACCGGTTGAGACTAAACAATCCATCGCACAAGTAGCGGCAATCTCTGCAGCTGACGAAGAAGTAGGCGAACTGATTGCTGAAGCTATGGAAAAAGTGGGTAAAGACGGCGTAATCACTGTTGAAGAATCCCGCGGGTTCGCAACAGAGCTGGAAGTGGTTGAAGGTATGCAATTCGACCGCGGATATATCTCTCCTTACATGATCACAGATACGGACAAAATGGAAGCTGTTCTCGACAACCCGTATATCTTGATCACAGACAAAAAAATCTCCAGCACGCAAGACATCTTGCCATTGCTTGAGAAAATCGTTCAACAAGGCAAACCACTCGTACTGATCGCTGAAGATATCGAAGGCGAAGCTCTGGCGATGCTGGTTGTGAACAAACTGCGTGGTACATTCAATGCTGTAGCGGTTAAAGCTCCAGGATTCGGTGACCGTCGTAAAGCAATGCTGCAAGATATCGCTGCTCTGACTGGCGGCCAAGTAATTACGGAAGAACTGGGTCTGGACCTGAAATCCGCAGTTGTGGAGCAACTGGGTACAGCTCGTCAAATCCGTGTAACCAAAGAAAACACAATCATCGTTGACGGTGCGGGTAACAAATCCGATATTGATGCACGTGTTAGCCAAATCCGTACACAACTGGAAGAAACCACTTCCGAGTTCGATAAAGAGAAACTGCAAGAGCGTCTGGCTAAATTGTCCGGCGGCGTGGCGGTAATCAAAGTCGGTGCGGCAACTGAAACTGAATTGAAAGAACGCAAACTGCGTATCGAAGATGCCCTGAACGCAACTCGCGCTGCGGTTGAAGAAGGTATCGTATCCGGTGGTGGTACTGCGCTTCTGAACGTATATCATGCTGTTGCTGGTGTAGCATTGTCCGGTGACGAGCAAACAGGCGTAAACATCGTGCTGAAAGCTCTGGAAGCGCCAATCCGCACAATTGCGGCTAACGCTGGTGAAGAAGGTTCCGTAATCGTGGAACGTCTGAAAAAAGAGCAAGTTGGCGTAGGCTTCAATGCTGCGACTGGCGAGTGGGTTAACATGATCGAAGCAGGTATCGTTGACCCTGCGAAAGTAACACGTTATGCATTGCAAAACGCGGCTTCCGTAGCAGCAATGTTCCTGACTACTGAAGCGGTTATCGCTGACAAGCCAGAACCAGCAGGCGCTGCTGGCGCTCCTGACATGGGTGGCATGGGCGGTATGGGCGGCATGATGTAATTGAGGTGTAAAACCTCGGTTATGCCGACAGAGGTACGAGCTCCAAAATGAACAAAAAAGCAGGTCATCCCAAAAGGTGGCCTGCTTTTTTTTGCGAAAAAACCTTAAATAGCTGTTTTCTTTTTCCTCGTCTGTTACTCCGACAGCACCATTTCTTTAGTGACCATTTCATATTGTCTATTTAATGAAGTGGTCTGATAGGCTATACGTGTTTTATCTCGTCCTTTTTACTTTTCTTAGCTGTCATACGAATGTAGCATATTTTTCGGGTAACCTCAGTATATCACTAAAAAAAAGACTAGTTAAACAACGCTAGTCTTAAACAAACTCATTCAAAGAAGTCTTTCTTTAATTTTATTTGTAATTTTGAATTAAGAACTTTACCTTGAAATTGCGGAAAGCGACTGAAAAAATCTTCACCAGTAGTAAGATAAAAGTTTGTAATTTTTACTTGACCTTCTTCAATGACACCATAGAATACTGCATATCTTACATCACACAATCTAACACGATTTCCATCAATTTGTCGAATATCAAGAATGCTTGTACTATCAGGGCTAAACAGTCCAAGATCAATAGTAGGTGATGTTTGTAGCTTTACTTCTAACAATTGATGTTTTACGTCAGGAAATCTACCGTCATCTTTATAAGTTGAATAACCCAATTTTTTACAAACTAATTTATGTAATGCTGCACCTCTGTTACGTTCTTGATCTGAACCAGCGTCAGTAAAACTTGAACCGACTATACTTTTTAATTTGTTATAAAGGGTTTCAATGGGTAGCAATGAGTTGCTATTTGGATAGTTTGTGGGACTGACTGTTTTTAAAATGACGGATTGTAATATGAAGTGCGACACCTACTGGAAATAAATAAAAAATGGCCCATGGCCGGATTCGTGTAGAATGAAGTCACCACAACAAACATTCACACAAGGAGAATCCACCATGAGCTACACACATCTTAGCATAATCGAACGCAGCAAGCTAGAAATCCTCCACCAGCAGGGGAAAAGTACC
>NZ_QJSW01000007.1:234214-278652 GCF_003217495.1 Paenibacillus barcinonensis | reverse complement strand
CGAATTTTTTTCTTTGGACACATCTAAACCGATGAATTTTGTGGTAGACTGCATAGTGATAGCTCTCCTTTGCTGTGTAGCTCTGAAATGGTGGTCTTGACACTTTCCATTTTAACCTACGATGCTCAGCAATATGTGGGGGCTATCCTTGTTTACGTTCATCATAGCTAGAGAAATACAACGCCTTGTAGTGAGGCGTAATTTGTGATGTGTGATGCGCGACAACCTTATCAACATTGACATTAGCTACTATTGGATGTGATTCGCCGTATCGCTATTGACTGCTTCTCAGCCACCGCCGATATGACCCAATTAAGGCTCATGACCAGTGTTTGGAGCAAATATGACACACCATCCTGAATAACAAGCACTAAAAGACTGTGTCTAAATCCATTTTGGATTCCAGGCACAGTCTTTATTCGCTTTGTGAACAATACTCATTCAAGGAAATTGTTACTATAGATCACTCTGGCCTGCAAAGGAACCGCACTACTCTAGCTCCAGACTCAACTCCAGCTATTACCTCGTCTCCACTCTCTGGTTCCAGCTTCGACTCCAGCTCATTCAAACGGCCTCCAGCCATCCTCCCCGGACAGCACGCGGGATAACGCATACTCCGCTGCTTCTTCATCTGTCAGTATTTTTGACCATGGAGCACGCTCACCTATACGTCCGGCGCCGGGCCCAGCACTTTTGTACTCCGCATAGCGAACCGTAGCTTCAGCATCTGCCTTATCCCAGTTATGCCAGCCCTCCTGCTTCACATGCGCGCCCATCCAGCAGTTCAGGAAACAGACTTTGGCATCGTTCCGCCATGGCCTGCCCAGATACACCGATTGCGGAGGAGCATTGCTGGTCAGATCACAATCCACGAATACATAGCCGTAACGCACATCCTTCGGTGTAGACGCTGCCGTAATCCAGCCATTCACTTGCCCTTCAGCCACCTCCGCATCAGTCAAGCGACTTTTCGTATAAATCTCACAACCCTTAAACACCACCGTAGCCGAGCCAAAAATAAAGTCGATATCGCCTTCGATATAACAATTATCGAAGTACTGCCTTAACTTCCGCCGCTCCGCACCATCACGCGGCCCGCCAAAATAACTTCGGTCCAAGGGCTGCTCCGGCAGCGGACCGGTGAAGATCGTATCCTGATGGCCGATGAAATGACAGCTGCGAAACACTGCACGATCCCCGTCCACGTACACCGCCAGCGCCTGGCCTACATCCTTGCCCGGACCAGCCGAGTTCACAAATGACAGGCCTTCTGCCGTAAAATCATCCGCACCAATAAACGCTGTATAGGAATGGAATGTGTGATACTGCGAGCCGTCCGGGAATCTCTTGAGCGCATGATCATCATACGTGATGATGGTCTGCTCCGCTCCTTCACCGATGAGATGAATACCCGGCTTCTCCAGATGCAGCTTCTCATAATATACGCCTGCCTTCACCCGAATCGGAAGAATGTCATTGCTACTGCTGGCGCTGCCAACACCATCCGTGCCGTTGTCCGGCAGCGCGTCGATTGCGGCCTGAATGCTCGAATAATCTCCTGACCCATCGGAAGCAACGGTGATATAAGCGTCCGAGGCCGATGAACCCCATGCAAAACCCGCCGCCACACCTTCTTCCGCCAATCGCTGGTCCGTCATGGCAATCGCTCCATTTCCAGTGCAGCCAGCAGCAGCGGAGCAACCCCCATAAAGGAATCGCTTACAACCGCTTCGCTCACATAATAACCGTAGGAGCCATCCCGGTCCAGACTCAGCCCTGCCCCGTGGCATATGCCGTTTAACCTTACACCGTCAGCCGTTTCCTCTATTAATCTGGTGGTCAGACCTTGCCAGCCTTTCTCGGCCGCTCCGCGGAAATGTGGCTCCAGATAGCGTAAGCGAACTCCCTTCGCAAGTGCATATACAAACATGCTTGAGCCCGAAGCTTCGAGATAGTTCCCTTTGCGGAAGCCCTGATCCAGCACCTGGAACCATAATCCGCTATCCTGCTCCTGTACTCGAACTAACGCATTACACATGCGCTCGAAGATGCCAATGATTGTGCCGCGCTTCGGATGATTCAGTGGAAAATGCTCCACACTGTCTACAATCGCCATCGCATACCACCCCATCGCCCGGCTCCAGAAATGCGGCGAACATCCGGTCAGAGAATCCGCCCAGATCTGCTCCTTCGATTCATCCCAGCCATGATACAGCAGCCCGGTACGCGGATCACGCGTCTTTTGTTCGACCAGCAAAATCTGATGTGCCACTTCATCCCATAACTCTGGATGCCGGAACGTCTTCGCATATTGAGCAAGGAAGGGTGACGACATATACAGCCCATCCAGCCACATCTGGAATGGATAGATTTTTTTATGCCAGAATCCGCCTTGAGACGTGCGTGGCTGGCCTGCAAGCTGTGCGGCAAGCAGGTGGGCTGCCTCGGCATAGCGCTCATCCTCCGCACCATCCAGTAGTGCAAACAGATTTTTGCCCTGATTAATCTGGTCCAGATTATATTCTTCCAGAGAGTACGTACTGATGGAGCCATTCGGCTGCACATACAGGTCCATATGTCTTTTCATAAAATCAAAATATTCCGGCTTCTTATAGCATTCTCCCGTGCGTGCCATCGCCATCAATGTCATGCCTTCCACATAAGCCCATCGTCCCGAAGGGAACGCATGGAAGCCGTCATCGTCACACTGCTGCATGATCGTAGCTGCAATTCGCTCCGACCAGGATAACTGTGTCTGCACCTGCATCACGGCACCTCCTGTCATCATATTCCGCTTGTAGAATTCACTTACTCAACCGTCTTGTTTGCGTTGACCTGATAAGCCCGCCTTATACCGAATACTGTTGACCAAACACACTGCGACCTGCTCCTTGCCACCTGCAACCAGACAGATGGATCAAACGTTGCCAACTTTTTGCCTTACAGCGACACGCCGAGTCTCATAAGCCACCCTATGCCTTGCTTGCATAACCTGTCCCTAAAATGGTTGAGGTACCACTATTTAATGTCGGCACACCGCCGTTGAATTGCGAAGATTCAGCCTCGGCTGAATGACAACTGGAACCTCGACCTGCTCATCACGGATCAGGGATACGATCAGCTCTGCCGCCTGGACAGCCAGTTCATCCAGCGGCGGGCCGATTGTGGTCAGAGCAACCTCTGCATATTGCATATCGGGCAGATCGTCATAACCGATAATCGAGATATCACGCGGTACGCTATACCCCGCTTCAAGCAACGCCCGGAGAGCCCCCCGCGTCACCAGGTTGTTCAGGCCAATAAACGCGGTAGGAGAATCCGGGCCAAATGTATAATTTCGGATGGCAAAATAACCGTCTTCCCAAGAGGAATGTGCTGGCAGCACATGGTCTTCATTAAAAGCAAGACCCGTGCGCTGCAGAGCTTCCCTGTATCCCTCCAGCTTGACATGTTGCGAATTGCCGATGAATCCAATCCGGCTGTGCCCGAGAGACTTCAGATGCTCCACCGCTTTGAAAAGTCCCTCCTTACGATCAATCTTGATGTAAGGAGAGTTCGGCGCTTCATCTGTACCGAGCACAAAGCACGGCATGTTGAGGGTCGCAAACTTTTTCCAAAACACGTCCCGATTGTCCAGTGCATAATCCCAAAGAATACAACCGTCCACACGCAGCTGGCTGAACACATCCACTCCGTCATCGGCCACTACCAGGATCATCTGATATCCCCGCTTCTTCAGCTCGGTATGCAGACTGCCGGATATGTTGGAGAAGAGCGGGTTACTGAGTTCATCGAGCACAAATCCAATGATGTTGCTTCTGCCGGTGGAGAGCTGCCGGGCCAGCATGTTTTTCCGGTATTGATGTTTCTCCGCTACCGCGAGCACCTTCTGTTTGGTCGCCGGTTTAATCCGGGGATCATCATTCAGCGCCTTGGATACCGTGCTGTAGCTCACCCCCGCCAGTTTGGCTATATCTTTAATGGTAATCAAAATCAATCAACACCTCTCATATGCCTGACAAGCCAATGCCTATTTCTGTGCAGACTTGTAACGATCATACTGTGCCTGTCTGCCAGCAATGACCTGTTCTACATTCATCTTCTTGAGTGTTTCGATATAACTGTCGAACTGATCCAGACTTGCGTCACCGCTAATAAATTTGAAGTTCATCTCTTCCACATATGTGGTGATGTCCGGCATGGACATGCTCTCTACACTTGCCTCATCGGGCAGTGCATACACAAACGGAAACGGTTCACGTACATATTTCTCCAGTTCTTTGTCCAGCTTCGCATGCCAAGGGGCTACGATGGAGTCCGCCGAATCAGTGGACTGGATGTTAGGCAGATTCACCGGGCCGATCCCGAGCTTCTGAATGTACTCGTTGTCCTTGCCTTTATCCGTGAATTTCTTCACGCCATTCTCTTCCGTATACGTGTCATCCTTGATGCCCCATGTGTAATACGTCTGCGCCTCTTCACTAACGGCATAATCGAGGAAGCGGAAGGCAAGCTCCGGATTTTTGCTGTCCTTCGTAATGCCGAAGATGCCGCTGACCGGCGTACGTCCGATGTAAAACTGGTCGCCATGCGGCCCTTTCAATGGCAATATGCCTTTGATGATCGGCTCTTCCGGCTTGTAATCCTTGAACAGCGGGCTGTAGACCATCGACATGTACCAGCTGAAATTAAATGTGGCTCCAGTTACATCCTGCGAAATCCGCGAGGTCACCTGATCACTCGTGGTGCTGGCATAATCAACTCCAAGCAGCCCTTCCTTATACAGTCCGTTCAGATACGTCAGATATTCCTTGTAGGCAGGCTCATAATAGCTGAAATGCACTTTGCCCTGATCATCGGCATAGAACTGGTTGGACAGATCAAGCCCAAAGGCCGGGCCAAACGCCATCGGCACGAATTTGGACTCCATCGACAGCGGAATTTCATCGGCTTTGCCGTTACCGTTCGGGTCCTCCGTTTTGAACTTGCGCAGCATCGCCGTAAATTCATCGAGCGTAGTCGGCTCGTTTAAGCCAAGCTTCTTTAGCCAGCGTTCATTGACCATAAATACAGGCATATAGTTCCGCGTCAGCGTCTGCTGCGGGATATAATACATTTTACCATCTGGTGTCGTTAAACTGGCTTTCACGGAAGGCGACTTTTCATATATTTTTTTCAGATTCACGCCATATTTGTCCACCAGATCATTAATGGGAATGAACAGGCCACTGTTAATGTATTTCATCAACTGATCCTGATCCGGCAGGTATACGATATCCGGCAAGCCTGTGCCCGCAGCAAGTCTCGGGTTCACCGCATCGGCGTAGTTCTGCGGCGGGATCAGATCCCAGTCTACCGTAACACCTGCATTGCTTTCGATTTTCTTCACAATCGCTGCGGTGGACAAGTCCACGTTAGTCGTCCATGCATTGGTTCCGAGAATAGACAGCTTCGCATCCGGCTGATCCGTTACAGGCCCTGCCCCCGTATAATTGAATGCCGGCTCTGCGCTTGCAGGTGTATTCCCCGCATCCGTTCCTGCCCCTGTTCCACTGCTGCATCCCGCCAAGCTCAGTGCAAGTATTGCCGCTATTACCGTTTGTCTTCCTGCCCCTTTGAATCTCATTCTTCATTCCTCCTTGGTATGGACCATTTTGAACTCCCTGAAAAAACTTGCTCCCTCTCTGCCTGACGATGCTGCCTGGGTAACACAATCTATCCTTTCACGGCTCCGAGGGTAATCCCCTTAACGAAGTACCGTTGGATAAACGGGTAAATCATCACAATCGGCAGAATGCTGACTACGATGGATACATAACGAACCTGCAATGTGGATACCGCCAGTGCACCGGAAGTCATCGTACCGCCCATCTTCTGCATAACCTCTGGCGAGGCCATGATCAGCACCCTTCGCAGGAACATCTGGAGGGGCTGCATATCCTGTTTGCCCAGATATAGCAGAGCCGAGAAGAAGTTGTTCCAGTGAAATACAGCGTAGTACAGCGTCAGCACAGCAAGCGTAGGCTTGATGATCGGAACAGCAAGGCGATACAGCATCGTTAACTCATTCGCCCCATCTATGCTAGCGCTTTCAAATATTTCATTCGGGATACCTTCAAAAGCCGAGCGGCAGATCATCACGTTAAACGTAATCACCAGCACGGGCAGCACCATCACCCAGCGGGTATTATACAGTCCGAGCGACGTAATCATCATGTACACCGGGATCAGTCCACCCGAGAAATACATCGTAAAGGCGATAAAAAAGTTCAGCTTGCGCCGCAGGAAAAACTGCTGTCTCGACAACGGAAACGCCGCCAGGCAGGTTGCCACAATGTTCAGCATCGTGCCTACAACGGTGTACCAGACGGTGTTATAGAACGACACCCACAGCTCCTTGTATTGCAGCACCATCTGATATCCTGAAAGTGTGAAGCCAACGGGCCAGAGCACGACTTTTTGCTTGTCGATTGCGTCCACCGAGCTGAAGGAAATGCTGACCACATACAGGAACGGATACAGGGTGACAACAACAGCCAGAATCGTCAGCAGGTAGACAAATACGTAGAACAATCGGTCACTTCTCGATTTTTGCATACAGGCTCTCCTTTAATTCAGTGTGGTTTTACCAGAGTGACATTTTGGTCAGGCGGCGGGTCATGGAATTGGCTGCAAAGACTAGTACAAACGTGATGATGGAGTTGAACAGGCCGACCGCTGTAGCGAAGCCATAGTTCTGACCCTCGATCCCCATGCGGTATACGTAGGTGGACAGCACATCCGCTGTTTCATACGTGGCTCCGTTATAGAGCAGATATACCTTCTCGAAGCCTACACTCATAATGCCGCCAAGCGACAGCAGCAGCAGAATGACAATGGTTGGTTTAATGCTAGGAAGCGTCAGATGCCACAGCTCCTGAAATTTGTTCACACCGTCGATTTTGCCAGAGTCGTACATCTCGGGATCAATACCCATAATGGCTGCGATGTAGATGATGGAGCTAAAGCCGAAGCTCTGCCAGATATCGGAACTGGTGAAGATGGTACGGAACCAGCCGGCGTCCATCATGAAGTTGATTTTGTCCATGCCGAGACTTGCGATGAGGGTGTTCACAATACCGTCTGTTGGTGACAGGAAGTTGATAATCATGCCGGCTACCACGACGGTGGAGATAAAGTGGGGAAGATAAGTTACAGTCTGGGCGAAGCGTTTGAACGTCCGGTTCTTGATCTCTACGATGCAGACTGCGAATATAATGGGGATGGAGAAGCCGAACAGCAGCGGCAGAAAGGCCAGCAAAAAGGTGTTGCGCAGCAGCCGCCAGAAGTAAATCGAGTTCACGAACTGCTCAAACCAGCGCAAGCCCACCCAATCTCCGCTAAACATTCCCTGGCCCGGCATGAAATTGCGAAATGCCAGCAGTACACCAGGCATCGGCAGATACATAAAGATGACGTAATACAGAAAAATGGGCGAGAACATCAGCAGCAAATACTTATCGCGCCGAATCAGACTGAACAGCGTGGACATGCGTTTTTTCAACGTAAACACTCCCCTTCGCTTCGTAATTACAACGTTTGAATTTTTGTTTAAAAATAAAATCCTATCTCTCTTTTTAGAATAAATCTGCTGAGAAAATAGAATTAAAAATCAAGTTATACTTTGTTATTCAAGCATACAATATGTATGTGGATTTATTAGCTCTCAACACACACTATAATTACAACGTTGTAATTTTTACCTAAATGTATACGCTTTCATAAACTTTTTTTCCCATCTTAGCAAAGTCTTCATCGTTTGGCAACAACAAAAATCAGTGATGACCCTCAAAATAATTTTGCAATCCCGGCGCTAAGGGAATGCTCTGAAGACAGATGTAGCTTTGGCAAACACAAAAAAAGGCAAGAACATTCCCTCTGTTCTGCCTGGTATTCCTCCTTCTCCACAAGCGATTGGGCACAGTTGTGTCGCCTCGGTTCACTGATTGATGTGACCCGTATTTCATTCGTCATCCGGCTGTGTTCTTTTTTACCATTAATCGGCGTGTGTGCTGTTTTCTTGCGCAGTGATCAATCTGATAAGGCATAGCGAACCATTGAAACGTCTACAGGATGTTGAATACAATAAGATCAAGACAATGACGAGAGATATCTATCTAATAGGGGGAAAGAATAAGCCAATGATGATTGATGTACAACATGTCACTTGGAAAAGAGGGCCTCTCACGCTGCTGCACGATGTCAGCTGGCGTGTAAACAAAGGCGAACACTGGGCGCTGCTTGGCCTGAACGGCTCCGGCAAAACAACGCTCCTCAACATGATCACCGGCTACCTGTGGCCTACCGAAGGCAGCATCTCGGTGCTCGGCCATGAATACGGCAGTGTAGACCTGAGAGAACTTCGGAAGTCGATTGGCTGGGTAAGCTCCTCCCTGCAGGAGAAGCTGCATGCGGCTGACCGCACGCAATATGTGGTCATCAGCGGCAAACACGCCACGATTGGTCTATATGACAAGCTGGCAGACGAGGACCTGGAACAGGCCATGCATTGGATGCAAACGCTGGGCTGTCAGCATCTGTGGGACCGCGAGTACCGTACTTGTTCTCAAGGAGAGAAGCAGAAGCTTCTCATTGCCCGCGCCCTGATGGCGAATCCGCAGCTGCTTATTCTGGACGAGCCCTGTAATGGACTTGATCTATTCTCCCGAGAACGTCTGCTGCACAGCATCCGAGAACTGACAGAGCGTGCGGATACGCCTTCGCTGATCTATGTCACGCACCATACCGAGGAGATACTGCCTGTATTCCGGCATAGTCTTCTGCTCAGGCGGGGAGAAGTCTTCGGGAGCGGTCTCACTGACGATCTGATGACTCCCAGTGTATTAAGTGATTTCTTCGAAGCACCTGTAGTGGTGGATCGGCATGATGAGCGGGTCTATGTCCGGGCGGCAGCGTCCCAGGACCAGTGCTCATCATCAGGTGGATCTCAGCTGAATAGCGTCTTTGGGAATCGTTAGAATATTTCAAAGACCAAATATGCCGAAATAAGGCTTCTCCTGATCGTTAGCGCTCGTAGTGGCAAACTTCCCCTTGGAGAGGAGCGAAATTTTGCTAATGCGTCTGAATTGATGAGCACAGAAAAGCCTGACAAAGCAGACTATGGGGATAAAAAAATAAACAAAGCCCAAAATCTTATCCACATGTGGATAGTTTTTGGGCTTTTCACTCCTATATGTTGTGTTATCCACGGTTTTCTGTGCAGAACTTCGCCTTAACTGAGTATAACTTACATCTTGCGCTCCACACATCCGCCCTTCCCGGTCTTTCGTATTACTTTAATCCGGTTTACGCGCCGCCAGGAACAGGAATAGCGGGATGTGTTTTCTTCGCTCATAGTTCTCTTCATCACTGAAGTTGGCACGCTGCGGCGCAGATTCACGTAGCTGCTCCACACGGAATCCAGCCTGCTGCAGCGCCATGTAGTAGGATTCAATAGAACGGTGCATTTTCTTCACAGAACCCCCAAGCCACTGCTGCTCCCGATACCCCTCAATGAAATATTGATCCACAACCCAGTTCGTTTCCATGCCAGAGGGCTGAAGCGTTGAAGTAATGACTGGATGTTCTACCGAGAAGACAAACAGGCCGTTCTTTTTCAGCGTACTATATACACTGCGGAACAGGCTGTTCACATCCTCAATGTAATGTATAGCCAATCTTGAAATAACAAGATCATATGTATCCGTCGGATAGCTCCATTCCTCCAGGTAAGAGTGCTCGATTCGGGCATTTAATCCCTTAACCGACTCGCGGGCCGATGTGACCATATTAGTCGAACCCTCCACACCTGTATATGCCAAGCCGTTGTGCCTTACTCCCAACAGCTCTGTGGCAAATCTTGCATCACCGCAGCCGAGGTCTAGCATATTCTTGCCTGCAGCATCCCCGATCAACTCCAGGATAACCGGCTTCTCCAGCGTATCATTGGCATTGTCCTGTCCTTGTCGAAGTTCCATATACGTCTGAAATACAGCATCATTATCATAAAAATCCGAGCCTTTTTCACTCATATTGTACAAACCTCCGTTCGTGCATGAGTTGCCCAATACCATATTATTTTGCTGCCTATTATCTGTAAAAGTATACCAAATATAGCATGCTCCCGCCATAACAAAAAGACCGCTCACGGAATTCGTCCGTAAACAGCCTCTCATCACCTATACTTTTTTATTTATGACTATCTGTTATCGGAGTGCACGATGTAAAGTGTTGAGTTCCGCTCCCTTTTATCCCGTCTTAACGTCTATCCAAAGCGCTCCGTTTTGTACCATTTGCTCTCGCGTTTGCGTATTTTGTCCAACATCAGATTGTAGAATGCGCGAATGGAGATTAGAATGAAGAGCTGCGCATAGGTGAAATACGATACACACGCATAGATAAAATTGCGGGTGTTGCTCTGCCCGATATCCGCTGCCAGCGCAAGGTTAATTTGCAGCACATAGATAAAATACATCAATGCCCATCCAATAACCAGATAGATGTAGGCATCGCCGGCAAACTGGAATGGCGAACGAACCTCCGGTTTGAATATCGCAATGATCATGTACACAAGATTCACTACAAAGATGATATCGGAAACAATGATCGCCAGCATAAACCAAAAGTAACTAACCGCATAGTACAGCACCAGCAATTTATTGCGCCAGCTCGAACGATTAAACAGGTTATGAATGTTATCCAGTACAACCTGATAGTTTCCCTTCGCCCAGCGCTCACGCTGCTTCATGTATACACGCAGCTGCTCCGGCTCCTGCTGGTACGCTTCCGCTTGCGGGGCCAGAGCAACCAGCTGGCCGCGGTTCATAATCTCGAACGAAAGGGCCGTATCCTCGGTAATGGCCGTCACATCCCAGCCGCCAATCTCACGGATGAGCTTGCTTTTGATAATGTAATTCGTGCCTGGGATCGTTCCGAGCTTGAACAGCTCCCACAGACCTGTATGGTAGACACGCTGGGACGTTATAATCTCCAGATTAATGCATTTGGAGAGAAAGTTTTGCCCCCGGTTACGTGCCTTGTTCCTGCCGAATACGACACCGTAGCGTTCAGGGTCTTCCAATGATTTTTGCGCGAGAAACATCAGTGAATTTCGCTCGGGTGCGGCATCTGCATCAAATATGCAGATCCATTCCCCCGTCGCCAGCCCCAGCCCATCATTCAGCGCGCCGGATTTGCCGCCAGTGCCTTTGCGCTCAAGAACAGTAACATTGCGATGCATATAGCTCGTTTGACCAAGAAAGGAATGCAACCGCATCGCCGTATCATCCGTGCAGTTATCCGCAATGACGATAATCTGTACCTTGTCTTCAGGATAATTCAGACGCAGGATGTGCTCCACGGTTGCCACAATGACGATTCCCTCGTTATGAGCCGGTACCATCACCGTGACGGTTGGATAATGATCCATATTTGCCGGGATCTGAATCCCTCTCTTCTCCTGCTTGCGAATAAAACGAATAGCTCCACCCATAATTACGATAGATTCAAATACGGCGATCCAGATACTGAATATCGACAAGATCAGAATGATATCAGCCACTCGTTTTCCTCCGATCATACCTGCGAATCACTCTGGAGCGAAAACGAAGCGTCGCGATGGTTAACATGATGGTAAATACCGCAAAGGTGCAACTGACAGCAATACAGATCGGGATAAACCACGTCATATAATCCATTCGCCGCGCTCCTTCCTGTTAGATATATTCTCCAATCAGATCCGTCTCTGTGTTTCGTTCCAGTGCCGCAAGCACAGCGTCAATATTGTCATACTTGTCGAACTGCTCCTTCTGGAACACAAGCGCCCCGGATTTGATAACCGTTTGCAGTTCGTTCCCCCGCTTGTCGAGCACTTCCAGGTCCATTATATTTTTTTTGATCCGGCGCGTTAGCATCGGTAAATAATCCACATTCACCATCGGGCACAGAATGACAAACCGCCCGCGGTCTACGAAAAATTTGTAGTCCTCATAGCGAATCTGCTTCTGAATGGTCTGAGAAATTTCCAGCAGAAATCGGGCATACCGCGCTGAACCGAGCGACTCCAGCACAAGCGGCAGAAACTCGATCTTAAACATCGCCACGCAAAATCCGTAACAATCCGAATAACGGCGCGCAAGATTGCTCTGCTTGATTAATATGTCTCCAAGGGCTTGCTTATTGCCCAGTGTTGTATCCAGATCAATCTCCGGATTTCGATCCTTCATCTGCTCCAGACGTTCAATGACACGCGCGCTGCGTACCAGCCTTCTCTTAATGACAGCCGCAACAGCCAGATTGGCCGGAATAAGCAGCCACCACGAAAACACAAGGACATTGGCATCTGCAAAGGTTACCAGCCACACAAAATAGATGACCAGATACACAAAGCCAAGCACAACCGACACGCCTACAGGTAGTAACAGCCCCAAAGCGAGTGCTGCAAGTGATGCGGTGCTCAAACCGATATGAAGCAAGGTATAGCTCTGATTCAGATACAGATGCACATACACCAGAAGCTGCTGTACGATGGCAAGGCCAATTAAAATGGCATAGCCCCAGGCAAGACGATAGGTATTGGCTTTATTGTCCATAGGTCTCCTACTTTTTCAGCAAATTATACAATGCCGTTTCTCCTAGAAGTGGAAACAGATTATCGAACAGATGTGTGTTTCCATCAAACACATAACCACCCGGATAACGAGAATCCTGCCCCCGCAACGTAACCATATGCTTGTACAGCTGTTTAGCCCAGGCGTCATCACCTGAACGAACAGCAAGCAGCATCGTGAGGCCATACACCGAGGACGATTCATAGTCCACAGCTGGTGTACGGGTTGTGCGCTCATACTGACCGGGAAGGTGGCCCCGGGTGTCGAACTCTTTTTTCAGAAAAGCAATGAGCTTGTCAGGTCTGCTCCCCGACTCCAGCATATGATTCGCCACAATGAGCTGATCAATCAGATTCACCTTGGCATCGTAGGTATACATCTCGTTTACGACATCAAAGCTCTTCGGATAGAATAGGCCATCATCAGGCATTTTATGCAGTACGCTAACATAGCGCTCATAAGCATTCGCCTCCAGCAGCTGATGATCTTTCATGGCCTTCAGTGCAAGCAGGTCAATATAAACAAGGCTTAACGTATTGGTGGAGTGTCTGCCTGCAAAATCATAAAAATCGACCATGTACCCCCGCTGCTCGGTTCGCTGTGTCAAGGTCCTTGCAAGAGCCGACGCCGTTGCCAGCTTATCTGCTCTGCCTTGCTCCCAGCGGTCAGCCGCTTGCAGCAGCGCTCCCATAATTCGCAGATCGTCGCCAAGTGCATTCGTCGCTACATGAGCTTTGCCCTGTGTATCCAGCTTCCAGGCAATATAGAGATCGGGCCGGATCACATAATACGTCTGGAGCTGGGTGTATGCCTTCTGGAATAAAGGCTCATTATTCATCGCCAAAGCATATTGCATCCACAGCCCAAGCGATTCTGACAGCGCCTCTCTTCCAGCCACGATATCCGCTCTTTCAGACACCGCATCTTTCAGGTAGGTAGCCAGTGTACCATTGGGATTTGTCATGTGCTCTTCAATAAAAACAGCTGTAGGCGAGCTCTTTTCCATCACAAACCGCTCCCTCCAAAGCAATACAATAGCCACAGATAAAGCGGCTAGAAGCAGTATGTACCATGCGCGTTTATTCCGGATAATAAACTTCACACCATTCCTCCTGACAGGGATATACGACAGAGCAGCAGAACCTCTTCTGACGAAAGAAGCAGGTCTTATCCACAGTGTGCGCTTATTCATGAATATCCATGTATGAGCGACGACCGCCCTTTTTGACAAATTTCCAGTCCACCTCGATGTTATGCCTCATTCTGCGCAAAAGCTGTATCGCTGTCTGCATCTCTTCCTCTGTCAATCCGTTCAGTGTCACCTGATCCGAGTGCACCCCTTCTCTGCGAATGAAATCCCATGCCTCAAGCCCTGCCGCTGTTGGATACAGCACCTTATTCTTTTTATTTCCCAATGCTGGCTGTTTGACAATAAAGCCGTCTGACTCCAGCTTGCTGATCGCCCGGGCTGCGGTAGTACGATCCACTTTGATCAGCTCTGCCAATTGGTTTGGAATGATGCCAGGGTTCTCGCAGATCCGGTACAAATACAAATACTGCCCTCTGGACAGATCCAAATGCTGAAATTCAACGTTACTGATGGAATCCAGACAACGCGCAATCATCCCAATCTCGCGCAACACCTCTCTCGGTTCATCAAATGCATGTAATCCAGTCGATTCATTCACAGAGCTCACACTCCTATAAAATTGTTGCATTCGCAACATATTTGATGATATAACTACACTAGTTTATCACGTTAGCATTCATTGCGATATTACGATATTACGATCATGCGAAGGAGAATTATTGATGAATATAACGATTGTCGAGGCAAATAGCCAGAAGCTGCTTGATGCATGTTTTGCCATTCGGACTGCGATCTTTGTAGAAGAACAAGGTGTACCTGCAGCGGACGAATTTGATGCATATGATGCGCTAGGTACGGAAGCACGTCATATCCTGCTCTATGTGGATGGGGTGCCGGCAGCCTCCTCCAGACTGCGCATCGTTGAGCACGTCGCCAAGCTGGAGCGCATCTGTGTCATGCTGGATTACCGCAAGCATGGCCTGGGTCGTGTGTTGATCAACAAGCTGGAGGAAATGGCGCTTGCGGACGGGCTGAAGAAGGCCAAGCTGCACGCTCAAGTGCAGGCTTCCGGCTTCTATGCACGTCTGGGCTACGCTCCGGCTTCCGATGTATTCATGGAGGATGGTATCCCCCATCTGCTGATGACCAAGCAGTTGAATTAGGTTGAATCTTCACAACTCACACTCGTAAATTAGCCTGTAACTTGAACAAACGCCTTGATCCTCACTTCATCAGTGATTGGATCAAGGCGTTTGTTGTATTCATTAAACCAAGCCTTGCGTTAACCCATAGCCAGACGGCCTGCATCTGTTTTCACATCAGACTTGCCGTTTGCCTTGGCTTCCGCATTATTCTTCATCTGCTTGCTGCGCAGTTGTCCGCAGGCAGCATCAATATCTGTGCCGTGCTCCATACGCACAGTCGAATTAATGTTGTTCTTCTTCAGCGTATCATAGAAGCCGAGGATGGATTCCTCGGTGCTCCGCTGATACTGGCTATGCTCATCCACCGGATTGTATGGGATCAGATTCACGCTAACCATGCTCTTGCGACTGGACAGCAGTTCAGCCAGCTCGGATGCATGCTCACGCTGATCGTTCACATCCCGAAGCAGAATATATTCAAACATGATGCGTTTGTTGGTTTTCTCCAGATAATAATCGACTGCATCCATCAATTGTTCAATCGGGAACGCCCGGTTAATCTTCATGATATGTGTACGCAATTCATTATTCGGGGCATGCAGGGATATCGCCAGATTGACTTGCAGACTGCTGTCTGCAAATTCCTTGATTTTGTCCGGCAGACCGCTTGTAGATACGGTAATCCGCTTCGCAGCCAGCGCAAGACCCTTGCGATCCTTGATCACTTCGATGAAGTTGCTCATATGCTCGAAGTTGTCAAACGGTTCGCCAATACCCATCACCACTACGTTGGTGACAAGTTCACCCTGCCCTGCCGCATCCAGATGCCGCTGTACATGCATGATCTGCTCCACAATCTCTCCCGCCGAGAGATCACGACTTTTCTTGATCAGCCCGCTCGCGCAGAAGCTGCAGCCAATGTTGCATCCGACCTGTGTCGTTACACAGACGGTCAGACCGTATTTTTGCCGCATCAGTACAGTTTCAATCAGGTTGCCGTCTTGTAAACGAAGCAGAAATTTCACCGTACCATCCGATGACTCCTGCTTCACATGCTCACTGAGTGAGTTCATTGTAAAATGCTCGGAAAGAACGTCCAGACATTCCTGCCGCACATCGGACATGCCGGTAAAATCATGCACCCGCTCCTGGTACAACCACTCCCAGATGCGGGAAGCACGGGATTTCTTCTGCCCATGCTCGGGCAGCCAGTTACGTAATTGCTCTAATGTTAATCCATATAAGGATGATTTAATCATGGTATAAACCTCTTTTCGCAAAAAAGCATATGGCTCATCGGTCGTATTACCCCAAAAAACCTCTACTCTGTATTGTCCCAAAATTAACAGGCGAACACAAGGGCTTTTGCATTTCTTCCAAGAGGTTTTATGCCTGGTAAATCTGCGTAACCGCCGGATCACCTCTCCACAACTTTAGAAATGAATGATACCCGACGTGTGCAGCAGCACCAGCAGAACGAGAATCGGCGCGATATAACGCAGCATGAACAGCCAGATGCGGAACCAGCGAGAGCTTAGACCTGAAGCCTCGGCAGCCGTTTTCCAGAAGTAACCCGCAAAGATCGTAACCAGTAACCCGCCGACAGGCAGCAGAATGTTAGACGCCATGAAGTCCAGCCAGTCGAACACATTTTTCGAGCCGATCTTCCACTCCGGGAACAAGCCAAGCGACAATACGGAAGGAAGACCAACGATGAATACCGCCAGAGCAATGCTCCACACCGCACGATTACGGCTCCATGCAAATCGCTCCATGAAATATTTCACGGGAACCTCAAGCAGCGAAACTGCCGATGTTAACGCCGCAATTGCCAGCAAAATAAAGAACAGGCCGGCAAAGAAAGAACCAAGCGGCATCGCAGAGAACGCTGCAGGCAGTGCGATGAAGATCAGGGATGGCCCCTGGTCAGGTGCAATGCCAAACGAGAACGTGGTCGGGAAGATAATCAGCCCTGCGATAAAGGCATACAACAGGTCACCAGCACCGACGGCAACCGTTGCCGCACCAAGAGATTGATTTTTGTCCACATACGAGCCATACGTTACGAGAATCCCCATACCCAGCGACAGCGAGAAGAAGGCATGTCCCAGTGCAACGAGTGCAGACTCTGTAGTAAGCTGTGAAAAGTCTGGATTCAGGAAAAAGGAAACCCCGGCCCCTGCGCCCGGCAGTGTAACTGCACGAATCATCAGAATAATGAGCAAAACCAGCATGGCTGGGATCAAAATCTTGTTAAACCTCTCAATGCCGTTGGAGATACCTTTGGCTACGATCCAGGCTGTAATCAGCACAGAAACGAATTGCCATACAATCGGCATATACCCGCCTACGAAACTGTTGAATTGTGAGCCATAATCAGGATTATTGAACAGTGTGCCACTAAATGACGTTACAGCATATTGCAGCGTCCAGCCTGCAATGATGACATAGAAGGACAGAATGATAAAGGGCGTTAATACTTGCAGCAGACCTGCCGCAAGCCAGCCTTTATGCCCCCCTGCTTTGATAAAGGCGGTAGCTGCACTGCCACGTCCACTGCGGCCAATCGCAAGCTCGGCAAGCAATACAGGCAGACCGATCAGCAGCAGGCAGACGATAAAGAGCAGGAAAAACGCCGCGCCTCCATTTTCACCTGTAATATATGGGAATTTCCACATGTTACCGAGACCGACCGAGCTACCGATGGCCGCCAGAATGAAACCGGCACGCGAGAAGCGCTCTCCTTTGCCAGCTTGGTTCGATTCCAGGTTCGACTTACTCAAATTCATTGTATCTACTCCATCACTTTAAAGTTTTCCCGTAATTATATACTACTCCGTGTGTCAGGTCATGCAAAAATCACAATTTGTCGAAAATTTACCATATTGGCTTCAATCCATTTTGCAACAATTGTATATAGCTTAACCACGAGCGCCCTTGGGGAAACACAAGGAACATACAAAAAAAGACGTTCCAGACCGCCATCCGTAAGGAAAAGGGCTGAAACATCTCCACTTTTTATAGAGTCAGGTGTATAAGAAGCATAGCTATGCTACGCAGTTTATACCTTAATCTCCAGTAGTTCGTATTTAATAACACCCATCGGTGCATTGACATGGATCACACTGCCGACCTCTTTGCCCATTAGCTCTTTACCGAGTGGACTCTCATACGAGATTTTATTGTCGGATACATCTGCTTCCGCAGGACCGACCAATTGATATTCTATCTTCTCCGCAAATTCCAGATCGTTCAGCAGCACGGTTGAACCGATGCTTACCTTGGTGGAGTCGATATTATCCGAACTAATGACTCTGGCCTTGGTCAGCATTTTCTCCAGAATCAGAATGCGGGTCTCCATAAATGCCTGATCATCTTTGGCTGAATGATACTCACTGTTTTCCTTCAGGTCCCCATAACTGATCGCAAGCTTCAGACGTGCTGCAAGCTCCTTGCGCTTCACCGTTTTCAGTTCCTTCAGTTCTTCCTCCAGCTTTTCCAAGCCTTCCTGTGTCAAAATTACTTCATCATTAGCCATGTTTTCCATCTCCTAATCCTGCTATCTATCTCTATTCTAACCTATATCCACTCCAAACGGTTAACATACCCCTGAAAAGAATTTAAGTCGCTGGACCATTTGTTCCCTGCTGTGCTATCGCAGCGCTCGCTCAATCTGGCAGCATGCCGTTGAAGGGAGCTGGATTCGTCGTGACAATGTTACAGATCACGCGGTAGAAATGACAAGGATAATGTCTGGTTCACGCCGAATATGTTCATCAGGTGATCAAGGATGATAACAATTCAAGCGCTACAACTACCCGCAGTCCTGCCTGATGCCTTCTGGCATTCATTCCTGACCTTTGTCTCGGAAGAGCGCCGTGCTCAGGCTGCACGCTTCGTACATCAAGCAGATGCGTATCGCTCTGTGCTGGGTGAGGTGTTGACTAGGATTACTCTAAGTGAATTAACGGGAGTGCCAGCGAAGGAGCTTTCTTTTTCACGTAATGCCTACGGCAAGCCCTGCCTTGTTCATAATCCCCACGTACCATTCAACGTCTCCCACTCCGGGGATTGGATCGCATTAATCGCTGGCGGAACAGCTGAAGTGGGTGTGGATGTGGAAAAAATAGCCCCGATCGACTTGCAGATTGCAGAGCGTTTCTTCTCGCCACAGGAGAATGCGTATCTGGCAGCAATGCCTGCCGACCAGCAGAATCACACCTTCTATCGCCTGTGGACGCTGAAGGAAAGTTATATTAAAGCTATAGGCACAGGTCTATCGCTGCCGCTGGACTCTTTTGCTATTCTCCCGAAAGGGCTGGGACAAGGTCCCGCTGACGAGCTATGCTGGCAATGTACACAAACCGGGCATGCAGAGCTGACAGGTCAGAATCAGAGTAATTCGCAGAGTGTGCACCAAGCAGAAGGTCGGAACGACCGCGTCATGCAGCATCGTTTCTACAGCCAGCCTCTGGATGCACAGCATATGCTGGCAGCCTGCGCTTCTGATGGAGAACTGCCTATGAACCCAGAGATCGTGACACTCGATCAGATCTATACCAGATTCGTTGAAGGTCGCTAACACTGGCGATGATGTCCTGATGTCTCTTCACATGAGGTTCAGGGAAATGCAGGTAGTGTGATCCGACAATCTTTCCGTCTGCTGGCATTGAGTTCACCAGATATGGCATTTCGCGTCTGGTGAGCTCAGTCTGCTGGTGGGAGAGAACGCTTCGTTTCACCCATTCAACAAAGAAGGACAGCTACTAATGACCGGATAACCTGATAACACAAAAAGCCAACACGCAGGTTACACGCATTGGCTATGCTTACATCAACAAAATACTACTATATCGTTAGTCTCACTGCTGCGTCGTGCGTCTAGTCCCGGCTCCGCAGTTTGCTGAGCAAACGAATAATCTCAATATACAACCATACCAGGGTTACCATCAGCCCGAATGCACCGTACCACTCCATATATTTGGGTGCACCTTGCTCGGCACCGCCTTCGATGAAATCAAAATCCAGCACCAGATTGAGCGCAGCAATAATAACGATAACTACGGAAATTCCGATACCGATCAGGCTGTTCTCATGCAAATACGGGATTGTAATGCCAAAGAAACTGAGCACAAAGCTGAGCAGATACATAATCATAATACCGCCGGTTGCTGCGACAACACCCAGCTTGAAGTTTTCTGTCGCCTTGATTAATCTTGTTTTGTACGCTATCAGAAGTGCAATAAATACTGCAATAGTTAACAACGCCGCCTGTAGTGTAATACCATTGTACAGGGACTCATACCTTGCCGAGAGTGCCCCCAGGAACATCCCCTCTGCAACAGCGTAGATAGGCACAAGATAAGGAGCAGCCACCGGTTTGAATGAGATCACCAGCGCCAGAATGAAACCGACAATCAACCCGCCATACGCAAGGGGCAACACTTCTCGTCCGTTAAAGAACATCATCCACGTTGCAAATGCGCTGCCCAGCAGAATGACTAGCGTAATGAACGCTTTGTTCACCGTGCCGTTAATCGTCATATACTCCTGATACCGATCCTCCCCATATCCTCTGTTCTCAAACGTGCTGTCTTTAAGTGTAGGGTTACCGCTACGACCGATCAACACAATCACCTCTTCATATGTATTTGGTAAATCTATGAAACCTGATGTAAGTGCCACTACCTGTTAATTACTGACCTACCTGCTCACATAATGCCTAATGCATTTGAATTTCTAATCCACTTATTTACGTATCCTATTACGTATCTACGCAAAATCTCCACTTCTCACTTACTTCCGCACATCTTCACATGAAAAATTACGTAAATGCGCATTTTCCTACCTTTGTGCTTCACACAGCCTCACTTGCTTGCTCATTCCTTCATTTACCTGCTTGCTTACTCATACAACACCTTGTGCCCATTATACTTTACTCATAACATATTGATAATATAGTTTGAGTATTTTATTTTCAATCCTGTCTCCACCCGATGTAAGAACATGAAGCAAGCACTTTCGCGTTTTCCCGACAAATATCAACTCGCACGCAGCATATAGAACAGACCTTTCTCGCCCTAAAAACAAGCCAATGTCTTATTTATCACGTTCTATATACCTTTGCAGGGACACCTATTAAAGATTATCATTCGACACCATTTCGCTCTATATGAAGGACAATTCACGGAATTTTCGCTATTACGACAAATATTTCAAAAAAAAACTTAACTTCCCTGATTCAAAGTGGTACTATAGGGGTAGAGGAAGAATTTGGGCACTAAGACACATGTCTTTATATCCACGTATGTCAGATCTGCTCCAAATTTTTGATCTTTCTCTACTGAATTCGGTGACGTGCACACGAGAAGAGTACAGTTAGAAAGAAAAAACTACAGTAGCTTTAATGAAGCAGGTTTATAGAAAGTAGATTCACCATCTATACGACCCTTATTGAACAATTAGCACTGGATAAACAGCTGCTACCAAGATTTCTTGTATCGACTGCATTCAGCTGATCATGCGGGAATCGAAGCAATCATATGTTCATAGTAGCCTGACCCTAGCAATTAGACACATCATATAAATAAAAAGTTATTTCCTCAGAGACTAGTCAGAATACGAAACTGTAGCAGGTAGGCAAGCGTAGCATCACAACCTTAGAATTGAACAAGTTCTACCTCCAGCCCGGCATTTGAGCCAGGGCTTTTTCCCGTTTGGGCATGTGACTCAGGCCACCTGAACCGCGAAACAGAGGTATCGTGGTTCTTTCAGCCGGGTTTATAATATGGGAAGATACCAGAAGAGGGAGTGATGGGATGTATTCCGATCTGCAATTGACGGAGGACCGCCCTGTATATATACAAGTCAAAGACTATTTGAAGCGATTGATGTTAAAAGGCGGACTGCAGCCCAACCAGAAGCTGCCTTCAACCCGTGAGCTGAGTACACTCATGAAGGTCAGCCGCAGTACGATTTTACTCGCCTACGCGGAACTTGAGGATGAGGGGCTGATCTATGCCTTAAAGGGCAAAGGCAATTATGTCAGCGAGCTATTGGAAACGCCGAAGGCCGAAGCGCACTGGCAGCTGGACTGGAGTGCAGAGGTAAGCGAGTATGCCATTCAAGCAGAGCAGTATGATCTGATGAAGCACGGCTCGGGAGCGGAGCGCGGGGAAATTTCGTTTACCAGCATTGCGCCGGATGAGAAGCTGTTTGATCTGCACAATGTGAAGCGCGCCTTCCTGGACCGAATGTCTCTTGAAGGAGAGGTTCTGCTTAATTACGGATACGCGCAAGGCTACAAGCCGCTCATGAACTACCTGCTTCGTTATATGGAGAATAAAGGGGTCGACCTCACGGGCAAGGATATCCTGATTACGAATGGCTTCACAGAGGGCTTCGACCTGGTGCTTGGAGCCTTGCGCAAAAAAACAGGTAAAGCGCTCTGTGAGAATCCGACACACCACACGGCGATTAAAAACCTCAAGCTGCATCAGTTCCAGCTAACCGGCATTCGAATGGAGTCTGATGGGCTCGACTTGAAGCAGCTTGAACAGGAATTGGAGGACAGTGCTTACGATCTGGCATATCTTGTCCCCTCTTACCACAATCCGACCGGAATCGTGACTTCCCCTGCCAAGCGCGCGGAAATCATACGATTAATGAATGAGTATCAGGTCCCGATTATCGAGGATGGCTTCAATGAAGAGCTTCGTTATTCCGGCTCTCATGTCTCTCCCCTGATTGCCAGCACGGGTAGCGGCAACAGTCTGGTGTATCTGGGCAGCTTCTCCAAAGTTCTGTTCCCCGGACTGCGTGTGGGCTGGATCATTGCCGATGCAGCATTGATTGATTATCTGGAGAGCATGAAGCGTGCACGCAGCATTCATACGTCCACATTGGATCAATCGCTGCTCTATCAATACCTGAGCAACGGTAATTTCGAGAAATACCTGAAACGGGCTCGAATGGAATATAAACGAAAATACGAGCTTGTGGTGCATTGCTTGAAGCGGTATTTGCCAATGTGCCAGATTTCCGGGTCAGGCGGCCTGCATCTGTTCGTGCAGTTCCCTCCAGAGATTCAAACCAGAGAACTGCTGATTGCTTGCAAGGCGAAGGGGGTAACCTTCACACCTGGAGACACCTTTTACCTGGAACCTGGTCAGGGACTTCACACGATGCGGCTCGGCTTCTCCAGAGTCAGTGACGAGAATATACGCAAAGGCATCCGCACAATTGGAGAGACTGTATCAAACATGATGTAAGTCAAATTATGAAGAGCACGATAGATGATGAAACGGTTTATTTACACAGAAACGGGGAGGATTATCACATGAAAGTTGGCGTTATTATGGGCGGCACATCTTCTGAGCGGGACATATCCCTGCTCACCGGACAAGAGATGATCGCCAATCTGGACAGAAGCAAATACGAGGTGGTTCCCATTGAGCTGAATTCCAAGCGAGATCTGATCGACAAGTCTGCAGGAATTGATATAGCTTTACTTGCTCTGCACGGTAAATACGGGGAAGATGGTACGGTGCAGGGCACCCTTGAATCCCTTGGTATTCCCTACACAGGATGCGGCGTGCTTGCCAGCAGCGTATGTATGGATAAAGACATGTCCAAGCAGCTTATGCGACAGGCGGGAGTGATCACAGGCGATTGGCTTCAGGTCAAACGGTTGGAAGACTTGTCCTCGGTAGCTGTCCAGCATTTAACGTACCCTGTCGTGGTCAAACCTAATTCAGGCGGCTCCAGCATCGGAACGCAGATTGTGCATGAACCTTCTGCCTTGTCCGCAGCGGTGGAGGCTGCTCTGGTGTGGGATGACAGTGTGATGATCGAGCAATACATTGAGGGTGACGAGATTACCTGCGCTATTGTGGATGGCAACATGCTGCCTGTAATCTCCATCCATGCAAATGCTGCTTTTTTCGACTACGCCGCCAAATATGAAGATAACGGTGCAGATGAGCAGGTTATACAGCTGCCTTCCGATCTGCATCAGCGTGTCGAAGCCGCAGCGTTAACCTGTTATAACGTGCTTAAATGCAGCGTTTACGCCAGAGTGGATATGCTCATTCGGGATGGTGTACCTTATGTGCTTGAAGTGAACACCTTGCCGGGGCTGACCCGAAACAGTCTGCTGCCCAAAAGTGCAGCCGCAGCCGGTATTTCTTTTACCGCACTGTTAGATACCATTATTGATCTGTCCCTGAAGGAACGGTCTGTGGAGGTGTCCCGGGTATGAGTCTAGACATCCACATTCGGCACAGCACGGACCAGGATCTGCAGGATATGGTCATCCTTATGGATCAGCTTGGATATCGCACAACCTACGCTGAGATGCAGGATCGTTATGCTCACATCGCTGCTGATGCGAACTATACAACGCTGGTGGCCGAAATCCGCGGGCGTGTGGTCGGGCTGATCGGCACGCAAACATCGTATCTCTACGAGAAGAACGGCAGACACTGCCGGATTATGGTTCTGGTGGTCCATGAGCATTACCGCGGCCGGGGGATCGGCCGTCAGCTTCTACTGGCCGCCGAGCAGTGGGCAGCCGCGCATCAGGTAGATTCCATATCGTTAAACAGCAGCAATCGTGCCGAACGTGAGGCTGCACATGCATTTTATAAAGAAATGGGTTACACCGCGGGCAGCACTGGCTTTAGCAAGCAGTCGCAGCTGCTACAGCACATCTGAGTGATCTGATTGATGCAATATTATGCATAAGCAGATCCATGTTACAACAGCATAGCGGATTCCGTTCAGCATTCTGCTTGAATAAAAAAACAGCAAAAATATGCCCTTCCAAACGGGGTTACCGCCGGGAAGGACATACATATCTGTGTCTAACGTTTGTGTGCTTATCTGCACGTAGTATTGGGTAGATTGCACGCCATCAATCCGCCAGCATGATTCGTACATCCTGTGGGTCAAACCGCTCATAACTACTGACGATGAACTGTAAAAACTCGTTTAATTGCTTCTCGGTCATCTTCCAATCCGGTAACATGTCCGTAATTTCAGGCTGACGGCTCAAGGCAGCTAGTGCAGACTTGTCTTCAAGGGTAAAGGGACCTAGTGTAACTGTACCTGCATAAATTGTGAAGCTGTTATTCATATATAACACCTCTGGGGATTTTTTGTTGATGACACGACAAAAAAAGGAGCACCTACAATAGAGGCACTCCTGTATCGCTCATCCGTTCAGATGCAACGCCGAAGCTCCTCGTAACGGTTCAAAAAGGACAGACGTATCCCGTGTTGGTCTAACGGAAATGTTACGCCTTGTTCTTTTCTACATCATTACGAGAAATCTGGCATGCTCTGAAATCCCCTTCCATGTAACCGATCATCGACTTGCTAATTTGCACATTATATTATGGACGATCAATGAAGATCCAGCCTGTATCCTGCTCCTTCTCCACTGTAGCCCCAAGTGATTCCGCCATGAAGCGAAGCGGCACATAAGTCTTGCCGTTTTTGCCAACATAGGCCGACTCTACCATCATGACTTCTTGCCCCGCGATCGTTGCCTTCGGAGAGCCTACCGTCAATACAATCTCGTCTCCAGTGATGTCGTCGATTACAACAATCTGCTTGGAGCCCTTCGTCCATTTCACTTCTGCATCCAATTGCTCGGACAGGTAGCGAAGTGGTACAAACGTTGTATTTTTAATTGTAACTGCTCCATACGTATCATCATCAGGGTAGAGGAACACACTCTTGTTTGTAATTTTCATTTCATTCTTCAGCAATTGATAAACGACAGAGTTGGAATCAAAATTGCGGAGCACCTGACCAGGGGTAACCTCCCCTTCCACCATCTCCAGCACGCCATGTGATGCATTCACCGCATCGACTGTAACTGCTCCACCAACATTCCACAGCTCGCTGTCTGCGCTAATCGTTACGGCACGTACTGGCAGATCCTCCGAAGCTGGCACAGCCACTTTCAACGACATGTTTTGTTTGCGAATATCCAGCTTGTTATCAAGGAAGAAGTCCATTTTCAATTTCGTTTCCGGACCGAATACCGTCTTGAGCTCCGGAGTATCGGTAAGCAGGGTGTTCAATTCCTGATCGTAGTCGACCAGAATACTGTCCAGTCCTTCTTTGATCATGCTGTACATTTCTGTGACTGCCTCTTCCTTCGTGGAAGGTACAGCATCGGCCAGTTGATCGTCTTCGATGCTTTCCATTCCGCTAAACGTTTCATATACAGGATACAGCACATCATACAAATCACTAATCAGTTGCTTGAGACCCTGCTCATCCTTGGAGATGCTCGTCAGGAATGGCTTGACCATCGCTAACAGCTCTTCACCGCTAATCTCTATGTGCAGCTTGCTCAGGGAAAGTGTTTCACCGTTAACAGCTTCCTGCACAGGAGTAACGGATATGTTCTTCGGATTGGACAGATGTTTCATGGCAAAAGACAGCACCTTTGGAGACAACTCCTGAAGCTTCTGCTCCATCTCCCCTCTATTGATCGGAAGAAGTGTCTCGGCTTCGCCAAGCTCATCCAGAGATATGTACAACGGTTTCTGAGCTCCATCCACATCAATAATCATGCCCGATTTGTCCATGGACAGGTGGAAAGGTAATTTTGTGCCTTCAATGCTCAGCGATCCTTTGATTGATGCCGTTTTGTTGTCTTTCATCTTGGCATGATCAATATTGAGCGAAATCGAGTTGATTCGTTTGATCATCTCAAGGGCTTCACTCGTGGCCAATTGCGTGTCCGGCTCTATGTTAATATGCATGGATTGTTTGGATTCACCGGATTTCATGCTGGTGCTGTTCGCCATAGCCTTGTCAATATCAACTCCGCCTACGGCCTGACATCCTGTTAGAACAACCATAAAGAGGACAAGCGGCACCGCTATCCATTGGTATAATTTTGGTTTCTTAATCGGGATCTCCCCCTTAGCAAAATATGGTTCATATCTTATTATGAGGGCATATAAAATTGTTGTAAACGGATACGTAGAAAAATAGGCCAAATAGGCTGGAACTCGTCCAGCCTCATGGTTCTTACATCCTTCTTATGTCATAACATGCACGTGGAAACATGCTGTTTCATGTAACTTTTTCAGACTATTCCTGCTCCTGCTCTTCTGCGAGCTCTTCATCCTCCGCTTCATCAGCCTTCGTCACAGGTGTCTCGAATTGATCCGGCTCATCGTCCTGAATGGCTTTGTTCTCTTCGTTCTGGTTCTGTGTCATCGTTATCCCTCTCTTCGGCGGAATTTGATCAAGGCACTGCCTTGTGTGTACCTATAACCCAATGACGTATAAATCAAACATTGTACCGCCGTATTCCACCTGTTTAGAAAACATTTAACCATGCATGTAACATCAGAACCGGGGTGACAAGGATAAGCATCCTATCCTGAGGATGAAGCAGCATCGTGAGCAATATAATTCTGAGATGGCGGATTGATCAGGCCTCAATATGAAGATAAATGGAGTTGATTGCTAATGATATTCATTGGAACAGCGAGCCTCCGGTTGGCTGGAGCGCATATCATTAAGCTCCGGCTTGCACTTTGCTGCTCTGCTGGCGAGGTCGCAGCATACCTCCAACTACACGGAGAATTAGCCTGCGTGGCAGAAAGCGTGCTAATTGAGCTGTCCAGTAGTTGGAAGCTCCGGGTACCGCATAACACTTGCCGGATTGCAGAGCCTTCATCGCAACTTCAACCACATGCTCAGGTGTATCCCGCTTGCCTACTGAAGCCTCTTCCGCATTAACCACATCGAAGAAGGAGGTCTCTGTAGCACCGGGACAGATGGCCAGAAACCGCACCCCACGCCCTCGGTTCTCCTCATACAGTGACTCTGTAAAAGAAAGCACATACGATTTCGTAGCTCCATACACAGCCATGTAAGGATCAGGCTGGAAGGCTGCTGTGGAGGAAACGTTGATTACCGCTCCATTTCGGCCCTCAAGCATGCCCGGCAAGAACAGGTGTGTCATATTCGTCACCGCAACCACGTTGAGCATAATTTCCTCCTGCTGTCGCAAGCCGTCTACTTGCTCGAACCATCCATGTGTGGCGAAACCTGCATTATTAATTAACACACTCACACAAATGTCTCGCTTCTTGCATTCGTCATAGATATATTGGGGCCCCAGTACCTCGGACAGATCAGCTGCAATAACCTCTGCTTTGACCGAATACATGCGCTCGATTCGTTGTGCCAGCTGAATCAGCTTCGCTTCCGACCTTGCTACCAACACAACATGATACCCCTGTGAAGCCATCTCCAGTGCAAACGTCTCCCCAATTCCAGACGATGCCCCCGTAATTAATGCCCACTGATGCTGTATGTTTTTCATGTTATAACCGTCCTTTCTCACTTGTTTTTTATTAGAAACACTGTTTCTTAATGAAAACATAGTATCCCTATTCTTAAATGTTGTCAATCTTCATTTCCCAAATTGACTGGCTCCAATTCAAAACAGTAAAATAAGTCTAAGAAACATCGTTTCCAAAAGAAAACAAATATGACGACTAAGGATGACATAGATGAAAAAATCAACAATTTCACAGACGGAGCCGCTACACCCGGTGACGACCTTTCAAGAGACAAGAATGCAGCATTCGGAGAATCTGCGCCAAAATATTGTACACGCCGCAGCAGCCCTGCTTCAGGAGCACGGACCCGAAGCGGTTACTGTTAGGCGAGTGGCCGAGCGCATGGAGTGCTCTACCAAAATCATATATAACCTTTTTGGCAAGAAGGAGGGGCTCGCTAAATATTTGTATCTTGAAGGCTGCATGATGTTATCCCGATCCTTCGAAGCCGTACCACAGCAGCCCTCCATTCAGCAGCAGCTTCGTGCACTCGCTCATGCCTACTGGGACTTTGCCCTCACACAGTCCAGCTTCTATCAAGTGATGTTCGGCGGTTCATTCGCCGAGTTTAAACCGGATGCGGATAGCCTTGAGGGAACGGCAACCGCAATGAAACAACTCACGCAACTTGTAGAAGCAGCTCAGGCGCAGCAATTCATTCGAGAGAGAGATACGATTGCCGCCGTACAGATGATCTGGGCCCCGCTTCATGGTGTCATTCATCTCTATTTGGGAGGACATCTGGAGAGTGAGGGCGCAGCCCAAGCCCTGTATGATCACACCTTGTCAATGATCGTGAACGCTCTGTTTACTTCTGACTCGAAGGAGTAGGAACGCTCCGTCACGAAAAAAAGCAGGGGTTCAGCCCATGTAGGATGGCTGAACCCCTGCTCCTGTTAACTCATTGAGCAAAGTCCATGATATGACAGTGCTAAAGCTTTATTTTCACATATCGAAGATGCCTGAATATAGACTACCCGAAGCAGTATGTTTAAGCATTCTCCGCTTCCCAGCGGGCAATCTCCTTGCGTACGATCGGTGCAACTTCCTTGCCAAGCAATTCAATGGCGTGCATAACCTCATCATGCGGCTGTGTACCAAGCGGTGTGTGCAGCATGAAACGGGTGATGCCCACTTCTTTGCGCAGATAGATGATTTTCTCGGCAACCGTCTGCACATCCCCTACGTACAGTGCGCCTTCCAGGCTGCGAGCAGCATCGAAGGTCTCCCGTCCGTAATGGCCCCATCCGCGTTCGCGTCCCAGCTGATTCATGACAGCTTGTGCAGGGCGGAAGAACTTCTCTACAGCCTCATCTGTTGTATCGGCAATGAAGCCGTGGGAGTGAGAAGCTACGGTCAGCTTGGAAGCATCGTGACCTGCGTGCGCAGCGGCTTTCTTGTACAGCTCCACCAGCGGTGCGAATTGCTTCGGACGACCACCGATAATCGCAAGCACAAGCGGCAATCCAAGCAGGCCTGCGCGCACAACCGATTCCTGATTACCGCCGCTACCAATCCAGACTGGAAGCTTCTCCTGCACCGGACGCGGATAGATGCCCAGGTTGTTGAAGGAAGGGCGGTGTTTCCCCGACCAGGTGACCTTTTCCGATTCGGTCAGCTTCAGGAGCAGATCCAGCTTCTCATCGAACAACTCGTCATAATCACTGAGCTCATAACCAAATAACGGGAAGGATTCAATAAATGATCCGCGTCCTGCCATAATCTCTGCACGTCCATTTGAAATCCCGTCCAGTGTCGCAAAATCCTGAAACACACGTACCGGATCATCCGAGGACAATACCGTTACGGCACTGGTCAGCCGAATATTTTTAGTTTGGGAAGCCGCTGCTGCCAGAATCACAGCCGGGGATGAAGCGGCATAGTCAGAACGATGATGCTCGCCTACACCGTACACATCCAGCCCTACCTGATCTGCCAACACAATCTCTTCTACAACATCGCGAATACGCTGTGCGTGACTGATTAATTCTCCCGTATTTACATCCGGGTTTGTTTCCACAAATGTACTGATTCCGATTTCCATTGTATGTTCCTCCCTGTAAATGAAGCGATCCGTCGTTCATCTAACCTATTGTAAGTAGATCACCTTTTGTTATTTATCTTCATATTGAACTATTTTGAGGAAAAATACAAGTACCCTCTGTTTCCAGAGGGCACTTTTCATTATTTTGTCTGCGCTCAGGGGAAGCTATACTTTTATTCCACCATCTTGTGCTAGCTACAGCTTCCTTCCGATGTACAGCAAATGAGAAGAAATTCCCAATATCGAAGGGTCTTTGGCGGCTTCAATCAGGTAATGAAGCAGTTCTTGCTCCTCGCCGCGCTCCTTCCAATACTGCTCCTGCTCATCTGTAAGCATCGCTTTCAGGCTGGAGGAACCGATTAGCCGGACTGTCTCGAACCCATGCTGCTCCATAAAAGGTACAACCTCCTGCACCTGAAAATAGTATGCCCCTGTAAAACGGCCCTGAGCCTGATGGTCAAACGTCCCCTTTTGGACAAAAGAACGGATTGCAGCCATGCTGTCGTTGGGCTTCCAATGCTGCGGGGCTTGCAGTGAATTGATGCTCATTCGCATCCGGCTCTGGAACGCGGCGAACACAACACCTCCCGGCTTGGTTACACGATGTAATTCTCTTACGGCGGCCTGTCGCTCCTCCTCCAGCTGCAGATGATACAGCGGCCCCAGCATAAGCACTGCATCATAGATCTCATCGGCAATCCCGTTCAGACGGGTCGCATCCAGCACATGAAACCCGTTAAACTGTTGACTCAGGTCCATCTCTTGAGCCTTCTGTCTCGCCAGATCCACAGAGGCAGGAGTCAGGTCCGAGAGGGTAACATGATATCCTGATCGGGCAAGCTCCATCGCATATTTGCCCGGCCCGGCCCCGTTGTCCAGCACAAGACCTGTAGCGGGAAGCGACTCCCTGATATAATGCATGTTGATCATGAATTCAAGCGGCTCCCGGTCCAGCCTTCCCCACTCGTCAAATTGAGAGTAATAGTCCACCACACGTGATCTTACCATCATGCCACACCTGCCCTTTTCTCAACATTAAGGCCTGTTACATAAAACAAAAAAACCTGCCGCCTCAGCTAAGAGGCGACAGGTCTGACCTTCGCGGTACCACTCTTGTTGAATCATGAACAGGATGAATATATCCGAGCCTATCCTGCCATAACATCTCAGAACCTGATGACGGAGGTTACCCGTCAGAGTCTACATGAATTCAGTTCTGTATATCCTCTAATCCTTTCAGCTTCTCGTTCACTGAACCCGTGAAGATATACGCATAACTGCTCTTCAACCCTGCTCCTCACAGGTGAGTTGGGGTTAGGCTGGACTGTCTTGCACCCGATCGACAGCTCTCTGAACCAAACCATATACCTTAATACTCCTGATCATTGCGTTTTACTGTTAAATTTTAACTAGTATATTACTCCTAATTATTTCCTGTCAACTCATATTTGCCTATAAGTCACAGAAGGCTTTCATGCTATAATCCTCCCCATCTTCCACAAGCTAGCTTAGTAGCCGAAGCACGGCATATCAGTTTAAACGTACTTGTAAACCTAGGCGGCGGTCTCGATCGAATCAGATGGAGGTTATTCGGACTTGATTCGCATGTTCACTTCTCTTCCAGCAGTGGTACAGCCGTACCGATGCGTACTTCTCATACCGATCAATGCCTTGGTTGTTCCCGTCTCCGGCAAATTGTGTCTTGGCTGGCATACCGTAGCTCCGTTCACCCTTCTCAAGCATGTACGTCTAATTATGATGGGCATGAAAAGTTATAGGTGTAGGTTCATGCTTCCTGTCTCTGCACAACGTAAAAAGAACGTTCACTTCCACAATACTGCAGAAATGAACGCTCTTCTTGGATGTAACAGACCTAGCCAATCACAAGCAGCGCGCTTGAATAGGCATTTAGATTTTTTTCACAAATTCGGACTTCAGCTTCATCGCACCCAGACTATCAATTTTGCAATCAATGTCATGATCCCCGTCAATCAGGCGAATATTCTTTACCTTGGTGCCTTGTTTCACGACGAGCGAGCTGCCTTTCACCTTGAGGTCTTTAATGACCGTAACCGTGTCCCCATCATTCAGTACGTTCCCGTTGGCATCGCGCACCACTTTGGCACTCTCCGCATCCTGATCCTCCGCTTCCAAAGACCATTCATGCGCACATTCCGGGCAAATGAACAGCAGGCCATCCTCATACGTGTACTCTGAATTACATTTCGGACAATTAGGCAAATTAGACATATGTATTAAACTCTCCATTCTGATTTTAAGCTATCTTCTCAAGTATACGTGATTTCGCCGAGTTGTTCCATACGATGTATCACTGCATCCTCCATAAGTGTAGATCGAAGGATATATTCAGGTACATATTTAAACCAGATTTAAAGGAAGATGACCTTGACTTTAAGGTAACTCCCTTATGATTAAAAACATACAACCTTAATCATATGAGAACAAGCTTCTACATCACCCTTAACACATGATCCTATCGCTAAAATAAAATGTTTTTTGGGATACACCGTTACTCCCATCTCAAAAAGGAGCTTCCGCTTATGTCATCTTATGTATTCCCCATTCAGACTGCGTTTATTATTTTTGCCATTGCATCCATGTTCCTGCTGGTGCCGTGGTTAGTCTACGGTTATCGCAAAGACGGCTTCTTCAGCTGGTCACGGTTTGCCGTCAGCTTTTCATTTGTATTCTACCTGCTGGCCGCCTATTGTTTGATCATTCTGCCGCTTCCGACAACACGAAACACCTGTGCTCAGCAAGCCGCCGATACGGTCTATTACAACCTGACACCCTTTATGTTCGTCAAAGACATTATGCGGGAAACCCCTATGGTATGGTCCCAGCCGTCAACCTGGATCAACATGATTAAGGGGCGCGCCTTCCTGCAAGTGCTGTTTAATGTACTGCTGCTCCTGCCGCTGGGGGTATATATCCGGTATTTCTGGCAAAAGAGAGCTCTTTGGAAGCACGCCCTTGTAGCCGGATTCGGGCTTTCCTTATTTTTTGAAGTCACTCAACTGACTGGCCTGTATGGATTCTATAGCTGTCCTTATCGCCTCTTCGACGTGGATGACCTGATGATGAATACCTCTGGTGCAGTCCTTGGATTCTTCGCAGCACCGCTGCTGCTGGCCTTGTTCCCGTCGAGAGCAAGTATTCAGGCCAAGAGCGAACAGATTGTAGAGCAGAACCGTGTGTACCCCGTACCCCAGCTGCTTGCACTGCTCATTGACAGTATGGTTGTGGTTGTTATCGCCAATTTCCTGTCGATCTTCACCTTAACCAATGAGATACAGACTGTTTTAAACACATCTACCGCAATGGTCATTGTATTGTTCTTCATCCCTTGGGTCCGTAGCGGATATACACCGGGATCAGCTATTCTGCGCTTCCGTTATGTAGATCGTCAGAGCAGTACACCGACGCTTCGAGCGCTGTTGAAACGATTTATTGCCATCTATGCACCGTGGCTGCTGTTAACTATCATTCAACTAATAAGCAAGTATGCCCACCCAAACTATCGGGGTGATGTAATTCAACCCTACCTCGTCTGGATTTCCCTGGGCATCAACACCCTGTACTTGCTTGTGTACCTCATTCTGTTTATCCATATGCTCGTTGTTTTATTCTCTGGCGGCAAACGCTCCTTCTACTTCGACGAAGTCTCTAATATACGAGCCTCACGCAAGTAACACAAGTCTGTAGCGTTATGCAATGATTGTTTCGACCAAAAAGGCGACTTTTCATTAATAACAATGAAAGTCGCCTTTTGCTTTGGAATTTGGAAGTAGTACCTTGTGGCATACCGATTCTTATTTTCTGTGGCTTATTTGCTCATAAACCTCTACACACCTAACAATTCGCGTTTGGATGACTCAGGGTCGTGCACAACCTCTATCTCATGGTTGAAGATGAGTGTCGCCCGATCCTTAGAGTATTCAGGCCATTTGATTCCGGCAACTGAAGGCTTGCCGTCCTTCGCAAAAGCAATCCAGGCATCCTGCACCTTGAGGGCAAGGGCCTTGGCAGCTTCATCCGGCTCAGCCTTCATGAATTTCAAGGCATCCAGCGTGTTAAACACAAAGAACATCTCGATGCTGTGAATGGCTCTTTTCAGAAGTGGATGCTCGGGCATCACCCAGTCGAAGCGGTACATCCACACCGGGGCATGCTGCTGCTGTGCAGCCGCATATTGCAGGGCTGACCGCCAGAAGAACATATCGGTCATAACCTGGGCCTGTCCATCCGCGGTTTTCGGATAGCTGTCCGCGATGGCAACCCGATTCTCCAGATCAGGAGTCATGAAATTCACGCCCTGCACCATATCAATGTCCTTCGAATATGGCACATGCGGTTGAATAAACAGCGCTCCCTCATGCAACGTTGTACCGATGAGGATCGAAACATCCTTAGCCGAGCCTTCGCTCACAGCCTGAAGCGGCACTTGCGGCAGTGTCTCACCATCCAGCACAGGCTGGAACAGCAATGCCATACCTGCTCCGCTCTGCTGCTTCACCACTTCTGCCGCTGCCATGATCTGCTCCACCGGAATACTGTTCAGCTTCTCCAGGTTGTCGCGGTCTACACCGAGCACTTTCAGCATGCCCTCTCGAAGAGCAGAAGCCTGCTCTGCTGGCATGAACTGTGAAGCACCACTCTCCATAATGGCTCGCTGGAACAGCCCTTTGGCAGCTGGCATCGCCATCAATGCAGCAATGCTCATACTGCCAGCGGATTCACCAAATACTGTAACCTGATTCGGATCACCGCCAAAGGCAGTGATATTATCCTTCACCCACTGCAATGCAGCTACCTGATCCAGCAGACCTGCATTAGATACATAGCCCTCGCCCAGTGGAGCCATATGAAGGAATCCAAGCGGCCCAAGACGATAGTTAATGGTGACCACGATGACATCACCGCGAACGGCTAGCTGTGTGCCATCATATACAGGCAAACTGCCCGAGCCGGTTACGAATGATCCCCCGTGAATCCATACCATGACGGGAAGGGGGTGACTGCTTTCTTTTTCAGGGGCCCAGATGTTCAGATACAGACTGTCCTCCGACTCCGGGGGTTTCTGCCCACCCATCCACTCTGAATCGTGACGCGGCTGTATGTTCTCAGGCCCGAATTCGGTTGCCTGTCTGATTCCATCCCATGACTCGGGCTGTGTCGGAGCTTGGAAACGCAGCTCGCCGACTGGAGGCTTCGCATACGGAATGCCTTTCCATACGCTTGCACCTTGTAAAAGCTCGCCTTGAACCTTACCGTATTTCGTTTGAACCTGAAGTTCTCGCATGCGTCTTCTACATCCTCTCCGTAAATAAGTAAATGGATCTATTCCATTGCTGGACTAACGATGTTGTATCTAGATGTGTATCTATTTGAGTATAAATCGCAGCCACACCCATTTACAAATTTTGCTCATCAAGACGCAATTGCGTGATTTTTCACGTGGAACAATAATTTAATTGGGGGGATAGCGAACCGTATACTCAGCACCTTCAATCCATTCCCCCGCAGCGAAGTCTCGTCCCTTCACAACAACCCGATCCTTGTAGATGTCTACATGCAGCCCTTCGCTGCCCTCCAGATGCTCATCTGCATCCGTCCAGAGATACGCAACAGAAGACGCATTAAACATGGTCGGCATCTGACCTGCACCATCGTACATCGTATGCGGTGCTTGCAGGTGCCAATGCGTGTGCCCGGAGAATACAATTGCCTGCGGATACTTCGCAAGCACCGCCTTCAATTCAGCATCCTGATTCACACCATACCAGCCTTGTTCCTGAAGTGATCCGGCAACAGTGTCCATTAGCGGCTGATGTAAAAAAAGAAAAATCGGACGATTCGGTACAGCCTGCTCGGCAAGCTTCAGCTCCAGCCACTGTAGCTGTTCGGCTGACATCTCACAATCCTTCGGGTGCGGCTGCTCTGTGCCAAGGAAAATATAATGATATCCATCGATCCAATGATCGTGGTACACCCCCTTCATGCCCGTTGCCGCTTCAAAATCCATGAAGCGACGTTGCCACAGTCTCGCGACGGTAATCGTTTCGGCTATGGCAGGCGTACTTTCCGCTTCTGCTTCGTGACCAACATGATCAGGCATTACGTATTGACTGCCAGACAACCTCTTTATCAGCGCTGCGGACTCTTCTACCGTTTGGTTAACCGCATGCTCCAGCTCTACCGGCTGCTCCAGCATCTCGGCTACCTGACTCTCACTCAGTTCCAGCAGGACCTGAGGCGGCTTCTGCCAGATGACTGCACCAATATCATGGTTGCCCACCGTAAGGTATATATCAGCCAGCTGATCTTCATACTTCCCCCGGATACGCTGCCATTCACGATATTCACCCGGCAATCCCCGATCCGTCAGGTCCCCCACATGCATAATACCGCTGCTTCCACGGCTAAAAGAAGCGATATCTGCCAGCGCCTGCTCCAGATGCCGGTTATGAATATGATTTACCTCGTCCCGTACATGCGTGTCCGTAATCACCTGAAAGGAGGCCAAAGGCCGCTCAGGCAAACCGCTAGGTTCATGTCTCATTAAGAATCACTCCATTTCAGCCCAATAATGCCAATCAGAATAAAACCAATCCAGACCATTGACGTTAACCGCAGACGTTCTCCAAAAAAATAATGCCCCACCACGCCAATCAGCGTAATCCCAACACCCGACCAGATCGCATAGGCCACAGCCAGCGGCATATATTTTACGGCAAAATTCAGAAAGGTAAAGCTCGCCGCATAACAAACAAACATCATGACCGAAGGCCACAGCCTGGAAAAACCATCCGATACCTTTAGCAGGATAGTCGCACTCAGCTCCAGACCAATGGCAAGGGCCAGCAAGATCCAGCCTAGATAAGCTTGACTATTGGTCATCGGCCTAACCCGCCAGGAAGTAATTCGTGGAATCCTTCGATGGTCCGGTCTGCCAGATGAATGCTGCCAGGCGCTCCGATCCCTATCCTGTACCCTGCTCCAGCTGCTCTTGCCATCTCCATATCTCCATCCGTATCACCTATTACCACAACCTGCTGTGTCTGCACACCCAATCGCTCACAGGCAAGCAGCACCATATCGGGAAAAGGTTTGCCGCGGTCCACCAGATCGGTGCCAATCACTACGTCAAAGTACGCGTTTAGGCCCATCCATTGCAGATGCTTCACGGCATTTGCCGTCTCATCAGCAGTTACCACGCCCATCTTCAGGCCCTTACGCCGGGATTGCTCCAGGTACTCCCGCACACCGGGCAGCGGAAGCGCCGGACGATGCACCTCCATTGCTTCCTCCGCTTGTGCAAGACACGCTCGAACGATCATTTTGGCTTCAGCCCAGCTAAGTCCCGCTCGATATCCATGCCAGGTCAGCACGGCATACACTTCCTCCATCGTGCCCATAGCGAGCGGCCCGCGGATATCATACCCATTCATCCGTCCCTGTTCATCATGAAACGTGCCCCAAATCTGCGACAGCTCATCCTCATCAAGACTCAGCCCTCGAGTGCTGAGCTGTTCTCTGAAATCATGCAGTACACAATCCGTCCAGAAGCCCCACATGTGTGTAAAATCAAGCAGCGTGCCGTCCTTGTCAAACAAAATGGCCTGCACGGAGGGCAACCCTCCATGCCTTACTCTGTTCTCTTGCATAGACTTGACTCCTTGTCTCTCATTCTTCTCTTCATCTGGAATGGAAAGGACGGTACGCTGTGTACCGTCCTTTCTGTTTAACACTCGATCTTCAATGACGCTTAGCTACCTTATCCATACATCCTATTCGAGTCCTTATTTCGCAATGCGATCCAATTCCTTCTGCGCCTTTTCTTTGGCTTCCTTCAACGCCTGCTCTGCCGGAACATTGTTGATCTGCACCTTGTCCGCAGCTTCCTTCAACGCATCGTTGATTTTACCGCCTGTTGGATCACGGAAAGGTGCGGAAGCATGTGCTGCCTGCTGCAGTGGCACTGTAATCTGCGGATGCTCTTCACTGAACTTCTTGAAATCCGGGTCTTGCTGTGCAGACTGACGTACAGCAATATACCCTGTGTTCATGGACCATGAAGCTGTGTTTTCGGTTTTGGAGAAATACGTCAGCCATTTATACGCTGCTTGCTGCTGCTCTGGACTAGCTGCTGCCGGAATACCTGCGAGAATGGCGCTGGCTACCGGCTTGCCTTCGCCCTTGCCTTCCCAGCCGGGCTGCTGCATAGCTGCTACGATTTTGAAGTCAAGATCGCCTTGGTCACCGCTTGAGCCGGTGTATCCGGCCGCTCTATTTTTCATCACATCATCAATCGTCTTGTACCAATACTCCCAGCCTTGACCGCCATATTGAATACCCATAATTTTGTCCTCGTTGATCCATTTGCGGAACAGCTCCCACGTCTCGATCCATTCAGGGGAGTCAATCATCACGGTTTTACCATCATCACTCAGAATTTTGCCGCCTTTACCCATAACAGCATCAATCATATTGTCTCTGCCCCACATCGGCTCCCAGCCGAAGAAGGTTGTTTTGCCATTTTCCTTCTTGGTCATCTTCGCGGCAGCCTCGGCGAATTTCTCCCATGTGGTCAGGCTTGCCGGGTCAATGCCGTTTGCTTTGAACGTGTCCATGCGATAGTACATAATTTGAGTCGTGCCATACATCGGCAAAAAGAACTGCTTTCCATCCACATTTCCTTGTTCCAGAAAGGTTTGCACGAAATCCTCTTTGTTGAAATTCGGATCGGCGGCGATCATCTCATCCATGGAGGCGTAATACCCTTTGCGCGCCCAGTCAATGTTGGCACTCAGCACAGCAGCAGGTACCTTCTTGGCCGCAATCGCTGCCTGGAGCTTCTGCTCTGTCTCGGTGTAGTCAGCCTGCACGATACCTTTGACAACAACCTCGTTCTGCGAAGCGTTGAAGGCATCAATTTTCTTTTTCATATTGTCGCCCAGGTTGCCGCCCAGACCATACCAGAACTCAATCTCCACCGGCGCTTTGGCCTGCGTTTCCGTGCCGCCGCTCGCAGCAGCGGTTGAACTCGATTCTGCGGGTGCTTGTGTTCCGCAAGCGGTCATTAATGCAAAGCTTGCTGCAAGCACCAGTGACATGCCGCCCTTCCAGCTCAGCCTCATTTTATTTCTCAAAGTCATACCCGGCTTACTCCAATTCATTGTTGTTCCTCCTGTTTTTAGGTGAAATGGTTGTGCGCATGCTGCATCAGAGCGATACAGACAAGCGAGGTGTATCAGTTCTTATTTACGCCAGCCGTCATGTTAACACTCTGCATGATCGTTTTCTGGGTGAACACGAAAAGAAGTAACAAAGGTGCAATGGTGAACGCACTCGCAGCCATAATCTGCGGCCAAGCCAGTCCATAGGCTCCGCCCTCCACGAAGAAGCTTCGCAGTCCAGCGGATACAAGCTGCAGGTCTGGATTTTTGGTGATCAGCATCGGCCAGAAATAGTTGTTGTACTGTTCAATGAACGTGATCAGCACCATCACGGCGAAGCTGGAGCGAACGAGCGGTGTAATAATTGTCCAAAGAATGCGGAAGTGTGAGGCTCCGTCAAGCTGCCCCGCTTCCACCAATTCATGTGACACCTGCATAAAGGCCTGGCGAATCAGGAAGATGGAGAACACACTGACACAGTTGGAAACGATCAGCCCCGTGTAGGAATCCAGCAGCCCAAGCTCGCTTAACACCAGATATCCAGGCAAGTATACGGCTGTACTCGGTATCATGTAGCCCACCAGTATGATAGCCGTTAACGCGCCTTTGAGACGAAACTGCATATGTGTAAGGGCATACGCCATCATACTGGAGTTCACAATCTGAAGCAGACAGATCGCCAGGGCAACCCCGGTGCTGTTCAACATGTATCGTGCAAAAGGTGCAGCATTCCAGGCATCCACGTAATTGTTCCACAGAAACGTCTCCGGCCAGAAGGTTGGCGGGAACTGCCAGATTTCATCATTGGTTTTGAAGCCGCTGATCACCATCCAATAGAATGGAAATGCGGTCGCAAGTGCAATCAGAGCGAGAAGCAGATAACGAAGGATTGCGCTGATTTTTATTTTGCTGCGGGACACTTGCCGGATCTCCTTCGGTTTCATTCGTTTGGTCTTTGATTTCGGTAATATCATGGTCATTAGTAGTGCACCAGGCGTCTGCCCAGCAGGAAGGAAACTCCCGACAACAGCACGCAGATCAGAATAATAACTACAGCGATGGATGAAGCTTCTCCCACATTGAAGGATTCAAAGGCGGACTGATAATACATGTACAGCAGTGTCCGGGTTGATCCGGCTGGACCGCCTTGTGTCATGACGTTAATCTGGTCATAGGCTTGCAAGGATTGAATCGTCAGTATGATGGAGAGGAAAAAGGTGGTTGGCGAGATCAGCGGCAAGGTAATGCTTCTGAACTTGTCCCACGCTCCAGCCCCGTCGATGGATGCTGCTTCAAGCAGATCCGACGGCAGATTGCGCAGTGCTACCAGGTAGAACACCATGGCCCAGCCAATGGACTTCCACAGTGTCACAATCAGCACAGCCACGAGTGCCCAGTCTACATCTCGCAGCCAGCCGATGGGTGATATGCCCGCCCAGCCCAGCATCAGATTGGCAAGCCCCACCTGCGGTTCAAAAATCCATGACCACGCGATGGATACCGCAACCGTTGGTGTAACCCATGGCGAGAACAGCAGGGTACGGAAAATACCGGAGGATCTCATTTTGCTATTCATCAGCAACGCTAGAGCGAGCCCGCCTACAATGGTGGGAATGACACTCCCGAGTCCGAATAACAGCGTGACTTTCAGGGAGCGATAGAATTCAGAGTTCGTTAACAGGTAGCTGTAATTGTCCAGCCCCACGAACAGCTTATCCGGGCTCATGAAGTCCCAGTCGGTAAAACTGAGATATACGATATATCCCAGCGGCCCCAGCCAGAAGATCATCAGCGGGATGAGCGCAGGCAGCGTGAAGAGAACCGCTTCGGATTCCCTCCATAATTTCATGCGCAATGCTTTCACTCCTTTTGTTCAAATTTTCTTTAATGATTGGCAATTTATAGATAGTAGATGCGTTTTTTCTGTTCTGTACAAAAATTATTGTACATTCGTTTTGAAAAATCTATTTCCGGGTTGTGTTAAAAATCCATGGATTCATGTAAAATATGAATATGTTCATGGAAACGTTTATCCTATCGCCGAGGTGACATTGTGGGAAAAGAAATCGCTGGGAAACCGAATCATTCTTCGTTGCCTGATCGGTCTGAGCTAAGGGAAAAAGTGATTGAGTCCATCGCCAATACGATGGATCTGTACGGGGTTAATCATACGTTTGGTAAATTGTACGGGGTCATGTATTTTGAGGATCGTGCGATGACCCTTGAAGAGATGAAAACCTCAATGAATATGAGCAAAAGCAACATGAGCTATGCCGTACGTTCATTAACAGAGTCTCAGATGATCTACAAGCTGGAGGAGAAAAAGGAGCGGCAGGATCAATATGTGGCGGAGACGGATTTCTACCGTACGTTTCAAAATTTCTTCGGCATCAAGCTGCAACGGGAAGTCGATGTTATGCTGGAAAGCATCCGTGATGTTATCCCTGACCTGACAGCCATCATTCTATCGGAGCACACACATGCACAAGAACGTGAAGAAGCGTTGCGAGATTTACATAAGCTCCAGCATGCAGAGCAATATTATATCTGGCTGCAGGGATTTGTAGATCGACTGCGAGAGGGTAAGCTGTATGAAGAAGCCTCATCCTTATTAGAGGAGTAAAACATCCAAGCAGGATCGTATACAAAAGGCCACCCCTTCACGAGGTGGCCTTCTTTGGTCATATCACTTTTCTGAATGTGAAAATATTACTTCTGCGCCGCGGCTTCAATATCGGCATATGCCCAGTGTGTAGCTGGTACATCACTAAAGGATGGTGCTCCAGCTCCTGTCAGCGGTGTACGCTTGAACAATACGTTCAGCACTTTAACCGCTTCGGCGCGAGTCAGCCTGCCTTCCGGCTTGAACGTGCCATCCTGATAACCTGTCATCAGCCCCGCAGATTGCACGTATGCAATCGCGTCTGCGGCCCACAGATCAGCAGGCACATCATTAAAGGAGGCTGCGGCTGTTGCATTTGTAGCAGGGCCAGTTGCAGTCGTTGTGCTCGTAGCATCAACATTCGATGCAGTTCCAGTAGTTACCTCTGCATTCGCCTGTTGTTGCATCCAGCGATACGCAATCGTTGCCATCTGCGCACGAGTGATCGACCCTTCCGGTGCAAACACTGTGCTGTTCAGACCATTCATGATCCCCGCCGCCCGTGCTTGCTCAATCTCGTTCGCTGCCCAGTGTGTTGCAGCCACATCCGCAAAGCTTACCGCTGTTGTAGACGCCATTGCGGCCTCACCCGATAGATTGCGAGCAAGCATCGCTGCCATCTGTGCACGTGTTACGAATGCATCTGGACGGAAATCTGTGCCAAAGCCTTGAATGTACGGAGGGTTTGCTTGTTGAGTAGCCTTCAGTCCGTCTACAGATACCAAGGTAAACGTACTGAACTTGGTTACGGTGAACTCGATCCCTTCACTGCCATCGGTCAGCTTCACCAGCTTGCCTCGTACCAGTTCTTTCGTACCGTCACTATGTTCGATGTATACAGCAAGCTTGTTCAGCGCTTGCTGACGAGCCGTAGCTTCGGTTGGCAGACTGTTCCCCAGCGGCAGAGTCAGTGTTATTTCACGGCTCTGCATATTGGTTTCAATCTCCACTGGACGAGCCAGTACACGTACATTACTGTTCGGTGCTGCCTTCTGAATCACTTGCTCTTTTTTCGCGCGTTCTTCGACTTCATTACGCTCCGAATCCTTCTTGAGTGGAACGATGCGGAAGTACAGATCCTGATCGAATCCGGCGATAGATTTCGTTGGTACAGAAATAACTGCATTCGCTGTTGAAATCTCCAGCTTGAGTGAGCCGTCGCTCAGCTCTTTAACAGCAGTTTTCGGAACTTCAATACGTGTCTCGGACACGGCATCCTTCGTATCTGGAATAACGATGCGTGCCGTATCGGTGCCCAGCTGTTTTGCTTTTTCAACCGATTGCTTGGCAATGGTGTCCGTCATCTTCACCAGATCTTTAACGACACCATTTGTTTCGGTTGTGCGTGTAATTGGCGTTTTGGTCAGGTTTGTACCGTTCACCCCGTTCACATCCACGACAATCTGCTCTTGCTTGGTTGTTGCCACAGGGGTGGATGACCCGCCCCCACCGCTACCACTTCCTGTAGAAGAACCAGGGGTAGTCGGGTCACTCGGCGGTGCGAAGAAAGCGTTAAATGCCTTCTGAATTTCTTCATAGCTGGTATATCCACCGACTGGTTTCTTGGCTATCATCCATTGAGCAAGCTGCTCCTGCTTGGTTTCATTGCTTGTAATCGTAGCAAGCTTGCCAAAATCCAGAGGAAACTTCTTGTCCGGCGTATTGGCCTCTGATGAGTGCTGATATACGTAAATGCTGTTCAGTGCCGCCAGCATCTCACCCGTGGTTGCAGGTTCATTGATCGACGAATACTGCATAAGCAACAGAAGGAAAATCGTATACTTATCATTCATCGACAGACTCTCATCTTTAGATATACGCTGAGCAATATACGAGACTAATTGCTTGTCCACAAGGGATAGCTTGGAATACTTCTGACCTACGAATTGTAAAAGATCAGCTCCCGGGTATGACATATGCTCAGATGTTTGACTAATAAGACTATAGAAACTATTTAAATGCTGTTGAAATAACAGCGGGTCTGTTTGCAGCATCGCCATAAGCCCTTCATATCCCACTTCTATCGCAAATTGCACTTCTTCCTTGGATTTATAGTCATAATCCGAAGATGCAAATGACATTACGATATATGCAACGACTTCCTGCTCTTCCGGCTGAAGGCTCTCGAATCCTTCTGGAAGGTCCAGCCATTCTGGCAGCTTGATCAATTGCAACACATTCTTCACATTTTCTTCACTCTTTGCTGTGTTCAGCTCTTTGAGTGGATCTTTTACCGGATTAAAAAAGGCATCAAATGTTTCTTGTATCGCC
>NZ_QJSW01000007.1:0-234122 GCF_003217495.1 Paenibacillus barcinonensis | reverse complement strand
TTGCAACACATTCTTCACATTTTCTTCACTCTTTGCTGTGTTCAGCTCTTTGAGTGGATCTTTTACCGGATTAAAAAAGGCATCAAATGTTTCTTGTATCGCCTGATAGTCTGCATAACCCGTTTCTGGACGGTGGTCTATCATCCATTGAGCAAGCTGCTCCTGCTTGGTTTCATTGCTTGTAATCGTAGCAAGCTTGCCAAAGTCCAGAGGAAACTTCTTGTCCGGCGTATTGGCCTCTGATGAGTGCTGATATTCGTAAATCATTTGCAGTGACCCCAGCATTTCCTCCGGGGTAGCAGGCTCATTAATAGGCGGATACTGTAAAAGCAACATGAGATAACCGATATAAGCATCCTTCATGACAAAATCATCGTCTTGAGAGAAACGCTGTGCAATATAAGAGATTAATTGCTTGTCCACGCTGGAGAGCTTGGCATACTTCTGGCTCACGATTTGTACGCCGCCAGTATCTGGATATGAGATGTACTGATTAGCTTGACTAACAAGACTATAGAAGCTGATCAAATGCTGTTGAAATAATAGCGGGTCTGTTTGCAACGCCGCCATAACCCCTTCGAAACCCATTTTCAGCGCATATTGCACTTCTGCCTTGGATTGATAATCATAGCTTGAAGGTACAAATGTCATCACAACCTGAGCAACAATTTCCTGCTCTTCCGGCTGAAGGCTCTCGAATCCTTCTGGAAGGTCCAGCCATTCTGGCAGCTTGATCAATTGCAGCACATTCTTCACATTTTCTTCACTCTTTGCTGTGTTCAGCTCTTTGAGTGGATCTTTTACCGGATTAAAAAAGGCATCAAATGTTTCTTGTATCGCTTGGTAGTCTGCATAACCCGTCTCTGGACGGTGGTCTATCATCCATTGAGCAAGTTCTTGTTCAGTTTCATATTCAATGGGATCTATCTTATCCAAATCAAGCGAAAATGGGGTCATCTTCTCGATTGTATCAGGATCATTGTTGTAATCCGTTGACTCTTTCTGAATTAATCGAAGATTTATCAGTACGTTATGCATATCTCCTGAATCAATTACACGATTAATAGAGGAATATGTGGACAAAATGGCATCCAGTTGCTCTCGAATTTTATGAGAGGGGAGGCCGTCGCGCTTCGCATAAAACATGATACGATAAGCGAAAATTTGTTTTTCCACTGATGACAGATTAGTATACTTTTCTCCCAGCTCATATAACGCCTGGATACTTTCGTCCGTATTTGCACCAAATACCTGAGGTAAATAAGCTAAATTCCCGAAATAGGCCGTGATGTTTTGCTCAACAGTCAATAAATCGTTTGAATCAAAAAGGCTTCTTGGCTCTATAGCTATATCCAGTGCATATTGAACCTGACCTTTGCTCACATAACCTGTCGAACCGTTTATCATAGTAACAAATTCGGCCACAGATTGCTTTTCATCGTCACTCCAGAGATTAAAGCCTTGAGGAAGCAAGATTCCCAAGTTGGGGTGCTGGAGCGCAGCTAACACGCCTGAAATATCCCCCTTACTTTTAGCCAGGTTCAATGAATCAAGCTGGTTTGTTTCCGTATTTTCTGTAAAAGTTAGTACCTTGTGCTGACTTGCAGGTTCACTGTTACTGGCCTTCACCCGTACCCATACAGATGCATTGCCATTGAAGCTTGGTGGCTCTGTGGTGTCGTAGTCCTGCCAGTCAGCACCTTCGTTCACACTATATTCCATCGTATTCTTGGCGCCAATGATCACATTCGCTTCATCATCTGCCGTCACTGATGGAGCTTGCGCTGACGAAGAGAGGGTGCTCACTTCCTCCATTGAATAAGCAATCTTACTATCGGTATCGCTTGCAACGATATTAAAGTAATATTTTACTCCAGATGTTAAATTGTCGATCTTAAAACTGCTACTACCATTTTGCAGGCCACTGATTTTGGTCCCGTTCTTTTCAGCGTTTGACACTGTATCGATATTCGCTTGATCTGACATATATATTGAATACATCAAATCCTCAGGACTAACAGATGTAGCTTCAACCCAATTTAACTGAATTTCATTTAGTCCGACTTTTGTCGTAATTTTTTTATCCTGTACTTCAAGTCCTCCTTCTGCATGTATTGAAGTTACAGCAAATACCTGCAGCACCAGCACAAACACAAGTAACGCACTAATCGACTTTCGAACCTGTTTACTCATAACTACCCCCTCCGAATAAAAAACCATTCCACCTCATTTGATATCATCATTCTATTACTTTGGTCTTAACAAACACTGAACATTGAAGTGAGGAGTAGAAGTGAATTCAATATCTCGAACAGTTATTTACTTGAACGCTTGTAAAATTCAAAAAAAGATCGACAGCAGGGTCAGCAATGCTGGCCTTATGTCGATCTTTACCTAACTTATAATTGAACTATTTTCGCGCTTATTTGATGAGCCACAGTGTCAAAAGTTGGAGTGCTCATGACACTACTTCAAATGAATCTCCTTCTCGGACATCAGCACATTTCCCTTATCATTGGTGAATACAAATATAGCCTTCCCGCGTTCACCCTTCATCTCGTCTGAATAGATCAAGCCGGAATACTGCCCGTTTCCACTTAAATAAAAACCGTCCTCCCCGTTCTTGCCATGTTCAATCGCTTCCTCCAGAGAGTTTACAATCGTGACCGTATTGGATGTCCAGCGCATCTCCGTTAAGCTGTAACCCTTCGGCACCTGCTTGATTGCAAAATCAAAGCTGTTACCCTTCATCGGTTTCTCCGACTGGTCAATAACAACCTGTATTTCATCTGAGGACGCCTTCGCTTCAGACTGTGTCTTGATCTTGCTCTCCTGACCTTCAGCACTATCACGGTTCTCGTCCGCTTTGTTCTTGGCCTCCGCATTCGGTACGGCCGCCTGTCCTGCTTCCTCAATCGGTTGCTTGGACTGCGGGTAAGCATGCTCTTGAACGGACTCTTTATTATTTTTAGCACCACATGCGTTAACGACAAGGACCATACACAACACGGCTGTGTATAACACCATTCTGTTGATCACTTGATTCATACGCCACTCTTCTCCCTTCATCTCCACACATGCATGGGCATCCATGATTTCGAATATGAACCCTATTCATCACTACACCATATCGTTCCTCATGAAGCTCCATATTATGTAAATGAGATCAAAAAATCAGGATGATACGGTTCATGTGAAGATCATGTATGAATAAGTATGCGTAAAAAGAAGAAGAGACTCATTAAAGCCACTGCTTATAGTTATCGTTGAAATTGTGGCAGAACCAGCACTTGTCCACTTTGAATGGTTCCCTGCTGTAGCCGATTGGTGGCTTTCAGTGCTTCGACATATATCCGCGTATCCATCTGTTCCGGTTTGTGTTCAACCGCAATGCTCCATAACGTATCCCCTGAAGTTACGACAACCTTCTGATTCAGCAGAACGGGCTCATCCCCAGCCGACACAGTAAACACAACACCGCAACCCGCGATAAACACACTAATGGTAATCAGCATCTTGATTAAGGCTCCATGCGTCATCTGGTGCAAAGAATGGGACTTCACATAAGAAATACTTGATTTGGCAGGTAAGGACTGCCCGTGTTCGTGAATGCTTTTGTACGTGGAATATCTCATCTTTCATCGACCCCCGATCTTCATCTTCCTTGATTCGCTAATCCTAAGCTTGATTACCTATATCCATTTCGTTTAACAACGCGAATTTTTTCTCTATTTCTACATGAACTAGGCAATTAATACTATCTTTTAATTCGTTTTATAGGTCTATATTATCACTTGATTCTAAACAAATTCTGAACAATCTCTTAATTCCAAAATATTCAGTGATATATATCAGAATAAATGCCTGATTTTCGGCGATGGTATCGGTTAACCTGGCCTATAATAAGGGAAAGATTGCGATTCTATTGAAGTAAGGACGTGCAGTATATGATCTCTGCTGAGCTGAAGGAACGATATTATCTGGCACTATTAACCAAGGATTCAGAATATGAAGGTTTATTTTATGTCGGGGTCACCACAACAGGGGTATTCTGTCGTCCTACCTGTCCCGCCCGGAAGCCGAAGTTTGAGAACTGTGAATTCTACGAGACTGCGGAGCAGGCCCTGCTTGCATCCTTTCGCCCCTGCCAGCGTTGCCGCCCCTTGTCTCACCCCAACCACGTATCGGATGTAGTGCGTATGCTGGTCGAGGCTGTGGAGAAGGAGCCCGAGAAACGCTGGAAGGCTCAGGATTTCAGAGCGTTGTCCATTGATGAATCAACAGCCCGCCGACAGTTCAAAAAAAGATTTGGCATGACCTTTGTCGCATATGCGCGTGCCCGGCGAATGGGGCTGGCTCTCAAGCATATTCGCTCAGGACGCACGGTCATTGATAGTCAGCTCTCCACCGGATATGAATCCAGCAGCGGATTCAGGGATGCCTTCTCACGAATTATGGGCGCCGCCCCGACCCAAGTTGATGAAGAACGAGTGCTGAAGGCAGCCTGGATTGATACAAGACTTGGTCCGATGATGGCTGTCGCGGACGAGCAGGCACTGTATCTGCTTGAGTTCGTTGACCGCAGAGGCCTGGAGCGTGAGGTAGAACGTCTGCGCAAGCGGACCCACTCTGCCATCGTGCCTGGCACAACGGAGCCCATTCAATCCATTGCACGAGAATTAACGGAGTATTTCGACGGCAAAAGAACAGCATTCGACACAGCGTTGTTCTGTTTAGGAACACCATTTCAGAAAGAGGTCTGGGATGCGTTATTATCAATTCCAGCCGGGGAAACGAGATCCTATCAGGAGATTGCCAATGCAGTGGGAAAACCCGGAGCATACCGGGCTGTAGCACAGGCCAATGGAGCCAATCAGCTGGCTATCGTTATTCCCTGCCATCGTGTCATTAATTCGAGCGGTGAGCTGGGCGGTTACGGTGGAGGACTGACACGCAAGGACTGGCTACTCAAGCATGAGAAACAAAACAGAAAATAGTCCGTCATCAAGGATAGCCCACAACATCACGAGACGTTAAAAAGGATTAGGGAGTGTACACAGATGAGCGTTGTAAAGAAAACTTTGAGAGAGAAGACAGAGCAATTTCATAGGTATCATGTAAAAGGAACCCCTCTCATTCTGGTTAATGTATGGGATGCGGGAAGTGCACAGACCATTCAATCCACCGGAGCCACGGCTATCGCTACGGGAAGCTGGTCGGTTGCTGCAGCACACGGGGAACAGGACGGAGAGGCTTTGCCCTTCTCATCGGTGCTGGCTAACCTGGCACGTATTACAAGCAGCGTTGATCTGCCTGTAACGGTCGATATAGAGGGAGGGTATGGCAGGTCTGTGTCAGAAATACGTCGAAATGTGTTGCTCGTTATCGAACACGGAGCCGTCGGCATCAATATTGAAGATCAGCTGCCTTCTGGTGATGGGATATACAATATAGAAGAGCAAGTTATGAGATTAGGGGCTGCCCGGGAAGCTGCTGAGCAGGCCGGCATTCCGCTTTTCATTAATGCACGTACAGATTTGTTTCTGCAGCATGCTGCAGAGCAGCATAATGATACGTTGATCAATAATGCACTCACACGGTGCAAAGCTTATGCAGAAGCCGGTGCAAGCGGCATCTTCGTTCCAGGACTACAGGATCAGCGCTTGATTCAAGAGCTGTGCGAGCATTCGCCGCTTCCGGTCAACGTGATGGTGACCGCTCAGAAACCTTCCCCGCAACAGCTCGCCGCTCTGGGCGTAGCACGAATAAGCTATGGACCTTATCCTTATCTACAAGTGATGGAACACTTGAGAATGCTTGGACGTAGTATTTTAACAGCTCTATAGGAGGATAAGTCAATCAACCTTCATCTCGCACACTCGCCCATGAGCAGAAGATGTTTCCCGTCTCCACCTGTGGTATAATCCCACTACCTAACAGTAACAGGAGGCAACTATGCTTAACGTTGAACAAAAGCTCGAAATTTTGGGATCTTATCCCCAATTGCAGCGCAAAGAGGTTTCCCTGGGACGTGTGAACTTCCATTACGAAGACAGCGCCTATGAGAAAAAGATTGTAGCACTCCATATTCACCCGAACGGTAACGGTTATATTTATGCAGGGCTGCTGCCAGAATACGAGACCGACGCCAAAGGCTTCGTGAATATTCGTGATTACTCCGAAGAGGACATGCGCACTTTACTGGATGCAACCCTCCAGGCGATGTCTTACAATCCAGATGCACCTGCACCTGCACCAGCATCAGGTACCTCAGAATTACCAGAAGAAACAAACGACAGACAAGCATCAGCAGCCCCCAAACTCTCGACTGGCGGCGGAATTTGGGTCGATGAGGAAGGGCACATCCTTACGCTGAAATACGATAATGACATGTGGTGTGTGTATGCCGGTCACGATCTGGAGATGGCCTTCGAGTCCCGCAGTGAAGCTGGCGAATATCTTCAGGAGGAGGGCTTCAAACCTCAAGCTCAGGCTTAGCTAAAATAAAGCAAACACGAGGTGAGCAGGAGCTCCCTCGTGTTTTTCTTGTTATATGTGTCTGGTGGCGATAAGCACACGAATGACGTATGTCTATTTTTTGCCTACATCAGACAAATGATGTTTATCATCACATTATGCAGCCGCGCCTTAGCACCCAGGTTCATGCCTAATTTAATCCTTGCTGCCTTTGCGTAGCAACGGAGCATGCTTCATCATGGGATAGGTGGACAGAAGCAAGGCTGCTCCGATCAAACCCAACACCGTAAATACGAGCATTCGATTCTGATAGGCAACCCAGAGTGTGAACTGTCTCATATCCCCAAAGGCAACCACAAGCGACATCACCAGGCCGAAGCCAAACAACAGAAACAGGAAGTTACGCAGCCCCAGCCTGATCCAGCACACCGTCAGGAAAACGGATAGGCCAAGTACCAGAAATCCAACCATCAGGTCTATCCATAAATATGGAAGCAACAGATAACGTGATGAGTACAGCATTCCCGGCTGAAGTAATGTGACTTGCAGCCAGCCTGTCGTATTCAGAAGATGAACAGTCCAATAAATGACATGCTGAATGACCATCGTGCATGCAACCATACACGCCCCCATCATATAAAAGGATTTCATAAATTGAATCCTTGTACTTCCCATGCCAATGGCAACCGGATAAAGCGTGAGCAGACCTGCGATTGCAAAGGTACAGATTCCTCCGTACATCGGCCCGAACAACTGTGAGGAATAGCTTATTTCAAACAGCAAACCAATAGCTACATAGATGGCTGTCAGCCCAAGCGCAATAGAACTAAAGATGGTCAGATACAAGCGCATATCATCCCAGATCATTCGGCTGGTTCCCTTGATTGCATTCATACCTTCATCCCCTCCTGTTGCCGGGTCACATTAACCAGATATTGCTGAAGTGATGCTTTTTCAATAGAAAGTCCGTACTGCTGAGCCTTCGCCTTCCAATCCTTCGAATACAAGTCATCAATCATCACTTTGCTCGTCGTACCTAATCGGGCAGATTCAATAACCGCAGCACCTTGAGTCGCCTCCTCAACATCCCGAATCAACCCTGTTAGAAGAACACCTCGTTCGCGTACTTGCTCCATAGGCTGATGAATTGATATGCTTCCTTGATTTACCACGATCAGACTCTCGCATAATGGCTGCACCTCTTCGATATGATGAGTCGATATCAGGATGAGCCTTGGATTCTCTTCATAAGTTTCCAGCAACGCCTCATAGAACCATTTCCGTTTCTCGGCATCCAGCCCGTTGGTTGGCTCATCCATAATCGTCACACTCGCATGACTGCACAGTCCGAGCATGATCTGGGCGGCAGTCTTCATTCCCTTTGAAAACTTGCTGATCTTCTGTTTGGAAGGCAGCTCGAATGCCTCAATTAACCGCAGGGCAAGCTGTTGATCCCATGCTGCATGAAAATGCGATCCCATGGTGAGCAGATCATGTATCGTCCAGTTTTTTCCGAGTGGGTGGTTCTCCTGGATATAACAGAGATGACTTTGTGCGGACAAATTATTGTATGGATTCTGACCCATCACCTGGATGGTTCCACGATCAGGGCGATTGTGTCCGGCGAGCAGACTCATCAATGTTGTTTTACCGGCCCCGTTTCTTCCCCAGATCGCCCCAATCACGGGTTCATGCTCATGCAGGGTGACGTTGTTCAGAATAGGCGGATTATTCTTTTGATAGCTGTAACATACCTGCTCCATATCAATCATAGTTCACGCTCCTTATCCTTCTTGCCGCGAATCAGATCAATGATCATATCCTCATCTATCCGTATGCGTCTTGCTTCCTCAAGTAACGGTTTAATATATTCTTCGTAAAAATGCTGTTTCCGTTCAACCAGGAGCGCTTCTCTGGCTCCCTTGGCAACAAACATGCCTACACCTCGCTGCTTATATATGATGCCTTTATCCACCAACTCCTGCAGCCCCTTTCGCGCCGTAGCCGGATTAATATTGTAAAAGCGAGATAACTCATTCGTCGAGGGTACCTGCTCTTCCACCTTCAATCTGCCTTCCACAATATCATCCATGATCATCATGGCAATTTGATGGAAAATAGGCAGGGATTCATCCAAAGTCGATTTCATCTGTTTCCAACTTTCATTCATTTTAATGATGGGCCCGCCCTCGATCTGTCATCAAAGGTATCACCCGTATTAGTTTTACTATGCCTCTTAGTTAGTTGGTTAGTTACTCATGTAACTAACTATAGTATACAAAAACGATATTGTAAATAGGCCCATATTAATTCATCCATTTCTCCACACACATTCGGTTATATTGATTCAGCAGGGCATCAAGCACTACGGATTGTCTAATCACTTCAGGATGAAGCAAACTCCCGTATTGCAAATGTACCTGATGCAGCAGTTGTCTCGCTTCTTCAATCTGTGATTTTAATTCCATACGCTCCATAGTCCCCCTCCTTTTGTCATATTTTAGATTATTATGCCAATCAATAGATTAGTGGGGGTACGACAGATACGCTCGCATGGTTACTTAGCAGCTTGTAACATTTATTGCACACAAAAAAGAGCGCATCTGAACGATGTCAGATACACTCTGGTGGCTTAGACTTATGTCCCTAAACCGTGATTATCATATGTTAAGATTTCAAGTGCCGAACCCATGGTCAGTAGGTCTCATAACCTCAGGATTGGGGTTCTTCGTGTCTGGGACAGGTTGCGCAGGTGGAATTGAGATGAATACAACGATGCTACATGTAGCTATCAGCAAAGCCAACTTTCTCTTCATTGAGTTTCTGCACCTCACTAATAATCAATTTGTATTCCTGTTTCGCCGTCTCAGATGCGAATTCCCTGTATTGCTCAAACAGTCCGACTCCTCTAAGCATACCTCGTCCACTGCTAATTTCAATAGCAAATTTCAAACTATTTAGAACAAATTGTATTCCTGTATAATAATTGTCTTTCCTTAAATAGTATGCACCCAAGTCTGATAAAAGTCGTAAATATCGATCATCCGTTACCTGGCTGCTGACTTTACCGATTCGGTTGTGCTGCTCTTGATATATGAAGTAGGATTCGTAGTCCCGCAAGACATGATCAATATCCTGATTGTATTGTAAAGCCGCTTTCACAATATCACAGAGTGCTGGAAAAATTTCATTCTCTTTGGTTGAAATGTATGCCAGATAATCCGGCAGAACTTCGAATCTTCCAGCCATTAACTTATAAATATATCGGTTAGCCTCAGCCCATTCCTGAAACTGATTGATCACGAGTTGCTCTTCTTCATTCGGAATTTTAATCCAACTGGTATCGGCGTATGAATCAACATACTCCAGTGCTGTACAATAATCCTTCTGGTGATAATAAGCACTTCCTGAGGCAAGAGAGGAATAAAGTATATAAAAAACAATCGGCCTTTTGGTCTCCTCCTGCCTCCTTCTGCCGTTCAGCTCATAATGAACCGTTGCCTTCACCTTTAATTTATCGGACAGCTCTTGAACTTTATTCCATCTATGCAAGGCTCCAAAAGCATTAATTAATTCATTCAATGCATCCAACTGATAGCGTTCATCCAGCCGATCCACGTAATACTCAAACTGGGCGGCAATAATGACATTCCGCTGCTGGTCATTGGTCAGCCCCAGCTTGAACAGGCGGTACTGACAAAGCGCAAGCCGCTCGGAATGCTGCATCTTCTCACTTTCGGCAATCGTTTCATATAAAAGAGTTGCTGGCTTCCATTTTCCATCATGATAGAATTCCTCTGCCAATTCGAATAACAACGGGATGTATGACAAATTATCCATCATCAGTCGCACAACCTCTTCAATACACTCCAGCTTATCCAGCTCGGCACAACGATGCAGGAAAGGCCCTAGTCTTCGCCAATCGGGTGTAGCATGCACAAAGCATTCATCAATGTACAGCTCATAGAAATGGCCTGCCTCAAGCTTCATAGCCATCGTCATACGATCCAGCTGCTGCATGGAGATCGGTCGGTTTTTATTCAAAATATTGCTAAGTGTGCCGGAATTAATCCCGGACAGCTCTGAAAAAAGACTGATCGACATCTGTTCACGCTTCAGATAACGTTCTAAATGATCGCGTATCGTGGTTGTCGGCTCCAATGGAACACCACCCTCCAAAATAAAAACACCAAAAACGAGATTGTCGGTATGCAACAGTAATTATATGTAATATGTGTGTGCTTTTCAACAAAATAATTTCAACTAATTTGTATTAATTACAATTTAATCCTTTTAAAACGAAAAAGTATGTATATATATTTTATATCAAAAAGGGGGAATCTTCCAAGTCCTAAAGCGGCATAAAAAACACGAGCCACCAGGGCTCGTGTCTGTCGTAGCCTAAGGCAGCACATTTCCTGCTGCACGATAGATTTCATACCATTCTGGACGAGTAAGATGAATTTCACTTGCTTTCACACAATCCTGCAGTCGTCCAATGTTCATGGTGCCTGTCACCGGCTGCATCTTTGCCGGATGACGAAGCAGCCAGGCAATCGCAATCGTTGTGTTGCTGACATCGTACTTCGCAGCAATCTCATCAATCTTGGCATTCAGCTCCGGGAATTTCTCATTGCCGAGGAATACCCCCTCAAAGAAACCATACTGGAATGGCGACCACGGCTGGATCGTGATGTCGTGCAGACGGCAGTAATCAAGAATGCTGCCATCGCGATTCACTGCTGCATCATTCTCCATATTTACGTTGATGCCACTGTCGATCATCGTTGTATTGGTAATGCTCAACTGCAGCTGATTGGCTACCAGCGGCTGCTTCACGTATTTTTTCAACAGTGCAATCTGGTTCGGGTTCTGGTTGGATACGCCGAAGTGACGCACTTTCCCTTCCCGCTCCAACTGGTCAAAGGCTTCAGCTACTTCCTCTGGCTCAACGAGTGCATCCGGGCGGTGCAATAATAGCACATCCAGATATTCCGTTCTAAGACGCTGTAGAATACCATCAACGGAATTCAGGATATGCTCTTTGGAGAAATCAAACATGCCTTTGCGAATGCCGCATTTGGATTGAAGAATCAAATTTTCACGAACTTGGGGACTCATCTGCACAGCATCGGCAAAAATCTCCTCACATGTTCCCGTGCCGTAAATATCGGCGTGATCAAAGAAATTCGCACCTGCCTCCATCGCAGAACGTACGAAATGCTCCGCGTCCTTGCTATCCAATGAATTGATTCGCATACAACCTACAGCAACTACAGGCACATCGAGCGGGCTGCTGCCCAGCTTCATGGTTCTCAAGATGTTTCCCCTCCATATTCATAAATAGTTGGTTTGCATGTGACACGAATACAAGTATGCATGTCCATTCTCCATATCAGTCTTCCGTCTATGATTGTGACACATATATGCAATCGGTTTCAATAGATTTTCCCCACATTTATATGGAGAAATGCTATGTATTGCATCTGATCTACGATTCTTCCGGCACATCTCCCTCTGCATATGGTATCTGTACATGTATACCCGCTTCCCTGGGAGGTTGAATAGGCCGCTGATGAACAATGGGTTGGATTTCTACAAATTTATGCTGAAAAAGTGCAGGGCTAGAGCCTGCTCATATCGAATAAAGGTATACAGAGATACACGTTGGTAAATGAATTGTTCCTTTTTCCTCAAGGTAGGTTAATAACTAGATAAGTTGAACGATCCATGAAGATTTACACTGAACACTCCGATGCAGAATAACCTGTCTGTTTTCAATGAGCTGCTAAGGCAGTTTTAGATATCTTTCGAATATTACGCATTTAAAAATAGGACATGGTCTCCACTACTATATACATGATCTGGAGGGAAGGCATGTAATGAGAAGATTCACGCTGTTATTGCTCATCTGTATTCTAAGCATCAGCTCTGCAGGACAAGCGCTGGCCTATACCGTCTCTGATACGGAGCAGCATCTCGTCAAAGACCCGGCACTGGAGGACGGACTGAAGCTGATATTAAATATTCCTGTAGGAGAGCCGCTGACTTCTGCTGATCTGAGACAGCTACGTGTAGTCGATCTGAGTAACTCAGGCATTCGGAGCCTGTCCGGGCTGGAACACGCTGTGAACTTGACTCATCTGCGCCTGTATGGCAATGAAATTACAAGCCTTGCACCACTGGAGCACCTGACCCAGCTAAGGGAGATCGACATCCGTAACAATTACATTACATCCATCCAGCCGCTGGAGGCCTTACAGCAGCTCGGGCGGTTGTATATCAGCAACAACTCGATCAGCTCAATTGACGTTGTGCGTTCATTCCCAAGATTACATACACTGCATGCCAGCGGCAACAAGATTGCAAGTCTCGATGCTTTGACAGGGCTGCGTTCGCTGCAATGGCTGGAAATCTCCAACAATGTCATTACAGACCTTACGCCACTAGCGGCTCAAACCAGGCTGAAACAGTTAAATCTAGCCAACAACCACATCTCTTCACTTGATGTTTTCACAGATATGCCCGATTCGTTGCGAGAGCTGAATGTGTCCAATAATCATATATCCAGCCTTAAACCGCTAAGCCATATGCTTCATCTGCGGACATTGGATATTTCGGGCAATCAGATCCAGCACTTGAACGATATTGCAGCATTGACGGGCCTAACGGAGCTGAATGCAGAATCCAATCAGATTTACGATCTGGAACCTCTGCGTTCATTCACGAGCCTGAGTGTACTGAAGCTGTCCAACAACCGGATCTGGGACCTGACGCCAATCTCAGACTTATCATTCACGCAAGAGAGTGCAGAACCACAGAGCATAGACAATATCTCTGCTTCCACATCAATGTCCTCCTTGGCGCAGCAAGCGACCGTATGGCCCGAATCCGCCGGACTCACCGTTCAGCATAATTATCTGGATGTGAGCAGCGGAAGCTATACGATGAGTTTGCTTAATCAGATGAATGTACGGGAGCAGAAGCGGACACCGCAGGGGCATTTTCAGCGCCTGATCGAAGGCTCCACCACGGCATATGTGGGTGATCGTGCTTATTCACTAGACACGGCGCCTTTTATTAGCGAGGGACGAACCTACGTGCCTCTCCGCTTTGTATCGGAGCAGCTGAATGCGCGTGTGAATTGGAACAACAGCACACGTGAGGCTACAATCACCCATGAAGATGAGATCATCCGCTGGAGTGTAGGCAGTAAGCAGGTTACCGTCGGCGATGAGCTTGTCATGAATGATGCACCGCTGCTGATGAAGGATGGCCATACCTATGTTCCGGTTCGATTTATTTCAGAGCAGCTTCATACCACGGTTGGATATATAGCCCGCAGCAAAACGATTCTGATCTTTGAAAATAAACCGCAGCCTGAGGATATGATTCCTCAGACGACACCGTAGCAAAGCAGCAGAAGCAGAAAGCAGCTGCTGATACATAGGAATGTAATACCGCTGCGGCCTCCCCTCTCTCCCTGCCCCGCCTGAACCATTGGCGGGGTTTTCGAATCTTTTATGAATCTATGTCATTTTGTTCTTGTTGATTCACATGCGAAACAATAACGAAGCCTGTCCCATAGTGCAGTGGGACAGGCTTCGTTTGGGGATAAGGCAGGGTATCTCGACTCAGATCGAGATCAAGCGGTAGAGTTTCTTGAAGTCATGGCTGACGTTACACTCCTGTTTAAGGATTATTCGCCATGTAGGTTTTCAGCCATTGCATCGCAGGACGCTCTGTGCCGTTGCTGTTCACCAGGTGGGAGCCGTTAACCCATGTTTGGTTCTGGTTGTAGCCCCACAGAGTGATGCCTTTAACAGACGGGTGCTTCCACAGAATAGGGAACTTCTGCTGATAACGCTGCAATTGAGTGTTGTCATCGCCAGTGATATCCAGCTCAGACACATAGATTGGCAGACCTGTTGCAGCCAGTTTGTTCAGTACCGTATTCATCGTGCTGACAGATACGTTGTCCATATTGAAATAGTGCGCTTGAATACCGATGCCATCGACCAGGCCTCTATTTTTGAGAAGGTTGATGATCTGGATATATTGATCTGCTTTCGGAGGATCACCGATAATGCCATATTCATTGATCAGCAATTTGGAATTCGGGAAGGCTTGTCTTGCTTGCTCGAATGACCAGATTACCCAATCCCAGCCTGTCTGCCCGTCTCCACCAATTGCATTGCGGAAGGAAGGCTTCGCATGTAATGGCTCATTGACCACATCGACAAACTCTGATTGAGAGTAGCGCTGTCCGGCTGCTCTGATCCATTGGAGGACTTCTGCCCTCTGATCGGCGGCAGAAAGATTATTAATCCAGTTAGGCGCCTGACTACCCCATACAAGCGTATGGAATTTGAAAGGGAAACCGTTCTGTTTGGCATAGTTATAAGCCATATCCGCCTGGCCCCAGTTCATCACGTTACGTGTGCCTTCTACAGCCCCCCACTTGGTGGAGTTCTCTGGCGTCACCTGATTCCAGTATGGACTGAAATTGGATGGAACCTGACCAGCGATAATATTCCCCAGGAACTTGCTGCCCTTAGCCAGTCCGGCACTGACACTGCCCACCGCAACTGACGCAGCCAGTACACCCACCAGTGCGAGCGTACCTACCGTCTTAAACCATCTGGACTTCAACATAATATTCCTCCTTGGCTTTGTTTATTTTTAAAGCGCTTACAAAGACATCATAATGGATAATTTTGGTTTTATACACATATAAATCATACCATTTACTTTGAAAAGTATACTTATTTTTCCATAGTTGTGCTGCGCACCATTTTTTTCGCTCCAAACATAAACGTTACATGAGCGTTTACATTCCTCTAATGTTTATCTAGTATGGAAGGATACATACAACTACACACACTCAAACACAAGGGAGATTACACATGAGTACACATGCCTTGAAACGTTTCGCAAGCTGGTCTTTATCTGTTCTTTTAGGCACATCCCTGCTGTTCACACCGCTCGCTTCGGAAAGCGCTCAAGCGGCTGAGAGCGATCAGGAAACCACCGTCACCTTGCTTGGTACATCTGACATTCACGGTCGATTCATGCCTTGGGACTATGCATTGGATGGGCCAAACCCTTCCGGCAGCATGACTCAGCTCTATACGATGGTGAAAAAAGTCCGCTCCGAGAATCCGAACACGATTCTGCTGGATGCCGGTGATATGATTCAGGATAACTCTGCGGAGCTGTTCAATGATCAGCCCAAGTCTCCAATGATGGTTGCAATGAATGAAATGAATTATGATGCCTGGGTGATGGGCAATCATGAGTTTAACTTTGGTCTGGACGTGCTGGAGAAAATCTCTTCCCAGTTCAAGGGCCAGGCGCTTGTCGGTAACATTTTTAAAGAAAACGGCGACCGCTACATGCCTGCATATACGATTATTGAGCGGGACGGCATCAAAGTAGGTGTCATTGGCATGAACACGCCGATGATTACCGAGTTTGAGAAAGGAACCGATCATCTGCATGGTGTCATTGTCAAAGACCCGGTCGAAGAGACTCGCAAAGCGATTGCCGAGCTGAAAGGCAAAGTAGACGTGATGGTTGGTCTTATGCATATGGGGCTCGATAACGAGAACGGTAAACCGGGAACCGGGGTGACGGATATCGCAAATGCCAACCCGGAGCTGGCTGCTATTTTTGCCGGACACATGCATCAGCTAATTGAATCACAGACGGTGAACGGGGTGCTGATCTCCGAGCCGAACAAATATGGTACGCATATGTCACGTATTGATCTAACGTTTGCCAAAAAGGACGGCAAGGTTGTGCTCAAGAGCAAGGAAGCCAAGGCACTCGCCGTCAAAAAAGCCGATGGCACATATGAAGTATCCGATCCTTCCTTGGAAAAAACATTACATCCATTCCACGAGTTCGCTCGTGCGGATGCCAACATTGTGGTAGCTCAGTTGAAGGGAATGAACCTGGTTCCCGCAGACGAGGTTAAGGGGATTCCAGCGGTACAGATTCAGGAGACACCCCTTTCCGACTTTTTCACCGAGGTCATGCTGCATTACAGTAACGCCGATGTGGTCGCACATCAGATTGATAACGACAAGGCCAAGCTCGATGTTGGCCCGATCAAGAAAAAGGATATTGCGTTCAACTATCAGTACACGTTTGGTGAAGTGACGGTATATGAAGTAACCGGGCGTGATCTGAAGGATTATATGGAGTGGTCGGCGGGGTACTTTAATGCTTCACGCCCTGGGGATGTCACCATCAGCTTTGATGCGAAGCGCCGTGCTTCCAAATACAGTACCGATGATTTCTTCGGTGGCGTAACCTATGAGATTGATCTGACCAAGCCTTATGGCAGCCGAATTACGAACTTGAAATACAGCAATGGCAAAGCTGTTCAGGCAGCGGACAACCTGAAGCTCGGTATGAATGCGTACCGTATGGAAGCCCTGATTGCCAAAGGAGGAGCACTCGAAGGACGTAAGTTCAAGCAGCTATGGTCCTCCAAGGATGCTTCAGCGTTCGGCGAAATTCAAGGTACGATTCGTAACCTGTCGATTGCCTATCTAAAGGAGGTTATGAAGGGCGTCTACGAGCCGAAGATTCAGCACAATTGGAAAATTACCGGCGTAGACCTGACTGCACCAGAACGTGCAGATGTTGTTGAGCTGATTAACGATGGTGTGATGTCCGTGCCGACAACGGAAGACGGCAAATATACGAACATCGCCTCCATTAATATTCTGGACGCTGTAACTGCCGATGAGATCCAAGCCCTGTCTTCCAAAGCTGGAGTCGATGCAGCGCTGTTCAAAGGTGTGAAAACGAAAGGTGCATTCTATCAGCAGCTAAACAAAGCTCGCAAGGCCGAAGCTGGCAAGCCCGGTGAAGGCAGCGATGGCGGCAAAAACGAAGCAGCAGCTCCTTCACCGGAGAAACCGGTGACTCCAGCGGAGCCGAAGCCAGTGCCAACACCAGGAGCATCGAAGCCGGATGGAGGCAAACCTAGCAAACCATCAACGTCCACGGGGCAAAATCAGCCTGCTCCAACGACTTTAGCCAAACAAGCACGGGTTACAGCAGCTTATCTGAACGTACGCGCTGACGCATCCTCCAAAGCCACAGTCATTACTTCCGTACCGCAGGGTACAATGCTTGAAGTGATCAGCACAGACGCTGGATACGGCTGGGTTAAAGTAAAGCTGGGCGGACGGGTAGCATATGTATATGGCAAGTATGTAACTATTTTAAAATAATCACTACTGAAATACTCCGGGCGGTGCCTCCATGTCATTATGGTGTCATCGCCCCTTTTTGATATGAAATGCATATTGCTGCACACCTCCTACTATAAAGCAGCTATACTTGCACCTGAATGCTACAAATCGTTTCACGTGGAACGTTAAGCATTATTCACTCATGTGCTTCTGAATCCTCTGGAGGTCTCTACAGCATACTGGCTCAGCCCATTGGTAGACGTTAAATCGAACCGATATAGAGGGGCAGCGATACACAGATAAAGAGGTAGGATATGGCCCTATGATGTTAAGCCTCTTTATTTACCACCCTGCATCACTTGCACATAGGGTATAATAAGACGAGTATACGGTACATGTACGGTGCAATGCTTGTAATAAGATCATGGGTATGTGGCATAGGCCCACGTCACGTGAGTACACTGTCCGCATCCCAAACTAAACGCAAAAGAGGTAAATGATGATTAAAACGCAGTTTAAAGATTATGGCTTGAGTGATGAAATTGTGAGAGCACTGGACAATCTGGGCTATGAGCAGCCTACCGAGGTTCAAACACAAGTTATTCCTGTCGCACTGGAGAAGCAGGATCTGGTCGTTAAATCCCAGACAGGCAGCGGCAAAACAGCCGCATACGGCATCCCGCTCTGTGAATTGGTGGACTGGAATGAAAATAAACCTCAGGCCTTGATTCTGACGCCTACACGAGAGCTGGCCTTGCAAGTCAATGAAGATATCACGAACATTGGACGCTTTAAACGTATTAAAGCAACCGCTCTGTATGGACAATCCCCTTTTCACATTCAAAAAGCCGAGTTGAAACAACGAACCCATGTTGCCGTAGGTACACCGGGCCGGGTTCTGGATCATATTGAACGAGGCACGCTGCCGCTGGACCGTATCGCCTATCTGGTTATTGATGAAGCAGACGAAATGCTGAACATGGGCTTTATCGAGACGGTACAGGCTATTATTCAGGCGTTGCCGCAGGAACGCACAACGATGCTGTTCTCCGCAACGTTCCCGGAAGATGTGGCCAAGCTGTCCCGGCAGTACATGGACACCCCTGTAGAGATCGAGATCAAAGCCAGTGGACTCACCACAGCCACGATCGAGCATGCTGTAATTCGCACATCGGAAGTAAATAAAACCGCTCTGCTGCAGGACTTGTTTATTATGGAAAACCCCGATAGCTGCATCGTATTCTGCCGTACACAGGAAAATGTTGATAAGCTGTTTCGCGTCATGGCTGACCTGGACTATCCGGCTGACCGCATTCATGGTGGCATGGAGCAGGATGAACGGATTGAAGTCATGAATGCCTTTCGGCGCGGACAATTCCGCTATCTGGTGGCAACCGATGTAGCCGCGCGGGGGATTGATATTACCAACATCACTCACGTGATCAACTTCGACATCCCGCTGGAAAAAGAAAGCTATGTGCACCGCACAGGCCGTACGGGACGTGCAGGGCAAACCGGCAGAGCCTTCACGCTAGTCACACCGAAGGATGGCAGACGTCTCGCCGAGATTGAAGCGTACATCGGATTTCAGATTCCTGTTGTCGAGGCTGCTTCTGAAGAAGAGGTGGATCGCCACAGGGAAGCCTTTGAGCAGCGGCTCCGCATCGTACCTGAACGCAAGAAGGACAAGCGTGAGCAGCTGAACCAGCAGATTATGAAGCTGAACTTCAACGGTGGCAAGAAGAAGAAGCTTCGGGCTGTTGATTTTGTAGGCACGATTGCCAAGATTGAAGGCGTCAGCGCAGATGATATCGGGATTATTACAATTCTCGATAATGTAACCGATGTTGAGATTCTAAATGGCAAAGGTCCGCTCGTGCTGGAAGTTATGCAACATACGACGATCAAACGCATGCAGCTCAAGGTTCGCAAAGGCCGAAAATAAACAGATTCATTCGCAAGTCCAATACAACGATCGACCGATCATACCAAGCAAAGGATGTATCTTATCATCCAGTTACAAAACAAGGGGTAGCTGACCTGAAAAGGTCCGTTATCCCTTATTCTCTCTTTACGTTGAGAATCATTATCAATATAATATAAGAAATGCCCTGCACGGTAGGAGGATGGTACAGATGACCCTTACACTAGACGATCATATCCATTGGTGGAATTATTCTTCGATCCAGGTCATGGATATTCGGCTTGCCGTGCTGGAGCCCGGAGAGAACACACAACGTTATCAGCTCCCTTCGCATGCATTCGTATATGTGCTGGATGGACATGCTTCATTGCAGCTAGATCACAAGGTGTATAACCTGAGACGATTCCATGTCCTTCAAGGTGGCCGGGGAGCCTTTCTGAATATTATCGCAGAGGAACGGTTTGAATATTATTTAATCCTGTACAAGGCCAGCCTGATGCTGCCCGCTTCCCATCCCCTGATGAAGCGACCGCTGACCGATAGTCCCTTCCAGCATCAGTGTGTATTCCTCCCCGAATATCCTATTTCACTGCTTCGCAAGCTGGAGGATATGTACGAGCATTGGGCAAACCCGGATAAGCTCCATCAGCTTCAGGCAAGAACACTGTTCTATCAGTTCGTTCACGCCCTTCTCTCACAAATGAAGCAACAAGGCATTGCCCCCGTCCCTCCTGACCTGTCCGCTCAAGTGATACATTATATGGAGCAGCATTACATGGAACCCATCACACTGCAATCTCTGGCGGACCTATTCGATTGCAGTGTCAGTTATCTGACCAAACAGTTCAAATCGCGTGTACAACAAAGTCCAATTCGACTGTTAGTGACGATTCGCGCACAGCAGGCTGCCCGTATGCTCAAGCACGCAGATACCCCTCTTCAGGAAATCGCTGAACTGGTTGGATATCCAGATGCCCATACGTTAAGCCGCAGTTTCAAAAAAATATATGGTGTAACGCCAACTCAGTACCGGGCGGCTAATTCACCCAAAGGAAGCTTCATACCGGATATGCCCAAGGCACGTACCCGATCTGCCCTTGTTGCTACTGGAAGCGAATGCTATAGTTTCATTGATTACGATTCTCATTTACATTCAAGCGGAGGTTTAACCATGGTTAAAACAAAACGATCATCATCCATTGCCACAGCGGCATTGCTCTTGTGTTTCACCTTGATTCTCTCGGCATGTGGCGGCGGAGCAACAGCCACGAACAACACAGGCACAGGTAAAACAGTCGAATCGGGTGTATCTCAACAAAAACCAGCTACAGCATCCGAAACGTCTACTGCGGCAACCCAGACTTATACTGATAGTAGAGGAACCATCACGATTCCCGCTCACCCGCAACGAATTGTCGATCTGACAGGTAGTGCCATCGGTAATTTGCTGGTGCTTGGAGTCAAGCCGGTAGCAGCGACATATGATGCGATGCGCAACCCATACCATAAAGGCATGCTGGAAGGCATCGTTGATCTGGGCGAAGGGAGCAACGCTGAAGCAATACTGAATCTGGAACCGGATCTGATCATCACGTACGACTATCTGGTGGAAAATCAATATGAAGCCTTGTCTCAGATTGCCCCTGTGGTGAGTCTGAAATATGGTGCAGCCAATCCCCAGGAGCTATTGCTGGAATTCGGCAAGCTAACAGGCAAGGAGCAAGAAGCTCAGGCATGGATTGATAAGTGGAATGCCAAAATTGCCGAGGTTAAACCACAGATTCAGGCGGTCGTAGGGGATCACACGGTATCCATCCTTCAACCTTATTCCAAAGGAATATATGCGTGGGGGAACAAAGCTGCACGAGGCGGGGAGATTCTGTACGGAGAATTCGGTCTGAAAGCCCCTCCTCTGATCGAAAAGGAACTGATTGACGGAAAAGGCACGGGTGCAAGCCTATCGTTGGAGCAACTGCATGAGTATGCAGGCGATTATGTCTTCACAAGCAACTGGGGCTGGGATGACGGTAATCCGGATGTCGTATACAAAAGCAACGTATGGAAGGCATTACCCGCTGTTAAAAACAAACACGTTTATTTCATTGATGCAGATGGTTCATTTTTTAATGACCCCATTTCTCTTGAGGCACAACTTCAATTTATTGTAGACAGCCTCTTGAACAAATCAAAATAGCTGCTCGCTACCAGCACACTCATAATCAAGCACATTCATTGTGCTGACAATGCTGGAACAATCCCCTCCTCCGTCACTATGGAGTCGAGGGGATTGCTCTATATCCTGCATACCCTTCGGATGCAGGATATATCTTTTATTTTCACACACTGCTCCACCAATCCGTGTGTACATTTCACAGGTTACAGATGTGATCCACCGCTGGCATCGAGACATTGCCCAGTAATCCAGCGGCTGTCTGCTGACGCAAGAAATGCCGCTACATCTGCCACATCCTCCGGCTCTCCCCAGCGGTTCAGGACAGACAGGCCTGCTGCATACGCCTGCCCTTGCGGATTCGTGAGTGTTCCTGCATTCATCTCGGTATTAATGATGCCTGGCTGGATTGCATTGACTGTAATCTGGCGGCTTCCCAGCTCTTTCGCCAGCAGCTTGGTGAAGGTATCCACTGCGCCCTTCGTCATGCTATAGGCAAACACCCCAGGGGAAGCTACTCGTGTAACAAAAGAAGAAATATTAATGATTCGCCCTCCATCCCGCAGGCGCGGGACTGCCTGCTGTGTTACAAACAAAGGCGCTTTTACATTGATGTTCATCACTTCGTCGAAGGAAGCCTCTGTCGTCTGCTCCAGACCAAGAATTTGCCCGATCCCCGCGTTATTTACCAGAATGTCCAGCTTGGCATCTCGTCCATGCTTCTGAACAACCTCATCGACCTTTGCAAATAATGTATGAATGCCACCCAGCGTGCGTAAATCTGCTCCAATGGCTTGGGCCTGTCCACCATGATCTGCAATATGCCGTACAACCTGCTCCGCATCGTCTTGCCGTGTACCGAAGTGCACAAGCACATACGCGCCCTCCTGTGCCAGACGGATTGCAATACTGCTTCCAATGCCTCTGCTCGCTCCTGTTACCAAAGCAAATTGTCCTTCCAGTCTTCTGCATGTCTCGTTCATAATGTTATCCCCCTACTGAATGAAGTAGCACCCGTCACGGGCACAGGACAGTTATATCATGAGACGACATACACAATGTTGCTCTCCTATTCGGCACAGACAATCCATTCAGCATATGTAGATCATATCCGTACATCCCTTGAGCGGAGTTGAAGGCTTTTTTTCAAGATTCAAAGAGAGGTTGTCAGCTCCAGCAGGTTCGTTGGCTCCCCCTCGCTCTTGCCGCTCTTGCCCTGTGACCTTTTTGCTTTGTTCATCTCTCATCGAAATGTTCACTTGCCAAAGATTGTAAATCAATTACAATGTAAATGAAAGCGCTATTATTTATTCCTAATTTCTGTGGAGGTGTACGTAATGGGGAAACGAAAGACGATCTGGCTTCTGGTATTCGCGCTCGCATTCACCTTGTACGGCCTGCATTCTGAACGAGCCAGTGCGGCAAGTGTGACCATCACCAATGGCACCGATTGGCTTGATACGGCAGGCAATCCCATTCACGCAAACAGCGGTAACATCCTGCAGGTCGGCTCCACGTATTATCTGTATGGCGAACATGCAGTAGGCGGAAAATTCGACAGCGTTAATGTCTACACCTCTACCGATTTGAAAAACTGGACCTTCAGCAACGCTATTCTGACCAAAGACTCCGCCACCGAGCTGGCCTCCAGCAAGATTGAACGACCCAAAGTGATCTATAACGCCTCAACCAAACAATATGTGCTCTGGGCACATTATGAGAATGGCACAGATTATAATCTTGGCCGCGTAGCGGTCGCAACAAGCAATACACCTAACGGCAAATTCACATATGAGGGCAGCTTCCGCCCGCTCGATTATGAGTCACGGGACATGACTGTTTTTGTGGATACAGACGGCACAGGTTACCTGGTTACAGCTTCCCGCAAAAATGGCGGTGCAAATGATACGATGGCTATTTTTAAAATGAATGCAAGCTATACGGGGATACAGTCGTTTGAAGGATGGCTATTCGAGAATGTCTACCGTGAAGCCCCCGCCGTTGTGAAAAAAGGAAACCGCTACTACCTCTTCACCTCCCAGGCTGCCGGCTGGTATCCGAATCAGGGTGCTTACGCTACGGCAACATCCATGACTGGGCCATGGACCGCACTCACACCTTACGGCAATCCGTCGGCCTTCGGCTCCCAGATTCATGATATTGCCACGATTCAGGGCAGCAGCACAACCTCCTATATTTATATGGCTGATCGCTGGAATCCGATGAATCTTGGCGAGCATAAGCACATCTGGCTGCCGCTCACGCTGAATGAGTCGAGCGGCACAGCCTCGCTGGAATGGTATACAACATGGAATATTGACGCGGCAACGGGACAGATCACCACACCCGCACTTATCAACCATGCTCAGGGCAAAGCGGCTTCGGCCAGCTCCACAGCCTCCGGCTCATCTGCATCCAACGTCAATGATGGCAACTACCAGACTTCATGGGTGGCCTCCTCCAATAGCTGGCCTGCCTGGTGGCAGGTGGATTTTGGAGCACCTAAGACGATTACGGAGATCGACATTTCGTGGTTTATGTATAAGGGTTCTGAAGGGTACTACAAATACAAAATTGAGATTAGCAACGATGGTGTTAATTACTCCACCTTGGATCGCACCAACAATCTGACCTATGGTTTCACCACGGATGCTGTGCATTTTACTGCCCGCTATGTACGGATCAATATGGTCAATGCTGTCTTGTGGAACAATCCCGGCAACTGGTACACCCCAACGCTGCATGAAGTCAAAATGCTGGGGCCGTCTAACCCTGAAGCCACTGGCTACAGTCAGTTTGTTTCACACAACGTACCGGATCGCATGATCCGTCACGCCAATTATGTCGCTCGCATTGATGCCAATGTCTCCCCTGTTCTAGATTCACAGTTCCGCGTTGTACCAGGCCTTGCCAGCTCCAGCGGCATTTCATTAGAGTCCATCAACTATCCGGGTTATTTCCTGAAACGGAACACCAGTAACAAAGTTGTACTCGAAGCATTCTCCAACACCACGGATTATAAAGGAGATGCCACGTTCCTCATCAGCCCTGGCTGGGCCGACAGCAGCAAAGTCTCCCTGCAATCCTTCAGCCAGCCCGGATATTACATCCGGCATTATGATTACGTGTTACAGTTGGATACAGTGAATGCCTCCAGCAGCACTACAGTGAAGGGCGATGCTACATTTGCACGTATGAATTTCTAGTGTGAATCACCAGGAAGAGGCTTTCTCTGCGGACTCATAACGGAGAGAAGCCTCTTTGTGCTGTCCAAAAAACACATTCAGATCATGAATGTAAACACATCACACATGGCATACAACTTTGATGGAAGGATTAACAAAGGTAAATGTCGAATTTTATCATATTACACAAAAGGAGGTTATATCCATTGCTTAAGCAAGAACCCTCTTCAAAGCCGGGAATTCACTTCATGACCAGAATTGCTTATCTGTTCGCTTTCCTGTCTCTTCTTACCTTGGTGACATCCAATTCCAGTTTCAACGGTACATCACAAGCCAGTGCAGATAACAGCACAGGCTCCGGGTATACTCAGGATCAACTGGATGCGCTTGATTTTCTCAACTCGGTTCGTGCAAAAGTTGGCGTACCCCCAGTGAAATTGAATGTAGCAATCACACGAGCTGCTGAGAATCACGCTTCGCATTACAACGATAATAAAAGCCAGCTTACCGGATTGAAAGCACACTCCGAAATTGAAGGCGGGCCAGGATTCACAGGAACAAAAGCAAAAGATCGTCTGATTGCCGCAGGTTATACAGCTTCTTCAAAGTATGGTTTATCCACTGGAGAGGTCATGCATTTCAATCAGAAAAGCAGCTCTGAAGCAATGCAAGGATGGCTGGATACGGCCTATCATCGGGACATTATTTTAGACCCCTACTTTAGTGAAATAGGTATCGGTCTCGTTGATGGTACAGCTGTGGTGGATATGGCCGGACCTACGATCATTTCATCAAAAAATGATATATTGGCGGTATATCCCTATAATCAACAGACGAATGTACCCGTAGGGTTCTATGGACAAGAAATTCCTAACCCTTTGGATCGGTTTAAAGTGAAATTTTCCGGTTATATCATATCGGCTACTGCAGAAGATACAATAACCAATCCTCAGGTGGAGATTAAAGATAATCTGGGGAATGCAGTTCCCTACTATGAGGAGCTACAAGGCAACACCTTGTTTGTTTATCCCAAGTCTGTTTTAAAAGGGCATCATACGTATACCGTATCACTTACCTATTCCACCAGCAAAAATGCAGAATCAAAATCAAAAACATGGTCGTTTACTACAGGAGAGGGACAAGCCCTTAATTATTTTGAACCTTTCACAACGGAAATTACGTTAAATCAGGATGAGCAGCAGCAAACGATATGGATCAGTCACTACGACGATACCACTGCTGATGAGAAAACCGAGGGAATGCGCTACATAAGCAGCAATGATAAAGGACTTCGAATATCCGCATCGGGAATGATTACTGCGATCAAGCCTGGTGACTACACGATTAAAGCCACATTAGAAGGACAAACATCACTGGTCAAGGTTAAGGTTTATCCCAAATGGAAAACGAAAAACTACAGTAGCGCTCTCAAGGCATTGCCTTTGGATTCTACCGGCCACTCGTTACGGGAAACACTCGAATGGGGGCTGAAAGAGGGGATTATTACCCCGGCAAGCAACGGAAAACTGAAACCCGATGCAACGGTAAGTGAAGCTGAGTTCTGGATGATGCTACTGAAAACATATAGGGTTAATATCACATCTTACCAGAGTGGCAAACAGACCTTGGTTGATGCAGCCTATCAGATTTCCAAAGATCGCAACTATCCGCTAGCTGGCATAGCAAAGAAAGAGAAACGTAACCAGCCTATAGATCGGTTAGAGATAGCAGAGATTGTCGCTGCCGCAGACGGAATGTACTTTAATGGATATAACGCTGTCCAATATGTACTCGCCAAAGGTTACGTCCGGGGTGTAACCGAATTGTCCTATGCCGGTTATGAAGGCGATCGCAACGTTACGAAGGCAGAAGCACTTGTTATTTTAAAGCACTTGCAAGGTTCACTATATAGCTTGAAGGGTCGCCCTTTGCAACCTACTGACAAGTCTGCTCTTCCTGAAATGCCACAAAAGGAAGTTTATATCAAACCTGCAACCTATAAAGACCAATCCTTCTTTGCTCAGTATGAGCTTGATGGACGTTTAATTTTGGAGGGTAAATTTCTGAGCCTTAAAGGACAGAGTGTTGTTATTAAAGTACAGGAAGGTCCTGTATCCGTCCATATTGAAGATATCACTGTACAGTTTGACGAAACTGGCAACTTCCATGCAGAAGTTGGGCCGTACACACCGCAACGCCTGAACTTGTATTTATCTGACACATCAAAATCATCCTTACGTTTTTTGAGTGTTGAAAAAGGAACAATCAATCAGTTCTGATCGTATCTACACATCCATGATTCAGCATCTCTACAGGCTCACCCTGCTATCCGATAAGATGCAGGGTGACCCTGATTTTGAGGGTTCTTATCATAGGAATCCCGAACTACGAACGTCATTCTCCTAGCTCTCGACGGCAGGATTAGAGAATTGAAACACAAGCTTCGGCCCATCCTCACAGCCTGTATCCGCAACGTTCTCTTCATACACGCCTTGAGTATAATTAGATACCGTCTTGCGCCAGAAATGCTGACCTACTTTGTTTTTCTCCGCTGCATTGGTGAATAGCGCCCAACTGCCCCGAAACCTCTCAAAGATTGTTGCCGCCGCCTGCTCTGCAAGCCCCAACCCACGGAACGGCTGTAACAAGAAAAATTCATGCATGAAATAATCAACGTCCTGCCGGCAATAAGGCGGCGTGGCGACAAAGGCAAAGCCCGCGGGCATACCCGATACCGTCATCAGAAAAGGATAGAGATGATCCGGGTCTCCCCACCATATGTTTTGCACATCGTATTGATCCTGCAGTGTCCTGTACTCTGAGCCGACTTCAAATATGCCATGCTCGTTTGGCCTGTGTTCTTCTTGTAATCCGTAATGACCGGACAGGTCGTGCAGGTATAACGGGTACATGTTTTTGATGATATAAGCCTGCTTCTGATCCGTTAGTTCAATTTGAATGTTCACTGGATTCACCCTTTCTCTCTTGGCTTCATTGTAAGGTGTGCTTCTGTAGACGAATATGGAACGTTCTTTTGTTAATCAATGTCTACATATAGCTGATTTAAATAAATACACTTTTCAGCATAAAAAAAGAGTGCACTTCAAAGCACAAGAACGGGAATCGACGTTTTACTTTTTTCCCTGTTAACACAAAAAGGAGCTGCCCCAGCCAAGACTATCGCTCTTGGGACAACTCCTTTCCTGCTCTTCTGTTACAATCAGTCAGCCTACACTATTGTAGCTTATGCTTCATTACAATTGTTTTACCAGAAATTGAATCTTGGAAAATCATATAAAGGTTACCGTCTTTTCCCTTAGTGATTCTTAGCGTATAATTTTTAGTTGAGTATAAACCTTCACCCACCGGATTCCATTTTCCCTCATACTTCACTACGGTTGTACGATTTCCATTTGATTTATCTTCATAAGAAACATAAGGAGTACCATAGTTGTCAATAGCGAGCCCCAGCCTCCTGTAGTCGGTGCCATGCTCACCAACCCTTTCCCAATCTGTACCGTTATATTTCTTTAGAACCCATGAAGAAAGTGATGAGTAAAGAACATAAGGCACTCCATCCGGGTCGAGTTCCATCTCTGCTATTTCCATAATAGGCCGTACTTCCACTAAACCCAAATCACCGACCCTCTCCCATGCTCCATTCATATATTTCATGACCGCTAGACGCAGGCCGCTTCCATTTAAAGCGGGATTACCTCTGTTGATCATTTCGAACACAGCGTTTAATACGTACGGGGTATTATTTTTATCAAACTTGATGACTGCGTTAGTCGTTTTTCCTACGAAGCTCTCACCACCAGTTACAGGCACCCATTGATTCTCTTCATACTTGACCACCTGCAATTTTCCGTTTGAACCATTGTAAACCAAGTAAAGAACGTTATTTTGGTCAAAAGCAATGTTAGATTTTTCTCCCGAAAGAGAACCATTGCGTCCTATATCTTCCCAGGTATCACCATTATATTTTTGCACATATACACCTTCACCGCCGGAAGAAGTATGGTAAAGAATGTCCTGATTATCCAGGGCAAACTTCGTATTGTATATAGTGCTCCCCGTACCCTCGTAGATGTTTTTCCAAACTCCTGCCTCATATTTGTCCAAATACAGACGATCAGAACGTTTATAAGAGGCATAAGTCGTACCCTGACTGTCGGTTAAAACTTGATAAGCCTCGCTACCCTCCAACGAATTACCTACGTTGAACCACGGTGTTACGATCCATTTTGCGTATAGGGTAATATTGGTCGTCACTGCAGTTTGAAAATCGTAGGCTTGCGTCCCTTCAAGGTCGCTGTACCAGCCGTCGAACCTATAACCCTCCCACGTTGGCATTGACGGTTCTGTCGCTTTTTCTCCAGGACTTACCAATTGTCTCTCTACATCCGATCCACCGTTGCTATCAAAGCTCACTGTGTGTTTGTTGGATGTCCACTTCGCATACAACGTTAGATTAGACGTCACCGATGTCGTGAAGCTGTAAGCCTCGGTTAGATCAATGTCACTGTACCAACCGCTGAATATATACCCGTCCTTTGTTGGTACGGTAGGCTCCGTAGCATGGTTGCCATTTTCTATCGTCTGGTTATCCACGGACGATCCATCGTTACTGTTGAAGCTGACCGTGTATATCGCTGTCCATTTCGCGTACAACGAGAGGCTCGCTTTCATCGGTGTTGTGAAGATATAAGCTTGAGTCCGATCGATGTCAGTGTACCAGCCGCTGAACTTATAGCCTTCACGTGTTGGCGCATCAGGTTCCATAGCTGCTTCCCCGTCCTCCACAGACTGGCTGCTCACCGTTGATCCTCCGTCACTGTTGAAGCTCAGCTTATAGCTATTCTTCGTCCACTTCGCGTAGAGTGTCAAAGCTTCCATAATCACTTCCGTAAAGCCGTAGGCAGTCGTCAGCTCCATATCGCTGTACCAGCCACTGAAAGTATAACCATCAAGTGTTGGAGCTGGTGGGGCAGTAGCAACGGCACCTTCGTTTATTGTCAGATCTTCTACTGTTGATCCACCGTTACTCTTGAAATTCACAGTATAGGTTTTCGGCACGTAAAGCGTCCACTTGGCATACAACGTAATATCTGTCGTCACCACTGTCGTAGTGAAGTCATAGGGACTTGTCAGATCCATATCGCTGTACCAGCCACTGAACACATAACCTTCCCGCTCTGGGGTAACCGCGAAAGCCTTGGATCCTTCAGTAACCACTTGGGGATCTACTGCCGACCCTTCATTACTCTCGAAGCTCACGGTATAACGAAGCATCCAATTTGCGTGCAATGTAAGGTCACCCGTAACAGGTGCTGCGAAGTCATAGAGGTTCGTCAGATCGCTGTCACTGTACCAACCGCCGAATACATAGCCTTCTTTAGTCGGTTCATCAGGTGTGTTAACCAAACCACCGTACTCTACCGTCAGACTACTCACGTCTTCCGTCCCGCCATTGCTGTTAAAGTTTACCGTGTAGGTGTTAATCGTCCACTGTGCAGTGAACTTGATACTCTCCTCAGGCATAGTAGTCGGAGGAGTAGGTGTCCAGCCTGCGAATACATGTCCTTGCCACGTCGGTGTACCTAGATAGAGCTGTGTCGTAGCTCCAAATGGAACTTCAATCACTTTGGTCTCTTGCCCGGAGCCATTGTAATCAACAGTCAACGTATGGGCATCACGCTTGTAGTACAACTTCAACACTGTCTTGCCATTGCCGGTTATTGGACTCTTCAGTACCGTTTCCGGAATATTTTTATCTAATTTAAATCCTGCATAAGATCTTGGGGTTACATTCTCCAGAGTTGCCTCTGTATCGGTAGCTCCGCGATACGTTTCTGTATCCGCTACAGTATAAGTGTCGCTCCCCATATTTTGCTTAAAGTATACGACTTGATAAGGCGTATCTTCCTTGGCAGTCCATGTTGCGGTATACTCCGTATTCGAAGTCGGCATCGTGCTTGGCACCTCCGGGGACCAGCCGGCAAAAGTGTAACCCATTCTTGTCGGCGTTGGGATGCGACCCGCAATATTCCTGCCAGCCGGTTCGGTTATCGTGCTGCGCGCAGCACCTGGATAGCCCAAATTGAAAGTGATGGTCTTACTTGCTCGATAATAATCAATCCTCACAACTGTCGATCCGTCACCTTTAATTATGCGTCCGCTAATCTCTCCGTTCATATACCCTTGATCCTTGTATCGGTCAGAGTCGATGCGAATTTCCGTATCCGTCGTTCCGGTTAACCGTTCCGTATAATCAGGCGAAGTCGAAATTGCCTTGCTTGTATTCGGATCTATCAAATAATGCTGGACTGTATATGACGTGTTCGTGTTAGCCGTCCATTGTGCATACAATTCGTAATCTTCCTTAGGCATGTGGCTTGGAATCGTTACCTTCGTGCCTCCAGTAGGAGCCGTATACCAGCCTTTAAAGGTATAGCCTGGATAAACAGGCGTCCTTACATTAACCGCTGAATTATAAACAATAGGGAGAACCTGAGTCACCCCACCGTTCTGCGGATTCAACTGGAAGATATATTCACCTGCCGTGACGCGCCATGTCAACGGAATCTTACGCTTGATCGGATAAGACATGAATGACAATGGTGCACCCTTCCAAGTGATGACCAGATTACCCTTACTTACTGGAACGCTGGTATTCACCACCTCAACCTTCTGCGTACTGGAATTATACTTGAAGTTCGCATTATCTACTTGAATATCAAACCTCGCTGCTTCATACGCTTGGGTATCTACATCACCTGTCTTAAGATTAAATGTAGTCATCGTAAGCAATGACTCTGGCACATTAAGAGATGCTGCAGCACCCGCCATATCTATTCCAAGCTTCATATCCTGTGGATAGGCGAAGTCGTAGACGTTCTGTTCTTCTCCAATCGTATACAGTGGCCACTCTTTACTGACCAGCTCCACGCCGTCCGAGAGCGCTCCATCGCCTAATTGAGCGCCGAGTTCGACCTCCAGATAGATACCGATCTCAACGAACAGGGCACCTAGAGACTTCGTGGTCTTCACCCCGCTCAGATTTTTCAACTGATAATAGAAATAGCCCCACAGATTCACATACACGCCGGGCTCTACAGCAAGTCCAACGCTATTTAACTTGACACTCCCAATTCCCGCTTTGACCTCCATATGAATACCGGCTCGCAATCCGATCGTTCCCATTACATAGAAGGTAAACTGGTAATCACCGTCTCCTGGCAAGCTGACTGTATTGCTCGTACCACTAAAACTCAATATACGTAAGGTCACCGAGTAGCGCTTGGCCATCTTATAGTAGAAATCTGCCCCGATCGTCAAGTTCACCTGGGCACTAACCACAAACTCTGCTTCAAATTTGACTTCCACAATTCCATAAGCTACACGTTGACTGTTTTCAAAAAGCTCTTTCTTGATTAAAGGAACCCATTCCGTGTCTTTCTCCAGCATCTCTTGATACTGTTTCTTCAAAGTCTCCCCATCTACGGCGGTATCTTGTACCCCCGCCATGATCGCTTCAAGCTCTGTCGCAATGTTCCGTACCTGACTCAATTTTCCAGAGGTTTGCGCATCCAGCCAGTCATTCAGCGCAGCTTCCAACTTGTCAGGTTCGACAAGCCCGATCTCTGCCTTGATGTTCATCCCGGTATAGCTATAAGCATCCAGATTCGCGGTGATTACATAATCATCGATGACTGGGAAGATAGGAATATCGCCAAAAAAGGTCGATATTGTATACCAGTGCCATTGCGTATCTGAATTAACGCCGAGATCCAGGCTTATCTCCTGAACGAATGTACCGATCATATGGATAACCAGACTGCTATCTTCATTGATTTTAACAACAATATCTGCGCCCACTTGTAGCGTAGCGCTCACTCCAGAGGTTCGACCGTCAATGTTTTTTAGCTTCGTACCCAGCGATGCAACAACGGTCAAATTCTCCACACTTACTCGCCCTTCGTCGCGGAAGGATGCACGAGAGGACTGGGCCTTGATCTCCTGAATCTCCTTCGTCTCCATAGCTAGATCAGACAGATAATCTGCGGCCTGATCGACAAATCCGCTGTCTCTCGCTTGCTGCTCAATTTGCCCCTCGAGCTGTGTGATCTGCTCTTCCGTCAGCAACTCTTCCCCTTCTATCGCTTGCTTCTGATAGATGTTGAACGCATTTGTGACGTCCTCTACCGTAGCATCGGTATACGTAATGATATCCATCTCTGCCGCTTGCGTAATCGACGTGATTCGTCCATAACCGACGGACTTAAAATCTTCTTTGGCGAATCCACCTTCATAGAATCCGATAAAGTCGCCTACATCCACCGTAGTCAGCTCATCCAAGCCGAGTGGCTCATATAGGCTGTCGCTATAGTTCATCACGGTATGCTTAACCGTGATGGATTTGTTATTGGGTTCTCCATCCGTATCTGCTTCAACGCTCACCGGTAGCACATCAGGCTTGAAAAGCACTTGCTTGGCATCTGCGTGATCGTAAGTATAAGTGCTTCCGTCTATCGAGGTGATCTGGACATAGGCCACATCGCCATCATCTTCACCCGTGGTTTTTAACGTACGCAGATCCGGGCGAACCCCTTGATAGATGGCTACGGTATCGCCAACGTGTATCACGGTGCTGCCGGAATACATGAACGTTCCACTGCTCGCATTGGCCTCGGCAAGGGCATTTCCGCTACCACCCACCGTTGTGCTGACAACCGGAATGGATGGTGAGCCTACAGCAACGCCATGCAACATCATATCCCTGATGTCTGTGAACGGAAGATAAATCATATCCGGATTAAGTGGAATATCCAGAGCCTCTTGCTTGGCTATACTAAATACGTAGATGTCTGTCGTTGCGTCTTGTTCTTGGAAAGACAGCTTGTCGTCAGTTAACGTTAGTTGATACGTATTGCCTTCGACGAATTTGCTATCTTCCGCTGCGGACGCTACCGTGAAGACTCCGTTCCCGCCAGTGACCTTAACCCCCTCGAAGTCTGGGTTTGACGTATCCTCGAACGTCATCCCCGCTTTGACCTCGGATACCGTCAGGCCACCTGATGCATCGATTACCGTGATAGTGAAGTCTGGTGCCACATCCATCACCGAGTAGCTAGGCGTGTTTTGTACGGCACGATCCACACTATCCGTATACTTTGCATACAATTTTGTATCCGCGCTCAGCGTAGTGCCACTTGCGAAGATGAGTGAAAGATCACTATCTATAAACCACCCTTGAAAAATATATCCTTCTCTTGTCGGGGCGGGTAAGTTATTTAGCACTTGACCTTTCCGTACTTTCTGCGCGTCGACCGCTGTGCCTCCATTGCTCTCAAAAGTAAGTATGTACGTCTCACTATCAGTGTTACCGCTACCTCCGTTGTTACCTCCAGATGTTCCTCCACCGTTATTACCACCAGAGGCTGGCGTTGGCGTTGGTGTTGGTGTTGGTGTCACCGTCGGGGTCGCTGGATTCTGATTTTTCCACGCCTCGACAACCCCATTGTTGCGCATGAAAAGAACTGCCGCCTCCGCGCGAGAAGCTTGTTCACGCGGGTTGAAGTTACCCTTTTCGTCTCCGGTAAACACCCCGGCTTGCCACAGCTTGACAACCGCGTCAGCAGCCCAAGACGAGACGTCCGCGAGATCGCCCGGTTTCGTCGTGACTGGATTCTCGGTCTGATAAGGAATCTGCTCGCTTTCAAAATAACGCAACGTCATCGTTGCCATCTGCTCCCGGGATACGGTGGCATTTGGCGAGTATTTACCTCCACCTGTACCGTCGGTGATTCCTTCCTTAACTGCCCATTCAACATACGGCGCATACCAACTGCCCACTTGTACATCGGCAAAGCTCGAAGTAGAATAGGCCCCTGTATCTACCCTGGCCATCCGTCCGAGTGCCGTCACGTACATGGCACGTGTCATTGTCCCTTTAGGTGAGAAGGTGCTTTGGTCTGTCCCGCTGAATATGCCCTGCTCATGCACATGGACGACCGCATCGTGGAACCAGTCCGTTGGACTCACATCCTGAAACCCACTAGATTTGGTTACTGCTGTATGCTGGATCGGCAGTTCAGCCGCTGCTGCCGACTGCACCGGAAATACAGGCACGGCAGAAACAATTAAGCTGATAACCAACATCCACAATAGAATCTGTGAGCTCAACTTCCTCAACCGTTTTGTTGCTTTCATCACATTCATCCCTTCTATGTATAAAACTAAAGAACCGACTTCTAGAATCTGACAAACAGCAGATTCATCTGCTTTTAGACACTTTCGTCAGTTAAAAATCAACCCTCTTCTCGCTAACCACCGCAATCGGATGGATCCGAATCGGGAAATTCTATTGATTTTTCTCCCCGAATTCTATCATGCTACATGAGTGGCTTGTGAATTATAAAGAAAACTTTAAGTAAGCAACAACTCGCAAGCGAAAGCATCATAGACATAAAAAAAATAGCGGCTTAGGAAATATACCTCCTATACCACCATTGATCAGAAACTCTATAGCTAGCCTATCATCCATTCCAGATGATTCGCGCCCAAACGAACGATCCATATACCAAAATCGACTACATCAAACTGCTCTCCCCCTAGAACATTCTTTGAGGAAGAGAGAAAAATCTTCTATGCGTTCTCGATTGTAATGAGATAAAAGGCTCTTGCTGATTCTTCGCCACATTGTGGGCAATGTGCCGAAAGCGCTGCCCGCTTTCGAACTCGGGATCAAGCGCAATCGGGATACCTTTATGTACGGAACGTATAACTTCTACATCGCTATGGATTACGCCGATCACACCGATATTGAGAATATCAATGATGGCCTCCATCTTTACCGTTGCCGAACGAGCTCCCTGTGCGTCAGCCATATTAATGATGAGCTGTGGAGGAGCCGGGATCATATTTTCTAATAATCCGATTACGCGATCGGCATCCTGAAGCGACGTACGATGTGGGGTAGTGACGACAATGGCCTCATCTGCAGCTAAAGCTGTATTCCAGAAGCCATTTTCAATGCCTGCCGGCGAATCAATCAGCACATAATCATAATCTAGGCCTATTAGCTGCACAACCTCGCGAAAAGCTTGCGGATCATCTTGATGCATCACGTCGTTACTACAGGAGATAAAGAACAAGGTGCTGATTCGCTTGTCTCTGACAATCACTTGCTGTAAAGCACAACGACCGGTCAGGAGATCGGAAATATGATAGTTTACCCTATTGCTCAAGCCAAGTGGAATATCCAGATTTCTCAATCCAAAATCAGCGTCGATCAGGCAAACCCTGCTACCCGATAAGGCAAGGGCAGTCCCCAGATTAGCCGTCACTGTCGTCTTCCCAACTCCACCTTTCCCTGATGTGATACAAATAACTCGTGCCATTGGAGCCACTTCCTTCTTCAAGTACTAATGCGGACAGCATGACAACCATTTCTTCTCGTGTTGTCGTTATATCGACCACTGTAATTTTATCATTGTGGATTGGCCTACTTGAGAAACCTAAAGAAAACTTTAAATCCGAGCGTATAGGATCATTTAATTCTTCTAAGAGATGGCACATCCTATGGACGGGAAAGGAAAAAGGCAAACTTGTGTTAAGGATTTCAATACCTTGTGCCGATTACGAAGCTTGTGGAAAGAACAAAAAATAGGAAAATCACGTCAAGTACCATCCAACGTCATTTTCCTATTTAGAACGAAATATCCCCAAACCCGGTCCGGGCAAATTAACCCCTCAATATTTTACGAATATTCCGCACCAATTATATTAGACTACCTACCATAATGTTAGGTTCTCGCTAACGCACTGTTAGCAACCAACATATAGCCGCTCCCTCGAACCGTAATGATTCGTTCAGGCTCGGCAGGGTCATCCTCAATTTTTTTGCGCAAATTACTGATATGTACAGCGACCGTTCTTGTATCCTCCAGACTTTCCATTCCCCAGATGATTTGAAACAATGTATCGACACTGATAACACGATTCACATTTTGTGCCATATAGGACAGCAGACCAAACTCCTTTTTGGATAAAAAGATAGGCGTCCCCCCCGTGTTAACAGACTGTGTATAAAAATCCAGTGTCAAACCCGGCAACTCAAGCAGCTGTTCCTTTCTTCCCGACGACACTCTGCGAAGATGCGCCTTGATTTTGGCTATGAGAACTCCAGGACTGAAAGGCTTGGTTACATAATCATCGCCACCATAGGTTAATGCGTTAATTTTCACTTCGTCTTCCTCCTGGCTGCTCAGAAAAACAATCGGCGCACTGGTAAACTTACGTGCATTCCTGCACCAGTCAATTCCGTTTTCATTAGCCAGCAATATATCAAGTACAATCAAATCCGGCTCGAACGATGTGAGCAGTCTCATCGCTTCTGTCCCGCTATGACTGTAGGTGGAGATAAACCCCTCCCGTTCGCAATACACCTGAACAATCTCGCATATATGAGGATCATCATCAACGATCATTATTTTGTGAGTGTCCATCCCATCATCCCCTTCCTTCATTCCCGATACAAGGAAGCGTTACATAGAAAGCCGCCCCCATCTTACCGTCGCTTTCCGCTCGAACCGTCCCTCCTTGCGCAAGTAGAATTTCCCTGCAAATCGCTAGCCCTAGCCCACTGCCTTCTATCCCGTTCCCCAAGCCCGGCCGATCGTATCTGTAATTACGTTCGAAGATTTGCTCAAGCTGATCCGAAGGTATACCCATGCCAGAATCCTGTATGCTAATGATCGCATGGCGAGCATGATTCACCTCTTCCACAGATAGCGCAATACGCACCAGCCCTCCACTGGAGGTGAACTTCATAGCGTTCGACACCAGGTTAAATAAAGCCTGCTCTACTCTTTTGGCATCCATCTCGACAACAGGCAGGTTCGATCGTTGTTCCTCCACATCACCGATATCCAGTATGAAATCTAATCCTGCGTCACGCACAACCAACTCATATTGTTCAAAAAAATCATGCAAGAAGGGAATGATCTGAACCGGCTCCATTCGGTACGAAACTTGTCCGGTCTCCAAATGCGACAAGAAGGATAATTCCTCGATCATGCGGTTAATCCTTATCGTGTTCTCACGGATATACTTCAGATATTGTTCATTGCGTTCCGGCTTAACCCGGTCCTGTATAGCTTCTACATACCCAAGCATGCTGGACAGCGGCATACGCAAATCATGCGTAATATAGGCAAGAAGCTTCTTCCTCCCTTGCTCGGAGTGAAGCAACCGGTCATACGAAGTGCGGAGATCATCGTGGGCTGTAGATAAGGCCCGCGTGCGCTCATCCACGGTACGTTCCAAGCCCGTATTCATTTCAATCAGCTTGTCGTTAGCATCCTGCAACTCACGTGAGATTCTCTCCTCATTGGATGCCGTCCTCGTAAATCTCGAAGAGAGCAGGATCATCTGTGCGATCGTAAATATCAATAAACCAAGCGGGGATGTATTTCCGATCAGCGACCATCCGTTATAATATAAAAAATCGTTGATAACCGTAATCAAAGTAACCACCGAAACCAGCAGGAAGATCAATGCTCCCTCCATACGTTGCAAAGCTACTTGAACCAGCCCAACCATCAGATAAAGCATATGTAGAACAACCATCACACCAATGATCAGCAAAAATTGAGTATATATAAGCGCAGGGGTTACCATAACCAAGATACAAAATGCCCCCGTTGCGATCCAGGAAGCAAATCGAAACCATCGCGACACATAATTCGGAAAAATACAATCAAAATACATGGTGATGATATATCCGCTGACGCAAAGAATCAGATACTCGATCTTGAACTGCAATTCCCAAGGGAAATGAGGTAGCCATTGTGTAAGGACAAGCTCGCCGTTGAGTAAGGATCGGATACCTAGTAGTACAGTGAACAGACCAAAATAAAACGGCGCTCTGTCCTTGCGTCGCAGCATGAACACCAGCAAATTATACAAGCCAATCACCAATAAACTTGACGTGATGAACATATCCGTGGCAAGGCTCAAATTGGTCTTGGTCGTCAGTACATCACTGCCACCCAGTTCGATGTATTTGGTAATACCACCCCGATTATGTTGGAAGTTGCTAACTTGCAACACCAGCTCTAACGTATCATTTTCAGGCTGAACAAATAACAGCTTCGTTGCCAGATGCGGGGTCATGCTGTTCTTGTCCTGACCAACCGTACCAACTTGTGCCAGGAGCTCGCCATTCACCCATAATTTATACGCATGAAAAATGCTGGGCAGTCGTAAAGCAAGACGCTCTTTTCGATCCTGCTCGCTTAATTGAATAACCAGTCGATAAGTCGCATAACCTGTCCCACCCAGTTGCTCTCCCTTTAACCGATAACCTGACCAAGAGCTCGGGACATTGATCCATTGGTCCTGATTTCCTTCCCTTGCCGAACGAACCCGTATGTCCTCAGGCGATAGTAGCTCTTGCCAGTAGAATGCCCACTCCCCTGTTAGCTTTTGCGGATTCGCACTGAGCTGAACATGCGTTAAGTCCAGAATACCTTCTTTACTTTGAAACTTAGGAGAGTCCGTCTCAGAGAGGACGACATAGCCTGTAACCAAGCCAACAACAACAGCAGCAACGATATAAAACCAGACCTTACGAGAACCGACTCGAAGAATCCCCCTCATGATGAATCCAACCCCATTCTACAAAAGCGCAATAAGTAAGCTGATTACCCAAATCATATCATCATTACAGAGAATGTACCCTGAAAATTTGTAGAATGATTTAAGATATCCATGCCAAAAAGCCACATCCGATCGCTCGAATATGACTTGAATATGAACCTGTTGTTCATCTGTTCTCATGATTTTTCCTGCAATACACAATCTTTTTGACGCTCTCGCTGGATAGGCAAAACCGTGCTGCGAGCTGATCAATCGTCTCCCCCTGCGTGTAACGGCTACACATCTCACGGTTTCGTTCCTGTAGCCATTGGCGGCTGCCAGAACGCTCTCCCCATTTGATACGAGCTTCCTTGGGCTTCGGGATATAGATTAATCCACCGGGGAACCGGCGCTGAATTTCTTTGATCAGAGCTTCAGGCAAGACGGCATCGGCATTCGTATATTTCACATTGCTCCACTCCTTAAAAGGTTTCTTTAAGGCAGCAGAGTCTTACGAGAAACTTCTGGCGTTATCGGTTCTTGTCAATGAAGGCGGTAAAATATATTCCAGCTCTATGCAAACAACCGCCGTTGTTTCTCGCATGGACTCTGCATAGAGCGAGTGGTTAAGCCTGTTATGAATCGAATCATGGTAGCCCCCCTTTCCAAAAATGATATGTTCCATATGAATTGCCAATATCCTCTATTCCGGTCTGTACTGCATTACACTTTGCTCCAGCATGCTGCGGACCTGCTCCTGCAATGCTGGCGGAGATATCACCTTCACCTCGGGCCCATATGAGAGCAGTCTGCGTGCTGTAAAAGAAAACTCCGAATGCGGCACAAGCCCGCGCCATTCCTGATCGACCACCGTTTTGAACAACACATCCGATGCAGCCATTCTGGCCCCGAATGCTGTGAAGCGCAGCACGACCTCCTCACCTGCTCTTTCCTCCGTCTGCTTCAACCACGCCTTCAATGCAGGCACAGATTCATCCGTCTGATCCAGCACCGTCAGCTTACGCATCCGGTCAACACGGTATAACTGTACACGATCCTTTTTCCGTGCAGGCATGTACCAGTACCCTTGCTCATAATAGATGCCGAAGGGATATACGTTCACCTTTTTCCATCCACTGCGAGCGTGATACATAAATGTAATGGCCCTTTTCTCGGATGCGGCTGTTAATAGTTTCGATGTTAAGGCATGCATATGCTCTCCTGGGTGCTGAATGAATGCAATATGATCCCTCATGCCTGTGATCCGTTCCTGCACATCAGGAGGAAGAGTGGAGAAATACTGCTCGGCCAGATGCTCACGAATTGCACCATAAGGGAAATCCGGGACCTGCTCCAAATATTCTAGCATCATAAACAGCCCCAGCGCTTCCTGCTGATTCAGCTGTAAAGGCGGGAGAATCCGATTGGGCAGCACCCGATATCCACCGTTAGCGCCAACCTCGGTGTACAGCGGGAAGCCAAGCGTCTGCAATGCATCCAGATCACGCTGAATGGTACGCACCGACACCTCGAACCGCTCTGCCAGTTCGCGTGCTGTGAACTTCTGTCTGGAATCCATAAGGCGCATGATCGCCAGCCTGCGTTGATTCATCGTATCGCCACCCCAACCACGTGAAACTTTGTCATAGATGAAGTGTAGCATAGGGGAAACTTTTCATTCCATAATTATGAAAATTCATATCGGTAATCCCCAATTTTATGCCATGATTCATCAGATCATCAACAAACAGGGGCCATGAATGTAACGGTAGGCAAGTAACTTCAATGAATAGATCATTATTTTAATTGAATTATTTTCCATATTGAGTTATGGTTTAATTAGCTTAGCGATAAGCAAGTTCCTTACACGAAGGGAGAGGTTTTTAATGGCAGCTACTACTATGGTTATGGTGGTTTGTTCTTAAAACTGAATAGTCGGCATTTCTGAAAAAAGCGGGGAGAGTCCCGTCTTCTTTGTTATGCCATCCAGAGTAACCTTTCGTGAATATTGCTGTTTGAAGATACGATCAAGGTCGTATCTTTTTTGCGTCCCGATGCCGCAAAACAGCAGCTTCTTCAGAGGCTGCTTGTTTGCGGCATTTTTGCGTCCCGAAAACAACGTTAAAGGAGCTAAAACAATACAAATGATGAATTTGAGAGCCTATGGCTATATGTCCGGTGTGGGAAAATCCTCGCTGCTTAATGCATTAATGGAGCAGGAGAGCAGGTTCGTACAGCATAGAACAAGCTACCTCATCGACAAAGGAGCAACAGACAAAACAAACGCCATGTGGAATAAACAAAAGAAGAAAAACGGAGGCTGGAAAAAATGAATATAACTCTGAACACAAACATATTACATCAAGCGCTATCCAACTACTTCAAGAAGGAGATTGTCGGAGCCGACACTTCTACCATCAAGCTGCATGGCGGAACGGTAGGCAATGTTACTCTGATAACGGGAACAGCCGAAACGGTCGATAGTCAGAAGCTTCCGTACCAGATTGTGCTGAAAATTTCTTCGAAATGGGAGCGCTACAATGATCCGAATTCCTGGCGCCGCGAATATGATCTCTATCAATCCGAGCTCGAGGCCACGTTCACGGACGCCTTGCGTTGGCCTGCCTGTTACTACGCAGAGATGAATGCCGAAGAAACGGAATTTCAGCTCTGGCTGGAATATATTGATGGCGTATCCGGCCTAGCGCTGTCCGGGGATATGTATGAGCAGGCCGCACTGGAGCTGGGACGTTATCAAGGCAAGCTGTATGTGGAGCAACCGGAAGTGCTACTGCGTCTGAGCAATCTCAGCCATGCGGACCTGATGAAAAATACGTATCTGCATTATCGTTCGTGGCCTCTTGTCTATGATTACATCCGTTCTGAAGAGTGCGATTTCCCGCTTCATATTCGGCAGATGCTTATGGACATTGATGAGAATTCGGATGCCATCTTCGCCCGGATTGAACGACTGCCTCTTGTACTGAACCATCGGGATTTCTGGGTGACGAATATTTTCTATACAGACGGAAAAATAAATCTCATCGACTGGGACACCTCAGGGTGGGGTTATTTGGGAGAAGATCTGGCCAGCCTGATTGCAGATGAAGCCGATATGGATCATATGGTGGAATATTACCAACGCTGTGTGCCTGCATACTATAAAGGCTTTGCAGCCTATGCAGATGCACCTCCATTGGAAGAGCACTGTGTGTATGAGATGATTCTGATCGTATTCGGATACAGAATGGTAGAGAATTATCTTCACGCCGATTCCGATGATATGAAGGATCAACAGGTTCGGATACTCCAGAAAATCTATGAAATAAAAGGCAGTCCGCTGCACGGATAAGTCCATGCTACAGGCAGCTCGGCTTGCCTAACCCTGGCTGATCCAGATATCTCGAAGAGTCACCCACTGGAGCCATCATGATCATCAGCTTCTATTTTTATCCTGTGGATACACCTGAATTAACTACGACATGTTTTGTCATAGTTCAGATGTATGCTGTAGCTATCCTAAAGAAGGGAGCGATGAATCATGACGGCTTCAAAAACAATTCTATACATTGCCATTAGCCTGGACGGTTATATTGCACGCCTAGACGGCTCCGTAGATTGGCTGTTCGATGTCGAAGGAGATGGAGGAGATAACGGCTATGCCTCTTTCTATCAAACGATTGGAAGTGTGGTCATGGGGCGTTCCACGTATGAGGAGGTGCTGACCTTATCCGAGGATTTCCCGTATGCAGATCGTCCGACATACGTACTCTCTCGTTCGGAACAGCCCCCTGCACCATATGTGCAGTTCACTGCCGAGAGTCTGAACACACTGATTCCACGTCTGAAACAGACCTCGGAGGGAGATGTATGGATTGTCGGCGGCGGCTTGCTTGTGCAGTCGGTAATGGACGCACAGTTACTGGATGAGATAGAGATAGCCGTGATCCCGAAGGTGCTTGGTGAAGGCATTCCCTTATTTCCCAAAGGTACCGTACCTGCACTACTGAAAATGCTCCGTACCCAAACCCTTGGACAGATCGTATCCATTCGTTATAAGGTACTCCCCGACCCAGCAACAGGTACATCAGCAGACGACTCTGGTCGTTGAAAAAAATCCAAAGACCGCGCGGCAATCTGCTGCGCGGTCTTTGGCTGAATTGCATCGTCATGAAGCATGGCTTCACGGGCTGGAAGCTGTATGGTTGTTGGCTATGCTCCTTGCATATTCTTGTTGTAGCTACACCATGCTTTGCCATCTATGGAGCCTCTCTATAACATCGTTGGGACAGCGTTCAGGCATATAAACAGCAATCTCGATTTATTTCAAAATCTTACGAATATACGCCGTTAATACTTCTGCTGCTCTGCGATGTGACAGCTCACCCGGATGTGTCCTCGCGCCCATCATCTCTTCCGTTGTATCCGGCAACTGGATGATCGAAACAAGGCGATCCCCGGTTTGCTTGATATATCCGTGCACTGCACGGTAAATGGCTGGGAGCATTGTGGCCCCAAGCATGCCATAAGCCCAGACAATTTGTGCGCACGGGTTATTTGTTCGCAGCGTGGCCAGGAACCGCTCCACGGCTTGCTCGAACTTGGCCAGGTCCGCTTCATGATAGGTTCCGTCCTCGTTCAAGCGCTGCTTATACACCTGCCCGGTGACCGGATCAGTCCAGGCTGGAGAATGGAATGCACCGTCATCGTTGCTACCCAGATTAACCACGATTACATCCGGCTGCCATGAGCTGAAATCATGCGGCTCAAACGCACCAAGCTTCTCGTTCCGTTCACCCTTCAGCAGGCCGCAGACCTGTTCATAATACGCAGGAATATTGCCTTGTGGATTGTTATCCCAGCTGCTGAGCACCCCCCAGCCGCTTTGAGAGATGACACGATACTCTGCATCCAAAGCCTCGGCGGTCATATACGTGTAATTGTGCAGCGCACTGAACCACATCGGCACCCAGTCTTCCTCTGTCTTCGCGCCGATCGCTCCCTCGCCTGAGGTGATGCTATCACCAATAAACTCAATTCGGTATGGCTTCTCCTCAACAGGCAGCATCACACCCTCCGTCCGCACCGCGTGCAATTGTAAAAGACAGCCCGGGTCCCCGCTCATCGCTTGCACATCCTTGATGATCCGTACATTTTTCACCGCTTCAGGGTTCAACCCTCGAAAGATGCAGAGCCAGCCTCTGCCTGAGGTCAACATCTGCCGGCTGACCGGAACACCGTTAATCACAATGCGGATCCATGGCTCCAGGTGATCATATGCCGACTCAACCTCCACCCATAATTCAGCCCCCTGAACGTTAAGCTCTACAGCACTTCCTGTCCAAAACAGGGTTACTGGTGTGCGATTAGCCGTTGTCCGGCCATGAATTTTAAGATGAGCAAGGTCTGACATCGCAATGGTCTGCAACTCTTCATTGGAATGCTTAGTCATACGTACCCTCCTGTTCTGATGACACTCTCTCTCCACAACACAAGCACTTTACCACCCAGATACTGCGACTCGTTCCTAACACCCGCTATGTCACCCGGAACGGAGCATGTCCCGTCTCCGCATGCAAAAGCTACAGCCTCTTCCACAGTGAATTGCCGAAGCTCCACGTTCTTCGGAGCAAGCACCACCAGCCGCATCCTCTCATCTGCACCGTTCAGGGATTTGATTCGCTCGAAAAATCACATTATCCATCTGAGTTATTCGCTCCATAGAGGATGTCCCCTTTGGTTATAGATGCGTACTGCACGGTAATACTCCTGATGAATCCATTCTAATATGTATTAAGCACAACAGCAAAAAATCCCCTGCAAGCAAACCTGTTCAAGTCCATCCGTTCAGATGTCCTCATCCATGGTTCAACCCGGAGGGGCCAGATTATATGGGCTGTGTATGAAGCATCAAGCAGGCCCATGTCATAATTGGTTCGTCATTTGTCAGTTCTGTTACCGTATTGTTATAACACCTTGCCAAGAAAAGCTTTCGTCCGTTCATGCTGTGTATGTTGAAAAATAGCCTCCGGCGTGCCTTCCTCGACAATATAACCACCGTCCATGAAGATCACCCGATCTGCCACCTCGCGGGCAAAGCCCATCTCATGTGTCACCACAATCATCGTGATGCCCTCATGAGCGAGATCTTTCATCACCTGCAGCACCTCACCAACCATCTCGGGGTCAAGCGCCGAGGTTGGTTCATCGAATAACATGACACTCGGGTTCATGGCGAGTGCACGGGCAATCGCTACACGCTGCTGCTGTCCGCCGGACAGCTGCTCGGGATAGGCATCTTTTTTCTGAGACAGACCGACTTTGCCGAGCAGCTCCAGCGCTTTGCTCTCGTTTTCGGCCTTGCTCAGCTTGCGGATATGCTTGGGCGCCAGCATGATATTTTGCAGTACCGTCAGATGCGGAAACAGGTTGAACTGCTGGAACACCATACCCACATTGGTGCGCAGCTCATCAATGTTCGTCTTGGGTGAAGTGACCTCCACTTCGCCAATGATGACCTTGCCTGACGTGACTTCCTCCAGCAGATTGAGGCAGCGCAAGAAGGTGCTTTTGCCAGACCCCGAAGGGCCGATGACACATACTACCTCCTGCTCCCGAATCGTTGTGGAGATATCCTTCAGAACTTCATTCGCACCAAATTGCTTTCTTAGATTCTCTACAGTAATCATCGGATCGCATATCTCCTTTCGATGAAACGGGAAGCTCGGGACAGCAGGACAATGATAATCAGATAAAAGATGCCGACAACGCCCCAGATTTCAAATGCCCGGAAGTTGGAGGAGATAATAATTTCCCCTGTCTGTGTTAACTCCGCAATCCCTATCGCTGATAACAATGATGTATCCTTAATCGTAATGATAGCCTGGTTCACAAAAGTAGGAATCATACGCCGGGTTGCCTGCGGAAGTATCACCAGCCACATCGTCTTGAAACGGCTAAGGCCCAGTGATCTTGCGGCTTCATGCTGGCCTTTGCCGATGGACTCAATGCCTGCCCGGAAAATCTCCGAGACATAAGCTCCAGCGTTCAAACTAACCGCGATGATTCCTGCGGTCATGGCCGGGATTCGCATATCCAGAAACACCGGCAGACCGAAATAGATGAAATAAACCTGCACCAGAAGAGGCGTGCCGCGGATGATATCCACATAAAGCGAAGCTACGAGCCGCAGCAGCCGATTCAGGGAGGTGCTCATTAGACCGGAGATCAAACCAATCACCATGGCAAAGATGAGCGAGATTACAACAATTTTCAACGTAACAACCGTTCCCTCTAACAGAAGAGGCAGTGCGTCCAGTATGACTTGCAAGGAGGAATCCATCCGCATCACATTCCCTTCTACTTCGCTGCTGAGCCTAAATATTTCTCAACAATCTTGTCGTATTCGCCATTTTCCTGCAATTTCTTTAAGCCGTCGTTTATCTTCTTCTGCAATTCTGTATCGCCTTTGGCAACCGCAATACCATAGAAGTCCCCGTTCAAGCGGTCACCAACTATTTTGAGCTTGGCATTCGGGTCGATCGCAATTTTGTAAGAAATGACCGGGAAGTCTTCAAGTGTCGCATCCGCGTTTTTGTTCGCTACTTCCTGATACATGGATGGACTGTCGTCAAAATATTTAATGGTTGCGCCATAGGTTTTGGCATATTGATCCGCCAGGTTGGCTCCCGATGTCCCTTTTTTAATAGCAATCGTTTTGCCATTCAAATCCTCCGGGCTCTTAATGTCGTTGTTATCCTCATTCACAATCAAGGACAGTCCGGCTTGATAATACGGGTCCGAGAAATCGACCACTTTTTTACGCTCATCCGTGATGCTGATGCCAGCAATGGCTCCGTCCAATTGATTGGCTGTAATCGCTGGAATGATGCCTTTGAAATCCATCGGTTTGATCTCGACGTCGAAACCTTCTTCCTTTGCGATTGCGTTCATCAGGTCAATGTCGATCCCTACATATTTTCCATCCTTCTGAAACTCAAACGGAGGATATGTCGCATCGGTACCAAACGTATATTTCTCTGTTGCGTTTCCACTTGCAGACTGGGCTTTGCCATCCTCACCCGATTTTGCTGCGCCGCAGGCACTTAGTGCCAAAGCAAGAAATGCTGCCATTACGATAGATGCTGCCTTTTTCATGGAAAAACCCCTTTTCCGAATGTGATTGGGATCGACCGAATCGATCATTTGTATTTATGTACGTATTGTATTTCTACACCTACGGAAACTTACGTAATCCTACACCAAAATTCCACAAACGATGTTAAATAAATTAACACAATAGAGATTTTAGATAAAAATATGTACTATATTGAGCATAAAATCAGAATTATCTTATTTCAATGTTATTTTATATAACACAAAAAAAGATCCTCGATGACATTGTTCGAGAATCCCCTTTTCGCTTTAATATCCCGTTGGCTCTTGTTGTCATGTTCAGTGTGCCACATTTCAATCATTCATTTTCTCTACGATCTCCATGTAAAATACCTGCAAAAACTTCTTAATGTTCACCTTGCTCTTGTCCGTTGCCTGTTCTTCCTCCATAGCCCTCATCTTCATACGTACATCCTGAAAATCAAAATAAAGCGGTGCATAATGCTCAAATTTAGGATTGCTGTAATCGGTTAGTCCAATAGAAGCCATATTCGTCAGCGCTGTCAGAACGGTTCTGCGAATGCGCTGCTCCATCGCCTTGCCTTCCTTCTCTACATCCTTGTCGGTCAGCTTATACGCTCTCGCCACCGCTTCATAGGATTCCTTCAGTGGCGGTAACTCCGCGGCCTGCTTTTGCTCAATCGCATATTCCATCAAGGACACCATATCTTTGCTTCCACTCTCACCGATAATTCCGAGGTCCATCAGTATGCCGCGCGCTACGTCTCGCACGGTTCGGGTCTTTGCAGGAGCAGGCGCCTCAACCAGATTCAGCCGGGCCATGGATTGCTTGATTTCCTGTACGTATCGCTCATACCTCCACTGCTCGTTCACTTTGTTCAGCACATGCTCTACTTCCACCCGATTGATGGGTTTATGGATGAAAAATTCGATCCCTTTCTGGTACGCTGCTCCGACCATCTCTTTGTTCTCTACCTGGGAAATCATAATGAATTTGCCGCCATACCCGCTCTGCTTCAGCTTCGATACGGTTTCAATCCCGTCCTGATCAGGCATCAGCAGGTCAATCAGCACAACATCCGGCTTACGATCCAGAACGATACGCTGTCCCTCCAGCCCTCCCTCGGCCATGCCTGCAAGCTCCCCGAATCCGCAAGTATCAATGATATCCTGAAGCATGCTGCGACTCACTACATCATCATCCACGATCACGATCGAAAGTGTCATCGACATCGGCCTCCTTCATTAGATTGACTGCGGGAATCATAACGCTGAATGTAGTCCCCTGCCCAACTGGAGCGGACTCTACCTGAATGCGCCCTTCCAGAGCTTGAACGATATCACGTACATGCGACAGACCAATACCTGTGGCAGCAATGCCAACTTCATCAAACTTGGTCGTATAACCGGGCTCAAAGATCACCCCGCGCTTCGCCTCAGGTATGCCTTTTCCCGAATCAGTCACCACAAAATGCACTTCCTCACCCTGCTCAAACACCTGCACCCGAATCAGACCCTCCTGCTCGATGGACTCAACTGCATTGGCCAGCAGGTTATTTAGCACCGTTAACAGTGGAATGTAATACGGCGATTCTCCTTCATACCGCTGCTCCACCTCAATCTTTACCTGCTTGTGCAGCATCTCACTGTATTTCCGATTCGCCTTGCCTGCAAAATGCAGCACTTCCGACAGGCTCATATTCACGGTATTCTCATTGTCATACAGCTTGAGCAGTCCCGCGAGAATACGCTGCGAATCCTTCTTCACCTCATGAATCTGCTGTGCGATCCCTAGGGTACGCTGACTGTACTCGTGCATGTCCTGCTCCCGCAGATCACGATACAGCTCATAGCTGTTGGCCGTAATGCCTTCAATCGTGTCCATCGCTTTTTTCAGGTAGAACACCTCACCGTACAAGCCCGAATTCACACTTAACATCTGCTCCATTCGCTTCTCCTGCTCGGCATGCAAAAGCCTGATCTGCCTTACGGCAAAGCTGTTATACAGCCCAATCACAAAGTAACTTCGCAGCCCGCCCACAACAAACAGATACAGCCATTCACGCATATAAAATATATTGGTCCCACTAAGCACACCACGTACAAACAACTCCACCAGATTCGAGGAAAAGTCTATACCCGTAATGAGGCTTCCCAGCAGTAGCGGGGGCATTTCGTGGAATCGGTGCTTGAGCCTGCTCAGCCCATAAGCAAACACCACATAGTACAAGCCCGCCCCCAGATTATCCCGCAAGCTCTCCAGCATGGACAGCGTATGCACATGATGAATCAGATCAGCGGATTGAAACGACAAGCTTGCAAGACCCGTCAGAATCCCTGTTTTTAAATACGACAAGTGGGGCATAATCATCAGCAAAAACAAAAAAATGCTGACTCCGAGTCCGATTCGGAAATAATCCTCCCGAAAGGGATTAATCTTGAACTGTGCTCCTACAGCTGTAGCCAGAGCAACCGCTACCATCTGCACATTTTCGTTTTTGACCCAATTACGCATCGCTTTCTCCACCTACTATTACAACGTTTCATAACGCACACTGCCGAAGCCGCGCTTCTGATGTTAAATATACTAACATATGAAAGAGTCATTAGAAATAATTAAAATCCAGGAAACGGTTATCTCCTACTCAGACAGCACAAAAAGGCTGGAAGTTTGACTTCAACAGCCCTTTTTGTTTAGCCTTCCATACCTCATGTCCTCAGGTTATCCGTACAATCACTTGAACATACACCGCTAATCTACTTCACCGTCTGGAACATCAAAAGAAACCATCGTGCCTTCACCCAGTTCGCTCACAATAGTTAATCCGCGACCATAGCGCTGCAGCAATCTGCGGTTTGTGTTGGCAATGCCGATCCCGCCCTTGCTGTTCCACGAAGCTTCCTGCAAGGCAGCAACCTGCTCCGGCGACATGCCTTTGCCGTTATCCTTAACCTCAATTCGGGTGTATCCCTGACCTCTGCTAATCGTCAAACAGATCGTTCCGCCTGCATGCCGGCTTAACAAACCATGTTTGACAGCATTCTCAACCAGTGGCTGAATAGACAGAGGGGGCAAGCGTAACTGGAGACCGGGCTCAATATCCAACATGACAGACAGCCGGTCTTCGAAGCGAGTTTTCTCAATAAACAGGTATGCCTCAACGAGCTCCAGCTCGTGGGACAGCTTCACTAACTCCCCGGTGTTAAGGTAGTTAAAGCTGATGCGAAGGTAAGAGGAGAAGGCTTCACCCAGCTTACGCATATGCTCCGTATCTATATCACTTAGCACCATCAGTGAATTCAGCGTATTAAACAGAAAATGAGGCTGAATCTGTGCCTGCAAATAGGCCGCTTCCATTCGTAGTCGCTCCTGAATGGACTTGTTCAGCATCGTCAAGGCACGTATGCGATACTTCAGCTCTACGGCATCCACCGGTTTCGTAATATAATCATTGGCCCCGGACGCAAATCCGGTATAAATGTCTGGCGGCTGACTTCGAGCCGTGAGCAGCAGCACAGGAAGCTCTGACATGGAATATTGCTCCCGCACTTTCCGGGTTAACTCGTATCCTGACATATACGGCATCATTACATCGGTAATCATTAGATCCCACTGACGTGTATTTAATAGTTCCAGCGCTTCCTGCCCTGAGCGAGCGGTGGTGATCAGGCATGGCTCATTCGAAAGAATGCTGACCAGCACCTCCAGGTTAACCGGATCATCATCCACAGCGAGAATGAATGACTTGCCTGCTGGCAAAAGAGATGGCACATCCTCCGCAACCGCGAATTCTGTACGATCTGAAGCAGCATGCTGTAATAAAAATGCGTTTAACGTCTCCTCGGTTATGTCGGCAGTGCCTTGATCCCACGCAGCAGCAAGCTGTGACCCCAATGGAGATGCAGCTTCCTGGTCAATTGACTGAGCCAGCGGCAGATCAAAGCTAAACACAGAGCCTTCGCCCGGCACTGAACGAACGGACAGTGATCCACCATGCAGCTCAACAAGCTGTTTACAGATATTCAAACCCAGCCCGATGCCTTGACTATCCCGTTCATCATAAGAGCCCTGCTCATAGGGAAGAAAAATTCGCTCTTGCGTTGCTACGTCCATACCTGTGCCTGTGTCAGCAACATGAATAAGTGCATGGCCATCACGAAGCTCGGCACTTACCGTAATGGCACCCTCGGCGGTATGCTTGAGCGCGTTATGCAGCAAATTATACATAATCTGCACCAGCCGCTTCTCATCCGCCAGCACCTGAGGAAAGCCATCCTCAATATGCATCTGAAGCTGAACCGGTTTGCGTTCAATCATGTATGACAGCATCGCCATGATGCCAGGTACGGCAGATTGCACGGATACAGCAGCGGGCTGCAGTGTAATGCGATGCTCCTTCAACCTGACAACATCCAGCAAATCGCTAAGCAGATGAGACATGCGCCGCCCAATGGTAATCAGGAGCTCCATGTCCTCCACACTACGGGCATCCAGCTTGTTCTTCTCTCGGTTAACGACATTATGCGCAATGTTGATGATGCCGTGAAGTGGTGTTCGCAGTTCATGAGACGTATTCGCCAGAAACTGATCCTTGATCTTGTCTCCCTTCTGCAGCGCCTGGTTCAACTCCATATTCTCGCGGGCATTTCTGAAATATTTTTTGAACCAATAGGCCGAAAATCCGGTAATCGCGAACACGATATCAATGGGGTAATACACGGTTGTACCGTTCGCTGAAGTTTCGAAAGAACTCCAGAACAGATTGGACAGAATACCGCCTGCCGTTAGAAGTAAGAAAATGATATCCCGATCCCCCTGATTGCGAAAGATCATTGAACCGATAATATAAAGCAGCCACAACCCGGTTACTACGAAGAAAACACTAAGCAGCTTGTAATGAAGCATCGAATACAGTATGTGGATCGGCATCGCAACAATAACGGCGATATAAGCGACCAGAACCGCCCCATACCACTGAAGCCATCGAGGATGCGCCTTGATTCCGGCCAGCCTTTGAAACAGCAGTACGATGCAGGCATTTTGCAAAAATAGACAGATCAGACGAATTTTAATTCCCCAGGTATAGTTGATTGGGAACCAAAGCATGAACACGTTGTCATGACCGGCCATCACACCGATGCCAACGGATAAGGTTAATATGCCCGCAACCAATAAGGATCGCTCTTGCGGATTGAAGGTATACAGAATGAAAGCATACATGCCATGTAACAGTAATACCAGAAAGATAGCCAACTGAAAACCGATGGAGTACCAGTGAACATAATCAATGGCATTTTGGGAACCAAACCGAACCGACTTGGTGATGCCACCGCTGTACGGACTATCATAATTAGCCACACGAACGAGCACCTCTATAACTGTCGTGCCTTCCTGATCAAAAACTGGCGTAAACGGGATATTACGCGGCACATAGTTGTATGCATCAGCCGATACCGAACCTCTAACAGAAACCGTCTCTCCGTTGAGCTCGATCTCGGATGAGCTGGCGATGCTCTTGAACCAGAAGGCCACCGGTTCCTGAAGCGGATCAATCAGAATACGCAATCGATATGTCGCATAACCAAGCGAGTCTCCCCCGTCTGGCTTGAGTATATTCCTCCAATCCCCAGGAACCTGCACAACGCTACCCTTCGCTCCCTCACCTTGATCTGCAAGCTGCTGGCTCGTCAGCAGTTCATTCGGATACAACTCCCATTCCCCGTTCAAATACATAACCGGCATCTGCTGCAGATCCACGCCTCGCAGATCCATAACCCCATTCACAGCACGATGCTCGTTCAGGGTTGGAAAGAACTGCATCCACATCCATCGCATGCCTAACAGCACAGCAAAGATAATCAGCATTATCCATATGTAGTAGAAGCGCCTGAGCACTCCTTTATTCTTTATGTTCATCTCGTATGTTGTCCCGCCTTCGCGATTCCTCGTTTCCAATCACGATACCAGTGTTGGACCTCTTCACTAATCGGGATACCCAGCTCCTGCTCCATTCTGCTCGTTACAAGCCGATATTGTTCCTCTACACCAAGCTTGTGCTGCATCTCGTCGTAGAGCTTCATCAGCATGAAGTAGCTTTCCTCGTCGTCAGGCAGCATCTGTTGAATCTGCTGGATGTTCTCTATTGCCCGGTCATTCTGACCATGCTTGAGATAATACAGATTAAGCTGCCTCATATAGTACAACCACAGATAACGTAGTCTTTCACGCTCCGGTTCAGCCCACATGTAATCGTACCGCCCCAAATATGTGCCTGTGTAACGATACAACGACTGCTCATACGCCTGAACCGTCTCGGGCTGCACTTCCTTCCAGGCTTTCATCTCCTGCTCCCATTGCTCGCTATCGAGACGCGCATCTCCCAGCTCCAGCTTGTAACCTGCTTCCAGATGGGCACTTTGAATGCTGATCGTCTCCATGCCGCAAGTCTTCAAGGTCTGACGGACATGATACATCGTCGTATAAAGCTGATGTGCGACCTTCTCTTCTTCTGTCCCTGGCCACAGCAGATCCAGCAATGCACTGCGATGAATAATCTGATTCCGATGATGCAGCAGATAAGCAAACAATTCCTGCGCTTTGCTGGTACGCCACTTGGCAACTTGCGCCTCCTTGCCAGGTAGTTTGAAGCTTATCTGATTAAAGCAGCAGATCAAGGGAGCTTCCGTATTCATCATCCGCTGTTCACGCCGAAGAGCGAGCTTCTCCCGCACACGTTGCAGCGTCTGCTTGAGACGTTCCTTCTGCACAGGCTTCATGACATAATCTAATGCCTGAAGTTCAAAGGCATGAACTGCATATTGATCGTAGCTTGTGACAAAAATAATTTCAGTACCTGGCACAGCCTTCTGAATCTGCCGCCCCAGGTCCATTCCATCTATTTCTGGCATGTGGATATCCAGGAAGACGACATCCGGCTGATGCAGCATCACACCGGCAATCACCTCTGTCGGATTCATATAGCTGGCAACAATCTGAATATCGCTAACTTCCTTTTCTAGCATCTTTTCCAGTCCGATCAATGCAAGACGTTCATCATCCACCAATATGACGTTCACAGGAGCTTCCTCCCCGACCCGGAGGTCTTGATTTTATTTTCACTATTATATCATAGGCCCTTACGAAATATGGTTTGTGTTTCCACTTTTCAATTTATCGCAATTTAATTGTATAATAGATATGACGACAGGCCAAAGACCTGTTCTTACAGAGAGGAAGATCAATGATGTCAGATGTGAATCAAAGTTTTGGAAAAGCCCTTGTAAATGCCTTGGTCGGTGAGAGGGGACATATTCGTATTGCCAAGGCTCTGCCTGATATTGATGTAGAGCTTGCGGGACGTACACATGAGGCGATGCCATATACCATATATCAACTGGTGAAGCATATGCACTACTGGCAGCAATTCATGCTGGCACATGTGGAGGGACGCAAACCGCAAATGCCCGCAAGTGCGAGCGAGAGCTGGCCTGTTGAGACAGGACCGCAGGATGAAGCCGCTTGGCAGGAGGATATCCGGGCCTTCCTGAGCGGCATTGATCTGGCAGTCTCGATCGCAGAGACGGCGCAGCTGAATGATCCATTGCTGCATTTCCCAGGGGAAACAAAGGGGGGGTTACTGCGTAACATCGCTTCCCACAACTCATATCATCTGGGAGAGATTGTACTGCTTCGTCGTTTCTATGGCGCATGGCCGCCTCCAGGCGGCGGATACCCTGCATAAACCGGCATAAAAGCCCAGCATGCAGGGCTTCTCAGGACGGGCAGAATCCACGAATACAGGTTTACAATCATGGAGTGCAGCTCGCTAACGAATGCATCCCATATATGTTATTATGCAACCAAGAAGCCGCAAAGGATTTACTCCTTGCGGCTTCTTGGTTGTACGAATTATTTTGCCGACTACTCTGGACGCATTAAGCCCTGAATAAAGGTTTCAAAATTAGGAGCGAGCAGCGTCACGTGACGCTCTGCCTTGTCTACATAGACCACTTCTGGTTCACCATCATTGCCAGAGGAACGGTAGTCCAGCATGACAACCCCGGCTTCTGCTGGCGCTTTGGCGATGATCACCCCAATCTCGGGATAACGATCTCGTTCAATCACAATCCAGCTACCCTCTTCACCACACAGGGAATGGCGCTTCTCGCGGCCAATGCCCAGTATACCTTCGATTTCAATATACCCAGCTTCTCCAGATGCCTCGTTCGTCACAGGGAAAAAGCGGTTGTACGGAATACCGCCGTTATGTTCCTTCATCATCTCAATGTAAGAGGCTGGCAGACGGAATACAAGCTGCTCCTCTACAGATTCAATCAAGCCGTCACTTGGTGGCTCAGACACATACTGCTCCAATGCCAGCTCACTGTCATTCCAGAACTCACCGAATACAGGTGCTGGATCGGAAGAAACGGCGGGTACCGATGCGATCATCGCACGCGGCTCATCAGCGTTCTCTTTCGGCAACTCGTCATCCTGCGCCCCTTCTTCAACGATGCCCTCGTGCTCTGCTTCGTCCTGCTCGTCCTGATTACGAATCCACTCCAGAAACTCTAGCGTGTCTTCATCTCCTGGCTCCAGCTCATCGGAGCGCTCGAACGCCTGCTCTGCCTTGTCATACTGCTCCAAATAATAGTAGGCCAGGCCAATTCGGTACTGCCACAGCGGATCATCCTCACCCTCGTCCGCAACGGTCAGAAACTGCTCTATGGCTTCCTCATATCGTTCCAGATTGTTCAGTGCCCGGCCCAAATGATTCACCAGCTCATAGTCTCTCTCTTCCGCCGGAATCTCCTGCACCGCATGTACAATCTTCTCGTATTCATCCTCTTCATGCCAAGCTTCCAGTTGCTCCAACAGCTCTTCGTTCATCATTGTGCCTCCGTTCTTTCATCTCATCATTATGTATTGAAAATTATACCACTATACTGAACCGCTTCTCCAGCGAAGAAGGAATTTGAAGCTTTGAGCAGTGAATATCAAAAAGCAGCCCGACCATGTGTTATACACTCGTCAGACTGCCCGAAATTCATATTATTTTTTCGACGGCATTTTATGTACTCGCCTCATATGTAACGTTGATCTTCAGGTTAAGCAAACAGATCAATCACGTTACAAACAATCTCCTCCTTTTTATGCACAAAGTCATTGATACTTGAGAAGTATAGTTTATTTGAACTTTTAGGAATTATCATAACAGGTTGTTTAAACAATAACATGACATACAGTGAACTATCGTCATCAACTTCAATGTGCCTGTCGTAGAGCCCTTCCCATATTTGCTCAGCAAGGTCTGGAATAAATAGATCAGAGTATCTCTCCATGTAGGTCTTAACACCGAATTCAGACCACCACCACAAGGAAAAAGCATTCCATACTGTTTCGAATGTATGAGGATCTGAGTCCCTTCGCAACAAGCTGTTATACTCATCTCTAAAATGGATGTTTCCCAAGGGGTTGTCCTTGAATTGGTGTTGTTCATACTCCTTAACAATTGCATCCCAACATAGGTTTAAATTTTCCTTAAAGCTGTCATACTCCAATAATTCTCGGTGATTTGAAATCAAAGATTTACCTGGGAATATTTCTTTCTCTTGATTATAGCATTCATAAATATTTTCCATATATAAAAGGAAGTTCAAGTCCATAGGGCAAAAGTTACTTACGTTTAACTTCTTATGGTTACGTGAGAATGCCATATCAAATACTCAATCCTATACTGCATGGTGGTACTACCCATCCAAAGAGGCCCGAAGCATCTCTTGCCGAACCAAGCATAGATACACTATAAGTGCCATTTGGCAAACCTAAATTTACAGTACCACCACACGATGATCCTAATGCGCCTGTACAAGATATCGTCTCAGTATCATATGGTGTGGGGAGACCATTTATATATCTTGATATTACCAATGTACCTGTAAAAAAGTGTACTGTGGAAAATCGAGGATTTACTTCCCATCTAACTGCACCGCCAGGGCCGAATGCCGGATCTAAACGAGCATATCCTCCATCTCCAGAACAAGTAGCTAGTGGCGTTACCTCGCCATTAACTGCTTTGAACATTGTATTATCATCAACACATACATAATCACCTTCAACCATAATACTTTTAGGAAGCGATGTGAAATCTTCTGTAACTTCAACCTCTGGTTTAACTTCACTAACATCACTATCCAGCGCAAGGGCATTAAGCGGAAGGATAAATAGAAAAACAAGTAGTAACAAAACAATCTTTTTCATTATTATTACCTCCTCATATTTTTCATCTACATTTTCATAATACTATTTTTTCCCATCAATTCAATACTATGTTTATATTATTTTTGTTAAAAATTCTAAATCTATATATTCTCTTATTCCAACACTCTTAAATGGTAATATAACCAATTTTAATCAAGCTGTAATCTTCAACGCCAAACAGAATGAATACTTTTCCAACAAAAAAACCGAGACAGCTCGTATATACGAACTTCCCCGGTATTCTTGTTCACTTACAGTCCTGCAATCAAGGACTTGATCGTGCTGTCACTTTCCAATGCACGGATAATGATCGTTACCGCTTCAGCACGAGTAGATTTGCCGTTAGGTACAAACTCGGAATCCGTCAATCCATTCACCAGCTTCGCGGAGGAAGCCAGTTCAATCGCTTGAGCAGCCCAGTTGTCCGATTTTACGTCTCTGAAATCAATCTTGCTGCCTGTTGCAAGTGTATTCAGATCAAGTACACGAGAGATGATGGTAACCATCTCGGCACGTGTGATCGTTGCATTCGGCTTGAAGGAGCCATCTGCATATCCGCCAATCACACCTTTATCTGCCAATGTACCGATGTATCCAGCAGCCCAGCTTGTATTGGTATCCTTGAAGCGATTTGCTGCTTTGTTCTCCTCCAGACCAAGTGCACGGGCAATCATCGCTGTGAATTCAGCGCGTGTTACGGATGCATTCGGTTTAAACGTACCGTTCTCATATCCGTTAATAACACGCAGCTTCAATGCAGCGTTGATGTTTTGGTTAGCCCAGTGTGTGGAAATATCACTCATTGTCAGCTGCTCATTTTGGGTTGCTTCAATCGCCGCATTTACGTTTTTTAATACATGATCCTGGCTGGCAACATCTGATTTGAACGGATTGGTCGTTACTGGACCTGGATTTGTAGTATCCTTAACAGAAAGGGCAACACGGTCATTCTGATATACAACCTCCGTTGTATATTGGCTTGGCAAACCTTTCACATCCACCGATGCAAATTTACCGTTCAGTTTGTTCGCACCGAAGCTGATCAGTGTCATTGTGCCTTGTGCAGGAACATAGTTGTTGTCAAAATTCACTTGCAGCTTACCGTCTGCATTCACAGCACCTTTGACATCCAGCACGTCACTTGCAGTGCTAACATTCAGCTCCAACGTACCACTGGAGGCCTGAGTGAAGTCACCTTTAATGTTCCATTGACCCTCTACATTTTCTGCAACCGTACCGCCATTATTCATAACCGAACCAGCACCGAATGCATTTGCTGAATCACCTTCCAGCGTACCTGCCTTAACTTCAGTACCTCCGGAATACGTATTGTTACCTTGCAGATGCAGTGCGCCGCTGCCTTCTTTAGTCAGCTTGCCTGTACCAGCGATATCATTACGCCAAGCATCCTTAGCGTTAAATCCACCTTTAGCCGCATCCATAACTACAGTGACATCTGTGTTAAATGCGCCGTATCCATCTGCCGCAGCAAACAGGTTCAGACGTCCCCAGCCTTCAGGATCATCCAGCACCGGATAACCTGATGCAATACCCGTTGTTGCCAGTACCGCGCGACGTTGCTGATCGTTCAGGTAAGGCTGTCTTGTCTCCAGCAGCACTTCCGCACCTTTAGGCACTTGCACGGCCTCAGTTGTGGAGCCGATCTGCGGGAAGCCATACGTCAAGCGCTGTGTGTATTCCGATTTGTTGCGAGCATAATCTGTGAAGCGATCCTTACTCGTACCCGTCTCTTTCAAAAGAATATCATGCGCCTGAGCATATGCTTGCTCTTTCAGCTCTTTGTTGTCTGGATCATTCAGTGCGGATGCTGCAAATGCTGTAGCCAGCACACGGCCACCCATCACATCCAGAGGGGAGTGCATACCTGCTACGATTCGGTCATCACCCATTTCTGAAGCGCGAGTCATAAGCTCCTGATAGCGTTCAGGTACAGCGTAAGCCAGAGCAATGGCTGCAAGATAGGATGCATTCGTGTGACCGCTCGGGAATCCACCATCCGTTTCCGGCTTGCTGCTCTTCACAGCAACCAGCGACGGCACGATCAGAGCTTCACCCTGCCAGCGGAACGGTCGCTTATATTGGTAGAACATTTTTGCCTGTTGAGTTGAGGCATAATCACCACGAACTTTGCCGATCAGATCGACCATTTTACCCAGCTCAGAGTTGGAATCCCCTGCTTTATTCGAATCATTTTTATCCGAATACTTGGTTGTTGCTGCATCCGCCGGAATACTTGTAATAGAAGTAAACGTGCCTGACTTCTCGCGATATACGCCAGCCAGTTTCCCCAGACCCTCTACTGCGCCATAGGATTGATTCGTACGGTCTGTATAATAGGCGGCATCCTCGTCCGCTTTGGAGCGTGTTTTGGCACGCTGTGCAACATAATCAATGTTGTAGTCCAGCACGGCACTGTTCAGTTTCGTACCATTATCCCACGCACTTCCGGGTGTCCACAGATCGAGGAACTTGGATAGCGTGCCAATCGCCGGATTGCTGTTTACAGTCATATTGTTCGGTTTGTTATTTTTGTACGTGTCTACGAAGTACCCCCATGCCGGTTGTTTCGGTAAAACCACGGTATCGTTATTCTGTGCCGCAAGCGCAGCCCCTGGTGCCATGGAACTTGTCAGAACGACCAAACCTAGAGCAGCAGTGAACAATCTTTTTGCGTTTGTGTTTTTAGCTTTTGTTTTCAAATCATGTCGACTCCCATCGTTTAATAGTTGGTCTCGGTTCGGTCTCAATGTAGCATTCAGCCCGTAAAACCAGCAATAAAACAATTTCGTCATTGTATCAATTTCGACGCAATATCATAAATCCTCAACATTTTACACTAAGTTAATATAAATCGTGAACCTTACTGAAATCGAGTAGTGTATAATTTGGGCCGGGAGGAATGCATGATGAAAAAATGGAGCTCCGCATGGGCTGGACTAGCCCTTTCCTATGGTTCAATCGTAATCGTCATTGTGCTGCTGATCTGCTCATTTTTCTATATCTATTTCTCACGCAGCTACAATGAAGAATTAAGAAATAAGAATCAGCTGATTCTTGAAAATACAGCACGTACTATTGAAGGAACGGTACTAAAGCGAGTACAGCAGCTATATGTTGACCTGTCTCTTGATAAATCAGCGAATATTCGCCTTTTTGCAGACCAGTCAGATCGAAATGGATTAAATCAGGTGTTAGACCTGCAAGAGCTGCTTAAAGCCAAGGTGGCCGCAAACACCGATATCGTGCAAGGCATCCATCTCTATTATCCAGCACGTAATATTATGCTCTCTTCTCTCTATGGGCTGCGTTATAACGCGGACCGGAGTGAAGGGTCTGTTTATTATGCAGACTGGCTTCAGGAGATGCGCACCAGCAAACATAACAGTCTCTGGACGCCAGCGCGTCATATTCCAAAGGACATCTTCTCCAGCCAGACGAGTGAGAGTACCAATGACTTGTTTACGTATGCGCACAGCTATCCATTCCGCTCTACAGGGGAAACCAGTGATGTCATCATTGCCATTGATGTCAAGGAAGATGCAATCCATACGATTGTTGAAAATATGATGCCCTCCCGGTACCAGCATACCGTGATCGTGAACGCGGCTGGACATGCGGTCAGCAGGTTACAGCAACAAAGCTCCGGGCAAGCTGACATATACGCAGCAAGCCTTAGCAAAGTTCTTGAGCTAGGGCATGGCAAGGGCAGCTTTGATGAGAAGATTGGTGATGCACCTTATGTTGTATCTTATCAGACGTTACCATCAACCGGGTGGACCATCTACAGTGCAACCCCGTCCAGCTACTACTATGAGCAATCCATATTGATCCAGAAGCTTATTCTCGGGATCTGTTTAGCCGCGCTTTGTATTGGGCTGATCTTATCCGCTGTGCTTGTCCGGGCTAACTACAGTCCAATTAAACGTCTGGTGGGTCGAATCAAGGATCTATCTGTTGGCACCCCGAACGAGGTAACGAATGAATTCAGCCTGATCGACAATGCATTTCTTCATCTCAAGGATAAGGTGAACAACCTCGAAGAGACGATGATGGCGAACAGCCCGGCGGTCCGGCACAAAGCAGTGCTTAACCTGCTGCAGGGTAACCCGGAACAACGTCCCTGGAAAGAGGAACGAGCTGCTCTTGGCATCGCCAGACTGTACGCTGACTATTGCTGTATGCTGATGAATACAGGAGCGTCTGTTGCGAAAGGAGCGCTCGCTTCCCCTGAGGCCATTGCCAGATTAATGCATGGACTGGAATGCCTCTCGCTGCAAGATAGCCGCCTGATTGTGGAAGAACTTCCTGACAAAAGGCTTGCGGTCATACTCTGTACCGATGTAGCTTCAGAAGCATTATTAGACAAATTCTCGCAGCTGCTGCTCGCAGAGACACGCCAACTGCAGCAGCCGGACATTCAGCTGTCTACAGGCTGCTGGGTTAAGGACATTCGAGATATCCATCTAAGCTTCAACGAAGCACAGACACTGATGAAATATGCGTATTTCCTGCCCGAGGTGTCTATTCTCAAAGATGATTCTCTGCTTGAGCGGGAACACAGTCTGGAAGAGATTCCCCAACATCTGCTTGCGAGATTCAGGGACAAGCTTCAGAGCAGACAGCTTGGTGAAGCGACAGACACCATGGTTCAGGTGATTGAGCATATGCGGGAAGGAAAGTATCCCGCTGATTATTGCCACTTCATCTTGTCGAATATGGTATTTATCTATTCTGATGTAGCCAAGAACGTGCGCTACAAGCACCCCCTACAGTTCGGGCATCCTGACCTGTATCACGAATATACAAATATGCATGATATTCTGGCGTACCGTAGATGGCTGACCGACTCCATTACTACATTTATGGAGGAGACGGAGAATCGCAACAGTGATCGGGCCATCTCGACCATTGAGCTGGCGAAGCAATATATTGAGGCTAACCTGTCCGAAGACCTCTCCCTTGAGGCGGTTGGCACCAAAGTATTCCTCAGTCCCAAATATTTGAGCAAGCTCTTTAAGGAAGAGATGGGTGTCACCTACACCGACTATGTAACATCCCGGCGGATGGAGCAGGCTAAACATCTGATCGAAAATAACAACATGACGATCGACCGGGTTGCAAGCTCGGTCGGATACGGCACAACGGCTTATTTTATTAAACGATTCAAGGAAATGTATGGCTGTACACCAGGCAATTATGTACGCAGTCTCTCTTCGGCAACGATATCCGAGGCCAGATCATGAGCATGAGAAGGAGGGTGGGAGGAAGATGAAGATACAGCAGATGAAGGTGAATTATCGCTATCGCGCGTTCCTCACTACAGCACTGCTGACGATGCTGGGCGTTATTCTTGGCGGATGTAATCTGCTGAACGGAGCCACCGCCAAGGTTGAATCGCAGGAAGGCAGCACTTTATCCCCTCTTTCGAAACAATCCATAACCCATATCTCCTGGACGATGCATCAGAATCTTCCTGTTCCACAAGATGCCGAGATGTTGAAGCAGATCGAAGAACAATTCGGTGTGGATGTGGACATCTGGAATATGGAAAACAATAAATACGAGTCCCTTCTCGACATGAAGCTGGCTCAAGGCAGCATCCCTGACCTGTTTCGCATCCGGCAACCGCAGGATCTATTGAAGTACCAGCAGCAAGGGGTTCTTGCCGAAATTCCGGTGAAGACGCTGAACGATTATGCTCCGAACCTCATGCGTATCATCCACGAACAAGCTCCGGCTTACGAAAAGGCAGGAGTGATTGACGGTAAATATTACGGCATTCCCGTAATTAATCCTACGAACATTTACCGTACCCCTGTGGTGTATCGGCAGGATTGGCTGGATAAGCTGGGCTTGCCCGTTCCGCAGACACTGGCGGAGTTCGAGAAGGTCATCTATGCCTTTACCTTCGATGATCCAGATGGCAACGGCATTCAGGATACGTATGGCTTGTCCAGCGAAGGCATGAACGTGCTGTTTGGAGCCTTCGGTCAGATTGTTTTTGCCGATCAGCTGTACTTTGGAACAAAGGACGGAAAGAAGGTTATCGGTGCGCTGGACCCCGAGATGAAGGAGGCGCTGGCCTACCTGCGTAAATGGTACAAAGACGGCGTCATTGATCCTGAATTTGTGACGGGCGAGAATAAAGGCGGGTACAAACATCTGTCTCATGCGTTCATCAACGGTAAAATCGGGATGACCTCGATGGGCAACTACTACCACTGGATTCAGGATGGCGATTATGAGGATTGGCGCGCTGATCGTGAAGGGCATCTGGTGAAAAGTCCAGTACAAGCTGCATTTAATGTCAAAGAGCTAACAGCCAAGTTCCCAGATGCGCGAGTTGTATTGGGCAGGCCGTTTGCAGGACCACACGGACAACGCGGCTCCAAAGGGAACGACATGTTAATGAGCTTCACAGCAATTGGCGCTGATGCGGTTAAAGAGCCGGGCAAGCTGGAGTTGATTTTGCGCATTTTAGATGAGGTTAGTGCAAGTCCTGATCCAGATAAAGCGGCGAGCATGACCTACGGCGTGCAAAATAAACACTGGGTGTGGACACCCACCGAGCCCCGTAACATCGTCATCATGCCGCCCTATGACACCATGTTCGGATATCAGAATACGATTGGAGCCAATATCGGCATGACCGTTCCGCTGAAAGAGACGGGAGAGCGTGAGCAATGGGCCGCTACGCTACACCTCGATCAGGACGGCATTTATAATGCGCTGGAGGTCGCTACACCCGCTCTGGCTAAATATGGGGATTCGTTGATCCGATTAAAAAACAAAGCCTATATTGCGTTTATTACAGGCGAGCGACCGCTCAGTGAATTCGAAGAGTTCGTACAGGAGTTTATGTCCGCGGGCGGTGCAGAAGTGGTGAATGAAGCGAATGCACTCAGTCACACGCAGTAACAAAGAAAAAAGCAAACCGAACTACAGTGATGCCGAAACGCCAAAAACGCGCAAATAGCGCGTCACTAGCTCATTACATCTTAAACATACGAAACAATATTAATAGCTTTAATTGTGTTATGTTAGAAGCAGTATATTCATACAAAATATCAGAACAACAATAATTGCAAAACTGATACTAGCCCAAATTATATTCTTTGCTGAAGCTTGAGGATTAATAACTTTCGAGAAAAAATGAATAAATAAATAACTAAATACAGCAACTATAGCTAGAATCCAAGGTGCGTCTGTCATAATCCCAACCCTCTCATTTTAGAAAATCAGACTGTGTCCATGTCCATGTGTACGAAGTAGGTCTTGCTTCATCATAACTAGATCCTATGCCTATAGAAACTGAAGGCTCTTTAGAAAACGTGAATTCAGGGTCAGTTACAGCAAGCCTTTTATGAAAATAATTTCCCACCATAGAACTTGTAATCTTATTACCACTATTATCATGCCCTACTTGAAGTGTCATAGAAGCTGCTCCCTGATGCTCTTGTTGAAGACCTCTACTCACCAAGTTTACATTCCATCCAATTCCTGTACCAGGTTGAATCGTCTCATATCCCGATTGTGTTACACCTCCGGATGTATTCTTTTTATCCGTATAATATATTAACTTGTACCAATGTTTTGCAGAATTATTTACCACGGAATAGTTATTGTTCCATGCCAGCCCGTACTTATCCACCCTTGAGAATGAGGGAGTATACTTCCAATTCCAGTTATAATTCACTGTAAACTGCGCTATTCCTTTAGTGGCAGTTCTTATACGGCTAACAACAAGTGTATGAGAAAAATTCGTATCTTGTAGAGCTTGAAGACTAATTGAACCTGCTTTATCATCTAAGTCTGTAATGTTGTCCTTTGCTGTCTTGCTGCCCACATAAACTGCACCGTCGTTAACCAATTCTTTTTTCTGCTCAACTATAAGAAGGTTAATTATACTTTCTGGGTAACCATTCTCTCTTAGGTATTCATTTAATGTATCCTCATCCTCGTGTTCAATATTTCCAGGGCTTTGCCCCGCAGACGAGCTGGAGTCTATCCCTTGAGATGGAAAACCATCAGCAGCTAGTGCGACATTTGAGAAAGATAAACAAATTATTAATACCAGTAATAATGACTTGCGCAATTTCATAATTAATTCCTCCAATTCATTCATCATAAACTCATCTAAAAATAATGACTCCTGATGAAAAAACCTGCTTTTAAAACAACATTTAACACTGTATCAAAAGGAAAACTATAAATCATGATTCTAACATCCTAAATTTATCCATTATAAAGTGAGATGAAATTTAAGAATAAAGTACTATAAACATGCTACTACAGACTGTAAACATTACCTCTGATTAGAAAGTAATAATCACCCATATAACCCATGTGAATGACGATCTCATACTAAAAACAAGTAGCACTTCTCATAATCGTTAGGTTCTTAAACAAGTGGATTACTCGTTAAAATGCATACTGGCCGAGAATGGAATCCACGCTTGTATTTATACTCGCGTCTATGCTTACGTCTATACATGATTCTGCCTTTGAAATCGCTCTCGCATGTTGACCTGTGTTTTTGTTCATCATAGATCACTCCTTTGGAGAAGACAGTACCCCCCCTAGAGGCACGCCAAGGTTACTATAAAATGGAACTCATCGTCAATCAAGCGAACCTCTTGTTCGGTTCCTTGATAACTTCTGAGCCCGCCAAAAAAGAGCAGACCAATGGCTGCTCTTTCCTATCTGTCTACATGCTTCCACACGTATACTTCGTACACTCCATACGCCCTACTCACCGCTCACTATACTCTCTATAACTACAGATACAACCACTTCGCTCCCATCCATACCACACCGCACACCGTTCAAGCCAGATATTCCGCCATAATCTGCTCAATATCATACGGCGTTACCCCTTCATCGACGGCATAGATGGTGTCAGCCTGCTCCTTCGTGTCCACCAGTTCACCTCTCGCCTTCGCGTGCAGCAAAAACAAGTCGTACAAATCGGGTTTGCGTAAGGTCGTCATCGCTCTGCCCATCAGCACAATACCTTTCTGATGCCCCTCTACATTATTGTAGTAGTCCGGGTATCTCTTCAAAGCCAGATCGGTCCAGATGATCGTGCGTTCCACCAAATCCAGAATAACGGGAATGGCAATCTGCGTATCTGCGGTGATGTCAATCTTGTTCTCAACCGTGGATGGCTCATAGATTTCGCCCGAGCCGGGCTTCTTGCGCATCATCCAGCCTGCAAAACATTCCGGCAAGTTGCAATACGGATGGCTGGTGAAGGAGTGCAGTGTCGTCACCACATAACGCCCGCCATAATTCACAATGGACGGCATATGCAGATCAATAAACTCACTCGCCCCATAAGGCGCAGTCACTATATCACCGCTATGGACAGCCTTATATTTTACAGACCGCAGATTCGTGTACGAGATATGCTCAACGTAATTCCAGTGCTCGTCATACATTACCGCCGATAGGTCAATATCGACACGCCCTGTAGGTGTACCGTCCACCTCGCCCTCCTTCCACCAGCTGAAGAAACGAATCGTATCTCCCTCCCCCATCGGGATGCGGCTTCCTCTCACAATGGTTCGTAAGGCTTTGCTCGCAGATCGTTGTGAAAAAGGAACCAGATAGCTCTGCAACCGTTCATCCACATACGTCTTGCCAAGTGAAGGGAATTCAGCAAATCGCGTGATCAACGCCTGCTCACAGAGCTGCACCACTTCCTGACAGACCGCCTCGCTCACCATAGGCAGCTCATTCGGGATGCCAAAGGCCTTCGCCACATGGCCTTTCGGGAAAAAGACCCTCAGATCTGACGCTTCATTTCGCTGGGCGAAATGCCGCCTCACCTGTAATAACACGGGCGTGGATACCTGTGCAGCGACCTCGCCAAAGGCCAGCAATACATATTCTTCATCCTCTGTGATGCGCAGCATATGATCCAGCTTTCGCGCGAACTCACCCGGACGCTGGGATAACAGGTCGATCAGGCTCCAGATATTACGGTACTGGAATGCTAATTCCACGCTACCGTTGAAGGTTGAGAACGGCTTGTTGTTTCGCAGGATATCAAAAGCCGCCTGGCTCCGCGGATACCGAAGCTTGTATTCGGATGGGTGCAAAATTTCCCCAAGCCGAATCCAGCGATCCTTGTAGCGCAGCATATCCTCCGTGATGAAGCCGCATTGCTCCAGCAAGCCGAGGAGCAGGCGGCGCTCACGGCGTTTGAATTTACGAAAAGGCGTGGCGGTAGCCAGACTGACGTCCCCCTCCGACCAGGATACCGCGAGTCGGAGCACATCGCTTGCCGTTTTAAAATAAGACCCGATGCGTTCTATGCTTGCCAATTCATATTTCAACAGCACCGCAACGACAAAACCGACATTCTCCTTAAACGGAATCTCTGCAGGCAGTATGGCCTGGGTATCACTCGGCTCAGCATGCTTGAGCACACGCTGGATATCTTTCTTGTCTGTATCAGAGATGGAGCCCTTCGCTTCAATTAGCTGACGAATCAGCTTCAGGAACGCTGGCTTGCTTCCCAGGTCAATGACTTTCAGCTTCCTCTTCTCCAGCAAAGGAGATCGCTCACCAGCAGCCCTAACGGAAGGCTCAAAATCGTCCATCGTAAGATGTGTCAGATAATGAAAAATAGCATTCAAGTACAGCTCCGCTTCGTGCTCGTTCATGACCTGTTCCGGGAATCCCGCGTACATCGGTTTGTACTCCACATGGGCACCGACCATCACTTTAAGGTCTTTCACAAGTTGCTCCACCAACGCTTCAAACTGCTCCCGGGACAGTGTCCGCATGCCCTGCAGCAGCTCACTAGAAAAGGTAAACCCGAGAGACTCTATATTTTTGAGCGCGGTTGCCAGCACTTGATTAGGCAGTCGATGCTGCCGCTGTTCGTCAGGTTGAATCATAAGCTTGCCGGCTCTGCGGACGTAGATACTGTTCATTTTTACATTGCTGTAGTCCACAAGATGATCGACATGGATATTCCAATGGTTCGTGTTACTGTTCATGATATTATCGTTATTTTTGTTGTTCATGATCAAAGAGTCCAGGAAAGCCAAATCCCTATATAACATGAAGGGTTAGCTTTTAGAAGGAAGGAATTTGATAGCCTGGACGCCTCCTCTCTGAATTGAGATCTTCAGGAGAGCGGCGACCCTAGAATCTCCAATGATGTGTAGAAGGAAGGATCGCCATAGCCTGAAGGCCAAGGGTTCAATGTTCCGAAGTTCGTCACCCGAACCTTTGGTAAACTCATCATCTCAGATGTTGGATTCCATGAGCAGGGCGAAAGTATTACGACATATAAAATGCAGGTAAATTTTACAAAACACACAGGAATGATTAAGTAGCATGTGGAATATGATTCATACTATATTTCTAAGGAGTTGAGGAGATGACTTCACACCAAGAAGTTATAGACAATGCACCCAGTCGCAGTAACTACACAGGGGAAGAGCATATTGTATACATCGGGAAAATTGCAAAATACAGAAGGTTAACCAATCAAGGGATCTCTAAAAATGAGGCTTCAGAAACATGTGCGCAGGAGATCATAAGAGATGAAACAGGGCCAGAGCAGGTTTTGGAAGAACGTTATAACAACACACAGGATGCGGTTAGTTCATTTGCTGCACATGTTAGACGTATGGAAGAAGTCTGTGCGGGAGAGAGCGGTCCCCTCAAATATGCTAGTTGTCATACAAGTGAAAAAACCTTTTACGGCATACTGCCAAGGTAGTTTATGATTAATTAATTTTCAGTACATGCGCATCCTACATCTCACTTGCATCTTACATAAAAGCTCTACAAGACCAAAAAAGAACCAGACTGGGATGATCACAGTCTGGTTCTTCGCATTATAAGTACAACATTACACATGCAATGTCTGCTTCTCATCCGACAGTCCAAGTGCCTTCGCTGTAGACAGGTTCACTTCACGCAGCAGTTCTACGTTCTCCGCGAGCGAGATGCCATAAGACGGAATCATTTCTTTGATCTTTGGCTCCCATGCTTTCATGTTCTGCGGGAAGCAGCGCTCCAGAATCTCCAGCATAACCTGAACGGCTGTCGAAGCACCCGGAGATGCACCAAGCAGAGCCGCTATGGAGCCATCTGCCGCAGTAACAACCTCGGTTCCGAATTGCAGCGTGCCTTTGCCGCCTTGAACGGTGTCTTTAATGACCTGCACACGCTGACCCGCCAGCACCATATCCCAATCCTCGCTCTTCGCGCTTGGCACAAAGTCACGCAGCTCCTTCATGCGCTGCTCCTTCGTTAACATGAGCTGTTGAATGAGGTATTTGGTGAGCGAGAGCTCCTTCACACCCGCCGCGAGCATCGTTAGAAGGTTATGCAGCTTCACGGATGCGATAAGGTCTGCGTTCGATCCGGTCTTCAGGAACTTCGGCGAGAAGCCCGCGAATGGCCCGAACAGCAAGGACTTCTGATTGTCGATATAACGTGTATCCAGATGCGGCACAGACATCGGCGGAGCACCGACCGAAGCTTTGCCATACACTTTGGCATGATGCTGCTCCACGACTTCCGGATTTTTGCACACCATGAAAATACCACTTACCGGGAAGCCCCCGATATGCTTGCCTTCCGGAATGCCTGATTTCTGGAGCAGATGCAGGCTTCCACCGCCCGCACCAATGAACACAAATTTCGCCCGGTGGCGCTCCACGGCTCCGCTCGTTAGATTTTTTACAGTCAGCTCCCATGACTTATCGCTCTTGCGCTTCAAACTTTTCACGCTATGTTTATAGTGGACTTCCACCTTTTGTTCTTGTAAATGCTTCAGCAACATACGCGTTAAAGCACCAAAGTTAACGTCCGTGCCGGAGTCAATTTTGGTTGCTGCAATCGGCTCATTGCTCGAACGTCCTTTCATCATCAGCGGCATCCATTTCGCCAGCTTCTCCAGATTGTCCGAAAACTCCATGCCCGCGAACAGCGGATGGTTAGACAACGTGTCATATCGTCTTTTCAGAAATTGCACATTGCTTTCGCCATGCACATAACTGAGATGAGGAATCGGCATAATGAAGTCCCTCGGATTACGAATCAGACGACTGTTCACCAGATAGGACCAAAATTGCTTGGAAACCTGGAACTGCTCGTTCACCTTAATGGCTTTGCTAATATCTACGGTTTTGTCTGGTCGTTCAACAGTATAGTTAAGTTCGCACAGCGCAGCATGCCCGGTTCCGGCATTATTCCACTCATTCGAGCTTTCTTCTCCTGCGGTGGCAAGCTTCTCAAAAACCTTAATATTCCAGTCTGGTGCCAATTCTTTCAGCAAAGTTCCCAAAGTTGCACTCATAATTCCGGCACCGATCAAGATTACATCTGTACTCGTTTGTCCCTGGCTCATGTTTACCGTCCTTATATCCTATATTTGCCAAAAGGATGTAAGCGTTATCCGATTTGGCATTGGCTGCAAGCCCACTCTTCACGGGTTCACGCCTTGTCTGAATGAATATAACCTTGAACTAGTTTATCAATAATAGTGAGCAATTTAAATATGCAATTTCAAGATATTTGCTATTTCCTCAGTATACGCTAGTTTGCCGCAGATCGTTAGCCCGGTTATAGGCCTGAAAGATTTATTTGTTCAAAGAAAAAAAGGAACTCCGTATATGTTGGCAAAAAAAGACCGAAAGAGCCGCATGCACAATCACTCTCGCATAACGGCTCTTATAATAGAAAGAAGTCGGCCCATACGCTCATACGCGCTGTGCTCTCAGAATATCGAAATCAGTTCCTTCGTATACGGGTGGCGTTCCTCGGAGAACAACGCTTCGGAGCCAAAACGGTCCACAATGCGTCCTGACTGCATAACCATGATGTGTTGGCTCATCCGATGCACCGCCGCCAGATCATGCGAGATGAACAGGTAAGACAGACCGAGCGATGTTCGCAGATCGGTGAGCAATTGCAGGACGGCGCCCTGCGAAATGACGTCCAGGCTGGCGGTCGGCTCATCCAGCACAATCACATCTGGCTCAATGCTGATGGCTCTTGCAATCGTAACACGCTGCCGCTGCCCGCCGCTCAGCTCATGCGGATAACGGTCTCCCAGTTCACGCGGCAGCTCCACCGCCTCCAATAGCTGGCGAATGTACGCCTCCTTTGATGTATAGGTAAAATGAGATAGCTTGGCCTCTCGGCCAAGCTGCTCGTATGGATCAATCAGGGAAGCACCGATGGTAAGCTTCGGATTCAGTGCGGCAGAAGGGTTCTGGAAGACAATCTGAATCCGCCGGCGATACGGGCGCAGATGACGTGAGCGCAGCCGGGCGATATCCTGCCCGCCCAGCTGGATCAAGCCTTGATCCGCATCCTCAATGCGCAGCAGGCAACGAGCAAGTGTACTTTTGCCACAGCCACTCTCTCCGACAAGTCCCAGGCATTCGCCACGGTTCAGGCCGAACGAGATATCCTGAATCGCTGGATGCTCTGCTCCGGCATAGGTGCGGGTGAGCTGCTCCACACGCAACACGACTTGGCTATCCAAGCTGACTTGGCCAACAGTAGCTGTAGCTCCATCTTCACATGCACCTGCTCCTGTACCAGCTGAAGCGGCTCTTCCAACCTGCATGCCAGCCTCTTCCAACGGGTCTAATCGCTTGATTGCCTCCTGTACCGTGTTTTTCACTCCGCACCCACCTCCTTCAATCCAGATTTTAATTTGCTACTCAGCACAGGGGCCGCATGAATCAATTGACGCGTATACTCGTGCTGGGGATGATCCAGAATGCGGTGCTTGCCGCCTGATTCCACAATCTGCCCTTCCTTCATTACAGCCAGACGGCTTGCGTAGCGACGCACATGCCGCCAATCATGGGTGATAAACAGAATCGCGCAGCCCGTCTCTGCCTGCTTGCGTGCGAGCAGCTCCAGCACCCGATGCGCAGACATGCTGTCCAGCGCCGTTGTTGCTTCGTCGGCAATCAGCAGGCGCGGGGAGAGCAGCAGCGATGTAGCGATGGACGCGCGCTGCAGCTGACCGCCGCTCAGCTGAAACGGATAACGACGCAGCAGCTCCGGGCTAAGTCCAACGGACTCCAGCGCTTCTGCAGCACGCTTTTTGCGAATAGCAGCAGACTTCTCTCCGTGCACCTTCTGATATTCATCAAAGTGTCCACCAATGCTGCGGAATGGCGTGAATGCCCCCTGATAGTCCTGAAAAATATAGGATATATCACGTCCGCGCAGTGCACGCATCTCCTTCGGCTTGCGCTCCAGCAGATTGCTTCCCTCGAACAGCACGCGTCCAGAGGCGTGCAGATTAGGCGGCAGCAGTTGACCGATTGCCTGCGAGAGCAGGCTTTTGCCGCTGCCACTCTGTCCAACGAGCGCCATGAATTCCCCTTCGCGAACGGCAAGGGACACGCTGTCCACAATCGTTCGTTCCCGGCTGAAGATGCTCAGTTCCTCTATGGAAAGAATCATGACTGCACCTCCTTTTTCACATCAAACCGATCTCTCAGGTAGTCCCCCAGCATGTTCGCCAGCAGCACCACCGAGACAATCGCCAGCCCCGGAAAGACCATCAGCTCCGGTCTGGATTGGAAATATGGACGCGAGTCATTCAGCATCGCACCCCATTCGGGTGTTGGTGGTTGGGCGCCAAGTCCGATGTAGGACAGGGAAGAGATCAGCAGAATGATTTTTCCGAGATCGAGACTTGCCAGCACCAGCACATGTCCCGCAATATGCGGCAGAAGATGTTTGGTCATAATACGCGCATCGGACAGGCCGTTCGTCCGGGCAACACGAATGTAGTCCTTTTGCGACTCCGACAGGACTGTACTTCGCACGAGACGCGCATAGCTCACCCATTTCACAATCACAATGGCCAGCACCAGATTGCCGATGCCCGCACCAAGCAGACCACTCAGCACAATGGCTACGATTGTATCTGGAAAAGCGAGAAACGCATCCGCAATGCGCATGAACAGCTTGTCGATCCAGCCGCGTTTATATCCCGCAATCAGGCCAACCGGAATACCGATGAGCAGGGCCGCGCCGAGCGCCAGCAGACTGTACCCCAGCGTCTGACCCCCGCCAAGCAGCAGGCGGGTCAGCACATCACGGCCCAGATGGTCCGTGCCGAGTGGATGTATTGCACTCATCCCCAGCAGCCTGCCACGCAGATCAGTCAGGGTATGATCATGTTTTAATACGAGAAAGGTGTACAGAGAGGCCGCGATAATCAGCACGGCAAACAACACGCCGATGATGGCCTGCCAGCTATGCTTTTTGGCTTTGGCTCGCTGCAAACGCACGCGCATGGATTTCATCGGAGGGCCTCCCTTTCCTTCAATTTCATCTCAGGATTCAAGTAACGATAAGACAAGTCTACCGCCGTGTTCACGAGGAATACAACAATCGCCATAATCAGGATATATCCCTGAATTAACGGATAATCCCGCTGGCGAATGGCATCCACCACCAGCTTGCCAATCCCCGGATAAGCAAACAGCACTTCAATCACAACGACGCCGCCGATCAGACTGCCCAGACTGACGCCAAACACCGTAATCACCGGGGGCAGACTATGCCTGAAGGCATGCAGGAAAAAGATGCGACCTTCCGATAACCCTCTGGCCCGGGCAGAACGCACAAATTCCTGGCTCAGCGAGTCAAGCAAGCTGGAACGCAAAAGACGCACATAGACGCTGGATATAGCAAGTCCCAGCGTCAGTGATGGCAAAATAAGTGAGGTGAATCCGTCCCGTCCCATCGTGGGCAGATTACCGAATCGCACGCCGAACAAGTCAATCAGGATAAGCCCCAGCCAGAAGCTGGGCACTGCTGCACCGACAATGGACAATATTCGGCTGCCTTGATCAATCCAGCTGCCCCGATAGAGTGCCGACAAGGAGCCAAGCGGAATGGCAACGGTCAGCATCACCAGCAGTGCACCCATGGTCAGTTCGGCTGTTGCCGGAAGTGCACGCATCAGCGTCTGCATGACCGGCTGACCTGTCGAATAGGACACACCGAAATCCATTTTCACAAAATCAAGCAGCCAGTTGCCGAACTGCACCGGAAGAGGGTCGTTAAAACCCATCTCTTCCCGCAGCGCTTCGACTTGCTCTTGACTGACCGATAGCTCGTCTACGTTCAGAATCGTCAGCACCGGATCACCCGGAGCCAATCGAATGAACAGAAAGCTCACAAACATAATGAAAAGCAGAAATACAAATACCTCCAGAAACTTGCGGAGCAAAATGCGAAGCATTACATCACATCCAGCTTGTTGGTGATCATGTAATATTCACTGCGCGTCGTGACCCAGTTCTTCACCTTCTTGCCGTTGTATGCCACGATTGTCGCCGGATGCAGCACAAAGGAATTCAGCACGTTATCATGTACATAATTCGCTGCCTTCTCAGCCAGTTCTGCACGTTTCTTAGGCTCAACCGTAAGGTTCAATTCATCAATGATTTTCGTCAGTGCCGGGTCCTCTGATCCGCTGAAGTTCAGCGCACCCTTCGGATGGTATGTCGCATTCAGGTAGTAGCCTGCATCTCCGCGCGGAGCGGTCAGATTACTATATGTGGCGATATCCCAATCCCGGTTCGAAGCCATATAATCTTCCGGTGTATCAATCTGGCGAATCTGAACATCAATCCCGATTTTCTTCGCATCGGACTGGAACACTTGAGCAATCAGCGGCAAATCGGCGCGTGCTGGATACGTAAGCAGTGTTAGCTTTAGTGGTTTACCATTTTTGGTCATTACACCGTTCTGCTCCGTATAACCCGCTTCGTGTAAATATTTCACAGCCGCATCCGGCCCGGATGCCATTGTAGTGTCCTTATATTTAGGTGCAAACGGCAGCGATGGCAGGAACGGCCCAATAGCTGGCTCACCATAGCCAAGCAGAATCGTATCCACAATGCCTTTGCGATCAATCAGCGCGTCCAGTGCACGTCGCACATTCAGATCCTTAATGCTCTCCCGCTGCATATTCATCGTTAATTGATGTACACGGAACGTGGATGTGGACTCGACCTTTATCCCGTCAATTGCTTTAAGGGATTCGAGGCTTTCCACTTCCGGGCGGTAAACGATGTCTACTTGTCCCGATTTCAGAGCAAGCGAACGCGCGTTAGCATCTTCGTTGAATGCAAACGTCACCGAATCCAGCGGTGACGCTCCGTCCCAGTAACCATCGTAACGCTTCAGCTCCAGCTTGCTGCCTGCTGTGAAGGAGGTCAGCTTGAACGGACCTGTACCGACAGGCTTGTTTACGATGTCCGGCTCACTTACATCAATAATTGCCGTGTTCGGGTTAACCAGCTCCGATGCAAACTCCGGGAACGGCTGGGTAGTGGTAATCTCCAGCTTGTTGCCATCGGCTTTGATGGAATCAATTTTTAATGCATTCTGAATAGCAGTGTTTTCTTTCAGCGCCCGCTCGAGAGAAGCTTTAACCGCATCTCCTGTCATGGGCTTGCCGTTCTGGAACGTCACGTTATTGCGCAGGTTAATTGTCCAGTGCTGACCATCCTTGCTCTCCCAACTCTCGGCGAGCCACGGTGCAACAGTCAGGTTGTCCTCGTCCAGACGCAGCAGCGTCTCCGTAATGCCTGCACGCAGTGGCACATAGCTTGAATCCACATGCGGATCAAGTGAACTGGTGGAGAAATTATATAAGAAGTGAACGTTTTTATCAGCTTTGTTATTGGTGCTATCCTGCGCCGCAGGAGTAGATGCGGATGTTCCGCAAGCACTGAGCAGTACAACTGCACTCAGGGCCATGGAGATTAGCGCCAGTAATGGCTTCTTTTTCTTAAACAAGGTAATGCCCCTCTCTATTAATCGTAATCCTTACTATATGAACAACGAGTATCATCATATCGTAATGATTACGTTTTGACAAGATAAAAAAGAGAGGCGGTTCAACAGATTAATTTTCCTGTTTTTTGATGCATAAAATAGGGGCTTTAATTCATCTGCAACTTGTTTCGTTTCATATGGATGAAGATTGAACTCCCGAACACGAATCGTATATAGTTCCTTGGAACCTTCATATTAGTGAAATCTTTCTAATAAATGTAATAATAAAGGAACAAACGATTACAGAGTGAATTGTATATGAACTGGTTACATATCTATTGCTCCTCAATAATGAAACTCAATAATGAAAAGCAGTATATGGCTGGAAACATAACAGGCTGTATGGTACTGGCTTATTCGGATAACAGTGTCAAGGTAGCATTTAAGCTGTAGTAGCTCAATTCTACAGTGAATATCTGGTTGATTAAGGAGGTTGTTGCGCTAAACCAGCCATTCGGGCGGAGTCCACTTCATTATGTGTGGAGAGTAAGTGATCCGTATTGTGCAGTTCATTTTATCCTGTAATGGAAGGTTAATCTTAATGATAAGGAGTGAGCATATTGAACTCAGAAGTGAATGCTAATATTTTAATTGTGGATGAAACCCCCTCACATATACTCATTCTGCAAACGATTTTGGAGAGTGAATCCTATACGCTATACACTGCCAGGTCCAGTGCAGAAGGTCTGGCCTGTGTGCTGCAGCATGATTTTGCGGCAATTTTGCTGAGTGTCGAGATGTCCGAAATGAACGGTTTCGAGATGGCACGTATTATTAAGGCTGGAGATCGAACACAGCACATTCCGATCATATTCATCTCAAGCAGCCCGCTAAAACAAGAGGAAATCTGTCACGGGTATGCTATTGGTGCTGTAGATTATATGGTCAAGCCTATTGAGTCCCTGTTACTCAAAGCAAAGGTGAAGAAATTCGTTGAATTATTTCAAAGCAATCAGAAGCTTGCCCATCAGGCCAAGGTGCTGGAAGAGAAGTCCCGAGAGCTGGAACGCATCAATGATGAGCTTTCGGCCGTCTCGATGGAGCTTCGTGAATCGGAGGCTATGGCTAATGTCATTTTTGCCACTTCCCTCGATTCGATGATTATTACCGACGAGCATCGGGTGATTCTGAAGATCAACCCTGCCGCTCAGCAAGCCTTCATGTATTCAGAGGAGGAGCTGCTTGGCAAACATATCAGCGTGCTGCTGAAGTATGAGCGTGAAGAATGTGATCGGTTCTGGGATGAGATGGGCGCATGGCGCTTCAAACATCCAAGAGAGATTGATGCCGTGCGCAAAGACGACTCCTCGTTTCCTGCCGAGGTCATGGTAGGCACTTGTTTTGTTCAGAATAAAGTTATCCTGGCCTGCACCTTTCGTGACATAACCAATAAAAAGAGATCCGAGTATCTCATTACACATATGGCCTATCATGATCGACTCACCGATCTACCCAATCGCAGCTACTTTAATGAGCAGATGCATATTTATATGTATAATGCCCGGCAGAAAAACGAACCGCTCGCGCTCCTGTATCTGAATCTGGATCGGTTTAAATATATTAATGATTCCCTCGGACATAAAATTGGTGACCTGCTGCTAAAGCAAATTGCCGAGCGTCTGAAAGCAACGATCCGGGAGGAGGATTTTATCGCATGCTTCGGAGGGGATGAATTCAACATCATTCTGCCACGAACCAATCGAGAGCAGGCGATCAGTGTTGCCGAGGACATTCTTAACGAATTCAGGCAGTCATTCTTCATTGAATCCTATGAGCTGTACATCACCACCAGCATCGGTATGAGTGTATTTCCATATGATGGCGAAGAGGTATACAGCTTGCTCAGCAATGCATCTGCGGCCCTCTACCGGGCGAAGGAGCAAGGCAAGAACAGTCTCAAGCTATATCATACCGGCATCAATATTCAGACTTATCGAGCGTTCATTCTGCAAAATGATCTCCGAAAAGCCATTGAACGAGACGAGCTGTCATTGTACTATCAGCCGAGATTAAATCTGGAGACGGGCAGCATTGACAGTGTCGAGGCACTGGTTCGTTGGAATCATCCTCATTGGGGGCTGATTCTTCCCTCCGAATTCATCCCGATCGCAGAAGAAACCGGCTTGATTGTTAACATGAGTGACTGGGTGATGAGAACAGCATGTGTGCAGATTCGGCAATGGAAAGCAACCAAGCAGGCCACTCTCAGCCGTTTACGGGTATCTATCAACTTTTCTGCGCAGCAGTTTATGCAAAGAGATTTCTTCGATAAGCTGGAGGCGCTGCAGCAAGATACAGGAGCCAACCCGGAGGATATTGAGATTGAAATTACCGAATATACGTTGTTCGGAGGAAATCCCGATATTCTAAGCAAGCTGAGCATACTGCGAGATATAGGAATCTCTATCAGCATTGATGATTTCGGTGCAGGATACTCCTCCCTGAATTGCCTCATGAATTTTCCAAAGGATACGCTCAAAATAGATAAATCAATTATTCAACGCTTGTCAGACAAATCTTCGGACAGCATTACGATGGTATCCGCGATTATTACTCTGGCCGGCAGCATGAATATGTCCGTCATTGCTGAAGGCGTCGAGAATGGGGAACAGCTGCAAATTCTGCAACGAATCGGCTGTAAAGCCATTCAGGGCTATTTATTCTGTCCGCCCGTTCCGCCGGAGGAGCTTGAGCACTTTATCCAAAACTATGACCAGCCAGACCAAGCGAATCAAACGTACATAGCTGCTCACATGACAGGTCTGACCAGATATGCATCCTCCGCAGAAGCCATACAAACCGATGCGAAGCTGAATCAGTCCATTCTGCAAGCCGCCATGAAGCGCACAAGAGAACGTTACGGCATCTCGGCAAGAGAAACGGAAGTGCTGGAGCTGCTGGTTAAAGGGCTTAGCAACCGTGAAATCTCCGATCAGCTGTTTATTAGCGAGCATACGGTCAAAAATCATATTACGCATATTTTCCAGAAGCTGAACGTATCGGACCGGATGCAGGCCATGTCTTACATCAATCAAGCATGTATGGAAGAGAGTCGCCGGCTAAACACACTTATGGAGTGAATTTCTGCAAATAAAATATAGAAATAGAATAAATCGCCTTAATTTCGGCGGTTCATATAGGACCTATAGGAACATTGTGCTATGCAAATAGCCATATTCCTATTTTTTTTTGCCTAAATTAAGAGGTTCAGGTGATAGTGTGATTTTCTTTTCAGGAACATAATCTCCTTTGGGAGTTAAAACGACCAGCTTCCACATGATGATTATGAAGTTTATGGGGGAACAAGAATGAAAACAGTAGAACAAACCACAGCAAGCAACACTGCACTGGAGCAATCCATTCGAACGATATTACAAGAGATTGGAGAAAATCCGAACCGTGAAGGGCTGCTGGACACACCTGCTCGTGTAGCCCGGATGTATCGGGAGGTATTCTCTCAGGTAGGCGTAAATCCCGAGAATGCACTGACGACCACATTTGAGGAAAGTTATGAGGGTAGCATTCTCGTTAAGGATATATCTTATTTCACCTTTTGCGAACACCACCTTATCCCCTTCTATGGCACCGCACATATCGCCTACATTCCCAATGGAAAGATTGTCGGATTAAGCAAATTTGCACGGCTGGTTGAACTTACGGCAGCACGGCCTCAAGTACAGGAACGGATGACCACTCAAATTGCTGAAGCCATCTGGAATGTGCTGAAGCCCAAAGGTGTGATCGTATCATTAGAGGGCACGCATCTCTGTATGTGTGCAAGAGGTGTGAAGAAGCCCGGATCGGCTACAGTCACCATCGTGAAAAAGGGTGTTTACGCAGAGCAAGAAGAGTTATGCCAAGAGTTTCAGCGTTCACTGACCCGATAATTGATGATCTGATCAAAAACTGAAAGGAACGATGAATAATGTTTCATCTATCACGGCGAGTTGAATTCTCAGCCGCTCATGTCTATCACGTACCCAGTTGGAGTGAACAGCAGAACAAAGAGGTTTTCGGAAAATGCAGCAATCTTCATGGACATGGACATGATTACAAGCTGGACGTTGTCGTTCGAGGAAAGCTCAATCCGCAATCGGGTATTGTGGTGAACACCACCGATATCAAAAACACAGTCAATGCCATGATCGAAGAAGAGCTGGATGGCAAATTTCTGAACCGCGAGCATGACCACTTCCAACACCATATGCCTACTACCGAAAACATGGCGCTGTATATCTGGGACAGATTGAATGAACAGTTTGACGATTGTGAGCTGCAGCAGATCAAGCTGTATGAGAATACAGAGCTAAGTGCAGAAAAGGAGCGACACGCCTTGCCTAGATTAACGAGAAAATATCATTTTTGCGCCTCTCATCGACTGCATAGTCCTTTGTTATCCGATGAGGAGAACCGGCAGCTGTTTGGAAAATGTAACAATCCCCATGGACATGGTCACAACTATGTACTCGATGTAACTGTCCAGGGTACGCCTGATGCAGATACGGGCATGATTATTCATTTGTCGGAGCTGGATAGCATTGTAGAACGTGAAGTGCTGGATCGGTATGACCACCACCATCTGAACCTGGATGTAGAGGATTACAAGGATCTGAACCCTACGTCCGAGGTTGTCGCTATGGTGATCTATAACCTGCTGAAGCCGCACCTTCCACAGCTGTATCGCATTGGACTATGGGAAACGGATAAAAACTACTTCGAATACTACGGATCGGGAGCGTGAAGCATGCTGACCTACTCCGAATCCTGTTTTAAAGGAAAAGTCATTGCGGTGACGGGCGCGAGTCGCGGTATTGGACGTGAAACCTCACTGCTATTAAGCCAGCTGGGGGCAAGTCTCATTGTTGGATCACGCAGCAAGCAGGAGTTAGACACATTAGGGAAACAGCTCAAGGGTCCTATGCTTTCGTTGCAGCTCGATGTGACGGAAGAATCGTCGGTTGAGCGTTTTGTAGAAGCAGGCACGGCCCACTTTGGAAGTATTGATGCGGTTGTGCATTGCGCGGGACTCGGCACCTTCGCTCCCCTTCTGGAAACGTCCACGGAGGACTTTGATCGAATGATTGCAGTCAATCTGCGCGGCAGCTTTCTGGTGAATAGAACCTTCGGGAAACATATGGCTGACAAAGGCTCTGGCAAAATAGTCAATCTCATCTCCATCGCCGGTAAAGCTGCACTGCCTGGATGCGGCGGGTACTCGGCCTCCAAATACGGGCTACTCGGGTTGTCCCGCGTGCTTCAAGCGGAGCTGCGCGGCAAGGGGGTCGAGATCATCTCCGTACTTCCCGGCGCTACAGTAACTCCATTCTGGGATGGCATGGAAAGCACGCCCGATCTAACAGGTATGATTCCAGTAGAATCACTGGCCCGTCATATCGTCTATCTCCTGACTCAGCAGAAAGGGGCCTACATTGACGAGATCACCATTATGCCTGTACTTGGCATCTTGTAAGAGGAGGACGCCAGGCAATTATGGATAACTGGTTACAAAAAATATTTGGTCGGAAGCACGCCACAGCCATATCGGATGCTTCTTCCGATGCCGAGCCTTTGCCTTCGCTGTATGCCTATCACCAGCAGTTCATACTGGAATGGCTGTTCAAGCGTATGAAGCTTGAATTACAGAACAGCCACACCAACGAAGAGCGCTCCGGTGAGGATTTGTCTCTTAGCCCCGTGCAGCTCACAGCAGAAGAAACTGCCCAGCTGGAATATTTGGCTTCCAGCCTGTTCAACTGGCTGGGCAAAAATGATGATGTATATCTGAAACTGAGGCAGCTCAAGCTGGGTCCCGTCTATATGGATCTGATGCTCGCAGTATATGAGGACGTTCGTGAGTATACTTATTTGTTTGCAGACAAAACGCAGAAGGAAACGGCTGCTACGGAATCGGCGCAGGAAGTATGGCATGTGTACCGTGATGTCATCTATGCGGCGACACAGCAGAAATTCAAACTCATTCAGGCAGAAGAAATCGGGCCATACCGACAAGGCACATTGATTCTTGAAGTGCCGATTCAAGAGCGATCGGACATCCCTCGCGCCAGGGAGCTTGCTAAGGAACGTCTGCTTCTCACGGGACAGCCTCTCTCCAGAGTAATGAATAAGCTGTTGCTTATCTCTGAAGCAATCACCAATATACTGAAGCACGCCAGTGAAGGAACGCTGAGTATCGTCCAGACGCCTGAGGATATTCACGTATTCGTAGCAGATAATGGACCAGGCTTTGAACTGAAGCTGCTACCCTATACCATCCTGATGGAAGGATATTCTACCAAAAATTCGTTAGGGCAGGGATTCACGCTGATGTTAAAGATGGCGGATCAACTGTTACTGGCAACCTCTGATCAGGGATCAACCCTGATTTTAATTTTTCACGAAGAAGGTGCAACTCATTGAAACTACAATCAAATACTGAAGTTATTGAACGCATGCTGCGAATGTGCAAGCTTGTCGATCCGTTCTGGGATCGCTGGCAGATCCACGGCATGCCGATGCAAGAGATCACTGCTGTACGAAATACCCTTCATTCCGTTCAAGATTGGACAGCCGGATGGACTGACGTATCCCGCCGTTGGGAGAAAACAGCGAAGGAGCACAGACAGCGCCAGCAGCTAGCTGATGCGGAAACGGCTTATCGCACCGCCTCTCTGGCTTCGAATCTTGCGCAGTGGCTCGACCCGGAAAGAAATGGCAACAAGTTATACAACTACAGGGAGTGTATTCGTCTGGCTAAGCTGGCAGATGTCTGTTCACCTATTGAAACACGTTATATGGAGCTTACCGTAGATAGACGCTTATGCGCTGGCAGAGTGAGAATTCCCAAGAACCCGATCGGTTCAATTATTCTGGTGAATCCGATTGATTCCAACAAGGAAGAGATGCATACATATGAGCAGGACTTTCTGAATTCCGGCTATATTACACTCAGCTTTGACGGACCCGGCCAAGGAGAAACGTTTGTCATGAACCAATTGAGAGGAACCCAAAATACGTGGGAACAATTCATTAACGGAGTTATCGCTCTATCCGCCAGACTATGGATTGATCTGCCCATTTATCTGTTCGGTACAAGCCTTGGTGCCACTTGGGCGCTGTACGGAAGCAGCCATGCGTTTGTTCAGAAAACGGCTATCGTCAGCCCAGCAGTAGAATTCGATCGTATGCATATTCCTTCGTATTTCCTTCCTCGAATGGGGTTCAGCTGCTCGCTGGACATGGAAGATATGGCCCTGCCCTCCGTTCAAACGATGACCTTTCGCAAGCCGATCTATCTCTTCCACGGCCAGCAAGATTTAATGGTGCCTAGTCAGGAGATTTACAACCTGTTTGATCGTTTTCCAGAAGGTAGAAAATTGCGAGAGTATGCTAACGAGGGACACTGCTGCAATCTGCAATTAAACGAGATTCGGAAAGAAGTTTGTGACTGGTTCGCGGCCTCAGGAATGGATGAGGTAAACCGAATATGAATTCTCGTAAACTATGGTTATCACGGCTTCTATCACCGATAAATCGACATTTGGATTTTCAAAACTCACTGCAGCGAAAGTTTTTATCCCGCATCTTTATCGTGCTGCTCATTATTTTCCTGCTTTCGGGGGCCACGCAGTTTTATTTCATTCACCGGCTCATTGAGCAGGAGACTCGCAATCAGGCATCAATGGTGGCAAGCAGCGTCAATAACGGGGTTCAGGAGACACTCGTTGCCTCCGCTGCGATTGAACACCAGATTGATCTCAAGCTTGTTTCGTATGCACGCCATATATCCGAGATATTAAAGGATACACCTGTGGATCAGATTACCGAAAAGCAACTGCAGGCTATTCAGCACAAGCTGCAAATCGCCGGTATCACTCTCTTTGCTGCCAAAGGAGACGATGTCGTGGGCATCGCGTCTACAGACCCGCAGGAGGTAGGCTTCAGCATGCGAAAAATCGGCTTTTACGAAGCTGCTGTAACCTTGCTGGCTGGCGGCAAGCCTCCTGTGCCCGGAGCTACACTGCTGGAGAACAACATCATTGTATTGCCGATCGCCCAATCGGCCACACATGAACAGGCACCGACGTTTTACAAATTTGCTTATTATCATCCGCTAGGTGAGAGCTACGGTATCAGTTTATTTATCGAAGCCAATGAAGTGAATCAATTTACCAGTGAGACTGGCCCGGACGCCTGGATGTCCAAGATCCGGCAGGATAATGCTTATGTTGCAGAAACAGCCATTCTGACACCCAAAGTATATGTAGATCCTTCCTTGGAGAACAACATCTATCCTCCTGTTAAAAAGGTTGTAAGCGGGGAATTCAGGTATCAGTCCGCCAAGGACGAGCGCACGCTCAAACAGATGGCAGAGCACCCCACGGTGCAAGGCTATACCGAGCAAGTGGAAGGACGAAAGCTATACAAAGCCTATGTGCCTATGGATTCAGGCCAAGTTATCTATATTGCGCTGGACGAGGGTAAAATCAGCAACCCGCTCTATCGGAATTTGCTCATCTCGATCCTGTTCAGCTTTCTGTCATTGCTCGCTTTATTTATGCTGACGGCTCGTTTTTTCACACAAATCTATAAATCCATTCAGAAAATCATATCCCAGATTAAAGAGCTGGAGCAGGGCAACCTGACCATACGCAGTCATCTGAAGGATAAGGGCGAGCTGGGTGACCTGTCCGGTACAGTCAATACCATGGCGGAATCTCTGCATCAGTTGCTGCGCTCTACCTACGATCATGCAACCATTATGCAGCGCATGTCGGTCATGCTGGAAGCGGAGGCCGATCAGTCGGTAGATAAGGCACTCTACCTGTCGATTAACGCCACAACCGAGATCAGATCTTCAACAGCCGAGATTGAGTATATTCTGGAGCTGATGAAGGAACGGGTACAGGCTCAGTTAAATGAAACGGAGTCGAACGAGATTGTGCAGCATATCGACGAAATTCGTAACGTCATTCAGGACAAAACGAATTCTGCGACCGTTATCTCCATTACCTTGTCCGATCTGCTCAAATCACTGCACAAGCAATCCAGTGAGCTCTCGGAACGATCTCAATCCCTGCTGAAGAAGCTGGGCAAATTCAAATTTCATTAATACATCCAAGGAGGTCATTCAATGCATCTACAAGTTGAAACGGTCTTCGAGGAGTCCGAATATACGATCATGCTAAAAGGATTGGTGGATTACTCTACCATTGATCAGTTTTCCTTCCATCCTCCAGAGCAGACCTCACAAATTACTCTGGATCTGAGTGAGGTTGAATTTATTGATTCTACCGGAATTGGCACGATTCTCTCCGTCATCCATTATGCTGGCGAACGACAGATTGGTGTCGAGTTTGAAGGTTTGAATGACGCAACGCAAGAGCTGTTTGAGACCCTGGGAGTTTTCAAAATTATGGAGGCTCTTTTGAGGGAGAGGTGTTAGCGATGAAGGGTTCTAACATGGAGTCAAGTCAAAGGATACATGAGCAATCTCAAGATGCGGTGCTGTTGCGTGAAATACATCTGGCGAAAAATATTCAGCAGCGATTGTTGAATGGCGCGAAACCTCTGTTATCGAATGGTGCGATATCGGGGATATCGCTGCCGGCACGCATCATCGGCGGAGACTATTTTGACTTTTACCCGCTACCGGATGGGCGCCTCCGATTAATTATCGGTGATGTCATGGGTAAAGGAATTCCCGCTGCGATGCTGATGATTCTCACCCGGGGAGCATTCCGCAGTGCTGCCGAATCAACGGCAGGACCTGGAGAAACGTTAACCGCCATGAATAATGCCTTGTATGGCGATCTTCGAACGTTGAATTCCTTCGTCACAGTATGCTGCGCAGACTGGGACCCCTCTTCGGGACAGTTCATCTATGCGAATGGTGGTCATAATGCCCCTATTCTGGTGAGAACAGATACCGAAGCAACAGAGCTGCCCACGTTGAATGGCATTATGCTGGGTGGTTTGCCGGGGCAAGCTTACGACGAGAAAGAGATTCACTTGAAGGCGAGTGACCTGCTGTTCTTTTATACCGACGGCGTGGTCGAAGCTCAGAATCGGGCGAGTGAGATGTACAATCTGGAACGTCTATTATCTCTGCTGCACAGCCATGCGGACAAGCCCATTGCCGAGATCGAGAACACTGTTGTCCGCACACTGGAGGAGTACACCGAAGGATTGCCACAGCGAGATGATATAACCATTGTCATGCTCAAGATGGGAAACCATCTGGGTGAAGATTTGAGCGATACCGCACCATAAGGGATGGAATATTCAAGTCAAGCACGATGTAGCCACAGGCATGTAAGGGTTAAGGAGGAAACACGATGGGCAAAAAGGTAGTTGCCAAGGGCAGAAGCATTCAGGAGGCCGTAGCTATAGCACTGGATTTACTTGGGGCAAATAAAAATGATGTGGACATCGAAATTTTGGAAAATGAACGAAAAGGACTGCTGGGGATGATGGCCAAGCCGGCAGTTGTTCAGGTCACTACAAAGCACGCTGATCCCGCAGCGGATAAAGTACCACCGAATGAAATTTTAGAGCAAGCAACACTTGGGCAGCTTGCCAGCTCTATAGAACTGCTGCATACGGATGACGATGCTGAAACGATTGATGCACTGCAGATCACCGATCACAGCGGGGAGCGTGATTTAGCTGGTATGGTATGGGTTCAGGACGGCATGGTGTTCAGCGAGTCCGCAGAGGATAAATTCCCGGTGATTGCGCCTGGGGAGGGCGTAACACTTCTGAGGAACGGTCAGCTTATTGAAGGTGCAGCGATTGTATATGATCAGGACCAAGTAACCATTGAGATTGCGGATGAGGTCGTTGACCCTTTTTGGGAGATCACACTCTCCGAGGATCGTATGGAAGCAAGGCTTTTCGTGAAGCCGGGGTATCACATTCTTAAACGCATTCTTGATAAGGACCCGTCCAACTACGTTCTTGTCGAGATGGAGGAAAAGCGAGTACCGACGGTGATCAGTGATATCGAGGTCATGAGCAAGCTGAGACAGCTCAATGTCGTGCATGGAATCGAATACGATCAGATTGCCAACGCCTGCTTCAGCGAAACGGAAGGCACTTATGTTATCGCTCGGGGCACACCCTATACCGTGGGGAAACATGGTTATTTTATGCCACTTCAACAGACCTTTATTGTCAAAGGTGTCAAAGAACGCTCCGACGGAACAGTCGATTATCGCCATATTCAGGAATTCCCCTCGGTTGACCGCGGTCAAATTATCGGCGTGGCTGCCCCGCCAGAGGCAGGCTATCCAGGCATCACCGTTACCAACGAACCTGTACTCCCGCCGGAAGTGTACCCTGTCGAACTGAAAGCAGGCATAGGGGTTGAACTTGCAGATCAAAACAAAATGGCCGTAGCTCTGGATGCGGGGCACCCGGATATTCAACAGGTTGGACATCAGGCCCGAATCTCCATCATTCCCCGGCTTACCATCAACAAGGATATTGATCTGGAGACAGGTAACATCGACTATATCGGCAATATCGAGATTCTGGGTTCTGTTCAAGACGGCATGACCGTGCAGGCGGATGGCAATATTTTTATCAGTAATCATGTGAATATGTCCACCATATCTGCGGGTCAGTCCGTCATCATTGAGAAAAACATTATTTCCAGTGTAGTGACCGCGGGAAAAAGCAGCATCATCAAGTTGCAATTGCAGGAACCTCTGCAAATCGCAGTCATTCAGATGAGACAAATGACAACAGCAATTCAGCAGCTATCCACAGCGTCAGCCTTCAAGGCCTCCTCCTTTGAACGAACAGGACTCGGGCCCCTGCTGAAGATTTTGTACGACGGAAAGTTCAAGGCACTGCACAATGCTGTTACAACAGTCGTGCAAACGATCGACAATCATGCAGACATGCTCGGACCCGGCTGGAAGCAGCTTCGCACCCGACTTGAGGAGGGTTTTCTATCCAACCACTTCTCCAACCTGAATTCAGCGGAGGACATCATCTTTATGATTACGGCTGCAGAGGAGCTACTGGAAGAAACGAAGGACACCTCGGCGAAGGATCGTTTCATCCGTACAAGTTTTGTTCATAATAGCCAGCTCTACTGTTCGGGAGATATTCTCGTTACTGGCAAAGGATTATACAACTCCAAGGTTCATGCAAGCGGGCTTGTGGAAGTCAAAGGATATGTTCGCGGAGGAGAGATTTACGCCGAGAAGGGAGCTATCATTGATCAGGCCGGAACCAAGGGCGGAACACCCACCCGAATCAGAGTGCCTGAGCACGAAACCATCCGCATAGGAATGGCGATGCAGGATACACGCCTTCAGATTGGCAGCGCGGCGTATACGTTCACCGATACAATTCAGGACGTGGTCGCATCCGTCGATAGTGATGGCAGGCTCATTTTATATTAAGTAAAAGGGGAAAACCGATGTTTAATTATGCACTTATACAACATGAAGCTCAGATAACCGTAGCCTTGCAAGGAGATATTGATCTGGATGTTACTGAGGTGCTACAGGAGGAAATTGCACCGCAGCTTGTTCCCCCGATGCAGGTTGAATTTGATTTCACAGATGTGGCCTTTGTTGACTCTTCTGGCATCGGATTATTGATCACTTTGATTCAAGGCTTGAAAGAGCGCGGTCAAAAGGTTCTCATTCGGCATGTGAAACCGGAGGTACAGTATATTTTCACGTTGCTTCAGCTGCCGCTCATTCTGGGGGAAGATGTATTCGATGACCAGCCGCAAGATTCAGAGGAGCGGGATTCAGAGGAGCAGACCCCGTTCCCAGACGATAACGATCATACAGCTGACCTCACGGAGATCGCATCAGAAGGGGATGACACCTGTGATGTTTAACATAAGCAAGGTAATTCAAAGGGTGGCTAAGCTTCTACGGCGTAAACCTGAATCTGCCGACAGCCAGGAAGCCTTCTTAGGAACAGACGGGGATACGTCCAGAATGCTACAGCTTCTGGAGGGACTCCCAGGGGGGCTGGTTACGGTGAATGCGCAATGGATTATCACGCATTGGAACGCGGGGGTGGAGAAGCTGACAGGGGTAAACAGAGCACAAGTCACGGGCAGACCTCTGCACAGTATGTTGCCTGGATTGCTGCCCACGTCAGCGTATACCCAGCTTCGAAGTGCATTGATCTCACAGCAGCGCACACGGTTTGAGGTCTTCTGGGACAAACGCTCCACCTGCTGGCGAATAGAGGCCATCCCCTTCCATAGCGGATTGGTATTATGGATCGAGGATATTTCCGAGCTAAGGCATGCCCGGGAGCAGAAGGAGAACATAACGTACTACGATCCCTTGACAGGACTAGGCAATGCCCTGTTACTACGCAAACATGTGGAACAACAATTACAAGTACAGTCAACGAAAAGATATTCATCTGGACCATCGGAACGTACCTCTTCCGTAATATCAGACCCAACCACCTCTCCCCTGCATGCACTGCTGCTGCTCGATCTGGATTACACAGACGAGGTGTTGCAGCTATCGGGATATGAGGCGAGAGGCACACTAATGAACAGAGCGGCACAACGTCTCAGGCAGCAAATGACAGATCACGATGCGCTATATCGTTATGATGAGAAGACGTTAGCCATGCTGATCTCCAGACCGGATGACGTGCAGATGAAATGTGCTATACACCATATACTACAATGGCTCGAAGCCCCTTTTGTGCTGCAGGATGAAAAGAAGACGGTACAAGTCGCCGCAGGCCATTCCCTTGTAACTCCAGCGGTTCGCCGTCCAGATGATCTGCTACTGGAAGCCTACATCGCCCTGAAACGCGCCAGAACTAGCGGCAGAAATACATCCCCTACCTTGGCCTTCGGCTTTAGCTCCAGTTCCGGCTCTACTGTTGCTGCTAAGAGTAAAGACTGGCTCCACCAGCAATCATCTGTGCTGCTGTTGAAGGAGCTGAAGCATGCCAAGGCACGCGGCGAGCTGTCCCTGCACTATCAGCCACAGGTGGATGCTCAAACAGGATGCATCACTGGCAATGAAGCACTGCTGCGCTGGCACAATCCAGTCCTTGGACATGTATCACCCGGAGATTTTATTCCACTTGCCGAAGAATCCGGCCTGATCGTAGCTATAGGTTACTGGGTGCTGCGCACAGCTTGTATCCAGAACAAACGATGGCAGGAGGAGACCGGGCTGGACTCGATGCGCATCGCCGTCAATGTATCGCCCCGCCAATTACATGAGCCCGGATATGTCTCTATGGTTCGGAAGGTGCTGGAGGAGTCTGGACTTGAACCGCAGGCACTGGAACTGGAGATTACCGAAGGTATGACGCTGGATGTTGCACGGACCCTGCCCATCTTACAGGAGCTGAGAACATTAGGTGTACGCATCGCCATTGATGACTTCGGCAAGGGCTACAACTCCATGCGTTATCTGCAACAGCTTCCTATTGATACGTTGAAGATTGATCGCTCCTTTATACAGCACTGCGCCTCCAATACAAAGGATGCCGCTCTTGTGCGGATGATTATCTCCGTTGGACAAGAGCTGGGACTTCGAGTTCTAGCCGAGGGTGTTGAGGAGCAGGAGCAGATGAGTCTGCTGTTGCTGCATGGCTGCACACAGGCCCAAGGTTATCTGTTTAGCAGACCTGTCCCGGCGGCGGAATGGAGCTCCACTCTGTCGACACTTCAAGCATCACTGGAGCCATTCCAAAGCACAGGCGGTCAGTCCATCATGTAGCTGACCGCCTTCTTTATAGGATCTGATCACATCGCTAGAGGCGATACTTTCTTTTGACATAGTCGATATACTGTGTGCGGGTCAAAGCCCACGTTTTCTGGCAAAATTCATCATACGTCGTGTCCTCAGATAATCCAAATTCCTCGAATGCCTGCTTCCGCTCCTTCGCATACTGCGGATGAGCTAAATCCCTCTCGTACATACGCTCGGATGGCGGACCAAAGCATTCGGTGGTCAGACCCGCGTAAGCTCCGTGATTCATAAAATTCCGATTCAGCTTGAAGGTCGTTTGCTCCTCTGGTTTATGTAAAGTGCCCAAGCCCCAGCTCAAACGGACTACACGCTCATTCGTCAAACTGGCTGTCGGTCCATAGCCTATAGGGAACAGGATATCCTTTTCCTCCAATGGCTTATGGAACACAAGCTCATATCCTCCACGTAGAAAGGAATCATCCATTACAATCCTTGTCGTCTCCGACATAGGGGCAGCCAAAATATCCTCCAGGGAAGGGGATCGCTCTGTGGTTTTCCATAAGAAGGGTCTTACAAACAGCGGCATCGTCATGACCGATCTCCAGATGCTCTGCTCGGCAAATAAATGATCCTTCTCCATCTGACGCAGATTGCCAATCACAAGCACGTACCCGTCTGTATGCAAATCCAGCTCCACTCTGAAAATATCACCCGGCACCGCCTGATAACGTTGGTTTGGCATATGTTTCAACCGATCCAGCTTGCGGTTATAGTCATCAGGCACGGTGCCCGGAAACTGCTCCAGCCAGGAGATGATCTCCTCTTTGCAGGTCATATGAGCACAATCGGAGATCGGTAGACTCACGCTGTTGCGGCTATTGTACGCTGTAACGTAGCTCTTGCCATCATGCGATCTGATGCCAGCGGAGAACGTAACTCCTTCTGCCTTGAAGCCGGATACCGTTGTGTAGGTCAGCTTTTTCTCCTTGCCTCTGCCCGTTTTCGGTATCACAAATTGCCGATCGCGCACCTCAATGTGCACATCCTCCTCCATATAACTCTCGGGCAGACTCGATATTCGTTTACGAATAATGTCTCCATCAAAATAAACATAGTAACCCTGCTTGATGTCTACCCTATCCCAGTGCGGCTCAACGGGATCAAGTCCAACATATGCGCGGTTCTCATTGCTCAGCCATGCGTCCACAAAAAAACTCCCTTCCAAAATCATACTGCCCTGTCTTCCTGATTAGCAATCGTCCTCTAATTTAGGCACAAACGGGAACAGGAACGGAGCTCCTTGCTCTGTGATCTCACCTCGTATCGGATTATATTGGGTTTCAGGGTTGTGTTAGTCAGCCCCGCAATCCAATTTCACCACATCACATCACGCCCCGCTCCAGCACCCCATGCTCCACCCGGTTACGGCCCTTCTGCTTCGCCTGATACAGTGCCTTGTCTACCGCATCAAAGAGCTGGATCAAATAACCCTCGCCATCCTCGGGCACATCCTCATACGTAAAATCCTCAATCGACAAAATGCCGATACTCATTGTAATAGATACACTGCCGATCTCATGGTTCACAGCCATCCGGTTGGATTCAACGGCCTTCCTTACACGCTCCGCAATCTCTATCGCGAGGTCATGCTCCGTATGCGGCAGGTAGATCATGAATTCCTCTCCACCGTAGCGAGTGAGAATATCCGTACTGCGTACAGAGCCACGGACCGCCTCTGCGGTACGTACAAGCACTTCATCGCCAATGACATGACCATAATGATCATTAATCGCTTTGAAATGGTCGATATCCAGCAGCATCAAGGAAAAAGGCGTTTTATATTGCAGGTTCGTGAGCACTTCATGATTCAGATGCTGCGTCAGGTAGCGGCGGTTATAACACTGTGTCAGGCTGTCGGTGAGCACCAGCTCCTCCAGCTTGCGATTGGCCTCAGACAATTCCTGACGAATCCGATCAAGCGCCTGATTGCGCTCCTGCAGCGTCTCGTTCTGCCGGTGCATCGTTCTGGCATAGAAGCGCTCCTGTGACACATCCTGAAATGTCAGCAGATACCCGATAGGTATAAGCACAGCATCTAGAATCGGAGATGATTGCACAATGAAGTGGCGAGCTGCCTTTTCCTGCTCCATGATCACTTCGATCTTGGAAAATATATTTTTTTTCATCCGATATTCGTTCAAAAACAGGTCGGCTTCTACCCGATCCTCGACATGTACTCCGGCCAAAAATTCCTCCATATTCCACATGTCGCCCACATGTCGCTGGACAAAAAACTTGGAGGCCTTGTTCACCTCTACAATAACTTCGTTCTCATCCAGCACCAGGATGCCATACGGAATCGTATTAATGACGTCTTCATGAGCGATGGAGACAAGGTCGAAGACGTTGTACCTTTTGATGACATATACAAAGAACAGGTCGGACAAGAAAATTCCCAAGGACGTCAGGCCCGGAATAATGGGCAGCCAGCGGCTCAACAGTACATTAAGAACGGCATCAAGTGTCGCAAACATCGCCAGAACAAAAATGCCCCATAGGGTGATTTGGACCTGCTTTTTAATCATGACGGGTGTCTTGGACGAGAATACGGCCCGAAACATAATCACAAGTGAGACCAGGAAATAACTCACCAGAATACACATGACCACCCAGAACCAAGGACCGTAAGCACGGTCGATATAACCACCATCCAGCGGCATGACAAAATCATGCCAAGGGTTCGCCACAACCCCAATCGCCCCGATCACAGCGGGCACAAACAGAAGCACAAGCCTGGAATTACTCAGCCGCTCTGCATAACCCGTAATAAACAGCGTCAATAGCAGCCAACCACTCCCCAGTAGAGAAACTGCAACAAAAGCGAGCAAAACATAGAACAACTGCAGGCCCGGATTATCGGTTAACGTTACCGCAAACTGACAGAACGGCCACATCATCATCAAACTGTGAAACAAAAAATAAACCTTATGTAAGCTGGTAATTCTAGCCGTAACAAACACATACACGCCCACACCGAACAATAGTACGAATAACGAAAGGTCATACCACACTAATGGGTTCACGTATCTTCTCCTTCTTGGATGCGACAATCATTCCATGGTTAATCAGGAATCATTCCGACATGTTGCCATACGTCGATACTTCAGTAAAATCAATGTATATAGGACACAACTACTACGCTTCTATTTTTCTATTGGTTAAATTACCCATATCGTACCACACCCCTGATACGCTGAGTAGCCCATTCACTGGAAGCCCGACCAGCCTCTGATTGAAATTACGATCTATTTTGCACTTTTATGAACGATTTTGAAGGCTATACATCAAAAAACGCCCAGCCTTCAGCTGAGCGTCAGCAAAAGATAAGCATCTATTGATTGAAAAGTAAGCTTTAACATCGGCAACCTCGCTTATGTCCGTACTGCTTCTACATTACTTTTCTTCGTAATCTGTCCATGACTTGCTCATGATTCTGAATTCGGAATCCTTGCTCACACCTCATGATCGACGCCTTAATCCCGCTTCACTGTGCTTTCAGCAATGGCTCATTATCCGAGAACAGGTCTGGATTATCTCTCAACATCTTCGTAAGCACCTCGGTTGTTCTGGAAGCATCACATACGCTGGCGACGGCATCGCCGAAGCTTCCTTTATGCATGGCACCTGCTTGAACCAGCACCTCATCTACTTTCCAGAAATGCTCTGACCAGGATAGTCCGCAATGTCTGCGTGAAGGTACGGAAATTTTAGTTCCATCTGGCAAAACGGTGTACAGCATCTCATGTTCATCGGTCATTCTTCCAGGAATATCTACCCATTCCTCAATACCATGTATAAACGTATTCCGTTTCAGGTCCACGCCCACCAGCAGAATCGTCGCTTTGCGATCGAGCAGCTTGCCCCATGCAGAACCACGTGCACACGGGGTATCGAAGAGATGATCGTCCTGTGTGAACGCACGCGCATCTTTCCCTAAAGCGGCTACAGAGTGAGTCGGATGCCAGGAACGGACAACGTTAGCACGCTTGCGGAATAACTCCGGCAGAATGCCAACACAGCAGGAAGAAGTTTCCACGTGGAACAATGGGTTGTCTTTGTTAATGGTCGACCACGTATGTGTAGGCAGCACAAGTAGCCCGTCCTTCATATAGTCACTGAGCGCATCCAGCACGGTATCTGCACCGCCCTCCACATCGCCCATACTCTTCATGGAAGAATGCATCAGCAACGTACCGTGGCGATCTATGCCCAGCGCATCCAGCTGAGCCGTCAGACTTTCATATGTATGTGTCATCTTGGAATAACCTCCTTTCAGTCATTATAGCAAAATAACAGCATAATCAGGACCACCCGTCCAACGGGTGGTTTCCGGCCAAACCACACTATATTCGTACAATCCGTGGTGTTGGCTACAAATTCAATGACAAACCTATCGAGGTGGAGATGGCTGATTAGTCTGTTAATTAGTCAGATGTCGATACGACAAAAAAGCCGGGGGAACCCCCCGGCCTTACAAACGAGCTTATAAACATATCCATGTACAAATGCAATTGATGCATCCTGATTACTTGATAATAACGTACTCCAGGTTCACCAGCTTCGCATAGGTTACGACCTGATCTGTTGTCAGATTCAGCGATACCACCGTGTGATGTCCGCCACCATTTTCGATCCAGGCTTTCACTCCGTCCTGGAAGTTCGGCTTCACGGTCCACAATACACGTGCGACTGGCAGATTTGGAGCTGGCACCGTTGGCTCGAAGGCCGATACTTCGTTGATCAGCAATTTGTAATGCGTACCGAAGTCTGCCATGGATACAACCACACCTTCTCCAGCTTTGCCGTCAAATACGAGACGAGCCGGGTCTTCGCGATCGCCAATCCCCAGTGGAGAAACGATGATTCTTGGTTTGGTGCTGGCGAGTGTCGGGTCAACCTCAAGCATATGAGATTGCAGAATGGCTTCCTGACCTGCTGCCATTTCATACGTGTAATCTTCCATAAAGCCTGTGTTTTCATTGTGGGCCATAATTTTCAGCAAACGATCCAGTGCGGCTGTTTTCCAGTCCCCTTCACCCGCGAAGCCGTAGCCTTGCGCCATCAGGCGTTGTACAGCCAGACCTGGAAGCTGCTTCATGCCGTGCAGGTCTTCAAAGTTCGTTGTGAACGCCGTGTATCCACCGTTATCCAGGAAACGTTTAATCGCAATTTCATAGCTTGCCTGTACACGTACGCTGGCTTCCCATGCTTCCTTGCTGTTAGTGCCATAATCGAACTCGTACAGGTCTGCATATTGCGAGATCAGCTCATCAATTTCTTGCTCGGTTACATGGTTCACGTACTCTACAAGGTCACCAATGCCATAGTAGTCTACCGTCCAGCCAAACTGGATTTGAGCTTCTACTTTATCGCCTTCGGTCACACCTACGTTACGCATGTTGTCGCCAAAACGAGCAACTTTGATATTAAAGCTCTCATTGTACGCAACCGCTACGTCCATCCAGTCCGCAACCTGCTGCTGCACTTCCGGGCGCTCCCAATAGCCAACAACAATTTTGTTTTGTTTTCTCAAACGGGCATTGATGAAGCCATACTCGCGGTCACCGTGCGCCGCTTGGTTCAGGTTCATAAAGTCCATATCAATCGTTGCCCATGGAATGCTCTCGTTATATTGCGTGGCCAGGTGAAGAAGCGGCTTTTGCAGCAATTTGGTACCGCGAATCCACATTTTTGCAGGTGAGAAGGTATGCATCCATGTGATCACACCTGCTACCTCGTCACGGTAGTTGACCTCTTTCATAATGCTGGTGATTTTATCTGCGGTTACAGCCAGGTCCTGCAATACAAGCGGGTAAGGCAGTACGCCACTTGCATTGAGGGCATCTGTAATTTTCTGTGCGTTCGCTTTAACCTCACCAAGTGCTTCTTCTCCGTACAGATGCTGTGAACCGACAACGAACCAAAATTGTTTTGCTGCTGTTGCTGACATGGAATCATCCTCATTTCGTTAGATTATAGTTGGATAAATTGCGTTACACCGGGCCACTGCGATTGCAGTACCCTCTTCCGAGTCGCTGGTTACCCTCGGATTTCTTTTACTCCCCTCCTAAGGGGGAAATCCGATGATAAACGCGAACGCTTCACTTCTTCAGATTGGTTCTGCACTCTCCGTTAATTGGTGTAAATTCACTTCTGCCCGTAGTACGCGTCCTTGCCGTGTTTACGAAGGTAGTGTTTATCCAGAATGCCTTGCGGCAGCTCTTTCGCAAAATTGTTCAGCTGACGAGCGTACAGGTTCATTTTGCACACTTCCTCCAGCACAACACTGTTCACCACAGCTGACTTGGCGTCCTTGCCCCATGTAAAAGGTGCATGACCATGCAGCAGCACTGCCGGAATCGCCATGACATCGAGTCCGCGCTGTTCAAAGGTTTCAATAATAACGCGGCCTGTCTCGGCCTCGTAACCACGGTCAATCTCGACCTGATTCAGGAAACGTGCACAGGGCACAGCTCCGTAAAATGTATCGGCATGAGTAGTTCCCATCACAGGCACATCCAGACCTGCCTGCGCCCAGATCGTTGCCCATGTGGAGTGTGTGTGCACAATACCGCCGATCTCCTTGTAGTGTTTATATAGAACAGCATGGGTTGCTGTGTCCGAAGAGGGTCTCATCTCCCCTTCAACCACGTTACCGTCGAGATCGACGACAACCATGTCGCTGGCTTTCATTTTGTCATAATCGACTCCGCTTGGTTTAATGACGAACAGACCGCTTTCCCGATCAATTGCACTGACATTACCCCAAGTGAACTTCACCAGTCCGTGCTTGGGCAGCTCCAGATTGGCCTCGAATACCTCTTGCTTCAATTGCTCCAACATGTTTAGTTTCCTCCGTTCTCTACCAGATGCTCTACAGCGGCATGCTCAATGGCAAGTCCGCTCCGGTAGCGTTCGATAAATGCTTCAAATCCCTTCACATCGGCTGCTTCCGGCGCCACTTCGACTCCCTCCACATCCTTGAACACCTTCTGCTCCAGGAAAACGTCCAACGTTTCTTGCTCACCTTTATTCTTCAGGTACGAAGCCAGCAAAGCCATGCCCCATGCCCCGCCTTCACCAGCGGTAGACATCACAGATACCGGAACGTTCATAGCTGCAGCCACAATTCGCTGTCCCACCACAGGGGTCTTGAACAGACCGCCATGCGCCAGAATGCTATCAATCGCCACCTGCTCCTGCTCGGTCAGAATATCCATGCCGATCTTGAGCGCGCCGAAGGCACTGAACAGATGCGTGCGCATGAAATTCGCCAGGTTAAACTTGCTTTCCGGGGAGCGGACGAACAACGGACGCCCTTGCTCCAGTCCTGTAATATTTTCGCCAGAGTAGTATCCGTAGCTGAGTAAGCCTCCCCCATCCGGGTCGGCCTCAAGCGCCTTGTTAAACAGCACGCTGAACAGCTTGCCAGAATCGGCCTCCATGCCCATCGCCTGAGCGAACTCACGGAACAATCCAATCCAAGCATTCAGATCACTGGAGCAGTTGTTGGCATGTACCATGCCGACAGGACTTCCATCTGGCGTAGTTACCATATCAATCTCTGGATACACGCTGGACAGCTCCTTCTCCAGAACAATCATTGCAAAAACGGACGTGCCCACCGAGATATTGCCTGTCCGTTTCCGTACACTGTTCGTAGCAACCATACCTGTCCCGGCATCACCCTCAGGTGCACACAGTGGTATCCCTGCGGTCAGCTCTCCTGACGGGTCAAGCAGCTTCGCTCCGGCTTCCGTCAATGCACCTGCATGGTCTCCGGCGAGGTACACTTTAGGCAGCAAATCCTCAACCTTCCATGGATAACCCTTACCAGCAATATGCTCATCGAACTGTTGGATCATTGCCGGATGGTAATTATGTGTGGTCTCATCAATCGGGAACATACCCGAGGCATCGCCAATACCAATCGCCTTATTGCCTGTCAGCAGCCAGTGGATATATCCCGCCAGCGTGGTCAGATAATTGATCTGAGGTACATGCTGCTCTCCATTCAGAATCGCCTGATACAGATGGGCAATGCTCCAGCGCTCAGGGATGTTGAACTGCAGCAGCTCCGTCAGCTCGCGTGCAGCCGCACCTGTCGTTGAGTTGCGCCATGTACGGAATGGTACGAGCATTTCCCCCGCCTGGTCCAGCGCAATATATCCGTGCATCATCGCCGAGAAGCCAATCGAGCCCACTGTCGTCAGCGAAGCACCATACTTCTGCTGCACATCCTGCTTCAACTCACGATACGCCGTCTGCAACCCTGTAATAATGTCCTCCTGATTGTACGTCCAGTACCCATCCTTCAGCAGGTTCTCCCATTCATAACTGCCGGAGGCAATCGTTTCAAAATGCTCATCAATCAAGACCGCTTTAATGCGCGTTGATCCAAGCTCAATTCCAAGCGAGGTCGCGCCCTTGGCAATCGCCTCTTTCACATTCACCTGACTCGTCACTTCCGCATATCCCCTCTCTGGTCGCCATTTACGTCCGAAGAATGGCATCTAATCAGCCGCAAACTATCATACAGCGCAGCTCCACTTACGTTCATGGCTATATTCTATTTCAGCATTCCAAGAATGCGCTTTCCTGTTCTGACAGCCTTAGTATATTTTTTGTACGTACATTTGTCAATGAAATATACAAGTTATACTCACATTACATTTATATGATAAAATACGTATTCACATCAACGCATTTCTGTAAATTTACATCGAGATGATGCTAGGTCTAATCCGATAAATTCACTCCCGGTTGTACGTATCTTTTTGTAAAATGTACGGTTTTGCTTGCAAGTAAAGCGAATCATGCTAGAATATGTACGTACAACTTGAACATTACATCCGGGAATAGAACAACCCTCCCGGTTGTTCTGTGATCGAGTGTTCGGGCCATATCCTTTTCGCCCCGTATCTATAGAAGCTACAATGAAAGAAGTGGACCTTGTGAAGCCTAAATACCAAATCATTATAGACGATATAAAAAGCCATATTTTATCCGGCACATACAGCGTTGGTGAACAGATTCCTACGGAATCTGCATTGCAGGACAGCTATAACGTGAGCCGCCAGACGGTACGGAAGGCTATTTTGGAGCTGTCCAACGAAGGATTTTTACGCAGCGAAAAAGGATCGGGCACTTATGTCAGCCATCAATACCGCTCGCGGACCGGCGGCAGCTCTGCCAAAAAGACCATTGGTGTTATCACCACCTATATCTCGGATTACATCTTTCCATCCATTATTCGCGGTATCGAGCGTCGTCTGAATGAGGACAACTATTCTTTATTGCTGGCCAGTACAAACAACGATGTCGCACAAGAGAAAAAAGCACTTGAAATGATGCTGTCCTACGGTGTGGATGGGCTGATTGTTGAACCGACGAAAAGCAATCTGTACAACCCGAATATCGCGTATTACCTGTCATTTAAGGAGCAGGATGTGCCATTTGCCATGATTAATGCGTTTTATGAGGAATTAGAGGTGCCGTTCTTCTGTCTGGATGATGTGCAATCCAGTTATCTCGCCACCCGTGAATTAATCTCCAAAGGTCATACCCAGATTGGAATCATCGCCAAAATGGACGATCTGCAGGGCAAATACCGGATGAAAGGGTACATCAAGGCACTGGGAGAAGCGAAGCTGCGGTTCACCCCTGAGCATGTGCTCTCGTTTGATACCGCGTCGAAGCCTGATCTGTCCGCAAATGTGACCGCCTATTTGCAGGACAATCGCGATGCGCTTACCGCGATTGTCTGTTACAACGACGAGGTTGGGCTGGAGGTCGTGCATGCCTGTCGGCAGCTGGGTATTTCAATCCCCGAAGAACTGTCGATCATCGGCCAGGACAACTCCTACATTGCCAAAAACGCCAATATCCGGCTCACCACCCTCACTCACCCTCAGGAGCAGATGGGCAACGATGCCGCCGACTGGGTAATCCGCAAGTTGCAGGGCAAGAAGGACTTGCCCGACCAAACCTACTATCAGCCTGAATTGGTGGAGGGTGAGACAGTGAAGGAGATGGAAGTGGAGTAAATTTGCATGTCAAGCAAAACGGCTGCCAAGTGGCAGCCTTTAATTTTTGTGTGTAGTGTGTAGCGGCGGCTCTCAGCCAAGTCATAAGACCAGACAGGCACGACTTAACCGATCTCTATCCCTCATTCGATTAACCGTCCATAGCCTGAAACGTAAGAATGACTGTCGTTCCTTTCCCCTTCTCGCTCAGATATTTGATGGAACCACCAACCTTCTGCACAATGTTGAAGCAGATCATCAGCCCAAGTCCGGTTCCATTCGTTTTGAGCGAGTAGAACGGTGTACCCAGAGCCTTTACCTCTTCCTCTGTCATGCCGCAGCCTTGATCTATAATTTGAATCTCCACCGTTTTCTTCACACGTCTTGCGATTACATGAACCATGGCCCCCGTATCCGAGGCTTCAAGGGCGTTCTTGATGAGATTAATGACAACCTGTTTGAACTCAATCGCATTCATGAGAATTGCACAGTCCTCACCCGCCTGAATATCAATATGCTTGCTCGATAAGGTCGCATACGACCCAAGCAGACTCGCGACGCCTTCGAGCACCTCTCGTACATCCACCTTCTCCACCTGCAGCAGCTCTCGATTAGGTTTGGCAATGGACAGAAATTGAGAAGTGACCTGCTCAACCGTATTCAACTCATCAATCATTAGCGCAAACTTCGATCTATCCGAAGTGTTGAAGTCCGTATTTTCGCGGTAGAGCTGCAGGAACCCCCTTACGACCGTAACCGGATTCCGAATTTCATGAGCTACCGCAGCGGTCAGATGTGCAACCATTTTGAGGCGTTCCGATTGTTGAACCTGTTCCAGATACAACTCCTGCTTTCGTATGCGATCAAAGGTCAGATAGAAAATCAGAAACAGGAGCAGTTGACTGGCAACAATGTTAATCAAATTGCCAACCAAGTCTGTATGTATATAAGCATACGTCGTGTCCTGCTTATGAATATACAACGTCACGATGACCAGCAAGATCACATTCAGACTGAGCGAGATATAGAACAACTTGAAGTCATAGAACAAAATAGCGAGTGCCGGAAGCAGACAGATCATAATGTAGGTTGACCACGTCTGAGGATAGGCTAATGCAAGTGTATAAAAATAGACAAACCCCAGCAATATAATGCTCATTCGAAAAGCAAACGTCTCATAGCGGGGGTAGATGATTAAACATACGGGTATAATTACAACGCATAATAAATGGATTACATAGCTGGATGTAACAGCCTCAAGCTCTGTCGTTGACAAGACTAAACCAGCTACCATTAGCGTGATCATCATAAACATAGATATGTAATACGTTTTCCTGTTCACTGGACTGTGCAATTCTTTCATGCATTCACCACCTTAGTTCATGAATGATTACATATATAGTATTGTAGCTTATTTTCTATATTTTCTTCCACGGATGAGAAATATTTTATTCTAAATTATGAAGCAATACAAACAGGCTACGTGGACGATCAGCCCACGTAGCCTGTTTATTTCACTCTGTTGGTTAACATCCGTTTTCATTCACAATCGGTAACGTTGTTGCTTCTACAAAACATGCTCGATGAACCGTTTGAACATTGCCGCAACTTCTGCCCGTGTAGCTACATTCTTCGGAGCAAAGGTTGCGCCTGCACGTCCGGTCATAATGCCAGTCTCCTGCATGTACATTGCAGCCTGTTCAGCCCAAGCAGCAATACTGGAAGCATCTGAATACGTCAGTTGTGCTTGGCTCAATGTGTTTGCATCCTTCAGCTTCAGGAAATCAGCGAAGCGATAGAACATCGCGGCCAGCTCTTGTCTCGTCACTGTGCGGTTTGGCTCGAATTTACCGCCGCCAACCCCTTGAATAATTCCATTTTGATACGCCCAATCAATATAAGCACCATACCAGCTATCATACTGAGTATCCGTGAATATCCGCGTTCCTTTTGTCTCAAGCGGACCGTAGCTACGTTCGTACATCCGCCCGATGACCGTTGCCAGCATAGCTCGTGTCATGCCTGTATTTGGCGAGAATTGCTGTTTGCCTGTGCCCAGGAAAATCTCACGCTCTGTCACAAACTGAATCGGAGATGCACCCCAATGCCCAGCAATATCTGTAAACGCCTTAGGGTTAGGCTGGAATAGCACGTTAGCCCATGATGGAGCAATATACTTCATCATTCCCGAATCGTCAGCAGCAAAGCCGATGAACAGCTTCTGATTATCTGAAGTGTAGTAATAAGGCAGGCCAGCGTTGGCAGCATTCTGGGTATCACCTTGTTTTTTGGCAAACACTACCTGAATACTGTGTGCAGCCTTCACCTGGCTGAGCGTGTAGCTTGAGACAGCACCTACACTCACGCCATCAACCAGAACATCCGCCACGATATAACCTTCTTGCGGTGTGAACAGGAATGTCTGCGAAGCACCTTGTGCTACTTTCACTGTTCCATTTGGAGAGATCGTTCCTCCTTGCGAGCCAGTTACGGTCACGGTGTAGCTAACACCGCTGGATGCTGCACCACCACTGCTTCCTCCTGCGCCACCACCTGTATTGCCTCCATTGCTACCATTGCTGTATGCAATCGCATACGTCGAGAAGTTCTGAGAGAAAATCGTTAGTTCTTTATCCGTAGGATCAATCATAAATCCTTCTTGTGCTGCCATCGTAGTGGAATACGGCAGTTGATTCATTTTCGCAGCTGTACCTTCGTGATAACGATACAATACCACATCATTTTTGCCTGTGAGGTCCACGGGAACGATGATTTTCAGCAGCTTGCCCAGCGTTGGAAGTGGTACTGTTGTATCGTTCTGAGTCACACTATCCGTCAGCGTTTTAAATAAAGACATATCCAGATACATATCAATGACCCGATTGCCCGCAATAGCTTGAATAGACGAAGCACCGACCGCAGCGCCTGCTTCCTGCTTCTCTACCGTCAGCTTGAATTTCACAGCTCCACCCAGATCCACCTGAGTCTTATCCTCGGCAGTGAATGACGCAGAATCGTTAAACAGATCATTCAGCTTGTCTACTACAACGCTAGGTGTATTTGTACCCTTCACTTCAAGAGCCGTGTTCTTCTTGCCTTCTGGCAGGATAATATACTGGTCTCCAAAATTAAAGTTGCCACCCTTCACAACGACAATCAAGGTAACCAACTGATCTCCTTTAGTGACTACAAGGTTATACGTGCCGTTCGGTACGCCCGTAACCATAAAGTGCCCGTTTGCATCTGTAACAGCTGTGCTGCCAAACTGCACATTTCCCTGTACAACCTTCACCTGTGCACCGGGCACGGCTACAAACGGATTTGCATCATTAATGACCGTACCTTCAATGCTGTATACCTGCTTCTCCCAACGTGCATAGAGCTTCGTATCCGCAGATACTTGTTCATTCAGCTGCCATGGCTTCGTCAGAGCAGTATCCTTGTACCAGCCAACAAAGGTGTACCCGTCACGTGTCGGCGGCTCAGGCATAGTCAAGGTTCCCCCATGGAGGACTTCATCCTGTACATCATAAACATTGCGGTCACCGTCGTTATAATAAAAGGTGAATGAATTGGTCCACTTCGCATATAACTTAACCTTGCCCTCGGTCCCCGAACTGATCTGGGTAATCGGCTCTCCCGAAAAATCACTCTCTCTATACCACCCTGCAAACCTTGCTCCAGTTAAGGAAACCTGTGTAGGTAATGTCAGATCAATCCCTGGATGATATCCCTTCACATCACCACTCAGAATAGTTCCATCATTAAGGTAGAATTCGATTGGATAAAGCGGTTTAATATCGACCAGCGCATAATCCGATTTAAACGATGTCTCCGTGGCCTTGATCCGTACGATATATTCATTAGGTTTAAGATTCGTCACACGACTGCCTGTGATATTTCCCCAAACCTCTGCTTTACGAGACTTGTACTCCATCGTGCTGTCCACAAGCGTAATCGTGCCGTCTTTTCCATTCAGCGTCGCTTCGTCTGTATGGCCGACAGAAGGTGTTTTCGGTCGCGCTGGGATGTCCAATTCCTGTGGGTCACTATCCTGCGTGTTGCCGGGGACGCCTTGCTTCACAATGGATAGCGTAGTATTAAACCAGCTTTCATCAATGGCTATCTCACCGGATGAGTCTGCCGTGATGCTGTTATTGTTAACTAGGTAGATGGCTCCAGGAGCTAAACCTTGCAGGCTTTCATAGATATAGTTAATGCTTGCCGCAGGTTTAGTCTCCTTTTCGAGATTTTCCTCACTGTATTGTGCGTATACAACGGTATCCGTGTTGAAGATGTAATCCGTTGTAATTTTGGTTCCACCGGTTCTAGCGGTATACCAACCTTTAAACGTTAAATCCTCCCGACTTGCCAAAGGTAAAGTTTCAAGCTTACCTGAACCATTCGTTTTCAGGCTTGAGGTATCTGTTTGACCACCACTAGCATCAAAAGTAATTTTACGTGGTGTTGTCAAATGGTATCTGTACTCGGTATCCCCTGACATAGCGTGCTTCACGGTCGGAATAAGTTCAGTCACTACACCGTCCGTTACAAAATTTTGAATTAAATTTTGAGCACCATCATTATAGTAATTTGAAGTGAAGTATCCACCGGTAATACTCCAATATTGTGGGTCCAGTGTACTTCCACTCCAGATGAGCGCAGCATTTTTGTTGTATGTTCCAAGGTATCCACCAGATACGGTTACATATGCTCCCATCCCTGCATCCAATGCTTCAGATCCATCCGCATCGAAATAACCGTATACAACCCCTCCGCTCATCTCGAATTGTGCTCCTGGATCGTGAGCAAACACGCCTTGTCCCGCTCCAATAATACCGCCTGAGAGCAACTTAACCTTTCCATTCTGACCCACGTTCAAGCCAGATCCCGAACTCGAGCTGTTAACATATTTGATATAACCACTCTCTCCAGCAGAGCTATCCTGAATGGTCAATGTTCCTGCCTTGGCAAAAATAGTTGAGGCTTCTTGTGTGTCACCACCTAAGCCGTAAGCATCCCGGGTTAAGTTGAAGCCGTTCAAGTCCAGTGTTACACTTACTCCCGTCCGATCATACGCAATGTTGCTCTCTGTTGAAACGTTAGCAATCAATTGAATTGTTTGTCCGTCAGTTGCCTCATTTAAAGCCTCTGATAAATCCCAATACTGCTTTATCGTTGCTGTATTTACTGCAACATATTCCACAGGCTCCGCTTGGACGCTTGTCCCCCATCCACCAAACAAACTCAGCATCATCACCATAATCATGGTTAGGCTCAGCCACTTTTTCATTGTGTTCACGATTCCGTTGTTCCCCTCTCTGCTCTCTGAATTTGTCCATCATGTCTGATGCCCATTCTATAGGAGGCCACTCGCAAAACACTCGCAAAAAAAGACAAGAATCTACATATTCTGCAGATCCCTGTCTTGGATAAAGGGTGTGTTATACAGTCAAGGTTAACTCTTTATAACGTACAACTGAAAGGATATATTAATTCCAGGTTATTTCGCAGCCTTCTTGAGTTGATGTACCTGCCTCCTGTAGGTTTCTCTCGTAATATCGGACCATAACCAGTCTTCGCCTTCAAGATATTCACCACGATAGACCGCAAGCGCTTGCCCTCTCGCCTCATCTGAAGCAGTCTGATCAAACTGGCGCAGGGCTGACTCAAAGGTCCGAAGATCCCAATCCGCGTCTAACACCCGCAAAATGTACCGATCATTGGCGTATTCAATCTTTAACTCGGTGCAGCCCGCAGCCTTCAGGTTTTTACGCATGGCATATAACGAGGTTTGCAAATATGCCAATGCCCGTTCAGGCTCATAATGTCCCCACTGATCATCACACAGCTTATACTTGGACAACCAGCGCCCCTCATGCTGCAAAAAATAAGCAAGCAGCTCTCGCGACTTGGACCGAGCCCATTTTATGGACATCTGACCATGCTTTACTTCAAACGGACCGAAACTGTGAATAGCCCACCTTCCATGAAGTGGTTGAGGCTTCTGGGAAGCCAGCTTGACCAGCTTGTCTACCGCTTTACGGATTCGCTCCGGGCGAATCGGCTTGAGCAGGTAGTCGATGGCACTTACATCAAAGGCCTGTGCAGCATAATGATTGTAGGCGGTAATAAAAACAATCTCTGCCGCTATATTGTCGGCACCCAGCTGCTCTGCCAGCTCGATTCCGCTCATTCCGGGCATTTCGATGTCCAGGAAGATACAGTCCGGTTTTAACATTGGAATCTCCTGCAGCAGCTGGAGAGGGTCTGTATAGGTGCCGATGATCTCAACTCGTTCATCGGTCTCAAGCAGTGAGGCTAACTCATTCAAGATAATAGGCTCATCATCCAGCAATATGGCTCTGATCATCGTCTGCCTTCCTCCCCGTGTTCAATGGTATTTGAAGTGTAACCGATGTGCCTTCGCCCGTCTGACTCCAGATATGCATGCCAATACCATAATGTAAAATCAATCTGCGCTGAATATTCATCAGACCGACGCCAGATCGGGTTCCCGGCTGATCCAACAGCTTCTGCAGATGCTGCGGTTCAATGCCAACACCATTATCCTCTACTTGGATCAGTGCTGTATCCTCTTCACGCTTAACCGTTAAACGCACCAAACCACCTGCATTTCGAGTCATAATGCCATGGCGAATGGCATTCTCCACCAAAGGCTGTATGATCAGCATGGGAACCTTCAACTCGATACTCTCATCAATGTCATATTGCATATCAAGTCTCGACTGGAACCTTTCCTGTTCAATGGATACATAGGCTCGCACTGTAGCAAGTTCATTCGCAAGAGGCGTGAACTCGCCATCAGAGTCAAAACGAAAGCTTCCTCGCAAATAATCGGACAGGTCGTAGAGAAGTCCCTTCGCCCTTACAGGATCTACCGTGCTAAGTGCCGCGATGGTACTCAGCGAGTTAAATAAAAAATGGGGTTTGATCTGAGCCTGCAGGAATGAGAGCTCCGCAGATATCCGATTTCCCACCGATTCTTTGAGCTGAACCAACGTTTTCACCCTCGACTTCAGCTCCAGCGATTCAAATGGCTTCGTCAGGTAATCGTTAGCTCCCGCCTCGAATCCAATCTGCAAATCCTCAGGTCTTGCTCTTGCGGTCACCATCAGCACAGGCAGATCTAATGGTTGAAAACGTCCACGTATGGTGCGAAGCACCTCATACCCCGATATTTTCGGCATCATTACATCAAGAATGACCAGATCATACTGAGCCTTCTGCTCTAATTTGGCCAGCGCCGACATTCCGTCAGGAACAGCGGTCACATCATATCCATCGTTGTCCAACACATGGAATAATGCTGCGAGACTTGCCGGGTCATCATCCACGGCCAGAATAGAGTAGCTCTTTTCTGTTCTGTGACGTTTGGTCGTTAAAACGGGCTTCTGACCAAGAGGGGCCGAGCTTGTAGCCGGCTGTTTCCCGTAAACCTTCTCCTTACGTTCCCTACTCACTGGAAGAGTAAATCGAAAGGTGCTTCCCTTCCCCTGCCTGGATTCAACCCATATCCTTCCTCCTTGGAGTTCAACCAGTGTCTGGGTAATGGATAGTCCGAGTCCCGTACCCCCAGCCTCCCGTGTTTCGGTAGAATCCAACTGGGTGAACGGCGTAAAGATATCCTCCAGATGCTCCTGGGGAATTCCTATACCGGTGTCCTGTACCCATATCTCGATATACTCCTGTTTAAGCATAGCACCGGTTCGAATATGCCCTTGCTGCGTGAACTTCAATGCATTGCCTACCAAATTATAAAAAATCTGATAAAGACGCTCCTCATCTGCATATACTGCCGGCATTTCTGTTGGAATGTGATTAACGAATTCAATAGATTTGCCGTCATTCAGCTGACTTATGACATATAAAGAAGCATTAGCAATGGAATGAAGATCAATGGCTCGCGCTTCCAGCTTCATTCCTCCGCTTCGCATACTGGAAATATCCAGAATATCGTGAATAAGGCGATCCAATCTGCGCGCTTCTGACAACACGGTCCGAAGGTTATGCTGCTGGGATGAATCTTCAAGAGTATGGTTATTCTCCAGTACCGAGTTTGTAATGTTAATGATGCCATTAAGCGGTGTGCGCAGCTCGTGGGAGGTATTCGCCAGAAACTGATCCTTCATCCTGTCTAGTTTAATCAGTTCCTTGTATACCTGCTCACTCTGCAAATTCAGATAGACGATTAACAGTGAAAATGCAAGGGCAACCCATAACACGCTTAATCCAAAAAACATACTTTGCAGCACTCCTGCAACCAATGGAGGTAACGCAGCGAAGAGCAATGCCCGGAATTCCTGCAGAGATACTTGTTTTCGTTTCAGAATAACCAGCCCGACATAATAAAACAGATAGATATAACACAGGGCGGGCATGAGCAAAAAATACGGCCCCCGGTGATATACCTGATCAGCATCAACATAGAAAAGATAATCCCCGAACAAGCTACCCAGGGAGAGCAGCATATTCAAGGCCATAGGCATACAGATGACGACAGCTGTGATCCTGCTCATGCCCTGCCGATCATTCCGCCGAATGACGGCATCGAGATAAAATATCCACAGTGCCTCCGGCACCGGATTCAGGATGTAAAACAAACAGATCACAAACGGAAGGAGCCAGCCTGCAAGGGCTGAATCTGCACCTGTCAGCATGTTCAGCACCATCTCCAGCAATAGCAAGGACATGTTGGATAACAACAGCGCGAGAAAAACATTTCGCAGCTCCGACTTTTCATGATTACGCCTGTACATATGTATACAGATAATGAGCGTTATAATCAGACCTATAACAGAGGTCTGAACGTAGTACAGGAGCGGCATGCTGCTCCCCCTTTTCAGCACAAGTATTTTATTTAGATAGATTAAGTTAAAAAGCGGGTGCAGACAAGAATAAAAACAGAATAAAAAGGAAATCAAAATACCCCAGCTAGGTTAGCTGAGGTATTACATTGAATTTGAATGAAGTTGACTTGATCGAAATCTATTGTTTAGGTGAGCTATGCATTACGGTTTAACCACAGAGAGAAGTGATTCGTTGCCTTCTGAAATAACGGTGACTCCCGGTGCAAACGCGGCATCCTTCACATGAAGTGTTTCTCCAAGTTCCATGCCGCTAATATCAAACTCCACCACTGCTGGCAAATGGCCTGGCAACGCCTCGACTTCAATGGCAGCCAGCTGAATCTGCACAACCCCGCCCTGCCTCGTGCCCGCCGGGGTTCCATTAAACTTCACAGGAATCTTCGTGCGCAGCACCTCACCGGTCTGTACCTGCTGAAAATCGACGTGAATCAAATCCTTTGTAACCGGATCACGCTGCAGATCCTCCAGCAGCACGGTAAGTGAGGGCTTTCCTTCAAACTGCAGCTCAATGAACCCGGATGCACCTTGCTTCAACCATTTCTGAAATTGAATTGAAGGTATATGGATCATCTCATTTGCTGTGTTTCTTCCGAAAACAATAGCTGGCAGACGGCCAGACTCGCGCAATTTCCGAAGCCTGGATGGTTTTAATTTGATGCGGTTCTCCGCTTGGATATAAGTAGTCATGCTATGTTCGCTCCTCTGCATTCAATGATATTGGGTACACTTTTCATCAACCACCGATCCCCTAAGGGGGCTAAAGAGAGAAACATAGCATCACCACCTCCACACTGCACCGAATAATTTTTGTAATACATTAAATGTAAAAATCCCAAAATATACAGTAAGGCACTCTACTGGAAATAGTAGAATGCCCTTGGGATGCCTACAGCCTATCATAGAAATCTTCTTTTGTCGATTCAACTACTAGATGCACAGACAAGAATTCTTCACTTAACAACCCGACATAAATGGTATATTATAGAATTGTAGCAAATAATTATAAGAAGAGAGGAGTTTACACTTTGAAAAAGACACTCTCCATGGTCATCGTCCTGAATCTGTTTCTTACCTTTGCTTTTGGCTTCAACGCTTCAGCTAACAATGATGCTGATGAGATGGATTTGCCAGAGAAACGCATCACAGAGCAGGTGGTACAGCCAGATAAGGAAATCATCACTGAACTGACTCAGACCCCCACAGCACTGGATTCTTCCAGAATGGAGGAGCACCAGTTCAACGCTCCCGTGAACCTGAATAATAGCGCTTCCACTTCCAAGATGCATAAGGAACAGAGCCTGCTCTCCGCTCCACAATCGGTGAACACGTCCGCCGCAGCAGAGACAACGACATATACGGGCTACATACAGGAGGAAGGAACCTCCACCACCCTATACCCTGTCTATGTACAGCCCGGACATATTCTGCAAGTACAGATGGATAATCCGGCATCTGCACAGCTCGACTATGATCTCTATCTATATGAATTTGATATGTCTACAGGCAACTTAAATCCGAATCCAATTGATTACTCCATCTATGGAACATACCTGATTAATGATGGAACCGGACCCCGAACTTTATCTGAAAATGTAGGCACAAAGAATAACACCTCGAGTGCCAAGGCTTACTTAATAGAAGCCTACGGCAAGGTTGGCGGCAGCATTAACGAGCCGTTTATCCTGACTGTCTCCACAAGCTCGACGTATGATGCCTATGAGACAGACGAGAACGCACTTCGTGCCTATCCGCTCACGATCGCCGCTGGTGGCTCTACACTTGCAACCCGCTCCATTAATTCGGAGATCGACCAGGATTGGTACAAAATTACCGTTCCTGAAAGCAGAAACTATGATGCCATGCGCATCACGCTGGATCAGGCCTCTACCACAAACGGATACAAAGCAGAGTTATATGGTGCGTTAAGCAACAATCGCATGGCCCTGATGCCTGTTGTGAACGGCAATGTGTCTCTCGGTACTGGTACGTATTATTTAAAGGTCTATACAACAAACGCTTATTCGGATAACAACTATTCACTGCATCTTCAACCTGTATTACGTGCAGATAAGGTGGTGATCACAGGGTACAACTCCAACGGGGGCCCTAACGATTATCCCTCTTACGCTTATGGCCGTTACTATCGGATTACAGGAAATAGCTTCACAGTAACCGGCGTTGCCGCAACCTCGGATAACTACGCTGTTGCCAATGCAGAAGTCGAAGTCATCTGGATCAATGATGCCTGGTCTGAAAGCAGCAACAATCGCTATCGAAGCGCCAAAGTGATGACCAACAGCAGCGGACAGTTCACCGCCACCTTATCCCTCCCCCCTTCTGCTGGAAGCCTCAGTCAATACTTGCCTGGCGCTATAAGCTTTACACACTATTATGATCTTTGTGCCGTGGCAGCGAAGGTCACGAATCGCCCAAGTGCCAATGATTCAGATATTGTTTATCATTTTGCATACAGTATCTACGGCGGTTAAATCGAAATGAGCAGAGCAACGAGCGGTTAACGAAACCGTTCGTTGCTTTTTTAAGTCCATATCTATTCAAAATATGGAATATTATTCCGATAACAAGAAGAGACACATATGATGTGAACATCATCATTGAAATCATTTTACGAATAGGGGTGTTTATGAATGAAGGTTCAACACACAACTCTGTTTGATCTCAAAGCATACATTCAATCCAGACCACCGACAGAGCGTGCAGATCAACCAACGATGGTCTCAGGAAAATTGGACTTGTCCCATAACACAGATACCGTAGAGATCAGCACCGCTTCCAGACAGCTGGCCTCGTCTGATGTCGTGAATCATGCGGCACGCTATTTTGGTACCGTGCAGATCAATGAATCGCTGGAGCGTTCCCTCCAGGATCAGTCTCCAGAGGTGAGAGAGGCGGTATACGGCATCATTCAGTCCAATTTCATTACCGATGTTACAGAAGAAGACCAACGATCCGCATTACTCGAACTGGGTCTTGCACAAGCCAAATACATAGCGGATAACTACATGAAGGGCGATCAGGCAGCAGCATTTATGGATACAATTCGTCAGATTGGAGCCATCTCCACTACAAGAACGATCAACCCTGAAACCAAACAAATCCAATACGCCACTCCGCCCCAAAAACCTGTAGGTGCACCGGAAGATTATGTTGACCTCAATTACATGATGCGCAAGTTCCAGCCTGATACCTTCAATAAACTTCAGGATGCCATTGTAAACGGGAAGGACTGGAGCCGCATTCTTACGGATTTTGCGAAGAAGGCATCTACTAATCAGGAATGGTTGAAGGAATATCGTGAGGCAGCCACTCAGCCCTCAGGCAGTCTACCTGCGCGGAACAGATTTGAGCATGCGGATACGACTCGTCTGAGCTCATTTGCCAGTACGGTTCAGGATATCATCGCTCAGCTGAATTCAACAAACAACACGTTCCTGACAGACAATTTACAGGCATTTATCCGCAAGCTCGGATCACAGTAATGATAACCTGACATAAGCACACCATAATAAAGGCGCTGCTCACAATCCGTGAGTGCGCCTTTATTTATTACTCCCTCTAGCCATGTAACATGGCATAGACCGCGATTTTATTTTCCCCGCATGGGTGACAACTTCGTAAAGAAGCTTACACTCACGTCAGCGTCAGCACAATTTGATCACCAGAACGGGTGATTTTATAGATTCCTTTTTGCATATCAATGCCGTAGTGTTTCTTCAGCAGCCATTTGGCGTTAAGATCGGTCTCAACCACCACCAGGTAATCGTAATTACTCAGCAAGTTGTCCATATTATCCTCGTAGAACAGCACGATACCGTCCACATTCGGTGCGTACAGGAAATATCGACCGACATATTGCATGTAATAGCTGGTCACCTGCTGCTCGCGATCTGATCCGTAGAACAGATATCGGTTCATATCCTCCTTGCCGCCCGTATACCAACGATCCCCCGTCACCGTATGGACTTCATATGGGAGTGTTTTATCATATGTTTTGGTAATCGAGATCATACCATTGTATTCCGACAGAAGCGTAGTAGCGGCGAGTGCCGTACAGGCGATAATTCCCTGTTGGTATCGCCTCTTGGACTGCACCGACTTGAATGCCTGATGATCAGGCACCTCACCAATGCGATAATGAAATGTACGCTCAATATCTACGGCAGCACAGAGCACCAACCCACCTGCGAACAGAACGACAATACTTGATGCATAACGCTCATACCCGGCCAGCCGGATCGCTTCATCCAGTGGCATGGAGAACAGATACAGCGCCAAAATACCGGCGTAATACAGGATAACCACTACATCGAGTGCAATCAGTACTTTCCACAGATTCCACTTCTTCTTCAGCACCACATAAGCCACAATGGAGGCCGCAATCGCCGCAATCTGAAAGATAACAAGACCCAACACGGGTCTGGTCGTGATATCTACGCTGGATTTCAGGAACAACACCAGAATCTCCCACTTCTGCTCTGCTGTTTTGCCTGCTTTAAGCGCTGCGGAAGCCCCCTCAAACTTGTTGTTCACCCCGTGGAATACCGTTGCCATACGCCAGCTCCAGCTGAAATAAGGTAACAGTGACCCTGCAATCGTACCAAGTACAGCAAGACCCACCTTCCAGTTAGAGCGTTGCTTGTGAGCGAGCCACATATAAACAAGAAAAATCAAGCCGATGGCCGCAAAAATAATACCTGTGCTTTTGATAATGGTTAACATGCCTGCCAACGGAAGAATGATGAGACAAGCTCGCATAATATCATGACGATACTGGTATATAGCGGCTATCATTGCCAAAGCATAGATCGGAAGCAGGAAATCAACCAGCAGGTTGGTGATACGAATCGTCAGGTTGAAAAAAGACAAGGTGGACAAGCCGAATCCCAGGAAGGCATACAGCAGAAATCTTTTTTTCTCCGACACAATTCCAAACATCGCATAGAAACATGAGAAGATCAGCAGTCCCTGCGCCAGCAGCATGATCGGCTGACCATGTCCCATAAACCGGCAAATATAATAGATAAACGATGAGGTGCCGAGCGGATAGTTTTTAAACTCAATCAGATCAGAGTCCGGCGTAGGAAACGCATTGGTGCTAAGCATATCCTTCACGACAATCGCCCAGTGTGAGAAATTATCGTAGTGTGTCAGTTCCGTCTGAAACAGAATGATCAGAAAGATGAAGACCCCGCTCAGGAAACTTAGCTGAAATAACGAAAAGGATAGTGACCCTGCCCCACGTTTGCTCTGATACAAAGCTCGAATTACTCCGCCTCTGAACAGCAGCAATCCCCCCATCAGCAAAATTATACTGCCCGGAAAGAGCTGCCCTGCCAACCCGGCAAAATAGACGATACAGGCAATAGCCGAGAACACAAATATCGGAATAAACTCCCACCGGATGGACATGACTTTACGGACAAACTGCATATAGCCGACCATCGACACGATGAGTAAAATGCCCATCACAAGTTGAAGCAAAAACAGCATGTCTATCTCTCCTAACCCTCTTTGGTGAACCGCTCGGTTTGTGGATGAATCAAATCACTTAGCAATTGATCAATCAAACCACGCCCCAGGATCTCGTCTATATTCTCTACGGAGAGAAGCACTTCACGTTTGTTCGCCGTTGTTTTTCCCGTATGCTTCAAGATCACTTCGATATTACTATACGTATAAAAAGTAACCTCTGACCCCTCTGTGATGTTACCCTGCAGACTCGTCGCAGAGAAGAAACGATAGTTAAAGCTGAGCAGTGTGCAGCTCGCATGGTTGGTGAACGTCACAGGAAGATGAAGGGAAAGCCGTGGCATCTTCCGCTGATCTGATTTCTGTCGTACAATCCGTTTTTTCACGTTGCGCATCATATCATCATACGCGGTATCCCACAGATTCATCTGCTCCGGCAGCGAGTGCTTCCGATCATAGATCAGCTGCATATAGTTACGGTTGTCTGTTTCACTGATCGTATGGACGGTTGCTGAGTAACGCCAGCCGTCTCCATCCGCTTTGACATATACAATGACAGCCTCGAGATTCGCCTCATATCGCTCCGATTTCACAACCAGAGAGATCGTCTTCTGCTCCGGCAAGTAGATCGGGTACGGCACATAGAAGGCAATGCCATTCTCGGATAAATCAACCGTTCTTCCCTCGTAGCGAAGGGTACTGTCTGGATATCCAATCGTTACATGCTCCTGTGCGCGAATACGCTCATTCTCCCGGTATGCCCGGCGTCCGATCATGAAGAACAGCGCGTAAAGCAGCGCAATCATATTGTGAACAAGCCAGAAGATAATAATACTGCTGAAAAACAATGCGATACCATACTTGCCATTAACATATCGGACGATAGCGGCAATCGACAGCAAGAGCAGCAAAATATGCGGCAACGCATATTTCATCGAGGCAATCCACTCGCGTCCGGTGGAACGGCTTTTGTTCGTCACCTTGAACTTCCGCTCACGGATGCCGACCGTTTCGAGAATGACCGGCCAGATCAGATAAGGCATGAAGATTGTATCAATAACCTGACTCCAGCGCTGATTCCGTATGTTGCTGGACAGATAACGCATCGACAAGCTATAGAAGAAATACGACGGCAGCCAGAAGATCAGAATCTGCCAAAAGGTTGTATTCACGATCTGAAAATCAAACAGCGCAAACAAAATCGGAGACAGAATAAAGACCAGCCGATTAAAAAACGACCACCAATACAAAAAGCTGCTCACATACGTCACCCTCGTCCAGAAAGGCAGCTTTCTGGAGAATGGTGCACGTGTGTTTTGCAAACTTTGAATAATTCCCCTTGCCCAGCGGATGCGTTGCTTGATCATGCTCGGAATCGTGGTTGTCGTCTGACCCGCAGCCTGAACCTCCTGCGTGGCATACGTAATATAACCTTCCTGCTGCAGACGTATGCTTGTCTCAAAATCTTCTGTAATCGTATTGAGCGGGAAGCCGCCGATATCCACCATGCCTTGCCGGGAAATCACTGTATTACTGCCTGTATAGGCTACGGCATTGGACGCATTACGCAAAATGTTAACCTCTCGCGAGAAGAAATCCTGCTCATTCGGAATCCCCTGCTCCGCATACAGATTAAACTGGAACAGGTCCGGGTTATAGAAACTCTGAGGTGTCTGCACCAGTCCAAGCTTGAAGGTAGGGTCCATCTCATCCTCACGCCGGAGTCGCCATTGTCCGTTTTCCTCTATAAAGGTGGATAGCAGGAAATACGGAACGGTTTTCATCAGAAATGTGTGTTGTGGAATCATATCCGCATCAAAGGTCGCAATCAGCGGAGAAGACGTCTTGCTCAGCGCATTGTTCAGGTTGCCCGATTTGGCATCCTTGTTGCCGGGGAACCCCAGATATCCTACGCCAAACTGCTTCGCCAGCTCCTCCACTGCAGGTCTGGCACCATCGTCACACAGGTAAATGTGTACCTTGGATTTGTCGGGATAATCCATAAACGTACAGGCATTCACCGTTTTATATAAAAGATCGACGGGCTCGTTATGTGTAGCAATAAACACATCGACGTGCGGATAATATTCGTCCGGGATGACCGGGAAATCGAGCTGCGCCCGTTTCTTCTGCATCTTTTGAAAAAATAATTCAAATGTCGTACCTACCGTAACCGTCTCTGCCATAATAAGCAGCATGCCAAAAATAACATTCAGCACCCCTTCTCCCCAAGGGAGCGTGAAGAACGTACGCCAGACCAGATAGATTGTCATAAGAATCATCGTGATGATGAAAAAAACATTTTGTCTTTTCTCGTTTTGCACTACTCCCGCTTCCTCCTTGCTGCAAATACCCACCTCCGCTGCAGTTGAAAGCTTAGCAGGAACAGAAGAGCGTCACAGACAAACTTCGCCGCTTTCTCGTCAACCTGGAGTAAGGTATGGAATAAATATACACCGGTGCTCGACAGTACAATGATGAGACCGCACAATGTTAGATAACGCCATAGACTGCCCCTGCTGTCTTCCTTGCGAAACACAAAATGTCGGTTCAGTACATAGTTCATCACGATGGATATCACACGTGCAATCACGGTAGCAAGCAGAATTCGTAAATAATGCTGATCTCCCATAATCGGGCGTAGTGAATCAATTAAAAACCAGGCAATGCCCAAATCCACCACAGAGCTAGCCACCGACGATGATATAAATCGAAAGAAATTCGAGAACAGCACACCCATCACCCGCGTACTATCCTGAATGGCTTTGAAATGCGTGCCAGCATTACCATTCTCATAGATGACCTGAATAGGTACAGTATGAATAGCAATCCCCGACTGAATGCAGGAGATCAGCATCTGCAGCTCATACTCAAACCGCTTGCCGCGCACATCCAGCATAAAGGGCAGCAGCCCTGTACTAAACGCACGAAGCCCCGTCTGAGTATCAGACAGCTTCTTGCCATACAGCAGAGCAAAAATAAAGGAGGTCATCCGATTTCCGAACAACGACTTGGGTGGAATGTCACCCGCACTGAAATCCCGAACACCGAGCAGTAAGTCATTCGGACGTCGTTTGGCTTCCTGTGCAATGCGATACACATCCTCCGCAGCATGCTGTCCATCAGAATCCGCTGTAACAACATAGTGAGCATCACCGTAATGCTCGGCAATATACCGGAAACCCGTCTTCAGCGCCTCACCCTTTCCCCGATTCTCAGCATGATGCAGGAGGGAACATCCATTATATTCCAAATATTCGAAAATGTGCTTGTAATTCTTCCCGGATCCATCGTCTACAATTACCAGTTTTGTAAAACCATATTCTTGTAACTCACGTACGTAGGATAAAAGTCTATCATCTGGTTCCAGAGATGGAATAAGGATGATCGTTTCGTCCTTTTCTTTAGCTATAATCATCCAAAATTAGCCCCAATTCGCCATATTTTGATCCAACATTTGCTACACTTCTCTATTAAAATCTTTTATGAATATAGGAGAGTATACCACTGAAAAGGTGGACCGTAAACGAGCAATTTTGTAATCTAATGGTAAAAATGTTTCACTTTTGTGAAAACGAGAAATAGTCATTACAGACTATATCTCTCCATTAAACTGATCAATGAGACATATAATGAAAAAACCACCTGTTAATTAAACAGGTGGCTCGTGTTATAACATATATTTGCTCCGCCGCTTATTGGCAGGATACATTATTATGATCCAACGCAACCGTTTTATACTCACGGCTTGCCTGCTTTGAAGTTACAAGCCCGGTTTCGACTGCAAGATCACATCTGTGCTTAATTAGCCATCACGTTAGGAGGGCTCATTGTCTTGTGATCCTGACGTTTAACAGCCCATTTGTATACAAATGTAAGAATGAATCCAGTCAGACCACAGATGGCTGCAATAACAAAGGCTCTCTGATAACTACCATCCGCACTATACACACTTCTCATAATAGATGGTCCGAAATATCCTGCCAGTGCAAAACCGATAAACATGATTCCGTAGTTTACACTGTTGTTCTTAGCCCCGAACTGATCGGCGGTGAAGCCAGGAAACACTCCCATCAAAGCTCCAAAGCTCAAACCGATCATGGAAATACCCATATAAAATGTAACTACACTGCTCTCTCCAGACAAGTACAGCAGAACCAGCCCGGCTACAGATAGCAGAGACGTAATGGCGAGAGTGTTAACACGTCCGATTTTGTCAGAGACATATCCCGCCAGAATTCGTCCGCCTGTGTTAAACAGCGCCAGAACAGAGACGACGGTTGTTGCTGCTGCAGCCGATAAACCCACCATTTTCTGAGCAATTGGCGAGGCTTGAGAGACACACATCAGTCCGGCAAACGCCCCGCTGATGAGCAGTAAAATCATCACATAGAAGATCGGGCTTGCCAGCATGCCTTTCCAGTTCTTATCCTCTTTTAACGTACGGCCAACGTTGGCAGCTTGAGGAGTCCAGCCTGTTGGAACAAAATCAGCCGGGCATTTCTCGATAAAGAACGAGGCCACACAGATAATGATAAGAAAGGCGGTTCCAATAATAAAGAAGGCAGAGGTTACACCCGAGTTGCTGATAAACATATTAGCAATTGGAGGAATGATAACAGAGCTTAATCCATAGGCAGCTGTAGTCACGCCCCCAACCAAACCACGTTTGTCTGGGAAAAATTTAATGGAGTTGCTGATGGTGCAGCCATAAATCATACCTGTTCCGAGACCAAGCACAATCCCGTAAGCGAATACCAGAAAACCTACTGACGTTGCGAACCCGGATAGAATCATACCTCCCCCGAATAAAATACCGCCAACGAGGATGACTTTTTTGGGCCCAAATCGGTCATTGATCCATCCACCCGAGATCATCGTAATCGGTCCTACTGAATTACAGATGGTGAATACAATAGCCAAATCCCCTGGTGTTAATGTACGCCCGGTAAGACTACTTAAATAAGCTGCCATTGGAGCAGCAAATACACTCCACGCATAGATGGAGCCAATACATAGATTAATGAAGCAGCTTGCAATCAGAATAATCCATCTCTTTTTTGTCAGTTCCACTGAGATCGTATCTCCTCATGTTTGTATTGTGAATTAATTCACTAATTTACACGATGAAGTGTAGCACAGCTTTACGTATACAGCTATGACAACATGTATATCTTTTATAGATATTTTTTGTAGTGGCAAACGAGGCAGGGGCCTATCTTTTTAGACGAATGACAGCTTATGTAAAAAACAGGTTTGATTTAGAATAAGATGAGCGTTCTAGACCCTTATCAAAGGCTGTGATGTCAATGGTATTCCAACGGGACAAATGGCTACAGTATCGGGCCCTCAGCAGTGTACCTTTAATTACCGGGCAACTGCCAGAAACACAGTTGTTGGATAAAGAAACACTACACCGTATGCTGCTGCAACATTCAAGTGTAGTTCTGAAACCCTGCAACGGAAGGTATGGCCGAGATATCGTATTTATAGAACATCTGCCATCCGGCAGCTATAGGATTCGTAACGAGAATAATACCCATACAATACAGAATACAGACGAATTATTGTACTGGCTTGCTGAAACCTACAAGGAACGTGAATATATTATACAGCAGCGTCTGCATCTGGCCCGAATCCAGCAGAGACCATTCGATCTTCGAATCATGGTTCAGCGCCAAAAGGATATTTCTTCTCCATGGACTGTAACCGGCACCTACGCCAAAGTTGCCTCACGTGGATATCTGGTCACCAATGTAACTAATCGTACGATCCCTGCGCTTAAAGCGCTGCATTTAGCCCATATCGGCGGGCGAAAGCTGCTTCATCAAGTTGAACGGACTTCACTGCTGGCAGCCAAGGCTTTAGAAGTGCACTATCCTGAACTGAGACAAGTCGGTTTCGATATCGGGATTGATACAAAAGCTCGTATCTGGATTATTGAAGGCAACTATCGGCCCGATCTTCGCCCATTCCGGCGCTTGAAGGACGCTTCGGTGTATCGCCGGATATTGTGGTATCAGAAGCATTAATCCACAGCTTCGTTATGCAAAAATGTTACAGAGTTTCATCAGCCAAAGAAAACGACTCACCATTCCTAGATATGGCGAGTCGTTCTTTTGTTGTTGTAGCAAGCCGATTCATTGAACCGATAATAGAGCAACCTCTACTCCAATTCCCACCGATAACATTACTTCCGGCAACGACGTCTTGGTGTACCTACAACACGAGTAATCTTGAACTGATTTGGTCCCACCTGTATGATGGCAAACTGGCTGTAGGATGTGCCCGAGGACGTGTAAGGCTCAGCTTCAATATTTCCATATGGTGTTCTGACTGTTGCGGTAATTCTCTTCACCAAACATACTCCGCGCGAAGAAGCCTGCCAAGACTCGTCACGCTGCACCACATAGTTATCATCACTGCAAAAGAAGGATACATATTCTACTTTCCCAAAAGCGTTATACGGTGTGGAGTTATAGATACGAACCAGCGGATAACTCTGAACTCTTCTCGTTCCCATTCTCAAAACCTCCTTTATTTTGATAGTTTATTAGATGCAATAAAGTGATTTTGGTAAGGGATAGAAGTGCACAAGGCAGAAAAAGTGTGTTTGTCCAACAACCATGAGCTTGTTCTATCTAGTTTTCAGAGAATGTTAAGAGCTCCATGATATCTTTGAGATAATAATGCTTTGGAGAGGATGAAATGAACATGCATCACAACCCGGAGGACTCTTTTCAAAAGAAGGTAAAGAAACGGGGATGGATACAAACAACTGCCATCATGCTGGTCGTACTACAGCTGTTCGGTCTGTTCGGATTATCAGGCCGTTCCTGGGCCGATTCCGTTAGCTTTGCTGGAGGAAGCGGTACGCAAGATGATCCATGGTTAATTGCAACACCGGAACAGCTTGACAATATTCGGACACTTCAGTATCCCACCGACCATCCTGATTATTTCTATCATTATTACAAGCTGATTGCAGACATTGATCTGGATGTTGCCCCTTACAATCAAGGAGCAGGATGGACAGCGATCGGAACCAGTGGAGCACCCTTTACAGGAAGCTTTGATGGAGATGGACATATCATTTCCAATATGAAGATTAATCTTCAAGACGAAAGATATAAATTCCGTAACGGTTTATTCGGCGCAACGAAAGATGCTACGTTTCGAAATCTTGGACTAGAAAATAGTGTTGTGAGCTCAGGCTCGAATTTTGCTGGCAGCCTTATCGGTGAAGCGATTAGCAATACCAATATCATCCAGGTATATGCGATAGGTTCTGTTCGGGCAGATAATTCTGCAGGCGGACTGATCGGTCTGTTAAGCGGTCCTACAACTATAGAAGATAGTTATTTTATGGGTAGCGCAGAAGCAAGGGTAGGGGCAGGAGGGTTAGTCGGATCGACTTGGGGCAATCCTTTGCAAGTGAAAAAATCCTATGCTGCAGCTGAAGTTAAAGCACAAGTTACTGTTACTGCTGGCGGCTTAATTGGCGATGATGGAGGTAAAGACGCAACTATCACATCATCATACTACGATCAAGACATTTCGGGCATAAGCGATACCAAGAAGGGCCAGCCTTTAAGCTCTTGGGCAATGAGACAACAACAGACTTATAGCGACTGGAGCTTCGTCGATCCCGGCATCTGGTCTATGGATGAGAATAAAAACGATGGCTATCCTTATCTGAAGTTTCAGAACTTTACTGACATTACAACTACTTGGACCGACATCACAGGTAAGGCTGTATTACGCAGGCCGCTTGGTATTGCGGTAGACAACCTCGGTAATCTGTATGTTGTCAACTACCAGAGCAACAAAATAATGAAATATTCCAATGAAACAAAAGAGTGGAATGATATTACATTTAATGAAATATTTGATTATCCAACAGGTGTAGCTGTGGACAAATTCGGAAATGTGTATGTGGCAGATCGCGGTCATTTAAAAATAAAAAAGCTGCCCGTCGGTTCTTCTGAGTGGCTCGACATCACGGGGAAGGAAAGTATAGATGCGAATGGAATAGCTGTCGATAGCGATGGCAATTTATATGTTGCAGACAGTTATGCTAAAATAAAGAGTTTATTGAATGGAGAAAAAAACTGGGTAGATATCACTGGTACAGAACCCTTCTCTACTCCATATGGCATAGCTATTGACGGTAACGGTAGTATTTACGTGACAGATACAAGTACACATAAAATTAAAAAACGGTTACTTGGAGCAAGTGAGTGGATAGACATTACAACTAGAGGGAACTTTTCTAACCCGGCATCCGTAGCAGTGGATAATACAGGAACGGTGTACGTAGCCGACGCAATTACCAACAAAATCAAAAGATTGAAAAACGGTGCAGTACGATGGGAGAACATTACTGGATCGGAAAGCTTCCTTAACCCTTATGGCATGGCCACCGATCGTTTCAATAATGTATATGTGACAGATTTGGAGCATTCCAAACTTAAAAAATTATCCATGACACCTGCAGCAAGCCCATCTGGGGGGATCGTAACATCAGGTACAACCGTCACACTGACAATAGGTATTAATGGAGCAACCATCTATTACACAACTGACGGCACTGAACCAACGATTAATAATGGCACGATATACAGCAGCCCTATCCCTGTCACAGACGGCATGACCATTAAAGCCATTGCTATCAAGCCAGGTATGAATAGTGAAGTGATGACGGAATCCTACACCATCAAGCAACAGGCTGGGAAGCCTACTGCTAATCCCGCTGGAGGTTCTGTAGCGGAAGGTACAACAGTAAAGTTATCTTCAGCTACGGATGGAGCAATGGTCTATTATACAACGGATGGTACTGTGCCAACCACAGAACAGAGTAGTCACTATGTTGAACCGATTCCCGTGAAAGACGGTATGACGATTAAAGCCATCGCTGTAAAACAAGGCATGGATGATAGTGAGCTTATGACTGAAACTTACACCATCACACATCAGGCTGGTAAGCCAGTAGCTAGCCCTGCTGGGGGAGCTGTAGCAGCAGGCACAACGGTAACGCTGAATTCGCCAACCGAAGAAGCAACGATTTATTTTACAACCAATGGCAGTACACCTAGCATCCACAATGGCACGATCTACAGCAGTCCCATTCCTGTTAAGGTCGGCATGACGATCAAAGCGATCGCTGTAAAGCAAGGCCTGAGTGATAGTGAAGTGATGACGGAGACTTACAGCATTAAGCAACCAAGCGAGCCTGGGGGGAATTCATCTGGTGGCACTGGATCTGGTGGATCAACGGGTGGAGCATCCAGTACACCTAGCACTCCAGCGAGCACCGTTGTTCCAAGCAACAATCCGGGCTTCCCTATTCTAGTTGAAGGTAAGCAACAGGAGGGCATTGCATCAGCGTCCTCCACAAAAGAGAGCGGAAAAACACTGCTTACTGTGAAGGTAGATACAAGTAAACTGACAACACAGCTTGCCAAGACTGAAGACAAGCCGGTTATTGTCATCCCGGTAACATCAAAGGAAGATACTGTGTCTACAATGTTGACAGGAGATGCCATAAAACAGCTGGAGAACAAACAGGCTACTTTGGAAATTCGCACACCAGCGGGTAATTATAAATTGCCAGCCGCCGAAGTGCTTATTAACCAATTGGCTACACAGTTTGGACAACAAGTGAAGCTTACAGATATCACTCTTCATGTAGAGATTGTGTCCAATGACTCTGCCAAGTCCGCACTTATGAACAATGAAGCAGGCAAAAAAGGTTTTACTGTAGTCGCACCTCCTGTTGATTTTAAGGTTACTGCCTCGTACGATAACAAAACAGTAGAGGTTAACAAGTTCAGTTCCTACGTTGTACGGGAAATTCCGTTGCCGGATGGCGCAGACTTAAGTAAAATCACTACCGCCATTGTATTGGATGAAGAAGGAACGATTCGCCATGTGCCAACATACGTAACAACTCGCGATGGAAAGCATTACGCTGTTGTGAACAGCTTGACCAATAGCACATACTCACTCATCTGGCATCCGATGGCCTTCTCCGATGTGGGGTCTCATTGGGCTAAAGATGCCGTGAATGATATGGCATCCAGAATGGTCGTTAATGGGGTGGATACGGCTCATTTCAACCCGGATGCCGCCATTACACGCGCTGAATTTGCTGCTATTATGGTACGTGCGCTAGGTTTGCCTGATCAAAAAGGCAGTGCTCCGTTTAGCGATGTATCTTCGAGCGATTGGTATGTCGGTGCTGTAGCACAGGCTCAGCAATACGGGATCATTCAGGGCTATGAGGATGATATGTTCCACCCATCCCAGACGATTACCCGAGAAGAGGCTGTCGTCATTCTGGAGAGAGCAATGCGTATCACCGGCTTGGAGGCCAAAGTTTCAGCGGCTACGTCGGATAATGCATCCCCAGCATTTAAAGATGATCAACACATTTCTTCATGGGCCACTAGCAGTATTGCTAAAGGTCTGCAAGCGGGTCTGATCACAGGTAGAGCAACTGGAGAATTCGCTCCAAAAGCTTCAATCACTAGAGCTGAGGTAGCTGTGATCATTCAGAGACTGATGACAAAGTCAGGTCTGATCTAATCCCCTACCCGATGGGCTAACAAAAAACACATCCTTACTCGGCTGTTGCCGTTAAGGATGTGTTTTTGTTTTCTCCTATACGATCAGATTGTTTGAAATGGCGCTCTGATCACATTTTACATTATGAAGCTTTCGCCGCAACTGCTTTTTGAATCAATGCTTTAGCATCATTCGTCGAAAGAACTTGCTTAGGCTCCAGCATTTTTTTGTCTGTTGCACTGAAAATGCCTTTATCAATCAATTTTGCCATCGGTTTAACCGCATAGGCAGATACCGCCTTGCTGTCTTCAAAAGCAGCGATAATTGTTGCCGCATTTGCCTCGGATGCCGGGCTATTCACGAGTTTTGCCAAAATCGTAGCTGCCTCTTCGCGCGTAATCTCACGTTCAGGGTAGAAGTTGCCGCCATAGCCTTGAATAAAACCGGCTTTGGATGCTTCTGCGATTGCATCTGCATATGCAGCATTAGCAGCAACATCCTTGAACGCAGGTGCTGTAGATACAGCATTAAGCTTCAACATATCAACGAGTGCAGTTACAAATTCAGCACGAGAAATAGGTTCATTGTTTACAGGTGCTGGTGTTTCTGTTGGCTCTGTAGTTACAGCCAGGTTTGTAATACGGCTTTCTTTTTTGGCTTGAATCTCGCCGCCTTTAAATGTATCAACGATGTACTTGTAGAACACATCCAGATCAATCGGGCCTGCCAGAGAGGATTTCGCATCCAGCAATACCTTATAATTGTCTCCACCTGCGGCCATGAAGTTGTTTACAACAGCTGTATATGATTTGTTTGCATCAATCGGTGTACCATCTTCCAGACTCAGACTCGTTACACGTTCAGCAACCGGTTTGCTGAAATCAGCTGTATATTTCAAACCAGCGATTTGCAATGTTTTGGTGTTCGGTGTACCGTCTGCATTGGTGCCCCATTGCTGCTGCAGCAACGTTTTCACCTGTGCACCTGTCAGTTCCAGCTTCACCAATGTGTTACCAAAAGGCTGGATTTTAGCCAGGTCTGCAAAGGTTACATCACCTTTTGGCAGGTCTGCACGGATACCACCTGGATTCATGAATGCAAAGTCAGCCTTGCTTGCTTTATCTCCAAAGTCCGCTTGACGCATGGCATCTGCAATCAGATTACCCAGTGGAGCTTCATTATTGTAAGCATCTGTACGCAATACAGAGCCATCCGTTGTACCTACTGGCTTGGTCAGCTCAGGGTGCTTGTCCAAAGATTTTTTAATAATCGCGAGGGTCTCCGGGTCTTGCTTCACACCCTCTTGGAATGTTGTTGTTACGGTAGCTGATTTCTCAGTTACATCCCCGGTAGCAGGATCAATCATCAGCTTGATATCTTCAAATGCCGTACCATAGGAGTACGCTTGAACGATCAGCTTGCCATTCACTACACCGTTAGCCAGAGCATGGTTATCCCCTGCAACGATGACGTCAACCGGAGAATTGGCTGGCAGTGCATTCGCCAGATCAGCAGCTTCGCCCTTCGTAACCCCATCCTTCGTGGACGCCGGATCATGAGCCAGAACGATAATCGTCTCTACCCCTTGGTCCTGCAATTCTTTTGCATATTTATTAACGGCAGCAACCTCTTCTTCAGCGCTCAGGAAACGCACACCTGCAGTGCCCGCTGGAGACACTTTGTTTGGCGTGGATTTGGTCACGAGTCCGATGAATCCGATTTTAACGCCGCCGACTTCTTTAATGACATACGGCTTGATCAAAGGTTTGCCTGTGGACGTTTCAATTACGTTGGCATTCACATAATCAAATTTAGCTCCGGCATGGGTTACTTTACCTTCTTTCGGATCAAGACCACCGAAGATTTGTGCTTTCAATGCTGCGATCCCTTGGTCAAATTCGTGGTTACCCAGTGAACCCACATCAAAGCCCATCATATTCATCCATTCCATTGTAGGCTCATCGCGGTCAAGGGACGAGACTGGAGCCGATGCACCCACAGAGTCTCCGTTGTGGAACAGGATAGAATGCTCATATTTCGCACGAGCTTCTTTGAGATAGGTTGCTAGAATTGGAGCCGATCCTGCCTTTTTGTCACCAACGATAGACGTTGTATCCAGTTGGCCGTGAAAGTCATTGATTCCAATCAAGTGTACTTCTACTTCTTTGCCTGCGGCAGAAACCGAACCTGCTCCGCCAAATAATTGTGTGAGTAATAATGCAGTAGCAGCCACACGAATGGTGCTTTTCCCCAGAACTTTTTTCCAAGACATGAGTAAACATAACCCCTCTCCAATTTCAGATCCTGAAATATTTTACCATAGTTCAATTCATAAAAGTCATAGATTATATTAAATCTCTGTAAAAATTTTTACAAAAATGATAGACCTGTTGATATTGATATATATGTATTTTAAAACTTGTAGTTGATATAATGGAATAAAATGTTATATATTCAAGTTGAAGCATCTTTATTTCTCTGTTATATGAATAATTCTCCACCCTCACTCTCCTGCAATTACTTCACAACACGCCAAGCTCCTATCATATATTCTGGTATTTGATCTTCCATTAAAGGAGGTGACCCTGAGAGCACTGTACATATTGATTTTCCGTTCATCTATCTATACTGGCGGAGGTGTTGATTGCTCTTTCACCACTCCTAACCGAACGCTATGCCGCATTATGCAATAACCGTAAGCGTTTATTGTACTACGCATCTCGCTTCAACCATTCTAAGGGATATAGGAGTGTGTCCAATGAACAAGCTGTTTTTTCCAAAATCTTTCCGCATTTTAATCGCATGTTTGCTGATTCTAGCCTTTGCTGTACCTGCAACAGCTTCCGCAGGTTATCTTGGAGATAAACTCCTGAGCGGGCAGAGCATGCAAAGAGGAGACTATCTTCTGTCCCAGGATGGCAGATTCAAAGCTATTTTTCAGGATGACGGGAATTTTGTAATCTATAAGAATGGTTCTTCCATCTGGAGCAGTAATACGAATAAGAACGGAATCACTACGTTCACCTTTGAACAAGAACGAGGGAAACCTGTGATCCATGGATATGGTTCCAAGTGGGCAACAGTTTACCAATATGCTTATCGCTGGGGTTTCAATCCGGCCAATGGTAAGTACGAATATTATTGGGGTCCGGGCCTTGACAACATTTTGGTATTCGACACGACTAAACAGGTAGACGCTTGGGTTGCGAATACCGAAGCCTGGATTCCAGGCCACCACGGCAGTACACTGCCAGTAAATACACCGGGTGATACTTTCATCATGCAAAGTGATGGTAACCTGGTTCTCTACAACACTACCCTGACCAACGAATATTATCCGAACAGCTGGATTCCTGTCTGGGCTTCTAATACAAACGGGCGGTAATAAACAACACAAAATGAGCCTTGGAGTAAGCTGATCGCTCCCAAGGCTCATTACATAAATCACAGATCAGACCCGCCCTTATATTCCTGCGTTCTGTGCATCAGTGCAACTGTATTTCTATTTGCTACCTGCTTGCTCGCGAAGCTTCAGAAATACTTGGTAACTGCGTTCGGCACAGGACGAGATGGACACGGGGTCAAACCCGACCAGATCGGCATACAGCGTGTCATGCAGCGGAGCAGTCCAAGACTCTGGCAGCTGTGCTGCACCGAGACGTGCTCCCATGATTGAACCTACCGTAGCTCCATTACAATCCGTATCCATCCCGCCATAGACAGAGGTCACGACTGCTTTCTCAAAATCATTGCCGCCATACACCAGCGATGCTGCAACCAGCGCCGCATTGTTGTTTGTGTGCACAGCATCATAATGGCTGAACGTATCCCAGATTCGGCTAACCAGCTCCCGCTCACTGCGGGCCTGAAGGCCAATCTCCACACCTTGCAGCACATCTGCTGCCAGGCGGCTTGTTTGTGGAATTTCACTCAGGCCAATTTCCACAATACGCTCACTGCTATCTTCAACAAACGATGCTGCGATCATCGCAGCATTCAGCATCTCGCCATAAATGCCGTTCTTCACGTGAGAGAAGGAAGCATCCCGCCACCCGAGTTCGGCAGCCAGCTCTGGCCGCCCGGCTACACCGTAAGCCAAGCCGTCAGCGCGAATAGCAGCGCCAATCCACTCACGGTATGGATTAAGGTGCATGCGTACACGCTCCTGACGCTGCGCCCAATCGGCAGGTTTATCCGATTTCAGATGCGAGGTCTCCTGGGCAAAATTCATATAGCTCTGTGTCTCAGCCGTACACACCTGACTGTATGTCAGGCGGTGATGCCACAGCTTGCCAATATCCCACGAATCCCATTCCAGCCCCTTTTCCTCCAGCAGAAGAAGGCCCAGAAGAGTATAGCGGATATCATCGTCACTCTCCATAAAACGGATTTTCTCTCTTACACTCAAAGGCCCCAACGCTGTCAAGCTCAAGCCATATTCCTGCTCTGCGCTCGAATGCTCAGGGGTATAACCCTGAATCGGCCAAGCCCCCGCTCCCTTGAACCACAGCTCAATATTCTCCCAGCCCGGACGACCGTCCTTGCCATACAGATAATCCGGGTGCTCCAGTGGCTTGCCGAGTGCACAACCGACGCTTCGTCCGAGCCATGCTCCGTAGAACTTGTCCCGCCATACCTGCTCGCTCCAGTTCGCCTCAAGCACTCGTGGCCCATGCGGGCGTAAACGGTGAATATCCTCAAGACTTGAAGGTTCTACATAAGGAAAATCAGCGGACACCTGAAGCTCCATGAGTTCCTGGTACAATAACATCAGCTTGCTCTCGTCATGCGCGGATGCTTCCCACTTTTGCATAAAACCCTGCGTATTACAGCCCTCTTCGCCACGTTGAATGACCTCCAGGCGCACCGTCTCACGCAGGTCTGTCCAGCCAGCCATCCTAAGATTCTCCTTGAGACACTTGTTGTATATATCGGGCGTCTAGCATCGCGAGCGCATCAAAGAGAAGACGAATAAAGGCATCACGGTCAACATCCATAAGCACGTTCACATTAGGCTGTCGATCGGTCTTCGTCCGCAGGTCGCCCACCGTCATCCCGCGTGTATATGTTCCCTGCGTCTCAACCGTGACATCCAGCATTTTGCTCTGGAACAGCTGCGGCTGCAGCAGCCAGGCAATTGCGCACGGATCGTGCAGCGCATTGCCGTGATATCCCATCTTTTTGCCGAAAATAGAATAGAAGTCCAGCAGCTCTCCCACCAAAACAGAGACCGGGCCGCGTGTTTTCAAAGCCTCGATCTCATCATCGAAAATAGCCGCTTTATCGGTCACATCAAGCCCGCTCATCGTAATCGGAATGCCCGATTCAAACACAATCTGAGCCGCTTCCGGGTCCACATAGATGTTAAACTCCGCAGTACGGGTCACATTCCCGTAGGCAATGCCTCCACCCATCATTGAAATGCCAGCAATACGGGATTTCAGCTCGGGATAGGCCCGAATCAATGTGGCAATATTGGTCAGCGGGCCAATCGGCACAAGGGTAACGGGCTCATCCGATGCGAGCAGAACCTCGCGAATAAACTCAACCGCACCCGTCTCTATGGGACCAAAACGGCTTGGCGGCAGCACAGGACCATCCATTCCCGATTCCCCATGAGCCTCCTCACCCGTCACCAATGTGCCAAGTAACGGCCCCCTCGCTCCCTTCGCTACCGGGATATCCGCGTCTACAAAGCTGAGAATTTTGAGCGCATTATTCGTAATTTTCTCTAATGTCTGATTCCCGCCTACGGTAGTAATGCCTTTAATCTCCAGCTGCTCCGGGTGAGCAAGCGCCAGCAGTATAGCGATAGCGTCGTCATGACCCGGATCACAGTCAATAATAATAGGTATCGTCATAAGTCTCTCCTCAGTTCGTTTTTTGGGCCAGCTTGCGCCGTTTTTTGCGTGTCTCGGCAATCGCATATACGATCAGACCGATTACCGTGGCTGCATATGGCAGGGTACCGATAAGCTCCGCGGGAATTTTAAGCACCTGCAGTGCATTGGCCAGTGCCTCCGCTCCCCCGAAGAGCAGTGAGGTCAAGGCTGTGCCTACCGTTGTACTGCGTCCCATAGACTCCGCTGCGATTGCAATCCAGCCTCGTCCCGCGATCATGTCTCTGGTGAATAGAGACAGATATCCCATCGACATGTATGCCCCGCCCAGACTGGCAAAGAATCCACTCAGCAGCAGCGCGGAGTACTGGATTTTTACAACACTGACACCAACGGATTGTGCTGCGTGCGGATTCTCACCGACGGAGCGAATCTGCAATCCGAGCGGTGTACGTTTTAACAGGTAATACACAGCAATGACAGCCAGGATGGATACATAGGTCAAAATATGATGTCCTGACAGGATCGGACCAAGCACCCGAATGTCCTGCAGTAGCGGAATATCTATGCTCGGCAGCACCTTGCTCGGCAATGACGTAGATGATCCTTTGTCACCACTTAGCAGGTACAGTAGAAATACCGTTCCGCCTGATGCAAACATATTGATCGCCACACCACCAAGAATAATATGGGTTTTGAATTTTAATGTGAAAAATGCAAGCATCCCGGCAATCGCCGTACCCGATAACACTGCACCAAGCAATCCGATCCAGGGACTAGCCGTGTATGAGCTGACGACAACCCCCGCCAGTGCGGACACCAGCATAATGCCCTCCATACCGATGTTGATGATGCCTGCCCGATTGGAGATCAGGGCACCTAATGCTGCGAACAGGATCGGTGTCGTTACCCGCAGTACGGAGAATGCAAAGTCAGTCGTTAAAATAACGTTCAGCAGGCTATTCATGGAGCTTGGCCTCCTTCAGGAGCATGCGATTCTTCCAGAATTTCAGGAATTGCTCCGCAGAGATCAACAAAATGATGACCGCTTGAATGATTGATATCATCTCTGACGGCACATCGGACAGACGCGCCATCAGATCAGCCCCGATACGGATGTAGGCCAGGAAGAGCGCTGCTCCGATCACGGATAACGGATTGTTCTTCGCCAGCATGGCAACCAGAGCACCGTCCAGTCCATAGCCCGGCAGTGCGGTCCATTGGAAGCGATTATACATGCCCAGCACCTCGACCGACCCACCCATACCGGCGATAAATCCTGCGATCAGATGCACCAGAATGATAACCTTTGCTGTCTTCATGCCGGAGTAACCTGCAAAATCACGGTTGGCTCCCGTCATTCGCAGCTCATATCCCCATTTGGTGTGATACATAAAATAATGAGCAGCAACAATCAATACCAGTACGATAATGAGTCCGGTATGCAGACGTGTTCCCGGCAGTATTTTCGCGAGCTGTGCGGTCTCGGCAAATTTATAGGACACATTGGAGAACGCCTTGGCGTCTCTCAGATGATAATTAAGCAGGTACAAACCGATGCCAAAAAAGATGCTGTTGAACATCAATGAGGTAACGAGCTCATTGGCATTCCACTTGGCTTTCAAATAACCTGGGATCGCGGAGAGAAGTGCACCAACAATTGACCCTGCCCCGATGGCCACGATCGGATGCATGATTCCATTCATGCTTAGATGGATTGCCAGCACAGCTGCCACAATACCAGAAATATAGAAGATTCCTTCAGCACCCAGATTAAACATGTTGGTTTTAAACAGAAGGGACACCGATAATCCTGTAAACATAAGCGGTATCGCCATTTCCACCACGTTGCCCATACGGCTTAACGTTGACAGCGGCTCAAACAGGAAGATACGAATCGTCTCCACAGGCTGGCTGCTGACGAGCGAAATAATAATAAATGCAATGGCCAGCGATATGAGAATAACGGCTGCCGTACGGTATACTTCAAAATACTTTAATCGCATCATGGGGATGCCTCCTCCTCATACTGCTCCTGCTGACGACGAATACCAAGCATGTAAAGGCCCAGCTCCTCTTCGCTAACACTGGAAGGTGAGTCCAGCCGTGCCGCAATCTCGCCTTCGTACAGCACGAGCAGTGTGTCACTCATCTCCAGAATCTCATTCAAGTCTGCGGAGACCAGCACGATTGCACAGCCTGCATCCCGCAGCTCCAGCAGCTTCTGATGTATAAACTGCGCCGCTCCAATATCTACTCCGCGCGTAGGTTGCTCTGCAATGAGCAGTAACGGCCCGGTAGAGCATTCACGCGCAACGACCACCTTCTGCATATTGCCGCCAGATAACATGCCGATGGGCTGTGACGGGCCGGAGCACCGAACCTTGAATTCCTCGATCAGGGAACTCGCCAGCTTCTGAATGGATGACATCCGCAGTAGCGGCCCTCTATTCAGCGACTTGGATCTATACTGGGTGGAGATCAGATTGTCCGCAATACTTGCCTCACCAGCCGCCCCCTGTCGCATCCGATCCTCAGGAATATAAGAAACACCAAGACCACGGATCTCACGAATCCCTAGATTCTGAATAGTTCTGCCCTGTACCTCGACCTTACCGCCCGCCAAACGACTGGTCAGACCGCCGGTCAGTGCCTCCACAAGTTGACTTTGCCCGTTGCCCTCTACACCTGCAATGCCGACGATTTCACCTGCACGAACGTTGAAGCTGATATTCGACAGCAGGGGCTTGCCTTCCGCATCGACTGCACTCAGCTGTTGTACCGACAGGACAGGCTCTCCATACTTGTTCTGCGTTTTGTCATACTTGAGCACAACATCCCGTCCAACCATCCGTCTTGAGATTTCCTGCTCCGACACATCTGCAATGTTGAATACACCTTCTGTGCGTCCGCCCCGCAAAATGGTAATGCGATCGCAGAGTTCCTTCACTTCCTTCAGCTTGTGCGAGATAAAAACAATCGTATGACCCTTCTGCTTGAGCAGCTTCAGCTCCCGGAACAGCTCCTCCGTCTCCTGTGGAGTCAGCACAGCCGTAGGCTCATCCAGAATGAGTATTTCTGCACCGCGTAATAGCGCCTTCAGAATCTCGACCTTCTGCTTCATGCCAACGCTTAAATCCTCTACCTTGGCACGGGGATTCACGCTCAGATTATACTTTCGGGCCGTTTCCTCCGTCAGGCGAACCGCTTCCGCGTAATGAATGCCGACTCCACGTCTTGGCTCCATGCCAAGCACCATATTCTCGGCAACGGTGAAGGAGGGAACAAGCATAAAGTGCTGATGCACCATGCCAATTCCGAGCGCAATCGCTTCTTGCGGATTGCCCAGCTTGATCTGTTTTCCTTTTAACAAAATTTCGCCCTCACTCGGCTCCTCCATGCCAAACATCATCTTCATCAGCGTAGATTTGCCCGCACCGTTCTCTCCCGCGATGGCATGAATCTCTCCCTCCTGCAAGGAGAACTGTACATTTTGGTTAGCGACCACCCCATTGGGGTATACCTTCGTAATATTACGCATTTCCAACAGCGCGCCGGACATGGATAGACAGCTCCTCTCTACTGGCAGTTTGCACAAAAAATGTACAGCAGAGAATGCAGCAATTTGCATCACTACATCTCCCGGCTGTACAGCATTAATGTCAAATATCTCTCATTTATGAAAATGGAAGGCTTATGGCTTCACACTATTACGAATCGCTTCAATCTCGGACGTCTCCATGCCCATTGCATTGGATACGTTAATTTCTTTGTTTTCAAGCTTCTTCTTGATCTCTTCAACTTTAGCCTGCAGATCCGCAGGGAATACACTCTTATAGATGTCATTCTCTGCAATGCCTACGCCGTTCTCGACAAAGCCCATCACCTGACGTTTTCCTGTCTCCAGCTTGCCATCCTTAGCCTTGGTTACTGCTTCGAGAATGGCTGTATCAATCTTTTTGATCGCAGAAGTAATGATCAGGTTGGCTTTGTCGGGGTCTGTATCTTTCAACAAGGCAGCCTGGTCAGAGTCTACACCGATAGCGTATCTGGATTTTTCCTTCGCGGCATCAAAGATACCCAGTCCAGTACCACCTGCTACGTTGAAGATCACGTCGACTCCAGAGTTGTATTGAATAAGTGAAAGCTCCTTACCTTTGGCCGGATTGACGAAATCGCCCGCATAGGACACCGCAACCTTGATGTCAGGATCTACGTATTTCGCACCTTCAATGTAGCCTACGAGGAAAGCATTGATGCCCGGAATGTCCATGCCCCCCAGAAAACCGATGACGTTGTCCTTATTTGCATTAGGCATGTCCGATTGGGTAGCAAGTGCGGCAACAGCACCTGCCAGGAAGGATACTTCGTTGGTAGAATAGGACATATTATACACATTGGCTGGAGCTTCCTCGATATCGGTATCATAGTTGATGAACGTCTTGTCAGGGTACTGCTCAGCAGTCGCATTGAACATCTCTGTAATCTCCGAGCCGCCAGATATAACAATGTTCCAGTCCTCGGCAGCAATATCGTTAAACGTTGGCTCCCACTTCGTTTTGTCAGTACCCATCTCAATGACCTTGGTCTGGGCACCAAGCTCCGACTTGACCATCTCCAGTCCATGATTGGCAGCGTCAAAGAAAGATTTATCGCCCAAGGTACCTGGAATCAACAGCACAACCTTCAGTTGATCGGTCTGTTCGCCGCCAGAGCCAGCTGTACTCGCTTCTCCTGTTGTTCCTTTTGTACCACCACATGCAGACAGAAGCAGTAACATGGCGACCATACAAATTACGAATGCATTCTTTTTCATCTTCTTTACTCACACCCCTGTTTGTTGTTAAAATCATTGATAATCTGTAGAGCAAACAGCCTAGCTTTAATAAATTGGGAAATTCACAACCTGATTTTGAACTGTAATGCGTTTTCTTTACTTCAATAACCGAACGTATAAACAATTAATTTCATTTAACATTCGTTTATGAGTATGATCATAACAAAATTCAGCATTGATATTTATCTGATTTCGGTCACTTTTTTGTATGATTCGGCTAAATGTCGAAATTAGGGGGAACGCAATAATGGATCAAGTTCTATATGTTGTCAGAGCCGAACATGCCAGGTTCACGCATATCATCCCTCATCACCATGAATGTTATGAGCTAATCTACTATTTTAAGGGAAATGGAACGTCCATGATTGGAGAGCACAGCTACCATTTTCAGGCTGGTACGTATGCGCTCATCTCTCCCCATCAGCAGCATGATGAGGATCACCGCGGGGATGCGGAGGTGCTTTTTGTTGGATTTCAGACCGATCTGTCCGAGATTGGAGAGCTTCAGGGCATGCATCAGGATGACCGGGAGCACAGCATCCACAACTACATGCTGCAGCTGAACACCGAATATACAAGACGTGGTGAGGGAACACAGGATTACCTGAACGACCGTCTGCATCATATGCTGCTGCACCTGCTGCATCGGGGCGGTAACAGTATGTATCCGCTGTTCTCCGGGGACCGGCTCCAGCATGTGCTCTCTTATATGAACGAGCATTTCACACAGCGGCTCTCCATTGAAATGCTGGCAGACATGTCGGGCTACAGCTATGATCGCTTCCGGCACCTGTTCAAGGAGAAATACGGGGCCTCCCCTTCTCGCTATATGCTCATCAAACGCCTGGATTACTCCAAGCACCTGTTAGCCAGCACACAGATGTCGATCTCAGACGTCTCCGCCGAGTCTGGCTTTGTGAATGATGCCCAGTTCTGCAACATGTTCAAACGAGAAACCGGCATAACGCCGCGCTCTTATCGCAAAAGCTTACAGCTTAAAAGCAATTAAGCGCCACCGGAAGGCAGCAAAAAGCCGAATGCCCCAAGGGAACATTCGGCTTTTCTTTATTTTAGACGATATGATGAGCTTTGACTTCTCTTATTGAACTGTAGTACCGTTGGTGCTCTTGCTCTTTTGGCGTAGATCCTCGTTTTTTCTCCGCAAAGATCAGTAACAAAGCGCAAATGTAGATTTACAGCATGTTCAATTCCCTGTACGATGTCGTTAGTTGTGTGCTACAACATTATAATTTACTCTGGTATATACGGAAGATCGAGTGTCTTCGGAACGTTGATCACATGCTTTTCCGTATACGTACGGATACCCTCCGCGCCGTATTCACGGCCAATACCCGATTGCTTGAAACCACCGAATGGGAACCGAACATCAAGCCCCTGCACAGCAGCGGTATTAATCATCGTTGTTCCAGCTTCGAGTTGACGTGCCAATGAGATAGCATCCTCTTCTTTTCCCCACACAGAACTGGTCAATCCATATATGCTTTCATTGTGTAGCTTAATGACCTGCTCCTCATCGTCAAATGGCAGAATCGGAACCGTAGGACCAAACTGTTCCTCCACGACAATCGGATCAAGATAATCACAATCTAAAACCAGTGTAGGTTGCAAGTAGTAACCTTGTTCAAACAGCTTCCGGTCAAGGATGTGACCGAGAGGGATGACCTTGGCCCCGCGCTTTTGCGCACCTTCAACCAAACTCTGCACATACTCTCTCTGTTTCAGGTTATTAACAGGACCAACCGTCGTATTTGCATCAAATGGATCACCAATTCGAATCCAGCGATTGGCCGCCTCTATATACTTTTCCACAAATTCATCATAAATCGAACGGTGCACATATACGCGTTTGGCAATCATACAGATCTGACCTGCTGTCAAGAAATTAGAAATGACAATCCGGCGCATAGCTCGCTCATCATGAACATCAAAGCTGTCCAGGAAGATAGCCGCATCATTACCACCAAGCTCCAGCGTCATATCCTTAATCGTTTCCGCCGCCGCTTTGATAATATGCTTCGCTGTTGCGGTTCCACCTGTAAAGGCGATTTTCGTAACAAGAGGATGACTTGTCAGTTCAACACCCACATCGGCATCACCATAAACGACATTGATTACACCAGCCGGGAACTCACTCGCAATGATCTCGGCCACCTTCGCCGCCGCCAGTGGTGCATATGGACTTGGTTTAAGCACAATCGTGTTGCCCGCAAGTATGGCAGGAGCGATCTTGATCGTAGATAAGGCAATAGGGTAATTCCATGGACTAATCGCTGCCACCACACCGATTGGATCATACGAAAGAATCGTTTTACCGTGATCATGCTCTTGGATCTCATCCGCCAGTACCGATTTGGCCTCATTACAAGCAAACTCCATCCACATTAGCGAGACAAAAATCTCACCGTGTGCATCATACAGAGGCTTACCGTGCTCTCTAGACAGCAAATGCACAATGTCATTCTCCGCTGCTTTAATTTTCTCTATCGCCTTGCGCATCCGAATAATGCGTTCATCAATGGAGGTCTGCTTCCATGTTTTAAAAGCCCCTGCCGCCGCTTCAATAGCGGTGGCTGCTTGTTCTTTTGTAGTGACAGGAAAATAGCCTACGATTTCAGATGGGTTTGCTGGATTTTCTTTTGCTAACTGCGAAAGGGATTGTATATGTTGACCGTTAATAAAGGCTTCAACTGTAACTGTCTCTTGATCTGCTTGAATCGTCATGAAATCCCCTCCGTTATTTAGATAAGATGAACCAATGATTTTACACAAGCCACTCCGATGTAGCTTTCTCTCAGAAAGCTTTTAACTCCGCTTTTTCAGGTTTTTTCTGTCGTCTCCGTTAATGTGTAAATGAATTCAGCTTATGAGAACTCATTAACTCCATACTTGCTCTGCAATTTCCTTAACATACCGAAGTTTACGCCATTGTTGTTCTTCGGTTAGAATATTGCCTTCTTCGGTAGAAGAAAAGCCGCATTGTGGGCTCAAGCAAAGCTGATCAAGAGGAACATAGGTTGCCGCTTCCGCAATCCGGGCCTTGATTTGCTCTTTATTTTCTAGCTCGCCGGTTTTTGATGTGATTAAACCAAGCACGATTTTCAAATCTGTCCGATTTACATATTTTAATGGCTCAAAACCACCTGAACGCTCATCGTCAAATTCTAAAAATAAGCCATCCACGTTTAAGCCTCCAAAAATAACCTCAGAAGCGTAATCGTAACCACCCGTTGAGAAATAGTTGGATTTATAGTTACCACGACAAATATGCATCGTCACAACCAAATCTGCCGGTTTATGGGACAAGGTTTCATTAATCATGCGCTGCATCGTTTTCAGCTCTTCCGCCGGTTCCAAACCTTTGGCGCGCAGCTTATCGTGACCAGCCTCTGAGAACAGGTCTGCCCAAGCTGTATCATCTAATTGGAGGTATCGACATCCCGCGTTATAGAAGGCTTGAATGGCTTTTTGATATGCTGCAATCGTATCCTGAAGGAATTGCTCCCGATCCTTGTAGCTATTCGCACCTTTTTCCAATCTATAAATAAGCATATTCGGGCTTGGAATGGTCTGTTTCGCTACGGCTTCACCTGCATGCTTTTTCAAAAATTCAAAATGCTCCACAAAGGGGTGCGTAGAGAAATCAACTTTTCCCACAACCCGGATTCCACCCTTGCGAGTCTTCATGTTATGGAACTGAGGCCCGTCAATTTCCTCAAACAGCTCTACGCCATCCAAACCACCCAGGAAATCAAAGTGCCACCAGCTTCTGCGGAACTCACCATCCGTAATAGCGAGTACGCCATTTTCTTTTTGTTTCTCAATCAATCGGATAATCTCTTGATCCTCGACATCTCTTAGTTCCTCATATGTAATCGTGCCAGCTTTATATTGTTCACGTGCCTGACTCAAGTTCGCAGGACGTAGGAAGCTTCCAACATGATCGTTACGAAATGGTATCATAGAAAAATCTCCTTCTAACTTTTAGTTTCCTGAGTATAGCATGATCAAAATGATTACCCGTAATATGAAAAAAGCATGACTGGTCATAGCTTTTAGCAATAACAGAAAGACCTCAACAAGCAAAAAATCCACAACCTCATAGGGTAGTGGATTTATAGGGTGGAGCGAAATGCTGTTCAACATAATGACCAGTTCATGTGAACTGGAGAACAAACGTAACGTAATCATTTGGAATTCAATCAAAATTGGGATACGGAGCTTGGTTCATTTGCTGAGCGCCAGCATGGATGATTATAGCCGCTTAATAATTCCTTCCAGCTCATCAACCAAGCCTTTTGCACGTTCAAAATCCGTATCCTTCAACGCCAACTCGATTTGCATTTCAACAGCCTTTTTCTTTTGCTCATTTTCCAAATAGTCTTTGTTGAAATGACTGGCGTAAATCATTTGTCTGAACTTGCGCATACTCATTTTTCTAATCGTCTTGTTCTCAATAATAAGTACATAATCCATACCATTTACGACCGAATAGAAATCATGGGAAATCATGAGGATCGCGCCCTGATATTCTTCAATGGCTTTCTCCAGTGCGATCTGCGTATAGATGTCCAGATGGCTTGTTGGTTCGTCCAGAAGCAGCAGGTCGGCCTGACTCGCAGCAGCTTTAGCCAATTGAAGTATATTTTTTTCGCCGCCGGACAGTGATTCGATCTTCTGATCCAGAATTTCACCTTCAAAGCCGTAGTTCACAAGATAGGCTCTGATCTCATCATACGTTTCAAACCCGGCATCAATGAAATCATGGAGGATCGTATTTGTATCTTTCAGCGTTTCGCCTTGAAGCTGCGATAAATAAGCCACCTTGACACTGTCATTGATGTTGATGGAATCGTGATGGTTTTTGAAGATATCCCGGAGCAACGTCGTTTTCCCGGTACCATTGGGGCCAATCACGGCCACTTTATCTGTAGATTTGATCTCGAAGCTCACATCTTGCAAAAGTAATTCGTCAAAGGAAATGCTATAATTATTTACCTTTACAGCGATGCTGTCTTCGACTTTATGATTCAGATCAAATCGAATATTCGGCTGTTTGATATCAACAAACGGTGCTTTAATTCTGCGCGCTTCCAATCGTTCTTGGAATTTCACTCTGGCTTTTAACGCTCTTCCTCTGGAAGCTTCCGAATTAATCGTGGCAATCGCTCTGAGATTTTCAATGACACCATCGTATCTCTCAATCTCTTCCGCTTCAGCGACAGCGATTTCTTGCAGCTCTATCTTCGTCTGAAGCAAGGAGAAATTGTACTCGATATATCGTCCATCGAACTCCTGGAGTTCCATATTTTCGAGGTGAATGATTTTGTTGAAACAATGATTCAGAAGATAGCGGTTATGCGTAACGACTAACAGCATTCCTTTGTGGGAATTGATCAATTTTTTAAGAGCATTAAGATTTTCAAAATCTAGAAATACATCCGGCTCGTCCATAATCATCAGTTCCGGACTATTGAGCATTTCCTTCATGACTTGAACAAGCTTGAATTCCCCGCCGCTTAGGGAGGATACACTAACATCCTTTAGCTTCATGAGGTTGGCCAAGTTCAACTGTTTAAGAATGGTGCTTTCATAATCATCACCGCCCATTGCATCCAGCGCATCCAAAGCCTCTTGAACCCTTTCCAGCAGTGAATCCATATCCGATGTGGTTTCCATTTCCGCATAAATGGCAGTGATTTGATCCTGAAGCCTGATAAATTCTTCCCCGATATATTCAAAAACCGTCATTTCTGTTGTAGGGTCTACCTTCGAGAACTGACTCACATATCCGATTCTATAATCAGGGTCAATCTCCAGCGTCCCCTCGAACAAATGCCTTTCCGGGTCCATCAGAATTTCGATCAGCGTACTTTTTCCACTACCGCTGGTGCCGATAAAGGCGCAGTGCTGGCCCTCTTCGAGGGTAAATGAAATGTTTTTATAAAGTTCTTTTTGCGGGAAAGAAAAAGATAGATTTTCAACTTTAATCATGGTGTTACCTTTCCTGGTATCTAAATTAGTTTGATTATGGTGTGGGATTGTTACAGAATACAAGTTTGAGGTTTCGATTCTCAGCGTAACACTGATTGGGGGCGAGTACAATTGATTTGTATATCCAAGCCCCAGGCAATACACTGCAGATAAATGTGTTAAACTAAAACGAGAATTGCCTATCCACCCTAAACAACGCTATACAGGCAAATGTAGGCAAAATATACTCCATACATATGAAGAAAGGACCGCCATGAGTCGTTTTCTGAAGCAACGAATGAGTACATTATTAATGCCTGTGATTCCCGGTGCAATCCTGACTATTTTTATATTTTACTTGGATTATTTCCAATTCAAGCTGGTTGAAAAATTTATACTGTTTGCTGTATTCGTCATTGTACCTCTTGTCATCTTGCTTTTGAGATATGATGAAAAGAATAAACAACAACGAATGGTTTATGCCCTTATGCAATGGCTTCAATATCCTGCTGCGCTACTTACCCTATTTTCCGTTATGAGTAATAAGATGTGGGGATACGAAGGCACGTCAATACCAGGCATGCTCTCCCTTGGCTGGCTGGTGTTCACATTACTACTTGGCATCTATGGCATAAGCATTATTGTGATTGGTCAAGGAAAAGCAGCAGAAATAGCGATTGGCGCGGGACTCGTTTATTTTTTTATCGGAGGCATCTGGTTTACCTTATATCAATACCAACTTGACCTCTTCGAAGCTAGTGTTGCAACACACGCGTTAAGCTCGGTCCACTTTCATTTTTCATCTGCAATCGTTCCGATTTTTATTGGTGCACTGGGACGAATCATGACGAAAAAAAGCTGGTATCCTTGGATCGTTGCCATGGATATTATCGGCCCCCTATTGATTGCCTTTGGTATGATTTTCTCCAAACCAATCGAGTACGTGGGTGTCGCTTTGTTCGCCTGCAATATTGTCGTTTACACCACGTATCTGCTTTCTTATTTGAGAAAAAACGTATTACACCCTAAGGCAACCTTCTTTTTAGGCCTTTCCTGCATGGCCTTTTACACGGTTATTGTGCTTTCTATTTTGTATCCGCTACTGAAAAATATATTTGCCTTAACCATACTTGATTTCATTCCCATATACGGAGCACTACACGCATTTGGTTTTGTCTTATGTGGACTCATTGGATGGGTGTACATGTTAGACTCTATTCAGAAAAAAAACAATTTTCAAGGCGAATAGGTTGGTTGATACATCTTGGAAAATTTGGTGAATGTGATTTTAAAATAACCCATCGGCTTTAATGAAGTAGTTAAGCCAGGTTCGTGTTATAATGATGTTTACCTGATTAACATTCATCATTCTGCCGAGATGGCGATGATTAAGGAGATAGAACTTTGACGAACAAGCATGATATTGGAGCAGTTAACGAACTACCGGAAAACTTTGAAGAGCTCAAACGAGCGGCTAATCGAACAGCAAGCTGGAGAGACAGACTGAATGCGGTGAACGAATTGGGAAACTGGGATACCGTCCCTACCATACAGTTACTACATTTTGTTTTGAAAAATGATCAAGTGTTTCAAGTGCGTGAAGCCGCATATCTCAAGCTCAAGCAGTTGGATGAAGATGTACCCATGCCTGCCAAAAACAAAGGCGATCTGTTTAAAGGTCTTAACAAAATTTTGCTGCGCATTAAAAAAAGCCTGCCTGAAGGTCACACATTTGAGCAATTTAAGGAAAAACTGCAAAAGACACGTCTGGATATCTATGATACTTACGAGGGCGACAAAGATGCTGAGTTCGACTCCTGGCTCCATGGAATTTGGGAGACACTAGGCAGAAGATAACCGCCGTTCACCTTGTAATAGCCGAGTGCAAAATAATAGCCAACTAAACAGCCACTCCAAACATTGGAGTGGCTTCTTTATTTCTTCAGAGTCATCTGCATCAGATAAATGTCACCCGAGCACCTGTTCATAAAACATCCATCTTCCTATCTCTCCCATTACATTTATTTTCTAGTATAATAACGGAATACAATAATAATTTTAAAATAGAAGGAGAGTTGTTATGGAATATCATGTATCCGTACATGGGAATGATCGGGGAAAAGGAACAGCGGATCAACCTCTTCGTACTATATCACGCGCTGCGGCTCATGCCATGGCTGGTGATACGGTTATTGTTCATGCCGGAGTATACAGGGAATGGGTTAACCCGGCTAATGGGGGAACAGCAGAGCATCGAATTGTATATCGCTCCGCAGGAGACGGAGAAGTCGTCATCACAGGAGCTGAACGCATTACCAACTGGAGGTCTGAAGGAGACAACGTTTGGAGCACAGAAGTGCTTAATTCCATCTTTTCCGTTCGTAATCCCTTTGAAGTGGAACTCAGTGGAGACTGGTTGTTTGACGGGCCCTTCCCGATTCATCTTGGCGATGTCTATTTGGACGGCAGGTCATTGTATGAATGTGATAGTATTGAAAGCGTTCACAATCCTAAGGTTTGGCCCGAAGCCAAATATCCCAAGGATTCATTGTTAACATGGTATGCCGAGGTTGGTTCTACGACAACAAAAATCTGGGCCAACTTTGGTGGAAAAGACCCTCGTACGGAAGATGTAGAAATTAATGTCCGTCCGTATTGCTTCTGGCCTGAGAAACCGGGACTCCATTATATAACCGTAAGTGGCTTCACACTCCGTCAGGCTTCTCCTCAATGGGCACCGCCTACGGACTACCAGGAGGGTTTGATCGGACCCCACTGGAGCAAGGGCTGGATTATTGAAAACAATATCATCAGTGAATCCAAATGCGTTGGTATTAGCCTGGGCACCGCAATCGGTACAGGTCATGGCAGATCGTTGGAGAAGCATAGTAAAGGCGGGACTCAACGGGAGCAGGAGGTTATTTTACGCGCATTACGCTCCGGCTGGCATAAGGATAACGTCGGCAGTCACATCGTTCGAGGTAATGTGATTCATGATTGTGAGCAGGCAGGTATTGTGGGTCATATGGGAGCAGCCTTCAGCCACATTGTTCAGAACCGGATTTATAATATTCACCACAAACGGCTCAGACACGGTGCCGAAGTGGCGGGAATTAAACTGCATGCTGCACTAGATACTCAAATTAACGAAAATATAGTGTATAGCTGTTATCGTGCGCTTTGGCTTGACTGGCAGGCACAGGGTACCCGCATCAGCCGTAATGTATTTTTTGACAACCTTTCGGAAGACCTCTTCGTTGAGGTTTGCCACGGCCCGTATATGGTTGATCATAATCTATTTCTCTCTCCGATGAATTTCAGAAATATGGCCCAGGGCGGGGCGTTTGCCCATAATTTGTTTGCAGGCCGATTCGTCGTTCGTTCCGAGATTACGCGAATTACGCCATACCACTTCCCGCACGAGACAGCCATGGCCGGATACTCCAACATCACTGGAGGCGACGACAGATATTATAACAATATCTTTTTGGGTGATAACGACGCGAATAAGCCGCCTGTGCCCATCACCTTCTTTGAGCATCTTCCCCTTAAACCAAGGGATGCCGTTGGAGAGGACGGGAAGACGGTCATGGATGGTGTGCCGGACAATTCCATTTGCTATTTGCATGCTGTCGGACTTGGCGGCTACGACGAACACCCGAATGTGAAAGATAAGAAGTGGTGGGAATACACCAAAGAGGAGCTTCTTGAGCTTGGCGATGCCGCGAAGGATTTCTTCATAGGCAATGCCGTTCTTCCGGTAGCAATGGGTGGCAATGTATATCTCAACCATGCGCTTCCAAGCACTCACGAATCCGATGCGAAGATACATTCACAGAAGGGCATAAACGTTGAGATTAATCCTGAGCTGGGTAAGGTGCACATTCAGCTCCATGAGCCCGAGTTGCTTCGGGGCACCGCTGCCATGAGGGTCACCACGGACCTGCTCGGAAAGTCGTATCACGCCGATATGAAGTATGAGGAACCCGACAGCACTCCCTATCGCCTTGACTCCGACTTTTTCGGCACAAAGAGACCCGATGCAGATGTTACACCAGGTCCTTTTGAGTTAACCGAAAGTGGTCGTGTTGAGTTTGAGATTTAGATTATTATTTTAGTTTATAATGAGGGCCCAGTCATTTCAGGTGACGGGGTCTTTTTTGTGGGTAAAGCCTCTATTCCGATAATCGGGATAGAGGCTTTGGTTGGTGAACCGATCTGCTCGTTTCTCTCTGAGGACAGCACCTTTCTTCCATTTGTAGTAACCTGCACGCGAAATTTCAGCCATTTTACACAGCCAAACCACAGGTGCCCACTTGCTTATTTCTCGAACAGACTGGCACCGGGCTTCGCAATCCAGCTTTCCTCTCCGTGCAAATTTGGATTGAGCTTTTTTAGATATTCTACCTGTGCTTTCAGATAAGCATTTTATTATTCTGCACTACTACAATGCTTCTTCGTCCAACGTCCACGGTAATCCTCAAAACTCTCTCCATTTTGGCTTTTACGAACCCATGTAATAATCTGGCTCTCGCTCTTCATCCCAACCTTCTTCATGATCGAACTGTACGCCCAACCTTCTTTCACTCTCAGACGAACAGCTTCTTTCTTCGCTGACATAACAAAAATTCCCTCAGATATCCAGTGAGTTTATAAATTTCCGCGAGATTCAATAAAGTGAAAACCTATTCCCGCCTAGCAACTCGCTATGATAAATTAGCTTGCATGCTCAAGGCTTTTTGGTCTGGCAACCACCATGGTGTGGCTTGTCTGAGTTTGTAGACAATCTAATAACACGGAGAAGCAAAGAAGCATCGAGCGAATGCAAAGAATCTTCGAATGATTCAACAAGTTATGGAATCTGATAATCCGGATTTATTGAAGTTTTTGAAATTACATACAACTGTTATTCTTAATGACGAACTATTTTCTGAAACTGATCCCTTTAATGGGCCATCATATTAACAATATCCATTAATACGGTTTACCGTATCATCTATAGAGCGAAATCAAAGGCGCCCATCTGGGTGCCTTCTTCACGTAAATTATAGGGTATACTTCAAACAGCATTGCTTGTTGTCTCATCTGTTGTTTTGAACAAGCATACTGTTAAAGAGCCAACGAAAGTTCCATCTGAAGTACTGGGGCAGATGCCAATCCTCATAGCCTTTTAACACCCCTTGTTCTAGCCAGTAAGACTCTGATTCCCCGCTTTGTACAGCTCCAGAAACATAAGTGATCGTTGTCTCCAAAAAGCGTATGACATCCGTGATTCGATCTGAAGTAGATACATCTCCGTGTCCTGGAACGATAGTATCGACCTTGAGGTCTTTGCGAATGCGTTTAAGGATGCGTATCCAAGCGTATGGATTACCGTAGGGTATGACCGGAATGGTTTTAGTCGATATTAAATCACCAGCGATCAAAGTTTGCTCTTCTGGAACGTACACAACAGCATCACTTAAAGAATGACCGCCTCCGTAAGATAAAACCTCGATTGTTCGCTTTGTTCCTTGAATGACGAGTTTGTCGTCAAAAGTTATCGTGGGTATCACCCTGCAAAGGGAAGGGATGGCATCATAAAGGGCTCGCTGTACGGAAAGATCATAGTCGATTTCAGTTAGCATATGGGGATCTCTTTGATTTAAACGCACATGATTTAGGCTAGTTATTAACTTTTGAATATTTTGCTGCATCAATTCAATATTCACTTTACCCATATCAGAAAGCAAATCTCTTGTCCAAACGGTAGATATAAATTCGCTCTTCATAAATTCCTGATTGCCGTTGACATGATCTCCATGAAAATGTGTATTCACTACATATTTAACCGGTTTGTTTGTTAATTGTTCAGCAGTATGACGTAACAAAGCACCCGAATGCGGCAGGTTGGTTGTATCCACTACAACAGTTAAATCCCCAAGATCAATAATTGCTGCATTCCCTAGAGAACCGCTACCTGGAACCGAAATAGCCCCCCAGATACCATCTGATGCTTGTTGAATTGTGAAATATTCGTTGTTCATTGTTACACCCCTTTAACTTTTAGTAAAGTTAACTTACAAGTTAGAGTCAACTGGAAGTCAATAGATTATTCAGGGTGAGGTTAGGGTCAGTTGTAAACATTGGCTTTGAGTTGACTGAAGGCTGTATACTATTCTTCAATATCAGCATTAAAAAGGAGGGACAGAAATCGGATGCTTACAATAAGTCAAGTGTCAGAAAAAACAGGATTAACTCCTTATACGATTCGTTACTATGAAAAAATCGGGGTCCTACATGAACCCAAGCGTAGTAATGGAGGGGCACGTGTCTACAAAGAAAGCGAGGTTTCCTACATTCAATGTCTAAACAAACTTAAAAAACTAGGCTTATCACTTGAGGAGATTACGGAGTTTACTCGTGAGGGCTGTGTAATGGATAAAATTCAACAAGGGGAGAATCCTTCTAATTATAATCCCACTCTAAAAAAGCGGATTGAAATCCTTGAGAAGCATCTGATGGGACTGGAATCCAGGCGGCAAGAAATTGATTACATGATTTCTCTCGCCGAAGAGAAACTTACTCTATACCAAGAACTTACGAAAGAAGACATAGTAAATACTAGATAATTGCGGCGTTATCCTAGGAGAACACTGCAATTGCGGCAATTCCTCTGACTGAACTCGAAACAGCTCACTTTTAGCGTACAATGTTGAATTACTATATTCCCGATTTCGGCAACCAGGAAAAAAAACGTTTCCTCGCTGTAGTGAATGCCAGATGTCTGTTTAATAGAGGAGTTGTCGATACTCCCTAGTAAATAACTTAAATAGGGGGTAATGACGATGTGGACCTCATTAAGCAGTAACGATAATATGTTTACGGAAATGGATGGGTTGGGCTAGACGCTCTCAACTGAAACCGATGGTGGAGTTCGCGCCTTTCTCTTTGCGGCTTGGATCAGCCCACTTATCCCTTCCAGCAAGCCGTTGGTCATGCGACTGTGAAACAATGCAGGAGATCTTCTTCGTGTCTCTTTAGGTTTTGGAGAGACAGGCATTATTTTTGGAGTCGTAATTGGCGGCGTTATCTATTTAATACATCATCTGCAGCACAAATAAACTCACACAAGCCCGTTTGCACAACGTTCCGACCCGAGTATGACCTACCCCGCTCCTACGGTCCACATGATGCAAATACAGGCTCCTGTGAGTTTTTCTACAAAAAACTTGCCGTTACTTGTGGTACGGTTCACCGTATCTATTGATAGGGTAAACTCAGATTACTTACCATTACAGTAATTTATACTTGAAAAGAGAACAATATCGCAGACATGCCCTAACCATCGTGTTGGCATGTCTGCTTGTTATGTCTAAAGCGTCATCGACATGGTATACTAATACAATCAATTTGGAGATGCTGCTGATGAACGAATCCACATAAAGCAAGGTAACGGATACGTTGCAGTTTCTTCAAATGGATGCCGAGACCCGCCAATTGCATGAATATAGACAGAGACATTTGCATGATAAAGCTTCTATTGAGAGTGTAATTGCTGAAGGAGAGACTCGCGGCGAACAAAAGAAGGCACTTGAGATGGCTAAAGAGCTTCTGAAACTTGGAGTTGAAGTCTCAATTGTTGTTACGGCCACGAAACTGTCTATAGCGGAAGTTGAAGCCCTGATGATACCTGACTGATTATTCTACTGATAGCCAGCTGTTTAGCAGACCATTTCCTCTAACTAATTGATCAAACAACTAAACAAATAATGTACTCCATAAAATCTAATGATGAGGTATTAACATGAAGTTTAAGGTCTTTGCTGTAGGTGACAAAATAGAAAAGTTTTATCTTGAGGCTATTAAAGAATATGAGAAGAGATTAAGCAGATACTGTGATATAAAATTGATCCACATAAAAAAAGAGGAGCAACTTCAAAGCAAACTCAGGTCGAATTCCTTTGTCATTGCCGTCTCGACTACTGAGCAGCCCATTTCATCAGAAGATCTTGCATCCAAAATAGATAATTGGGCTTTGACAGGCTCCTCGGATGTTTCCATTGTTATAGGTGGAAACGATTTCCCCCACCATGATATAGTGACTTTAAGTCAGATGGAGATGGATGTTGGCTTAAAAACAACTATACTATTCGAGCAAGTTTATCGAGCATATAGGATCATAAATAATCATCCTTACCACAAGTGAAAAAATTATGTAGGTTATTCGTCATTATCATTAAAATGCAAACAGTTGATTATTCCAGTTCCCCAGCTTTTTGCACAATCTTGATCGGGAACAGGTTTAGACCGTCGTTCAGACCAACAATCCAAATCACTAAGCATTCGAATAGCTAATGAAACTGCTTCTTGTTTATATATTTTTGAATCTATGATATCACTATGCCCGAACTCTAATCTGAACGTTTCTAAATCAGAAATATATTCGTATTCGATTGAGTGACTTTCATTATTATCCATAGTTGTATTGTCCAATGCGGATAGAGGTTCTTCTATCCAATGTTTATTTACTTTCCCCCTTTGATTTATAAAATCTCTAATGTAGTTATATTCCTGCTCACAAATGTCACACGTAGCAGCAATATGCAACGCCCAGATGGCGTTGTAAAAAACAATCTTATCAGGATGCCCTTTCATCCTTTCTAGAATTTTAATACTTTGCTTGAGTATATATTTCACGCCATCAGACTGATGTTTAAATAGAACCGCTAACATACCTAAATAAGCCCCTGAACAATCTTCAATGAACTCATCATAATCTCTACTCAAACCAAAATATGGACCAATCATCTCCATATAGCTACTGTTCTCTTGCCAGTCCTTGAACATAAAAAGATATGCGTTATCTCTCTTGACACAAAATAAAACAGCTAAATAAATTCCATTAGAAAAATGATACGCTATATAATCTTCATAATTATCATTACAATTAAAACCATTATTCATTTTTTTATCCAAGAATCTAGTGAACTCATTGTGCATGCTCGGAAGTTGTTGAGCCAAATCTGCATAAATTGGAAAAATTTCGTTCCAACTTTGCTTATACAAATTTTCTATGTGTACAAGCACATCTGTTATATTAATCTCTTCCCAATATTCACCAAAATTAAATAGCTTCATTAAGCCCTGTATATTAATATACTTATTAATTCTCCTATGCTGTGATATCACATCCAGTATCAATTTGTTCAAATCCCCTTTGCATATCTCATAAATCCTATAGTTATTTCTTCCATATTGATACTCGAGATCCTTAAGTACCGCTGGATCATCACCAGATTTTACAAAGATATGAAAAAAGAATAGTGGCTTCTCAAAATAATGATTCGACTTGCTGAATATCTTAAGTGGATTCGCTGCTGAAGCATTAGTTAAATAACTTTCCACTTCGAAAATCATTATTGGATAGTTAGTATCTTCTTTATCAATAAACCAGGCTACATCTACTGCTTGATGGGTTTCTCCTTTTTTCACAGGAGATTCGGAAATAACATGATAATCAAGTATAATGCCCAGCTTTTGAATAGCCGCTATTAGATCAATACCTTTCGCTAAAGTATGTATCCCCACTTATATCAGTCCTTTCCTTTTAAATTGTACTTAAATTCAAATATTTAGTGTCTGCTTACTTAGCTTCAAGAATTTCACAATCTGTAGTATAGTGTATCTTATTAGAAAATTTTAGTGGGTGGTGTAGATATGAATGTTGCAATTCGCTCTAACATTGAATGATTGAAAATGATAACAGAAGAGATATGGCAGGACGTGCTAGAAACAGATTGCGAGGGAGTGAAAAATAGGCTTCTTATTGAAGACGATTACATTAAATTATTGGACTCGCTCCCTAAACAGATCAAAATTTCTATTTTAGAACCCTTTGGTGTATCAAAAACAAATGAACTCCCACGGCCTCTAACTAGTCTGACGAAAATGGATATCTTATCAATTGGCTATCTCAAAGAATTTACTTCCCAATTAACCGGGGAGATAGCTATAGAATATCTTAAAGAGGGACTAGTCCAACGTGGATTATTGGAAGAAGTTGAAAAGGCAAACAAATTGAATCGCACAATCTATGCCTTTATGTTATCACAAATTGATATAGAACTATTACAGATGAGCTATTTAGTCAGCAGATGCGAGAAGTTTGCTTATGAAGAATATCTTCTGTTAATGGATATGGAGACCATATCAGATCCACTCAAGCAAGCTGAATTACGCCAGATAGAGCAAACGGGAATTGTAGATCCCACAATCACTACTGATCTTGTTAACGGCATATTAGAACGTTATGAATTATCTAATTCTACAAATTTGTCAAGCACTTGCTTGAAAATTCTCCACTATAACAATGAAATTTTAATTTTTATCCTTCGAGAATCTCAACGGGGAGGCTTAAGAACTTTTCAGAAATACATTGTAGATATGAATGCGGATCTAATAGTTTTTAGATTTAGCCCAACTCTTAAAGATCTTAGAGTGCGAGCGGTCAGTATCGTAAAAGAAGAAGTCTATCAAACCATTGCAAATAATATTATCATTAATCTTGATCAACGGCTGCCTGCTAACTATGTGAAACGTAGCAATGGTAACTCTTCTGAAGTATTTCAAGCATTTCTCCAATCCCTATTGGTCGATAGTGTTCCTGGTGTACAACTTAATTTAATTGAGTTTGTCGCCCCACTTCCCGGAAAACCTTTAATAACGGTTGAAAAGAAATCTGGAGAAATCTCCTTGATTCAATCGCTTGAGGATACGTCTAGAAATGTAACATTATCCCTACTTATTCCTGATTCCACTGTGAAAAAAGTAAAGGTTTCTTTCATTATTAATAAAAAATCTCATATCTTCACCTTCTATTTCTCAGAAGTCTCAGAACAAATTTACATCACAATATCTGGTACTGGTGGAGGAACTCAAAAAAAGAGGAATTTAATATCCTTATTACATGATTATACTGACGCCCGTATAGTAGAATCTAAGGAGAAGTAACTATGTTAATTCCAGTATTAGGGACACGTTATACCGACGACCTTCCATCATACATTATAGACCTCAAAAATAATAACTATATTAATTTGAATAAATTCATAGAACTTGATTGTATAGGAAGAGAGAGTATCAATATTGGAAAGAGAATGATAGGTTGTAGACAAAAGACCATCTTATCTGCTGAAAGAGAAATTGATTTAGTTGAGTGCTCTCATTGTGATAATAATTATATCGAAGAAGAATTTGCTCTCTGCTGTAACACTTACTTTGAAATTACTTCTATTAATTATAGCAAAGTTTTTGAAGACACTTTAAAAATAATTCAATCGACTGGTTGTAAATTACTAAGCATTGATAATCGAACTGGTAATTATTTATTACAAGTTGAAAATCGTCAATATCTTTTAGTTCTCGAGGGAGAAGCAACTGACTTCTTATCTATATCCAAAGCTATTCAAGAAAAAGATGGTCTCATCTTTATTAAACTAGTTGAAAACAAACTACCTACACTTCCTGATACCATTGTCACTATATCAGCAATAGATATAATTACTTCTGGGTTTGAAAAAGAAAAATTCAGACTTCGTGATTTACCAAGTGCCCAAACTGTTATTGAAAGCATTCAAAAAATTTCTCTTATTGAAGAAGAAATATTAAACAAAAGTTCATTTATTACTTGGCAAGCGGTTGAAAATGAGCTAACTAACTTTTTCTTAGATAAACTCCGCTCCCAACAAGTTCAACTATACAAATACAGAACGATGTTGGACTCGTATCCGAGATTCAGGAGGATCCCGGTCAACGCTGCTGGTGCAGGTAATGCTGATAAACTTACTATTGACCTCTTAGATTATTTAGAAGAAGTCATTAAAGGCGACTTTACAGCAGATGCAAAATGTTATACTACAACAGCCGTTGACCATCACACTATTGAAAAAGTTCAGCACCATCTTTCTAAAGATAAATTTAACTCAAAAAGAATTTTAATATTAGCTACTACAAATAAAGTAACATGCTGGGATGATGTGCATGACTATAAAATAACAACTGGCCAGTATCGATTATTAATATTCTCTGCGAGGATTATTGCAGAAGTAGTAGTCCACCTTGATTTTGCAGATGAGTTCTTGTCTCTCCTCCAAAGTTGTGTATCTGCCGGTAATCAAATCAAGATAACAAAGAAGAAAGGCACTAAAACTCCTTAATATCTTAGGTGTTTTAGTGCCTTTACTTATTAAGTCGAATTCAATTGTTTCTTAAAGTTTGAAGTATATCTCCTAAAGATATATTACTCTGATCCGCACCCTCATGCATGTATATAATAGAATTGGGCTCAGTAGCATACCAGACAAATGTATCCCAAGCAATCGAAGGAGTAAGTTTTTTACTAACCCCATCCGTTCTATCTCTAAACGCAGTAACAAAAGTATAGTCTTTTCCACTATAGCCTGCTTCCTCCGCTATTGAGATAAGCTCTAACTTCCGCCTATCTGAAATTGGTCCATCTGTTGCAACGCATTCAACAAAAACAATGAGCGGTTCTCTCCGGCCAAGATCAACCATTATAATATCTGGTAGTACCTTAGTTACATCAATATGAAATCCAATTGCAGCACAAATCCTATCGTCATTCACAACAATTTTTTTGGCCGACTCACTAATTAATAGAACAGCAGGCTCTTTAAGAAAAACCTTTGCCATCTTCTCAACCACAGCTTTTGCTATATCAGAGCTCGGACCTGGAGATAGCTTCCTCACTTCGCCATTTGGCAACTCTACTAGTACACCATCATCAATTGATGTTCCCATATTTTTCGAAATAGCAATCCTTGCTCTTGCAATGGCTGAAAGATTTAACTCCTGCCAATTAGCAATTGCTTGAATGAGCTCTTCTTCGGAGAGTTCAGTATTAAATAGTTCCACAAAATCAGACTGTAAAGTATATCTAGGTGCTGGTGATGTAGTAGCAAGCCCACTCTTTTCAATAATAGCTCCGAGATGAACAAGCGTTCGAATTGTCTCATCACGAATTGATTCACGGGTATTTTCTTTGTACCATCTGCCCGGAATATCTCTTTCTTTCTTTTTTCTATTTAGATTATTTTCAAGCCATGAGTACCTTGCCTGCTCTTCTTTTATCTGGGCTTGCTCATCTGTCATACAAGTGACAATTGCAGGTCTGATCCAGTTCTGCCCCTGCACGCTGAATGAATACAGCATCACAAATATAGTTTTAGCACCTATCTCTCTCAGTATATATCCGTTTGGGTCAAGACCTTTGGTAAAAATCAAACCTAATCTTCTTGAAATTTCTTCAACACTCGGTACTTCAGTCGAAAGCCAGTTATATCTCATTTTACCCTCCAAGATTATAAGCCTTCAACACAATTTGCTCTACGCATCGGCTTAAGTCTTCATCACTAATCTGGTTTGAGTTGTGTTGTTGTATGAAGTCTTCAATACTCAAAACTTTCTTTAATGGTGGTAGTGGCAAAGCATGCAGTTCCGATGCTGATACTGCAACACTTCCGGATATGCATCTGAATATACGATCTACAATAGTAGTACTTAGAATCAAAGATAATGCTTCTGGTGAAAGTAATTGCTTATCAACCGAATGAATCATATTAACATGATTTTCAATGACAGCTCCATCCCACTCTGACAAGAAATCTTGAGGAAGTACTGTTGATATTAGACGTCTTTGTTGTTCTTTTGACGTGGTCCGTTGTAACAACACTACCGGCTGTTTGCAGACAAGAAAGTCTTGCTCATCTTGTATATTTATAAATTTCGGTTTTTTATTTTTATAATCAAAAGTAAAATTTCCATTTATTATAGAATGTGACCAAATTATTGGAAATGATCCAACTTGAGGTACATTATCGAGTTGTTCCTTGTGTCGGTTCCACACCAGTGGCCCAGTTGATACTTTATATCCATAGTCTTTAAGTGTCGTTTTCATTTTATTGAGTTTCTTAATCAGTTTAGTCTCAGAACTATCTCGCGGGAGGAACCACGGACTCGTTCCTTCATTTATTTGAAATGTTCCTACTCTATTCACTCTGTAACCCACAGTATCTGTTTTAATATTATGAATGCTTGTTTCTTTGGAATCATTTGGACCAAAAACAGTTAAGCATGTTTCTTGTAAAACCTCATCAAACACACCGGAACGTTCTGTAATAAAGTCAATGTCTAAGGGAGGGGCTTCTTGCATTAGCAAGTTTCTTAAGTTAGAAAAATACTGCCCCCCCATAAATGAAGTTGGGGTTACAAAACCAATGAAACCTTCTGCCGACTTCATTCTCAAAGCAGCATCGATGAATAAACCGTACATATTCGCATGACCATACAGAGACCTTGAATATGCCTCTCTAAGTTCCTCATTGAGAGTGACACGACCATAAGGAGGATTACCCACAATGAGCTGATAGCTCTTGTTTTGCTTCAATGCATATTTTATTGTATCATCATGCCGTACGACATTCTTCATCTTACGACCAATTAAACACGCGTCTTGATATGTCACTACATCGAGCATCACTTGTGTCAACCACCCAGCAAATTCATCAATCTCTATCCCTGAAAGATGATTTTCCAGGTGCCTAATTCTTTCTTCTGCTGGTATACATTTTATTCTATGGTCACCTAAAATTCGATTTGCGACAGGAACTAAGAACGCTCCACCACCACATGCAGGATCCAGAATGCTGTCTTTAGACCAGTTAACACCCTCAGAACCTAAGAGATCCAAAAGCCTTTCTGCTATGACCGGAGGCGTATAATAAATACCGTATTCAGCTTTGTATTTCTGAGGTAGCAAATACGTGTACAATACTCCAATGTAATAGCTGCACTCTATAATTGAGAGAGTAGACAAAAAGCCAGCAATTTCTTTTGCCAGTTTGTTGCTCTCTAAATCTAACTGCATTCTTTTGTACTTACAGCTTCTAAGCTCAAACTGTTTCTTTGAATCAATAATTCTCCATAGTGCTTTCAATACCAGAAAACAAAATGATGGAGAAAACAACATCTCATACTCTTTATTAGTTTCAACATGTTTTCTTTTATTGTTCAGTGCTTGCGATTTATAGGTATCCCAAGATGGTTTAGTTATTACATGTGAAATTTCATTTCTTAGCGGCATTAAATCACCATCTTTTTTAGTAGTCATATAACCTTCTTTGTATTCGACATACTTTACTGTCTTTCCTGCTCTATCAACCAAATTACTTATATTACCTTCCACTAGATAATGTTTTTTAGATGTCCTAAATTATTGAAAGAGTAAATGCACTCGGCGTTAACGTAAGCTCTCCATCTTCAAACTTACCAAAAGGATCTTGGATGATAACAATGTCACGATGATCTTCCTGATCAATATTAGTAATCCGATACAAGTAATATTGCTCTCTGTACTTCTTTGCTTTATTCCACTCATTTGAGGTGATTTCAAATTTCATCGAGCTACCCGCACTGGTTTTACATTCAATAAAGCGTGATCTTCCATCAAGCTCGTATGATAATATATCATAACCCGCACCACAGTCAAACAAACTCACATGTCTAACTGCATCAGCTAAATCTACTCGCCCTACTTCAATTAAACGCCGCCGCTCAATCTCTACTACAAATTCTTCTCCCTTAAGTCCTGTAACTTCCCATTTTTCACGTTTTTCCTTAAATGCTTCTGCACTAATACTTGTCAGAGTATCTTCATCATCTACAGATTGGGATGGGTCTTCTGCATTTGGGTATAGGTTAATCCCACGGTTCCCACGGCAATATGCCATGATAAGGGCAACCTTCAGAAAGTTTTTTATGAACCCTGCAGTTGTTTGACCATACAGCCATGCTCTTGTCTGACTATCATAAGTTCCAATACGCCATCGTGCAGCTCTATTATTGGGCTCAACGAGTAGCCCCTCCTGATCGAGAAACAAACAAGCCTCTTCTTTTATTCTCTCATTTGTTTGCCGTACATCCAACCCATCACGGGATGATTGACCAGATACCTTAACGATTTGTTCAATTTCTACGATTCGCTCTGGTTCGAGTAATCCTACAGTATTGCAGTGAAAGCAAGTAATTTGATAAGCTCTTAAATTAGGTGTTCTTACTTCTATACGATGATGATTAGGATTATTAACTGAGTACCAGTATTGTATTTGCAGCACATGCTCTTCATTAGGCAACTCTACATCGTATTCCAGCAAGCTATCTTGGTCAAAGAAGCTATCACGCAAAACAAACCTGACATCAACATCACCAATGCATGTTTCAATCTTATCAGGTGCCTCTTCAATGATCTTACTGTTAAATGCTTCAATATGTTCTGTAGTCATTCCTACTCACCTTTACTAATTACTGTTGCTGCTCGTAGCAATAAATCCGATTATAAAGCCAGTTAAGATAAATTTCCAAGACTCAATCACTCGTGAACGACAAAATGAGATTGTCCTCTGAATTAAATGATTTGTTAACGAAACTTCCTCTTTTCAAACTCTAACCGTTGTAGCTGTTCTTCTAATTCTTTTATCGATTTAGTAAAGAGCCACTCATTTCCTTGATCAAAACTATCCGCAGCATACAAGTACATGTTATCAATTGTAGCGTAGATGTTCTGGCACTCTTCACTGAAGTCCTTACACTCAGATGGTGGTATTGGCACGTCTCCAGCCTTCAGGTACAACCGATTAACTTCAGGTTTGAATGACAAAATGCACTTGACAAACTCTCCTTGCTCTATGCTCCCCGAGTGATATTTTTCGAACTGCTCTATTGCTTTATGAGCATATGGAAGCATCTCACCTATAAGTGATTCACACGATTCAATAACTTCTTCTTTTGATCCAAAGTGATTTTCGAAAAAGCTCTTATATGGCTTGTACTGGTCATTCCATTTGATTTCAATTCCCTCAAATGTCTCATCCCCACCCAGAGCAATTGGACGATAGGGAGCAGATAATCCAGAGTCAATCCATGATGAACGGCATACCCAGTTGGTTGTTTGAACATCTTCATGATCATGAGCGATGTAAAGCCATACAACATCTGCAATAGTATTGCCCCATCTTGCTTTAATACGTTCATTTTTGTGATATGTGCTTTTCTTCAATTTCAAGGTTGCTTCTTGAATAATTGTTCTGATTATTTCTCTGGGATAATGCCGATCTAACCGTATAATTGCACTGTATCTTTTTGCCATAGCAGTGCTGTTATCCATCTGTTGCACAACGGTATATCTTGCTTTATCCCTTGTCTCCCATTCCAGCTTTAGCCCTGCATCCCGTTGATGTCCGGCAGTGCAGATTCCATGCTCGTTATAGGGCAACCCGTCTTTGGCACATATTTTTTCATATGCAATGAACAACCGTGCCCAGTCATTTACATCAACTATTAGATAATCACAGCCAATATCCATTGCTGTAGTTATAAAATCCCTTTGTGCATCGTCATAAATATTGCCTACTGCACCAAAAACAATCAAACCAATATCAGGTAGTTGCCTGAGTTTCAAGAACTGGTGGGACACATCTCTGCTGGTCACTTTTTTGTAGCTTTTCCCCTTTAAAACGAAGGCGGCGTTCTTTTTCGCTCCACGTACACACAAAGTTGTCAGGATATCAGCAATTTCAACAGGGCCATGCGGGGTGTTGTTCGGATCATGAAGAATGTCCCTCGTGAATTGCTCCAGTTCCGCCTCTTCATCCAGTTTTGCCACGTTCCCCATAATCTCATCGTTGATAGACCCATCGGGAATTTTGATAACCTCATAAAATTCATCAATCTCATGTATTTTTATTAGTCTTCCCATAACATTCCTCCAAAAGGATAAAGGTCACGCAGGTGCATTCCCTTTGTTTTGTCTGATATTCATTGCCAATCGTGCTTATTCAATCACATACTCTTCCATTAGCTCGTCATGATTCAATATATATGACAGAACTTGACCATTTTCTTGGTTAGGAGCAAAAGGGATTAATATAAATCCTACGTCCTGATGTTTTGTAATGGATAGAAGTATTTTTAGTTGATCTTGATTTAGCCCTCTAACAGTAAAATCCTTTGACGGCATTGCTTCACAGTATTGCTCTGCATGATTCTTTGAATAAAATAGCGGAATCCTCATTTTAACTCTGTCATCATTTACAGAATGATATGTACCTGTTATTTCACCCGTTTTATCAACCTCCATTAATGCCCAAAAAGGCTGACCAATCACGCTTGGCTCAGGCAAAAGAGCTCGTTTAAACTGCATTGCAACAACTTGTGTAAATGTTGGAAGATCATCAAGCGTCATCAATATTATTCCTGTTCCATTTGCATATGTACTAGCTCCAGATTGATACCCGGATGCTGAAACCATAATCCCCATTAAATTATCTATATCAAGGATTTTTGATTTGAACTCGCCTACTTTTCCCTTATCTATTGGTCGACTATGGTTTTTACATTCAATAGCTACTCGGTGCTTAACATTTGCTTTTGTGAATTCGTAGTACACGTCGAACTGATGAGAGGCTCCTGTCTTTCCCAGAATGGTAACGTTTTTTGAAATTAGTACAGTTTTATCTTCAAGTCTTAAAATAGCAGAGTAAACCTCATGCACAAAAGTTTCAAATGTTATACCTTTATTAACCATAGATGTCGGCTCCCTCAGATTATAAATTGCTTCGAATACTCTTTTGATGTTCATAAGCAGTAGATCCTTTTATTAAATGGTTTTGGTTGTGACAAGCAGTATTCTTTAACTTTCTCCGTCACTGGCTTACCAAATGCTGCACACACTCATATAGATCATCATCAGATGTGGGCTACGATTTCCCTATAGTTTCGAGAAGTACCTATCCTTCGCCACAATAATCTACAATACATACCAAGATATTACAATATCATTTCGACGAGGACAACATGATAGAGAATATATTATTCAGAAAGAGATCTTGTAACGTGAATTGGGAGTGGAATTATAAATATGCTGGACTTATCGCTCGCTACCCCACATAAAAGTAAAAAAGATGAACATTCTAAGGAATTCAGTGTTCATCTTGCCAATTACATCAGCTTTAGCTTGATTGCTTATTTATATATCATCATTTTTTCAATTTTGTAACGTCACTTCTGGATTAAAGACTAAATCCATCCCTTTTGGAACGCATACCATACAAACCAGATAAAACCTGCCAACAGCAAGGTATGGAACGGAGCCTCTCTCAGGCAATAGAGAACGAATCGAAGTACATAGTAGACTATCCATAATCCGAGAAGATACAGTGGCCATGTAAAGATATGCTCATACCAGAATGACTCGATTACTAACCGTGGCTTCAGCCAATGTTCTATAATCGTTGTAAAGCATTCCAGAAAGGGTGATTTTTGTGGCTAAACGAACAATAACTGCGGTTGAATATTTTGCTCTTAGAGAAAATGCACTTGGAGAACGCATTCGCTTTTTTCGTGAAGAGACAGGGAAACTGAATTCAAAGGAGGATTATTCGACACGAGCAATCAGCAAACGATTAGGAGTAACTGCACAGTCCATTACTGCAATTGAGAGAGGTGAATCTAAAAATCCCTCCTTTCAGCTAGTTCACGGGTTATCCAGAGAGCTACACGTCCCAATTGAGGCTTTCACAGATGAGTTTTATCAAGGTGACATCCACCTGTTTGAAATTGGAGTTGTCGATGAGAATATCGAGCTTGAAGATACACAGGTTGCTGGGCTTGACCCTGCTTTATCCGCAAGTTTTCACTTTGGCTGTTATGTATACCAGGCCTTTCAGGATGGACAGATGCGTTTCGTATATAGCAAAGAAACAAAGAATACCGTCGATTACAAAGCCTTTGTGGAGAGCCTTTCCCGATTTGTCGCCGAAATCGAAATGCATTCCTATTCTGGAGAGTTATTAGAGCTGGATGACACGCTTGCTTCACCTATTAAACATGCAGCTTCTTTATTCAAGGCAAGCTTGGAGTAGCCCAAAGCATTTCCCATTTTGAGCAAGGATTCTTGGAATCAAGTCTTCAATGATTTTTTAGCAGCTTCTCAGCAAGCAGATAAGGGAGAAATGAAAAATGACTAAAATTCGAGCCGTCATCTATGCCCGTGTCAGTACCGAGGAGCAAGCCAAGGAGGGCTTCAGCATCGCTGCTCAGCTGGCAGAGCTACAAAAATATGCCGAGCAGCATAATTTTGAAATTATTGATCGTTATGTTGATGAGGGAACAAGTGGAAAGAATATTAAGGGTAGACCTCAACTTATTCGCTTACTAAAGGATGCCGAAAAACAAAGATTTCAAATTGTTATGCTCTATAAGCTGGATCGTTTAGCTCGAAAGCTACGAGATCAGCTAGAAATAAGCGATACCCTTGTTAGCTTCAACATCAAGCTAATGAGCTTAAAGGAGAATTTCGATACATCAACTCCAACAGGAATGATGACCTTTCAGATGTTTGGCATGATTGCAGAGCTGGAAAGGAGCAATATTATAGAGCGTGGAAAGCTGGGGCAGCATCAGCGAGCACGAGAAGGGAAATACAACGGCGGAGTTGTGCTGGGGTACGACAATATGAATAAGGAGCTCATCATTAATGAAGCTGAGGCTCTTATTGTTAAAAAGATATTTGCTTATGCTGAGCAAGGCCTGGGACTTAAGGCAATCACTCGTAGATTAAATGAGAATGGTCACCGTTCGAAAAAAGACAAGCCCTTTTCAACAAACAGTATAAAAACTGTTCTTAACAATCCCATCTATATCGGCAAGATAAGATATAACCAGCACGAGAATTGGTCTGAAAAACGTCGGAAGGGAAAGAATCCTGATTATATTTTCACAGATGGAATCCATCAACCAATCATCTCTCAGGAGCAATGGGATAAGGCTCATACTGTTCTACAAAAACGCTCCTATAATCCCTCTCGCTCTCATACTCCCTACATTCTTAGTGGAGTTATCAAGTGTCCTGTATGTGGTCATGGTATGGTTCCAGCTCGTTCCAAGGGTGCAGCCGGAGAACAGTATCGCTATTACTCCTGCGGACAATTTCACAATAAGGGTGCTACCGTTTGCAAATCAAATATGATTAAGGCCGAGGTAGCAGAGCAGCAAGTCCTTGGTGAGCTGCACCGGGTTATTGCCCAGCCACATGTACTCCGAAAACTGGTTGACCGAATTAACGAGCTTCGTTCAAGCTCCGAAATCCCAAGAGCAGAAGAGCAGAAGGTATTAGAATCTCAAATAGCCAAGCAACAACGGAAAGTCAAAGGTGTTAAGGACACCATATTAAATCATCCTGACCTTGCTGATATGTTTAAACCTGAACTGCTAAAATCCAATTCTGAGCTTCAAGCACTCCAAAGACGATTGGAAGAAATGCTATCGGAAACATCTGACCTCGACAGCAAACCCATTGATTATGACTCACTTTTCATACTGCTAAGCAAAGTGCATGAGGCTATCGCTCACGCAGAAAAAGACGAGCAGAAGGCACTGCTTCGCCTATTAGTCAAAAGCATTCATATTTCTAAGGACAAGCCCTCAAGAAGAGAAAGTCGTAAAGTGGAGAAGATCGTTCTTACTTTTGACTTCACGATTGAAGGGCTTCACACTGACACGGCAGAGCTAATGAAAAGGGTTAGTCAATACAGCGACTTTGTTGCTCCGCCAGACCCAAATACGCTGGATTTTCTTAATAGCAGTCAGGAAATTTCCTACGGGGACTTAATGAAGTCCCTTTTTATTTTACCCTTAAAGGCGATACGGTTCACCGCGATTGATCTTCACCGCGCGATAAATCTGCTCCACCAGCACCAGCCGCATGAGCTGATGCGGCAGGGTCATGCGCCCGAAGCTCAAGCGCTGCTTCGCGCGGCGCAGCACCTCATCGGAGAGCCCATGGCTCCCTCCGATGACAAACACGACATGGCTCGTCCCATACGTGCCGAGCTTGTCGATCTCCATAGCCAGCTCCTCGGAACTCCAGAGCTGGCCATCCAGTGCGAGCGCGACGACATGCGCCTCGCTCTTCACATGCGCGAGAATGCGTTCACCCTCGCGCTCTTTTACCGCCCTTACCTCAGCTTCGCTCAGGGTATCGGGCGCCTTCTCGTCTGCGACCTCGATCATCTGAAACTTGATGTACGGGGCGAGACGCTTGGCATATTCCTGAATGCCCAGCGTTAAATATTTTTCCTTCAATTTGCCTACGCCAATAATTTGAATCAACATATGATCATTCCTCCTGAATCGTCGTGCTTGCACGCAACCTATATATACAATCGCATCATTCACCCATACAAAAGTTACTGAAAATCCCCTTCATCGCATGCCCGGCTCTCCTGGAACAATAGGATATGTATTTTGACCGAAGCGTGCACGTACATTATATAGCTAGTGTAGCATCTCTCATGTGTCCCTGAGAACATCGTCTACAATCACAGTAGCGCGGCTCTCCATTCACCGCTTCCCGTTCGCACCTTTTCTTCTTCATACCTGCGAATTCATCATATATATGTAACTATTCTTATTCTTTTCAGCATCCTGAGAAGTACCCGCTCATTCCAGCTTCCAACTCTAACGATCACCACAAACCTTATTTGGCCGGACTCGCCTGCTTTTAAAATCTAACGATCCCAGCAGACGCTATCGCGCCAGATTCGAGAGCTTTTCATCCTGTTTATGGCGATTTCGTCAGAATAACGTCTCCACGGATCGTTAGAATTTCAACCCTGCTCATTTTGCCCAAATAAGCCTTCTCATGATCGTTACAATTAGCATCAACTAACCGCTCTCTTAAAACCCGTCCAACGCCCGGCCCGTTATGTGCTTACCATTCCTCAGCTCACATAATGCCACTCTGCGTCTTGTCGCTCCCGCTCACACTTGCACCTTCGCAACTATCTGCTTCTTCCCCTGCGCTTACCACTCACACTCAAGACGAGCTACTCCTTGCTTCTGCCCTTCTCTTGCCACTTTCACTCTCTTCGCTGACACCGACTCCGGCCATCCCTTGCCAATAACTTGCCCATTCACTCGTCAGCATACGCTCCCGCCACAGCCGCTCCCCACAAATGCAAAAAGAGCGCTCAACACGCTCTCTCTGCACCTTGCTCTGATGTTCATACCGGATCGAACCAAGCCTAACGCCAGAAGCACCCGTAACTGCTACGCCATGCACAACAGCATCTATAGCAACATTGGATAGCGCTCCTGGCGGCCTGCTCTACAGTACGCTAAACGACGAGGAATTCCGCGTGCTGATCGCACTCGGCGCATTTGGCAGGCGGGTCCCAGTCGGCAAATTCCGTCTCCTTCAGATCCACGATATCCGGAGCGTCCTCATATTCATCCACAAACATGTCGATGGCAATGTCCACGTGTTCTTTGCATACAACGTACATCCGTCAAACATCCTTTCTGTCACCAGCTATGTTCCCGATTCACAGACCGCTTATCCTACAGGATAGCCACTTCTCAGTTCTATCACACCTGCCGCAGAAAAGAAACCCCTACATCGCAGATCGGAGCAAAACCCTGCCACCTATGTACTCCAATGCTTCTTGATATTGTACACACACTCATCTTTCCCGCACTGACTCTACTGTATCGTGCATACACATCTCTCCCCCGCCTACCGTTGCTGTATTAGACAGGCAACTCATGCGCTAAACAAAAACAGGAGAACGGACCCTCTCGTCCAATTCTCCCCTTGTTACGTTCCAACTTTAGAATTTCAACCACCGTCTTATTCCAATCCTGACTGTGCCTTCGTGAGCAGCTTCCCGCCTTGAAAAGCAATCACTGCGTTACCACCATTACCGGCCGCGCCTTTATAGTTATAGACGACCATATTCTCGGCCTCACTTAACGCTTCGCCTTCGCCACCAAGAATGTCGATCACCTTTTCCACGGACATGCCAACCTCCAGCTTCTCATACTGGGCAAACGTAATCAGCACCCCGTCTCCTTTTCCAGCAGAGCCGTTATTGCCTACGCCGCTCGATGTCTGACCATTCGTACCCTGTCCAGCCACGATAGCTGTACTGATTTCTGTCAGCTTTTTCTCCAGTGCGGCGATTTTTTGCGCCTGCTCATCACTTTTAATGCCCTGTTCAGTCAGCTTTTTCTCCAGTCCCGCGATCTTGTCCTGTAGCGCACTCGTATCTACAGGTGCAGCTGGAGTGCTCTCCGATCCACAAGCGGACAGCATCAGCATGGATAGGGCCAAGCTCGTGCCGCCAAGTACCTTTTTCTTTAACAGATTCATCTCGAATCCCTCCATTTTCAGATTAGCCAGCCGAGTCTCACGTTATACAGCTGTTATTTGCATCAACGATCTATGTAAACACATTGACATTAGTTTACCATACAGGCTAACAAATGTATCTGCGCCTTTGGCTCCGGGACTTCCTGATTAGACGCAACACGGGCATTCATCACATTCTACATATTATGCAGCTCGAATGATGCACGCGACCAAACCAAATGCCCACCCACAATCACATCTCCAATTCCATCGCCGTTCGTTCTTCTGTCATCACGATACCCTGTCTTACTGGTATGCACGTCACGGCGAACAAAGACGCCTTCCCCAAAATATACTTTCTCATCTTCACGTCAACCCAGTACAGCCTCAATATAAAAAGAGTGGTCAGAAGTCCTGATCACTCTCTCTATGGTTGCCTTGTTCTCACGATCATTCAATTCAATTCCAGAAGCCTTACTCTGGCTTATCTGTCAGCTTCACCGACAGCTTCTCCGCTTTGCCGTCCCGATAGAACGAGACCTCTAGCGTATCGCCGATCTTTTTCTTATCGTACAGGAATTTTCGCAGATCAAGCGTGGAGGTAATTTTTTGCCCATCAAATTCCGTAATCACATCGTTCAGCTTCATGCCCGCCTCGGATGCCGGGCCGGAAGCCTCCAACACGACCACACCGCTGTCCACATGAGATGGCAGCTTGAGGTCTTTGCGCTGTTCGTCATCCAGTGGAGCATATGGATTGCTCAGATCAACGGTATATACCCCCAGATAAGGACGGGAAACTTTACCGTTCAGAAGCAGTGAATCCACGACTTTCATCACTTCGTTCATCGGAATTGCGAAGCCCAGACCCTCAACGCCGGTGTCCGAGATTTTCATCGTATTGATGCCTACAACTTTCCCGTCCAGATCAACCAAGGCTCCGCCGCTGTTGCCTTCGTTAATCGCCGCATCCGTCTGAATTACATTCTGCTCCCAGTCGTACACCCCGTCCTGGTTGATAGATACCGGCAGAATACGATCCGTATAACTCACGATCCCGGATGTCAGCGTACCGCCAAGACCCAGCGGATTACCGATAGCCAGCACCGTCTGTCCACGCTGCAGCTTGCTGGAATCACCAATTTTAGCCGCTACACCCAGTCCTTTATCGTCCGTGGACAGTACCGCGATATCGCTCACTCGATCCTTGCCCACCAGTTTAGCTTTATGAGTTTCGCCGTCCACGGTCACGATCTCCAGATCACTGGCACCCTCCACCACGTGGTGATTAGTCATAATGTAGGCTGTGCCATCTTCTTTTTTGAAAATAACCCCGGAGCCCAGCGCGGAATCCTCCATCGACAGGCTGCTGCCTGTTTTATGATTCACGATGCTGACTACAGAAGGACGTACATCTGCGGCCGCCTTGATAATGCGGTCGTAAGGATCAGCCACCTGTGCTGTCTGTGCCACTCCAGCGCCTTGACCGGCAGCATTGGCCAGTGGAAGCTGTGCCGAGGGCTGGCTAATGAAGCTGAACAACGTTACCGTCACGATGGAGCTAATCACCGAGCTGATCACAGCGACCTTGATCGTCGAACTAAGTTCCGAGCGTGAGCGCGATCTGCGTGGATTGCTCCAGCGATCACGACCGCGTCGTCCGCCTCCCGGACGGATAATCTGAAGTTTGCCTTTCTGTTCAGGTTCGGCGCGTCTTGATACCTTGGTTGAATAAAAATCATCTCCAAACAATCCCATCGTGATCCTCTCCCCTTCGTTGTCACGCATCAAGACCCTGACTGCCGCCCAGTTATTACATGAAAAAAAGAGAAGACTCCTCCTGTTCCCCATGCCTTATTTGCATTTTCACAAAATGGTCCTGCACTTCGCCCCAGCCCGGAATCAATCCCCCGGCAACAAGCGTTTATATACAACAGAATGGCACTCCATCCTGTGTGCTCTATCAATCATGCTCTCGCACGCTGCGAGATTCGAGATTCCATTTCATACGCAAAACAGCCAAAATCACAATGCTCCTTATATACTAAACACTTTAAATCCCAAAAAGTTGCATAATTACGTAAATAAACGTAAATTTTCTCTAATAGCTCACTTAACAATAAAGGTCCATAGTATTTATCACCACAAAACTGGGTGTGCTAAGCGCCATTTTCATCCATTTATCAAACTTTTTCATTTTAATTCACCGTAGGAGCAGCAAGCTATAACGCTACAGTTTTAGCATACACACCCTGCCCGGAGAATGTTAGCGGCAAAAAGAGGAATGTTTTCCACCAAGCCTGACTACAATAATAGTAAAAGAACAATTCAGAGCTTCATAGAACGAAGGAGGATTCCACAATGGAACGCACGCGATCGCTCACCGCTATGGACGAAGTGCATATGGCGGCCAAGCTCGCCGATCTCAAAGAAGAGCATTACCGCAACACACTGGCGCTCAGCACCATCATTGAACTGCTTATTGATAAAGGCATCCTGACCCGTGAGGAAGTGGAGCGCAAAGCTATCGAGCTCGACAGCTTTATGGCTCACCCACCCTATCCCATGGTGTAGGACGATCATAATAAGTATCACACAGCTTGAACTCATGGTCCCGATAGAAACAGCCACGGCTTTCCATCGCATCACGCACCGACATTTTTGCCAAATCCATCATGTTGTGATCCCGGCTGAGATGTGCCAGATACGTACGCTTGATCCGTCCGTTCATCAGTTCACTAAGCGCCGCTCCTGCTGCCTCGTTCGACAAATGCCCGATGTCGCTCAGAATCCGGCGCTTGGTGTTCCACGGATAACGTCCCATGCGCAGCAACTCCACATCATGATTCGCCTCCAGCACCAGCACATCCGAGTCCGAGATGGCATCGCGAACCTTGTCACTCATATAACCGAGGTCTGTCGCCACGGACAGCTTCTCGCTTCCATCGTCAAAGGTGTAACCCACCGGTTCAGCCGCATCATGCGATATCCCGAAGGACTCCACACGCAGCGAGCCAAAATCATGCTTTTCACCCGTTTCAAATATCCGCCGGTTCTCCTCAGGAATAGCGCCGACCGACTTCTCCAAAGCCGCCCACGTATTCGTATTTGCATAGATCGGTAAATTATATTTCCGAGATATCGCGCCTAGTCCTTTAATATGATCCGAATGTTCATGTGTCACCAGAATGCCGTCCAGTTCCGTTCCCGAAATCTCCCGTTCCAGAAACAGCGTCTCCAGCCGCTTCGCGCTTAGACCTGCATCAATCATAAGTGAAGTCGCCCCATGCTGAATGACTGTAGCATTACCTGTCGAACCGCTGGATAACACCGTAAAATATATCCCCATAACGCATTACTCCCCTGGTTTATCTGACTTGGGACTGAATACATCCCCACTGATGCCCTGCACGTACAACACCTCGCCACTTTCCAGCACGAACCGCCATGCTGGCATCGCTACCTGTATATCTGAGTTGAACAACTGGCCGTAATAGCCGAGCTGAATGTCTTTTACAATCGCATCGTTTGGCAAAAAGTTTTCGATCAGCGTGCCCAGCGCCTTGGACGCCGGAAGCACCTGCTGATCACTCTCCTCGGCGGTCGTAATCCGCACCGGAGTCTGATGATAACCCGTGATTTTCTGATCGCTGTAGAACAGCTCCAGACTCACGTTAAAGAGCGGCCATTTGCCGTCCACCAGCGGGTGGAGCACAAAAGCCCCGTCCTCCGCCATCAGCTGGTCCAGCCGGTACGTGCCGATTTGCGGAATCTCCGCCTGCAGCGCATCGGCCAGCTCGCTTGGCGAGAAGATCAGCTTGCTGTCCACAGGCTTCTCCAGCTGCACTTTAATACCCGACTTGTCCTCTTCAATAAACTCATAGGACAGCTTCGGCAGCTTGGGCGTCTCATTCGGAATCGGCGCCAGCACCTGAATGCCCTTCTCTTCCATGGCCCGCTGGGTATTGTCCGCGAGTGAGGTGAAGTCCAGATTGGCTCCTGCCGTCTCCCTCGCATCTATCCAGATCTGATAGCCCAGCACCAGATTCAGCAGCAAAAAAGCATAGATTAATACATTTTTGGCTCGTCCCCAATCCAGAACCTTCACCTCCTCGTCAGCTGATGACCTTCGTGCCAAGTCCTTGCTGTACTCATACTTTTCTATGTCTTGTTTTATATTTTCAATAAGTCGTGCCGGGACACGTCAAGGGAAATTGACGCAGCAGAGGGCGAACAGGCGGTAAAAATAGACTTAAATACTTCAGTAGACTTCAAGACACACACTAAACCTTTTGTATGCACTGTTGTTTTTACTGTTGTTTGCGCTACACCCTAAGCTTCGAGCTCCAGCCTTGATTGGTTTGTTCAAGCAAAGCTGGTGGCAAGATGGGTTGTGTGATTCAAGCTATCGATCAGGAGAAGCCCTATTTCGTATGGATTCGCAGTTTTTCTCCATATTTGGCCCGTTTTTACCGAAATAGCGTCCCTGAGGATCGTTAAATTTTCAAAACTTCAAAAACCACCCATATAACGTCTCTGGAGATCGTTAGAGCTCCGCCCGCTTTGTCAGCACTCCCCGAGCAACTCGATCTGGTCACCTGCCTACCATTGACTGCTTTTTCGCGCTACACTCCCGCCAAATAGCTAAGATACTGTTGTTTCCTCGCCGTTACCGAACCGGATCACCCAGACCGGGATCAGCCGAAGACCGTCCTCCATTGCCGATGTGCGATAGGCCGGGTACACGTCCACAACCTTGCGATTCTCGCCAGCTACTTTTCGGATCAGATTTTTGAGCTTGTCCCCGCCAGGCAGCTTGATCGACTGTTTCGTTTCCGTACCCTCGTTCAAATATTCCAAGGATCGCTCATAACTCGACACCGTCTCCTGCTGCATCTCCATATTAATCGTGCCGAAGCGAAACTGCATGGAATCCAATATTGGAAAACTGCCATAATACTGCTGGAACTGAAGCTGCGTCTTATTGTCCGTCGACCTCAGCATCATGCGAGAACGCCCTTTCCAGCCGCCATGCTGGTTTACAAAATCTACTGCCGACAGCGCATCCTTGGACGCATCACTTTGTCCGGCAGGCGGTGCCGCCGGGTCCGTATAGCTGATCCAGCGCTGATACTGTTTCACCTGCAGACTGCGTTTGCTGTCGGTATATATCTCCGACCCATCCTTTTCCCGAATATTCCGGGTCATGCTTGGATCAAAGAACAAACTACGCTGCATCTGCTCCACCGTGAACTGTCCTGTCGGCACATCAGCCTCAATCGCATCCAGTGCCTGTGTCGGAATATAATATCCGCCTTCCATCTGCGTGTACGGTGTCCAGCTTGTTCCAAAATCAACATGCTGCTGCACATCCTGCACCGTCAGGTCTGCCTGCGCGGCCTCATAGACCACATCGCCCTTGGCACTGAAGAACAGCGCATGTGCCTTCGTATCATTCGGGGTTGTATATATGGCAATACGATTGATCGTCTCTCCCTGAAAAAGGGTATCCGTACCCAGACGCATCACCCGCTGAAGCAAAGCAACGGGCATGCCCTCTTTGAAGGATAACTCAAACCCCGGGCTTTCCTTGCGAATCTGATCCCAATTGACTGACTGTACATTGCGCCGCTGGAAATCCTCGAATGTCCTGCCTTTTAACCTGGAATAGATGAGCTGATAGAATGTATTGCCAGGATAAAACACGGTATGTTTGTCCTGACCCATATGAATAATCATCTGATCCGGGAAAATTAACTCCTCAATGCTACGCTCCTGCCCTATATTTTCGGTCTTCACATAGTTTGTTTCCGAGGTGACAATCGAATCGCCACCTCCCGGCAAACGATAGATCAGGAAGTAGCTCTGTACCAGACTGGCCACGACCAGAGCAGCAAGCACCAGAGATTTAATCCGTTCCTTCAAGGTGCTCACCCCCTTTATCACGCATTGGCAAGGTAAACGTTACCGTTGTGCCAACGTCTACCTCGGATTCCAGCGAGATGCTTCCATCATGGGCCTTTACAATTTCCCGGGCAATGGACAGTCCTAGTCCCGTACCGCCCATGCTGCGAGATCTTGCTTTATCTACACGATAGAACCGCTCGAATATGCGATCCAGATCACGTTGTGGTATGCCCATGCCCGTATCCGATACGGAGATGGCCAGCGTATGCTCATCACTACGCCGGGCTGCAATCGTAATGGTGCCGCCCTCAAGCGTATATTTCAGCGCATTGGATACAACATTATCCAGAACCTGATCAATCTGATCACGGTCCAGCGGCACGGGTGGAATATCATGTTCCACAGACAGCACAGACTGAATATCCTTTTGATGCATCTGGAAAGAGAACCGATCTGTCACTTCCTCCAGCATCTCCAAAATATCAATGGGCTGCTTACGCAGCAGTGCTTCCTTGGAATCCAGCCTCGACAGGTGAAGTAGGTCCGTCACCAGACGAATCATACGCTCCGTCTCATTCTGAATGACACCAACAAAACGTCCGGCAAGCTGCGGATCCTCCAAGGCCCCATCGTCCAGCGCTTCCGCATAACTCTTGATCGTAGTTAGCGGTGTACGCAGCTCATGTGATACATTGGCCACAAATTCACGCCGTGAGGCCTCCAGTTCCTCCTGCTCCGTTACATCCTGAAGCACCGCAATGGTGCCCGTGATCCCAAGCTCACGCCGATGCACCGGAGTGAACGTCATACGAATCACCACCGGCTCCTCCTGGCCTGCAGGAGCGATCTGGAGCAATGTGGAGCCTGTAAAACCGCTCGCCAAAGCTTCCGCATCCTCTGGATCAATACCAAGCAGAACCGCGAAATGCCTGCCTTCAATGTCGGACGGGCGCATGCCAAGAATGCTGCTGGCACGGCGATTCACCAGAATCACTTTGCCGTACTCATCTGTCGCAACAACCCCATCACTCATGTTGGTCAGAATGGAGGTCAGCTTTTCCTTTTCCTCTTCATTCTGAGAGAGAGCGTCACGCAATCTGCTGGTCATATAGTTGAACGCACGGCTCAGCTGACCAATCTCGTCTGTGCCAAATACCGGTGTCTGTTGATCAAAATTTCCTTCGGCAACCGCCGTTGCCCGCCGTGTCACTTCCTTGATTGGTTGCGTAATTGTATGCGACAAAATAACACCCAGCACCGCGGTTAATACCAAGGCTATCAGAATGCCGGAGATAAAAATTTTGTTGATGCCCTCCATCGTTGCGTACAGCTCATTCATCGAGGCGGCGATGTAGACTGCCCCGATAATTTTGCCGCCGGCTAATACCGGCTTGGCCACAACCTTTTTGCGAACATTATCCTCATCTACGATATATTCCTCATTGTCCCGAATGCCCTGCAACGCACGGCTGACAACGGTCTGTGTATTTTTGCGCCCGATATAATCCGAATGTGAGCTTAGCGAGGTTGTAAGCACCTTGCCACTGGCATCCAGCACCTGAATCTCGGCACCGTTAATGTTGAACAGATTGTTCACCAGCACACGCAGATTCTCCGTTTTGTCCTCGCCAGCCTCCGCTTCTCCGCCAGCCATCGTCTCACCTACCAGAACGGACAGCATCTCGGCACGCGCCTGCAAATCCTCCGTAAAGTTGCTGGTGAGCGAGTTCTTCATCGCACTGACAAAATAAACGCCGATCAACTGCATCGCAATCAGAATCAGCAACACATAGATAATAATTAATTTCGCCTGAATCGTTCGAAAGAACGAAAATCGCGCGAATCGGCCCATTATATCCCCACGCTTTTAGCACTGCGCACGAGATAACCAAGCCCCCGGCGAGTCAGAATCGTTTCCGGCTTGCTTGGATTTTCTTCAATCTTCTCCCGCAGCCTGCGGATGGTCACATCCACTGTACGTACGTCACCAAAATATTCGTATCCCCATACAGCCTGCAGCAGATGCTCCCGTGTCATCACCTTGCCGGAATGCTTGGCCATATAATATAACAGCTCATATTCCCGATGCGTCAGATCAAGCGGCTCGCCGCCCTTGTACGCCGTATACATATCCATATCAAAAGCCAGATCAAACAGCCGCAGCACCTGCTTCCCTGCTTCCTCAGGGGCTTCTACAATTGCTGTTGGCTTCTGCTGTCTGCGCATCTGGGCCTTCACCCGTGCAAGCAGCTCCCTTGTGCTAAACGGTTTGGTTACATAGTCATCTGCCCCCAGCTCCAGACCGAGCACTTTGTCGATCTCCCCGTCCTTCGCGGTCAGCATAATAATCGGCATTTCCAGATGAGCGCGTACCTCACGGCATACATCCATCCCGTCCTTGCCCGGAAGCATCAGATCCAGAAGCATCAGATCCGGTTTCTCGGATAACGCCAGCTCTACTGCACGAATACCATCAAATGCACAGATGACCTCGTAACCCTCTTTTTCCAAATTAAACTTCAGAATGTCTGCGATGGGCTGCTCGTCGTCCACCACCAAAATCTTTCCCTGCATCGGCTGAATTCACCCCTATATCCTGCTTGATCCGCCACTGGCGCTGTCTCTCTAATCTAGCTGATAGTTCATAAATCCATATCCTGTTTGTCGATTGTACCCAATGATCTATATTCTAGTTTAACATACCTGAGGCACAGTCACATCCTGATCGGGCCTTTGGAAGCCGTTTCCTTTAAAAATATTTCACATCAAAAAACAAGGCCAGCTATACAGCCAACCTTGTTCCCATGCCAGCATCACATATGTGATGTCCTGTGCTTTACAATTAATTCAGATACGTCATCGGATTTTCGGCACTGCCATTTTTGAGAATCTCGAAATGCAGATGTGTTCCTGTGGAACGTCCTGTATTTCCCATCACTCCGATGCTGTCACCCTTCTCAACCACCTGTCCAACGTTCACGCCAATGCTGCTCAAGTGACCGTACAGCGTTTCGTATCCGTTACGATGATTAATAATGATCACATTCCCGTAACCGCTCTTCTGTCCTGCAAAAGTAACCACGCCTTCATCAGCAGACTTGATGTCCCGGCTACCCACCAGATCGACGCCTTTGTGCTGACGGCCCCAACGCTGTCCAAAGCTGCTGCTCAGAGTAGCATTGGATACAGGCCATGCAAATTGTCCTGTGCCCTCACCAACAACCTTGGTTCCTTTGAGCACAACCTCCGTCACGGCCGGTTTGATCACTTCCTGACCCAGCCATTCTTCACGAACCACTTCACCATTCTCTTTGGTGATGCGATACTGCATGTTTTTCAGTCCGCTTTGGCCTGGGCGAACGACTTTCGTTGTACCTGCCTTCAGCTCGGCACTTTTACGCACCTCAACCTGCGGCTTCACTTCAATCTGCTCCACCATTTGCTCCACCGATTGAACCGTAATTGCCGGCTTCGGTACAGTCAGCGTTAGCTCTTGTCCGATCTGAAGAGAAGTCTCCTTGATTCCGGGGTTATGTTGGCGAATCTCGGCTTGTGTAATACCGTAACGGGTTGCAATGGAAGAGATGGTATCTCCTTCATGAACCTCGTAGATTAAAGGCGCATCTTTACCAACGGTTAACGCTTTAACCGCCTCCGACACATCCCATATTTTATTCGGATCAGCCTTCACTGCATCCGTGGTGACATCTTCTTTAATGTCTACCGACTTTAATGTAGTGCTCGGGCCTTTATCCTTTTTGGAAGAATTGGCTGATACCGACTTGGTCTTCAGTGAGCTTCGAACAGCCGACGCCGGTATGTATTTGCTCTGTACCTGCTGCAGGATCGCGTCTGCCGTCTCTTGATCCTTCACAATACCGATGACTTCACCGTTAACCTTGAGCTCTACACCTTTAGCATAAGCGGTTAACATTTGACCGAGTTTATCCAGAGTTTCCTCGCTGTGTACCTCCGGCTTATAGGCCTGTACCGTTTCCGTTGTAATCCCGTCTGTATTCAACACCATCTGCGCATCCGGATATTTACCCTGATATTCTTCGGTTTTCTGGGCAAAAAGCTGCTGCAGTTGTGCTTCATTAGCGATTGTACCGATCTCCTGGCCTTTAACCATGACCTTATAGTATGGCACAGTATTGGAAGCAATATATTGTTTGACACCGAATCCGACGGATGCCGCTATCAGAATACCGCACGCTGTCGTGATGATCCATTTACGCGATGCCAGCATTCTTTTCTTATTTGAACTGAAGTTGGACATGCTCATGTTGTTTTTGTCTTCGGCCGTCCGGTGTTCTCCGGATTGTTCGTGTACCCGGTTTTTGCCCGGTTGGCGTATGCCTCTGAAACCTTTCATGATTCTCTCCTTTTCAGCACTTCATTGTTCGTGTTCTGATTAGACATTACTTGCGAATTAGTCATGTGCATGCAAGTCCATTAGTATGAGTTAAATATACATTTCAGTAAAAACAGGACTTTAGCTGTGTTTATAAAAGTGTCAAAATTTTAACCTTTTATCACACCCGTATACTTTAACACAGGTTTTACAATCATTTCAACTCCTATCCTCACATCATAAAGCCGCGTCACATCTGGTTTTCCTGAAATACCCATCCATATGATCGTTTGTTCCATCACCCATTATGCCTCAACCTCAGCCCCACTATGTACTTTTTGTCTCAATCTAGGACTAGGTTCTAAGACCTATGTAATGATTATGAAATTTTTCATGTAAACACAAAAAAACCTCACCAGAGGAGCTCTGATGAGGATCATACTAAGGTTATGCCTTTATTCCGATTGCAGTACTTCTATGAGACTGTTGTACTCTTCACTTGTCAGGTACTTGGAGATCACCTGCTCAATCTCCCGCAGCTCCTGCTCTGTCAGCCCACCCTCCATTGCACCGGAGATCTGCTGCATTTCCTTTTGCGGCAGCTTGTTCATAAGCAAAGTGAAGATACGTTCCTTTTCTTCCGTTGGCAGCTTGTTTTTAGCGCCTGTTATGTCATCAGGTGATACGACAATAGCATCATCAGAGCCCGCTGCCGCACCTGAATTGCTGTCTGTTTGAGCTGCGCCCGCATTTGAAGCCTCCGGGGTTGATTCCTTGCCTGCATCCACACCTGCAGAGTCGTTCTTCGTCCCGTTAGCGTTGCCCATGACTGAAATTGAATTCTCCGGTGCTTGCTCCTTCTCCGCTCCAGTTGGCTGATTGGCTGGTGCATTCCCCTTCTTCTCACCCTCGGTGGATAAATCAGATTTACTACCTAATGCCCCTTGAAACATACCCAGCAGACCCATGGACTGCCCTTCCCACTGTATATTAAAACTGGCAAGCAATGACTTGGCATAGGATTGCACAATTAGTCCTGTCGTAAGCAGAGTCAGGGAACTGACCAGCATCACGATAAGTACAATTTTGACAAACCATAACAGCAACTTCATATCTGTTTCTCTCCCTCCAACGATACTTCCCTTTATCCAGGTGGATTGTGGGATATATGATTGATATACTGTTAGCCAGTATTGACGAAAATCTCGGGATTATATCCGATACAGACACAAAAAAACCTCCAGCCACCGCTATTTCTAGCAGTGACCGGAGGTGATTGTATGAAAAGCAAATTCATTTAAACATAGATTGGCAGAACCTGATTTGTTTGCTCACGATTACGACCTACAGAGAAGATGGCGATTGGAATGCCTGTCAACTCAGCTACACGTTTCACATAATTCTGTGTATTCACCGGCAGATCCTCCAGCTTCTTCGCTCCCGTAATGTCCTCGCTCCAGCCTGGCATTTCTTCGTACACTGCTTCGCATTCTGCCAGCATTTTCAGGCTTGCCGGATAGTGAGTGATAACCTCGCCACGGAACTTGTAACCTGTGCAGATTTTTACCGTATCCAGACCTGTCATCACGTCCAGGGAGTTCAGGGACAAACCTGTAATCCCGCTCACACGACGAGCATGGCGAACAACAACGCTGTCAAACCAGCCTACACGGCGCGGGCGTCCAGTTACCGTTCCATACTCATGACCTGTCTCACGAATCTGGTCTCCGATTGCATCATGCAATTCTGTCGGGAATGGGCCGTCACCTACACGTGTTGTGTATGCCTTGGCTACGCCGATAACTTGCTGAATACGCGCTGGGCCAACGCCGGAACCGATACATACGCCGCCTGCAGACGGGTTGGATGAAGTCACGTAAGGATACGTACCTTGGTCAAGGTCAAGCATGACACCCTGCGCACCTTCAAACAATACCTTTTTGTTCTCGTCGATAGAATCGTTCAGTACCACAGATGTATCCTTCACATAAGGACGAAGGATTTCTGCATAGCCGAGGTAATTCTTCAAAATCTCTTCAACATCTACCGGCGTACCGTTGTACACTTGCTCGATAACACGATTTTTTTCTTTGACCAGATGGCGCAGCTTCAGTTCGAATTCCTCTGCATCCAGCAGGTCCACCATGCGAATACCAATCCGTGCGGATTTGTCCATGTAACAAGGGCCGATCCCTTTTCCTGTTGTGCCAATTTTGTTCGGGCCTTTGCTCTCTTCCTCCAGCGCATCCAGAACCATGTGGTATGGCAGGATGATATGTGCGCGTTCACTGATGGACAGATTTTTCGTTGTAAAGCCATTATCATGAATATAATTAATCTCTTCAATAAGTGCCTTCGGGTTGATAACCATACCGTTACCAATCACACATGCTTTGTCTGTGTAAAAGATACCCGATGGAATCATCGTCAATTTATATTTTTTGTTGTCGATCAGGATTGTATGGCCTGCATTGTTACCACCTTGATAACGAGCAACCACATCAGCGCTTTCAGCCAAATAATCCGTAATTTTACCTTTTCCTTCGTCTCCCCATTGCGTTCCCACTACAACTACCGTTGACATAGTTAACATACCTCCGTGGGTGCCTTGCGCACCTTTGTATTGGTCTGTCCGTCCTCTATCCCGGTAGGCATGTTACGCAATAAACCAACTGAGAAGCGTGCTAACGGACAGTAGAAATGTCCTTCCTTTACATTGAAGGGAAGGTTTGCACTGCTTTAACGCAGCAGTATTAGTGTAACAGTCCGCTTTTTCAAAGTCAAATGAAATGGCGAACAATTATAATCTGTATATCTTTAATGTTCGGAATTACACCTGTATTTCAACGTAAAAAACCGGTGATGCCAGTCGTTATACCCTTGACCGCATTCACCGGTACTTTTACACTTACTGCTTATACCGTATTGCTTCATGCATATACTGCTCGTCCGCTACATCGCGAAGGCGTCGTTATGTGCCCGCTCGTAGTTGACGAATTTGTTAAAGTTTTTCAGGAAGACCAGCTCCACCGTGCCTACCGGACCATTACGCTGCTTGGCGATAATAATCTCGATAATATTTTTTTTCTCGGTTTCCTGGTTGTAGTAGTCATCCCGGTACAGGAACGCTACGATGTCCGCATCCTGCTCGATCGAGCCCGATTCCCGCAGGTCACTCATCATCGGACGTTTATCCTGACGCTGCTCTACACCCCGGCTGAGCTGGGACAAAGCAATAACCGGAACTTCCAGTTCCCTACCAATCTGCTTCAGAGTACGTGAAATCTCGGATACCTCTTGTTGACGGTTCTCTCCGGCTTTACCTCGTCCACTGATCAATTGCAGGTAGTCGATCAGAATCATGCCGAGACCCTTTTCTTTCTTGAGACGACGGCATTTGGCACGAATATCGGCCACCGTAATACCTGGCGTATCATCAATAAAGATGTTGGCCTCGTTCAGGGCCGCGATCCCCATCGTCAGCTTCTGCCAATCCTCATCACCTTTAAATTCCCCGGTACGAAGAACTCCCGCGTCCAGATTGGCTTCGGCACAGATCATACGCTGGACAAGCTGGGCAGCCGACATCTCCAGACTGAAGATGGCCACCGTCTCTTGCGCCCGAATACCTACATTCTGAGCGATGTTCAAAGCAAAGGCCGTTTTACCTACAGATGGACGGGCAGCAACAATGATCAAGTCACTGCGCTGGAATCCCGCGGTCATCTTGTCCAGATCAATGAAGCCCGATGGAATACCCGTTGTATTTCCCCGGTTCTGATGCAGCGTTTCGACTTTATCGAACACTTCCATCAGCACGTCCTGAATAGCAATAAAACCGCTGCTGGAGCGTCTGTTCGAAATTTCAAGAATGCGGCGCTCTGCTTCACCAAGCATGGCTGCCACATCTTCGCCGCCTGTGTACCCTTCACTTACAATCTGTGTTGCAGTACGAATCAAACGACGCAGCATCGATTTCTCCTCGATAATCTGCGCATAATAATCCACGTTGGCCGCCGTTGGCACACCGTGAGCGAGCTTGGCCAGATAGCTGACACCGCCAATGTCCTCCAGCTCGCCTTTATCCTTCAGACGTGAAGTCAGCGTAACAAGGTCAATCGGTTGATTTTCCTCACCCAGCTGAATCATCGCTTCATAGATCAATTGATGGGGCTTGTCATAGAAATCCTCGGTTTGCACCCGTTCCATCGCTGTAATCAGAGCCTCGCCCTGAAGCAGGATTGCACCCAGCACAGCCTGTTCGGCCTCCAGGTTCTGCGGGGGAATCCGGTCGAATAACATTTCGCCGCCCATTTTACTCCTCCGTTACCTGAACCTTCAAAGTTGCCTTCACTTCAGGATGCACCTTAACGGTCACTTGCGTTACACCAAGCGTACGGATCGGCTCCTCCAGCTCAATTTTACGTTTATCCACTTTCAGACCTTTTTTGGATAAGGCTTCTGCGATCTGTTTGCTTGTAATTGCGCCAAAGAGACGACCACCCTCGCCAGCTTTTGCTTTCAGCTCCGTCACTTCTGCCTCCAGCTTTTTCGCCAGAACCTCGGCTTCCGCCTTCTCTTCCTGTTTACGTCTTTCTTCCGCCGCATTCTGGTTATCCAGCGTTTTCATGTTACCTTCTGTAGCCAGACGTACGATTCCCCGTGGCAGCAAGAAATTCTGTGCGTATCCTTCAGATACTTCCTTCACTTGCCCTTTCTTGCCTTGACCCTTCATATCTTTTATAAAAATGACTTTCATTCGAACAACCCCTCTTCCTTTTCGATTTCAGCCAGGACGTTCATCAGCCGCTTCTCCGCTTCTCCCAGCGTTCCTTCAAGCTGCACAGCCGCATTGGTTAAATGGCCGCCACCGCCAAGCCGTTCCATCACCACTTGCACGTTCATACGGCCCAGTGATCTCGCACTGATGCCAATCAGTCCATCTGGACGCTCACTAATGACAAATGATGCGGCTACGTCCTTCATGTTCAGCAATGTGTCCGCCACCTGGGCGATCATCATCTGTGAAATTTTGCTGCCAGGTCCAGTGACCGCAAGCGCAATATTCCCATATACCATTTTAGCATGCTTTATGATTTCTGCCTTAGCAATATATTCTGACAGATCCTCTTTCATCAGCTTCTGCACCATAATCGTGTCCGCACCGCTGCGACGAAGGAAACCCGCCGCTTCAAACGTCCGGGAGCCTGTATGCAGTGCAAAATGCTTCGTATCAAGCGTTATGCCAGCCAGAAGGGCTGTTGCTTCAAGTGGAGTAAACTGTACCTTTTCATGAATATACTGCAAAAGCTCGGTTACCAGCTCAGACGCAGAGGATGCATATGGCTCCAGATAGATCAATACCGCGTCATTAATAAACTCCTCACCCCGGCGATGATGATCGACCACCACCACTCGCGTTGCGGCTTGAACCAGTTTTGGCTCCATCGTCATGGAGGCCTTATGCGTATCTACCACAACCAATAGCGTGTGCTCCGTCATTAGCTGGGTAGCCTGCTCCGGTGAGACAAGTGCTTTAGACAGCCTCTCGTCCTTGTTCACCTGCTCCATCAGCCGTTCAATGGATGGATTCACCCCATCGAGCACGATACGTGCCTCGACGTTGTACAGACTTGCAGCCTTCCACACCCCGATGGATGCACCAATCGCGTCCATATCCGGCATCTTATGCCCCATAATCAGCACGCGATCACTTTCCTGCATCAGATCACGCAGCGCATGAGCAATGACCCTCGCTCTGACCCGCGTACGCTTCTCCACTGCATTTGACTTACCGCCGTAAAAAGATAAACGCTGTCCAGACTTCACAGCCGCCTGGTCACCGCCTCGTCCAAGTGCCATATCCAGACTGGATTGCGCAAGCTCTCCCAGCTCACTGATGCTGTCCGAGCCAAATGCAAGTCCAACGCTCAGCGTCATCGGCACCTTCAGATCAGCTGTCATCTCCCGTACCTCATCCAAAATAACAAACCGGCTCTGCTCAAGCTCCTGCAGCGATTTATGATTGAGCATCATCAGATAACGATCAGATGAAAGACGACGAAGATACACTTCGTAACGCTTCGCCCAAGCTGTTATTTCGCTGGTGACTCTGGCAATGAGTGCTGTGCGCTGCTGATCATCCATACCCTGAGCAGCCTCATCCAGATTGTCCAGAATAAGAATACCCAACGCAATACGTTCATTCTCATATTTATCTCGCAGAATAGCGAGTTCAGTAATCTCATACACATACACGTACCGCTCCTGCGGGTTATGAATTACACCGTAATAACGATCATCCAGCTGAAATTCATCATGAAACTCCTTGGATGAGGGCTCTTTTGATGCTTCCTTCTTCTCCTTCGGTTGAGGAAGATTCGGAAACAGATTAGGCAGTGAGCTACCCACCAATGTTTTCTCATGAAACATCTCTGCTACAAAGCGGTTATGCCACTCTACCGTACGATCCTCACTGTACAGCACGATGCCGAATGGAAGCATGCTGACAGCCTCACCCTCCATTCGCTTAATACGAATCGTCAGGCCGTTAATGTAGTCGTTCAGCTCCCGGCGGAACGCGAGTTCTGCCTTAATCATGATAATTCCCAGCAACGAAGCCAGTATCAGACTAATCAAACCAAGCGTCCAGTTGTAGATCGTAACGAACATCACAAGCAGCAGCAGCAGTATGAACGCCCATACGGTATAATAGCCGTGCCAGCGTTTCTTCAGAAATTTAGGCATGACTCATCACCCTATCGTTTTGATTTCGATATTGCCTCACGGAGCGGGAACGCCAGATCAATAATTCCGACAATGCGAAGCGGGCCAATGAAGAAGACCGCTGCTCCCAATAGATACGGAATAACCGGGTTCCATCTTTTCAGATGTGAGAGGAAGAAGAAAAAGCCAATCGCCTGAATCATAAAGCCAAGGTTAATGAGCGGCGACATGTTCATTGCGATCATCTTCCAGTACGTACCGTCACTTTGTCTGGAGACCACTTCAATAATCAGTGCAAGGAAGTAATACCAGATCAACGAACGTGGCATACGCCACTCTCTTGCAGGTGGAAGCTTAGGCACATTCATACCCATCACGCTCAGAATAGGACGAGCAATAACATGTGTAATAAAGGCCATGACCATCGAGGTCACCACTAAAGCAAATGGAATCATTAGCTGTGTCTGCTTGGCCACATCCTCTGTCATCTCAGGTGTCCATACAAAACCATTAATCATCTGGCTGGATGAATTGGTAAGTGGTTCAATCGTAAGCTGTACCACATCTTTAATGTATGAAGACAGGTCGAAGTGGAATATGAGACTGCCCACCAAAAGCAAGAGCAGATACTCTGCCAGCATCGTACCGCCGCCAGTCATTAAAGTGAACAACGCTGACTTTTGCTTCTTATACGCATTGCCCATGACAATTGCCGGAAGTATAAAGACCAGCATAAATAACAGATAAATCGGATGTACCACTGCTAACACAACAGCAACCGGCAGAATATGCCATATAAATGATTTTACAGATAATGAAGCATACAAAATTACACCTGGAACCATCATGAAGAAAATGGAGAGTACCGATAACGGAGTGAGTAGCGATAGTAGCAAAAGTAGCCATGCTACACTCCAGACAGCTGTTTTAAAGCTAAATTTCAACAAATTCACCTCTTACGCATATGATCTTCGAGCGCGGAAATATCCTGGTACCAGTCTTCGAGCTGGTGACCTTCCTGTTTATGCTTTTTCAACTTCTCAACAAGCAGTGCATCCAGGTCTTTGAACGGAATACCGAGCCTTCGGCCCAATATGTAACTGCTCATCATTAAGCTGGCAAGACTATCTCCGATTCGAATCGTGCTGCCTTCCCACAATGCTTTGAATAATCGGGATACCTGATCAAGTACTTCGGTTTTCAGCCATTCAATCACTTTAGCCCTCTTGGCTACATCCAGTTCTTTAGGCATTTGGCGAAAGTCACTCTCCCCGAAAAAGCTTTATTCTCGATTATAGCATAAAAAGAGGGCCCGCAAAATTACCCCAAAAAGCGGAGAAATTCTCCAAAACTCAATGTCAGGTACGATGCGGAGCCCCGTACGTCTTATTCATATATATTAGTAATAATCGCTGTGATTATCCCTAAGGGCCCCATCCTTTTTTGAAAAGAATGCAAATTACTTAGCCTTCATGGACTCCTTGGCCACAATACCTTCACAATATTCGATAATCTGACTGCGTCTCACAATCCCGATAAAGCGCTCCATATCATCCACAACGGGCACAAAGTTTTGTACCTTGGCCAGATTGATCAAATCCTCCATATTGGCATCAATAGACACCGGCTTTATATCCAGTCTTAGTGGAACGTCCTTGAGTAGAAATTTTGAAGCGTTTTCAAAGCTTATCTTTCCCTCGGCATTTTTCATATACCACAGAAGATCACCTTCCGTAACCGTACCGATATACTTGCCTTCCTTATTTAAAATAGGCACTGCTGTAAAACGATGATATTCCATCCGTTCCAGCGTTTGCCGCAGCGTAGAGTCCGACGTCACACATGTAACCTCTTGTTTGGGTAGCAAAAAAAATGCGATGTTCATACCCCTGTGTATCCTCCTTGTGTATTTCTCGTTCAACTGGCTCGCTCAACTTATATTATACGTTATAGAACGATACATGTTCCAAAAAGATGGAAATCTAACATTGTAGAACGCTCCATACAAAGAAAAAAACAGCAGCCCGCTCAAAACGTACTGCTGATTGCTGTGTAATATACACCCTCTGTATGGAATTAACTATTCAATCATCTTCCGGTCAGGAATCATGACTTCACCGGCTGGAGTCGATTGATCCATCCAGTTTTTAATCAGCTCTTTGGCGTATTGGACATCCTTCTTGTCGGCACGACCATAATATACACCGTTTTTACGCATACCTTCGCTCATAATCGTGAAGCTGGAAACCTGAGGTTTGTCCTGTGTCAGCACCTGCTTTGCCAGATCAATAATGAAGGTCGGTTGCATATCAGTCTGAAAATTATCACCCATGATCTGGAACAGCTCCGGAATCTTCGCAATCTGACCCAGATTCAGCATCTTGTTTGCAAAAGCGTTCAGGAAAATTTGCTGCCGATTCGTACGGTTGAAGTCACTGTCTTCGCGGTATCTCACGTAATACAATGCTTCCTGTCCATCATAGATCGGTTTGCCACCCTGAATTGTAAATTTCTCATGATTCGGATCTTTGTTCACGATATCCTTATCAATGGGCAACGATATGCCTCCGAGCGCATCAACGACCTTTTTAATTCCCTGAAAGTCAATCGTTGCATAGTAACCTACATCTGCATCAAGGAACTTTTCTACCGTGTTGATGGACATATTCTCCCCACCGAAGGCGTAAGCATGCGCGATTTTGTCATAATCATCCGCACCGTCCTTGTCGGCATCCCTTCCGACAATCTGAACATAGGTGTCACGCGGAATGGATACCAGCAGCACCCGAGACTCCTTAGGCCTTACAACCGCGTAAATGACTGCATCCGAACGTCCGCGGGAATTCTCATAGTCACGTTTATCCGAGCCCAAAAGCAACACAGAGAAGGGCTCCTTACGATAGACTGTTGGATCAGGCGTATTGTTGCCCTCCTGCGGCACGTAAGAATGAGTTAACTGTGCTTCCACCGTATCCGCGAGAAACAGGTCAAATGCGGCTACAGCGAGCTGCTGACGAAACACATAACCGCCAATGAGCAAAACGACAAGTGAAATCAGTGTTATATATAGGCCTTTGCGACTTTTCTTCTTCTTTTCTTTAGTTCTGCTTTTCATCCATCGATTCCTTCTTCACTCTCAAAATTGAAAATCAATACTACACATTAAACGTTCAACACGTCTGATGACACGCAGTCCCCCGAACTTTTCTATCTTTTCTTCCAGAGCACCGCTGATGCTCGTTCTATTGTAATCATTCCTGCACAATGAAAAGTTACAATCGGGTTAAATTAAAAAGAACAGTATCCTCTTTTTGGGTTACAAAAGGGTCACTGTTCTTCCTTATATTGATTTCACATGTTTATCTTCGTTACACGGAGTGCAGAGGCTCCTTCTGCTTCATCTGCTGCTTCTCCTTCTGACGAAGACGTCCAGTAACAAGTGCTACAATCAAGGTAAGCACGCTAAAAATAACTGCGGACCAGAATAGCCCATTGTACCCTTGGCCTGTCGTTTCATGTACTGCCTGAAGCAGTGCTTCACGTAGATTGGCATCTGGAATTTTAGATAATCCCGTCATGAGGCTGGAGACGTCATTTGCCGATGACCCTCCTGAAGCATATTGCTCCAGCATGGCTGGTGGAACCTCGATGCCTCTTGATGCAAGACCCGCTTGAGTATTAGAACCGAGATTGGAGAACGAACGTGCCAGAAATCCGGCAAAAATCGTTGGAGCAATCGCCATCGCCATCTGGCGGAACAGGGAGCTTGTCGCCACCGCAATGCCTTTATTGTTTTCGCCCGCCTGCTCCGTAACCAGCACGTTGACCGGCGCACCCAGCATCATACCGAAACCAATCCCCACCAGAGTGCTCGCAATAACAAACTGCCATATGTGTTCCACCCACAGCGGAAATAACAGAAAACCGATCGCAGAGAGTAATCCTGCTGCAGATAACGTCCAGATTGGGCCTTTACGGTCCACGAGGTAACCCCCTCCGCCAGCTCCAATCCCCGAAGCCAGAGCAAGAGGAGTAAACCAGTACCCTGAAGCCGTGCTGGATACACCCAGATATTGCTCTACAAAACCTGGAATGAAAATAACCGAGGCCAGAATGGCTCCCGAGAAAAAAGCAATAAGCAGCGTCCAGCGAAAGGACGCAATGCCAAGCAGTTGTGTGGAAACGACCGGTTCACGGTCTGATCCCTCCAGCCTTTTTTCCATATAATAAAAAACAACCAATACAGCCACTCCGGCCAAAAAGAAGCCATAGAACATTGGCGAAGTCATGCTTTGAAGCATGTTCACACCGTTCAGATTACTGAAGCTGTACATCAGACTCAACACACCCAAGCTCAAGACCGCGATACCGCTCCAATCGACAGCTGCACGGCTAAGCTCCTGCTCCTCCTGAATATATTTGATTCCAGCGAGGAACAGCAATATTGCAATCGGTACGTTAATAAGGAACAACCCGTGCCAATTCCCGGTTACATCAAGGATAAACGCCCCGATATTGGGCCCGAGAATAGCTGCAATACCGTTCATACCTCCCAGAAGCCCAAGTGCAGTCCCTTGTCGCTGGGCAGGAAATTTACGAAGTACATAGGAGCTTGCTATGATAAATATCCCGCCACCACCGAGTGCCTGAATGACCCGGGCGATCAGGAAAAAGGTAAATGAAGTGCTCAGCGCCACAAGAAGTGACCCTATCCCAAATAAAGCTACTTCAATTAAAAACAGCTTTTTGCGTCCGAAGCGATCTGACAGCTTGCCTGCAATTGGTACGCTGATCGCAAGTCCTAATGTATAGAGCGTAATTGTCCATGCTCCCCATGTAGGCGATACGCCAAATGAAGCATTCAGCGTAGTCAGCGACGAAGTTATAATTCCGTTATCGAGTGCTGCCATAAATACACCCACCGCAAACAGAATCAACGGCCATTTCATTTCTTTTTGCATCCCTAGTTACCTCCCGTACCAATCTTTTGTTCTGCCCTCGCACCAACGGAATAATACTTAGATATAACTGTTACGAATAACAATGACTCACTGGTCATTTTAAAATAAAATCTATCCTTATGTCAATTGATGAATATAGTTCTAAGCTGTATTTAAAAAAGCTGCACCCTGATTCACAACGAATCAGAGTACAGCACCAACGATGTTTAACCTCTTTTATCACGAAGTACGTCCTTGTGATACCTTCGTTTTTATTGGATCGTTTTCCTAATCCAGCTACTGCATCAGATGGCGGCTAAGAAACTTCTCCATAGCACGATAGAGATCAAGCTGGTTATCTACGTTCGCGAAGCCGTGACCTTCGTTCGTTTTCAGCATATAAGGTACATCGACCCCGCGTTTACGCAGTGCTTCAACAATCTGATCCGACTCGGCCTGTTTGACACGTGGATCATTGGCCCCTTGAACGACAAACAGCGGTGCCTTCATCTGATCAACATGAAACAACGGCGAGATTGCTGTGAGCAATTCTTTATCTTTGACAGGATCACCTACACGTTCATAGAACATATTACGCTCAGATTCCCAGTAAGGCGGCAGAGAGTTAAGCAGTGTAAAGATATTGGATGGCCCAACATAACTGATCCCTGCAGCATAGACTTCCGGCGTGAAGGCAAGGCCCGCCAGTGCTGCATAACCTCCGTACGACCCGCCGTAGATCGCCACCCGCTTCGGATCAACCGTTCCTTCTTTGACCAGCCAGTTCACACCATCTGTAAGATCATCCTGCATTGCTTTGCCCCACTGTTTATTGCCTGCATCCAGAAACTTTTTGCCATAACCTGCAGATCCCCGGAAGTTGACTTGCAGCACGGCATATCCGCGACTTGCCAAAAACTGAATTTCTGGACTATATCCCCATGTATCCCGGGCCCAGGGTCCTCCATGCGGAAGAACGACGAGCGGAAGCTCAGAAGCCTTTGCTCCCGGTGGGAGCGTGAGATACCCATGGAGATCCAGACCATCACGAGATTTATACGTAACAGGCTTCATATCGGCCATTTTCGACTCATCAATCCACGGAGCGGTGTCTGCGAGTTTATCCAGCTTGCCTGTTTTGGAATCATAGAAATAATAGGTGCCCATCGCCTTGTCACTATAGGAGATAAACAGCACCTGACCATTATCACTTGTGCTTAAAATGCTGACCTCCTTGCCTGGAACCTTGGCTTGAATATCCTGCATTAATGTTTTGAACCCATTATCAAAGTACTCATAGTTCACCTTATCAGTCACGTAGACTGCGGCAAGAATCTTTCCTTTTTCTTTGGAAGGAATAATATTACTTACATCGACATCCTTGTTCTCAAAAAGAGTTTTGGTTACCTGCTTGGTTGCGGGACTGTATTCCACAATTGCCATCTTGTCTTGATCAAGATTAGATACCGCATACAGATTTTTATTATCACCAGTAAACATAACCGGAACAAATGTATCTCCCATTTTTGTTGTAAGCAACGGCTTGAACGGCTGATTCTCAGCCTCACGATACATCAGGGAGGACACATTGCCATCACTCGATATAGCTACCCGAATTTTCCCCTCATGGTCTGTCATCCAGCCTGTAATATTGCCTGGATTCTCGGCAGCAAGCACGGCTTCACCTGTATTAATATTAATCCGGTATACATCGAAAATTTTTGGGTCACGCTTGTTCATACCGACCAGAATCTCATCGGGAATATTCTCCAAAGAGTCAATCAGCATCGCTCTTGTGTTCGAATATGGCGTCAGATCCTTACTGTTTTTCCCATTAATATCTGTTACATACAGGTGATAGTTCTCATCTCCAGCCGCATCCTTGAAATAAAGAAGCTTCTCATTGGTTGCCCATGCAAACCCGGCAATACTGCGGTCCGTTTCACTAGTAATCCGTACAGATTTATCCTGTCCGTTCTCCTTAACGACAATATTCATCTGATTGTTCCACGGTTCCATATAAGCCAGATTTTTTCCATCAGGTGACATCTGGAAACCTGCCTGAGCTGGCTGTTTGAAGAAGTCCTCCAGAGGTGTGAGCCCTTCCTTCTTCACATCAAGTCCGAGCGCAAGATACAATGCACTGGCAAATTCGCCATGCGTTACAGCCTGTTTAGCGTTAAATGTGCTGCTCTCCATAATGAAATGCTGCTTCACCCGAATGGCATCTGTCGCATGTACAGCCGGAATCTGGTCAGCATCGCTGTAAACGACCTGTATACCGTTATCCTTCAGTTCAAAAGCCCTGGTGAACAAGGAAGCCATCTGTGCACGTGTAAGCGGAGCGTCCGGCGCATACCCCTTCACATTGCCTTGGATAAGGCCGCCTTGCTTCAATGCATAAATAGCTGGTGCCGACACATCATGCGGATGTACATCTGCAAATCCTGTAAGCACCGGTGGTGCATCCAATTCAAGTACACGCTGTAATATGATTGCTGCTTCTGCTCGTGTAATCGGCGCTGCAACTTCTTTCATTCCGTCCGTGGTGCCATCTATGTATCCCAGTTGCTGAAGGGTCTGTGTTGCCTTGGAAGCGATAGATTCCGAGACAGCCGCTGTAGGCTTTACAGCCTCTGCCGCCTGCACCGCAGGCTGAATCAGGGCCATGGACATGGCCATCGTCAGTGTAAGTGCGTATATTCTTTTGCTAAACTTGTTCAAAAGATTTCCCCCTTATAATTAAATGGTCAATAAGCATGGAATAAGTCAACCCTAATTTTACCATGTTTACATATTCAATAACAATATTTTCTCTGCTTAACTGGTGTCGCGTTAATTTACCTTCGTGCTTGAAAATCCATAATTCAGCAACTTGCGTGTCTCAACAAACCGCGCTTCCCGTGTATCCGTTCCAAAAACAACCGATATTAGACGTTTGCCATTCCGCTCAGCCGTTCCTACAAAATGATAACCACTATCCTTATCGTAACCGGTCTTTAAACCATCATTCCCATCATAAGCATAGACTCCGCCGATGGAAGACAACATCCAATTGGTATTGCTCATATAGATGCCTTTTTGATGCATGGATACCTGCATTTGGCTTGAGGCTTTAAGAATCTCTGGATGATGATTGAGCAAATATCTTGCGAGCTTGCAAGCATCCATGGCGGTCATTAACGTTTGCCCCTGTATATCCTGCGGACGATTCGGACCTAGCATAGCTTCACTTAAACCGGTGGAGTTGGTAAAGTGAGTATCTCCTGACAATCCAATCTCTGCCGCCTTTCGATTCATCCGCTCTACAAACTGATGCTCTGAGCCGCTAATATGCTCTGCAAGCGCAACCGCTGCGTCATTGGCCGAATAGACTGCTACGACCTGAAACAACTCCTCAACAGTGAAGCGATCTCCCTGTTTCAGCGCAAGCTGATTGCCACTAACCGAACTGGCGTATCGGCTGACATTCACCGGATCATCCCAGCGAATATCTCCATTTGCCACCGATTCCATAATAAGCAGCTCCGTCATGAGCTTACTGACACCAGCTGGTGCAATCTCTTCGGAGCCATTGTAGTTCATCAGAATCTGTTCTGAATTCATATCCATCAGCACAGCAGATTCTGCCTTGATGCCTGGCTTGCCCACCAGCATGTCCGGTTTTACGCCCAAATATATAATAATGAGTAAAGTGAACAGCATTCCTGCCCGTTTCCACCATTTTTTCATCGCATGATCACCTCTTACTTATATAGACGAAGCATAGAGGCATTTTGTCTGCACTTTTTTTGAAAAAAGTTAAATTTTTTTTATTTTTTGGTTACAAAAAAACATGGACTCCACCACCCATACCCGAGTGTCGGAATCCATGTCTACATCTTCATTTTAAAGAACTAATTAATTATTGAGCCACAACTGGCTTATCTGCATTTACAGCCAAGTCACTCAGGTAGACACCTGTTCCATCACCAATCGCATAGTTCATAACACGTTTGTTTACTGGAGCTACAACGGCACGATACAACGTAGGGAATACTGGAACCTCATCTACCATGTATTGCTGCCATTCATTGTAGATCTCTTTACGTTTCTCTACATCAAATGCTTCGGCAGAGATACCACGTGCCAGTAATTTGTCATTCTCTTCGCTAGAGAAGCGTGGGAAGTTATACAGAGCATCGCGTCCGTACAAGCCTGATGGATCAACGTCGATACCAACGCCCCAAGCCGCTTGATACACATCTACATTCGGATCATCTTTACCTGTGTTACCTACACGATCATAGAAGTTGTTAAACTCGATCATTTCCAGGTTTACTTTCAAGCCGATGGCTGCCCAAGATTGAACATAATAGCGAGCAAGCGGTTCAGCTGTATCGCCACCTGTCATAGAAATAAAGTTGATTTCAAGTGGTGATCCATCCGGTTTTGTACGGAATTCACCGTTCATTTTGTAACCAGCCTCGTCAAGCAATTTTTTAGCAGCTTCCGGATCATATTTCACACCTGGATTGCTTGAATCATGGAACTCAGGGTGAGAAGGCGGAATCAGCGTTGTTGCATTCCAGCGGAGACCGTTATAGAAACGTTTACCTACTTGGTCATTATCTACAGCCATCCACATCGCTTTACGCAGGTTTTTATCTCCCATTTTGGCGTCAGGGTTAGATTTAACTTTGTTGTTCGCAGCATCCCACGTTCCCAGTTTGAAACCGATGTACGTATACGCACGGTCGATTGCACCCAGGAATTCAACGTTGGACAGGTTTGCATTATCTTTATACTGATCTGTCGGGAAGGCATCTACCAGATCAACACCGCCAGACTTCAGCTCTTGAACAACCGTTGTCGGGTTGATTACTTTCAATGTCACTTTGTCCAGTTTTGGAGTTCCACGCCAGTAGTCTTCGTTTTTAACAAAAGTTACAGACTCACCAGGAGTGATGGTTTCAATTTTAAATGGACCAAAACCGATTGGCTTCTCACGTACTTCTTTGGAAGAAGACATTTTTGCTACATCCATACCACCGAAGATGTGTTTAGCGAGAGGATATGTCCATACGCCGCCTGTCAGCAGGGATGGTGTTGCTTCTTTATACGTAATGCTGATTTTTTTGTCGCTCAGCACTTTAATACCAGAGATTGTTTTTGCTTTTCCAGCATGGAACTCGTCCATACCTACTACACTTGTGAAGTTAGAATCATAACGTGGGCCGTCATAGCCCTTGCTACCAATAACCTCATATGCAAACTGCAAGTCTTCAGCCGTTACCGGCTTGCCATCATGCCAGTTTACATTGTCACGAATGGTAAGTGTGAATGTTTTACCATCCTCGGAAGTTTCATATGTTGCTGCGCCGTCATTCGTGTAGACATAGTCTTTGTCCCAAGTCAGCAAACCTTCGTCAAACCATTGCAGCACCTGTGAATCCGGATTACCGGAATAGAAGTTATAGTTCAATGTTCCTTCGAACGCTGTATCGGATACGAGACCAAAAGTCAAAGATCCACCTTCAATTGCAGTACCTTCATTTTTTTTAACATTACTGAAGTCTTCAATAGAGTAAACCCCTTCTTCTTTCGCAGGCTTTTCCTCCGTTTTTCCTTCTTCTGTTTTTGCTCCCGGTGCAGGTGTTGCTGCCTCTTTTTCGGAGCACGCCGCAAGCGCCAATACAAAGACCAGCATCATCGTGAAAAATAGTGCTCGTGAAAACAATACCTTTTTCATGAACCTTTCCTCCCTTTTTTTAACCTCTTCTTTGTCTTGCATCCGTCGCACGCTTCAAGGCTTGTCCGACATTATTTATACTCAACATCAATACTAGAATCAGTATTGATGCAGGTAGCCATATCCACCATCTGTACTCCAACGTTTGCGGATTACGTGCATAACTTACAAGTGTTCCAAGACTGGGCGTACTTTCAGGAAAACCAAACCCCAGGAAAGACAACCCGGATTCAAGACCAATATTAGATGCCAGATTCAACGTCATCGTAACGATAATAATTGAACTCAGATTGGGAAGTAGCTGTGAGACAATAATTTTGAAATGAGAAGATCCCAGCGTTTTGGATGCTTTAATATACTCCAATTCACCTTCCTGAAGGGCCTTGGATCGAATCAGCCTGGCAATCCCCATCCATAGGAAGGCAGTCATAATCAGGGAAAATGAAACGATATTATACTTCGGTACAGCCGTTACAAAGGCGATAACCATCATCAGGAACGGCAGGATCATGAAAAAGTCCACTACACGCATGAACATATTATCAATCATTCCACCGAAGTATCCCGATAATACACCCACCAAGATACCGATGAATCCGGTCATCACCGTGACCAGAATCCCGATTGTTAACGAGTTTCGTGTACCAATGACAAGCTGACCAAATACATCTCGACCACCATAATCTGTGCCCAGCCAGTACTGTGCTGATGGTGGCTCGTATAGTGCAAACAGATCAACTTTAACAATCTCATCCTGATCCAGAATCATGGACGTTCCGTACACAAGGACAACAACCAATCCTAAAAAAATGAGGGAAACCAAGGCTACCTTGTCCCTGACCAGCTCTCGCCATAATATCCTCCAGCTAGAGGGGCTTTTATCGTTTTTTTGTGAAGATATTACCACATCGTTGACACTGCTCATCTGTTTTCACCCCGAAATCTTCAAGTTCTTACTTAATGCGAATACGCGGATCGACCAATCCCAGAATAATATCAGACAGCAACGATCCTAGAATCGTAGCAATTCCGTATAATAATACGAGTGCTGTAACAACACTGAAATCCCGTAGCGAGATGGAATTCAGGAACAACTGCCCCATACCCGGATAACTGAATATACTTTCGATAAAAATGGTCCCACCAATCAGCCCCGTAATCTCATATCCGAAAAATGCTGCAATCGGCAACAGGGAGTTTCGCAAAATATGTCTGTTGTAGATTCGGGATTCTGAAGCACCCTTGGCTCTCGCCGTAAGCACAAATTCCTTGTGTTTGATGTCGATGATCTCACTGCGCAAATATTGTACCGTGGATACGGTAGAGATTAATGCCATGGATAGTGCCGGCAGGAGCAAGTGATGAATTTTACTTATCACATATTCAAATGTGCCTGGCGTGAGGCCCGGTGCCACACTTCCTCCAGTCGGGAACCAGCCAAAACGGAAGCCGAAAATCCAGACCATAACCAGAGCGAAGATAAACAGCGGTGCTGCAAATCCCAGGTATGTATAACCTGTAATCAAACGGTCAGACCACGTATCGTTGTAACGTCCGCTAATAATACCGAGCGGGATCGCGATAAGATACGTAAGAATGAGCGTTGCCAAAGCAAGCCAGAACGTGTTGGCAATCCGTTGACCGATAAGGTCGGTTACTGGCATTTTGAAACGGAAGGATTGTCCAAAGTCACCGATTGCAGCATGACTGATCCAGTCCCAATACTGCACATACCATGGATTGTTCAGTCCCAGTCGTTCACGCTGCTCTTCCAGCGCTTTCGGGTCAATACTCGGATCAAGCAGCCCGGTCAATGCGTCTCCTGGCATGGCTTTGGCCATCAGGAAGACAAGAATGCTAAGCAAAAATATTTGGGGAATCATAATAAATATTCGGCGTACAATAGTTTTCCACATATGGCCTTCAACCTTTCTGAGGTAGAGCTACCCGGTGAGTATCGGAAATGGATTGGAGCGAATAAGCAAGCCCTTCCTCATCGAAGAAATTGCGGTATGAGTTTTCATACTCGGATTTGATCTGTTGTCGGAAAGCAATCATTTCCTCACGTTTGGTCGGGTCCATATCCGGAATTGCTGCGATAAGACGCTTCGTGTAAATATGCTGGGGATTTTCAAAAATATCATCTGTCGTCCCTTGTTCTACATATCGACCTTTATACATAATTCCGATCTGGTCACACATATGGCGTATAATGCCAAGATCATGACTGATAAACAGATACGTTAGATTGAGTTCCTTCTGAATCTCTTGCATAAAGTTGAGTACCTGAGCTTGTACAGATACATCAAGTGCGGATACTGGCTCGTCAGCGATAATCAGCTTCGGCTTGAGAGCAATGGCACGAGCAATCCCAATCCGCTGTCGCTGCCCGCCTGAAAATTCATGCGGGTATTTGTAGATGGATTCGGGACTAAGCCCTACCTTTTCCAGCAAACTTGCGACCTGTCTCTTCTCTTCTGTTGCCGTCAGACGTTCATAGTTACGAAGAGGCTCAGCAATGATATCCAAAACCCTCTTCTTAGGATTAAGCGAGGAATACGGATCTTGAAAAATCATCTGCACATCCCGCTGGAGCTGACGATCTTTACGTCGTTCTCGGGTTAAATCCTTGCCGTTAAATAAAATTTTTCCTGCCGTTACATGGTTCAGACCAATTACAGCTCTACCTGTTGTAGTCTTGCCTGAGCCTGATTCTCCAACAAGACCATATGTCTGGCCCTCTCCGATGGAGAAGCTGACATCATCAACAGCCTTGACGCTGCCAATCTCCCGTTTAAGTAATCCTCCGCGAATTGGAAAGTGTATCTTGAGTCCCTCTACTTCGAGTAATGCCATTATGTTATTCCTCCTCCGCTTGATCAGGGAAATGAAAATGCTGATAGCAGGTACACCTTACGAAGTGACCTGGTGCAATTTCATGCATTTGCGGGTTTTCTTCGTGAGCTGATTCGCTGATCCAAGGAATACGCGCCTTAAAGCGGCAGCCTTGTCGAGGAAGATTTTTGAGCGATGGTACAATACCTTGAATAACATGCAACTTGGATTTTTCTTCGGTTATAGTAGGAATAGAGTTCAGCAATGATCTTGTGTATGGATGCTTTGCGTTTGTCATGAGTGTTACGATATCCGCTATTTCAACAATTTCACCTGCGTACATTACTGCAACCCGATCTGCCATCTCGGCTACAACACCAAGATCGTGGGTGATAAGAATAATGCCCGCATTAATTTCGTGCTTCAACTCGCGAATCAATTCAAGAATTTGCAACTGAATCGTAACGTCAAGCGCTGTTGTCGGTTCATCGGCAATCAGCAGCTCCGGCTTGTTCGCTATCGCTATCGCAATAACAACACGCTGTCTCATGCCACCAGATAATTCGTGGGGATATTGCTTGTATAATTGTTCGGGACGAGCAATCCCTACTTGGTCCAATAAGTGAATAACCTTATCTTTCTTTTCCTTTGAAGACAGCTTCGGTTGATGAAGCGTAAGAATCTCTTCAATCTGTTCACCTATGATCATGAGAGGATTGAGTGCGGATAAAGGGTCCTGAAAAATCATGGCTATTTCTTTTCCACGCAGTTTGTTCATCTGACTTGGAGGGAGATTAGCGATATCCTGCCCTTTGTAGAGAATTTGGCCTTCGATTTTGGCTTTATTGTGTAGGCCCATCAGCGAGAATGCAAAAGCACTTTTACCTGAGCCGGACTCACCTACAATAGCCAATACTTCATTTTTTTTAACTTTAAGGTTCACGTGGTCAACTGCTGCATAATAATCATCTTCAATTCTGAATGATGTAGTAAGTTCCTTGACTTCCAATAGCTCATTATTCAAATCAATCACCCTAACCCCGTAAATTCCGCAGACTGTATTCGTGAGTAAATGAATGCATCCACTGTATATTTCTATGTTCTTTTAAAAATGAACAAAAATGTATACAAATTGCCTTTTCGTAGACAGAATCCAGATTATAAGAATCAATTTAAACCATTGGTCAATTAATGTTGATAATTCCTAGCGGAATTATAATTACAAATAATTACTGTAATCATACGTGTAATTTTAGCTAACGTCAATCATTATTTTGTGTTTCTTGGAATAAATGTTTTCTTTACTATAGTTTTGGGTATTAGTTTTAACCAAAAGGTATCTATATCGAGGATTATTAAGGTTTGACAAGGTTTAATCGTTCATGTGGGGGCTAATTCTGATAGATAGCAGGAGTGAGTTTTGCCAAGCTCTCAAGGTCTATATATAACATATATATAACACCTATTGTATTTTTTATGATTATGCTCACACTGAATAACATAAATATGTAATTTACATGTCATATATAGGGGGATTTTGTCGATTAAAAAGAAATGTATTTTAAGAATCCAATAGCGCTACGATAAGCATCTATGCAACATTTGTAAGGAAAGCGTCAAAATCTAGTTATTCTAGTATAGTTTTATTTATTTGTTGCTGTAAAGAGTTAATTGTCACTTTTGTACATTTATTTTACAAAAGAAAGAAAAAAGTCCTACGATACGCAGGACTTTTCTAATATTTATACATAAAAACGAATATTATATAATATCTCATTATGGCGCAGCTGGAGGTCTTTTCCCACGCTTCAGATCACGGATGCTTAAACCAAAGTCCATCTGCAGATGAGGATAATCTGGAAAGTCCGTCCAGTCGCCGCCCCAGGTAAATCCCATCTCTTTCGCCAAAGCTACAACTTCCATCCAATCCGCTTTCCCATTGCCATTATCATCACGTTCCATATCCCACACGATATCTCCCTCAGGAGTTTTTAAGGCAAAATCAATGGCAAGCCCATAGTTGTGATAGGACTCCCCTCCTCTTGCATTCGTAACAATATTTCCTGATGTGGATCGTCCCTGGGCAAAGAGTGCATCCTGTTCTTCCACACTCCTGTACCCATGTGTAATTACAACATGAATACCACGCCTCGCCGCCATACGAACCAGTACACCCTCGTTCTCAGCAACCACCGGATGTAATCCCGTGATAGGCATCGGTTCGGGGATCGTCTGCGTCTGATCCGGCCATAACTCACCCATATCTCCTTTTTGCTGTAACCATAGATATACTATAGATATAAACATTGTTGCAATGATCCAGTTCCTCAAGCTTTTCCTTCTTCGTAATTTTTCCTTACGCTGTATAGAATTCATATACTCTCCCGATGTTATTTCTGATTCAATCCTTATTCACATGCTGCATAGCAAATTTTTTTTCACGACTAGTTATACTCTATTATAATTCATCTCCCTTTTGAAAGCTTCTTTTGTAAACAATACATGATTATACGTTTTCATTTTCTCTAATTTTCATAAGAACTGTTCCTGCAGCAGATGTTCAAAAACACAAAAAAGCAGCCGGCTATAAGCCGACTGCTCTTGTATGCAAACTGAGTAGAAACTACTCAGTTGTGTATGGCAGCAATGCGATTTGACGGGAGCGTTTGATTGCAATCGTCAGCATGCGTTGATATTTAGCGCTAGTACCTGTTACACGGCGTGGCAAAATTTTTCCACGTTCGCTGATAAATTTACGAAGCAAGTCCGTATCTTTATAGTCGATGTGAGTGATTTTGTTCGCTGTGAAGAAGCACACTTTACGACGTTTGTTGCGACCACCACGACGTGCCGGTCTTTTATCGTCTCCGCCTTCTCTTTGCTTGAAGCCCATGCTTTTCAGTCCTTTCCTATCATGTAACCCATATCTCGTAACGAGTATCGGCTCACGTTAAAATGGCAAATCATCATCCGATATATCAATCGGTTTTCCGTCATCGGAAAAAGGATCCTGATTGTTGCTACGCGCAGCATTATTGTTGCTGGCACGTCCGCCGCCTCCATAAGAAGGCTCTTCACGCATAGGTTGTCCCCCGCCGCCACCGCCATCACGGTTAGCTGACTCCAAGAAACGAACATTATCGGCAATGACTTCGGTCACGTATACACGTTTACCTTCGTTATTTTCGTAGTTCCGTACTTGAATGCGTCCTTCGACTGCAGCCAGACGACCTTTACGCAAATAGTTTGCACAGGTCTCAGCAAGCTGTCTCCAGGTTACGACCGGAATAAAATCTGCTTCCCGCTCTCCCCCCTGGCTTGTAAACGGTCTGTCTACGGCCAAAGTAAATTGTGTCACGGCTACTCCTGCTGGAGTGTAACGCAATTCAGGATCCCGGGTTAACCGGCCGATCAGAATGACACGGTTCAACAATGTAATCCCCTCCTTCTGAGCGTATTGGTGCGATAATCACGAGTTAATTGTCTTAGGCAGACTTAACGTCGTTAGTAATGAGATAACGAATAACTTCGTCGGAAATTTTCATGAGACGCTCAAGCTCAGTAACTACTGCTGGTTCAGCAGTGAAGTGTACCAGAACATAAACACCATCACGGAATTTCTTGATCTCATACGCAAGACGGCGTTTACCCATAACGTCGTGAGCTGTAACCTCACCACCGCCGTTGGAGATGATGCCTTGGAATTTATCGACTGTAGCTTGAACAACTTCTTGCTCAACGTCAGGACGAATAATGTACATCACTTCATATTTGCGCATAATTTTCACCTCCTTATGGACTCTGGCCCTCAATCCAGGTTGAGAGCAAGGAACGAGCACAAACTCGAACTATATTAATATAACAAATCTCCAGACGAAATGCAAGCAAACGTTCCCTGTGCAGATTGGTACATATTCTCCAACATGATCAGTCCATAACTTGAACACACTATAGAAGCAACACTGATCTCATTCTGTTAAGGAGGCTGTTTGATATGGGTGAACGAACCGAATTTGAACCAGGTGATAAAGCACCGAACGATGGAGAGTACACGGAAGTCGGAGAGAACAGTTTTCATACGGAAATTAACAATCCTAAGCGAGTTACGTTGAAGAAAGGCGAAGCCTTCCCGGAAACCAGCAACCATAACCGCAAGTGGAAAAAGCTGACCAAGGCTCGGGTGCACTAAAATATTTTCGTATTGTTCACGTATATAAAAACTCAATATGCACATAATACAATCAGGCGGTACACAAGAGAGGTGTGGTTCCGTTGGACAACGAAGCCGATTTTTCGCTGTTGGAGATGCATCACGTAATATAAGAAGCATATGGGTGTGTAAGACCTTGTTCTGAAGCACACGTATTGCAAGCATGCAGTACAGCCAACGTTTCTGTCGTTACGACCGATTGTGATCTGACTAAACCTGTGCCGCCGGATAGAGAGCCCTTCGGGGCTCTTTATTTTTTCATTCACAAAACAATAAAAAAAGAACCTTCCCAATGGAAGGCTCTCTGCATCCTATAGTTCAAAACTCCATTCCAGGAGCTTATATAAACATTTGTAGTTACCACTAAGTAAAAAAGTGAAGTGGCGGAAAGGGTGGGATTCGAACCCACGCACGCTGTGACACGCCTAGCTGATTTCGAGTCAGCCCCCTTGGGCCTCTTGGGTACCTTTCCGCAGCAAAATTGATTATATCATGCTTGCAGAAGGATTGCAATACCTATGCCCCGCCTGCATGTAAACGTTATTTTCGAGCATATAACGTTCACTCCATCCATGTGCTGATATAATTGATTCGGGCTGCAAAACAGCCATTCGCTTACGCGTCAGAGCCTCAGGATTCCGCGTTTTCTTCTGCGGAACGCAGCACTTTTTTCATATTTTTCTCAAACTTGGCTCTAGGAATTAACACGCTGTGTTTGCAGCCAACACATTTGATCCGTATATCCATACCCATGCGAATGATTTCCATCTCATTGCTGCCACAGGGGTGCTGCTTTTTCATCTGCACAATATCTCCAAGCTGGAAAACTTTACGCTCCACCTGCACCATCTCCCTCATCATTATCCAGCGCAGCGGCCTGTTCCAATGCAGCCTGCTTGCTTCTCTCATGATACTCCAAAATTTTCTTCACATCACCTTGGATCTGCCTTTCCACCGAAGCTCTCGAATTGGGCATACATTCAGATACAATACGAATAACATATTCCGAGGTTGACATGGACTGTATACCCAACACATCAGGAACCTTCACGATATTCAGATTGCGCTCCTCGATCCCAGCCAGTGACTGCTTCACCAGATGTACAGACTCATCTAGTGTCAGATCGGCCTTCATCGGGATATCAACGACCGCCAAGGAATTGGACATGGAATAATTAGTCACACTTGCAATCGTGCCGTTCGGAATAATGTGAACTTCCCCCTGCCAGCTTACAAGTTTGGTGGTTCTTAGCCCAATAACCTCAACCGTTCCCTTATACGACCCTGTCTGGATAACGTCCCCTACGGCAAATTGATCCTCTAAAATAATGAAGAATCCGGTGATCACGTCCTTCACCAAACCCTGAGCACCAAAACCAATGGCAAGTCCTAGTACACCGGCACTGGCAAGTAAAGGACCGACCTGAATATCAATCTCCGATAGCAGTAACAGAATCATAATGAAATTACAGGTTATCGAGGTCGCATTTTTTAACAGCTCTCCAATCGTTACGAATCTACGGGGATTCACACGAATTTTGCCTTCCTGTTTACGAGCCATAGAGCGATCAATAATCCGGTACACCACTTTAATCACAATACGCGTAATAATAAAAATAATCAGGATGCGGATCGAACTGAACATGATGTTAAGCCACATATCCGCATCTGAAATTTTGTCCCATACCTTATCCGTCCAGCGAATGGCGTTACTCACTGCCTGTGTAGCAGTATCTGATTCTTGCTTTCCTTGAGCAAAGTAAAAAGGCCCCATGCCTGATCTCTCCTCTACATCGGTATGTTATCATAGCTGTCTTCCGTTTTGAAATAGAGGCCGCGAATCTCAACAAACTCATCCCGAATAATTTTCTGTACGCGTGGCAAATCCTCTTTGGGAAATTGAATACACAGAGCACATCCTGCAGTAATCTCCTTAGGGGTCGGAAACAAGTCAATCTCGATCTCGGCGAACTCCAGCAGCATCTCTGCTCGCAAAGCCTGTTGTGTAGAGTCAAAAGCAATCAGCATCCAATCATCGATCCATTCGTCCATATTCTGCTCCTTTCATGCTATGGCCGGCTCTCTTCCCAAAAGCAAAAAGCCTGTCCTTCCGAAGTATAAAACACTCTACCTTTCCATATACTGTTACTACTATTCCAAGGGAAAGGATAGATCCTATGAATCCTACTTCGCGTTCCTTTTCGTCACAAGATATGACTAGTTTGAAAATACCTCACACCGAGCCAGGCGTGCATTCTGCTATTGTACATCGTTTGATGTTTCATCTCTACAAGGCGCATTCCCTGCAAAATGTAGTCATCGTCTGCATCGGCACAGACCGCTCTACCGGCGATTGCCTTGGACCTCTGGTGGGTACGTCACTCGCCAAATGGGACAGCCCTCTGTTTCACCTGTATGGTACGCTCGATGAACCGGTGCATGCGGTTAATTTGCAGGATACACTTCAGAAGATTTACGAAACCCATCACAATCCATATGTAATCGGCATTGATGCTTGTCTCGGCCAATCCTCCAGTGTGGGCTGTATTCAGGTCGTAAACGGCCCTCTCAAGCCTGGCGCAGGGGTAAATAAAGAATTACCGCCGGTCGGCGATATCCATCTGACAGGTATCGTTAACGTCGGCGGTTTTATGGAATACTTTGTGCTCCAGAATACACGACTTAGTCTAGTCATGCGCATGTCTGAAATTATATCCAGCAGTCTCTATTCAGCCATTCGGGAATGGCATACCCGTTCTACTCTGCTTGCTGTGCCAGAATAATTGCTTCCTTCTCCTCTGGGGAAAGTGTATACGATGACTCTCCCCCTTTTAGAGGTTTTGCATATACATATGAACCGTCACGATTGAATAACCCCGTAAGAATCATACCATCCTGACTGTCATTAATCATGGCTATAGAAAAGCTCAGGTCGCTACCACGCTCTCCGTACGCGTTATACCTTTTCACGCCGACCTTGCCCTGTATACGAGCCAACTTCTGCAATGCTGCTTGCAGCTGATTCGTCTGCAGCTTGTGTTCATCCTCGATGCTGTCCATCTGAATTTTCAGATTAATCAGCAGGGATTCCAGGTCCTCCACACCACTGCCAGCCATCATGGCTTCATATTTACGTTTGAATTTCCGTAACCTTGCCCCTTGAGCAATACTTACAATCAATAGAATCAACGTAAGTAATGCCAATCCGCCAATAATCCATAACAGCTGTTCCAGAATCAGCTCATTTAATTCAGCCATGTAAGTGCAACTACCCCTCTATGTTTTTGATCAGATTCACGTCTGTCCGCATTCCTTAGCTTTTATTATAGATCAACCTGTTATACAAGCAATTCATCATATATTTCCAAAATAAATATAGTGCATTCATATGGTGTGTCGTTAGTTCACCTTGGTTAGCTCCGTTACTGCCCGAATCAATTGATCCACCTGTCCTTGCGTCGAATTGTAGCCTACACTGGCTCGAACGGCTCCAGTTCCCGTGGTACCAGCCGATTCATGTGCCAGTGGTGTACAATGAAAGCCAGAACGTACAGCAATACCATAGTTTCGATCCAGTCGGAATGCCAGCTGAGCAGCATCATATCCTTCCACAACAAAGGATACTAATCCCGTTCGTGGTTGTCCAATATCAGGACCTAACATTCGAATACCTTTTATAGAAGAAAGTCCTTCCATAATACGCTGCGTTAGCTGCCATTCATGCTGATAGATCCTTGAAGGTGTCATCCCAAGTACATGCTTTACTCCTGCTCCTAATCCTGCAATGCCTACCGTATTTGGAGTACCTGCCTCATAGCGATCAGGGCGCACCTTTGGCTGCTCCAAAGCTTCGGACTGACTACCTGTTCCCCCATGCAGCAGAGGCTGTATATCCAGCTCAGGAGCGATATATAAACCACCTGTTCCCTGCGGTCCCAGCAAACCTTTATGTCCGGGAAAAGCAAGCATATCAATGCCAAGCTGCTGTACATCTATGGGAAGTATTCCAGCACTCTGAGCGGCATCAACAAGTAATATAGACCCGTGCTTACGACACAGCTGTGCAATCTCACCAATAGGCAAGATGCTACCTAGAAGATTGGAACTATGGGTACAAACCACCAAACGGGTGTTTTTACGAAACATATGTTCCATCTTTTTTAGCTCGATTACACCAGAAGCATCTACAGGTACATAATCAACCTCTATTTTACCTTGCATGCGCAAAAACTCCAACGGCCGTCTGACCGAATTATGCTCTGCCATCGTCGCAATCACATGATCACCTTGCCGAAGAGCACCTTGAATTGCAAGGTTAAGTGCCTCCGTTGTATTGGAGCCAAATGAAATATCATTCGGATTGTTGACAGCAAACAGCTTCGCGATCTCTTTCCTTGTTTCAAATAAGACTCTGCTGGCCTGCACAGCCATACGATGACTACCTCTTCCAGGGTTAGCACCGGCGAACTCCAGCGCATGCATCATCGCCTCACCCACAGCAGGTGGTTTGGGCCACGAAGTTGCTGCATGATCAAGATATATCATCTTCTCCATTTCTAACCACCTCTGTTCATAAGGGTGCATTGCTAGGGTCACACAAACAAAGAATGACATATCGTTTCTCCAGAACACAGAGTCGATATGTCATGACATGAGTAGCTCTGCATGTTGTTAACGAACCACTCAAGCTGCTATTGTAACAATTCCAATAACCGCTCGAGATCCTGCTTGCTGTAGTAGTTGAGCTCTATTTTACCTTTATCCTTTTGACCATGCTTTATTTTCACTGTCGTTTTAAACCGTTCACGCAGTGATTCTTCCAGGGTATCAATAAAGGGATCTTTCTTTTTTAATTTGCTCTTAGCTTTAGCTTCACCTGTTTTGGAACGATCCAGCTGTTGAACAGCCTCTTCAAGCTCGCGCACACTCCACTGCTGATCAATGGACTGCTTAGCCAGCTGCTTAACCAGACTTTCATCCTTCACACCCACAATGGCACGTGCATGGCCCATTGATAATGTTCCACGTGAAACATGATCCTTAACTTCCTCTGGTAAAGACAGCAAACGCAAAAAGTTGGCAATATGAGAGCGTGATTTACCCACCTTCACAGACAACTCTTCTTGAGTTAGCGAAAATTGATCCATCAGCCCTTGATAAGCTACCGCTACTTCCATTGCGTTCAGATTTTCCCGCTGCAGGTTTTCAATCAGAGCAATCTCCATAACCTGCTGATCATTAAAAGTACGAACTACAGCGGGAACGGTAGCATTGCCACAATACTGTGATGCTCTGAATCTGCGCTCTCCTGCTATAATCTCATATCCTCGAAGCACAGGTCGAACGATGATGGGTTGAATCACACCATGCTGCCGGATTGATTCCGCCAGTTCATGAATGGCTTCCTCATCAAATGCTTTACGCGGCTGATAAGGGTTAGCCCGCAGTTGGCTAATCGGGATTTCTACGACTTTATCGTCGTCATTAATTGAAAGCGAAGGAATGAGGGCATCCAGTCCTTTTCCAAGCCGCTTACTCATAAGAAATCACTTCCTTTGCGAGCTCTAAATACACTTCCGCTCCTCTGGATCGAGGATCATACGTAATAATAGACTGCCCGTGAGATGGCGCTTCACTAAGTCGTACATTACGAGGAATTATAGTCTGATACACTTTTTGTTGAAAATACTTCTTCACTTCTTCTATAACCTGAATACCCAGATTGGTACGAGCATCAAACATCGTCAACAACACACCCTCAATCTGAAGGGAAGTATTCAAATGCTTCTGCACCAGACGAACCGTGTTGAGCAACTGACTCAGCCCTTCTAATGCATAGTATTCACACTGAATAGGAATAATCACTGAATCAGAAGCGGTCAACGAGTTAATTGTCAGCATACCGAGCGACGGCGGACAATCAATCAGAATATAATCGTAATTATTTTTCACCTGTGCAAGCGCCTTTTTCAGACGAACTTCTCGCGATATGGTAGATACCAGTTCGATCTCGGCTCCGGCAAGTTGGATCGTTGCAGGTATGATATGAAGACCATCAATCTGTGTCTCCGCGATTGCTTCCTGGGTAGGCACATCATTAATAAGAACGTCATATATACAATTCGCCACATCTGCTTTATTAATCCCGACTCCGCTCGTTGTATTCCCTTGGGGGTCAATATCTACAAGCAGTACCTTCTTTCCGAGTGAAGCAAGTCCTGCACCCAAGTTAACCGATGTCGTTGTTTTCCCCACACCGCCCTTTTGATTTGCTACGGCCATAATCTTAGACAATACCTTCACCTCAAATAAAATAGAAGTCTTTTCTAGTAGGTTGTGAGTTACAGTTAACAATAAGCAGGCGGACATTGTGCGCACGAATAACAACTACCGTTTTAGCAAAACGATTGTTCATCTTCACGTCATACACCATCTGACTATTGAGACAGAAAAAGCGGCCCATTGCCGCCTTGGAAGCTTCAATTATTTGCGTTTTGGGATATGAATAACGATCTCATAATGATCCTCATGATCAGCTTCTTTAGTTTTGATATCCATACCTGAGCCAGTCACCATATCAATGGATTGACGAATCGTATTGAGCGCCAGCCTTACATCCTTGGTGAACGATACACGCTTGGACTTTTTGATCTTCGATGCTTCCTTGTAAAAGGCAACACGTGCCTCTGTCTGCTTCACATTCAATTCCTTGTCGATAATCTCACCCAGCAATTTTAGCTGCAGCTCTTCCGTATCAAGGGATAACAATGCTCTTGCGTGTCGTTCTGATATTTTTCGCTCCATTAAGGCTGTTTTTATACCTTCAGGAAGCTGCAACAATCGAATCTTGTTGGCAATGGTAGACTGACTTTTGCCAAGCCGCTGTGCAAGGCTCTCCTGCGTCAGATGATGCAGGTCTATCAGCTTTTGGTAGGCAACCGCTTCCTCAATAGAGGTTAAGCCCTCACGCTGTAAATTCTCGATCAAAGCAATGGATGCCGCCTGAGAATCATTAAATTCACGCACAATAGCTGGAATATGTTCTAAGCCCAGCTTACGAACCGCACGCCATCGCCGCTCACCAGCGATGATCTCATAGGAGCCATTTCGTACACGTACAACAATCGGTTGAATAACGCCATGAGTTTTGATCGTTTGCAGTAGCTCATCAATTTTATCGTCATCAAAAATAGTACGGGGTTGATATGGACTACTCACAATTTCATTAACAGGGACCTGTTTAACTTCATCTCCGTTATTGCGATCCGCCAAACCAAACAACTTCGAGAATTGTTCTTTCATTCCGTAGATTACCACCTAGTTTCGTAATAGCTCCCGCATGCAAGCAGGTGCTTCTTATTCCATAAGCGAGATTCACATTCAACTTCCTGAAATAAGTTATGCCATCGTATCACTTGCTCTTGCTAACATGAAATGCTTATCATTATATCTATATGAACTAATCTATGATCACTGATTATGCAGGATCGGCTACTTCTATTCTATCATCTTTTTGTCCATAATCCTATGTTTACCTATTCTTTAAAGCCAGCAAATTTTCCTGCTTTATTTTGATTATTGTGGGCAAATTGATATTTAGTTTTATTATAAAAATAAAACAAAAGAGGATGTTTCACGTGAAACATCCTCCCTGCTTTGCCATCTTCTATTTTTGACGTAATCTAGTCAACTCCATTACGTTCAAGCTTTCTTTTTTACACCAGCGGTGTCTTGAGTGGTGTTCCAGGTTTACGAGGATACTTATGCGGAGTCTTATCAAACTTCTGAATCAAAATGATATGACGTTCCGATTCCTCCACGGGCAGCTGAAACGGATGCACAGCCTTTACCCGGCCCTTTAACTGATTAAAGCTGAACTCCGCTTCCTTCATTTCATCGCGCGGGTCTCCCCCCTTCATCGCAGCAAACATACCGCTCTTACGCACAAAAGGAAGACAAAATTCATTCAATACCGCAAGCTTGGCTACTGCGCGTGCCGTAACCAGATCATAGCTGTCGCGATATCCTTCCTTGCGGCCCAGCTCTTCGGCACGACCATGGATCAGCTCCACCTGTTCAAGCCCCAGTGTATCCACTACATGCTGCAGGAAGCCAATTCGTTTGTTTAACGAGTCAATGATCGTAAGCTGCAGATGAGGAAAACAAATTTTCAGCGGCAATCCAGGAAAGCCTGCTCCCGAACCAATATCAGCAAGTTTATATACCTTCGTCATATCCGTATAAAATGCCAACGATACCGAATCATAGAAGTGCTTTGTATACACCTGCTCACGGTCAGTAATACCGGTCAGATTCATTTTTTCGTTCCAGGAAACAAGCTCTTGATAATACAATTCGAACTGTTCCAACTGGAGTTCTCCGATTTCCAAGCCATGCTCTTTCAAGCGTAGCTGTAGTTGCTTTTGAATATCGTCCATTATTGTCCCCTTGCTGCGGTAACGCGGTTATAATGCTCCAGATATACAAGCAGGATGGAGATATCCGCAGGTGTAACACCAGCAATACGAGATGCTTGACCAATGGAGATTGGACGGATCTTCGCAAGCTTCTGCTTGGCTTCCATCGCAAGACCATGAATCTCATCATATACGATCGTGTCTGGAATCTTCTTTTTCTCCATTTTCAACAAACGTTCCACGTGGATCAATTGCTTCTCAATATAACCCGCATATTTAATTTGAATCTCGACCTGTTCTTTCATGTCAGCCGTCAGCTCCACCTCGGAAGGTGAAATCTGCTCAATCCAGTCATAACCGATCTCTGGACGACGCATTAGATTCAGCAGCGTGCTGCCATCCTGAATCGGTGTTGAACCAATCTCGCCCAGCTTTGCATTGACGTCAACAGGACGAACCTTTGCCTCTTTCAAACGATTGATCTCCTGCTCCACTTTCGCTTTTTTGTCCAGGAAAGTCGCATAACGCTCTTCCGTAATCAAGCCAATATCATGGCCGATTTCAGTGAGACGCATATCCGCATTGTCATGACGGAGCAGCAGACGATACTCGGCGCGAGAGGTCAGTAGGCGGTAAGGCTCATTCGTTCCCTTTGTAACGAGGTCATCAATGAGTACACCGATATAACCTTGGGAACGGTCGAGTACAATGGCTTCCTTGCCCTGTACTTTCCGTGCCGCATTAATGCCTGCCATAACCCCTTGTCCCGCTGCTTCTTCATAACCGGATGTCCCATTAATTTGACCCGCAGTGAATAGACCTGGGAGACGCTTCGTTTCCAGTGAAGGCCACAATTGGGTGGGCACCATTGCATCATATTCAATCGCGTAACCGTTACGCATCATTTCGACCTTTTCCATACCTGGAATAGAGCGCAGTACAGCGAGTTGTACATCCTCTGGCAGACTTGTAGACAAGCCCTGAACGTAATACTCGGACGTATTTTTACCTTCCGGCTCAAGGAAAATCTGGTGCTTCGGCTTATCGCTGAAACGTACGATTTTGTCCTCAATGGATGGGCAGTAACGTGGGCCTGTTCCTTCAATTACACCAGAGAACATCGGTGCACGATGCAAGTTATCATTAATGATCTGATGTGTCTCCACAGATGTATAGGTCAGCCAGCAAGGCAGCTGCTCATTGTCTGAAGATTTGGTCTCATAGGAGAAAAACTTCGGCTCATCGTCACCCGGCTGAATTTCAGTTTTGCTAAAATCAATCGTATCCTTGTGCACACGTGGTGGTGTACCTGTTTTGAAACGAACCAGCTCGAAGCCCAGCTCACGCAGATGCTCCGACAATTTAAGGGAGGGCTGCTGATTGTTTGGTCCACTCTCATACATCAGCTCACCCATAATTACTTTACCGCGCAGGTATGTGCCTGTCGTCAGCACCACCGCTTTGGCACGATACTCTGTACCTGTTTGAGTAACAACCCCGACACACTGGCCATCTTCCACGATCAGACGATCAACCATCCCCTGACGCATCGTCAGATTAGGTTCCTTCTCCATCGTTTCCTTCATTGTATGCTGATAAGAGAATTTATCTGCCTGCGCACGCAGTGCATGAACAGCAGGGCCTTTCCCCGTATTCAACATCCGCATCTGGATAAAGGTTTTGTCGATATTCCGTCCCATTTCTCCACCAAGTGCATCAATCTCACGTACGACGTGTCCTTTAGCCGGTCCCCCAATGGATGGGTTACAAGGCATGAAGGCCACCATGTCGAGGTTGATCGTAATCATCAGCGTTTTGGAACCCATGCGGGCTGCTGCAAGAGCTGATTCCACCCCGGCATGTCCTGCTCCAACGACAATGACATCATAACTGCCGCCATCAAAAGCCATGTGTAATTACCTCCTTATTTCACTGTTATCTATATGAAACCAACACTTCCTGGCAACAACATCATTCCATCCTTTGACAACGGGCAGAGATTGCACCTTTCCATCATACACGACCCTTTCAATAAATAGGGGGTATAATGATTTACTTTCCTAGACAGAACTGGGAGAAAATCTGATCAATTAACGCGTCATGCGCCGTATCTCCCACGATCTCTCCGAGCTGCTCCCACGCCAGACGCACATCAATCTGGATCATATCAATGGGAACAAACTGATCTGCAGCCTCATAAGCATCCACCAGGGATTGCTTTGCCTTTTTAAGCAACGCAATATGACGAACATTGCTGACGTAGGTCAAATCTGCCGACTCCAGCTTGCCGCTGAAAAACAACGTGGAGATCGCCTCTTCCAAACGATCTACACCCAGATCATCCTTAACCGACATCGGTACAAGCCGCTCCTCTGGAATATAACGGAGCAGCACGTCACGTTCAATCTGTGGCGTTAAGTCCATTTTATTCATAATGATAATTGATTGTCTACCGCGGATTTGTTCCAGCAGTTCAATCTCATCCTGATGCAGCGGCTCAGCCGCATTAACCACCATCAAAATCAAATCTGCATCATTTACAGCCGAGCGGGAACGCTCCACCCCGATCTTCTCAACAACGTCCATCGTCTCCCGAATGCCAGCAGTATCAAGCAGCTTTAGCGGGATATTGTTAATGGTAATGAACTCTTCAATGACATCACGAGTTGTACCTGGAATATCGGTAACGATTGCACGGTTATCCTGTGCGAGTGTATTCATTAATGAGGATTTACCCACGTTAGGACGTCCAACAATGGCTGTAGTAATACCTTCACGCAAGATTTTGCCTTGTTCAGCCGTAGTAAGCAATTTATCTATCTCAGCCATAACCTGACTGGACTTTTCTTTAATAAATTCAGATGTTAATGATTCCACATCATGCTCTGGATAATCAATATTGACTTCAATATGAGCCAGCGTCTCAACCAATGTATGTCTCAGATCCCGTAGCTTGGAGGACAGCTTGCCTTCCACCTGCTTCAGTGCTACCGAGAAGGCCCGATCCGATTTCGAACGAATAAGATCCATTACCCCTTCTGCCTGAGACAAGTCAATTCGCCCATTAAGGAATGCCCGTTTCGTGAACTCACCTGGTTCCGCGAGTCGGATATTAAGCTGCAACAGAAGGTCCATCACACGTTTAACCGATACGACTCCACCATGCGCACTAATCTCGACAACATCCTCTGTTGTAAATGAACGAGGCGCTCGCATCACCGTTACCAGCACCTCTTCGATCTTGTCCCCACTTGCTGGATCTATAATATGCCCGTAATGAACGGTATGGGTTGCTGCTTGAGTCAAGGGGATTTTACTGCGAAAAATTTTTTCCGTCTCTGCCACTGCATCTGGACCACTGACGCGAATAACAGCAATGCCGGCTTCACCGACCGCTGTAGATATGGCTGTAATCGTATCGCTTATCATCGTGATATCTCTCCTTACTTCTCTATAATCAACGGTCATCCAACGGTTCTGTAGAATGCCAATATATATTCAAGCGGTACGAAAAAAGCAATGGCTTCTGCACCGAGCAGGAAGCCATTGCGTCTTCAATTGCGTGTTATTTCAACGTAATAACCACACGCCGATTAGGCTCCTCGCCCTTACTTAATGTCTTAATCTGCGGGTGATTTTGCAGTTTGGCATGAATCACTTTCCGTTCGAGCGGAGGCATCGGCTCAAGCACAACTTCCTTACCTGTGCGAATAGCTTGTCCAGCTAATCGTTCAGCCAGGTCCTCAAGCGTTTTGCGTCGGCGTTGGCGAAAGTTTTCCGCATCGAGCACGATGCGTACGAAGCTTTCCGAGTAACGGTTCGCTACGATATTGGTCAGATATTGAAGAGCATCCAGCGTCTGTCCGCGTCTACCAATAATCATCCCCAGATCTTCACCGGATATATTAAAGATATGACCATCACGCTGTTTTTTAATATGCACTTCCACCTCTAGGCCCATACCAGCCGCAACCTCTTTCAAAAATGCAGCCGCTTCTTCATATGGATTATGGAGTGCTACACCCTCAAGTAACACATCGGTCTCAGGTTCAGGTGTGGCTGGTTTGATCGACTGCTCAGATGGAGCTTCAGGTACTGGCAGCAGTTTGACTTCAACTTTGGCAGCCTTCACCCCGAACAAACCCAGGAATCCTTTTGACGGCTGCTCTAACACTTGTATCTCGACCTTGTCCCGGCTCACGCCCAGCTCAGCCAATCCTTGGTTTACAGCATCTTCAACGGTTTTTCCTGACGTAATGACTGTGGTCATTTCGATTTTTTGGCCCCTTTCGACCCTTTCCCAGAGACAGTAGCTCTGCCACCGTTTTTGCGTTTAGCTCCATTCTTGGAAGAGCTGCTCTGCTTCACGTTGACCTCGGCCACAACTTTATCATTATTCCGGTAAAGGAAATAGTTTTGCACGATTGTGTAGATATTACTGTAGAACCAGTAAAGCGGCAACGCTGATGGGAACTGATACGACATCACGAAAATCAGAATCGGATACACCCACAGCATGAACTGCATTGGTCCAACTTGCTGTGTAGGATTCATGCGCATCATCATCCACGTTTGGATGAATGTTGTGATGGCAGCCAGTACAGGCAAAATAAACAGGTGATCCGCTTCTCCAAGCTGAAGCCACAAGAAATCGTGGGTTCTGAGACTGGAGTTTCCGTAAATGGAGTTATAAAGTGCGATGTAAATCGGCATCTGAATCAGAAGTGGCAAACAACCCGCCATTGGATTGACTTTGTTCTCCTGAAACAATTTCATCGTTTCTTGCTGAACCTTTTCAGGCGTGTCTTTATACTTGGTTTGAATCTCCTTCAGTTGCGGCTGAATAGCCTGCATCGCTTTGGAGCTGCGAACCTGCTTCAACGTTAATGGTAAAATCAATGTCCGTACAATTAGCACCATCACAAGGACAGCTAGTCCATATTCACCGTTAAACCAGTTGGCGAATGTATCGAGTGCCAGTGAGAACCAGTACACAACATTACTTTGCCAGAATGACCCACTATTCTTCAAATCTTCCGTAGTTACCCCGGAGCCTTGCGGAGTACAACCGGCGAGTACAGTGACCATTGCAATGACTGCAATGAGGAGAATCCACTTCCCCTTAGATGTCTTCAATCGCGACACTTCATAACCCCTCTCTTAACCATTCCATTCCACCGTAAATCATACCATAATTAGGAGGACAAATAAACCGAAGCTTACCGCTTGCACGACTTCAGCAGCGAGGCCTTACGCAGTACATGGAGCAAACTTTTCTCCATCTCCTTATAAGGCATATCGAGTGCCCCTTTGCGAACGATGAAAATAAGGTCCATCTGCGTAACAATCTCCTGCTCATGATGACGTACAATTTCCTTGATCATGCGCCGCATCCGGTTACGCACGACAGCGTTTCCGATTTTTTTGCTGCATGACACGCCCACCCGAAATTGCTCCGTATCTTTACGGCGGCATCCGTACACCACAAACTGATGATTGGCAAACGATTTTCCAAAGCGATATACGCGGCTAAAGTCCGCCCGGTTTCGTAGACGTAATCTTTTATACACGGCGCTGCTCCTTGCTGTCCCCCATCCATGTTATTGACGGAGGCCTCATTACTGATTTAGTATAGGCTTTCTTGAACGACGGTAAACCGTCACGGCGACAAATATATATTAAGGTAAGTTCCCTACTAAAGTGGAAATAGAATCCACGTGAAAAACCCTCATTTAAGAAAAAAAAGACCACCTCGGTGGTCTTCACATGCATTAAGCACTCAGGACTTTACGGCCTTTAAGGCGACGTGCAGCCAGAACTTTACGGCCGTTTTTTGTGCTCATTCTTTTCCGGAAACCATGAACTTTTTTACGTTTGCTAACGTTCGGTTTGAATGTAGGTCTCAATGTATTGCACCTCCTTACAAGGAAATACTTATGTGATGAATCATTTTCATCTTCACAGAAAACACCTTTATACATTTAACCACGTTCAACTGGAAAAGTCAACTGAAAAGCACCCCCTTGCTCCTCTTTTTCGTGCGCTTTCCAGCATTTGAGACTCACATTATTTTGACCTGACCTTTTGCACCCAATTCAGTGGACCCGCTCAAGCGTCAAAGTTATCCCCAACAAGTTCGGAAAACCGCAGTACTAAGCACTTTCCAGGTTATCCACACCTTATCACATTAGACTTTTTTTATTTCTTGCTGTTTGAAGTTATTCACATGTGGATAAAGAATATTTAGTTGAATTTGGTTCATTGCTCCTCGCTGTATCCGCTTTAATGTGAAGGTTTACAAGCTTTCAAGAAAGGTGTAGGATTAAAAAAATATCTTGTATACAAGTATACTTATTGTTTTTTTCAGGGCTGCCTCACTGTATGTTATGATAAATAACTGTACGGATCACATCATTTTAGGAGCGTTAGCCATATGCAGTTTCCATCTTCCTGGCTTCAAGGAGCATCCCGCGGTGAGGCCATAGCATGCGAATTAAGGCTGAGAATTATTAGCGGAACCCTTCGGCCTGGAGACATTTTGTCGGAAAATCGAATTGCTGCTGATTTTGACAGCAGCCGCTCGCCTGTTCGCGAAGCGCTGAGAACGTTGTCTAATGAGGGTCTGATTCGCCTTGAACGAATGGGCGTTGTGATCCTCGGCCTGAATATGAAGGATGTCGAGGAGCTGTACGATGTTCGCTTTCTCATTGAAAGCTTTGTGCAGCAGAGGTTGTCTGCTGATGTTCCCCCATCACTAATCACACAGCTACACAACACTATCGACAAAATGCAGCTCGCTGGCAAACACCAGAATGCTGTCGAATTTGCCTATCAGGATCTTACGTTTCATGAGACCATTATTGAAGCGGCCGCGCACTCCCGCATTTCTCATCTGTGGAAGAGCATCAGATATGTCGTGATGACGGTCATGCTGCTAACAACACGCCGGGTATTTGCTCAAGGCGAGGGCAAAGTAAGCGCTGTAGTTGAGAAGCATCGCTCGCTTGCAGCAGCTCTGGAATCAGGCGACAAGCTTCTGATCCAGGCTGGGGTACGCACTTATTTCAAAGACTCAGGACAAACGTTACACGAAAGCTTTGAATTTTAATGGGCTTTACCAGTAGCTTCAATAATAGGGGGAGCTCGCAATCAATCCGTTACGAGTTGATTGCACTCAACTTGTCGACAAGTATACAAAATGCGATTTTCTATCCTTTTTAGGGCATGATAACCTCTCCAGGATTTTTAATCGTACTGCTCAAGCAGAGAACTGTTATTTGTCGGTACGACCATTTGTAAGCGTTTATAACTCAGACAAAGGAGTAATCTCATCATGAGTACTATTTTTGGACTATCCCATAATGCGACACTGCTGGTCTGGACGTTGATCGCCATCATCTTCCTGATCCTGTTAATCTCCAAATATAAATGGAACCCGTTCATTACCCTTCTATTATCCGCATTGATGCTTGGTTTACTGACGGGAATGAAGCCGGCCGATGTCATATCCTCCATTACGGGGGGGCTTGGCAGTACATTAGGCACCATTGCAATCGTCATTGGACTTGGCACCATACTTGGTAAAATGATGGCCGAATCCGGTGGTGCCGAGCAGATTGCTACGACTCTCGTGGACCGCTTCGGTGTAAAACGAGTGCACTGGGCGATGATGATTGTTGGTTTTATCGTAGGTATTCCCGTTTTCTTTGAAGTGGGCGTCATTCTCATGATCCCGATCATTTTCACTGTGGCCCGCAAAACAAACATGTCCCTGCTTCAGATCGGAATTCCTATTCTGGCTGGTCTATCCACTGTGCATGGGCTTGTTCCACCGCATCCGGCCCCTATGATAGCAATCGAAGCCTTTAATGCGGATCTGGGAAAAACGATTCTCTACTCCCTGCTGGTCGGCATTCCTACAGCGATTATTGCCGGACCTGTTTTCGGTAAATTTATTGGCAAAAGAATTCATACTGAACCACCGGCAGAACTTGCTGAACAGTTTTCTGCCAAGAAGAACAGCAACCTGCCCGGATTTGGCATTACACTGTTTACCATTTTGCTTCCGGTCATTCTCATGCTCATCGGTTCAATCACCAACATCGTTGATCCTGAAGCAACGAGCAGCCTGACTGTTTTCAGTGCGTTTATTGGTAACGAAATTATTGCTCTGCTGATCTCCGTCGTCTTTGCCCTCTTTTCACTGGGCTTTGCGCGCGGATTCACCAAGCATGAACTTTCCCGTTTCACCAGCGAATGCCTGGCACCTACTGCAACAATCATTCTCATCATCGGCGGCGGCGGCGCGTTCAAGCAGGTGCTGATCAATAGCGGTGTGGGCAACGCCATTGCCGAATTTGCTACACATGCCAACATTAATGTCATCCTGTTCGCATGGCTTGTAGCTGCGCTCATTCGTGTTGCAACCGGCTCAGCTACAGTAGCCATGACTACAGCGGCAGGCATTGTAGCCCCAGTGCTCGCGCTTACACCTGGAGCCAATATTGAGCTGGTCGTGCTTGCTACGGGCGCAGGCTCTCTCGTTCTGTCGCACGTAAACGATGCAGGCTTCTGGATGATCAAGGAATTCTTTAATATGAGCGTGGCTCAAACTCTCAAGACGTGGACCGTTATGGAAACACTACTCTCCGTTGTCGGACTGCTCTTTATTTTGCTGCTAAGCACAGTGGTGTAAAATCAAAATATACGTGTAAACCTGTTTAACTGTAGGCCTGTCTTCAATAATATGTTCTAAGCTCTTTAAAGAAAGAGGGATCACTCTATGACCAACTATATGATTGGAATGGATATCGGCACCACCAGCACCAAATCCGTGTTATTCACAGAGCAAGGCGAGGTGGTCACGACCTCCACTCAGGAATATCCGCTCTATACCCCTGCACCGGATGTTGCGGAACAAGATCCCGAAGAGATCTTGCAGGCAGCTATTCGCTCGGTACGCGGCGTGATGAGTGAAAGCCAGATTGCGGCTGATCAGATTCTCTTTGTATCCTGCAGCTCGGCTATGCACAGCGTCATTGCCATGGATCAGCAGCATCAGCCATTAACACGCTGCATCACCTGGGCTGATAACCGCAGCGCAGCCTGGGCAACCAAGCTTCAGGAGAAGGGTATCGGCCATCAGATCTATCTGCGTACGGGCACACCCATTCATCCGATGTCACCTCTGACCAAATTGATGTGGCTGCGCCATGATGAGCCTGAACTGTTCCAGCGCACGGCAAAATTTATTTCAATTAAAGAATATTTATTCTTCCGCCTGTTCGGGCAATATGTTGTCGATCATTCCATCGCCTCCTGCACCGGGCTGCTTAATCTGGAGCGGCTGGACTGGGACAAGGAAGCCCTTGACGTGGCAGGCATTACAGCCAATCATCTGTCAAAGCTTGTGCCGACCACATATACAATAGAGGGAATACATCCTGAATGGGCTGAAAAAATGGCTCTCTCCCCCTCTACGCCCTTTGTCATCGGCGCAAGTGACGGAGTATTGTCCAACCTTGGTGTCAACGCCATTGAACCCGGCGTTGTCGCCGCCACCATCGGCACCAGTGGTGCAATTCGTACTGTTGTTGATCGTCCTGTAACTGATCCAAAAGGCCGTACCTTCTGTTATGCACTGACCGAAAAAATGTGGGTCGTTGGCGGGCCTGTGAATAATGGTGGCATGCTGTTCCGCTGGGTACGCGATGAGTTCGCTGCATCCGAGGTGGAAACGGCGAAGCGTCTTGGTATTGATTCCTATGATGTCCTGACCAAAATTGCAGAGCGTGTCCCGCCAGGTTCAGAAGGGCTGCTGTTTCATCCGTACCTTTCGGGCGAACGTGCCCCGCTCTGGAATCCGGATGCCCGTGGCTCGTTCTTTGGGCTGACACTTCACCATCAGAAGCAGCATATGATTCGTGCTGTGCTTGAAGGCGTTATTTTTAATCTCTACACCGTCTTGCTTGCAATGGAAGAGCAGATCGGGCAGCCAACCTCCATTCAGGCGACCGGTGGATTCGCACGATCTCCATTATGGCGCCAAATGATGTCCGACATCTTTAATCAGGAAGTCGTTGTACCTGAGAGCTTCGAGAGCTCTTGTCTTGGCGCCGTTGTTCTTGGCCTCTACGCGACAGGGAGAATCAAATCCCTGCATGCTGTCTCCTCTATGGTAGGTACAACTCATCGGCACACACCAATCAAAGAGCATGCCTCCCTCTATCGGGAGCTGCTGCCAATCTATATTCGTATTTCACGCAAGCTGGAAGAAGAGTATGCAGATATTGCAGCCTTTCAGCGCAAAATGTCTACCCCTCAGATGTAAGGCGAGGAAGGCCCCGCAGCCCAAAACCGGCTGCGGGGCCTTCCTCTTTATATAAATTTATGTCCTCAATTCCATGCAGACACCTGCATTCGGTACTATGCCCGCCTACCTCTTTTCCTAAATATGTTTTCTCTATCCGATTCTCAACCTGTCCATCTCGTTACGATCCGAGCACACAACCATGAAAACTATCACACTTTTGCTCGTGGGCACCTTATGAGGGTGAAGGCATATCCCATATAACGACTCATTTTGCATCCGCTTCGTTCTTCGCAGCCCTCGAATTATCCACAACGAGGTTATTCACATCCCCGGAGCACTTTTGCACACAAACAGGCATCTTTCGACGGATATCCTGTGTATAAAATAATTTGTTCTTTTGGGTCGTGTTGTCGAAACTTAAACAATTTATAAACAATATATTGTGTTGTGACTAAAAATTATACACAAGTTATTGAATTTGTGGATAAAATCTCGCGATACGTTGAAATGCGGGGCTTCTTTTGCTATGATTGTATTACTTTTGGATGTGAATATGTGATCTGACCCATAATATTATCAACAGCCTGTGGATAAAGTTGTGAACAATTTTCCGTTGTTCATTCTTTTTTTGTTTTTGACCTGCGGGGGTTTGGGGATAAATTAAGGCAATATATCTCGAATTTCGACACTGCATCATGGCTTAAGCCACACTTGGAACATGTAAAAGGAGTGACAGTCTGTGGACAGCCATACTTCTGATTTATGGCAGCAAATTTTATCAATCATACAAAACAAACTCAGCAAACCCAGCTTCGACACCTGGTTCAAAGCAACGAAGGCAACCAAGCTGAACGATCAGACTATTGTCATCTCTGCCCCAACCACGTTTGCCGTCGAATGGCTGGAGAGCCGTTACACCAAGCTCGTCGGTTCGACGGTCTATGAGCTGCTTGGCAAACAGGTCGATGTGAAATTTGTCATCGAGGAGAACAAACCTGCTGAGCCGGACCCTCAACTGCCGGCGCCGACGCCAACGGTCGTGCAAGAAGAAGCGGTGCTCAGCATGCTGAATCCAAAATATACGTTCGATACCTTCGTCATCGGGCCAGGCAACCGTTTTGCCCACGCCGCATCGCTGGCGGTCGCTGAAGCGCCCGCCAAAGCCTATAATCCTCTTTTTCTATATGGAGGTGTAGGACTTGGCAAGACCCACTTGATGCATGCGATCGGACATTACATTTTGGAGCATAACCCGAGCAGCAAGGTCGTTTATTTGTCATCTGAGAAATTCACGAACGAATTCATCAACTCCATCCGTGATAATCGCGGGGAGAGCTTCCGTAACAAATACCGAAGCGTAGATATTCTGCTCATTGATGATATTCAGTTCCTGGCCGGAAAAGAATCAACACAAGAGGAATTTTTCCATACGTTTAATGCGCTGCATGAGGAACGGAAGCAGATCATCATCTCCAGCGACAGGCCACCGAAGGAAATTCCAACTCTGGAGGAGCGACTGCGCTCCCGGTTTGAATGGGGTTTAATTACGGATATTCAGCCTCCGGATCTGGAGACGCGGATTGCCATTTTGCGTAAAAAGGCGCGTGCGGAGAATCTGGATATTCCGAATGAAGCGATGATGTATATCGCTAATCAGATTGATACGAATATTCGAGAGCTCGAAGGAGCTCTGATCCGTGTAGTAGCATACTCTTCACTGACCAATCAGGACGTAAGTTCTCATCTGGCCGCTGAAGCCTTGAAGGATATCATTCCTTCCAGCCGTCCCAAAATGATCACGATTCAAGACATCCAACAAAAGGTCGGCGAGTATTACAGCCTCAAGCTTGAAGACTTCAAAGCACGGAAACGGACAAAAGCTGTTGCCTTCCCGAGGCAGATTGCCATGTATCTTTCTCGAGAACTAACAGACTTTTCTCTGCCCAAAATCGGGGAAGCTTTTGGAGGACGAGATCATACTACAGTCATTCACGCCCATGAAAAAATCTCTCAAGCGATCAAGAACGATCAAGATCTCTATAAAGTTATCAACAACTTAACCGAAAAAATTAAGAATCCAACCTGAACAAGTCCCAAGCCTATGCACAACGTGTACACATGTGGATAGGCTTAATTTTATGGGTTTAACCCTACTTATCCACATATTCAGTGCCCCTATTACTATTATTACTATAAAGATCTAAAGATATCTTCTCCAAAAAGCCGTCGCAAAGCACGGCCTTCGGCCTATTAATCAACACCTTTTCTGGACCACACCAATACAAGGTCAACCCAAAAAATCAGCTAGGAGTGAAATCATGAAAATCAGCATAATGAAAAGCTATCTTAACGAATCCATTCAGCAAGTATCCAAAGCAATCTCCAGTCGTACGACGATTCCCATTCTGAGCGGTATCAAATTCGACGTGAATCACCAGGGTGTGACGTTGACAGCAAGTGACACCGATATCTCCATTCAGTCATTTATCCCGCTTGAAGATGGAGACAAAAGTGTAGTGCAAGTAGAACAACCGGGAAGCGTTGTGCTGCCAGCCAAGTTTTTCGTTGAGATCATCAAAAAGCTGCCTTCGCAGGAAGTGCATATGGAGGTCAAAGAGAATTTCAACACCTTTATCTCCGCCGGAGCTACCGAGATTCAGCTCGTTGGTCTGGACCCGGAAGAATTCCCTGTGTTGCCAAGCATTGAAGAGAACCAAACTGTCTCCATTCCTGGAGATCTGCTGAAAAATATGATTAAGCAAACGGTCTTCTCTATTTCCACACATGAAACGACTCCGATTCTAACGGGTGTTTTGTGGAGCCTTGCAGACAACGAGCTCAAATTTGTGGCAACCGACCGTCATCGTCTTGCTACACGTTCGGCAATGCTGGATAATGCAGAGGGCATTCGTTTCAACAACGTGGTTATCTCAGGTAAAACGCTGAACGAGCTTAGCAAAATTGTGCCGGACCAGAACACACTTGTGGATATCGTAGTTGCAGACAATCAGGTATTGTTCAAAATCGACCGTGTATTGTTCTATTCCCGCATTTTGGACGGAACATATCCGGATACTTCTAGAATTATTCCGACGTCCTACAAAACAGAACTTGTTTTGGATACAAAAAAACTAAGTGAATCCATTGACCGGGCTTATTTGCTGTCACGTGAAGAGAAAACAAACATTGTTCGCATGCAGACGATGGACTCCGGCACAATTGAAATATCCTCCAGCTCCTCTGAGCTTGGTAAAGTAAGAGAAGAGATCGAGCCCGCTGAATTTACCGGTGATCCGCTCAAAATCTCGTTTAACTCCAAATATATGCTGGATGTGCTGAAAGTTGTGGAAAGTGAACAGCTAATGATTGCCTTTACCGGTGTCATGAGCCCGATCATCCTTAAACCACTGGACGACAGTCACAGCCTGTACGTCATCCTGCCTTATCGGACGACCAACTAACGAAAGGAAGATCATGATGAAGCAAGTAACGATTCGTACGGAATACATCAAGCTTGACCAATTTCTGAAGCTGGCAGACTGCATCCCTACTGGAGGCATGGCCAAAGCGATACTACAGGAAGGACTTGTACGTGTGAATAAAGAGCCCGAGGAACGTCGTGGACGGAAGTTATACCCTGGGGATATCGTAGAGGTTGACGGAGAAGGCACATTTGAAGTGGTTGCCGAATAGAAAAACCAGGGTGCAACCCGGCTGCCTCCTGACGGACGGGAAAAAAGGGAGGTTACCGCGTGTTTGTGAACAGCATAGAGTTGCAGCAATTCCGCAATTATGAACATCTGAGGCTGGATTCGTTTGGTCCCGTCAATCTGTTGATTGGACAAAATGCGCAAGGCAAGACCAATCTGGCCGAAGCTATTTTTGTGCTTGCACTCACCAAGAGCCATCGCACCTCCCGGGATAAGGAATTGATTCGCTTTGGCGAAGAACGGTCACGACTTTCCGCGGAAGTTGACAAGAAATACGGGAAGGTCAAGCTGGAGCTTTCCCTATCGCAGCAAGGCAAAAAAGCGAAAATCAACGGGCTGGAGCAGCGAAAATTAAGTGACTTTGTTGGCTCGCTTAATGTGGTGATGTTTGCTCCCGAGGATCTGGAGATCGTCAAGGGCACACCGGGGGTTCGCCGCCGGTTTCTTGACATGGAAATCGGGCAAGTCGCTCCAGGTTATCTGTACCACCTGCAGCAGTATCAGAAGGTGCTGGTACAGCGGAACAACCTGCTCAAGCAGCTATGGGGTCAGGGAGCATCCGCTCAGACGATGCTGGAGGTCTGGAACGAGCAATTGGCAGAGCATGGTGTTAAAATCGTCAAAAAAAGGAAACAATTCATAAAGAAACTGCAAAAGTGGGCTGAAACGATACATCAGGGCATCACCGGAGGCGGCGAAGTCCTGCGCCTGGCCTACCTTCCCTCCTTCAGCGAAGCGGCTGAGGAAGATGAAGCTGTCTTAATGGATCAATTTATGATAAAATTATCACAAATGAAAGAGCAGGAGATTCGCCGAGGCACAACACTAAGTGGGCCACATCGGGATGACCTGTCCTTTTTCATTAACGAACGGGAAGTACAAACGTACGGCTCTCAGGGGCAGCAGCGCACTACAGCGTTGTCTCTTAAGCTTGCGGAAATTGAACTGATTCATGAGGAGATCGGAGAATATCCGGTGCTTCTGCTGGATGATGTGTTATCCGAACTCGATCCTTTTCGTCAAACCCAACTGATCGAAACATTCCAAAGCAAGGTACAGACCTTTATTACCGCTACGGGAATCGAGAGCCTGAACGTTGACAAGCTTAAAGATGCCAGTATTTATCACGTTCATGCCGGACAGGTGGAACGCTAAGGAGTGAGGGCTTATGTACATTCATCTGGGCGGAGAGAAAATCATCCGTTCTTCTGAGCTGGTAGCTATTTTTGATATATCCATTGAAAAATCTTCAAAAATATCGAAGCAGTATGTTACACATGCCGAACAGGAAAAAACCGTTGAGCATATCGGCGAAGAGGAAGCCAAGTCCATTGTGGTGACGAAAAATATTGTGTATTATTCACCGATTTCCTCCGCTACGCTCAAGAAGCGTGCTCACCATTTTCCCGATCTCTAGTGTTATTTCAGAGAACCTCGGTGCTGCTCATATTTTTAAGTTAACGCATATTCGAGATATTGAATCTATAGAAGTAGGTGAAAGGCATGTCTATGAATCAACCGTCATATGATGCGAATGAAATTCAGGTCCTTGAGGGACTGGAAGCCGTACGTAAACGTCCGGGGATGTACATCGGTTCCACCAGTGCCAAAGGTCTGCATCATCTGGTCTGGGAAGTAGTGGACAACAGTATTGATGAAGCGCTGGCCGGTTACTGTGATCATATCGAGATCAGCATCCACGAAGACAACAGTGTAACCGTTGTGGATAATGGACGGGGTATTCCGGTTGGCGAACATGCCAAAATGAAACGTCCAGCTCTCGAAGTCGTAATGACTGTTCTGCACGCGGGTGGTAAATTTGGCGGCGGCGGCTACAAGGTCTCCGGTGGTTTGCACGGTGTAGGTGTATCCGTTGTTAACGCGTTGTCCGAAAAAGTGGTGGTTACCGTTAAGCGTGACGGTCATATCTATCAGCAGGAATACCGTCGTGGTGCTCCGCAGTATGACCTTAAAGTGATCGGTACGACAGATGAGACGGGAACAACCGTAACATTTCATCCGGACCCGGAAATCTTTACGGAGACGACTGTATACGATTACGACACACTGTTGACGCGTGTCCGCGAGCTGGCTTTTCTGAACAAAGGCATTGGCCTGACTCTGACGGATGAGCGTACAGGTGCAACCCATTCCTTCATGTACGAAGGCGGGATCATTGAGTATGTATCCTTCCTGAACCAGAAGCGAGAGGTACTGCACGAGAATCCAATCTACGTTGAGGGTGCGCGGGATAATATTCAGGTTGAGGTTGCGTTGCAATACAATGACAACTACACCGAGAATATCTATTCTTTTGCCAACAACATCAACACTCACGAGGGCGGAACGCATGAATCGGGCTTCAAGAGTGCGCTGACCCGGATTATCAATGATTATGCCCGTAAAGCTGGTGTAATCAAGGATAGTACCGGCAATCTGTCAGGAGACGATGTGCGGGAAGGTCTGACGGCCATTATTTCAGTCAAAATTCCTGAGCCGCAATTTGAAGGACAGACCAAAACCAAGCTCGGAAACAGTGAAGTGCGTGGTATTGTAGAATCTCTGTTTGCAGAGAAGCTGCAGGAGTTTCTGGAGGAGAACCCTTCCGTATCCCGTCGCATTTTGGAAAAAGGTTTGCAGGCAGCTCGTGCCCGTGAAGCAGCACGTAAAGCTCGTGAATTAACACGCCGTAAAGGCGCACTTGAAGTCAGCTCCTTGCCAGGTAAACTGGCGGACTGTTCATCCAAGGATGCGTCCATCAGCGAATTGTACATCGTCGAAGGAGACTCTGCCGGCGGTTCTGCGAAACAGGGACGTGACCGTCACTTCCAGGCTATTTTGCCACTGCGTGGTAAGATTCTGAACGTGGAAAAGGCACGTCTGGACCGAATTCTGGGTAATGCCGAGATTCGAGCTATCATTACAGCGATGGGAACAGGGATCGGCGATGATTTTGATATTTCCAAGGCGCGTTATCACAAAATCATTCTAATGACCGATGCCGACGTCGATGGTGCTCACATCCGCACCCTGCTGCTGACTTTCCTGTATCGGTACATGCGCAAAATTATTGAGGCGGGTTATGTATATATTGCACAGCCACCACTTTTCAAGATTGAACGCAACAAGGTGATTCGTTATGCGGGCTCAGAGAAAGAGCGTGACGAAATCATCGCTTCTCTGGGAGAGAATGCCAAGTACAACATCCAGCGTTACAAAGGTCTGGGTGAGATGAATGCCGGACAGCTGTGGGAAACTACGATGGACCCGGAGAGCCGCACGATGTTGCAGGTGTCGATCAGCGATGCGATGCTGGCAGATGCCATGTTTGATACACTGATGGGGGATAATGTTGAACCTCGTCGTGATTTCATTCAGGAAAATGCAAAATACGTGAAAAACCTCGATATTTAATGGAGTTGCGAAGAGGCGCCTGTGAGGGCGCCTTTTTATTTTTATAGACGATATCCTTATCTGGCATTTCGGCGTCTGGCAGCGGAGGCACGCGCTTTGGCAGGAGTATTGTTCGTTTTACCCTTTTTGGAACCGGGCAGACGTCCGTAAGCAATTGCATAACGCTTGATCTTGCGATAGGCCTCTTTGTCAGGCAGCAGGCCAAAAGCATAGATGCCAGGCAGCGTATTCACCTCCAGAATCCAGGGGCGCCCTTGATCATCAATTGCAATATCAATACCGATCTCCTTGAGTCTTGGAAAGGTGCTCTGTAGCTGAACTGCCGTATGGATACCGAGACGATATAATTCATGCTTCAGCTTCTGGAATCGTTCCTTTTTCAGATGAGGGAGTACCAATTCTTCAAATGTGGCGAGTCTACCGCCCCCGTGAATGTTGGTAATGATTTTTCCCGGTGCGGCGATCCGGCCGAGGATACCTGTCGTTTCCCAATTATGCTGCAGGTTCTTCTGGGTTAACACACGCAGATCAAAAGGCAAACCTTCATGTTTCATCAAGGGAATGCCCTGCTGAATGATGTAGTCACGCTGCTGAATGCGTTTGTTTAGTGCATGTTCCAGCTCATCAAGAGACTGGAAGGTCTGTTCCTCTAACCCATGCTGGAGATGATAGGTGAGAATTTCGAGCTTGGCTGGACGAGGCTGTTCTGCCGATTGGGAAGGTGATGACTTTGATTCATCCGGGGTATCACCATCACTTGTGCTTGTTGCCTTTTCTTCAGGTACAGATGTTGCCAGAGTGACGCGTGTAGTCTTTACTCGCATCACGCCGTTGCCATACGTTCCGCGATCCGGTTTGATATAGTTCGCCGGAAACAACGCTGTCATCCGTTCCAGCGTTTGCCGACTGTATTTTCGAGTCACGGGTATATATTCATTCACATGACGATTTCGCTGAAGGACAGTCGTTTTGGCCCACTTGCTGGAGACGCGCTGGATACTCAATGTGCATCAGTCCTTTCTTGTTTTGATCGGTAACTCTGAGGGGCTGCATGCAGAAAATCAAAGGACAAGAGACGATTTCAGTGGTATAATAGAGGAATATGGCGTTTTGTGCTGTCAGCTGCTAAAGTTGTGGTTTGATTGCCAGCTGGGAACGGCTCCAGCCTTGATTTAGACAGTACATATGCCGCTTTTCTAGCATTGTATGTGGTTTTGGAGAGGAAGGCAGGGCTAATCCCCAGACACATATAAGTTCCCGGAAGAAAGGCTATTGCCCAGCGGACGTTTAATTGTGTAACTTTTGTGAAAGTAATATAATAAAGAGTAGCGTTCTTGCGCGGTTTTAGCCTTGTTAGGCTTTTCACATATATTATTCTTTTCGAAATGATTGATTTGGAACGTTGGTTACAGGACAAGAAGGAGGTCCAGCATGGCGGAAGAAATGAACTCGCAGATTAAAGATCGGGATATTGGCGTCGAGATGCGTGAATCGTTTATGGATTATGCGATGAGCATCATTGTAAGCCGTGCCCTGCCTGATGTGCGTGACGGATTGAAGCCGGTTCACCGGCGTATTCTGTATGCAATGTCTGAGCTTGGCATGACACCTGATAAACCCCATAAAAAATCGGCCAGAATCGTCGGGGAAGTTATCGGTAAGTATCACCCTCACGGTGACTCTGCGGTATATGAGACGATGGTACGTATGGCTCAAGATTTCTCCCTGCGTTATATGCATGTGGATGGACATGGTAACTTCGGTTCAGTTGATGGAGACATGGCTGCAGCGATGCGTTATACCGAGGCACGTTTATCCAAAATCGCGATGGAAATGCTCAGGGACATCAACAAGGATACGATTGATTTCCAACCGAACTATGATGGTGAGGAAAATGAACCGGTGGTTCTGCCAGCTCGCTTTCCGAACTTGCTTGTTAACGGTGTAGGCGGGATCGCCGTCGGGATGGCCACCAATATTCCTCCTCATAATCTGGGAGAGGTTATTGACGGCGTACAAGCGATGATCAAAAATCCGGATATTACATCCATGGAACTGATGGATTATATTCAGGGGCCGGATTTCCCGACATCGGGTTATATTCTGGGACGTTCAGGCATTCGCCAGGCTTACCAGACTGGACGCGGATCAGTAACGATGCGTGCCAGAACGAATATTGAAGAGAACAACAATAAAGCCCGCATCGTCGTTACGGAGCTTCCGTATCAGGTGAACAAGGCAAGACTCGTTGAGAAAATTGCTGAACTGGTACGTGACAAAAAAATCGACGGAATCACGGATCTGCGTGATGAATCTGACCGTAACGGTATGCGGATTGTGATAGAGCTTCGTCGAGACGTAAATCCTGGTGTTGTGCTGAATAACTTGTACAAGCATACTTCCATGCAGTCCACGTTCGGTATTAACATGCTGGCGATTGTGAACAAAGAGCCGAAGATTCTGAATCTGCGTGAAGTGTTGTATCACTACCTGCAGCATCAGATCGAGGTTATTCGCAGACGTACCCAGTTTGAACTGAAAAAAGCAGAGGCTCGTGCGCACATTCTGGAAGGTTTGCGTATTGCACTGGATCATATCGACGAGATCATTGCCTTGATTCGTTCGTCCAGCAATACAGATGCCGCTAGAGAAGGATTAATTGAGCGCTTCTCACTCAGCCACGATCAGGCTCAGGCGATTCTGGATATGCGTCTGCAACGTTTGACAGGCTTGGAACGCGAACGAATCGAGAACGAATACAACGAATTGATGGTCAAAATTCGCGAGTATCGTGAAATTTTGGCTAATGAACATCTTGTACTTGAGATCATCAGTACAGAGCTTCAAGAGATTCGTGAGCGTTTTGGCGACGATCGCCGTACCGAGATTACTGTGGGAGAAGAAAGCATTCTCGATGAGGACCTGATTCCGCGTGAAGAGGTTATCATTACGATTACACACTCGGGTTACGTGAAACGTTTGCCAGTATCGACATACCGCAGCCAGAAGCGTGGAGGGCGTGGTGTTGTAGGGATGGATACGAAGGATACCGATTTTGTCGAGCATCTGTTTGTAACCAATTCTCACAACTACCTGATGTTCTTTACGGATAAAGGTAAGGTGTATCGTTTGAAAGCATACGAAATTCCGGAGCTTGGACGTACAGCACGCGGAACACCAATTATCAATCTGATTCAGATTGAGCAGGGAGAATCCGTCAATGCGGTTATTCCAGTTCAGGAATTCGAGAGTGACAAGTATCTATTCTTTGCGACACGTCAAGGTGTAGTGAAGAAAACACCACTTGAGGATTACACAAACATCCGTAAGGGTGGTCTGATTGGTATTTCCTTGCGTGATGATGATAGTCTGATTGATGTGAAGCTGACAGACGGCCAGCAGGAGATTATCATGGGTACCGCTCACGGAATGTCTATTCGTTTCTCGGAAGGCAATGTACGTTCCATGGGACGTAGTGCAACCGGGGTTAAAGGTATCACACTAGATGATCAGGATGCAGTTATCGGCATGGATGTTGTCGATACAGCTCTGGATGTACTCATTGTTACGGCCAAAGGATACGGTAAACGTACACCAGTCAGTGACTATCGGATGCAGACTCGTGGCGGTAAAGGAATCAAAACGATCAATGTTACCGAGAAAAACGGCGCTGTGGTTAGCCTCAAAATGGTTAAAACAGAAGAGGATCTCATGATCATCACGTCCAGTGGTACGTTGATTCGTATGAGTATGGACGGCATCTCGACTATGGGTCGTTATACACAGGGTGTGAAGCTGATTCATATCCGTGATGAAGATGCTGTTGCTACCGTCAGCCGAATTGATAAAAATGAAGAAGAACCAGATGAAGATAGCGTCGAAGTAGCGGAAGCCGAAGCATCCTTTGATCCAGATTCAACTCTGGAAGAAGGGCTGACGTCTGGAGCGGAAGTTGAAGGCGAGGATTCAGGTTCTGAAGAATAGCATCAAACAGCTTGTTGTTTAATTATGAGCATGATTAAGCACAATTGCTGAGGGCTCCCGAGAGGGAGCCTTTTTAGTATAAGCAGAATAAAGAAAAATCCACTTCGAAATCTAGGATGTACAGCCAGTTTTCTGAGTAATATAATGGGAAATAAAACGAGAAATTGGGACTATGGTCTTGTGATATCATCATCTTTAAGAGAACGATGAGTGAGGGGAATCAGTATGGGATTAATTACCCTGTCCGAAGTGAAACCTGGATTGAAACTGGGCAGTGATGTGCAGACGTTGCGCGGCAATGTGTTGCTGCAAAAGGGGAAAGTCATTTTACCCAAAGATGTGGAAGTTCTCAGAGCCTTTATGATTCATCAAATTGATATTGAACAGGATAAGGTAGGAGCGGGTAGCAACAGTTCTTCAAAGGGGGCAGCAGCATCGGGGACAACCGTTGCTACAGAGAAGAGCGGGGAACGCACAGGCACGTTGGTCTCAGCACCAGTGAGTACACTACAGGATGAATACGAGAAGATGGTTATCTTGACCAAAAACGCTTTTCTCTCCTCCCTCGCTGCTGAATTGCCTGTATATGAGCTAAGAACACAGCTGGAGACGCTCTTCGGACATCTGAAACAGTATAATGTGCTTACCTTCAGTCCACGTGCGATGAAAGAACATGATTATATATACCATCATGCTGTATTGAGTGCGATCACTTCTTATCAGCTTGCCCAGTGGTTGGACCTTCCCTCTAAAGACTGGATGCAGGTTGCTTTTGCAGGATTGTTTCATGATATCGGCAATAACAAGGTTGATCCGCAAATTCTGCATAAACCCTCTTCTCTGACAGCCGAGGAGCAGGAGGAGATCAGACAGCACACCAAGTATGGTTATCAGATACTTAAACAAGCCAAAGCCATTAATGAGGGAGCGAGACTGGCGGCACTGCAGCATCATGAAAAAGTAGATGGCTCAGGATATCCACTGCACCTTACCGGCACACAGATTCATATCTATGCGAAAATTGTAGCTATTGCAGACATCTTTCATGCAATGACACTGGATCGAATCTATCGAAAAGCACAGTCTCCGTATCGGGTACTGGATCAGATTCAAAGTGAGGCATTTGGTAAACTGGACCCTTCTATTGTGAATGCTTTTGTACAACGCTCCACCCAGATTCATAATGGTATTCGAGTGAAACTGAGTAATAATCAGATTGGCGAGATTGTTTTCTCCGACCGTGATCATCCGACACGCCCTATGGTGTCTGTGGAGGGAACGATCATTAACCTGATGCAGCAAAGACAATTGTATATCCAGGAAGTGCTTGGATAGTAAATAATGCGTGTTAGCATGGCTATAGGCCTCCTCAGAGATGGGGAGGTTTTATGTTTATCAGAGTTAGTTATCAGTAATAAAATAATATGGATGAAATGAAGTAGCACGCTATACTGGCAGATATATAAACATTTTTAAAATAAAACTTGCATTCGTAATCTATACATGGTATATTCTAATTCCGGCCAAGAAAACACGGTTTACACGGTGCGGCAAGCAACTTAATATGAAAGCTTCAAAAGAAGCTTGAAAAAAAGAGCTTGCAAAGTTGGTTCGGAAATGCTATGATATAAAAGTTACTGAAGCGAACAAGCGATGGTGACAAAACGAAGTTTGATCTTTGAAAACTGAACAACGAGTGAGTAATCATTCTGCTTGCAGAATGAACGTGAAGGTTTTTGGTGCAAGCCATCTGGCTGTATGAAAACTGGAACAACAATGAGATTAACAATCTCGTCAGATTCAAAATGAGCTTATCGCTCTTTTCGATATCCCGATGAGTTGCACAGCGTTGAACGACGCTGCGGAATTCATCTTTATTGGAGAGTTTGATCCTGGCTCAGGACGAACGCTGGCGGCATGCCTAATACATGCAAGTCGAGCGGACTTGAAGAGAAGCTTGCTTCTCTGATGGTTAGCGGCGGACGGGTGAGTAACACGTAGGCAACCTGCCCTCAAGCTTGGGACAACTACCGGAAACGGTAGCT
>NZ_QJSW01000006.1:314533-366288 GCF_003217495.1 Paenibacillus barcinonensis | reverse complement strand
GGTACTTTTCCCCTGCTGGTGGAGGATTTCTAGCTTGCTGCGTTCGATTATGCTAAGATGTGTGTAGCTCATGGTGGATTCTCCTTGTGTGAATGTTTGTTGTGGTGACTTCATTCTACACGAATCCGGCCATGGGCCATTTTTTATTTATTTCCAGTAGGTGTCGCACTTCATATTACAATCCGTCATAAAAAAAGAAGCGATGATATTTGGTTAGAAATCATTTCATTTATATTTGTTAACTGTTTTGGATTTAAAGAGTTAGATATATGTGAAGATAACTTATGCTATATGAAAGAACTTAGTACTAAATTACATCTTATTAATAAAGACAATCAAAAACATGGGGAGATTATTGGTGAGGAAATTTTAAGTGTTGTTTCACCATTAATTAATACTAGGGAAGAAATAGACATCAAAAAATTGGTTGAAGATTATCTTATTATTTTATCTGAATTGCCTAATTTAAGCAAAAGCATCCTTTGCATGAAAATATTTGATGATGACTTTTTACAAGATTTAGAATATGAAGTACTTAAAAGAACTGAATTCCCCCAAATAAATCATGAAACAACAAATGAATTCAATAATCTTATAGAATTTTGTTTAGAGGGTGCAATTACTTCACAGTCTAAGCCTTACACTAACCACCATAAACACAAATTTCAGCAAACCTTAGTAAGAAAAATATATGATAAGTTTTATCCTAAACAATATTATGTTTTACAGGATGAAATGCATTTAAAACAAGAACTTGAAGAAATTCTTTATGAGAAAAAAGGATTTTTCTCGATCAAAGAATTTGATTTTATGTTTGATAACGATTTCAAAACACATTTAGAATTGATACAAATTAATATACATGACAAAAAAAGAGAGTTTACTACACATAATGACATGAATCTTTTGTACATCAAAGATATAGTAAATTATATTTGCAACCAAATGATGGATGTATGTCCTCAGAACAACATCAAATTCCTGAATACAGATTTAGAGAAATCTATAGAGGTAATTTATAAATGCATGTATGAGAATATCGAAAACCAAATAAGGTCAACTCAAGGAAAATTTAAATTAGTTTTTGATCTAAATGATATGGATGGAAAACAGCAACAACTCTTATCAAAGTGTTTAAAGACTGTTGCAACACCGATGATCAATTCTGGAATAAGGATTGACTCACTTACTTCTGTAATAAAAAAAGTAACGATATCTGATTCTTTTTCAAATAATTATGCTTTAATGCTTGATGATTTAGATATTCAATCATTAACTTTTATAGATACGCATGGACTTGATCACATTGAAAAAGGTGTAAGTAAAAAAAGATTGTTAAAAGATTTTTTTAGTGAACAAAAAGAGAACAGAGAGAAAAATTTATCCTCAGCAAAGCAAGGAATCGACGCAGTTTTTTATCTAAAGAAACTAGACGCTGGGCGTCCTACTGAGCTAGATTATATTGTACCTTTAATTTATGAAGTTGAACCTCAGGTCACTTTATACTGCGTTTTTACTGGAATTGATATATTTAACCTAGATAGCAATCAAGTTAGAACATCATGGGAATATGGTGATGTAACTGCTCCTAAAGCTGTACAGTACCTATTTTCATCTCAGCTAGAGCAAGTTTTAGACAGGAAACTTAAATTTAGTAATGGTAAAAAGAAGATTGTATACCATACACTTAGAAACAACATAGGAGCGTTTTGTGGTATTGATGCTTCAAAATATATTATTCTTAACCAAGAGAGGGTGAGGAAAATACTTATATCTATCCTCATTAGAGAAAAAAATAGTATAGATATTATCCCTAATAAACTAATCAAGGACATAAAAGGTGAATACTATGACAAACTAAAATTTGAAGTTAAACAACTCCTCTTAATGTTTTTTGATAAGGCCTCAATTACAAATTGGAAGGAAATTCCTTGGAACACTGCAAGAGCTAATGCTTCAAGAGTGAATAGTGAACAAAAAAGAAAAAAAGAAAATCAATTAGGCTACTTAGGAGCATACAGGCATAGATGGGACATGATCTTTCAAGAGAGTTATAACGAAATTTTTTCAAATGAAAGATATACTAAGAAATTACTAGAAGTCTTTACTAGCAATCGTGAGAAAGTAGAGTCGGTTCTTATTGCTATGAGAGATAAATTTCTAGGTAAAAACGATGAAATCTATAGTTTAAAAGCAAATTCAGATTCTCATTTCAAAAAACTGTTAATTCGTTTATATGATGGAGAAGAGAATAATCCTTTTAAACCGTCTAGTGTAATCGTGGGTAAAGATACAGATGAATCAAAAAAATATTTAAATAATGTACTTGATTTCCGTAGGCTAATCTCGAAAGATAATCATTTAGATAAATTCGCGGAACTCTATATTTTACGATTAATTGATTCATTACAAGATGACCGAACATCGAGCATAAAAAATGTTTTAAAGTATGGTGAAGGAATTCAAGAGAGTATACTTTCAGCTTACGATAAGGTTGGTCGTATTTTCAATTTTGAAGAGGATTCAAAAGAACATGAGGTTGTTTTTTTTGATATCGTGGAAAAGTTGTTGAACGAAGATAAATAAGAATAACTAAGATCATTTGACATTTATTTAAATTAAATGACAGATTGTCAAATTAAGTGTGACAGTTCCTCTGATAAGGATTAGTGAGCGGGTTTCCAACCTAAACATTTACGAGGTTTGTTATTGATTAAATCAAGTGAGTGGGAGAGGTCTTCATCCTCAACTACAGCAAGATCCATACCTTTCGGGAGAACTCTCAAAGTGACCCGTTCATATTCTCATTGGATCCCATTGCTAGGGATGAGTGTGGATCAGCAAAAAACGTCCAGGTCTGAGTGGATTCCACATTTGCATAGCAAGTAAACTCTTTGCCACGGTCTGCTGCCTTCGGGTACTTTGATATGGCTACACCGAGACCGCTTTCCATCGACAAGTCTGTTCGATCTGGATGAGTATGACGGTAGATAGATGTGTCTTTCGCTCAATGAACGTGCCGATGCATCCCCTACTTTTTCCACAACTCAAAACCATCGTGTCTAGCTCCCAATGTCCAAATGTTTCACGAGATCGAATCTCTTAGGGACGCTGAGCAAGGGTTTTCCAATCCTATATCTACGGGAGTTTGAGCCACTTTCTGACGCTTTGCTTTGTTACAGAGTACTGAAGCAAACCACACATTAGTCGGCCAGTGTATATCCATCGATAGATGGTTTTAAAGGAAACGACTGGCAAGCCGTCCCTTCGAAAACGTGCCATGATTTGCTCTGGAGACCACGTCTTGTGAAGTTTTTCCTCCAGCGAAGTCTAGACAAATTCCCTGTGGGTACCGAAGCCTTACGCCCCTCATGGTAGGCTTGCTGGGCTTGTTCTGCGTGGCACTCGGAAGCTGCTGTACGTTCTAACTCCCGGCAGATCGTCGAAGTATATCTACCGAGTTCCTGGGCAATGGCTCGTGAACTTTTCCCTGCTGATGAAGGATTTCTAGCTTGCTGTGTTCGATTACCCTAAATGTGTATAGCTCATGTTGGATTCTCCTTGTATGAAGGTGTATTGTGGTGACTTCATTCTACACGAATCCATCCATGGGCCATTTTTATTTATTTCCAGTAGGTGTCCTTTTCATATTACAATCTGTCTTATAGTAATGGGAGCCAGTAATACTTGTACCCTTTTCAGTTTATTTTACTTGGTAGATAATTTGAGTATCAATACTATAATACTATGTTTGCAATCCAGTGGCTAAGATAAGTAGCATATGGTCATGTATTTTGACGAGTATAGTATTGTCATATGCTTAATAGAACGCGACAATGACATTCTAAACTATTAACTTCATTATAAATATAATTAAACTAGAATTTTAAGCAACGTTGAGTCACAGGTTTCTATTAATTTTTTAAAGGATGATTCTGATGAAATTTCCAAGTGAACAAATTGAATTACTTCTACAAGAAAAGAATTTCGACGAAGCAGAGAGACTTTTGTTAGATATCAGAAAGAAGGACAAGAATAACTCTGCTAATAATTATTACTTGGGATTGCTGTACTCTAATTATTCTAATCCTAATGAATCGGAAGAAAAAGCCAAAGAATATTTTATAGATGTAATAAGTTCGGAATATGTTTATGAATATGCATATATTTACTTAGAACAAAGGGAAAAGAACAAGAATAAATCAATAAGATTACTAGAGGCAGGATTGAAAGTTTTTCCGAATAGTATTGGGCTCAATGAGAGGTTATTGTATCAACTAGACTCTGAAATAAAAGAAGAATTCTATAAGAAGTTGATGGCTAATGGAATATCATCGAATGAATTACATTATGTTATGGTGGACTATTATTATCGAAATGGTAAATATATTGAAGCCATAGATGCATCCAAAGAGATCATTATTAAGTTTGAAAATGATAAATTATTTATCGATTTACACAATTCATATTGTTTATATAGGATGGGAGAAATCGCAACAGCAAGTGAGAATCTTATTAATTTGATAAATATAGATTTAAAGCACGATTTGGACTATGCTCCTCATATTGCTCTTATTCTATGTTACCTACATGAGAATAAAAATAAAAATGCTTTTGAAATTTTCGGGGAAATTCCTGAAGATCATGAAATTGATATAAACATAATGTCTTATCCACATTTTATAATTAATTTCGAGACAGAGTTTAATGATGCCCTTTTAAAACTAGAGATGCTGAATAGTGACAGGTTATTATTAGCTAAATTGAAAGGACTACGTGGCTTGTCTCAATCGAGTTACCAACATAATAAGGCTCAAGAAAAAAAGATAATTAAAGATTTAGAATTCGCTCAAAAACATCTGAAAAACAATCTAACTTATACACAAAAACTAAAAGAGTTTGCAGAATTATCAAATAAAAGTTTGGAAGCTTTCAAATTTGCTATTTATACAATACGCCATGGATATGAAAAATATAAAGAGGATCTAGAAAGTAAATATTATTGGGAATTTATAAGTGACTGTAATGAAGACGAGATATTAGGTATGAAAGAAAGTCTAATTCAAGTTTTGAGGGAAGTGGCCTATCTTAAAGATGACTTCTCAGGGGAAATGCTTACACAGTTGATTGAAAGACTTTTTGACTTTGAAAAGTTTAAAGATATTACTGAGATTGCTGAGGAGTTAGGATATAAAAAATTAAACAAGTACATTTTATTTGAGGTAGCATATTCTTATTCCAAAATTGGTGAGATTGAGTTGTCTAAACAGTATTATGAAAGATACGAAGAGGAGAATGGAAAAACCAATGCTTCTTCAAATAACATTGGAGTCATTTTTGAAAAAATGGGATTGCTCTACGAAGCACAGGAAAGATATAAAATGGCAATGGAATTAGACCCACAAGATAATACTGCATCAGAAAATTATAGAAGTACAACTAAATTGATAGGTGAAAAAGAGCATGAACAAGAGGTCTTAATGAAAGCTGCTCATCAGTTTTTAAATGAGAACGCATGGATAAAAGGTAAACTCTTTTCTTTCTCAAAATATCAAGATAATAAGGGTTTTATCATATGTTCTTATAAAAAATTGCCTAATCTCTTAAACGTTTCTGAGATTAAAGCTAATGAATTAATGAAAAGTTTTCTGGAAAATAAGTATTTATTTAAAATTACTGACCACAATTTGAATACGACAAGTTCAGTTTACAGGATAAACTCAGATATTGCTCTCATATTAATGGATTTAGAGAAGGAAGGCGAAAAAGAGAGTGATTTGATTGAAATTGCTGAGAATATTACGTTAAGTAGTTTTCGAAATTTAGGGTATGATGAAAAATTAATATCAGCACTTGATAAAATTTCTAATCCGGTTCTAAAAGGTATGTTGGAACGAGATTTAAATGAAAATGTCTTTAGTTTAAGTACAAAATCATTTAAGTCGGCTTTAATATTGAGTGGTAGCATAATTGAGGCTATTCTCCTCGATCATATTTTAGCGAAAAATATTACTCAATATACTATGGAAAATGGGAGAAACAAGAGAGTGGCTCAAATGGATTTAAATGAGCTCCTCTACGTTTCTAATCAGGAGAACTTTATAGATATACAATTATATTATTTATCGCATGCAATACGTGGGTTTAGGAATTTAATACATCCTGGTGTTGAGCAAAGAAAACGTGCGGTAATAGTGAATGAAGAAAATGCAATGTTGGCATGGAGCATTGTGAAAAAAGTTATTCATGAGATTTAACAAAAAATTTTTTCTCAAGTGAGTTGTTAAAGGGAATTAGAGTGAAAAGGGCAACTTTATTCGTTCCTGATTAATTACACTTCGAGATTTGAGGAGACTATGTTCAATGAGTTCCTTGAAATAAGTGATCTCGCGTTTGTTCTTCGGGAGGGCGCATTGCAATTTCATAAAGCGCCTGCAGTCCTGTATTTTTGAAAGTGCAAAAATCAGACCCGAGTGTTGAGAACGCTTAAATGAACATGTGTTCCTATGATCGTCTAAAATCAAAGTGTTCCTCAAGCCAACGTAAATACCCGTCAGCGTCTTTGACTTGTTGCACAAGCTTGCGTTCGTCAAACGTTAATGCGTCAATCATTGTGTCGCGAACCGGATGGAGACGTTTTCCATTTTCAATTATCGCTTCGCCAGCCACACCTTCATATGTGTTAGTTTCAGCGATTAGCGTTGGGAGAACGAATGAAATTATAATGAAAAAAGCGTGAAATTTGAACGCATGTTTTTTGTGTTGATGTAACCGTTAGAAATGATATAATAGTTAAATCGTGGTAAGGTTTAGGAGGGAGGTGTAACCCTCTTTGACGACAGAAACGATTATAACTTTAGTTTTCGTAGCAATGACTTTTGTAGTAAATCTGTTTAATGCATTCATCAATCTTATAAATATAAAGAAAAAGTAGTCGACCCCGTCCAAGGAAACGACTACTAATTTAGAGCAGTATTCATTTAGAGATTGAAACCTTACCACGATTAACTTACTGAGTCTGAAAGTTTGTGTTTTAGACTGATTGTCAATCATGATTTACATTTTATTTTACACCTGTGTGTTAAATGGTTCAAGTATTATATTTGTTTAATTGAAACTACCCGCTCGGATTTAATCTCCGTTAGCGGGCTTTTTGTCGTTACAGGGATAATCACCAATTTCGAGGGTTCCAAATGGGGGGGATTCCTCCAGCTTGTTCCTCAATATAGCTGAAGAGCGTTATACATCATGTTTGAACGCTCGTTATAGTTACTCTTTCTTTTTCTTATCTTGTTCTAACTTCTCTTCCCAAAACAATCCCGACAGTATATCTATAACACGTTGGCGTTTCTCACCCTCAATAGGAATCCCATCAAATAAAACAGGCTGCTCATCCTCAAGCATTTTTCTAAAATCAGCTATATCTTCTTTGGTTGCCCATTCAGGGAAAGATTCATTTCGCATGTTATTGTTCTTATCATCATTTTGACGACCTAACAAATAATCTACACTCACATTGAAGTAGCCAGCTAGTTTAGAAGCGACATCAGATGTCAACGTACGTTTTCCAGTTTCAAGATTATAAAAAAATTGAGGAGAAATTCTCAAATACTGAGCTACTTCAACTCCGCTCTTATGTTGAGATTTTCTGATCTCTCTTATCCTATTAGGATAACTCGACATAATGAATAAACGCTCCTTTAAACTAATTGATTAATTAATCATATCAACAAATAGATTAAGCATCAAACATCAAATGGATTAATTACGAGCAAATGAGCGAAATAAAGAGTAAAACAATTAATCTATATGATTAATCTTATAATTCGAGTGGCTTTGAATCTATTTGGTTAATTTTTGGTTTGATTAAATTAATCAAATAGATTAATATTTATATCAGAGGTGAGACAAATGAATATTTCCGAACAGATTAAACCACTCATTAATGAGAAGGGAATAAATCCATCAGAATTAGCTAGTTTAGTCGGGTGTTCTCCTCAATATATGCATAATTTGCTCAAAGGAAGCCGTCGATGGAATGAAACAACTTTATCCAAAACTTGCAGGGCATTAAACATAGAAATCAAGCTAATGCCTAGAAAAAGTAATGAGGTGGAAAATGAGTAATCTTATATCCATCAACCTTGATGAAGATGAAGTGAAAAAAATCTGCCATGAAAAAATTGCTGATTTAATAAAAGAAGTTGATAACGAATTAATATTTTGGGATTCAAAACAACTAATGCGTCGTACTTGCCTAAGTTGGAACAGCATTCAAGCGTTGTTCTTTTTTGACTCAAGATTTCCTAAACACAAAGTAGGTGGTAAATGGTTGTTTCCAGCTAAGGAGACACGTGAATTCTTAGAACAATGGCTAAGGGAACAAAAATAAAATGATTGTCTATAAATTTTATTTGGGAGGTACTCTTATGGGAGCTGCATTTGCAATTCAAGTTATGACTGGCAAAGAAAACAATGTTAAAAAACTGATGGAGTGGGCTTTCTCTAAGTGTGAAAATGCACAGAAATGGGTCAAAGCCATACATAATGTCACTGAGTCTACGGTTCGTGTTTTAAGTGAAGGTGGACTTGGGAAAGTCAGAGAACGTGCAATCATGCCTGGGTACATCTTTTTGGAAATGAATTATGATGTGGATCAACATAACCAGTCAGCAGCCATCCCAGCAGATATATGGCATCTCATCAAGAGTATACCCGGAGTATTGAAGCAATTTACAAGTTCAGGGCAAGTTATCAGTGCCGATGAGTTTCAACAAATGCTTGGGCTGGAACCAGAAGAGCAAGTTGAGGTTGTCGTTTCTACGGATGAATCATCTATTGTAGAAACGGAAGCTACTCAGGTCAGTGAAGCAGAAGGCGCAGTGCAAAATGCGCTACATCAGGTGAATACAGCGAAGACCGTCGAAGAACGAGTAGAAGCAGAGAATGTTCTGGAGTCAGCCGAGAAAGAGCTGGAAAGCATGATTGAAAAATCATACGAAGAGTCAGTGGGTGCAACAGCTGTAGCATTGAGACGGATTCAAAAATCAGCTAAGGGATCATCTGAAAAAGGAATCATTGCATCGATTAAGGTTATGATCAAAAACGGCAAAGAACGGATATGTTTTCCCAAAACACTATTGGAAAAAATTATATCTTGTAACATTTCCGAATGCAAATCATCTCCTAACAACGTAATTAAGTTACTGTTGAAATATGTACGTCAGAAGATAGGCATAAGCTAATGGAGAATCGTGCTTTAGAGTCAAGTACGGGGCATATCGTGTATTACCGCTATCCTCGTGATGGAAATCTGACGGAGGAAAATGATTTTGGTATTGCTCAGTGGTTGCCAGAAGACAGTAATGGGGCTTTTACAATAAAAGGTTCACTTTTTGGTATGCACAAAAATGAGCGAATCAGAGTACATGGTACGTGGGAGACACACTCCAAACATGGTAAGCAATTTTTAGTCAGCCATTGGGAACGGCCATTACCTGAAACAAAAGATCAAATTGTATCCTTCCTCAGCTCTAAATTTGTAAAAGGCTGCGGGAAGAAAAAGGCTGAGCTGATTGTACAGAAGCTTGGTGAGCAGACATTGGAACGAATCATGAATGAGGGCGTAGTCTGTTTGACGGGGATCAAAGGAATTGGCCCTAAAAATGCAGTTAAGATTGCAGATAGTATTAAGGGCAATTTTGAGATTCAGCAAATGATGATGGCCCTGCTCCCCTATGGCATTTCTGCCGATACGATAACCAAAATGTACAAACAATGGGGGGCTGAGTGTGTAGACATTGTACGTCGTAATCCATATAAGCTCACCGAGATTCGTTTGATTGGTTTTCTCAAAGCAGACGAGATTGCTATGGCGATCGGCGTCAGTCCAGATTCGCCATATCGTCTGAATGCAGCGTTGCAATATGTTCTTAACGATATGTGCTACAGTGGCGGCCATTGCTTTGTACGTAAAGATGAGTTGATGAATCGTATAAGAGCACTTTTGAATGGTGTTCCAGAGCAGGATATTCTGACTGAATTACAATTGATGTCTGCTCACGAACAGGTCATTTGGGAAGAAGACAAAGTGTATCCGAAACACCTGTTTGTCTATGAAAAGAAACTTGCTTATAAACTGGCTTGCATGGCAAACCGGGGCGGCGGAGCTATGCCTTTTTTGGATCAGATGATTCGAGAATATCAGCTTCAACAGGGAATTGTCCTTGCTGAGAAACAACGTGAAGCCATTAGAGAGCTGTTTATACAGCAACTTGTCATTGTAACAGGCAATCCTGGCACAGGGAAGACGACTGTCGTTAAGGCTATGATAGATATCTACCGCAGGCATTATCCTGACTCAGCAATTGGATTATGTGCGCCTACAGGACGCGCAGCTCGCAAGCTGGGGGAATTGACGGGATTGGAATCCTCAACCATTCATGTGATGCTCGGCTTCCGTCCTGGCGCTGAGCCTGAGTACGGTGATGAGATGCCATTGCCATTTGACTTGATTTTCACGGATGAAGTTTCTATGAAGGATCTACAGCTTGCGTATCATTTGTTTCAAGCCATCGGACCAAACACAAAAGTGGTACTCATTGGGGATAGCGATCAGCTTCCGTCTGTGGGGCCGGGAAATGTACTGCATGATCTGATTTCTGCTGGCATCCCGCATGTTCGGCTAACTGAAATATTCCGTCAGGCGCGGGAAAGCCAAATTATTATGAATGCCCATCGAATTAATCGCGGTGAGCAGGTCGTTATGGATAAGAGTAAAGACGATTTCTTCTTTATTGAACAATCTGATCCGAAACGAATTGCCCATCTCGTAGTGCTCAGTGTACTTCGTTTTATGGATAAGGGGTACAAGCTGGAGGACATTCTTGTGCTGTCTCCCATGAAAAAGGGCATTATAGGCACGGAAGAGTTAAACAATGCGTTACAAGGAGCCGTAAATCCTCCAGCAGAGGATAAAGCCGAATTGACAGCAGTGGGACGTGTTTATCGCCAAGGAGATAAAGTAATTCAAGTTCGAAATGATTATAAGAAGAAGGTGTTGAATGGGGATATTGGTGTGGTCGTGGGCACTGCTTTTGTGGAAGATGAAGAGGGTGAGGAGACGAATGAAATCGGACTCGCTTGCCAGTTCCAAGGCAAAACCATTGTCTATAGCCGGCACGAACTCAAAGACCTTCTTCTGGCTTATGCCATAACGATTCACAAGGCTCAAGGTGGACAAGCTCCTGTGGTCATCATGCCTGTTTCAAGCACTCATTACGTGATGCTGGCTCGGAATTTGATTTATACAGGACTGACGAGAGCTGAGAGGGTCTGTGCCATGATTGGGACTCGAAAGGCTCTTCATGTGGCCATAAGTAATAATAAGCTAGTACAACGGAATACGGGACTAAAGGAACGAATCGAACATAATTTACGTGTCTATCAACATGATCAAGGAGTGAAGAAACATGTTAACTTATCCTAGACCGCCGTTTCTTCCTACGCAGCGAACACCTATGAGACAGGAGGTGTCTTTTTACGTTGTAGTGCTAAAAATTCAACGGACTCAAACGGTGTATTACCTCGTTGACACGCAACTGAATATATCACGTTCGAGACGTGATGCTATGATTTTTGCTGAGTACAGCTTAGCGAGTTCATTTGCGAATAAGGTTGAAGCGAGGTATAAGACCTTCTTTTACAATCCAGAAGCATCTGGACATGCGGAAGCCGTTCATCATTACAATATGTTTTAGGGATCAGAGCGAGGTTTAAACTATGGAGAGAGTTATGAAATTAAAGCAGACTATGCAAAAGGCTGAATTAGAGGCCAAGAGACGGTTAGAAATTGACCTGAGCACTGTAAATATGGAAGAGACCAAGGCCAATGAACAAGGATTTATGATTGTCCGAAAAAAACAGAAGCCTTCAAACCAGACTAGGTTTTCTCAAACCATTGATATGAACATATCGTATTTGTGTCAGGCACAGTATCTGACCAGTGCGGAGTTTAGTTTCATCTTCACACTTGCTCCTATGCTAAAGATAGGTGTAAATGCGATTGTGGACCCTCGAACGGGGCAATATTGCTCGGTATCCGAAATCGCCACATTCTTGAAACGTAGTCGGCAAAAGACAAGTGAAATGATCTCTGCATTAATTGAAAAAGGGATTATGTACGAGTTTGCGAACACGCATGAACTGAAAATCCACGGTCGCCATGTTACTCGGCGGCCGTTTTTCTTGAACCCGGAAATCCTTTGTTGTGGAGACAAAAATAAGTTAGAGAGCGGGATCACCCAGCTTATGATTCACTTCAATATTTTAGAAAAAGCCGGGATCAAGCTGCCAATCAAAGCAGTTGTTGAACCTCATAATAAGTATGGGAAATTGGTTAGGCGAAAGACGTACTTAGAATTGCAAAAGAAGTGGAATAAAAAATAAAACAGTTTGAGAATTCCTAGGTGTTGTGTGAGCAGGGGGTGTCACCAAAAAAGGACACCTGTGTCACGAAAAGGTGACACCCAAAAACGGCTAAAAAACGTTATGGGTCAAGGGTTTATGGTGTTTTGCTCGGTGGTCTTTCTTCTTAATCTATATAAATTACGAAGACGTTGGTGTGCTTACTCATTTGTCTGCTTCGAATACTGAGTAGAAACAGAGGGGATCAAACATGGAGATGACCAAAAATGTACGCATCTATTTCAGATTTGGTGAACCGGATATGGATGATGAGGATATTCACGAAGTTGATTTACAGATTTCTTGGAATGAAACTGCAGCTGGGCAATCTGCATTGCCATTAGATACAGCTATACAGAACTGGGTTCAACAGAATGTGAGCTATCATTGGGAAGAAGTCCAAGAGGAAGAGTAAGTAACAGGCGTTTATGGTATGCGCGTGCGAAAGCTAATCAGCTAGGAAGCGCCGGAAGTGGATGTTGTTACTATTGGTGAATGGGGCTGAAGGAATTGGGGAGAAAGATCAGAGACGGGAGCAGAACGCAGAATAGGGGCATCGCTTAACATGAAGCTATCCATTCTCCTGTTCCGTCAGCCCCTTTGCTCAGCGTAAGTCTGAATCTAACGTTCATTTGAATTGCCTGTGTATATGCAAGAAAGGGTTAAGGTATTAGCGGTGCAAGAACGATAAATATTTGAATTCCGAAAGTCTCTGCCATGATAAATCAGGTAGGGGCTTTGGCTTTCTATAGTATGAGGAAGGAAAAGTGAATGAAGGGGGAGCGTCGAAATGAATTTTGTAGATACTGAACATCAAACAAACTTTGAAAAACTTGTACAAAAGTTTAATTTAGCAAAGAGTAGTCCTGATTATAAGTCTGTATGTTATATTGCTGCTCATCCTGAGATATTTAAGTGCTTCAAGCTGGAGATGCAGCAGGAAAGTCCTTTTGATTGGTATTACGAATATCTGGACGATCCTGATACATTTCAGGAGCGTTGTGATAAAGGAAAGACCACAGGGAGTATTCATTCATTAAATGAGTCTATGGTAGCGTTGATTGAACTAGCGCTAAGTCTGTGGACTGGACGTGGGTTTGATCTTTCCCATGGCATTGATGTATGGATTGAGGAACTTTATGAAGTTGCGGTCCAGGCCATTCAGTTACGACGAAAAAGTTCGAAGGTACAGTATTTAGATCAGCAAGAGCAACTGAAATTGATATGACATCAAAGAAAATACAGTCATGGCAAGGCATTGACGTAGCTTTATGTGAAGTAATAGGCTGTATCCTCATCTCTCAGCCCAATGTACAGATGATGAACTTAGAATGTCGTTATTTGAATAATGGAGAAGGAGCGAATTACATGAAGGAGCAGATAGAAAAGGAACTTAAGGCACTACTTCCTCGAATCCAGCAAGTCGTAAGCATGATTAAAGAGTCTGAGGAGAACTGGACAGCAGACTACGACCCAAACGACCCGGACGAGCAATATTTGCGCTGCATGCTTTATAAGGCTAGCGATCTGATGAACGATGCAACTCGTGTACTGACACAAGCATTCGCCGAGGTGCGCGATGAGGGGTATGTTCAGCGGAACTCAAGCGGTCGTTACGAGTTAAACGGAAGAGAGTTGTTCAGCAGTTCCAATATTGAATTTCTGGCTACTGATTTTGACCCGCCACGCTGGGTAGCTGCTCGCGTTGAACATTACGATGGAGACTATCGTTTGGTCAATCATCGTGAAATTCCGCTGGATGGTCTACGTGCACGTAATAAATGAACTCGCTGAGATAGTATAGCTGGCTAGATAATCCTAGCCAGCTAACTAAATTCTATTACTGAAGCATGTCGCAATAACGAGGAGGACCGCCTAAACTACAACCTTGTGGCTCAATAGGATCTAATGGTGCTGCTGAGATAAGCGAAGACATTGAAAGAGTCAAGACAGTAATCATTCCGAGTACAGTCAATTTCTTTTTCATACGTTCACCCCCTTATTTGCAATCATTGTACCATTTTTTCGGATAATAAAAGTAATATAATGGGAGTTTTGAGAGGTGGTTTTGTGAATCCTTTGCTAAATAACGTAGAATACAAAACGTCTGCTTACCTCTTTGCCGCATTCGGAGGGGCTACCGCAGGGGCGATGCGCACCAAGTGGAATACGGCAATATGCTGTACAAGTTTAATGGTGTTATACACCATCGACAGCGATCCGACTAAAAGCAGAAATCACGACTTGATTACAGGCGAGGAAACATCGGTCTCCATGGATTTGTTTGAGCGTTGGTAGTATGAGGCTTGGCACAGTAACGAACCGCCTGAGGATCGGCAGGAAGAGAAGGGCAATGTTCTCCTGTTGACAGCTGCCGAAGCTGAGGTGGAATATCATTCGCCCTGAGCTGGGTCAGGATGAGGTTACAGCAATCATTCATTTGGAAGTACTAGGGATGAGGGGCATGAAGTATACGAAGGTAAAAATCTACTAGCTAGGTGTACAGCAGCTGAATGTGCTGATAAAATGAGATTTTCGATAAATACATTTACTGGTTGACAATGCCGACTGCAAAAAGACGGTTTGTTCAGGCAAAAACCCTCATAGATACAAAGTTGCTGTCGTGATTGGCGATTACGATATGGAGGAATAACACATGAAAGTACCACGCATCCTGCATTCCAATACTGCGAAATTGATGAATGTCAACATTATAAATTGGTATACAGCAAAAGTTATAGTAATTCAGAAGCCGCATACATGTGACGAATAACCTATATGTTAATATTTATATCAAATAAAGAACAAATGTTCTTGTCACGTATTGATTTATGGTATATAATTGAAACAAACACAGATGAACCGCACTGACTCCTGAAATGGGGTTATTTTTATTTTTAGAGTATTCTCATGTTTTAAATTTTATATATTTTTTCGAAGCCTCTGCCTAGATGTCTTATTCTGGGTAGAGGCTTTTCTCTTTTAAAAAGTGAGGGCTTTAGGAGCCGCGGGGAAAATCTCGTTGTAGTCTCATAGTCCAAACTATTTGATATTGAGGAGGAACGTAAATGTCTATTATTCATGTATCTCAAGGAAAGAAAGTAGTTTCCGAGAGAAAAATTTTGAAGGTGTCTGCAAAATCAAAAGTTAGTTTTTTGGCAGGGGCCATTGCTTCCAGTGTGAATACTAAAGACCGCACGGTTGAAATGCATGTAATCGGAGCAGGAGCTGTTAATCAAGCTGTGAAAGCTATCGCTGTAGCTCGAGGTTTAGTTGCTCCAAACGGGCAGAGCTTGATTTGTGCACCAAGTTTTTTCGATATTGTGATTGATGGACAGGAACGGACTGCAATGAAGTTGATTGTGGAATCTGTTGGTTAGGTTATTCCATGTCAGAGATCACTGAGCCAAAGATTGAGGAGTTACTGCAAACATACATTCAAGTGGATGAGCAAGAGCAAGAAACACGCTTTATCAAAGGCCAGCTTCTGGATGCTATGCTGACCGCAGGGGCCAAGCAAAAGTTCCTATCCTCACAAATCGGTGTGAGTCCTGCTCAGATCAGGGAACTGGTTCATGTATATCGAACGTATCCTACGGCAGCCTCACGCATTCCTTCATTAAGCTGGTATCACCATCGTGTAGCCAGTCACTCAATCTCACCGACCAAGACGTTGATTAAAGCTAGTGATGAGGCCATGAGTACACGAGAACTACGGAAGCTCATTTTGGAGCAGGAGGGAGCGAAGCAACTTGTCCAACACGAGGATCAGGAGGAACGGAAAAAGGCAGAGCGAGTTTTGTCATCGGTACAGAAAGTTTTGGATTCCGGTGGTGAGACCGCCAAGTGGATTCAGGATGAATTAAAACGGATATTGAAGGAGGTTGACATGTGATTTTGAAAAACGTGCTGGATATGTTAGACCCGGAACATGCTAAACGTGTGAGCTTGCTTTCGATGGATCTCGCACGCGCTTTGAATCTCAGTGATCAAGATGTTGAACGGATCGGTTTCGGAGCAAATTATCATGATATTGGGAAGATTTCGATACCAGCATCCATTTTGGAGTCGAAAAGTCAGCTCACTGAAGGCGAATTAGAAATTTTGAAGCGGCATGTCGAATATGGTCTTTCTATACTTTCTGTTCAAACCAGTGAAGAAATGGATGCTGCGAAGGTTATTGTGGGAACTCATCATGAGCGCTGGGATGGAACTGGTTATCCGAATCGTTTGATTGGGGAGGAAATTCCGCTCTATGGCCGGATTGTGAGTATATGCGATACCTTCGATGCGCTGACTACGGAAAGGTCATACAAGTCAGCTTGGCCTTTGAGTGAGGCTTTAGCATATATCAACAATCAGAAGGGGAAGGCGTTTGATCCTTACTTGACCAAAGTGTTTTTGCAAATGATGCAAGAAGGTGCTTTCGTATGAATGGCGTTTCACACCTTATAGGAGGTATAAGTGCTGCCGTTGTGCTTGGTGTCCATTCTTCGTCTCAGCTTGCTATGGTCGCGGTTTCTGCCTTACTGCCAGATATAGACCGCCCTAATAGTCTACTAGGAAGGTTTATTCCTGTGGTGCCAAGTCTCTTAGAAAAGATACCTGGAAAGAGGACCGTGACTCATTCGCTTATTATGGGACTTGGATTGTGGCTGCTACTCAAAGGGATTTCCCCCGAACTGGCGATAGCGTTTATGATCGGGTACATTTCTCATCTAATCCTTGATTTATTTACAGGATACATCGCTTTCCTCTGGCCCATTCCATGGAAAGTAGGTGTACCCTTATTTGGTATTCCACCTGTGTTTGTCGAAACGGCTGCCGTTGCTCTCTGGGGAGTCTGGATATTGCTGGACGGTTATACGTATTTTCTAAATCTTTTTTGAATGTACATTGCCTCTGCCGAATTAGGTAGGGGCTTTTTGCATTTTTATGAGGAACAAAAGAGAGGAGGGGTGTAGAAATGTTTGCTGGATGGATCAGTGAAAAACATCGAATAGCATGGTCAGTTAGTGTTTTTCGGGAAAACAAAAGAACTGGATTTTTGAAATGAGGAGGACCAACATTGCTCAAAACATGGAAGGTTATTGTGATGATTATGGTTTGCGTGTTGGGGCTGCTCAGTGTAACTCAGACTGGGGATGTTGCTCATGCCCAGACCATTAAGGAAAAGATTAAGGCAAGTCAGGGCAGTGGAGGTTCTGCTACAACTGAGCTGGAAAAGAAGGTTGATGATTCAACAACAGCCGGGGTCGATATAGCTCGACGTATTTTTGTGACAATCACAATCGTTTTTGGCTTATGGCTGGCTATTTGTTACTTGAGAGCCGGTTTTTCGCCAGAAACCTTACGGGAGACCAAGGGCAGAATCATGTTTTTCGTTCTGTTTTTGATTTTGTCATTCTGGACGGAATCCATTCTCGGCATGATCTTTAAATTCCTTGGTATTGATCTCAGTAAATTGTAATGAGGTGAGAACATGTGGGGGCAATATCATCCGATACCGTACAAAAGCAGAATCAAAGAAAAGTTTATTACGTTGTTTGGCATAGGGCTGAGTTTTAGCCAAGCAGTTTGGTGGAGCATAGGAGGGTACTTATCAGCGCAAATGTCCAAAGTTATTCCCCGCATTGGAACCGACTGGTTGTATTCCAGGATACACTACGCCATCCCCTTCTTGATCTGCATGTACCTTTGCTATGCAAAACATACCGGGACGAATCTCCCGGTATGGAAATATTATTTTTTCACGATACGTTTGCATCTGCGACAAAGAACATTTTTATACAAGAAAGGTGGCTCGTAAAATGGCAGGTTTATTTGTCGTGGTGCTGGCGCTAGTGGCAATCTACTGGTTCTGGATTCGAAGCAAAAGGACGTTTAATCGTCCGCTGACTGTACAAGAAATGATTGGAGCAGCATCCAATGTGGAATGGGAAGGGCTTGCCCAAAATCAAAACCAGTATCGCTTAGTGGTTGAAGTGGAGCCAATTAATTTGGATCATGCATCTGTAGATGAGAATAAAACGGTGTGGATCAATTTTCTGAGTCTGATTAATACGATTTCACTACCGTATAAATTGATTACTCAATCTCAGTTATTTGAAATGAAAGATTACATGGATGACTATCAGCAATCTCTTCAGGAACTACCTGAAGAGTATACGTTATTGAAAAAATCGGGTGAGATAGTTAGTGATTATTTAATGGATAGTATGAATCAGCAATCCATTCGAAATCACCATGGTTACATTATTTTCGAGTACAGTCCAATGACATCAGGTGCAAGTATTCAGGTTGGCTCAAGTAAACTAAATGGATTATTGGACAAAGCTGCGCCACGAAAAGAGCATTTATCAGTGGAAGAACGATCGGATTTAGCTATGCAGATGCTTGAAGAAGCGGAAGAACTGTTGTACGGATTCTGTGAGCAAGTTGGCATGAGGTATCAGCGTTTGGATAAGGCTGGAGTGTGGAATTACACCTATCAAACTTTACAACGTGAGCTGGCCCCACAAGCACGTATGATTGATGCACTGCACATGGATAGCTTTAATCGTATGAAGCATTCGCTGACTATGATTGAAATCCAGTCAGAGAGCAATTTAGTATAGGGTAGAAGGTGAATTTGTGAAGTTTAAAACGATATGGAAGAAAAGACACGGGAAGGGAGGAGCTAAACGTGAGCAACCTCTACTTGATTCGGGGAAAGCAAGTGGGACTGACTTCGCAGCACCTTCTTTTGTTCGTGAAACCGTTCCGGGGGATATCACTGCAAATCAGGTTAAGATCGACGATTATGCTGTAGAGATCGGAACAACGATTACGCCAGCAAGATACTTCCGTAGTTTTTATGCTGAAATTTCTTCGGGGAATACTTGGTCGGGCATGTTGGATTCCTTGATCCGTGGAAATTATGGGCAAGGAGATGTAGACTTGGCCATTCATGTTCATCCGACTTCCAATAATGAGGAACTCGATGAAATCGGGAGACGGATTGCAGGATTACTTTCGGATTTAGATGATGAAAAAGATGTACGCAAAGTAGATGCGATGCGTGATGAAATCGCGGACTTAAAAGAACAACAAAAGCGTATTCGTTTGAATGTGGAGAGAAGCTTCCGTGTATGCGTGCAAGTCACTGTGAGCGCTCCTGAATGGAAAGAGCTGATGAAGTTGTGTCGTTCGCTGGTACAGCGTTTTGCAGGCAAGTCCATTTATCTCCGCGCTGCTGACGGACAACAACTCTCAGCGTTGAAATCACTCATTCCTACAGCATCTGAAGATGCGATTTCCAAAGAACATGTTTTGTCTCTTGAAAGTTCAAATTTGGCGGATCTCTTTCCTTTTGGCGGTGGCAGTTTAAATCACCGATCAGGCATTATTTTGGGTAAGAACAGAAGAGGTCGCCCTCTATGGTTAGACAACTGGCATCCCGAACTCGCAAATTATAACATGTGCGTTATTGGTCGTTCAGGTGCAGGCAAGACGATTACGACGATGTTAATTATTCATCGTTCTGCTCATATCGGCAGGCAAAGTGGCATTATTGATTGGAAGGGTGAATATGGAGACTTTCTTCGCGCAATGGGATGTCCCTATATTGAATTTCATGAGCATTCCAAACATCGAATCAATCCCTATGATGTGGATATTACCGAGCTGGCAGATGGAACACGGTACGTGGATATCGAAGAAGCGGCCAATGCGGTACAGGCATTAGCTTTTAAAATGATTTCTGTTTATGATCGTGCTGCGCTTACTGGAGAGGTGAAAGTCTATATTGGACGTGCAATTCGACAGCAGTATTCGGAATGTGGTATTACGACCTCTCCTGAAAGTCTATACATCAATCCCGTGGCGCAAGAAGGCGTGTTTAAAACAGGTAAAGTCAAAAAGACGATGCCTGAGTTGCTTGGTTTATATCAGAAGATGAGTACACATAAAAGCGAAGCCATTCGTAAGGCAAGTGAATTGCTCCAGCCTTTTACTCGTGAAGGTGAAATGAGTTCATATGCTATTTTTGATGGACAGTCTACGATTGAACTGAAGAATGCACCTATCTTTGGTTTTGGGATAAATCGACTTGATCCTGAGATCATGCGTCCCATTGGCCTATTTGTGGCAGAACGCTGGATGATGGAATGTTGGGCCAAAAAGCTTCCAGACATTCAGAAGTTGTTGGTCATCGAAGAATGTCAGAACATTTTTCTGGATGAGGACTTTGGTGCGGTATGGGCAGAAAGTGTTTTCCGTGAAGGTCGTGCCACCAATACGGGAATCGTACCTGTTACACAAGGGCTGGAAGTGTTTACGCGTTCTCAGGCAGGCATGGCAGCGATTAAGAATAGCCCGATCAAAATCATCGGCATTCAGGAGGCACTGGATATTGAGGCAGTACGGGACAAGCTGGCCTTAACGGAAGGGGAAGCTGATTTTCTGGTTTACCAAGCCCGTAAAGGAGATATGTTGGTGAAAGTGGATAATCAGTCAGCGATTGTGCATGTTGACGCTTCTCCGTTTGAAGAAATGTTATTTACTACTGATCCGAATGACCCACTGTATGCGGAGCGGAAACGATATATTAAAGAGCTAGTCAATAATGAGGTGAGCTAATATGCGCCGAATTGCTGTCTTCTTTTTTTTGGTTCTTTTTTTTGTGCAAGCTTTAGCCGTTCCTGTATATGCTGAACAAGCAAAACAGGACGAGAAGCCAGTAGATACAGGTATCATTGGTAAGCAAGTGAATACGTATTATGAAGACGAAGATAATAAACCCGGTTTGCTTGAAAGAACCGTATCAGATGGTATCATCAGTTTTGCGAATTTTTTAATTAAATCCTTTGATATGCAAGATGTAACATTACTTGTGTTCGGAAAAAATCCGGCCCCGACAGACGATGGATTTCTGCAAGGAGGAAACACAAACACGGATACGCGGTCAGGATTATATTTGGGTGTATTTACAGAAGGTATGATGAATGCCATTAATGCGCTGTATTCTACATTTGAGCATTTTATGCCTTATCCTGTCATGCTGGCTCTTATACTTATCGCGTTTTTGTTGCTATGGCATGGGGCCTTTAGTAGTGAGGGAAGATCCAAAGGAAAGGATTATGCCACAGCATTTGTAGTCGGGTTATTATCTTTCCGATTTGGTTTTTATATTTGGAAATTCATTGCGGATATTGTGCAATTCGTTACAGATTTGATATGGGCGACTATGGTGGATGCAGGATTAAATCCAGGGTTATTTTTGAATACGGTGTGGGGCACAGGCTCAGCAGGATATGAAAATATGGTCAGTTACCGTGGATTTGTGGTTGCCATTCTCGTTCTCTTGGCAGCACTCATGACTGCAAAATTAAACTATGACTACACCATGCGATTGATTAACTTGATGGTGTTGATATCAACCTTCGTGATTTGCTGTGTACTAACCATATTCCCGAAATACCGTAACGCCTTACAAACGTGGTGGGATCAATTTGTTAATAATATGATCCTACCTTGTGCCCACGCTCTTGCGTTAGGGCTATTTTTTTTGCTGCTTTACTTTAGTAATGATGGTGTTTCGAATTGGGTCATTGTCGCCTATTTATTTGGCTTTTCTTCCATTCAGACTTTAGTACAGCGTGTAATGGGCGTGGAACAGCCAGATTCCAGAATGGGGAGGGCGCTTGGTCTAGGTACTATATTTGCGATGAGTCGGATGCTCTCTGGAAAAGGTGCTGGCTATGGGAAAGGGAGCAAAATGAAAGATCGTCAGGAGGGACGGACAGGAAACGGAGCTGGATCAACGGATATAGTAGGAGAGGACATGGCTTCCCTTGGGTCGGTAGGTTCGTCAACGAGTGCGTCTTCTTCTAAAGCCAGTCTTCCCGTCCCGAACTGGAAAAATAAAGCGTCTAAAGCTGGGAAACGTGTAGCTGGCTTTGCATTGAATCAGGGCACTAAGGGAGTTGGAATGGCTTTAGGAACATCGGTAGGGTTGATGGCGGGCAGACCCGTTGAAGGTGCACTCGCAGGTGGATTTATCGGTGGTCTAGCTGGTAAAGGGATGGCTTATGCAGGAGTTGGAGCCAAGCGAGTAGGCAGGGGGGCAGTTCATCTCGGAAGAGAAGCCTATGCTGGGATTCAAGAGCGCTTATACCCTGAACGAACAGGAGAGCAGGAGGGACTGGAAGAAACAAATCGGATGTCGCCATCCTCCGGGGAAATGGTTTCAAGTTCTAGCGCAGGCGTAGGAATTTATCAGGAACAACCCACGATGAAAAGAACCATTCCAAAACAGACGGAGCAACCTTTTAAATCTACATTCTCAGGAGACAGCCAGACAGCTTCAGTTAGGAAATCGCCTGTTACTGCAAGCAATGTGATGTACACCAGACCTTCTATGGAAAAATCACAAGATTCTCGCACAGAAGAAAGTATGCAGACTAGACCCAATCGAAATTCAATGAATACAGGTGTTGTTAATCGCGGGATTCAGATTAACGGAGGCACTATTCAAGGGGATGTCACTTCAATAAATAATGAACCTCAAAGCAGATTCTCTTCTACCAAAAGTTCAGCTAACCATGTGAATCAAGGGATCAAGATTAGCGGAGGGACTATCAAAGGAAATGTTACATCTTCAGATGGTAACGTTACGATTACAGGAGAAACAACGAATGGTCATAGAGTTGATCCAAAGGGAGAACGATCTTCAGCCAGTAACAGCCCAGTTCCTTCATCCGCATCAAACCCTAATCAGCAGCCACACTCTCCAAAACCGGGTGGAAGGCATTACAACTATCATGTGTGATACGGAGGGGAGAAACACATGGATCAATGGATGAAGCAGGGGATCAAACGAGCAGGAAGAAAAGCAGGTCTTGCATTGTTAAAAGTGCTTACGCCATATGTCCTGACCATCGTTGGTTTTGTTCTGGTCCTGATGTTAGGATATTTCATTATTTTTGAAATGCCGAAACAAGCGATTATGGAGACATATGAACATACCAAAGATCAGGTGGCTGGATTCTTTTATGGAACGAAGGAAGAAGAGGATCAACAGATTTTTGAAACGTATCAGCATCTGGCCGAACGTTGGCGTGAGGGGCTAACCGCCGAAGAAGAATTTCAAGTGGAACCCTATACCTTCAATTGGGAGTGGCTGGCGCAAGTGGATCGTTCGTTGAACGATCCTTCTTTTATAAACACCATTTTGGACGATTATACGAAAGAAGTCGTACTGAAACCAAAGGAAACCTTTGAAGAAGTACGTCCCAAGTTTAAATGGAATGACGCTGAAATCGTGACTGTTAAAGAAGTCTGCGTGCAGGAAGAAGGGAAGGAGGGGGAGGTTCAATATGCGAAATCAACCGTGACGGAGCGGCAGCCTGTACGCTTGTTACAGCAGGCGAGAACGATTCAAAATGTGTACAACTACACGTATACTTCGGAGACATTGACGGAGTCGGTATCCTCCCCCTGCGGTACGCTGACAACGAAGGTGACGCAGGACAAGTTAGAGCAGATCAAGCCGACACACAAGGAGGATTGGGAGCCTTTACGAGAGATTTTAATCGCCCATGGTGCTAAACGGTTAGAAGATCAGGATTTCCTTTTAGAATACTGGCTGTCCTATCTCTCGGATTATGATGGTGAGGGCGGAGGTTTGAACGAAGGGTGGACACCTATTTCAGGAGATTTAATTTGGCCCACCAAGGGTGATCGGATCACATCGTCATTTGGTTATCGGATTCACCCGATTACAGGGAAAAAGACACTTCATGCGGGTGTAGATGTGGGTGTGCCTATCGGCACGCCTGTTTATGCTGCAAAAGCAGGTAAAGTTATTTTTGCGGATTATATGGGTAAAGCAGGAAATGCCATTATGATTCAACATGAGGATATGGAAACGAGATACTACCACTTGAACAAAATTAAAGTCGAAGCTGGACAAGAGGTGCAAGCTGGTGAAGTAATTGCGGAGTCAGGGAATACGGGTGGCTCCACAGGACCACATCTCCATTTCGAGGTACGTGTGAACGGGAACCCGGTGAATCCGCTTCTTTATTTTGGTTACACCGTAACAGCAGATATTTTAACCTATCGTCCGCTTAATATTTCTGTCATGTTGGAATGGTTAAGCAAACGAAATTCAATGTTGGCTACAAAAGAGATTTTAACCATGATTGATGATGCGGCGAAAGCACAGGGGGTTGATCCATATCTGCTTATTGCTATTACAGGTGCAGAGCAGGGATTTGTACCGAAATCGAACAAGTATGCCAAACAAATTGTTAAGAATCCATGGAATGTGTTTGGGAGTTGGAAAGAGGGAAAAGGGTCCACACTTACAACGAAAGAAGCCGCTGAAATTGCAGCCAAAACGATTGTGAAGTTATCTAAAGGCAGACCGGCTACAGTGAATTCAATTGCCTGGTTAAGTGACCCGATGAATCCAAGTGGTGTATATGCTGAAGGTGGCGATTGGGTTGGGAATGTATCTAACTTTTATCAGATGTTATCGGAATTAAGAGATTGACAAATAAGGATTATCCCGGTAATATCAATTTTAAATAGGTCGAACAAATGGCGAAGCTTTACGATAAAATATGTAAATAAATACCAACAAAAACAACTCTCTAAAATGAGGGTTGTTTTTGTTTTGCCTGAAAGCAGAGGAGGTCAGCAATGAAATCAAAAATACAGATTTTGTTTTTCATTCTTATGTTAGGTTTGATGATGATTCCACAACATCTCATACATGCTGGATCAAGTGAGACATCCTCGGTGACACAAGAAATAAAGAAGGGTTCCCAAACATTTAACCCTGAAGAAGTAGGCAGCCGCATGGAGCAAAAAGGGACCGAGCTATTTGGAATGGTTCGTTCAGGGAGCAAGCTATACATTTCGGTAGCACTGATTATGTTTTTCCTTCTTTTATTCGGAGGCATGATTTTCAAGAAGTTGTTAACCTGGGCCTTTATTTTTCTATTCGTTGCTATTCTAGGTTTTCTCATTTTAAATTATTGGCCACAGATCATAGACGTTGTTTTAGCAATCATTTCATGGTTCTTTGAAGGGGGAGCTAAGGGTGAAGCTACATCTGGTGTTTGAGCCTTCCATCTTAACAACTCTTGTACAGGCTCTGCATACTCAAGGTTACTCGGTATCAGGAACTGATGTGACACTGGAGCAGTTTGCTATTGCGGCAAATGCTAAACAGATTGATGCAGATGTGGCTATTGTGGATGGAAGTCTTGGTGTACTGCGCAAGCAAGAAAGTGTCGGTTGGCTCAAAGAAGTGCGTATGCGCATACCCGACATGCGAATTATTGTTGTTTTACCAGAGACGGATCTCGATTGGCAGCGAAGTTTAGGCATGTATGGGATATATGATGTATACCTAGCGGAACAATTTCGTTTAGAAGACGTGCAGTATTGGATACAGACAAAGAAGACATTAGCAGATGTTCCGCAGTTTCACGCGACCGTTGCTGGAAACAAGGCTGAACATAAAGTGGGCTTCTCTTTAGAGAAAAATAAAGTCAAGATACAGGCGATTTTGGCAGATTGGACGAAAGGGTTTAAACGTGCTGATCGAAGGTCCGGGCCCACGGTTGAAACGACTCCAACATCAGAGGAAGAACGACTAGCTGAAGAACAGGGAACAGAGGAATTGGAAGCACCGTCTGGACCGTTGGAGGTTCAGGAAGCAATGGTTGAACGAACTGAGCATCAACCAGAACAAACTCCTGTGCTACATATTCCTCAGCCCTATATCGTCGCTGTAGGTGGTTTGGCAAGTAGGAGTGGCAACACACATACCGCAATTCAAATTGCTTACGAAATCGCCAGTCAAGGGATCAAAACGGCATTTATTGAATATCGTAGTAAACCGAAACCCTCGGATATCGTTAGTTTTGCAACCGACTTTGATGGCTTGCAATTTCATCATCAGGGTATCGACTTTTTTCCAAATCGAAGCCCAATGGATGTAGCCGAAATCTATACGCTAGAGTACGAAGCCATTGTACTTGATTTAGGGGTTATGGTCGATGAATTGGAAAACAGACTTGAGCTAAATTCGGCAGCGCAAGAGTTTCTGCGTGCTCCCTTCCAGTACATGACCGTTTCGGCAGCACCGTGGGATTTGCAGTTTATTGTCCAAAACTCAAGTCAACTTGCGATGCTCATGCGGAAAGCATCTTTGGTAATTAACTTCGCGGACGAGAACATGATTAAGGAGTTTAGAGAAATGTTCCCAGCGGTGACTTCTATCTTAAATCCGTTACAAGCCAATCCTTTTACCTCTGCAGGTGGATTGGCCCACTGGTTGGAACGTCCGAAGGAAAAAAGAAAACGTTGGTTTGTTCATTAACCGAAGCCTCTGCTCTTTGCTGAGCAGGGGCTTTTTTTGTCTAAAGAATGAGGGGGAAGTTGTTTGCCTCTTTGATCATGATGCAGAAAGGAGAGAGATATCGGTGTTATTTGGAAAGAAGAAAGAGAAAGGATTGGTGAATCCGGCTAAAGGCGTAATGGTTGCGCTGTGGAATCCGGCAGGAAGTGATCCGACCTTGCTTCTCCAGCGTCTTTTGAATCTGGTGAATAAACAGGATGAGACTGCTGTTGTCGTAGAGCTTCCATGTCTTGGTTTACCACGAGTGGCGTATCGCTTGGGCATTTCGGAGCTGAAACACGGACAGACAGTGGACCAGCTTTTAATCGATTATGATCGGGGAATGTTAGCAGGGGTTCATGATTACCTGCAACATTTTGAGGGGTTTGATGGATTACTGGTTCAGCCGAAAAGCAAAGTGGATAGTCCTACCTTGATTAAGCTTCAGCAGGACAAGACGTTGAGCGAATTGCCAGCATCTTTGAAAGTTCATTTGTCAGGGTATCACTATATCTTCGTTGTGTTGCAGGGACAGTTAATTCATCCGATGAGCTTCTTTACATTACGAGAAGCGAATCATGTGGTATTAAACATGAATGAGCCTGTTGAATTAATTCGTGCATATGCTGCGTTTAAAGCATTACGTCAAGATTATGCGGTGCAGAGCATTCAATTGTTCAGTGAGTCGAAGAACAGTGACTTTAACGAGGAAACCATTCTTCATCGGCCAGAACAATTGCTGTTAGCATGGAGGGAGGCAGATCATGGTAATCGGAGTAATCAATCCGGCAGAGTACGTGCAGTACCAACGACCTGAAATCAAAGCATCAAGCGCTCGTAGTAAAGGTGATGATGAAACCCTGAAAACGTTGTTGGAACGAACTCAACAATACCTTATCACCAATTACAACGATGAATTTGTACGAGCAATTATTGATGAACAGGCGAGAAATCGGGTTAGATATCACATCTCAGACTACATCCGAGATCAACGGGATTTAAAGTTTACGATGGATATTGGGGATGTTATTGACTACATCCGTACAGAAATTACGGAAATGGGTGTGCTGCAACCCGCGCTGGATGATCCAGCCATTAGTAGTATTGAGATTAACGGACCCGCAGAGGTCATTGTTGAACAAAACGGTTTTCCTGTTCATATGACAGAAATCCGTTTCCGGGATAATGACCATATTTATCAGACCATTGATAAAATGCTCATGCCGATTGGCAAAACACTCACTGCTAATGAGCCGGTTATTGATGCGAATTATCGTGGCTTTCGGATTAACGTCATCATGGATGTAACTCGGGGTGGCGTAAGTACCCACAGTCCGATCATTTCCATTCGTAAATTTCCTCCAGATGTATTTTCAGATGCGGATTGCATTGCCTATGGAAACATGTCGGATATGATGGCACAATTCCTTGAAGATATTTTGCCGTATGGAGCCAAAGTTATCATTGCAGGAGGAACGAATAGCGGTAAAACAACCCAGCTTATCCGATTACCACAATATTATGATCGACTGACCCGATTTTTTTGTATTGAAGATTCGGAGGAAATGTTGCTGAAATCGAAAACGACCTATCAGGACTATCCCAACATTGCAAGTGTCATTGTTAAAGAGCATGAGGACGAACGAAAGGCTTATCTGATCCCAAAGCTGGTGAAGACAAGCTTACGCCAGAATCCAGATGTTATTTTGATCGGGGAAGTTCGGGACGAATATGCAGCCAGCCAAGCATTGGTAGCAGCCAATACGGGGCATATTGTACATCTCACCATTCACGCGAATGGAACGGAGGAAGCAGCGGTACGCTTCTTACAACTTTCTGGTAACAATCCAATGACTGCATCTCAGATCGTAATGTCGTACGATTTGATTGTTTATCAGAAGTATGAAGCAGAGACAGGTAAACGGGTTGTATTTGAAATTGGCGAATTAATCCGTTTTGAAGGAGAGAAGCCCGTGATTCACCCGATTTTCCAATATGATCCTGTTCATCGTCGTTTTAGTCAATCGGGTAAGCTTACGAAGCTCAGACGAAAACTCATTGCTGAAGGTGCTCCTATGGATGTCATATCTCGCTGGTGCGGGGAGGAGTGAGAGAATGCCACTATGGATGAGCTTTGTTTACTTCTTTGTCCTTGCTTTGATTACTCTGGTCCTAGTTATTCCCAAAACAAACCAAAGTAAGAGTTTTTCACTATCCAAGGTACTCGGTTACGAGCGCATACGGAAAGAGGCCGAAACCGTGGGGTGGTCTCTGTCCTTTCGAGAGTTCAGTTTTCTGGTGCTAATCTCTATCGCTTTGATTGGGGTAGTTGCCCTATTTACAGGCAATTACTTCTTCATCGCTTTAGGCACAGTTTTGTGTTTTACAGTACCGAGAACCATTGTACTCAAGGTGAAACGGAAGATCAGACAAAACGTTTTGTTCGATCTTCCTTCTAATTTGCGCCTGTTTATCAGCAAACTCACTGACTTCCCAAATGTGCAGAAGGCATTGGAGAGTGCAGTGCTTGAAATGGATGGGGTGACGAAGCCCGTGTTTGAAAAAGCATCTAATCAACTTCGTGTCGGGCTGCCTGTTGATCGGGTTTTTGATGAAATGGTTGGTGAGTTCCGAATCCGAAAAATGGAGGACTTTTTAGATAAGTTGAAATTGGCCCAAATGGAAGGATTCCATGCTCAGTCGCTGGATAGCCTGAAAGAAACAGTCGAAGAGATTGGTGAGGATATCACTCAGATTCAAGAGCTGGAGCTTGAAGCGAAAAGCAAACGGAGGCAGCTCTTTACGGTTATAGGCATGTCGTGGATGATGCCCGTGATGATGAGTATGATGAACAACGGAAACGCCAACGTATTTCTAAATACGTTGCATGGTCAAATTTACATTGTTTCTTTCGCGGCAGCTACGCTTTATGCGATAGGAAAGGGTGACGATTATCTGTCACTCAATCTCGATAAAATTTAAAGGAGGGATGTTCTTTGATTGTATCCAGTATGTTGTTGTTTATATCTGTGTTACTTTTGACTGGGATTATGATGAAGAGCTGGTTGCCTGACTTTGATCTGGAGAAGCGGTATGCAAACCAGGCATCGGTGTTACAGAAGAACAACAAAGAATTGCGTCAATTGAAGATGGACCCGGTAACTCAGTTTTTTGCAAACCGAATGATGCCAAGGCTTATGAATGTACGACTTCCAGTGTTTAACGGGAAACTTCGGCGTATGTACAACTTACTAGGAAAAGAAAACACCTTTGAGGAAGAACTTGCTGACAAAGTGATGAAATCACTTGCCGGAAGTCTTCCTTTTTTAGTGCTGCCTTTTTTGCTTCAAATGCCTGCATTATTTTTAGTAATCCCATTAGCAACGCTCGTGTTTTTCGTAGCTCAACTGGGTGAGATCACTAAAGCTTACAAGCGAAGACAAGAGGAGATCACAAGGGATTTACCACAGCTTATAAGCAAAATGATGATTGCTCTGGAAACAGGTAAATCGTTTATGACGACAATACATCGTTTAGAAGATACGAGCGGCCCTCGTATGAAGAAGATGCTCTCTCGCTTGAATGCAAATATTCGAATTATGAAGCTTACAGATGCCATCGATTTATTTGCGGCCGAAACGGATGTACCCGTGATGAGGGACTTCGCAGCTGCCGTCAAGATCGGAGTAAACAATGGATACGGTGATGCGAAGAAGTATTTTGACAGCATCAAAGGTGATCTTCGAAAATTACGGTTGGCAGCACTGAAAGAAGTGACGCGTAGACAGCCTCAAAAGATTAAGTTGTTGTACGTTCTCGTAGCGGTTCATTCATTTGCCGCAGTTATTATCGCATTTATTGATATCTTTTCAGAAATCCAAAATTTATAACTATTCGGAGGTCAAGACAATGAAAAAGTTCATGAACAATATGGTGAAAAAAGTAGCTGGTTGGAGACATGGTATGGATTCAAAGGTAGCTTATCGGATCGAGGTTATTGGGCTTCGTTTGCTGCGTCCGTTGCAAAATCAGCAAGGGGCTACTATCTTTGAGATTTTAGGCTATGCGTTACTGTGCGTGCTAGCCCTTGTCGTTGTGTGGGGGCTTATCAAAGGCTGGTTGCCTACGTTTTTCCAATCCATCACAGGCAGATTAGATAACCTGTCTTAATACTTCATACGCGAAGCTATAGAAGGAGGGGAGAGTTTGAAATTCAAGATATGGTTAGCCCCGCTACGGAATAACAGAGGAGCAGTAGGTTCCATTCCACTCATGTTTTTCGTAATGGTGGCCTCTGTCTTTTTCTATCTTGGTATTGATGTATATGGTTATATCTCACAGCAACAAAAGCTGACCATTGCAAGCAATGAATTACTTGAGGTCATCAAAGCTGAAAATGGATTTGATACTGTGAATCGTGAACAATTTGATCGTTTGCTCCAGAAGACCGGAATTGATCCAGCTAAAGTAACCTTAACAGCTACACCTAAGCGTGTAGATCGAGGGAACCCGGTTACTGTGGAAGCAAGTATGGTGTATGAGTGTATCGGGCTGAAGCCATTAGGGAAGACGGTAAAGCTTCCTATACGTGTACAAGCGAATGGCTTGGCCCATACATTTTTCCGATGAAGGAAGGGATGAACTATGTTCCGCAATCTGGCGCTGATTTTATTTGGCGCCTTTGCTTTATTTTTTCTGATTGATTTTCTTGTGGTGTACAACGCCCATTTAAAGATTGAAAAGGCAGTGGAACAAGCACTGGACGGAGCAATCATAGCCAGCACACAGGAAATCGAGAATCAGCGGGGACGTTTAGAACTGAACGAAAATGTAGCAGTTGGAGTGGTACACAATATTCTCAAAGACAATTTAAGGCTGAATGCAAATCTGATGAATAAGCATTTTTCGGATAGTGTATTGAAGGCCACTGTGACGTACTTAGGAGTAATCCCAAGAATCGAAGCTCAATTTGATACCAAGGTACAACTAATTGCAGGGAAGATTTTTGGACTAGACTCGTTTCCATTGACGATTACACGTCATACGCCATATTTAGGTGAATTTAAATAGGAGAGTGGGAGTCATTGAAAAAACTGTGGAATAAGGCAACACGCCGAATTTTTATAGTGGCCGTTGCTTTGATATTGGCCGGAACAGCCGTAGTTATTCAAAGCAATATCGTCAAACGTCAAACAACAACGGAGCTTATTTATGTGGCAAAAGAGAACTTGCTTCCTTATAGCTTGGTTGAAGGGATGTTTGTTCAGCGTAAGGTAGTGCAAAGCGAGATTCCAGATGATGCGATTCGAGATCTGACAGAATTGAAAGGAGAGGCATGGGTAACGGCAGATGTTGGTATCCCGGCTGGAGTGCCGGTATCGAAATCCCTTCTCGTCCCAGCCAAGGATAGCAAATATGGTGAAAGTCTGGAATTGAAGGATGGAGCGATGTTTGTGGGGGTTCAGACCGACCAAGTAAAGAGTGCCGGTGACATGATCAAGCCAGGAACGGTAGCGGATGCTTATGTTTACATCGAAGGTGCAGATCGGGAGCCTGCACGTCTAATTACTCCAGCAGATGATCCTCTTCTGAAGGGGCTTCTCATTAAAGAACGACAAAATCAAAACGGTTACGAGCCACAAAGAGAAGGAACAGGAAATCAAAATCCAATTCCATCCATTGCTGTAGTAGAAACTACCGACTCTAAAGTTGCAGCAGCCCTTATTCGTTATCAGGAAGAAGGGAAAGTGTATTTTACACCGACTGGAGTAGCGCTGGATAGCAACATGATAAATAAAACGGATGATAAAGGTTCTGTCGAATGACAGAGCTTTTTTCATGACATTTTGATAGGAGGAAAGTGAATGTTCAGGAAAACGATTAATGTATTTCTGTCATTTCTCGTGGTAGTGTCTTTGTTATCTGGAACAACTACTCAAGTGTTAGCGGATGAAAACGTGCAGATCAGTATTAAAGCTGATCCAAAGATTGATGTTGCTCTTGCCGTTGGTAATAACTCATGGTCTTTGAGTAACTTCAATCAAGACTTACTCAGTAGACTCGCTAACAAAGGCATCAATACTGAACAGATTCAAATACAATCTGTTCAAACATCTACAGTATCCAGTAAAGATGCTGATGCCGCTACGATCTTTAATTCGTGGCAAAAGTATCCTCTTAATTCAGGAGATATATTTAAAGCAAACTGGCAACTAAGTGGGGATGAGATTTATACTACAGCCAATGTGCATTGGACAGGCTTTTGGGATTCGACAAAGCAACAAACAACGAATCAAACCATTCAATTTTCTACAATGTCAACAGATCATGATCCATGGGGATTCACGTTCCGTATGAAGCAAACGGGTTCAGATAGCTATTCGTTTTATGCTCTGGAATGGGACCCAAATCATAAGATACTAGCTTTAGCCAAAATCACGAACTGGACCCCAAGTGCAAGTGATCCCATGCACGGCGGTCCCTTATATCATGGCGTAGTTAATGCATCCGACGGGTACTATACTGGAAGTTATTATGAGAACGGATACGGTGGTTCGTTATCGAATGCAAGTGGCAAAATATTAAGTAGAGTCCCATATGCGGTAACATCAGGACAGTGGGATAACGCTAAGATTATAGCGAATGGAAACAATACTCAGGTCTGGGTGAACGGAACAAAATACATTGATTATACGGATACGTCTTCTCCATTCTTACAAGGTTCTTTCGGACCCTATGCTGCAAGTAACCCGAACTCACATTTTAAGAATGTAAGCATTACGACTGAAACCGCAAAAAAATTCACTGAGGTCATTCGTCAACCGATCTGGAGAGAAGGCTCAAATCGTTTTCTCGTGAATTTAGAAAACAATGTGGTTTCAGACTTGGATGATGCTCAAGCTTCAGCAGAAATCCTGACCCGTATGATCAGTAATGAGGTTAGTTATGTTGGGCTGGGAACAACTACAAACCAATCACAAGTGGAACGCTTGGTAGCGCGTAACAACGGCAATGGAATATTCGTCAATAACAGCGTATATAGCTCGGCTATGGATCAATTGGCAGACTACATTGCTTCTAAGGTTAGAAGAGTTGGAAATGAGCAATACATGATTTTGGATGAAGACAACCATCTTGAAGTCAATCCTTCCTCCTTACAACAGAACACTCAAACTGCGGATCATCCTGAAGGACGCTGGAAAATAGAACATGATAGTACGTACTTTGAGAACGGCTTAGGTCAAGTTCCATGGAGCGGGAAATGGCAGAAGGATTTACCTTTAACGTTTGACAAGCCCGGCAGGTATGAATTGTGGTTTGGCACGGATCATCCTAATCCACAATTTCTATACGTTCACCGTAGGCCAGTGGCAGACTTTACTTTGAAGGTCACCAAAGGCTCTGCTAATTACTCCATTGATGTTAAGGACCAATCCTATGATCCAGATAAAGAATTTTCATCGAGCAAGGGTATTTCACAAACGGAATGGAAGTGGAGAGAAACAACGGCAACTACATGGAATGACGAATTAATCCCTTCCAATCTCCCCGTAGGGAAAGATTACTTGTTACAGCTTCGAGTTTTAGATGAACAAGGGGCTTGGAGTCAGCCTGTAGCACGTTACATCTCTACAGGTTCTACTGCTCTGAAGCCTATTGCAGACTTCAAATTGCCTACTCAGGTGACAACGTTTAAACCTTTAAATGTTGAAGAGCAGTCCTATGATCCAGGGGGTAGAGTGATTACTCAGAAAATCTGGAGCATAACGAAAGATGGCAATGAAATGTACACGGGTTCCACGATGATTAACGATTTTCGGAATTTGGGATCAGGGAGCTATACAGTATCTCTTAAAGTGTTAAATGATAGCAATCTGTGGTCAGACACGTTCCAAAGAAATGTCACCGTCACGGAGGATTTAGCAGCACCGACGATTTCATTCAGCCCTTCTAAGTTGAACTGGACAAGTGAGCCCATGGATATAACCCTTACCTATTACGACGATAGCGGCATAGCTAGTACATGGTATAAAGTTTCTTCATCCGAAGAGTCTCCTTCTTCATGGGATACGGTAGGTTCCGACATTCAACATGTTACTTTAAATCGTGAAGGGCAATGGTATATCCACGCTAAGGCACTAGATTTGGCGGGTAAAGTGACTACATCCGTTGGGGGACCATATCAAGTTCAATTTCAACTTGAAAAACCTAAGTTAAAGGTAAATCAAGTAACAACCAATTCTGTTGATCTTGGCTGGACATTACCTTCTACAACGACTACAGATGGTATTCAATACGAAATCATCAATCAAACAACGAAAGAAGCTTGGACAGTAGATTATCCAACAGATCAGTTAACAGATAAGAAGTTAGAAGCGGGCACGGAATATAACTACGTAATTAAAGTGAAAAATCATGTTGGCGAGACGGTGGGAGACTCCTTTAAAGTATTAACTCTTCCTAATAAGGTGGATGGGATCAAGATCGGATTCGAAGATCATCAGAGTGATAAAGCAACAATTTCATTTGATTCCGTACCTTCAGCTACGGGGTATCTTTTTGTCTTGTATGAGTCTTCGAAAAATGGAATTGTAAAAGTATCTGAGCAGACTTGGCAGGAGGCTGGGACACATGTTATTGGTGATTTGAAAGCCGGGAGCCAATACTTCACTTCACTGGTAGCGAAAAATGAGTCGGGTTACAGTGAAGTGGTTAGCAATGGGTTTATCTCATTGCCTTCTGCGCCGGGAGAGTTCAAGATTGTTCAAGTCACAGATACCAAGGTTGATTTGGGCTGGCTCCCCTCTGAAACAGCAACACATTATCAATTACTGCGTTCGCTACAAGAAGTATATGAAGGGACAGAGTTGAGTTACACAGATGAGGATTTGAATTCAGCTACAGCATATAACTATCAACTAGCAGCTAAAAATGATAGTGGTTTTGGAGACATAGCAGATTTGGATGTGCTCACATTACCGAGCAAGGTAGCTGTCACTGTAGAGAAAGTAACGGCTTCATCCGTTGAGCTTAGTTGGAAAGCTGTTCACGGGGCTGATACGTATGTCGTTATGTTAAAAGGAGATCCCATACTTGAGATTGCATCAGATCAAAATCATGCTACGGTTCAGGATTTAGAAGCAGGCGCTGACCACGAATTATCTGTAGTAGCGCAAAATGAGAGTGGCCAAAGCACTCCTGACGTTCTGCATGTCAGAACTTTACCTGCTTCACCTACTCATATTACAGTGAAAGATATACAGGAAACATCTGTTGTTCTCCATTGGGCTACCATGACTGGAGCGGATAAGTATAAGTTAAAGCTCGATGATCAGGTGTATGAGATTTCGAAACCCGAACTTGAGTTAGAAGGGTTGGTTGGAGATCAGGAATATTCAGCAACGATTCAAGCTGGGAATGAGTCAGGGTATGGGGAGGCCAACGAGTTTAAATTTGTCACCCTACCGTCAGCTCCCGAATTGAAGGTCGATAAAGTAACATCCAATACTATGACCGTAAAGTGGAGCAAGAAGCCCAATGCGACGAAGTATAAGATTTATGATGAAAATGAGAAGAGCATAGCTGAAACAGAGAAATTGAGTTTCACATGGGCTAAGCTTGAAGCGGGTAAAACGTATACTTTTTATGTTTCAGTTGTCAATGAGAGTGGAGAAGGGGTCAAGACTAAGGTAACGCAACAAATGTTACCTGGAGGTTGGGGAAGTACAGACAGAGAGCTTAACCAGGTAGTGCACATATCTGATGTTACTTTGGACTCCGTTGTAGTGAGTTGGAAAGCAGCCTTGGGTGCGGAACAGTATAAAATTGTAGATGCCAAAGGCAGCTCACTGGGGCGCGCTGCGACTCCTGCAATATCCTATACGGTGTCTGGACTAAATAATAGTACGGATTATTCAGGATGGGTCTTAATTCCACTCAACGATGCTGGCGAGGGCACTGCTGCGCCTGTTCCTTCGTTTAGAACCTTAACTCCTTATTATGGTGGAAATGAGACTGTCCCGGTTACGAAAGAGGAACCACTACAGCCAAAGCAAGAACCTTCTAACGAGACTCAGCTCCCAGTAAAGGGTACACCTACATTCGAGGATATTGATCGGTCCTTTGCGAAAGAGGCGATTCTTGCGCTTTTCGAGAAAGGTATCGTGAGAGGTGTCTCAGATAAGAGATTTGAACCAGAAAGACAAGTCACTCGTGTTGAATTTGCATCTATGCTAGTGCGGGCTTTGGAACTGCAAGAGACTTCGGATGCTAAACTTACTTTTGAGGATGTGCAACGAACAGCATGGTACGCTCCTGAGCTGACAGCAGCGGTAATGAATGGAGTAGCTCATGGTTTCAGTGATAAGGAGTTTAGACCGTTCGATATGGTTACCCGCGAGCAAGCCGCTAAAATGATTTCTAATGCAGCATATGATCAAGTACCTATGGCCGAAGTGAACTTCAAAGACAGAAACTTAATTGCAATTTGGGCTAAACCAGAGGTTGCGGCACTCACTGTAGAGAAGATCATTACTGGCTATCCTGACGAAACATTTAAACCTAAGCACAATCTGACTCGTGCAGAGAGTTCCGTATTGATATACAGAGCACTCAGTATATTCTCTAAATAGTCATTTCTTTTGAGGAGCCGTCCTGTTGAGGGGCGGTTTTCCATATTGTAATGTAAAAAAATGTTGGGAGGAAAAGGTATGTCAGATGTTACGGTTAGGCATTGGAGACGGGTCAATTACTTTGTAATGTGCGTACTTTTGTCTATAGGGATTGGATTGGCAATTCCTTCTCTGAAAGAATTCTATATGGAAGCACCAGACGAATTTTGGAGTCGTATTACAGTATTATATTCTTCTATCGCATGTGTTGCTTTTGGAATCTATACAATTCTCTTATTTGCGCTTCAAATAGAACCGATACCGCTAATAAGAAAAATATTCCTAACTTTGAGATTTACTTTTCTGGCTCCATTTGTGCTGATATCAATTCTTTGTCTGTATGAGTTTTTGTGGCTAACAGTAATTCTATTGTTTGTATTAATTAGCATGTGGGCACAAGTTTATGAATCCCTCCATCACGGGATATGGAAGGACCTCTTCTTCAGTATTAAATATGGAGTGAAGGTAGCATGCTTCTCTTTTTCACGCTTACGTTCATTCAGGAAAGTTGAGAAGATTGAAGATGAGGAATAATTAATGAAAAAACGAACAAAAGTTCTTGATACTTCTTGATTCTGGAAGTATAATGGAGTTAGCCCAAAAAGTAAATCCTACCAATTTCATATATTCTAGTTTAATAACCCCTTAACAGGGGCTATTTTTAGTTTATAGGGATATTTTGGATTTGCTTTGTTTGGCGCATGCAAGTAGAAGAACACTGGTTAAAGCATTTATTCTTAAAATACATTGATGAGGTGAAGAATATGTGGAAAAAGAAAGTGTCTATTGCGTTTTTGTCAGTAATGATGTTGTTTGGAACTACTGTCTCAGTATCGGCAGCTCAACAAAATGTGAGCGTAAAGGTCGATAGTAAGCGGGTTTCTTTCCCTGATGCTCAACCTTATTTTGAGAGCAGCAGAGTCATGATTCCAGTACGATTTGTGAGCGAGTCTCTTGGGGCTAAGGTATCTTATGGCAAAGAGTCTTCAGGTAACAAGGTTAATCGTGTCGTGACGATTAAGCTGGGTGACAAGGTGATCTATATGACGGTAAACAGTTCGAAGGTGCTGGTTGGAGAACAAATCATTACGTTGGATGTACCGGCTCGTTTACAGGAAGAACGTGTATACGTTCCATTACGGTTTGTATCTGAAGCGCTAGGAACACAGGTTAAATGGAATCAGGCTCAGAAGCTGGTGAGTATTAGCACGGGAGCTGAGATCAAGGAGCCGGAACCAGATACTGAGGTTGACAACATGTATGGTGATTTTCAGTTCAAGGATGGATTTGATGATCTTGCAAAAGCATTGTTCATAAATAATACTAAGGTAACTAATGGGAAATTGACCTTTACTGTTCCTAAGGGGGCAACCGCTACCTATTGGACAAATGATATGGCCAGTACAAAACTTGTTTCTGGTAAAACCTATACGTATGCTCTGGGAGAAAATAAAGGTTCGATTTCAATTAACTTGGTTTACCCAGGGAAAAACGAACAAGAGGGCTATTCTCTTTTCTTAGATAGTAAAATAAATGCTGATATGGCCGCCAAGTTCGGTTCAATTACAGATGATGCTATTGTAGCTCTCGCTACAAATAAAGGGATTGGTGCTACAACCTTAACCAAAGTTATCTTAGCCGCGAAAGAGTTGTAACTTTATCAATAAACAAATCAATAATGAAGGGTCTGCATATTATGCAGGCTTCTTTTTTTTAAGGAGAGGACAAATGAGAAAGATTAAGATTGTAGTTATAACCGGAATACTATTTCTTTCAATTTTTACTGTAGCTTTTGCAACTAATTCACCGATGATTAAAAAGTTTGTTCCAGCATTGACCTATGATTCGTCTGGGAATCATTTGTATGGGTATATACCAGTTATAGGGCAAAACTTAGAGCGTCCATGGCAATTATCAAGATGGACCGCTTCTTTTAATTTCTCTGATAAAAGTGAAACGTTAATTGGAAATTATGATGTTTTTAATGTGAAACGTAAGCCTGATGATCCTAAATTCGATAAGGATAATGGATTTGGGCTTACTTACAGAAGTGAAGATGGGCTGGGTGCACTGTTTGACGCAATAATGAAGGATCAGTCAATTGACAGTAAACAACTCAATTATTATAGGAAAACTTTCATCTCATTAGCTAGCGATTATAGCGGAGAGCATCCGTATCTCTACACACTGGAGAACAACATGCAGTTAGTCAGAACAGCAGGGATCGTCCAAAGAATGGGAGCACAATTTGATCACAACCAAAAGTTATCAGAGGAAAATTATGTTGCACATTTCAACGTTTCCAGATGGCCGGAACTCAGCATCACTCAAGGTAAGCAAGTTGTCATAAAGTTGTCTGCCTATGGATACACGGAGCGTAATGTCCGGCTGGTCGCTGTGAAAAAGGGAGACTTTCCCGAAATGAGCAAAGTTGTAAGTCTCACGGATGGGAAACTACTTCGGGCGAGTGATCCAACCTATACTGATACGATTAAATTCAACGCTAAGGACATTGTTAAAGTGTTGGGTACAGAAGTGGATATCATTCTCGAAGACGGCTATGGTCGAACAGCGATCAAGTCTGTGACCTTACCAAAAGAAGATCAAAACATGGACTATGTGCCGACCAAATTGACACTTACCGATGGAGGGCAGCTCTGGGTCAAGTATAGATACAATGGAGAGGAGATTATTCCATCGGACTATATGAGTGAGCGCGGAATGCCGATGACAGCTAAGGTGAAGATAGGAGGAGCTGCAACTGCTGAATTTTCGTTGCCATCCATGAACGAAAGCATTCCAAAGAGCCTTAAAGACGGACAAGAACTGAGCTATTTGCTTGGTAAAATAGAAATCAGTGATGATCCAGGCAAGTATTATATTAAAGTGGATGCAACGATCAACAATCCTAATCATCAGGATCGGGCGTTAGAAGCGCCTTCCAAAGCGTATGATAACAACAGTATTCATGGTGAGTGGCGCATCGAACGAAAGGGAGCAGAAAATGACCTCATTGCCCAATCCATTACCGCCAGCCCATCTGCACTAACATTAGGACAATCTTCCACCGTAACGGCTAAGGTGAAAAATGTTGGAGGTACGGACGTTTCCAATGTCTTGATTCGATTTATTGAAGATGGCCAGAAGACGATTTATGAGACACGTAAGACCATGCCAGCCAATACACCGATTACTGTAGGCGGTTTTAAATGGACAGGAGATGTTGGAATACACAGTTTAACTGTTGTGGTTGACCCCGATAAAGAGAAACCTGATAAAGACCGTACAAACAATGTTGCCATAACAGGCTGCTCAGTGAGTAAGAATGGTGGCGATGCCTATTGTGATACGACCAAGCCTACAACAAGTTGGGACGTTACTTACCCGCTTATTACGGGATACCCAACCAAGACACGAACCGTGAGCTGGACAGATTCAAAGGGAAATACGAGAACAAGTAGCGAAAGTTATGTCGATTACAGCGATCCGATTTGGGAGAATCGGAAGGTGACGTATAACGAGAAATTGACTGTTAATGCAGAACTGGATACAAAGCAAGGAATTGCTACAGACCCTAAAAAACCGAAAGACGAAGATCGGGAGAGTCGTGGAAGCTGGGAGATCATCCCTTGGGCAAAGGAGAAGAAGCTGAATCCTAATGAGGTTACTCGTGCCGGTTATGGTGTTGAAATCAAAGTTCAAACAACGTATACCACGGACTGGGAAACGAAAGTGCCTAAAGGTTTGGAAGGAACCGCAAAGCCGATTGGTGGAGAACTAAAAGGTCCAACAGAAGTGAGAGCATATATTTGGGATAGTCGAGGGAAGTATGTGACCAGCATCGGTCTGGTAAAAACCAGTGGAAATGATAAAACAGCAACATGGGAACTGCCAAGGGAGCGTTTTAAATCGAAGTTTTTGGATATCTATGAGCGTAAATTCTATACCGATGTGAAAGCTCCTGATGGTGAATACACATTTAAAATCGTTGCAATGCATGCGGGACAGCATGATCTTTCTTCATGCTTCACGAAGAAGATCACGATATTCGGTAGTATGTACGATGATTGGCAAACCAAACGGGATACATCAGCGTGGTATTAATACAAGCAGTCTAAGGTTTTTACAAGAGGCTGCAGCTATAAAATAATATTGCATGTATGATTTTTCGTTTGTATAATAAGAATATAAGAAAGGGACGGTTGCACCCGTCCCCTGCAACAGCCGCTTCTAAGGGCGGTGGCTGTAAGTAGGTAAAAGAAATAGACTTATCTTACCAGGGGCGGTCTATTTCTTTTTGTTTTGATTATTCAATGCAATGACGATGGTTACGATCAGTCCAATCAGGGTACTGTAAACCCCGCAAAACTAATCATCAACGTCAGTACATCTTTCATCTCCACAGGCATCACCTCTCTTCAGGGAGACTAGCCGACCGCCCTTATGCCATTCTGTTGCATTTCCAATTATATCATAATCATTTATGAGCAGTCTCTTAGGAGGCTGCTTTTTTTATGCATAAAGTAGAAACAATTTTAACGAAGAGGAAGGAGAGAAGCATTGGAACTGTTGTGGATTGACTTACCGCTATTCGTGATTTTGATATGGGCAACGTATACCGATATAAAGAGCCGGATAATTCCTGATAGATTGGTTTTTAGCGGATTGTGCTACTTCCTTGTAATAAGGATAGGGTATGCTGATCAACCGTATTTTCATTACTTGCTTGGTGTGATTGCAGGAGCGGGCATCTTATATATCTGTGCATTAATTCGACCGGGTTCCTTTGGTGGCGGGGATATCAAGTTGCTGGCCGTTGTCGGGGCCGCTTTGGGGTGGCATGAGAGCCTAATTTTCCTTTGCTTATTGTTAGGCATAGCCGGGTTATTTGCTATAATTGGGCTGCTAATTAGTAGAGATAATAAGAGACAGATCCCGCTGGCCCCATTCTTCCTGACAGCATTTCTGCTCATATATCACTTCAAAGTCAATTTATAAATGTGCTATAACTACTGTTGATTTCAAAATTTTACAAAACTCTGTACAAAATAGCGATCATGAGATTATATCGGATGGTAATATATAACATAGATGGGGCCTCGTCAATGAATTCAAAGGAGATTGGATGATGTTAAAAAAACTTAGTTTTTTGAGTATTGTTCTATTAATGTTTGTAGTCACTGTACTACCTGCATCTTCTTTTGCTGATTCAAGTTATAAGCACATCACAGTCACAGAAACTAAAAGTACAGTACCTATTGTAGTTCCTACAGAAAATTATAGTTATGCCGAGTATGAGATTGTACTTGATAGAGAATTGGAAGCATCCAATCACAGTAGCAAGACTTCGGATAGTATTATATCTCCAATGAGTTCTTCATTCGGGACAGTGGTTGTAACCTGCAGTAATGATAGACAAAGGGATGTAAAATGCGACTATTCTGTAAGAGCATTCAGCGGTTATATGTCATACGCAGATATATCTATTACTTTTCCCGGTCATGAAACCATTGGTGGGGGAACACACAGAACTACGTATCAGTTAGGCGGTGTTAAATCATTTAATGGTCAAGAAGTGAATACGTATTTTGCACCTGGTTCATATAGACCTTACTTGTCGGGAAGAATCCTAACTCATGATGGATGGGCGACAATCACACAAGTATTTGCAACAGGTTATGTAGATATTAGTTAGTTTTGTAGCGATAGTGCCTCTTTAGGCACTATCGCTAGATCTTGTTAAAGGAGGACATGTAGTGAACTGGTGTACTAAGGATATTCAAAAGCATACCTTTGTGGAGTTGAGGGATAATGAAGAGTTATCAATTGATCGCGTTCATTCTACAAGTACATTAGATGAAATTTCATATATTTCGCAATACTACTGTTTGAAATCTCTGTCAATGGGGAAAAATGCATTCCTTCAGATTCCGATACATGATACCGAATGCTATGAAACTGTAATGGGACAAATTGTTCCGCATTTTAGTGATGTGAGAATCGTAAAATATTCCAACGAAATTACTGAAGTGAATTTAATGTCTATTAAAGAAAGCACTGTAAACATGATAAATGTTCTAATTGAGAACAATAACATAAATTCAGTAGCGTATGATATGTTTGGAGATAATTTTAACAATAGTGATCTCCCCAAAGAGATGTTTAATCTTGATTGGTATACAGTTAACTTACAAAAGATAGACAGACTCAATATGGACGAAAAACTACTGGATTTTTCTGTATTTCTACAAAAAACACATTTGGTAAATTATGATAGTTTTGCTGTTCAAGTTAATGATTGGTCCTTTAACGACACATTAAAGGATAGAATAGCTTTTAGATTCTTATGTACTTTGAGTCAAACGGTTCAGCTTGGAGTTGATAAAAATAATAAAGTGATAGATGTGCGATGTTTTTAATCAATCAGGACTACTTAGATAGAAATGAATCAAGCTCTCATCAAATTGATGAGGGCTTTTTTTATACAAAGAAGTGAGGGAGGGAAAATTAATGGCCTTAATGACTAGAGAAGCTATTTTAGAAGAGCTCTTAAAAGCAACCATTGCGAATGAAAATATGATGTGGATGCTTGCGGCTCTAAAAATGGCAGATCGGCCCGTCCAGAAAGAGCAATTGCGTGACGTCACCAATGAGCTTTATAAAAAGATTCATCCCGAAGTGGAGGAACTACCCATCCGATCAAGGCATTTGCTGGATGAAGCCGCCGCTATGTTGGAAGGGGCAGCACTCGTTCATGTAGCTGAAGTAGCAAAATCTAAGCGATATACACTGTCGCTACTTGGACAAGAAGTGCTGAATTACAGGCATGAGCGAAATTTAAAGGGGAAGGAAGTTAAACAATGAACATTAGCTTGAAGTATGGATTCTGGGGACTGGGAATGGGAGGGACATCCATTGCACATGCCTGTGCTGGTATTAAACTATCTGCTAAAAATGCACAACGTCCGTATACGGCTTTACTCGTTAATAGTAATGAGATGGATCTCCTGAAGCTGCCAGATTATCCGAACACCAAGAAGATGATTTTGCTGGGATATGAGCGTGGTGTAGGTCGAGATATTCATCTCGGACAAGAAGCCTTTAACACTCACAAAGTCGTCATATCGGAAACGGTGCAGAGCTACTTTAGTGATCGTGACTATATTTTTATCTCTTGTGGCCTCGGCGGTGGAACTGGAACAGGAGCAATTATTGAAGCGATTCGATTATTGCACACAACTGGTTTTGCAGGGCGCTTTGGTTTGCTACTTACCTTGCCACGCAGAAATGAGGGCCGGAAGGTATTAGACAATGCGTTGCAACGTCTGCAAGTCATTAAAAGAGCAATGCAGGGACTTGGAGCTATTGTCGTCGTGGATAATGAAAAGCTATTTCAAACTGGTTTGAATAAGAATCAAAGTGTGGAGGATTTCATGAGGTCCAGCAACCGTCATGTGGCTCGGCTACTCCATGATCTGAATACGGTGACTGCCAGCCACAAGCCATATGGCAGCTACCACTTCGATGCCTCAGAGTGGTTGAACATGCTCAAGACAGGAGGGTGTTTGCATATCGGGAAATGTACACTATCTGCCCAATCGGTTGACTTAGCATCTCCTGTGACTTATATGGATGTGTTAAAGCAGAGTGTGCTTCATGGAGAACTCTCGACCGGGTACGATCTGCAAGGGGCGACTAGCAGCGCAGTGAGTATCGTAGCCGATAGTTCAGCAGCAAAGAAATTGTTTACGCACTCTTTTGTAGAACAAATTCAATCCTTCCTTCATGAATGTACACCGATTCTGGACGAGAACCCTGTAGCAACCTATGTCGGGGATAAGCCAGGTCAGGTGACGATTTATACCGTATTTGCCGGACTCAATTTCCCGAACAGCGTAACGGAGCTGACAGAGGAGTTGGCAGAGCTGGAACGAAAGGCACAAGAGCGTAGCCAGCAAACAGATGAGATTGCGGTAGCTTTGGCTGGATTTAAGTCACAAGGGAAGAAAGAACAAGTTGACTTGGAAGCTTTGCTGTCGGATGAAGCCACTTCCTCAGCCCCTGACACAGATAATCCAAAAGACCCGTTCAGTTTTTTAGACAATTTGAAGTGATACGCTTCAACAAAAGACATGTGCGGCAGATACAGGGTGTTTACAAATGGAAGTTTTTAAATGTCCATAAACAAGTGATGCACATAAAAATTATAAAGGAGAATGGAGTGAAGCAGATGAGTCATATTCCAGACGAGAATGTAAAGTCTTCGGTTGATGAGATGTACAGACAGTACCTAAACATTGAAACCATAGAAGAATTGTACCGCCAAGCAGTGATGATGTCTCATGCATTGGGATGGGAACTATCTGAGCGTCGTCATTTATTGCCTGATCGGGAAGGGAACAATGTCGATCCATTAATCTATCCTCCATGTCATTTTCAGGAGTTGAGTATCGAAGGGAATCTAGTCTATCAATTTAACTATGAGGGAACACTGCCACTCTACATGAAAAACAAGCCGTATGAAGATAAAATCAGGTCTTACTATCAAGGTGCAATGATCGAAGCTCTTGAGGGACGAAGTGTATTGAAATTTGACCAGGCATTTATTTATGTATGTCATTTCTTTAGTAATTTACAAATTAGAGACTTGGATAATCGCAATCGAAGACATCTGATTAATGCAATACGATCAGCACAAATTATCGAAGATGATAGATGGGAATTCGTAGAAATAATGGATTCGGGTTATCTCGATCCTCAGAAACGGAATCGTATTGAACTATTCATAACAAGCCGCGAGAACGCAATGAATTTGGTTAAATATGTGAGGGATAAGATGAGAAATAATCCTGAAAATTAGGTGGTATACAACCCGATAGACGAGGTGGAGTAAAACCACCCAAAAAAGAAGTTGTTGAACAAGGGAGAAAACCTTGCTGTTATTGAGTTTTTCTTGATCTAAAGCCGGGCCAAAATGGGAAAAGTCATGGAGAGGCTACCGCACAACGCAGTTGAAAGGTAGACTCGGAATGACCGTCCCCAGCACGCCGTCTGAATCCAAGCCAAGCCTGGCTAAACAGAGCCAATACCCCAGAAGTAATTTCCAGCAGAAAGGAGGTTATCACATGCCAAGGCAACGTGAGTGGACAAAGCGGGATGTAGATATATTGTACGAATTGTACAAAGTGAGAGAGATGACAAAACAGCAGATTTTGCAGTCGTACTTTGAAGGGAACGAACGCTACGGGAGTAAGAGGCTGTATGTTCTACGAGGGGAAGGACTGGTTACATCCGAAATTCATGGAGGAAATGGACAAGGGGGAAAGCGAGTTCGAACTGCGTACTATCGTTTGGCAGCACGCGGACTGGAATTGCTGAGGAAGAAGGGAGTCGTAGAAGAAAGTAAGTACCGAGCGCGGGATCTGGAACTTACGGCTCAGCAGCGGCAGTACATCATTGATGCGAATGAACTTCATATACGCTTACCGGAAGTGGTTTATATGGACTCGCGTGTGATAAAACGAAAATATAAACTGAATCGAGGTAATTTAACAGTCGGTGGTTTCAGTAATGAACATGGCGATTATATGATCTTCATCCTGAACGCAGATGCGAAGGAAACGACATTGCAAAAAATTCTAATGGAAATCAAGGCAAAGAAGTACATTAGCGGGTATCTCGTATATTACAAGAGTCCGTCCGTTAAACGAGCTTTTGAAGCACTCTGTCATGAGCAGGCATTAGTGACTGGGGGCGTGCCGTTGTATATGCTTCCGTTTGATACGAAGGGGATTGAGATAACACGGCGGTATATTTTATCAACAAACGCATTTTCAAACCTGCAAGAGCTGTTGTCTTCACATGGCACGCTGACCAGAGTTAAAGAGGGAAGTAATAAGCACGGATTCCTATATGGAATGCGAAGAGAAGAGGGACTGATGACACCATATGTTGTTGAAATGATCACGGGCGACATCATGATTTTGAAACGCTGTTTACGAAATTACAACGTAGATGCATATCAGAGGGAGGGGCGTAGAGTCCTTCTTTTTTGTTATGAAGACGAGGTGCAGCGGTATAGAGACGAACTATTGAGTGTGACCTATGTGGACGTTATTGGCGTTCCGAAGATGGTTCTGGAAAGTTCTTTTGAAGGGCGTGATGCTATAACGTAATTCTGGGTTTAGACAAGAAGCATTTAAAAGGAGTTTTAAACTATGATTCGCTTCATATGGTTCTTGCTTACCCTCAGTGGGTGGGCTTATTTGTATTGGCGCACGCCAGAGTTGTCAGCATTTTGGATGTATTTTCCGGCTGGTATCAACTTTATTATGTACATCTATGGCTGGATGCTAGAACGAAATAACAATCTTATGTATTTCTTTGGAGGGTTGTTGTGGACGGGGAATGGTCTGAGCCTACAGCTTGGAGAGTATGTTCTCACATCAAAGGATTTTCCATTTTCAATGAGCGGGATGGTTCATACAGCTTTGATCGGTACGATGTTTATCGCAACTTTCCTCACATTCAGCAATTATAGGCTCGCACAGAGCTTGTTAAATCGAAGGGGGAACGTCAGTAAACAGCAACTCGTCCATGTCCGTCCGACAGCTAAAGATTACTATCTAAAGTTTAAACGTCTGTTTGTTCAGAATGAGGAGATTGTACTAAATCTGGGCGAAGAAATTCCAATGAAGGATTGAGGTGAGTGCATGATCAAATGGGGTGGGAGTGATATGTTTACCCATATGCTGGCGGTAGGTCCGACTCGCTGCGGGAAAACGGCGACTCTTCTCAAGCCGATAATCTATCAGCTCCTCCTGATGAAAAAGAAGGGTATCCCCTTAGGACTATCTGTTGTTGAGCCGAAAGGTGATGTCGCAGACATGGTCAATGAGATGTGCGGTGAAATGGACATGTCCTGCGTACACGTTGATCCTACATCTGATCACAGCGATCGTTTCCCAGTCATGAAGGGGGACGAGGACGATGTGGCTGAAGCAACGGTAACGGTGTTGAAATCCATGTTTGGCAAACAGGAAGCCTTTTTTGCCACGGTCCAAGAACTGGCGGGTCGTAACATCACGAAATTGTTGAAACGCTTGTACCTAGACGATGTAAACTTGGGGGATGTTCTTCGAACGATGCGAGATCAACGTATTCTGGAAGACAAGGTGCAGGAGCTGCGGTTCAAAGAAGGTGAATCCGATCTTGTCCAATTTTTTCAATCGGAGCTACTTGGAGCACAGAAGGAAAAGTACCAACAGTTTGTCATTGGTCTTCGTGCGCAGTTGGAGAACTTAACTTCTAATCGTCATTTGGAGCCGATCCTTATGGGACAGTCTGATTTTGATATGGACAGACATTTTGAAACAGGTGGTGTGCTGGCTGTTAATACAGCGATGGGGAAATTACGTAAAGCAGGTGATGCCTTTGGACAGTTTGTGGTCATGCACTTACAGAGCGGAACGTTTCGCAGACCAGGAACCGAGCGCACGCGCGTACCCCATGTGATGATCGTGGATGAATACTCCAGATACATTAATCCAGATGTGGAGTTATTCTTATCCATTGCAGCAGAATATCGGACAGCCGGAATATTTGCTACACAGTCCCTTGGCCAGCTTGAGGTGGAAGCAGGAAAAATCAATGCTAAAGCCATGAAGCAATCCATCTTAACAAGCTGCCGAAACAAAATTGCTTTTGGAGGCCTTGCTTATCAGGATGCGCTTGAATTCAGCCGGGAGTTTGGTAAGAAGCAGATTATTAGCAGACAAAGCACGTTTAAACAGCAGATATTACTACCGAACTTATTACCTGAGAATTTTAGAGATACGGAAAAAGAGGAAGATCGAATTTTTTATACACAGATGATGGATGGTTTACCCAAATTTCATTACGTAGCAAAGCTATTGGATGACGGAACTCCGTTGCCGCCCAAGATTGGAAAAGGGTCATTTGTTCCTCGTGATTGGAAGGAACGCCGGGAGTGGGAGGTACGAAAGAAGTTGTGGGCGTTTAAATTTGATTTTAAACGCAAGCCTAAAGTTTCAGATTCAAATCCAGAGCAGTCTGGGGTGGAAGACAGCATTTCTTCGAAACTGAAGTTTGTTCTTGCGGACTTGACTGACGAAATGATCCCCGACCCTCCTAACCCACATCTAGAAGAAGCGAAGCCAGAAGGTGGTTCTTCTCAGGATGAATCAATGCATGAACATGAAGATGATCTTGATCCGTTTGAGTAGCACCCTCACTGAATGTCAGTGAGGCTATTTATATTGCGAAAATGAATGCTATGGAGGTTATATACATGAGTGAAGAGTTGAAAAGAGTATTGATTGAAGGCTACAACGAAGAGAAACTGGAGCGAAACAGTTATGACGAAGGCTGGGCGCAGATTTATAGTGCGAAACAAAATGACTTGATTTTACAAGCTGACATGGTTGGTGTGGAAGTGAAATTGAACAAGTTATGCGGCGTAGTTCAAGTCGGTGATGTCCGAGGATTCATTCCGCAAGAATTTTCGGGTACAACGGATGCTCATGCTTTTCGGCGTTTGCTTGGTGAGCCAGTCGCTTTCAAAATCGTAACGTATGATCGGGACGGAGATACGTTTATCGCTTCCCGTCAAGCAGCGATTGAGCAGATGGAAGGGATGACGTGGAAATGGCTTGAACTAGGGGCGGCAATAACCGCCGTGGTACGTGCTGTTCATACGAAAGCCATGATAGTAGATATTGGTGGTATTGAAGTCGAAATGCCGGTTCAAGAGTTTGCCTATGGATGGACCGATGATTTGCGAGACGTAGTTCAAATTGGTGATCATTTTAAGGTTAAGGTTGTAGAGCTGGACAAAGAACAGAAGAAAGTGGTTATCAGTAAAAAGGCATTGGATAAGAGTCCATGGCCAGATTGCAGCAAGCGTTACAACACTCGTGGGGAATACATTGGAACCGTCTCCGGCGTTGTTGAGTACGGAGTTTTTGTTAATTTGGAACGGGGTGTAGACGCATTAGTACGTCACATGCCTTTTGATAAAGTCAAACGTGGAGATAAGGTGTTTATTAAAGTCATTAGAGTGGATCTGAAAAAACAACAAATCATGGCGAGAATTACTCGGAAGCGATAAGAGGAGGGGACCACATGGATAACATGGCAGGGGATCGGGCTTTGGCTCGTTCTCCTTTTTCTCTGTCTTTTAATTGGACATTTGTACCCACTGTTCTGGAGGAACCCATAGTTGCAGGTTATGCTCCTGTCAGGCTACCAACAGAGGGATTGGGTTTGCAAGCCATTGGACATATTGGTTGTATTGGCAGCGTGCAACTGGCACGTCTGTTTCACTGGAAACGGCATCAGATCCGACGAATGTTGGCTGAACAAAAGCTCGTTCAACATCAGTTGAAAAAGAATAAGAACACCATTCCCATTTTTACACTCGGCCCACGCGGTGTTGATCTTTTTAAAATGGATCAGCCTGTGAATAGCTGGCGGCACTGGAGCATTGAATCGGTATTGTGTAAACTGGTATTTTTTCAATTTTGTTGTGCGTTGCAAGAAAAACAAAAGGGTTTTCAAATACTTCCTGCAGCATGGCCTTTTACTGGGAAGGTGCAAATGGGAGAGCACATACGGTACGTACTTGTACTGCGAGGAACAGAGGATGTTGCTGCGCTAAAAAGAGAGTTACGACATTGCTCTCAACCTATCATTGTCCTCTCGGAAAATCTTGAGAACGTGTTCCCATACAATCATGTACTGATCGCGGCACATTTGTTGCTCGATCAGGATTTAAGAGAGGATTATAAATTTATGCGTCAGCGAGCAGGGGAATGGCAGCGATCTTAAAATACATGGTTGCTTGTACTACTCATAAACATGTGCTAGAATGAAATTGTTAATTTTTCCATCCCTAAACTCCCACATTGCTGGAGACATGGGTCATACCCTACGCTATGATTCTGCACTTCACAAAGTTGCTAACAGTAGGGTAACTTGTATCGAAAGAACAAGTTAAGTAGATTACCTCAACCTACATCTTCGTGCTGAAGACAGTTATGAAGAGAGGAAAAATGTAGGACAAAAGGCAAAGGCCAATGAAGTTCCGTAACTCCCGTTTGCTGGAGAAAAGGAATGAAGAGTACCGAAAGGCTCTTGGAAAAGCATTGTTACTGAGTTTTAAAAGCCGATTTTTGCATGGATTCGTCCGTGCGGAGATCGGCTTT
>NZ_QJSW01000006.1:288977-314437 GCF_003217495.1 Paenibacillus barcinonensis | reverse complement strand
AAAAGGAATGAAGAGTACCGAAAGGCTCTTGGAAAAGCATTGTTACTGAGTTTTAAAAGCCGATTTTTGCATGGATTCGTCCGTGCGGAGATCGGCTTTTTTGCGTTTTAATTAAAATTGAGAGGATGGTATAATGGAGACAGTTATTTGGTTCTTGAAGGATGAAGAAGGGAAAGCTCAGGTAAAGCTTTGCTTGCAGGAATTGATTCAAAGAGCAAAGGCTGATCCCCTTTTCATTCAACTGGTTGAGCTTATTTTTCAAGCCCTTGAGTTTGTGGAAAAAAGGGGAATGATTCATTCCATGACTGAATTTTTTACAACTTCCCTTGAAGGTAACTCGTTATATAGTATCCGAGTCATCAAAGAGCTAAGAGATCATCCACCACTACTTGAGTTTCGTGTGAACTGGAGAGGTGCTGGAGCGTTTCGAGCGATATGTTTTGAATATTCGTTAGAAGATGTTCAAATACTGGTGTTTACTCAAGCTATGGTAAAAGCCAGGACTTACTCTGAAGAATTTGAACAATTCATAAAAAAGTCAGAAGAACAGTATATTGCGTTTATGAAATCTCCAGAGAAACACATTTTTTCACAAGGGGATGAGATGGATGAATAAATACAGTCATTTAAAAAGGGATTTTGAACAGCTAAAAGCTGAGGTTAGAGAACTTCCAGGAGCTACAGAGTATCTGGATGGTCCTGAAGTTGCTGTCGGACAGATGATTCTAGCAAGACAACTGGAATTGGGTTACACACAGCAACAACTCGCTGATCTTGCAGATGTTCCATTAGAAGACATTAAAGTTATTCAAGCTGGACTTGTACATTCGAATTTCGGATGTAATATACAGCCTGATTCGTTGTCTAAAGTGTTTAAAGCCTTGAAGATCATTGGAGTGCAGCCGATTATAGATGAGCAAGCTGCAACCTCAATGCTGGGTTAGTTCAAAGTAGAATATGTTGATTTAAAAACCGATTTTTGCATGAGTTATTTCATGTGAAGCTCGGTTTTTTTGCATTTTATAAAACCTTTGAAAGGACGATGAATCTTATGTTGAAACCTGATACTAATGTTGCTTTAAATGTTCAAGCCACTTTGGAGGAAGCACTCTCGCTCTTGGATGATGTAATCGCGGAAGCACCTGAAGCGTTAAAACATGAGGTGACAACGATCTGGAGCAATTTGGATAAGCTCGTTCAAAAGACGTTTGTAGATCCCAAATTAAAATAAGGAGCTGAGCAACGATGGCTGAAGTTATGGATTTGTCGATTATGGAAAAGGTCGTAATTCAAGGTGATTTATCATCACTCAAACCAGAGGAACGGTTTGTGTACTACACCAAGGTTTGTGAGAGTGTGGGACTTAATCCCCTGACAAAACCATTCGATTATTTGAAACTGGATGGGAAGCTTGTGCTGTATGCGAAGCGTGACGCTACAGACCAGCTTCGTAAAATACAAAATATAAGTATTACGATCACAAGCCGTGAAAAGGTGGGTGATGTCTACTGTGTGACCGCACGCGGAACAACTCAAGATGGCCGGACCGATGAATCCATTGGTGCTGTGTCACTGACCAAAGAAGAGAAGTTATGGGACGAGATGAGAAATCGAAAAGTGCCGACAGGCCGAATTCTCCCATTAACTGCAGATGAACTTGCCAACGCCATCATGAAGGCTGAAACGAAGGCAAAACGAAGAGTAACGTTATCTCTATCGGGCCTCGGCATGATGGATGAAAGCGAGATTGAAACCGTTCAAGATGCGGAGCGAATCGAAGTGGGAGAACCGGTTCAATCCACTCAGCAAAATAAAAGTAAACCTTCTTCGGGCAGCACTTCAAGTAAGCAATCTGGTTCTTCAGAGAAAAAAGGACAGAAGAATGCGACTTCGACCAAGCCTGCTACGCCAAGTTCAGGAGACTTGTATAGAATGCTGGATATGGGAACAGGAACTTCTCCAGGAGGCGTTACCTTCGCAAAATTAAGATTGGTTAATGTAGCAACGGGCGAAGAGTCTGTGGTGCTTGCCAATACGCCAGAGACGATTGAACAAATTAATGCACTATCAAATAATTCACAATTCAAAATTGAATTTGAAATGAACAATGGATTCAAGATGGTGAAATCAATTGCGATTGTAGGTGAAGCGGCATGACGAAAGTGAACGCTACGTTTACAGACGGAAACGCACTAATCTGTGTATTCCCATCCAGTCGAAACAATGGTGTTTATTTGGTCAAAGCTGAACCTCATTTCAATGATCTCATCATCACTCACGATTGCCCAGCTTGTCACTATGGACAGAAGGAATGTAAACATGTTCAGATGGCAGCCGATCTATATCGTCGTTGGCAATGGTGGGAACCAGAAAAAACGATTCACACAGTTACACGCAAAATTGTTCTTGCCCCGGATTGGGAGCAGATTCAGCTTCCACCCAGCCCAGAGGAAATGATACGAGCTGTGATTGATCATGCTTCCTGATATTGTGGGCATTGCTGAACAACATGGCCTGCAGATCAATCCTTACTCCAGATCAAGGGAAGAAGTGGCTTGTAAGTGTCCTTTCTGTCATGAGGATTCAAAGCCAGGGAAAAAGCGAAGATACTATCTTTCTCTCAATAGCAAAGACCAAGTGTTCAAATGCTGGTTTTGTAAAGAGAGTGGTGGTGTTTTTCGCTTTATTTCTCTTTTGGAAAATATCCCGGAGGAGAACGTAAAGCAACGATTCCGAAAACGGAGAATTGTTCATCCTGCCGAACGCCTCAGCCAAAATCAACGAAGGTTACTGAGAGAACATACAGGCGTAAGAGAACCAAACTGGAAGCAGATGAGGGAACGAGATTTCTCATATTATATGCGTTCCCTTGATTTGTTTTGGGACTCATGGAAAGAGTTTCTGATGAAGGAGCAGCGAGATGCCTATTTTCAATTAATTGTGGGGATCAAAACCTGTACGTATCAGAACTACATTGAAAAAATCAGACAACGAGAGCGAGAGATTGAGTCGCCTCTCCTTGAAAGTGTACTGCAAATCTACTCTTGTGCTTCACGTCCGAAGTGGACAGAGGTTGCTGAACGATTTGTGGACCAGTTTAAAACGAAACCTGTAAGTCCTGAACCTAAAAAGGCAGGCAGGGACGGAGGATAAAAATGCTGAATCGTGTAATTTTGATTGGTCGTCTGACTCGTGATCCTGAGTTACGATATACACCCGCAGGAGTAGCCGTGACACAATTTACTTTGGCAGTAGATAGACCTTTTACAAGCCAAGGTGGCGAACGAGAAGCGGATTTCATTCCTATTGTTACTTGGAGACAACTTGCTGAGGCTTGTGCAAACCATTTGAAAAAAGGGCATATGGCTGCAGTCGAAGGTCGAATTCAAGTACGAAACTATGAAAATAATGAAGGTAAACGTGTATACGTAACTGAAATCATTGCCGACAACGTTAGATTCCTCACTCCTCAGTCTGGTGGTTCTAATTCAAACGATTCAAGACTGGGGACAGGAAATCAACAGAATCGAAACAATGGAAACGGTCGTGGAACGAATACGGCAGGCGATGCATGGGGAATATCTGACGATGATTTACCATTCTAAAAACGACAAACACTCATTTGAAGAGGAGTGAATGAACATGGGATATACACATTACTGGTATCGAATAAGGGAGATCGAACTCGATGTGTATTTTAAAATTCTAACTGATTTTAAACGTCTGTTACCTGTACTTACAGAAGAAGGAGTGCGGCTTGCTGGATCAGGAGGGAAAGGAGATCCAGTTATAAACGATGAACATGTGCTCTTTAATGGTGTGGGTTCGGAAAGGTATGAAGACTTTGTATTCCCACGAGTACTACGCTTATGGGATGAACCAGATGAAAATGACCAATATTTTCAGTTTTGCAAAACAAGCGCATACCCATATGATCAGGCCGTCATTGCTTTCTTACTCATTGCCAAGCACCATTTGCAGCAGGATATTACTGTTCAGAATGATGTAGGAGCTGAAAAGCTGGAAGCTGCAAAGAAGCTGTGCCGAACAACCTTGGGACTTTCATGATTTTCTCATACTCACGACTTTCCCTGTATGAAACTTGCCCATTTCGCTTCTATATGAAGTATATCTTGGGTAAGCCTGAGCCGGTTACAAAACCACTTGCTTTAGGCAAAGCAGTGCATAAGGCGATTGAGCTAAAAATCAATGGTATGTCTGAAAATGAAGCGATCCTGGCAGCTATAATTGAAGCGGATTTTCATCCCGAAGTGACTTATGAAGAAGTTTTAAAGTTGCTTCAGCAAGCTCCTGATGTAAAGGGTCGGACGGAAATTCATTTTAACCTTCCGTTGGACTCTTCATCAGGAATCCAGCTCCAGGGGTATATTGATTTGCTTCAAGATGTTCATTTCTGGGACTGGAAGTCGAATTGGAAACCTTACCGAGTCCATGATACAAGGCAGCTTGCTTTGTACGCTTGGGCCATTATGAAAATGAGAGGTCTTCGTCAAGTCAAAGGCACATTGTTTTTTCTTCGGTTTCGGAAAGCAGAATCGTTTATTTACAACGAATCTGATGGAAACGAAGCTAGAGAATGGGCCATTCAGCTTGCGGAGCAGATTGAAATGAAGAAGTCATGTCTGGAATCATTCCCGGATATGGCTTCTTCGCTTTTTCAGCCTACACCGGGCAGTCACTGCAAACATTGCCCATTTGTTTTGGAATGTATAAAGCGTTGAGAAAATGAAATGTATTTTGGAGGGATGAAAAGGATGACGAAAGACGAAATCATTAAAGCTACCGAGTCAGGTGAATTCATTGTAGATCATAACTATTAATGTTTTGCTGATCTCAACGGGACAGAAGCTAGAAGGTATTTGGAAAGTAAGGGGTTTGAAGTTGTTCGGAACTTAGACACGGGTCGAATGGGATTGCAATAACAACCTGTGGCCTTTACCTTTCCACCAATGGCTACATCTATAAAAAGTTATAGGTTTGTTTAAAAAACGTATTTGTAGCGGAGAATTTTCGTATTCCGCATCACGAAAAAAATCAAAATTTGAGGAGTGTTATATATGACAAATACAATACATGAAAAATTAACAATAGAAGAAGCAATCCAGATCGCGTTAGAAATCGAACGAACCGAGGCTGCATTGAAACAGATGAAAGAACGTTTGAAGACTTATGTCGATGAACATGGAGCACTTCAAGCTGCGGATAAAGTTTGGGAGTACAGTAATACCAGAAGCTGGTCTTTTAAGCCTGATGGATTGCGTGAACTTGCCGTTGCGATCACAGCGGAAGGGAAAAATGCTTGGGATTACCTGAGTTTGTCCTCAACCGCGCTGAAAAAGCTTGGTTGGGAAGACGTCTCCTTGTCCGGGTACGGTACGCTAAAAGAGACTAAACGTTTTGCTTCTCGCAAAGTGTAGTTGTGACACGATAAACTAATTCAAAATAGCCTTTCGCCTGGCACTAAATGGCGGTGTTTAATTCCGACACCGCCATTGCGGGGTCGGGATAAACGGAAAGGGGAATATATGAAAAACTTCTCGGTAAACGAAACTCAATTGGCTTCTTTGCCTCGTCGAAGACGTGAACACGCTGAAAAGTTATTACAACTGATTGAACGAGTATTGCAAGAAGATGTTCCTAGTGAGATTAGAAGGCCTGAAGATGTGTATCAGCTCGTAGCTGCTGAGATGTCATCCCTTCCTAATGAGCATTTTGTTGCAATCATGCTGAATGTTAAGAATCGTGTTATTTCCAAGGAAACGATAGGGATTGGGACATTGAATGGAGCTATAGTGCACCCTAGAGAATTATTTAGAAGAGCAATTTTAAAGAATGCTGCTTCTATTATCTGTGTGCATAACCATCCTTCAGGTGATCCAACTCCGAGTCAAGAAGATATCAAGGTCACTAAACGGTTATTCGATGCTGGTGAAATTGTTGATATCAATGTACTGGATCATATTATCGTTGGTGTTGAAGGATTTGTATCCCTGAAGCAACTGGGGATGATGTGATGTCGGCAAAGGAGCAGTATCTTAAACAGCTTTTAAGTAAAACAACAAAGGAGCGCTGGATTGCTAATTTGATGCTTAGTGCTTCTTCTGAAGTCTTGAAGAGTGTTACATTGCGTCAATTAAAACAGATGAAGTGAATAGGAAGTGTTGTACAAAGCCCCAGTTGCTTAAACTGGGGCTTTTTTTAGTTTTGAATTTTTTAAAGTGTTCGTTGTGTCAAGGTTCTTTCAGATAAATTTGTATGTAAAAATTGACTTATTTACTATTCCTGAGTATGTTGATAGAATCTAATTATAGTAAATAATTCCAATGTTTACAGAGAGGAGGGTGGATAGGTTTTTAAATAGGAGTTATTTATAAAAATCATCTAACAAGGAGGATTCGATCGAAATGAAGTTTAAACATTGGATACTATCTTTAGTTTATGTTTTAATACTTAGCCTTTCTCTACAAACAACACTTTGGGCTACCTCTCCTGAATCAAATGTGAGTGAAGATCAAGGTCAAGTAGTACAAATTGGTAATGAGGATCTTTTTTCTGAATTTGATTCTAGTAAGATTTTTGAATTGTATAATGATGTTGAAATTCTTGATAAAGAAACGTTATATTATTCTATTGATATTGACAATGCTAGTTCTCAGCTTATTTATTCAACTAAAGAACCAGAAGTTTATGATATTAAGGATATTATTCCACAAATTAAAAATGAATACAGTATTCAAAATAACAAACTTACGTATCGGATGGATATGTTTTACTTGGTAGCTGATATAGCTATAGATAAACCTAAATTTGTGTCCGCAGGTGCAGTAACAAATGTAAGCGGTTCCGGTACAAAACCCAAAAATTATACTGTTTCACTTAAAAATACAATCAGTAATACGCGATCTGGTGTCTATAGTAATGATAAAGAAAAAAATGTTACAGTGAAATTGAAAGAAGAATTTGTATTGGAGAGCCCAATATCGATCACAAAATATTGGAAAGGTGTAACTGTAGCAAAGGCCAACTTTGATGGGAGTTTAGTGATAACAGCAGCATCAGCATCGAGTGATGTGATGCTTTTGAATAAAAAAGGCATAAAATACCCTAGTGACTACAAAGACAGACAATCTGGTATTGTTATGTGGGAGCCACCTGCTAATCTTACTGCTAATGCAAGAACCCCTGGTTCGAAATACAGAGAAAATTTTATTGAATACTATGAAAGAAATTGGGGCGCACCAACTTATTTTAAGTGGACTGATGTACAAATCCATCATATGCGTCCTGTAAAATATAATGGTCAGGATTCCGTGTCTAATTTAATCCCGTTGTGGAAACCTGGATCAAGTGAAAAAAATGGTATAAAAAATCACACTGAATTAAATAATTGGTGGCGAAATTATTGATAATTTGGAGGGCAGAATTTTGGAAACTGATATCATACAGATTATACAACTTCTAAGAAAAAATGCTTCCTCAGAGAATCCGTTTCAAAGTCTAATTCCTGGGAGTGAAAGTCAACTTCTTGAGTGCGAATGGAATAAGGGAGCGGATTCGGAAGAGATAAGTAAACTATATGAGAAAAACGATTGGTTATTCCCTGAGGATTATAAGATATTTCTTCGAGAACATAATGGGGGAATATTATTTCAACATGCTCATTATGGTGGAGGGACAGAATTGTTAAGTCTTGAGAAGATTAATATTATTTCAGGTGAATATGATAACATTCCAAAACATTGTTATCCAATCGCATGGACCGATCATATAATTGGTGCAATTTGTATTGATTCAGTTAAATTAAAAAATGGTGAAGATTCGTATTTATTTTTTCTTGATGCAATGGAGAACATGGAGAATGCGGTGTGGATACCTCTTGATTTTACGGAATGGCTACATCGTTTAGTGCTATGTCAGGGTCAGGAGTTCTGGAACTGGAACTGGAAAATCTGATGATTCAGTTAGTTAAAGATAAAAAGGTCGCTCTTTAAAGAGTGATCTTTTTATCTGGGAGTTTTTTTTATTAGGAAATAGCGGAAGATTGGGAGACGTACCCAGTTCATATAGCTTAATACGAAGACGAGGTTTCTGAGTTGTTTTACATTATGCCAGAAGAATATGTCAATGATAAGAAAAAATAAGATTGCTTTACTACAGAAGTTGTCAAAACGTAAGAACAATTTAAGTATCAAAACGAAGTTTTGTTAAATAATAAATATTTTTAACAGGCATATAAAACAATAGTTATCTTCCTTTAAGTTTATTAATATCAAATAAATCAATTGTTTTAAAACTATATCTTAAAGTCAAGATGGAGAAACATAATTATTATAATATTGTATAAAGGTATTGAAATTACTAAATATTGGTTTTATTATATAAATGATGAATAAATTTAAAATTATAGAAAGGTGTGAGTTTCATGTTAAGAAAGAGATTTTTACTAAGTGTACTGTCACTAGTGACAATTGTTGGATTAAGTTCGGGAATAGCTAACGCTGCCCCTAATTCAAGTTATGATAATCTTCTTACAGCAGCCAACTATAACACTTATCTTGTTATGAAAGATGGTTCTTCTTTTTATGCAGTTGGACAAGGTGGAAGACTAGGAGTGAGTGCTGGAAATTATTCTGCTATTCCTTTAAAGGTTGATATATCTGATATATCCATGATAGATGGTGGTATGGGGACACACTCAGTTTTAGTAAAAAATGATGGGACACTATGGTCTTGGGGATATATAGCATATGGAGAAGGGGGCACAGGTAAAAGGCAAGAGAATTTGAAAGTACCAACTAAAAGTCCTCTAATAGATAACGTTAAAGAGGCAAGAGCAGCAGATGGTTTTACTATAGTTTTGAAAAATGATGGAACTGTGTGGTCGTATGGGAGGAATTCATACGGGCAACTAGGAATCGGAACTAAAGGAGAACCGATTGGTGTACCTACTAAAATTCAGGGATTGAGTCGTATTGTAGCGATTGATTCAAATGAACGTACTAGCGCTGCATTAGATGAGGATAATGTTTTGTGGGTTTGGGGACAAGGAGCAACTGGTTCTCTAGGACAGAATAGTGATGAAGATCAACCCTCACCAGTACCATATCCAATTGAAGATGTAAAAAGCTTTTCGGTTGGGCCGGAAAGATTATATGTTATAACTCATAGTGGTGAAGTTTATGGTTCAGGAAGAAACACACAAGGTCAACTCGGAGATGGTACAAAAATTAAGAGAAGCTATCCCGTATCTATTGATATCACCAATGTTGAACAAATAAGTGTAGGTAGCAATGCTACTTTGGCTCTGAAAAAGGACGGATCAGTGTGGGCTTGGGGAGTAAATAACAGTGGACAAGTAGGTAACGGAACCACAAACTTCTCTTATAATACTCCAGTTCAAGTCTTAGATAATTCCTATTCTCCACTAACTGATGTTGTTGCCATCGTAGCAAGAAGCAATCATTCACATGCTTTGAAAACAGATGGTTCTTTATGGTCTTGGGGTAGCAATGATAATGGAAAACTAGGCATTGATAAAAAAATTCAAAAGCAAATAGTTGCAACTAAATCGGATTTCCCGAATGCTTTTGATTAATCTTCCATAGATCGATCTCTGTTTTTGAAAATATATAAATATCCCAAATATCTATTAAAGGAAAACAAGGGGGATAACCGCTAGCTTAATATCCTTTAAAATAGCGATTGAATTTTAATCAATGATTAGTTATCTAACTCCACATATGAAAATAGTTAAAAGTTCTAAATCGAATATTTTTCTAATAGGACTGTACTAATTCGTATACGAATGATACAATGGATGTGTAATTTATTCCTTAGTCCTAAACTCCCATTCGCTGGAGACAAGGGTAATGCCCTACGCTATGATTCTGCACTTCACAGAGTTGATAACAGCAGGGTAACTTGTATCGAAAGAACAAGTTTAGTACACTACCTCAACCTACACCTTCGTGCTGATGACAGTTATGAAGAGAGGAAAAATGTAGGACAAAAGGCAAAGGCCAATGAAGTTCCACAGCTCCCTTTTGCTGGAGACAAGGAATGAAGAGTACCGAAAGGCTCTTGGAAAAGCATTGTTACTGAGTTTTAAAAGCCGATTTTTGCATGGATTCGTCCGTGCGGAGATCGGCTTTTTTGCGTTTCATTAAAAATTGAGAGGATGGTTAAGATGTTAAATCTGTTCAGAGGTAAAAATGCGAAAAGTGCGATTCATACAGCTGTAGGTGGGTTCCTTCATGAAGAGAAAAAGCGTCATAGAAATGCCGTGGACTTCCTTCAAATGATGGCCGGAGTAACTGTTTATGTCGCTGAAGAAGTATGGGGAACCACTGAGTCAGAAATGAAAATTAGTGATACTGTCCGTTTTGATATGGAAACTCAAAGTTTCTTCTACAAAACGGACGGAAATGAGATTAACGTGCAGGCTCTTAAAGGACAACCTTTTTGGCAAAGCGTGCAGCAAGTAATGGTCTTTGGGCAAGACTTGCTGGATGACATTAAAGAACGGGAAGAAGGCCGCAAGCAGTTGGTATCTAATATTGCTGACCTGACACAACAAATGAATGAGAGTTCAATCGTTATGTCGAGAGTGAAAATGTTTCGTGTATAGTTTGAACAATACAGAAAGCCGATTTCATGCATGTACTCTCATGCGAAGAAATCGGCTTTTCAATTTAATAAGGAGAGTGATATGAAGTGAGAAATAATTGGAGAGTTTGTCCAGAGCGGGTATCTTATTCAATTGAACGTGTTTTTGATAACTACATGTTAGGCAGGATGAGTCGTTTGGAATATTGCCAGCGTGTAGGATATCTGTTGCAGACAAGGGAGGTAAGGTAGGATGAAAACAGTGAAATTTACATATGACCCGCTGGCACTTGTACGGATTGTCCTTCAGCGGCATGTTGAAGAGAATATTCAAGGGAAGTTTTATAAAGCAAAGCAATTTGCATGTTATGAATACTTGTCTAAACTGTCGGATGAATCTTTGGAAAACTTGCTCAGGGAGTACACTAAACGACACAATCTTGAGTTCATTACGTTGGAAAATTGGAAGCAAGATGGTGAACTCATCTTCGAAATTATTTTTGAACAAGAAAATTACAAGCAGTTGGAAATTGACTTTAAGAAAAGAGGATTTGGAGCTACCGGTCTTGGTATACTTGATGTCGGGAATAACATTTTCTACGATTGTGGATTTGTCCAGCACTGGAGTACGATTCAACATATCGTGGAAAAGTCTTATCCGAGATATGCTAAAGCATTAGAAAAAATGTACATTTACGAAAGACTTGAAGAGTTTGATGGGGTTACTCGTGAGGAGTTGGAGCACTTTATTACAACCAACTTTGAACTTTATGGTGGAAGTAAGCCAGCCAAAGAATATCTCTAAGCAAGCATATAATGTCGATCCGAACACTTGAGCAACTTTCAAGTGTTCTTCTTTATTCAAAAAACGAGGAGGTTATTTCATTGAACTCAATTTTAAAAGATGCTGTTGTGGTTCCGGCTGGTCAAGGAGATGCAATTGGATTCTTAACCTGGAACTCGTTATCTAATATGCTAATCACCCCTGACGACTTGAAACAAAAACTCATTGATTCAGGGCTGGGAGAAGGGTGGATGCCGAACGCAATCCGTCTACCAGATGCTTTTAGAAGAGCGACCAGTGAAAAGTTTAAACGGGAGATGTCGCCAGGTGTGTATGAAAACTACATGTTTAGAGAGGTAGCATCGACGAGCGCTTTCGTTCAGCGTAATTTGGTTTGCGAAACAGTCGATACCAAAGGGAGAAGGTTGAACTACATCCCGGATGTAGGATCGCTAGTACTGGATCGGAAAACGGAGAAGGTAGATGCCAGTTACGTCTCTTCCATGGCGCAGCAACTCGTTAGTAATGCTGCCCTACAATTTGATATCTTCCGAAACAACTATGGGTCTACGACATTGCGAACTGTGATTACGAATGCTTTAAAGAGTATGTCACCAACCCCAGTAAGACCATCTGGAGGTGTCTATTTTGTTCCGGCACAATTTGATGGGAACTTGGATGCACTGATCCGCTTTATTGTTTCTCTTGAAAAAGGGGAAGCAGAGAAGGTTCCTGTCATGAACACGTTGGATATGAAAAACATGGTGACTCGTAAATTGATGGATCATCTCCGTTCAACGCTGGCTGCTTGTGAGAACGGGGTTGAGAATCAGCTCAAGAAGAATGATCTAAAAGCTATTCTTGAAGATGCGAAAAATGTGGTGAGCAACTTTAAAGACTACGAAAGTATTGTTACAGGGAATTTGCAAGAAATGGAGGCTTATGTTGCGCTCATCCGTAAGAGAGTTGCGGAAGCTTTGGCAAATATGGCCGACTGATTTTCACATATTCTTGATGAAACGGAGCTGACCCTATTCCTATTTAGGTTCAGCTCTTTTTGATTTCTAAAACTAAGATATGGAGGAATTAAATATGAAAATTAAAAAAATTCAAAATGCGTTGTCACAACAATATGCAGAACGTGAAGAAGTTATTGAAGGGCTTATGGTAGCCATGATTGCTCGTCAACATGCCTTGTTGATAGGACCTCCCGGAACAGGAAAGAGCGCAATGGTAAGTGATCTGACCAAACGAATTACAGGAGCGAATTATTTTCAATGGCTGCTGACACGCTTCAGTACACCAGAGGAGCTATTTGGACCTGTATCCTTAAAGGAATTGGAGCAGGGTGTGTACAAGCGGAACACGTCTGGCAAATTACCAATGGCACATACATCCTTTCTCGATGAGATTTTTAAGGCGAATAGTGCCATTTTGAATGCACTTTTGACACTCATCAATGAACGGATATTTTACAATGATGGCGCGCCAGCACAAGTTCCGCTCATGTCACTCATAGGCAGCTCGAATGAGTACCCTGAAGAGGGGGAAGGATTGGAGGCATTGTTTGACCGATTTCTACTAAGGTTTGAGGTGAACTATATCGGAGAGGATCAGTCTTTTGTATCTATGTTGAAAGGATCTCTACCAGTTCCTGCGGAAATGAATATTGAAGAACTGTTTCAACTTCAATTTTTTAGTGACACCGTAGTGATTCCTGATGAGGTTTTTGATGCTTTGAGCAAAATCAGGAGAGAACTGATGGATGAAGGGATTCGTCCGTCAGATCGACGTTTTAAGCAGACTCTCTCTGTGATCCGCGCGAAGGCCGTACTTGCTGGCAGAGATAAAGCGACCTTGGAAGACCTCATGATTCTCAAGAACAGTTTGTGGGAAAAACCCGAACAACAGGATAAAGTTATGAAAATTGTAAGGAACTATGCTCAGGATGCGGTCAAGACACGTATTCAAGAAATTGAAGCCGAAACAGCAGAGATCATGAAAACTTTGGATCAGTCCAGTAATTCTACGGATATCGCTGTTGAAAGTACGAAGAAACTGAAATCGTTGGTCAATGAACTGAAAAAACTTCAAAAAGACAATCCAAGTAGACAAGAAATTGAGAGCGCAATTGCAACTGTCCAAGGCTCACTGAGTGGTATTGCATCACAAGTGTTAGGAGTTTAGCAGATGAATGAACCTATGAAATCTGTTTTAAACACAGATGCCTATGATCGCAGACGATTTGGACAGTTAATGGAAATGTCAGACAAGCTGAAGAAGATCGGAAAAGAGGGGAAGAATATCTTCCCCTTGATCCAGCCTTTGATGAGTGATCTATGGGCCGGATTGTTTAAAATGAAGCCAGAGCTGCTTGATGATGTTCCTGAAGAACTTGGTATGAACCGTCAGCTCATGGAAAGAATCATGACCGATCAAGGATATCTGGATTTTCGTGAATTTACTCGCCTGGATGATCTGGCGGCAGCCATTGGAACAACGAAGTACAGTGAGACCGTTCTTAGATGGGTGAAAGAGCAGGCCAAGCAAGATCAAGACTTGGGAGAAGCTTTGCAGAAGCTCATCCAAGGGGATCAGAAAGCTTCTCAGCAAGCTACAAATGCTTTGTCCGCAGCACTTAATCAGAACGGATCTCAATTATCTCAAATGCTCGCTCAGGCTGCTGATGAAGTGGTAGAGACTAAAGAAAATGTGAAATCTATTTTAGGCGGATTACAGGCCGGAAGTGGTGACAGTGAGCTGAAGAAGGTTCCTTTAAAAGAGCAATTATTTCTTGCTGAAAAGTTGAGTCATAATAAGAATTTGAAGGAAATCGCAAAATGGGCAGGGCGAATGAAGGTTATTGCGAATCGTAAACAGCGTTCTAAACATAAGGATGCGCTTGATCGGAATGGAATCCGGCAAGGAAGTGACATCGAGCAACTGCTGCCGATGGAGCTAGGCAGTTACGCCAGCCCCATTAGCAAAATGGATTTCTTACGCCGATATGCGGAAGGACAAACCCTTCAGTATGATACGAAGGGAAAAGAACATCTAGGTAAAGGACCCATCATCCTGTGTCTCGATCAATCCGGGAGTATGAAGGGTCAGGATACGATTTCCAAGGGATTTGCTTTAGCTCTCATGAGCATTGCCCGGAAACAGAGAAGGGATTTTGCGTGGATTCCGTTTTCCTCACATGCATCTGATGCTATCATCTATGAACGAGGGAAAATTGAAGTACAGGATATGATTCAGCTTGCAACTGTTTTTCTTGATGGAGGTACGAATTTTGTACAACCCTTAAATAAAGCAAGTGAGGTCATTAAACAAAGTCGATTTAATCAAGCAGATATCATTTTTGTTACTGATGGAGAAGCGCATGTAAATCAAGATTTTTTAAAAGCATGGAGTAGCTTGAAGGAACAAAAAGGATTTTCTGTCTTATCCTTGTTATTAGGGAAAGAATCCATCCATGGAGTAGACGGATTTTCTGATCGAATAGTTCGAGCCTCTTCGTTTGAGGATCAATCTATACAGCAGGCTTTTGATATATGACCAAAGAACAGAACGTACTCGTTACGTTCTGTTCTTTTTTTATAGTGCGCCCGGCATGGGCGATAACTTGGCGGTGAAAGTCCGCTACAGGCTTGGCAGTAGGAACTGTTAGCCAAGGGCAAGGGTGTCCGTCGCGAGGCGGAATCTGAAGGAAGCCGGAGGCAAACCCTCGGTCTGACGAACAGAAATCACATACAAGGCATGCTGGAACGGACGAGCTTGCTATACAAAGCGAAGTCCAATACTGCCCGAATTCCAAGATGTAAATGTGGCAGATGGATGAGGGGAAGGTTATCGTTCTTACCCGGGGAGGTCTCACTGACGTGAAGTAGGAAAAAAAATCCGAAAGACGGAGTAAAGCTTGTGGTGAGAAGTCAGCAGAGGTCATAGTACCGGAAGTTTTTTTTTTCGGGAAGGACTGAACAATCGTAAGTCTTGAGTACAGACTGAAAGGAGAGTCGATGCGATGAAAGCAGAATACCGAAAGGGCTGCCGGCAAAGAGATGGCGTGGAACGCGAAGGGTATGCCGGAGCGCGGAGTATCGAAACTCAGGAAAGTAGAGAAAGAGACGGTGCAAAAGACCTGATGGAACGCATCCTGAACAGAGACAATCTGAACCGGGCGTATAAACAGGTCAAACGCAACCAAGGAGCGCCGGGAATCGACGGAATGACCGTGGAGGCAGCGTTGCCGTGGTTGCGTGAAAACAGAGAAGAGTTGCTGTACAGCATTCGGGAAGGCAGCTACAAGCCAAGCCCGGTACGGCGCAAGGAAATCCCCAAACCAGATGGAATTGGCGTGCGAAAGCTGGGCATCCCGACCGTGATCGATCGAGTGATTCAACAAGCGATCGCGCAGCAGTTGCAACCGTTGTTCGAACCGATGTTCTCGGACGGAAGCTACGGCTACCGTCCGGGACGAAGTGCGCAGCAAGCCATTCGAAAAGTCAAAGCCTATGCGGAGCAAGGCTACGGACATGCAGTCGAAATCGACCTGTCGAAATACTTCGACACGCTCAACCATGAGCTTCTTTTGAACGTACTGCGAAAGCGAATACGAGACAAACGTGTCATCGATCTGATCAAGAAGTACCTGAAAAGCGGCGTTATGGAGAATGGCGTCCGTCGGAGGAGCGAAAAAGGATCGCCCCAAGGAGGGCCGCTGTCGCCGCTCTTGGCGAACATTTATCTGAACGAATATGACCAGGAGATGGAAAAACGGGGTGTGACGGTGATCCGCTATGCGGATGACATCGTTGTTCTCGCGAAAAGCAGAAGAGCAGCCCTGCGATTGCTGGTATCCAGCCGAGCGTATCTGGAGCAAAAGCTCAAGCTGCAAATGAATACGCAGAAAAGCAAGGTGGTCAGCGTGGTGGCGCAGAAGCATTTCAAATTCCTTGGATTCGCGCTCGGCAAGAACGGGAAGGGGGTGTACATCCGTGCACACCGTGAATCCCTGGCCAAGGCCAAGCGGAAGCTAAAGGAGCTAACGAGTCGAAGTCAAGGCAAGAAGGCGCGGCAGGTGATGGAGAAGGTGAAAGTCTATATCCGTGGCTGGATCGGCTATTTCTACGTAGCGGACATGAAGCGAATCCTGCAAAATTGGAATGAATGGTTACGAAGACGAATGCGGATGTACATCTGGAAGCAGTGGAAGAAGTCACGAACGAAGGTACAGAACCTGCAAAAGCTGGGCGTACCGGAGTGGCAAGCGTACCAATGGGGGAACACGCGGCAAGGTTACTGGCGAATAGCCGGAAGCGCAGTGCTGAATCGCTCTGTAACCAACGAAAGGCTCGCACAGGCAGGGTATTATGACTTCCCTGCCCAATACGAGCGCTTACGTCAAAGCACTTAAACGATTGAACCGCCGTATACCGAACGGTACGTACGGTGGTGTGAGAGGTCGGCTACTCAACTAATGCGTAGCCTCCTACTCGATTTAATTCTAGTTACATTCCAACGTTATTATATAGAAAATTCTATTGCCAGCAATTCAAAAGGTATTCGTTTTAGTGAGGTGTTGAGAATTTGGAATGAGACACCGTATCTATCCAAAAGAAGATTTTTGCTCACAAGTCAAAAATAATAGGAATAGTAACTATTTACGAATCCTTTTAAAGGGAGGGCTTGCTCGTGTCTTGGCAATATGGGTTGTGAAAATATTAATAACAAACCCACACTCATATAATAAAAGATTGCACAAAATACAATAATGCACTTTAGATTAAGGCTAATGGAAAATGTTCGACAAAAAAAGATGTTTTACGACAAAAAAAGCCTATATCATAAAATTAAAAAATCGATGATAATAGGAAAGCTGTTTACAAGTCACATAAACTACATATTTAGAAAGGATGGGCAATTAATTATATCTAAACGCTAGGAAAGAGTACAAGAAGGGTCTTATGTGATTCGTAAAACAAGCACAAAAAGTGAGTTTTTAAAGGGGAACATGCAATGAAGATGAAAAATATGTCGATTTTCTTTCTTATCGTTACACTAATGTCAGGTTTGTATACGAATGAAAACGTGGAAGCGGCACAAAAAGAAAAATTAAACGAAATCAATAAGATTTCATTAGGAACCCAGCATCTCCTTGTACGAGGTAGGGATGGATCAGTATGGTCTGGGGGCACGAATGCTATGACGTTTCCGGGATTGGTTTCCGAACAATTCGGAGTTCTACCAACGGCAACGAAAGTAGTGGACGTTTCAGCTGGAAACTTTCAAACGCTAGCTTTGACGTCTAATGGTACATTATTATCTTGGCCAGGTACTGAAGACCGTGCAATTCCTGACCAAATTACTTCAGTAAAAAATATCGTCGCTATCGCAGCAGGATCTAGGTTTAACACAATACTGCGTGGTGACGGTACAGTCTGGACTTGGGGTTCTAATACTTTAGGAGAACTGGGTTTAGGTGATAACGAGACACGTATGGTTCCAACTCAGGTACCTAACTTATCTAACGTTGTTGAAATAGCTGCAAGCTATCAAACTGCATATGCATTAAAAAGCGATGGATCAGTGTGGGGATGGGGAGCAAACAACACATATCAACTAGGAAATGGATCTACGAATAGTGCATCACAACCCGTTAGATTGAATATCCCTGTCAAGGTGAAACATATCTATCAAAAAGCTGGTTATGGTGCGGCGGTTGATATTGATGATGAAGTGTGGACATGGGGAAGTAATAGTCTTGGACAACTTGGGGATGGAACACAAAACAATAAAATTATACCTTCAAAAGTGGCTGGCCTCCAAGGAATAAAGCAATTAGCACTAGGTAATAGCCATATGTTGGCTTTAAAAGAAAATGGGTCAGTAATCGCTTGGGGATCCAACACTAGAGGTTCATTGGGTGATGGAACAACAATGAATAGCTTCGTACCTGTTGTTGTAAAGGGTTTAGAAGATATTAACTCTATTTCAGCAGGTGCAAATTCCAGCGCTGCCATCAGTAATACCTCTAAGATTTTTATTTGGGGTATGGATTTAACAAATAAAGGGGTAAACGTAATCACACCTATAAGATTGTTTGTTGATGATTATTCTTTAGAAGTACCTCGGGAACTTAAAATGAAAGCTACGAATAGCAAGACTGTTACTTTGACATGGTCAACTCTCATTAAGCAGGATGACGACATTGATGGCTTTAATGTTTATTGCAACGACATTTTAATCGGAAACACGAAAGAAAGAAAGTATGTCATTGAGAATATAGACTCTGCTCAAGAAAATCGGTTTTATGTAACTACCAAGGGGAAGTTTGGAAATGAATCCGATCCAAGTAATATTGTGGTGAAGAAGAAACAACAAAAATATGTTTATACCTACAATTCTTCAGGACAATTGCTGAGTATACAATACGAGTCAGGTAAAAAAATCATTTACGAATATGATAAAAACGGTAACTTAAAAAAGATTATTATTACAAATCCATATTAAGCCTAGAAATGAATAATTTTTTTAATGAATTAAACTAGTAGATCATTGGAACGGAGAGAACTTTACTTGAAGAATAATATTTGTAGAAAATACGTATCCATCGCTTTAATTATTGCTATCATCACAGGCCTATTTGGAAACGTTGTGCCTACAGTTACATATGCAGAAGAGTTAGGGAAACAAAATGCTTCCTCGGAAAAAGACCTTTCTCCATCAGAAATTATTCCTCTGATTGCAGAACAGTTTGATAGGACGGAAGACTTTATCCAGGACTACCTAAATCAGGGCTATACCTTAAATGAAGTGATTACTGCATTATATAAAGCTAGAGACGAACAGATTGGATTTGACGAAGCTTTACAGTCTGTACGCCCACAGGAAGTTAATGAATCCGCTACGGTCACGAGTGATGTTTATACGGATTCCGCTGTAGCTGAAGAAACACCGATTACGGGTGTGGAAGCTGACCAATCCAGCATTATGCAGCGGTATGAAACGTTCGCGGTGGAAGAGGAACTGACTACCCCGCCAAATACAGACCTTGAGAAAGAGAAAGAGGAGAAAGAAGAGGGAGACAAGTCAACTGAGGGCGAGGAAAAAGATCCAGACGTCCCTAGTGACCAGTCGGAAGGTGAAAAAGAGCCTGAAGAAACAGCACCACCGACAGAAACTACAAATGATGATAAAGCCCCACCTCAAACGAATCAGGATTTAGGTCCAGAACCAACAGCACCTTCAAGCGAAAACACTTCTACCCTTGAAGGAAAGCCGGCTGCTGAGTCCAAGGAAACACCCTCATCACAAGGAAGTGTAGAAAGCACATCTCCTACGTCGATATCAGAAAACATATCCAAACCTGTGTCTAAAAAGGGAGTGGTTAAGGAGAGCAATGACGCTTCACTTACGAATAAAAAGCAATCGGATTCATCATCACCATCGAAGCAAAAGTCAAAATCAGAAGTAAAACCACTTGCAGGACAAACGAGTATCCCAGATCCAGGGAAACATATTGCAGAAAAAGCACCTGTTTATAGTAAAAAGTCGTTTAACGAGGCACCTTATACCGTGGGTGAAAACGGAGAAACCATTTCGACCTTGAGTGGTGGTCTTATGTTGGAGCATGTCGATGCGTCTTTACCTGGACGTGCAGGAATGTCCTTTTCATTGGAAAGGCAATACAACTCGAATTCAGCCCAGTTTTATGATCCGGCCGTGGGAACGAATACATATGAGTATCCGGTCTACAATTATTTTCTTACGTATCAGGCAGTGAAGAAAAAAATCATTACCAAATATTATGTCAAATACAAACTCAATAAGTGGGTTCAAGAAGATTATAATGGTGATGGAATAAAAGATAATGACTCTTACATTGTGGAAACCCCAACTATCTTACAAGGTATCTATACTACTGAAGCCGAGGCTCGGAAAGCAGCTAGTACTCAAATTTTACTATGGAATCCAGCCGAAAGCCGAACAGAGCAACAAACTCGTAGTGGAACTCTGAGCAGTCTTCCTTCCAGTATAAGTTATAGTCAAGGCGGATTTAGTGGCACTTTAAACAAATCAGGTACTGTTCAAGTCATTTCTGGACAATATCAGCCAGCTCGTACAATCACTGCTCCAACGCAAACTTGTACTAATTCTATTGCTGGAAAATATGACTCTAAAGGGAACTGGATACAGACCAATGCAGGGACTCCATGTCCGGAAACGAAAACAGTGACTGTAGAGGGGAAGACAATTACGCTTACCCGTACTTCGGTGACAGCTACGAAAGCTTGTCCTTCTCCGAACAAGTCAGCCACGGCTAATTCTATTTGTACCAAATCGTGGGAAGCACGCTATGATGGATCAGTGTCTATTCCAGAGTCAGACACCCGAGTATACTCCCAAAGTTATTCCGGCAATGTTGTTAAGCCTGGGCAATATTCTTCTGAACGGTATGATTCTTGGACTAAAGCATCTCCTTACACTTACCGTTACGCTTATTCCGTGCGAGAGCAGCCATGGGTTGAACAGGAAACAACAGAAGGACCGGCTGAAACCATTACTTTATTCACAGATGGCACACCAAATTGGTCTGGGGTAAACGATGATAAAAATTATGTGAATAGCAATCCTGGCTTAGATATTTCTTCTTCAATGGATAGTAGTTACAAATACTATATAGCTTCTAGTCCATCAGCGGAGATACGAGCTTATCAAGTAGGTAGTAACTTTGATGTCACCTACTACAACAAAACGCTTCCTGCCGCAGCGGACAAACGTGCACCATTGGGTAAAGGCTGGTCTTGGAAACTGCCTTTCACTGAAACGGAGAATGGCAAGTCGTATATGAACATGGCAGATGGTGGCCGCTATGAAATTGCAGGAAATACGCTTAAAGGGTATGACTGGGAAGGAATTACAGTAAATCCAGATACTTCGGTAACGGTAAATGGGGAAAGCTCATCATTAGTCATGACTGCTGCAGATGGCTTAACCAAGCAATATTTTTCTGCGGATGGACGCCTACTCCAGATTTCTGATGGGCAGAAAAATGATGTTCAATTTTTCTATGAAAATAACTCGGTATATAACAGCAAATTGTTAACCCAAGTGAAGGATGCTATAGGTAATACAATTCGTATCAGCTATAGTTCTTCAGCTGTAACGATCGTGCAAGGAAACCGCACAGTCACGTATAACAAACAGACGAAAAATGGCATAGAACTACTCGATTCGGTCATCGATCCGCTGGGACGAAAAACAACGTATTCTTATAAACTGGCTGATGCCAAGTTTAACCTGCCTGGATTCAGCCCGGAACGTGCGGCACTTAATCCGTACGCTTTGCTGACATCTGTACAACATAACACGGGTGCCAAAACGTTCTATGAATATGAGAATGGAACAGTTAAGCGTTACATTGGTGAAGATTCGTTCAATGATGCCTATCGTGTACTTTCTCGTAAAGATCAGATTACGTATGAAAATGGATCAACAGAGGATTTCAATCGTCAGACTTACAGCTACACTTCAGATATAGGAGCATCATTTTCACAGGATACAACTTTTGCTGTCTTGGTGAGTAATGGATTAACCAACACACAATATAAGTACCGTAAAGATTTTATTAACAATGATACACCAGCCCAGTTCTATCTGGATGGGAGTGTAGTAAGTGCAGAGGGTAAAACTCAAACAACAACGAATACCTATGGTAAAACCGTTAAAGGGCGTAGTTATGTTGCACCAACACCAACTGTCACCACGGTAACGGATAACCAAACCAAGGACGTCTTAACAACTACGGTACAGTTGGATGACTACGGTAATATTACTTCGGTAACGGATGAAACTGGACGCACCACCACCAGTACGTATGATGATACCAGACACTGGTTAACGAGTGTTACCGACATGGTGGATGTAACCAACAAGAAATATACGGCTCTTACACGGGATAACCTGGGTAACATTAAGCAAATTGTGAACCGTAAAGACAGTGCCAGTGGTGAACTGTTGACACAGGCAGATTACACCTATGATTCTTATGGTAACTTGTTAACTCAACGGATATCGGATGGCAAAGAGGAACGAAATGCGACACTCGAATATGATGGTCGTTATCAGAACGCATTTCCAACTCGTCTAAGTACGTTAGTGACTGATGTGGACGGTCAAACAACACCTGTAAGTACATCGGCGGAATATGATATGTCCACAGGTGATTTAATTTCATCCACGGACGCAGAGCAGCGCACTACTAAATATCGCTTGGATGCGATTGGTCGTACTGTCGAAGTAACGCAAACGGACGGAACGACGCTTCGTGCAGATTACGATGATATAAACAATACAATCAAAGTGACAGATGAGCTTGGTCAACAGCGAATAAACAAATGGAATTCACTTGGTCAGGCGATAGAGAATGGTTATTTCTCAGGGAACAGCTATATCGTGTCTCAACGTACTGGATATGATCCATACAGCCGGGTGTCTTGGACAGACGACGCACTGGGAAACCGTACTCGTAATCTATATGATAACTGGAGTCGTATAGTAATGACTACTGGAGCAGATGGTACGTCCACAGCCATGAAATATGATGACGTGACTCGCACAGCGACAAGTACCGATGCGGAAGGCTATATCCAGATTGTAACCCACGACAAGTGGGGCAAAGGTATCAAAACAGAAGAGAAAACACAATTGGAACAGGTAGTACGTACACTGGAGAAAACTAAATATGACAACATCAGCGGCAATACGTTGGAGCAAACAGACGGCAACGGCAACATCACTGCTTTCAATTACGATGTGATGGGGCTACTTCGCCAAGTGACTAGCCCTAACGGCGAACAGACACAATACAGCTATGATTTGACAGGTAACTTGATCAAGACAATTGATCCAGCGGGTAACATCAAAGAAAATATTTATGATCAGCTTAATCGCCGGATTCAGACGAAGGACAAGTCAGGTAATAGCACGAAGAGCTACTATACACCTGGCGGCAATCTGACAAAATATGTGGATCGCAATGGTAATACTTTCACATATGAGTATGACTTACGAGGTAACTTGATCCGTAAAGCGAGTTCCGACGAAACGATTAGCTTTGCTGTTGATGCTGTGGGTAAACGTACGAGCATGACAGACCGTACAGGTACGACGGGCTACCAATACGATCAAGCAACGGAACAATTGACACGACTGACCTATCCAGATGGACTTGCAATCGAGTTCACCTATGATTTAAACGGTAACCGAACTGCGATGAAAGGGCCATTCTCCAACACGGTTTACTACACGTATGATACGATGAATCGAATGGTATCTGTGGGTACGTTGAAGGATATACCGGATTCACAGTACGCGTATTATCTCAATGGATTGCTCAAATCGTCACAGGCTCAAAATGGTGTGAATGATCGTAAAACGTATATCGGTCTGGATTTGGTTGGTCTGGAGCAAGTGCGAGATCAAGTTACGCTTGGTTTGTACAATTATAGTTATGATAACAATAAAAATATAACGAAGCGTGTACAGCAGGGTGTACAGGATGACTTTACGTATGATCAGCTTAATCGCATAGTCACGGCTAGTGGAAATAATGAGCAGTACAACTATGATAAACAAGGTAACCGCTTGACGATGCAGTCGGACAAGGAAGTTAACGCGGTTAACACCGAGTATCACTACGATACCCAAGATCGTTTGACTCAAGTCACCACAGATACAGCAACGGTCGGATATCAGTACAATGGTGACAATCTGCTGGTTGAGCGTACTGAAAATGGTTTAACCACGCGTTACTACTATGATGATGGAGCTCAGATCATTGCAGAAGCCGAAGTGCGAAACGGCACGCCGGAATTCAAAGCCAACTATATTCGCGGAACTAAACTGGAAGCAATTGTTTATGCCGATGCTAGTAAGGCGTATGTACAAACGAACGGACACGGAGATATTACCGAGTTGAGGGATACCAATGGTGCGTTGTTAAACAAATATCAGTATGATGTCTGGGGCAATCTGGAGTCGAAAGAAGAAAAGGTCCATAATCCGTTCTTGTACTCTGGTGAATTATGGGATGATACTACTCATTTGCAGTATTTACGGGCGCGATGGTATGATCCAAATACGGGAAGGTTTAATAATGAGGACACCTTTGAGGGTGAGCTATACGATCCACTGAGTTTGAACTTGTATGCGTATGTGAAGAACAATCCACTAATTTATGTTGATCCGAGTGGTCATAGAGAAGAAATGAGTCCAGGTGGCGGTGGAGGAGGGGTTTCTCCGGTAAGCCGAATAACTTATAGTACACCTAAAACTACAAGATCATCAAGTAATTTAAAACTCGTAAAGCCACCGTCTGTTGACTCGCTTAAAGCTGAAGTAAGATCAATACAAGCTTCCAAAGTAAGTCAAACAGTAAAATCCACTACGGCTAATTCTAAGATTGTATATCCCAGTAAGCCCCATACTAATAAAACACCTGGTCACTGGGAGGCAATGACCGACAAAGCTACAAAATTAGCTCAAAGTAAGGATGTAGTTAAGGTATATCTTAATAAAGGCATGGGGAATGAGATAAAGGGCATCAGCCCGAATAGAAGACCTGATATAATGTCGGTTAGAAGAGATGGTAAAATAGATCAATATGAGGTTCCTAGTAAAACTGATAGAGTCTCTGATTTAATAAAACGGATGCAGGATAATCAAAGACTTATGGGGAATAGAGCAGGGGACATCTATATTTTGCCACCAAAAAAATAACGGAGGTAGTACATGGGGGAAAGATTAACAACTTCGATAGTTCTATACGGACAAATTGAACCAAATGATATCAAACAGTGGAATGATTTTTATCTTTTTTCAAAAGAGATCATTACGAGTTTAAATTTTAAGCCTAATTATATCGGAATTTCGGGTGATTCATTCCAAGATAGTAAGCTTAGGACTTTGGTTCGTACTGAAAAAAAACTATTAAAATCTTTCGAAAAAGAAGAATATATTGAAGCTCTTGAAGTATATGCATTACCGC
>NZ_QJSW01000006.1:0-288882 GCF_003217495.1 Paenibacillus barcinonensis | reverse complement strand
GATAGTAAGCTTAGGACTTTGGTTCGTACTGAAAAAAAACTATTAAAATCTTTCGAAAAAGAAGAATATATTGAAGCTCTTGAAGTATATGCATTACCGCAAGATTTTACAATTGCGGCTTTTGATTATAATGTCTATATAGCGAGAAGTAAACAAGTCGAATTTGATCATATTTTGGCAACTTTTACATCAGAGGTTTTTAAGGATCTGGATCAAGAGAGATTAGTGGATTTACTCAAAAGATTTATCGTTTTTAAATCAGGAGAGATTTTCCAGTTGAGCAATTTGGAGAGCCCACAGATATATGCTTCAAAAGCTAATGCTCTCACTGCTTTTAAAACCCTTAGTATTCTGAAAGAAATAACCAAATAACTATGGATATTTAATATGATTGAATTTGTGAGAAAAATAAAAGCCTTAGAGTTTAAAGACTCTAAGGCTTTTATCCTTGAAAGATTAATTGCAAAGTAAAGATTAAACATAATTGTAATAAGTTTTTCTTAACATTAAAAGTAATAAAGTTACATACAAATTTTGAGGTACAGGTGGGGCTGAGACTCAAGAAGAGGAACATATGTATATATCAAAAATGATCAGCCTCTAATTAGAATTTTAATCGGGAGTTCTTTTCTCTAAAATGCAGACGTAATGAGGCAAATTAGAGACTGCTAATGGTTATAGTAGACTTCCAGAAAGATCAGATAAGTCGATTACTTAAATCATTCCACTATACTACAATTACTGATTCAACTAATTTTAGATGAACTTCCTAAAGGGCCGGGGTAGTTTGGTTCCTTTTTTTGTTGTTCGTATAAAAGTTAGCTTATAATTCTGCGAAATTCAATTGTTTAAGTATTTTTGCAGAAAAAGCATTGACCAATGGTAGAATAATCCATATGATTACCTATATAGATGATAAAGACATAAAAAATGGATTTTTATCAGTGGAGGTGAAATCATCCTTGGAAGTGATAACTCAAAAATCAATTCGGGAAGAGTTGTTAAATTACATAGAAGAAAATCAAATGCTTGTTTATCATTTTGCTGAAATATCGGGTATAAATTCTGGAACTCTGAGTCGTTTTATAAATGGTTCTCAGCTCATTCCGATCAAAGCTCTTGATAGAATGACATACACAATGGGACTTGAAGAGGGCACTTTTTATGATTTATATGTAGATGAGCTGCTGATTGATCCATCAACAGATTGGAGAAGGTTACGGCCGTTTCTAATTAGATGCTCACAGTTAAATAAGCTAACCTGTATTGAAAAAATTGTTGATCTTATGTTGGAGAAGTCTTACTACATTTCTTCGCTATTTGATTTTGCTGAATCTTTGTATGAAGAAGGCAATACAGCAGCATCACTTCTTATCTATAAAAAAGTCTCAGAAGGAGAACGTTACCAACACGCCGAAAGATTGGCCGTGTGCCAGTATAGAATCTTTAAATTATCACTTGGGGATGATCAGCAACACAATTATGAGCTTGCTCTTGTATTCGAGCCTTTTGTCAAAAGGCTAAGTGAATCAGAACAATTAGATGCATTGAAAGATCTAGCTAACTTGTATTTGTCTTTAAGGTTATGGGAAAAGGCCAAAGAATTAAGCACGGAAATGGGACGATTAGCCAGAATACAATATGAACAAAAACACAAGAGAACAGGGAAGAAAGTGAGAGCAACTGGCCCGAAGAAAATGCTGTTTGGATATATTTTGTACTCGCATGTACTTTTAGGGACAGTGGCTGATGAAACTGGTCAATATAATGAAGCCTTTTATCATCTTGAAAAATATGTGGATCATAGTTGGATCGTTGAATCTGGAGAGATAGCGGAACAAACAAAACAACAATTCTTGGTGTGGGCCACAGCCAATAGATTACTTTATAGAGTAATGACAGGAGAAACTGATCTTATTGATGCGTATGTGGATTCTTTGGCCAACAATGAGGACGAAATACTTCTGGGTCTTTTCAAGGTTGTAAAGGCAGCGTTGAAATATTCTTATAATATTGATCATATCTTAGAACGTTATCATGAAATGATCCAGACTCAAGTGAATTCACAGAAAAGGCACGGCTCATATACATCTCAATTGATTAACGATAGATTTGTAATTTTTTTAGCCGATATAGCTGAATATTATAATAACTCTCTTAGACCAGAGATTGGCATTATCTTCGTGTTGGAGAGTTTGGCAATATCTGCTAAAATAAATAATGATGCTTATTTAGTCAGAAGCTTCTGCTTATTTGAAAAAATGAGGCATGTGGCTTTACATTCTCAACTAGATAAGTATCAAGAAATTTTGAGGGAGGTCGAATTAGGCATATGAAGAAGTCAGTAATCATTTCTTTCGCTGCAGCTCTAACTATCTTGTTAATAGCTCCATTGAATCAGGTGTCAGCTGACAACAATGATTCTAAAACACCAAAAGACGTTCCGGTTGTGAAAACTAGTTCTCATGGTGGAGGCGGTTGGTAAACACAATAATCTCATTAAGACCTCCAGTATACGGAGGTTTTTTTAATTGTCTTTTTTGTATAAATTCACCAGTCTTAAATTTGAATAGAAAGAGATAGGATTAGCAATAGAGGTGATTGGCGATGTCAACTAATCCTACAATTAAAGGAAAAATAGAACAAGAGAGGGATGTCTTAAACAAGTTAGTTAGCATCTACGGTATTGAACATCCTCTTGTTATCAGACAATCTGAACTTTTAGATGAATTAATAAATCAACACAATAAGACTAAGTCTACTTAGTGAATTGGGATATAAAACAATGGGAAGGTTCATGAATCACTACTCATGTATATCTGGAAGTTTATCTTTTGAATATACTATTAGCTTGGGCTAGTTACATAGAATTTAATCCCTTACAACTTTCATTGGCCCACAAATTGAGCATAAGATGCTTTGATTCATTTGAAGCATTTAATTAAGTTAAGATTTTTTTCACAGTACAATACCACTCTCGTGACTAGTAAAGAAATTCAAATACTAAGCCTGGCATCATGGAGGACAGTAAATGAAGAATCACACAATTTATTTTCCGTGGGACATACAGAAGCGAAGTGCAGAGTGCTATGTAAGAGCAATCATAAAAGAGTTTGGACTACCTTTGCCTTTAAAGATTAATTTAATCTTGCCTTCAAAAGAGTACATTTTAGAGGTAGAACATTAAGTTTGTAAAGTGGATAGAATGTTCTTGCTTGAAAGTTGTTTGTAACTATTTAATGCGTTAGGGGCACCAATTTTGGATATTTAGTTAAATTGGTTCAAACAGTGGAGCGCTATTGTGGTATCTAATTTCGAGAAAAAACTAAGTCGCTCCTCTTGCAGATCTGGAAGCTCTAATGACTACGTTGAAAAGGGATAATAGTTTGGGAGGAGGGGGAAGTTTTAGATATAGATGAAAAATGAAAAAGGCGTTTCGCAATAAGATACGCCTTGTGACATACTTAGTTTCCTTAAAAAGAACCGTTTATAATGGTAGAGCAACTGACGATATCATGTAATGGAATCCATTCTGTGGCTTTTTGGTGCTTTATTTTAACTCTTTCTCTATCAGCGGACATTTCTATTTTACCTATGTACTTTGATTTATCTTCAAAAATCAAACAAACCTCATGTTGCTTTTTCTCGGCTATAAGCAAATCTCTAATCATAATTTTCCTCCAAATTTTGTTATTTGTTTATAGTATAGCATGTGGTTGTATTTTTAGGTTAGGAGAAGAGCTAAAAAAAGAGCAGGAGGGATAACCTCGCTGCTCTTTCACTTTAATTAGTTGAATACTCATTTACTTCAAATGTTAGAATCTTATCAAATATCACATAATCTGTACGCTTGCTGAATGGACCTTTGTTGTTGCTGTATTTGTTGATGGCTAACTTGGCAGGTCCGCTTCCTGCATCACGAGCATCGTACCAGTTAAGGAATGCATTTATATCACTCATAGGAAGATCATATTCTTTTTCTAATCCAGTAGTCATGGTGACTACGAGTATTGCTCGGTCTCCAGATGGCTGCTCAGGCTGTGGATCTGGAACGATTGGTTGCTCGGGATCAGGATCAATGGGATTAGGATTAGTTTCTACGGGCTGATATGGACTTAATGGCCCATCAGTATCAATTGAATAAAGAAACAAATAATTTTTAGTGTTATTTATAAATTCTACCGAGTGTTCTCCTTGAGATAATTCCAGCTTTTCGTACATAATGCGCGGGCCCTTTATGTCGGAACCTTTAAGAGATATTTTATCAACTTTTACCCCATCTATAATAACATCAATATCGTCTGAACCTGACCACCAAGTTGTAGAAATCAGACGTAGTTTAGTACCGGTGAAGTTAAATTTAAAATTTGTTCCTGTCACTTGCCACGGAGAGTTCCAACTGAGTGTACCCGAATTATCTCGAAACCATTTTCCTCCGCCATATGTGATATTTTCATCATCAAATTCATAACGAGTCCAACCTTCTTCTGGTTTAACAAGAGGATCACCAACTGAGGCTGCAAAAATAGTGCTTTTGCCTATACCTAAAATTAATAAGAAGCTTAGTAGAGCTAGAGCGAAACTTTTTTTAAACTATTCATATGTATTCTCCTTCAGATTGTATTTTCATATTCGATAATATAATTTAAATAAATCCATATCTAAACAAATATGTATATATATATTCAATTTAGTGTTAGATAAAACAAAAAGCTTTACCGACCTTTCTAAGTCGATAAAGCTGATAATTGTTTATCCTATTTCTTTTAGCAATTCTTCATTGTTATTCCTAACATTACCAACTTCCTTAGGAACTTCGTACGCTCTCATTTCAAACGCATTATACGGCTTGAGCAGACTGAGTAAGGATTGGACATCATTATTATCTCTCCCAAGCCATTCGGCCTCATCATCGGGATGCAGAATCACTGGCATCCGATTGTGGATATCTTCCATCAATTCATTAGGCTCCGTCGTGATAATTGTGCAAGTGCTCAACTTGTTTCCGTCCTGATCGGTCCAAGTGTCATACAGACCAGCTAGAGAAAAGATGCTATCATCCTTCATGAGTATTCGCATCGGCCGCTTGTTGGAACCTTCTTTCTTCCACTCATAAAATCCGTTTGTCGGAATGATACAACGTTTGGAGCTGATCAAGCGCTTGAAGGCAGGCTTCTCAGTCAGTGTCTCAGCGCGAGCATTAATCATTTTGCTCCCGATCTTATCATCCTTTGCCCAGGAAGGAACAAGACCCCATCTTAGAGCACCCAACTTATTATTGCCATCCTTGCCAGCTATGATTGTTGGGATGTACTGCATAGGTGCTGCGTTGTAATTTGGTCTGTACTCAAATCCATCAGCTATAGAAGCCATGTACCGTTCCATTATCTCATTCAAAGAGTCTGTGATTGTAAATCTTCCGCACATGAGAATGCCTCCTTTGAGACTCTATACTTTGTAATTTTACTCAAATTTTTAAGAATAGAAACGGGTAATTTGTGGAGATACGCATCCAATATAAAATAAAAATGCAATAAATTAGATGATATTTATAGATCAGCAAGTTTATGTTTAGACATATGTTCAGTGATGTATTACTTTAATATTCATTAGAGTTACTACCGAGGAGGAATAATAGTGAAACTTAGTTTTCGAACGAAGATAGGTGTATTATTTGGAGTTCTTATGTTTGCGATGGTTACGTTTTTAAATTCAAGTACATACGCAGCTACATTAGGTCAGAATCTTTATGCTCCTGAAGAAGGATGGAAACGTTATGATGATTCGAATGAACTTATCAAGTATGAAGGAGAATGGCTTAAATATAGTAATGGCGAGAACCTTAGCAATGGGTACGCTCATGCCACAGAATCGTTAGATGCTTCAGTCTCATTTGCCTTTAAGGGGACTCAGGTCAGGATTTTGTCAGATAATTTCACAAACAAAAGTAAAAAGATTGCTATAACCATTGATGGAACAACGGAGTACTTTAGTGAGAACAGCATGACTTATGGCCAAACATTGGTATATGAGAAAAATGGGTTATCAAACAATATTCACAATGTAGTTATTAAGTTAGATCAGGCAGATGGTTATTTGAGTCTGGATGGAATCGACATTAATGAAGATGGATACCTAGTGGATGGCCAGCCAACTCCAAAACCAGAAGAGCCTCAAGGAAACCGTGCTATACTAGTAGTTACAATGACTACCGGGTTAGAGAAGGAATTTGATCTGAGTATGAAAGAAGTAATTGACTTCATCGACTGGTATGAAGCAAAACAAGCGGGAAGTGGAAGAGCGTCCTATGCTATTGATAAGCATGACAATAACAAAGGACCATTTAAGAGTCGTAAGGACTACATCCTGTTTGATCGTGTCCTAACGTTTGAAGTTAGCGAATATTAATCTGTAAAGAAAAAAAAGGCTGTCGCTTAATTGCGAAGCCTTTTTTTCTTTCTACTCACACAATAAACTGTTCAAACACAGGAGTGCGCAGCAGACCTGATTTCGTCCAGCTCCGCATTTTCACCCGTGCTTGGATACGGGGCTGAAGGTAAACATGATTCTTGTCCTCTCCAGTTACGAGCTGCTTGCAAACACTGCGGAATGCCTGCTTATGATTTTGATTCGGCCCGTGCTCAATAACTCCAACTGGTCGTAACTTCCCGGAGGCATCCAGAACAGCAACTAGCCAACCAAACTCACTCTTTTTGTATCCCGTAATGAACACATTTGTACACGACCAGTTAATAACCTTGATCCAGTCTTTAGACCGCCTGCAGACAAAATGGCTGTCCTTGCGTTTACCGACTACTCCTTCCATACCTCTTGCTTCTATCTGTTCGTATAAGGCTTCTCCTGCGCCTTCGACATAATGTAAAATACCGAAACTGCTGGAAGGCAATACGAGGCTGTGAAGGATAACTTTACGCTCTATAAGTGGCAGTTTGCGCAAGTCGCGACCTTTGTAATGGAGGATGTCGAAAATAGCAAACGTGGCAGGCATAGTTTTGACCAGCTGCTGGACCTTTGTATGCTGCCGTGTACTGAAACGGCTCATGACACCCTCAAAGTCGTTTATCCCCGTCTCTGGATTGGTACAAGCGACCTCCCAATCTAAGATGATGTTTGAGTCGAAAGGTAGCTGAAGTTCCGGGTACTGAGTTGTGCAATCGTTGTTGTGACGTGTATATAATCGGACGTTGCCGTCCTATTTCGAATATATCAATCGGTGACCGTCTACCTTTGGCTCAAATAGATAATTTGAATGGGAGAAGGGACCCGGTGCTGTTTCAAGTAACATTGGACTGCTAAACATAAAAACACCTCAATCTAATTATAGCGTTTTGCCATAATAGATTGAGGAGGTAAGTTATGGGTTAATTGGAATACATCAATCAGTTCAAAAATGTTCGTTCAAACCATCCAACTGATTCTGTTAAAAGTCCAACTCCTGTTGCGAAAAAAACTAAAGCAAGAAAAAAACACATAACTATGGAATCACCTGCTCCATGCAGCTCACCATAATTTTCTCCGCAATCAGGACAAATTAAAGCTGAGCTTGATATTGATCGTCCACACGTTCTACAAGATATGGTCTTACTTACTTTAACACCTCTTAATTTCCTATAGATATTGATAAACATCTGGACTGCAGCTATGATTGCCACCAAAAAAAATATTAATACAAGTATTCCTAAAACAAATACACCGACTTAGTTACTTATTTTATTCATTTGTTCACTCATACCAATCATTTTTCCCTTCAATTAAATATATAGCTTTAGAGCACGATCATATGGATAATTCTCTAAGGGATTCGCTACCCAATTCCATCCCGAAATTATCCGATAATTTTATGTATTTCATATCTTCTCCCTTCAACGCCCTCAGACCAATGCTCACATCCTTTCATATAGTCTATAGCTCTTTAGTAGCTTGAATTATTGTTCTAATAATTAGGATACTATAAATGTGCCTAGTCCAAGTGATAGGGCATTTTTATTGTTAATAAAAGAACTTGTGTTCGTATGTGAGAAAAACAGAGGTGATTTTGTGCTAACGGATTTTCAACGCAAGATACTCCGTATTTTATACAACTATAAAAGCGGCCGCTGACGTTTCCCTTCGCTTCATGAGCTTACGGTAAATACGGGGAAATTTAAAGCTGATGTCATGGCTGCATTGGACGTCCTTGTGTCTGCAAATTACATACAATCGTATGAAAGTTCGTTACAGTCAACATCGTAATTCTATGGATGGGAAGGCGAGCCTGAGAACCACAGGTTCCCAATTTACTATCGTAACTTAGACTGAATAATACTATTGACTCAATTATAAGGAGGAATGCATTGCGATAAACATGTTGATGGAGTATAAGGGATCTGAATAATGAGCAGGAGAGTCGAAATTTTGAGGTAATGAGTCGGATACCATTATCTTAGGATGTAGCTGTGATTGACTAGTGATACTTCGAGTTTTCAATTATACTATGTCTATAACGATTAAGTGTCACTCACTAATCATATTCTGTTGCATTGAGGTGTACTGCAACGTGAAATTTTCAAATGGGTAGGCGGTGTTCGGTGATAGCGTCGGTTTAAAGTCTTATTATCCCACTAAATGAATTGAAAATTGGAACTTTGGATAGGGTCTGAAGATAAAATCATGTTACTTGTATGCGCAAAACTTTCGAAATTTAGATACTACATAGGTTAATTATCTGGTTGGTGTGTAAGAGTAAAACAGAGATCAGATTTCTTAAAACTTTAAATGAAATCCCACCAAAGAAAGTAGGAGAATTTTAAGATGTTATTAAAAAGAGTTAAGATCAACAATTTTAGAAGTTTGAAGAATGTTGACATTCCATTAACAAGTAACACTTTTCTAATTGGAGAAAACAACAGCGGCAAGACTGCATTTCTTGACGTTCTCAGAATAGGCCTTGGCAAACTAAGTAGAAAAAGTTCACCATTTGAAGAATATGATTACTTTATTGAGAATGAAGTATCAGGCCCACGTGATTCGGAAGGAATTTCTATCGAGTTTACTTTCCAAGAGGAGAAGCCAGAAGATTGGGATGTGAAAATAACTCAAATTCTAGGTGAGATCGTTCAATTAGCCCCTTTTGAGGATAATGAAGCTGAGGCATTAAATACTATAGTACTTAAAGTTGTATCAAAGTTTGATAATGATGCTAACGATTTTATATTAGAATCAAAATTTATGAATCTTAGTGGTCAAGAGTTAGCAGGAGCAAACTCACGAAAAATTTTTGATTTACAGCAATTGTCACCAATATTCTATTTACAAGCACTAAGAGATATAAGAGACTTCTTTAGCCCTAATTCTCAATTCTGGGGAAAGTTCTTAAGGAAAATAAATATACCTTCTGAAAAAGTTGAAAGTATCCAAGAGAGTTTACTTACAATAAATAATGAACTAATCTCTAGTGATGATAATCTGGAAAAAGTTATTTCGTCACTAGAAAATATACAGAATGTCTTAGCATTAAATTCACAAGATATGGTATCTATTAACGCTTTACCCTTCAGAACATGGGATATACTGTCGAAAGCCCAAGTAGTTATGAAAGGTAAAGGAACCGATGTAACGTTTCCGTTGGACAGACATGGTCAAGGTACACAAAGCTTAGCTACCTTGTTTTTATTTCAGGCATATATAGATATAATTCTAAAATCCACCTTAACAAATGAAAGTGAAGCGATTTTGGCACTGGAAGAACCAGAGGCTCATTTACATCCCCAAGCAAGTCGTTCTCTAGCAAACAAACTAACAATGTTAAATTGTCAAAAAATTATCTCTACTCACTCTCCTTACTTTATTCAAAATGCAAACCTTTTTGATTTAAGGGTTTTCAGAAAAATAGGCAAAGAAACAAAAGTATTTTTCTTGAAGCAGTATGTATCAGTAGAAATTGAAATACAACCTGCATTGGTGAAGTTTTGTACTGCTAAAGGACCGAAGTTTCATTTAAACTCCTTGAGTAATAAATTAACAGTTAGAGAAGCAATAAGTTCACATGAAGCTAGTGGGTTAAAAGGAATGTATGCTAACTCACCTTATGAAAGTACTATTAATGATTTGATTATTGAATCTCAAACTATCATCTCTAAAGACGAAGAAAATAAGTTGTACACATATATTCAAAGAACCAGAGGAGAAATTCTTTTTGCGAGGGGATGGTTACTTGCTGAAGGTCAAACAGAGTATATTGTTCTAAATTATTTTGCAGATTTACTTGGACTATCTTTAGATGAAAATGGTATAAGTATTATTGATTATCAAAACAATGGTTCTCCTGGTGCATTCGTAAAAGTAGCAAAAATATTAAACTACCCTTGGTATTTATTATCCGATAATGATGCTCAAGGAGAGGGAACGCTTGAACAATTAAAAAAGTTGAACTATACCGAAGAAGAAATTGACGCTCTTACTACTTTATTACCCCATATCGATTTTGAGACATATTTAGCTAATGAGGGTTTTACTGAAGAATATCTTCAGATTGCTAGTGAGAATGGCTTTGAAATTCTACCTGATGATTTAGGGATAGTGGATAAAAGAGAGTTAGCTTTAATAATTCAAAAAGATAAAGTAGGCAATGCTAGAAGACTTGTAGATATTTTGAAAGGAAAGAACTCTGATAATTCCAGAGTACCAGAATTAATAAAAACAATGATTGAAAGGTGCGTGTCCTCCGCTAATGAATAATAATCTGCTAGCAGAAATTGAAGGGTTGACGTTACTACAGAAGAAAGCAGTAGAATGGAATGAAGGGCCCTTAGCTGTTATAGCGGGACCAGGTTCTGGAAAAACAACTGTTCTTACTTTAAGAATTGCAAAATTGTTGAGTGAATCTTCCAATGAAAGTTATAGAGTGCTAGGGTTAACTTTCACTAACAAAGCAGCAGATGAAATGCGAAACAGAGTGCATCGAATTCTTCCAGATGAAAAAAATAGATTGTTTTTAGGGACATTTCATGGATTTTGTGCTTCTGTGCTTAGGAATCATGGGTCATATATTGATGTTTCACCAAATTTCACTATATATTCAGATTCTAGCGATTTAAAAGAAATTCTAAAAGAAGTTTTATTGGAAGCAGAGGTTGAGAGTAATCGTTCAATGTATACAGGGAATAATTATCTGTCTGTGATTCAATACTTATTAAGAAATTTAATTGATCCAAACGAAACTCTTGAAGATGTAGTAACTGATCATGAGCTGAGAAATAATATAGCAAAAATATATAAGGGATATTGGCAAAAACTTGAGGAATCAAATGCACTTGATTTTGATACACTAATTTTCAAAACGTTTTTACTATTTAATAAATTTCCTTTTGTTGCGAAACATTATCGAACAATATTCCCTTATGTTTGTGTAGATGAGTTTCAGGATACTAATTATGCTCAATACTCTTTAATTAAAAGTCTACTTGGGGATAAAAATAAAAATATTTTTATAGTAGCAGATGACGATCAGGTTATATATCAATGGAATGGTGCTAGCAATAAAAGATTAAATGAATTTAGAAATGAGTTTAATCCCGATATTATTCAGCTTACTGATAATTTTAGATGTCCCAAATCAATAGTTTCACTTGCTAATAATTTGATATCTCATAACAAGGGGAGGTTATTAGATAAAAAACCTTCTAGATCAGCTAAAGAAAAAGAAATAGAATGTGAATCGAATGTTGTTAGAGTTCGTGAATTCTTTTCTCTCAGTGAAGAAGTTGAGTGGATTGCTACTGATATTAAATCTAAAGCTAGATTTTCTTCAACCGCAGTTATTGCTCGTTCTAATAAACTATTAAATAAAGCATTTGAACAGTTAAAGACTCAGGAAATTAAATGTTCCATAATTAAAAGAAAAAATCAATTCGAAAGCCCACAAATATATTTTCTTCATACTCTTTTGCGATTGGCTAATAAAAGAAATGATGAGAAATTTTTGGGTGAAGTAATAAGCACTTTTGAATATATTAATCGACTATCTGAAAATTTAGATAAAGAAGCAATTATAGCCTGGTGTGAAAGCAACGATGGTGATTACCTGAAGGGTTTTTATAACGCTATTAAAGATAAGGGCTATGACGAAAAATTCATCAATGCTTTACAACTAGAACTTGTTGAAAATAAAGACTTTTTTGGTTTTGTGAAATCAGCGTTTGAATGGTTTGAAACAATCTCTAAAATGGAAGAGGATAATGAAGAACTTAAAGAGTTGTACTCGGAGGAAAAAGAAACTTGGGATAAATTTATTGGAAATCTTCACTACAAATATGGAACAGAAGTTGTACTGCTAAGTACCTTTCTCCAAGAGTTGGATATGATATCTAAACATAGAGACTTAGAGGATGGCACGTGTGTAGAATGCTTGACTATACACTCGGCAAAAGGTAAAGAATTCAACCATGTTTATTTACTTGGAGTAGTTGAGGACGAACTTCCATCATTTATGAGCAAAAAGCAAGGTGAAGAAAGTATTGAAGAAGAGCGACGAAATTGTTTTGTTGCGATTACTAGGTCTATTGAGACGTTAACTCTCACATATTCAAATATGTATAATGGATGGCAAAAGTCTCCTTCTCGTTTTCTTAAGGAAATGGGAGTATTATAATTGTTTTCATACGTTGGTGTAAACGAGATCAGGTTGCTGAGTTGACTATGCTGTCTCAAAACCACATTGAATTGCTTTGAAAATGCATAAATTTACTTAGAGAAGCCAATTGATGCGGGAAGGAGTGGCAGATGTTCAGCAAGAATATCTTAAAATGAATTTCTTCATTAAAAATGGGCGCCCACAAAAGCGCCCACAAAATGCCCACAAAACTAAAATAAAATAAGAAATCCTTTGAAAAATTAACAGGAGAAAATTTGATTTTATGCGGGTTTAGTGCAGTAAATGATACCATTTGAAAGCCAGGAACATAAATAGAACACAAGTCCACCAATGGGAACGCGATCAATATATCACGTTGTACTAATCGAAAAAACCTTGTAACTACGGGGTTTTGAAGGAATGAGCCGGGGGACGTTTTGAGGGAATTGCACTTCTATTGAGGTTGCGTCCCCCAAAGGTCCCCCGGTTTTTGATTTTCTGATCCAAAAATACGGGAAGTGTACTCTTCATATTTATCAATGTTACGCTTTTCTAGCTTCTTGGAAATATGAGCATACACATCTGATGTAATTTGCACACTGCCATGCCCGAGCTGCTCTTGTACAAATTTTATGTCAGCCCCAGCTTCAAGCATGATCACGGCATAGGTATGTCTCAAAGAATGAATTGTTAAATCCTCACTTAAACCAGCCTTTCTCAAAATTCTCTTCGAAGCATTAAAGAGACTGGATTTAGGCATGGGACTACCATCATTCCTGCACAAGACCAGATTTAAATCGTGTCTGTACATGGACTCCCCTAAATTGATCTTATTTTGATTCTGCCATTAAGCATGATATCTCAAATCATTTATGATCCCGTTGCTTACACTAATGGTGTGGGTACAATTTTCGGTTTTTGTATCTCCGAAAAGTTCGTCCTCGTCTTCAGCTTGAAAATCGAGTGTTTCATCCACGCGAATCGTCTTTTCTTTGAATTTGATATCCGACCACTTGAGCGCGGCAGCCTCACCTTTTCGTAACCCCGTTTCAATAAGCACTTTGAAGAAAATCCAATAAATGTACGCATCGCCTCGTGCCGTATGAGAGGAAAAGGTTCAAAATCCCTTCTTATACTCAGGCGAGTTATGGGACGATACTACGCATTTGCAGTATTTAGGAGCACAATGGCTGACCCGAATACGGGAAGATTTAATAATGAGGACGCCTTAAAGGGTGAGATAGACGATCCCCTGAGTTTGAACTTGTATGAGGATGTGAAGAATAATCCACTGATTTATGTTGATCCAAGTAGTCATAAGGAAGAGATGGTTGCAGGTGGAGGAGGAGGTATTTCTCCAATAAGTAGAATAACTTTTACAATACCTTAAGATCATCCGCAAAATTAGCTCAAAGTAAAGATGTTGTTAAGGTATATCTTTGGATTGTCAACATTAAATCAGACAACTTTTTTAAGGGCTTCTTGGCGATACTGAACAGGCGTCAAATACCCCAGTGATCCATGAACTCGGTGCCTGTTAAACCAGTTGACGTAGTCGTATAATTCCAATTCCAAATGACGGAGGTTTCGGAATTCCATCTGGTAAACAAACTCCGTTTTCATGACCTTGTAGGTGGCTTCGGCCACGGCGTTATCGTAGGGACATCCTTTCTTGCTGAGTGATCGGCCAATACCAAACGTGCCTAGAAGCTGGTCCATCGTGTGGTTCTTAAACTCACTCCCACGATCCGTATGAAACCACTGGATTTGGCTCAAGTCGCCTTCTACCGTTGCAAAGGCACGCGAAACCAGAGCAGCGTCCTTATGTGGACCTGCACTGTGGCCAATAATTTCTCGATTGAACAGGTCAATGAGCACACAAATGTAATGCCACCGATGACCGACCTTCACATACGTGAGATCGCTGACCACGAAGCACTTTGCTTCCGTCTGATTAAACTCTCGACCCAGTTCATTCACTGTTTTCTCCTCATTACAGGCCGTTTTATGAGGCTTAAATTGCGCAACGGTGTACGTGGAGACGAGACTCTGCTCTTGCATGATTCGACCAATGCGACGTCTAGATACGATGAGTCCTCGTTCCTGAAGCTTAGCTTTTATCTTTCGTGTACCATAGACTTTTCGATTTTTGTGGAATATCTCCACAATAGCTTCCGTGAGCTCATCTTCATTTGGCTTTTCCTTCGCTTCATGATAGAAGGTGCTTTTGGCGATTTCGAGGACGTTACACATTGCTGATACTGAGTATTTATCACGGTTATTCTGGATGATAGCTACTTTCGTCCCATGATCAGCGCGGCTTGCTTTAAAATGTCGTTCTCCATCCGTAGACGATGGAGCTCTTTACGCATAGCCATTAATTCGTTTTCTTCAGGTGAACGGTTGTCTTTCTCTTTGAAAGAGCCCGTTGCCTGCGATTGCTTGATCCAGCGGTCTAGAGCCGAAGCAGTGAGGTCGTATTCCTCCACAATTGCAGCTCTGGATTTGCCGTTTTCATAGAGCTGCACCATTTGTTTTTTGAACTCAGTTGTGAATGTGCGTCGTTGTTGTTTAGGCATTGTAGAGATCCGCTCCTTAACATGATAGTTTTATTCTACAAGCCCTTATTTTTTCTGTCCAACTAAGTGTAGCCGATCCACTTAATAAAGGTATGGGGAATGAGGTAAAGGGCATCAGCCCGAATAGAAGACCTGTTCATAATGTCGGTTAGAAGAGATCATAAAGTAGATCAAAATGAGGTTCCAAGTAAAACGGATAGAGTCTCTGATTAAATAAAACGGATACAGGATAATTAAAGACTTATTGGGAATAGAGCAGGGGACATCTATATTTTGCCACCAAAAATAACGGAGGTAGTACATGGAGGAAAGATTAACAACTTCAATAGTTCTATACGGGCACATCGAACCAAATGATATCAAACAGTGGAATGATTTTTACCTTTTTTCAAAAGAGATCATTACGAGTTTAAATTTTAAGCCTAATTATATCGGAATTTCGGGTGATTCATTCCAAGATGGTAAGCTTAGGACTTTGGTTCGTACTGAAAAAAAACTATTAAAATCTTTCGAAAAAGAAGAATATATTGAAGCTCTTGAAGTATATGCATTACCGCAAGATTTTACGATTGCGGCTTTTGATTATAATGCCTATATAGCGAGAAGTAAAAAAGTCGAATTCGATCATATTTTGGCAACTTTTACATCAGAGGTTTTTAAGGATCTGGATCAAGAGAGATTAGTCGATTTACTCAAAAGATTTATCGTTTTTAAATCAGGAGAGATTTTTCAGTTGAGCAATTTGGAGAGCCCACAGATATATGCTTCAAAAGCTAATGCTCTCACTGCTTTTAAAACCCTTAATATACTGAACGAAATAACCAAATAACTATGGATATATAATGATTGAATTTGTGATGAAAATTTTAGCCTTAGAGTTTCAAGACTCTAAGGCGTTTATCCTGACGTATTTTCAAGCCAAGTGCGATAGTTTCTCTGAAAAGGATTCGTAAGCGGTTCTCCCACTCAGGTATTTAGGTGGTCTGTGATTGATCAAGTCCAGAGCGGTGTCTAGAGCCTCATCCGTGATTAGGGCGAAATCTGTCCCCTTGGGGAAAAACTCGCTTAGGAGGCCATTGGCATTTTCATTCGAGCCACATTGCAAGGAGGAATACGGATCTGCAACATACATCTGCACCTCGTTGTGTGAGCATACATGCGAAAGAGAAGCTCATCCCAACGCCTATACTAACTCAACATAAGTAAAGTGTTCTAATGTTCAGAGCATAAAGTCGTATTCAGGCTTATCGCGCCTAATAAAGCAAGAACAGCTGACGGAGTGCTTGTAAAGAGACATGCGCAAGCGCTCCGTCCAGTTTCATATGTCTAATGATGACTGGATGCAGGCGTAGGATCAGGAGCATCAGCATCAGTATGCTGATAACTCTCGAGCTTTGCAAGCCGCTCTATGGCATGATCTCCAATAGCAAAACGTTTGGTGGGCATAACCTGAGCGTCGGCGAATTTGATTCGTGATTGGATTAGATACAGTCCTTCTTGCTCAATAACATAAGAGACGGCGTACAAGCCGGGGGAGCGCTCATCCGCTTTCAGGGTTACAGCCGAGGCTTTATCACTCTCGGGCCATATCACAAATTCTGCGGTTTCTGCATGCTCCAGTGGAATATTACTTTTGGACACTTGCACCGAAAAATCGTTAGAGTTACCTAATCGAAGTGATTCAGGTAATTGGAGGTTTACACTGATATGAGGAGGGAGGCCGTTCCCGTCGGTTTCAGTCATTTTGGCTGTACATCCGCACAACAACACAATAAGTAGGGAAGACCACACCCATGTGTATAATTGATTCTTTTTTTTATTCATAGATAGACCCCCTGGGTATTATGCCGAGAACCAGTGCCTAAGTGACTTGATTCTTCGGAGAATGAGTAGATCAAGAACAAGAACGATTAGAATAGACAAACCTACAAGCGGCATAAGGGCACCACACACCAGCATAATCGTCAGTACACCTATTGTTATTTTGGAGTTTTTGGATTTGGATGGTGCGCCAAGCTTCCCTGTTGGTTTTCGCTTTTTCCACATGACATAAGAGCTGATGGATATAAGGATTAAGCCCAAACATGCTATCAAGCCAAGTAGTTGATTTGTCAGACCAAATAATCTGCCTTCATGAAAAGCAATTCCATATGAAATGAGTTTAGCCATTATACCATAATCCGCAAATCGAACATCGGTCAGGACTGCACCGCTATATTGGTCTATATGAAGAGTAGCATTGTCACCAGGCTTAGAATGAGCAGTAGATACGGTGAATACCCCCTTTGCTCCTGAAGGATAAGTAATAGTATAAGGCTTGATAACCTGCTGATCATCTGCGATGTGGGCGATATCATTAAGGCCAAGTGGAACGTATCCCCCAGCCATAGAAACGGGAACGGGAATATTCTCGGCTGCCCAAGGCAGATCCGCTGCAATATCCTTGGCTACTGTGACGGATTCAGGCTTGGCTCCAAAGCTGTAGGCAAAAGGAGGAGTATTCGTATTGGTTGAGTTAGCCAATTTATCAATTTGACCTCCCAGTATACCTGACCAAGGGAGCCCACTCAAAATAATCGCCAAGATCAATAGAGAAAGCCAAAAGGCAGGTACAGCATGCAAATCACGCCAAAATAGACGAGTGCCCGGTTTACTGAATCTCGGTAAAATGGTGCCCCAAACATCAGCTATACTTTTTGGCCACCACAGGAACAGTCCTGTCACGATGAGAATGACGGCCCAGCATGCAGCGAGTTCAACAAGACGGTTTGCAAACGTTCCTCCAATCACAAGCTCACTATGCAGCTTCTTGAAAAATGCGGTGAATGTCTTACTGCTATCCATCGCGCCGCGCGCATGACCGGTGTAAGGATCGACATACATCGTCTTGGAGATTCCATCACTCATGACAGAAAGCTTATAGGTGGATTGCTTGTCGCTCTCCAGCGTGATCGAAGACACCACCGTGCCTGGATATCCCTTGACTATTTTTGCAACGATACTGTCAGGAGCCATCGGGGTTGTCCCAACTTCGCGCACCGTCAACATATCCTTGTAAAGCTGACCTTCAATCTGAGGTTTGAACAAATAGACCGAGCCACTGAAAGCTAAAATAATTAAAAATGGCGCAAAAATGATTCCGGCGTAAAAATGCCACCTCCATACAGATTGATACATGGACTGACGTATTCCGGATGTTTTTCGTTTTAATTCAGGTGTTGGGAATTCTGAAGCTTCTGCTGGTATCGTCCTCATCATCTAACTCCATTCTTAAATGAATAAAATACTTTTCAAGTATACGTGAGCCTTAACAATTAGAAGATGGCTCAATAGAGCTATCTGCTGTCAAATAGAATCAATTATTGTTCATCATTTTGTCACTTTTTGGGAGCTGATAAAGGGTTCTCAGGTTGTGTGGGGTGGGGTCTACCCAATGGATTGCGGATATTACCGAGGTGATCGAATTCGTGTGAATGAGATAGGCCATTGAAAATACAAATAAAAGCAAACCTTTCACCATAAAGCTGAGTTTATATAGTAGGCATAATAACGAGAAAGGGGGAAAACGATGAACAATGTACCTTGGGGGAAAAGAGTCATCATTAGCCTCGTTGTGACTTTAACGTTAGTGCTTACCATTATTATGTTTGATAAATTTGGTGAAGCCCTCAACAAATCATATCAAATGCTAGGATGAATAAATTAGGAGAGGCAGGAAGTTATGAGAACAAAGTGCATGCTTTCAACGATAACTGCTGTAATAGTCAGTGTGATTTTATTAGGTGTTACCTTCGATCGCACTTCCAAAATGCAAACTTCAGAAGATGATATGAGGAGGCATTACACGGATTTAATGGAACCACTGCCTGCAAGTTTAGTATATGACAGTGAGCACCCTGATGAAATTTATATCAAAGATTGCGGTGTTTTTGTGAAGACTAAAGAGGTTCTTAACGACTACAGTGGGATGGTGGTTGCACATGATGTGCAGCAGGTGACAAAAGAAACAACCATCCTTGTTGCTTACGATGGGCAGTACATAAAACAGAGCGAGTGGAAATAATGAAGAGCTAGTGCAATCAAGAAGGACGAGTGGCAAAACTGCTTGTTCTTTTTTTTTGTCGTCTATAGTCAATTTTCAGAAATTTACATAGAATATGTTTCAAATATATGTTGATAGTTTCATATATAAAAGGTATACTGATTTTAAATTTGAAGCAATATAATTTTAAATAATTTATTTGGAGATGTTAATATGAATCAAGCCAAACAACTTGTTGATACACAGCGCATGTTTTTTTATAAAGGACAAACAAAAGAAGTAGAATATCGGATTCAGGCTTTGCAAAACTTGAGACAAGGGATTGTGAAGTACCAACAACGCATTCTGGATGCCCTTCGTGCTGATCTAAATAAATCAGAGGCTGAGGGGTATGGCTCCGAAATTCGGATTGTACTTGGGGAGCTGGATCATGCGCTGGAGCATTTACGTGAATGGGTTGCGCCGCGAACAGTGCCAACGAGCTCGGTCATCACCGATGCAGTTAGCGCAATTTATCCAGAGCCTTACGGAGTTGCTCTTATCATTGCCCCTTGGAATTATCCGTTCCAACTGGCAATGGGACCGCTAATTGGTGCTATTGCTGCAGGGAACTGTGCTGTAATCAAACCTTCGGAGCTTACACCTGCGACTTCTCGTTTAATCTATGATCTTATTCAAGAGGTTTATCCTGAGGAGTATATTGCTGTGATGGAGGGCGAGGTTGAGACAAGCACAGCGCTGCTGAATGAGAAATTTGATTATATTTTCTTTACAGGCAGTACAGGAGTAGGTCGCATTGTAATGAAAGCTGCAGCAGAGCATTTGACTCCGGTCACGTTGGAACTCGGGGGTAAAAGTCCGGCGATTGTGCATCATGATGCGGAATTGCAACTGGCGGCACAACGACTTGTGCGTGGTAAGTTCCTGAATGCTGGACAAACCTGTGTAGCACCGGATTATTTGTTAGTTCATGAACAGGTATACGATCAATTCATGGAACAAATTCGTGCAGAAGTACAAGATAAATTTGGGGATGATGTGATGCAGAATGCGGATTTCCCGCATATTGTCAACACTCGTAATTTTGATCGTTTGTCTGCATTTCTTGCGAATGGGAAAACAGTTATGGGAGGACGCTCGAACCGCGACCAGCTCATGATTGAACCGACTGTGCTCACCGATATCGCTTGGGATTCACCAGTCATGCAGGAAGAGATCTTTGGCCCTATTCTGCCTGTTTTCACGTATAGTGACTTGAATCCAATGCTGGATGAAATCGTACGTCGCCCTAAACCGCTCGCATTGTATTTGTTTACTAAGGATGAAGCTTTGCAGGAGCAGGTATTGGATCAGGTGTCCTTTGGCGGGGGATGTATTAATGAGACTTTGTCCCACATGACCTCACATTATTTGCCGTTTGGCGGCGTGGGCGAGAGTGGTATGGGGTCCTATCATGGGCAACAAAGCTTTGAAGCATTCTCTCATCACAAAAGCGTGCTTAAACGCAGTAAATAATTTGGTCTTGTCAAAAAAAAGATAAGTTACTTCACTATAGAATGATAATGTTAGTAACGTATGGCCGTGAAAAAAGAGGTTGTCCTGTAATCAGGGCAACCTCTTTCAAGTGAAGCGAGATTTAACGAATATAGTCACTGATCGTATTAATGAATATCACGGAAAAGACCGATAACCTTGCCTAAAATGCTGACATGTTTCAAACGAAGTGGCTCGAATGTAGCATTCTCCGGCTGCAGGCGAATGTGATCCTTTTCCTTATAGAACGTCTTGACTGTTGCTTCATCGTCTTCAGTCATGGCTACGACAATGTCACCATTATCTGCCGTTTGCTGCTGACGAACAATTACATAATCTCCATTAACGATTCCTGCTTCAATCATACTGTCCCCGACAACGGAAAGCATAAATACTTTCTGTTCGCCTACATAATGGGTAGGAAGCGGAAAGTAATCCTCGATATTTTCGGTTGCTGTAATTGGAACCCCGGCTGTAACCTTACCTACGACTGGAATTCGTGCAACGCTGTGGGCAAATTGATGAGAATGCTCCGACTCTTCCTGACTCAAAAGCTCGATCGCTCTTGGTTTGGTAGGGTCGCGTCTGATCAGTCCCTTCTTCTCCAAACGATCCAAATGACCATGAACCGTAGAGCTGGAAGCCAGTCCAACGGCTTCTCCAATTTCCCGTACGGAAGGAGGATACCCCTTCAACCGGACTTCATTTCGTATAAACTCCAGAATTGCCTGCTGCCTGCTGGATATCTTCGACATACCGTATCAACCCCATTTTAGTAACGTTTGGGAAAATTATAACATAGAACCTCCGTTCGTACAAACATAAGTTCTAAACAAACCGCATATTTTTAATGTTTTTTTTCGATATTTAGACATGATCTGATATAAAGAGATCATTTGTAATTCCTTCAGATGATGAACTCGGATAACCGTCTTCTGCTTTTCAATGATTGCTATGGAATTGTTCTGTCAATGATTGCTCTTTTAGTAGAAGTGATTTTTGTTGGTCTGATAAAGGCTGTTTAATTATCGAAAAAAGAGCGAACAATTGTTCTAAAAAGGTATTGAACAAAACAAGTGTTCGTGTTATATTGATTTCATCGAGATAGGAACAAACGTTTGGAGGCGGAGTACAGATGAGATATTCTACTTATCAAAGCATTTATGAACCGGTAAATTCAGAAGCTGTGAAGTCTAACATAGGGCAATTGAGCGCATTCATAACACGTTTCAAGCTTTCCTCAGGATTAATCAAACTAGCTATTGCTTCATTGATTATATTTATAGGTTGCAGCACTGTACTGACCGTATTTGCCGGCAACGAAAGTGATTTGCTTCCTGGGGGAAAGATCGCTGTATCTCAAGGGGAAACGCTATGGAGCATCTCTTTGGAGCATAAGCCAGCAACAATGGACACCAGGGTATATATAGAAGCAATCAAAAAGGTGAATCACCTTGAATCAACAACAATTCAGACTGGACAAGTCCTTATTTTACCTCAGTTTGCAAAATAGAATTTCGTATGAACAGGTATTACTGCGCACCAACTTGACAAGCAACCCTTATCATGTCAAAGTTAATGTGACTTTGTATTTTTGGAGGGGACAAGCTTGGATATAGATAGTCTGGTAGCACGTATTAATGAATTGGCTCGCAAGCAGAAATCCACTGGACTGTCAGAGGAAGAACTTGTTGAACGTGCCAAGCTAAGAGAGATTTATTTGGGCAACATTCGCAACAATTTCAGACAGCAGCTGGATTCGATTGAAATTGTTGATGATGACAAAGGCAAGGGCCACCAAGGCAAACTCAAACATTAATTCCAGAAACCTAAACATATCTTATTGATATTTAGGTTTCTTCATGCTATTTGAGGTTGCTTACTATAAAGGGGGATATCGGGTTACATGTTGTTATGTAAGCCGATACAAGACACATAAGGGGGATTTACATGTCACGGCGTTCGTTCGAAAGAACGGTTCGGAAAAATTCGAAGCAATTGAATCAGCAGCGTAAAAAAAATGGTCAGCCAATTTCGGGAAATCCAGGTGAAGATATTTACAAGGGAAGAAGCCTGTTATTTCCTGTTTTTCTGATTGGTCTTGCCTTTTTGTATCTGTTCATGAGCACTTTTCTAGTGAAGGCGCCCATGACAACCTGGGATTGGGTAACGATGCTGCTGTATGTATTCCTGGCAGTCATTTTTATGCTTCGTCGTCCTTACATTAAAATCAGCAGTAACCGGATTATCACAACGAAGGGCAATCGTGAACGTTCCATAGGGGTTGATGATATTATCAAATTCAGATTTGAACCGGGCACTGTAGTGATTGAACATAACAGCCGTGGCAAGAGATGGGTCTTCACCAAGCTGTTAAACCGTTATGATACGGATGCAATGACAGAGAGATTGATGAAATTTGCAAAAGCACATCAGATCACTGTAGAAACCATTGATAAGTAATTAATGTATAAAGGGGCAGATGAGCGGGATGGCGTTGAAAGCGATTATGTTCGACTTGGATGATACTTTATTATGGGACGAACGCAGTGTTCGAGAGGCTTTTCATGAAACTTGTTTAGTTGCAGCGAACGAGACAGGGGTTGACCCCGAAGCGCTTGAAGAGGCTGTTCGTAATGAAGCACGTGAGCTGTATGAATCCTACGAAACATTTCCTTTTACCAAAATGATTGGAATTAATCCTTTTGAAGGTCTATGGGCTAATTTTACCGCTGGAGAGCAAGCGGAATTCCGCCAGCTGGAACAGTTGGCTCCAATTTACCGTAAAGAGTCCTGGCGCCGCGGCTTGCTAAAACTGGGCGTGGATCAGGAAGAGCTTGCAGAACGTCTGGCTTCGCAGTTTGGGGCAGAACGCCGTTCCAGACCGCATATTTATGAAGAAACAATGGATACACTGCGTCATCTGCAAGGGCAATACAAATTGCTGCTTTTGACGAATGGATGTCCTGCGCTACAGCAAGAGAAGCTTGATGGTGTTCCTGAGTTATCTCCTTTCTTTGATGAGATTATTATCTCGGGCAGCTTTGGTAAAGGCAAACCGGATCCGTCCATTTTCGAACATGCTTTAAGTAAACTGGGTGTGAAGCCAGAAGAAAGCATGATGGTTGGAGATAAATTAACTACGGATATTCGTGGTGCGTTGTCTACAGGCATTCGTGCGGTATGGATTAATCGCGAAAACAAAATCAACAATGAAACGTATTCACCAGATCACGAAATTAAGCACTTATCCGAATTAGAAGGTCTGATAGCTGATTTTTAAAGGACTGCTTAAATTATTTTTCTTATCGCTTTAAATTAAACATTGGTTATGACATGAATGATGCTGATCGTTCATACGTTCATAACCAATGTTTTTTTGTTCTTAACAAACCTCAAGTATCTGTCTCATTTGGAGTTAGAAGCCTGTGCGGGTTTGTATGATTATTGTTGAAATTCAATTTTGATACCGCTTATATTTTATTTTGGGTGAGATGTAAAGCTGGCTACAGACAGCAATCCTATTGATTCGGTTAGATTGGCAATTGTACTCATTGTTAGCTCTTCCAATCATTTATCAAAGAGCTGGAAAGTCAGGGCTTGACGAACTATGTGAAGCTTGCAAATGACACCTACAGGATCTATAAAGAAAACAAAAAATAACTTGAATGATTCATGCCAGGCTGTCGTTTCGCTAAAGATATTTAAGTGGAACGGCAGTTTGTGCTAATATGAAGGGAATATGACTGAGAGAAAGAGGTCAAGGCATGTCATTTAATCAGAAAATGAGAGGCTCCACAAGAGCTTATTCCTATAACTTGGTCAAAGAACGGATTCTTCATCTGGAGCTGAAGCCGGGCACCAAAATTTCGGAGAAAGAAATTGCAGATGAGCTGCAGGTCAGCCGGACTCCGGTACGAGAGGCTTTTATGAAGCTGGCTGAAGAAGAGCTGCTGGAAATAATTCCGCAAAGCGGAACGATTGTGTCACACATTAACCTGGAGCACGTTGAAGAGGGCCGCTTCATGCGCGAGAAGATGGAGAAGGAGATTGTTACGCTGGCTTGCATCTCGTTCCCGGAAGAATACGTATTCAGGCTGGAAACAAACCTTGCGATGCAGGAGGTGTGTGGGGGTAAAAACAATTTTTATCGCCTGTTTGAACTGGACGAGGAGTTTCATCAAATCTTGTTTCAGGGAACCGGGAAGCTGAGAACCTGGAAGATGCTGCAGCAGCTGAACATGCCGTTTAATCGACTCCGTTTGCTGCGTCTTGCAGAGGATTCGAACCTTGACGTTATTATATCTCAGCATAAAGAGATTTTGCGGCTGGTGACGGAGCGTAAGACGGAGCAGGCTGTTCATATGATGGAAGCACATCTGCGACTTGTTGTAGTTGAACAGGAGATGCTCAAGGCTAAATATCCTCATTACTTTATTTAGTGGAGACAGAGCAAACCCCCCGTTCCTAAGAGCAGGGGGTGATTCGTGTGTAGAGCTTTTAGTTTCTATAATGATAATGAGATGTACTACGCTGATATATCTAAGAGTACCAAGATTTAGCCTAAGCGTTTTTAATAAACGTTGGATCAGGATATGGATCGGCAATCCAGCCGTCTTTTTCAATAAACAGGCGCACGGCAATGATCTGTTTGTTCTCCATCAGTGTGAAGAAGTGTGGTGTGTTCTCGGGAACAGAAATGACGTCTCCAGGAGACAATTCTACATTAAAGTACCCCGTGTCATCAGTTGCCTTAATAACGAAGATGCCTTTACCTGCGACAATCGCACGAATCTCATCTTCTGCATGGGTGTGTATTTCTTCAAACTTGGCGAGCTTTTCTTCGATGTCCGGTGTTTCCTCTGAAAGAGTGATGACATCCCAGATTTGATAACCGCGGCGTGCGGCCAAATCCTTGATCTCGTAATCAAAGGTTTCCAACACTTGCTGTTTCTGATCATCGGTTAACCCGAAGTTGTTTTGCAGCTCTCCGCTTAATTTGGAAGCGTCCCATTTTTCGTATAATACATCATATTTGTTCAAGAAATTTCGAACGTTCTCGTCTCCAGTGATGCGTTCGTTCGTATTTCGGATGACAATTTCAGCCATGATCTTTCCCTCTTTTCCACTTGGATTAATTGATATTATATCGGATTGCTCAACTTTTGTCGATTCACAATTGGTAAGCATTCCTGTGTATTCGCCGCCTTTCGGGAGCAAAACCGATCTTTCACAATAAGTAAGTTTCTGTTAAACTAAGATTTAACGTTTTGCGGGGGTGAAGATATTGGATAAGCTTAGTCTACATGATGCATTAAAACAACGAATATTAATCCTCGACGGCGCAATGGGGACGATGATTCAACAAGAGGATCTGACCAGCGAAGATTTCGGCGGTGAAGATCTGGATGGATGTAATGAAATGCTGGTGCTGACACGCCCGGACTTAATCCAACGCATACATGAGGACTATCTGGAGGCCGGTGCTGACCTAATCGAGACCAATACATTTGGCGCGACTTCTGTCGTGCTTGCTGAATACGATATTCAAGATCGTGCACGCGAGATTAATCTGGAAGCAGCCCGAATTGCAAAAGCAGCGGTGGATCGTTTTTCCACACCGGAGTCACCACGTTATGTTGTAGGCGCGATGGGGCCAACGACCAAAACGTTGTCTGTGACGGGAGGCGTAACGTTCCAGGAGCTGGTTGCCAGCTATTTCGAGCAAGCGCTTGCTTTAATAGAGGGAGGCGTTGATGCGCTACTGCTTGAAACCTCTCAGGATACACTCAATGTTAAGGCAGGAAGCATTGGCATTCAGCAAGCTTTCGATCAAAGTGGCATCAAGCTGCCTCTGATGATCTCGGGAACGATTGAACCGATGGGCACGACTCTGGCCGGTCAGAACATTGAATCCTTTTATATATCCCTAGAACACCTTAACCCGATTTCGGTGGGTCTAAACTGTGCAACTGGGCCGGAATTCATGCGTGACCATATTCGTTCCCTGTCTGGTATGGCATCTGTAGCTGTGAGCTGTTATCCCAACGCAGGTCTTCCTGATGAAAATGGGAATTATCACGAATCGCCAGATTCGCTGGCGCAGAAGATCGGCGCTTTTGCAGAGCAAGGCTGGCTGAACATTGCAGGAGGCTGCTGTGGAACAACGCCGGCACATATTCGAGCCATGCGTGACATGCTTGCGAAGTACCCCCCAAGAGAATTGAACGGAACACATCCGCCAGCACTGTCCGGGATCGACCCGGTGTATGTTGAGCAGGACAATCGTCCTTATATGGTTGGTGAACGTACGAATGTTCTGGGCTCACGTAAGTTCAAACGGTTGATTGTCGAAGGCAAGTATGAGGAAGCTTCAGAGATCGCCAGGGCTCAGGTGAAAAATGGAGCACACATCGTTGACGTCTGCGTGCAGGACCCTGACCGTGAGGAAACAGAGGATATGATCAAGTTCCTTGAACTTGTTGTCAAAAAGGTCAAGGTGCCGCTCATGATAGATACCACAGATGCGGCTGTTATTGATACAGCTCTTCAATATTCTCAAGGGAAGGCGATTATTAACTCCATTAACCTTGAGGATGGGGAAGAAAAATTCGAACTGGTAACCCCGTTGCTGCACAAATATGGCGGTGCTGTAGTTGTCGGAACCATTGACGAGCGTGGTCAGGCGATTAGCCGTGAGGACAAGCTGGACGTGGCGAAGCGTTCATATGACCTGCTGGTAAACAAATATGGCTTGAAGCCGGAGGATATTATTTTTGATACGCTGGTATTCCCGGTAGGAACAGGAGACGAACAGTACATCGGCTCTGCCAAGGAAACCATTGAAGGCATTCGGATTATTAAGGAAGCCATGCCGGAGTGCCACACGATTCTCGGAATCAGTAACATCTCCTTTGGTCTGCCCGAAGCGGGTCGCGAGGTGTTGAATTCCGTATTCCTGTACGAATGTACCAAGGCCGGACTGGACTATGCTATCGTAAATACCGAAAAGCTGGAGCGTTATGCATCCATTCCAGAGGAAGAGCGCAGACTCTCGGAAGAGCTTTTATATAACACAAACGATGATACACTTGCCGCATTCGTAGCGGCATTCCGCAACAAAAAGGTGGAGAAAAAAGAGAAAATATCTAATCTTTCACTGGAAGAACGGCTTGCATCCTATGTGGTGGAAGGCAGCAAGGAAGGGTTGCTGCCCGATCTGGAGCAGGCTCTTACCAAATATTCCGCGCTCGAAGTAATCAATGGTCCATTGATGCGGGGGATGGAGGAAGTCGGTCGTCTGTTCAACAACAATGAGTTAATTGTAGCAGAGGTGCTTCAGAGTGCAGAAGTAATGAAGGCTTCCGTAGCGTATCTGGAGCAGTTTATGGAGAAAAATGAAACTTCCGTCAAAGGAAAGATCATTCTGGCTACCGTTAAAGGGGACGTACACGACATCGGCAAAAACCTGGTGGAGATCATCTTGTCCAACAACGGTTACCGGATCATTAATTTGGGTATAAAAGTACCACCAGAGCGTATTATCGAGGCTTATCGGGAAGAGAAGGTGGATGCCATCGGCTTGTCAGGGCTGCTTGTTAAATCGGCTCAACAGATGATACTCACCGCTCAGGATTTGCGCACAGCTGGCATTGATGTGCCTATTATGGTAGGCGGAGCGGCTTTAACACGCAAATTTACGAAAAACCGCATTCGTCCTGAATACAACGGTATGGTTGTGTACGCGAAGGATGCAATGGATGGTCTCGATCTGGCGAATAAGCTGATGAATCCTGTTACGCGCGAAGCGATGCAGGCCGAGATGGATGCAGAAAAAGAAGCCGATGCTTCTAGCGCAGGTGAAGTTCAGGCGCTGCCTGAGCTTACTCGGGTGGAGCGCTCAGAGATCTCGGCCGATCATCCGGTGCTTGTGCCGCCTGATCTCGAACGCCATACACTGCGCAATTATCCGTTGTCTCATATTCTTCCTTATGTGAACATGCAAATGCTGCTGGGACATCATCTGGGGCTGCGCGGCTCGGTTGAGCAACTTTTAGCTTCTGGTGATCCCAAGGCCACTGACCTTAAAGCGGTCGTGGATGGCATCATGCAGGAAGCGGTTAGAGATGGAATTATTCAGGCGCATGCGATGTATCGTTTCTTCCCGGCGCAGTCGAGCGGCAATAGCATCATCATTTATGATCCGCAAGATACAAGCAATATCCTGCATACCTTTACGTTCCCGCGGCAAAAGGTAGAGCCGTTCCTGTGTTTGTCTGACTTCCTGAAGCCTGTTGAATCCGGTGAAATGGATTATGTTGGTTTCCTTGTCGTTACTGCGGGACATGGCGTGCGCGAGCTTTCCACAGCCTGGAAGGATCAAGGGGACTATCTTCGCTCACACGCATTGCAATCTGTAGCGCTCGAAGTAGCGGAAGGCTTGGCAGAACGCGTGCATCATATGATGAGGGATATCTGGGGCTTCCCGGACCCGGCCGAAATGACAATGAAGCAGCGTCATGGTGCGCGTTATCAGGGAATTCGGGTTTCCTTCGGTTATCCGGCGTGCCCGGACCTGGAGGATCAGGGTCCGCTTTTCAAGCTGATGCAGCCTGAGGATATTGGTGTAGAATTGACGGAAGGTTTCATGATGGAACCGGAAGCATCGGTGTCTGCGATGGTGTTCAGCCATCCGCAGGCCAAATATTTTAACGTTGAAAAAGCATAAAATCGTAAGTAGTCAAGCAAGCCCTCCGCATGGTCGGAGGTTTTTTGCTGGCAACAGAAAGAGGTGCGATCCAGAATGGAACTATATTTCCTGGGAACGAATGCTGGTGTACCTACGCTGCAACGGAATGTAACGTCTATTGGACTTCGTATGTTGGATGAACGCAGAGCTTTGTGGCTGTTCGATTGCGGAGAAGGGACGCAGCATCAGATTTTAAGTTCACCGCTTAAATTAAGTAAATTGGAAAAGATCTTTATCACTCATCTGCATGGTGATCATGTGTTTGGATTGCCAGGACTGCTCTCCAGCAGAGCATATCAGGGCGGAACCACCCCACTCACGGTATATGGACCGCCAGGCACAGAACGCATGATTATCACAACGATGGAGCTTAGTCAGTCTCGACTAAACTATGATCTGAACATTGTGGAGCATACAGGCGGAGTTGTCTTTGAAGATGACAGCTTTGTTGTGGAAGCTGCCTTGCTTGAGCACCGGATTGACAGTTACGGGTACCGCGTGACAGAGAAGGATCGTCCTGGCAGTCTTGATCCTGCGAAGCTGACAGCATACGGTCTGAAGCCAGGCCCCTTGTTTGGAAGATTAAAGCGGGGAGAAACGATCTCACTGGATAGCGGACAGACCTTACGTCCCGAGGATGTGCTGGGAGCACCCAAACGAGGCATGGTTATCACCATATTGGGCGACACACGCCCGTGCAGTAACGTTCAACCCTTGGCGCAAGATGCTGATGTGCTCGTTCATGAAGCAACATTTATGCATGATCTTGCCGCTACCGCTCATGAGTACTATCATAGTACGTCCACAGAAGCGGCGGAAGCGGCGCGAGCGGCTAATGTGGGTCAGCTTATATTGACTCATTTCAGCTCACGATATAAAGATGAGGAGCAGCTTCAGCCGCTTCTGGAAGAGGCACAGTCCATTTTCCCGAACACAAGGCTTGCTGATGAGCATCAGCTTATTCCCGTTATTCATCGTGAGCAGAGCGCATCACTTTCGGACTGAGGGTCTTGACATACAGGCATAGCTCATATGGGGATCTAAACCGCAGGTGATGATGCACCAAATGCACGATTTCAAGAACCGGCGAATGAGACGGGACTGAGGGAGAATTGTTCCCGAGGTCCCTTTTGCAATCTGGTCAAAAAGCGTGTAGGATGGGCAATATGAACAGGGAAATGATCTGAATTATTTTCCGGGAAAGCGCAGGAAATGACAAGCTTGTACAGCAGGCGCGCGCGAGAAAACGTCTGTGTTCGATTTGGTTCGACTCATTGCGTGTCGCTGTTAACAAGATCAATTTTGCATGCCTGAATACATAGGTTATAGGTTTGCTTTCATGCTTCTGTATTGTTAATGGCATGAACTGTTAACGGAATAAAGAAAGGAAGTGCTTGTATGATCAAGGCTTATTTGATCGATCTGGATGGCACATTGTATCATGGCAGACATCGAATTGATGGAGCTGATCAACTCATTCATACACTGCAGGAGCAAGGCGTGCCTTATTTGTTTGTGACTAACAATTCCTCGCGCACACCTCAAGGTGTAGCTGATCATCTCAATGGGATGGGCATTACCGCTGATGCTTCTCAGGTGTGTACTTCTGCGGTGGCCGCAGCTGAATATGTTGCAGCAGAATCTCCAGGGGCGAAGGTAGCGTGTATTGGTGAGATTGGACTTATTCAGGCAATTGAGGAAGCGGGTTTAATCTTGACAGAGGATAACCCGGATTATGTGATTCAGGGGATTGATCGTGAGTTTACCTATCAAAAACTAACGCAGGCTCTTCGCTGGATCAATGGAGGAGCTAAGTTTATTATGACCAATCCCGATTTGCAGCTTCCGGCTGATGACGGTCTAACACCAGGTGCAGGTACGATTGGGGCAGCCATCGAGGCGGCAACAGGTGTACAACCCACCGTTATCGGCAAACCTTCAAGTATCATTATGAGATCGGCCATTCGTCGTCTTAATCTGAAGGCTGACGAAACAGCTGTCATTGGTGACAATATGCGTACGGATATTGCTGCAGGTGTAGCGGCAGGCTGTGAGACACTGCTTGTGCTGACGGGTGTGACAACACGTGAAAATATGGATGGCCATATTCATGCGGCCAAGGCGCGTCCCGATCATGTTTTTGAAGATTTGCATACACTGATTGCATGGCTGACCGAACAGGCAGACCCAGCTTCCAAGAAGGAGTAGATAAAGAATGCCAGAGTTGCCGGAAATGGAAAATTACCGGACGTTACTGTCCGAGCATATACTTGATAAACTGATTACGGGTGTCGTTGTGAATCGTGAGAAAACGATTAATACTACAACAGACGTGTTTGTAAATGAACTGACGGGTAACTGTATAATATTTGTCGAGCGTCGAGCGAAGCATCTGATTTTTCACCTTGCGAACGGCAAACGTCTAGTGCTGCACTTGATGCTGGGCGGCATGCTGTTCTGGGGCACAGAGGATGAGCGTCCTGACCGCTCCACACAGGTAGAGATTCAATTTGGAGATCATACTCTATTTTTCATCGGTTTGCGCCTCGGTTATTTGCATCTGATGACCTCAAAAGAAACGGAAGCAGCCATGGCTGATCTGGGTCCAGAGCCGCTGGATCGACGAATGAATCAGGAGCGTTTTGCCTCCCTGCTCAAAGGTCGCCGGGGAACACTCAAAACAACGCTGGTGAATCAGCATATTATTGCGGGCATTGGCAACTGTTATTCGGATGAGATTGCTTTTGCAGCGGGACTGAGACCAAGCTCGAAAACACAGCATATTGTGAGTTCACCCGAGCTTACGGAGCGTTTGTATCATGCGATGCAGTCGGTACTTCGTGAGGCTGCCTCCGAGGGTGGTTATATGGAGATGCCTTTGATGCAGGGAGACAGCAAAACCGGGAAATTTGACGAGCAGTGCCGGGTGTATGACCGAGAAGGCGAGACTTGTCCGCGTTGCGGGGGAACCATTGAACGTGTTGAAATTACGGGCAAAAAGGCGTTTTTCTGTCCGAAATGTCAGCATGAGGCCTAAAACCGGCATCGGGGCACATGTCAGCACCCGAGGGGGATTTGTACAGGCAGCCAAACGGGCATATGAGATGGGTGCGACGGCTTTTCAGTATTTTCCGAAAAATCCGCGCAGTCTCAGCCCGAAGCGCCTTGACCCCAAGGATGCTGCTCAGTGCCGGGATTGGTGTGAAGCTAATGGACTTGCCTCCATTGCCCATTCACCTTATCCTACGAATCCGGCGCTTGGCATGACCCGTGGAGAGGCGGGTTTCCATGCTATAGTCAATTCCATACGTAATGATCTTGAAATTTCAGACGCCTGCGGCTCGGTGGGAACGGTTGTTCATTTTGGTCATCTTCAGGCCAGTGACCCGCTGGAAGGGTACCGCAATGTGATCCATTGTCTGGATACTGTGCTTGAAAAGTGGCAGGGTGAAGCCAAGATTCTATTGGAAAACCAGGCAGGCGATCATGGGCCTATGGGAACAACAATGGAAGAGTTGATACAGATTCGCAAGCTAAGCCGATACCCGGAGCATATTGCTTTTTGCTTTGACACATGTCATGCTTTTGCTTCAGGAATGTGGACGCCCGGAGATGAGGCTGCTTTATTGGATAAAGGCAGTCAGCTTGGGTACTGGGATGGACTGGCGGCTGTTCATTTTAACGATTCCAAATACGCTTCTGGCTTGAAAAAAGACAGGCATGCGAGAGTTGGTCAGGGACAGATTGGCTATCCAGGCATGCAAAGGTTGCTGCAATCGCCGGAGATTCATCGAGCGGTTGTTGTACTGGAGACAGAAGCGGGAGAAGACGGAACGCATCGTGAAGATATACAGATCATGCGTTCCTGGTTATAAGTTGGGGAGGTGCGAGACGATGCATGTTTTTCTGGATGATTATCGTTCTTGTCCGAAAGGGTTCGTTCTGGCAACCAATGCCGAGGAATGTCTTATGCTGCTGAGAGAAGGCGATATAGACATTTTGTCGCTGGATTACGAGCTTGGGCCAGATTCGATGAACGGTGGTGAAGTGGCTGCAGCGATTGTACGAGAAGGGCTGTATCCACGTCAAATTTATTTACATACTTCAAGTATGTATGGAAAGCGTCAGATGTATGAGATGCTCTACTGCAATAAACCTGATTCCGTTGTTATCCATAACGGTCCAATGACGGTTGAAGTGATGTTGGGCGTAGCTGCAGAGGTTGAAAAGTTATGAAGCCGATCACATCCAAATTGTTAATGCGCGGTGTATGGGAAGGCGTGCCCCAGGCTGTTTTCATCTATACTCCGCTGTGTGGAACGTGTGCGGCGGCCCGCCGCATGCTGGAGGTCACAGAGCATATGCTTCCTGACAACATTTTATATGAGATGAACATTCATGATATTCCTGAACTCGTGCAGCAGTTTCAGATTTCCAGTGTACCTGCGCTGATGCTGTTTGATGGTGAAGTGGATGTGCCCTCGATGGTGTATCGCATGAATTCGGTGGAGCATCTGCTGAATGAAATTCGGAAGGTGGTGCTGAAATGAGTGTTGTCGCTATGGAGAACATTTCGCTCCGTCGTGAAGATCATCAGATTCTGAATGACGTTCATTTAAGAATCGAACCAGGTGAGCACTGGGTGATTCTGGGCCGCAATGGATCGGGCAAAACCACGCTGCTGGAGATGATGAACGGGTATCTTTTTCCAAGTCAAGGTCGTATTGAAGTGTTAGGTCATGTATACGGACAATGCGACGTTCGGGAGGTTCGCAAGGAGATTGGTTATATCAGCCAAACGCTGATCGAAAAGCTGACTCTGCGTGATCCGGTGTGGGAGGTTGTCGCGACAGGCGCATATGCCTTTCTGCGCTTTTATCAGACGATTCCTGATGAAGTGAAGAACAGGGCTATGCAGCTGCTGGAGGACATGGGTTTTAGCAAATTGGCGAATCAGCCTCTGGGTACGTTATCTCAGGGAGAGCGCAAAAAAGTCATGCTGGCCCGTTCGTTGATGGCTGAGCCTAAGCTGCTCATTATGGATGAGCCCTGTGCAGGTCTTGATCTGTATGAACGCGAGAAGATGCTGATCGAGATTGATCGCTTGCGTCAGCGAAATATGACGGTGGTATACGTTACACACCATGTGGAAGAGATCGTACCTCTTTTCACACATGTTGCTCTGATTCGTGATGGACAGATTGCGGCTGCGGGGCCAAAGCATGAGGTATTAACAGAGGAAACAATTAAGCATACGTATGATATCCCGGTGGATATACAGTGGCATGAAGGCCGGCCGTGGATACGCGTACGTTCTGGAGGGTAACACAAGTTGAGTACACAATCGTCATGGGGAGAAGGAGACTTTTCCCGTTTCATATGCACGGCCAATCATGGCTTTGCACCTTATGCTCAGGAGGAGCTGCGTCGAACATTTGGAGCAGTGAAGAGCACAGTGCTGGTACCGGGTGAGATTTTGCTCGCTGGTCTGCCAGCTGCGGAGGAAGAGGTTTCGGTCAGGCTGCTGCAGGAGTCTCCAACGTTTTTGCGTCATATTCAGCCTGTGCAATTTCAAGAGAATACAGAAGATGTTACGGAGTCGCTGGAAAAATTGGTGGCCTTTATTCTGAATCATAAGGAGTTGTCTGGTGCTCAGGTAGTCCTGCAAACGCGTAAAACAGAAGCTTCTTTCTGGCGCGAAAATGCAGCTTCCTTGAAACAAACGCTGACAGAGAAGCTGGATGAACTCGGATGTGAATGGGTTATTCGGGACGCCGAGTATGTTATTTCGGTATTTGCTGCCGATGATATGTTATATGCCGGTGTCTCCCGGCCTGAACAGAATCTGTCTGACTGGAGTGGCGGCGCTGTTCGTTTTCAGAAGGAAGAAGGACAGATTTCCCGTGCCAAGTTCAAGCTGCTTGAAGCGGAGCAAACGTTTGGCATTGATTTTACTTCTTTTCACAAAGCACTGGATATCGGAGCAGCGCCAGGCGGGTGGACATCGTTCCTGCTGGAGCGAGGGCTTGAAGTGACGGCGGTTGACCCTGCCAAAATGGATGCATCCCTGCTGGCTTCGCCCAAATTAACGTTTTTGAAAAAAAATGCAGGGGATGTTCGCTTCCGTGAAGAAGAGTTCGACTTGCTTGTATGTGATATGAGCTGGAGTCCGAAGCTGATGAGCAGGCTCGTATCCGATTTGTTATACAGCTTGCAATCGGGTGGAACCGCTGTTGTAACGGTAAAGCTGCTGCATAAGAAGCCGCTCGCACTGATCAAGGAAGTAATAGATACGTTTGAGCGTTCACGTATGCAGATTCAGCGTTCGAAGCAGCTGTTTCATAACCGTGAGGAGATCACGCTATATATGATTAAATATTAAATCATATATGTTATGAAATTTCTGCTTTACAACGATTGATTCCGTATACTATAATGATACCAATATTAACCATAACGATACAAATTTTGAGGGAAAGCATCCCGAAGTGAACTTAACCAGCCTGCTGGTTTGTTCGTTTCGGTGAAGCTTTCCCTTTTTTGTGCTGTGTGGAAGGAGGTAAACCTATGAGACATCCGGTCAGGCTGGAACGCGGAAGCCTGCTGGGAGGGAGATACCGTATTCTGTCGGTGCTGGGGGCTGGCGGAATGAGCCATGTGTATGAGGCAGAGGATATGAAGCTGCCGGGGAAAATATGGGCTGTGAAAGAAAGTGTCACACAGATGCCATTCAAAGGGAGTGTGGAAAGGGAGGCAGCACTGCTCACATCGCTGCGTCATCCTAGACTTCCGCAAATTGTTGATTTTTTCGCTCCTGATGAAGAGGGATATACGTACCTGGTCATGGAGTACATTGAGGGTTTGACGCTTAGCGATTACATCAAGCAGTGCAGGGGCAAAATTCCGATGCAGCAGTTTGCTGAATTTCTGCTTCAGTTGCTGGATGTACTGAGTTATCTGCATAATCTGGACCCACCTGTCATCTACAGGGATATGAAGCCCGCTAACATTATGATTACACCAGAGCATGAAGTGCGTTTAATTGATTTTGGCATTGCTCGCAGCTACAAAAGGCAGCATACAGAGGACACGGTCAAGCTGGGAACTGCCGGGTTTGCAGCACCTGAACAATATGGTTCAGGGCAAACGGATGCCCGTTCAGACCTGTATGGTTTTGGAGCCTTGATGTTATATCTGATGACGAGCGGAGCTTATACGGAATGGACCCAGGGAGTCGAAAGTTCGATACGAAGTGATGTGCCGCGCACCTATATCCCAGTGGCAAGGCGACTGCTAAGGTACAACGCAGAGGAGCGATTTCAAACGGCTGATGAGGTGAGAAAGGAGCTGCTGCGAATACCGGGAGCGGCAGGTAGCACCCCTGCTACTGATTCGCAGCTGATGCTTAGTGGGGGGACCAGAGTTATAGCATTAACGGGAACCTCTGCCGGAGCAGGAGTTACCCACACTGCGATAGCTATCAGCCATTTTCTGGAGCGGCAGAACTTTAAGGTTGCTGTGATTGAGATGTCACCACGTTCCCAGTCGTTTGCCCGCATTCAGCAAGTGGTGCAGGCGGGTAAAGCTGTTCCTACAGGAAGGAGGTTTGCTGTGGATGGTGTGCATTATTGGAAGCAGTCTGGCCGAGCAGATATTTTATCCCTGCTGGGTGGCAGCTACCAGTTTATTGTGATGGATCTCGGAAGCGGTCAGGATCAGAATCGACTGGAAGAGTTTCTTCGTGCGGATCTGCCCATCGTTGTTGGTTCAGGCGCGGAATGGAAACAGGCCGAGATTACTGCTTTTATTCGTACGCATCACCGCTATCCTCAGGATAAATGGATATATTGTCTTCCGCTTGCCGCAGCAGATGCTGTGGAGCGTGTACGCAAAAATCTGGATACGTCCAGTGTTTACGGGCTGCCGCTGCAGCTGGACCCATTTGATAAGGATTCTCATATGGACAAGGTGTTTGCACATATTCTGGGCCATCTAATGGCTAAGCAGCCAAGAAAACGTTCATTTTTTTCACGAAAAAGGCTAGTTGAATAGAGGAAATAACGAAAGGAGAGCCTCTTTTGTCCAAATTAAGAAAACAAAGTCGTGAGCGCATCTACGCAGGGCTGATTGGAGCGGGAGCTGTGGCAGTGATCTTTGCGGGATACGTAATATATCAGGTCAATACTGCCGAGAATGTCAGGTCAGCAATTGAAGCCCGTTATCTGTCCGCATACGAGGAAAAGCAAGCTGATCTGTTACAGCAGTGGAATTCTGGAGCTCAGGGCTGGGTGACAATCAGGGATATTGAGGCTGGTGAGCCTGTCATGCCTGATGATCTAAAGCTCGTTGCGATACCTGATGCACAAGCCCCTCGAAATTTGTGGTCCAGTACGAAGAAGCTGCAGGGTCAGGTAGCCAAGATTGAGCTGAAAAAAGGAACAGCGATTACGACCGAAATGGTCTATGAAGATACGCCGGCTCCTTCCGATTTAAGAAACCGGGAGCTTCAGGTGGTACTGCTGCCTTCTTCTTTGGTCAAAGGAGATATGATTGATATACGAATTCAGTTTCCAACTGGACAGGACTATATTCTGTTATCCAAGAAAAAAGTGGAGCGACTAAATGCAGCAACATTATGGGTTACGATGACGGAAGATGAGATATTGTCACTGTCCAGCGCAATCGTAGATGCTTACTTACATAAAGCTTCAATCTATGCTCTGACCTATGTTGAGCCCCAGTTCCAGACAGCAGCTATTCCCACATATCCAGCCAATGCCGAAGTGTTAAAGCTGCTGGAGAGTGATCCGAACCTTGTGCGTCATGCTGAACAGGAGTTGACCAGACAGGTCCGCAGCTCGCTCGAAAGCTCGTTAGCCGCCTCCATGTCTGCGCCATCCAAGGGCATAGAACAGGATGTTGCACAATCATCGGTTACTTATAATAAAAGGCCATCCGTACAAGAGACATCATCGGCGGGAGTCATTTGGAACGATGGTGCAGGAAGCGCATCGAACCAAGCGGGGAATGCATCTAATGTCCCGGATTTTTCCATACTTGACGAGCAGCAGCAATTGTTAACGGGAAATGAGTAAATGTTGAGACAAGAAGGGAGTGGTTGTTTGTGCATATATGGATACTGGCAGGTTTATGTGAGAAGCATGATTTGATGTTATACCTGTGCAAAATACTTGCTTCTACGGGGAAGCGTGTTCTGCTGGTCGATGGCACGCTGCAGCAAAAATATGGACACAATGTTGGAGATCATCGTCACCAGTCGCTACGAATTGTGGAATTTGAGGGGTTCGATATCGCGTGTCAGTTTGTGACTTCAACAGCAGTAGACCAGCATTTGCAGGTAAACGGCGAGCGTCTGGAAGGATATGATTATGTATTATATGACCTGGAAACGTTACACTTTGCTACCCGAAATCTATGGCTTGCAGCAGAGGTACGTGTCTGGGTCAGTGATTATGAACGTTACAATCTGGAGCGCAGCAAGGCATGGCTGGAGCAGCTGCTTGTTGAACAGGAGCTTCCTTCAGAGCTGACCTTTCATCGTATGCTGATCAATGGCGTGGACTGCAAGCTTGATGCTGCTTATCTATGGGCTTATCTGGAGGGGAGTCCCTTTGCATGGACCGGGGAATCTTTGCTTCTACCGTGGGACGAATTGAGCGAAGCCGTTAAGCTCGAGAATGAACATCATCGCCGAGTAGAACTGGGACAGTTATCGAGAAACTACAAAAAATCCTTATGTCGTGTTGTTGAGCAGTTCACTGGCTGGGAGCGTATGCACAGTCGTCGTGCAATGAAAGAAGCAGGGAGGATGAGGGCATGAGTACTATTACCTTTTGGAGCCCCTTTCCAGCCACAGGCTGCTCTTCAAGCACCTTGATCGGTGCTTACGCACTGGCACTCCAGTATAGAGCGAGAGTGCTGCTAGTGAATACAGGTTTGGCAAAGGAGGGGGTTGAAGCAAGTTTGTTTGAGGATGAGAGGGCTTCATCCGAAGCATTGTTTTCTTTTGAAGAAAACGGCTGGGATGCTGTGGAACGTTTATTTATTAGCGGTAGCCTGAACAAGCTTAATTTAAGAGACTATACCAAGCCGCTGCTGAAGGACCGATTGGATCTGCTGACGGGAAGCCGGAACAGGGCCGAGCGCTCAGCGGGATTTAAAGAGGAAATGCTGAAAAAACTGTTGAATACGGCTAACCAATGTTACGATCTGATTCTTCTGGATGCGAAGCATGGCCATGTTGATTCACCGCTAATGTTGCGGGAGGCAGATAGCGTTGTTGCTGTGCTGAATCAGGATATGAGGAATCTGGAAACGTTCTTTGAACAGATTATGCCAGATCAGTTGCGTGAAAAGAAAGTGCATGTACTCATTAACAAATATGATGCACGATCTCGCGCAACTCTGTCTAATATTAAGCGCGGCTTCAAATATAAAGGGAGTTTGTCTGCAATCCCCTACGCCAGCAGCTGTCTGGATGCCATGAATCGTCGAGATGCAGCCCGATATCTGCAGCTGGAAATCCAGGGGGACAGCAAACATGCGCGTAAAGGGAGTTTTGCCGCTGGCCTGGGTGAACTTGCCCGCCTGATGATGGACGGTGCGGAGATGCGTACTGTGCTGAAGAGGCTGGAAAGGGGAGCCTGAATCTCCAATGATCATGAATTCGATAGGCATAACGATGATTGTTATGGCCGGCTTATATTATATCTGGTTTAAGTATCGTGCCGTTCTTGGGGAGAAAAGTGTAGTTCTACCCGAACGCGAAGCTCTTACCATTGAATCATTAATTGAGCAGGTTAAACATTCATTGCATGAAATAAGCCACAGTCAGCTTGCTGATGCGGGTCTGCATGAAGAGGAGTACCGCCGCAGGATAAACCAGCGTGCTGAGATGAGAAAAGCACTGAAGGACTGTGTATCTGGAAGCATCAGTGACAAAACGTATGTCAAAAACCTGATAGCTGATCTGCTGACAAGAACGATTGGTTTGAACAAATCCAATGTGGATGAGGTTATGATGTTTGCAGAGCCTGAACGTTTAACTGCACAGGATCGTTTTGAAATTGTCTTTTATTTGTATCGGCAGCAATTTGGTGCAGAAGCACTCTCCCGAATGATTGATACGTATGATTTGGGTGAGCTCAGGCTGGAGGAGGGCGCGCAAGATGGTGGTAGCTATTATATTTCCGAGCAGGATATCCAGTATGTCTTTGAATGCGAGTATCGCGAGCTGGAATTCAGAGAAAAGGTTGAAATTATCGTGCAGCGTATCTTTCAGCACTATAAGGGATTCTCGGTTGTAGATGAGATCCGGGACCAACGGATCGACGGTGTCAGCGGAGGAGTGAGCGGGATTCTTGACACGTTTCCACAGATGAATTATTACACTCCTGCTTCCTGGAATGACCTGCTGGAGCAAGCTTTCGAGGATCAGCAACAAGAAGAACCGCTCAGCGGCACGCAAAGTGTCTGGATTTTTTATAAGGGGAGGTCGATTCATTTGTCCTTTCTGAGCTTTGGCAGTAATCGGGAATTGAAGCGTGTATGTCAGAATATATACAAATACAACTATCCTGGTCAATTGTCCGAGGCTAGTGGGTATAAAGTCAATGAGATGAAAGACGGCTCGCGTGTTGTTGTTGTTCGTCCTCCTTTTGCGGAATCTTGGGCTTTCTTCGTACGGAAATTTGATATTCCTAATGCATCACTTGAACAATTAATTACAGGTAACAATGCACAGCTGCCAATCCAATTGCTTCAATATTTGATGAAAGGCAGCCGGATTACAGCCGTGACGGGTGCACAAGGGTCGGGTAAAACGACATTATTGATGGCTATGGTCAAGCACATCTACGCCTCATACACCCTTAGGGTACAGGAGATGGCCTTTGAACTGCAATTAAGACGGATTTATAGCCGTCGCAACATTCTCAGTTTTCGCGAGACAGAGTATATATCTGGTCAGCAGGGGCTGGATCTGCAGAAAAAAACAGATGGTACAGTGAACATACTTGGTGAGGTAGCAAGTGATGAAGTGGCTAGCTGGATGATCCAGATGTCTCAGGTGGCATCTCTATTTACACTGTTTACACATCATGCCAAAACATTTCGTGATTTGGTCTTTTCACTTCGCAATTCGCTGCTGAAAACAGGTATGTTCCAGCATGAACATATTGCAGAGGAACAGGTCGTCAGTGTTATCAATTTCGATGTGCATATGAAAAAGGATGCTGCAGGACACAGATATATCGAACGAATCACAGAATGTATTCCACATGCTGGTACTCATGGGATCGTCGAAGAGAGGAATGGATTTGCATCTCGAAATGTTGTGGAGTATCGGGACGGGACATATGTGGCTAACTTGGCGCTTACCCCTTCAAGCATAGCGGAGATGCGGGAGCAGATGACACTGCAGGATGCCGAACAATTTACTCAATTCATCAGACAGCAGTGGGGTGAAGAACAGTGAGCATTAAGTGGCTTCTGTTGCTTGTATTAGGTATTTGTGCAGTCGGGCTGGTTATTACCCTGATAATCCTGCAGGTATTGCGAAGAAATGAGGCACTTCCCTTACATTCTGCTGTTAATGTGATTCGTATTCAAGGGAGAAAATACAGGGGACTGGGCCCTCTCCTGCTAAAGGCATATCAGTTCGGCATTAAGGTGCCCGTGATATCAACATATATTTTACAGGTGCAAAAAAGAATCTCCTATCGCTATGCCAGAGATGAACCCACGCTCAGGCGGCTAACGATGAGCATTGTGCTTATTATTTTATGCGGGTATGGAAGTGTTAGCATCGTGCTGTTCTGGCTGCAGCCCGGACTGGCTTTTGTCATTCTGTCCATCCTCTGTGGTGTTGTTTTAAATAGTCTCGTACTGGATATGTGTCTGAGCCGGATGGAGAAGAAGCTGCTTGTGCAGATGCTCGATCTGTTTGCAGATGTGAGACACCGATATCATCAGCATGGAATGGTTGAGGAAGCGTTATATGAAGCCGCGGAGGGGGGAACAGGGGAAGCAGCCGAGCAAGTAAGGCTAATCTATGAAGCGCTCACTTCTCCCGATCCCAATGAAGCGCTGGAGCGCTATTACGAGATTGCACCAAATCGGTTTCTGAAAGGATTCGCCGGTATTTCTTATATGGTGATGGAGTTTGGTGATAAGGACAAGGAGCAGGGCTCCATTTATCTTCAAGGATTAGGTCATCTGACTCAGGAAATTCATCTGGAGATTTTGAGACGTGATCGGCTCGACTATATGCTGCAAGGGCTAAATGTGATCGCACTCGCTCCTGTATTGTTTACAGGTCCGATTGAGCAATGGGCTCGGCTTAGCTTCCCTACAATGGATGATTTTTATCGAAGCAAGCTTGGATTTGTCACGAAAATATCCATCTATGTAATCATCATTGTAGCCTATCTGCTGCTGCAGCGGCTTCAGCAGTACGATGAGACACGCTATCGTTCCGGACACAAGCATTCCAGACTGGATCGTTTCTTGTATAAACAGCTCTTTTTACGAAGACTGGCTATGCTGTTTGCCCCCAAGCCGGGTACTGCGCCATACAATCAGACCATCCGGCTCATGAGAGAGAGCAGTACCGAGTTAAAATACGAATGGCTGGCTATACGCAGACTTATGTTATTTGTCAGCAGTCTGGTTCTGTCGATAGGCTTTGTGCTGTTGCTTCATCAAGTTGAGCGTAATCACATCCTGCATGATCCGATACGGGATGACCGCATGTTCGGTGCGATGTCCGAGGCGGATCTGAAAGTGGCTGAAGACAAGACGAAGCTCGACCGTTTGGTCATGGAATACGTGAAGATGCAGCGTGAAGTTTCCTATGAAGATATTTCCACAGCAATGCTGCAGCTTGCACCTCATGCAATGAATCATGAAGCACAGACTGAAGCAGTTACACGAGTTATGGCAAAGTTAGAATCATATAACAACCAGTATATGCAATGGTATGAAGTGGTTTTAGCTATAATTATTGCTTTATGCGGTTATCATCTGCCCATTTGGCTGATGCTGTTCCAGCGCAAGATGCGAAGCATGGATATGCGACATGAAATCTATCAGTTTCAAACGGTAATCTCGATTTTGCGTGAGATGGATCGCATGTCTGTTGAGGAAATTGTTGAATGGCTGAATCGCTTTGCTGTTATTTTCAAAAGGCCGCTGCAAAAGTGTCTGTTACATTTCGAGCATGGTCCCGAAGATGCGCTTGAGCAATTAAAAGAGGAGGTGGGGCTACCTGAGTTTCAGCGTTTAATTGATAAGCTGCAGCTTTCACTGGGTAAAATCTCAATTCGTGAAGCGTTCGACGATCTGGAGAGTATGATGGCCTTTTATTTTGAACAGCGCAAACAGGAATACAGCAAAATGATTGATATTAAAGCGGGCTGGGGAAGAACAATCGGTTTTGCACCGATGTATGCTTTAATCTTTCTGTATCTGGTCATTCCGCTGGTAGGCATGAGCTTTGTGCAGATGAACATGTATTATGAACAAATTCAGAAGCTGTAGCATACGAATCTGATTTGTGAAGCAGTGGAAACCGGATAATTAACCAATATAAATTTTAGGAGGGTATTTCATTTATGAATAATGCATCAAGTGCTTTGAAGGTAGCGGCAGGAATCTTTCTGACCATCGCGTTGATTACGATTGTGGTTTTGTTGTTTATCTCAGCGCAGGAGGCTACCAAAACAGCGCAAAATAACTTTGCAGATATTCAAACAGAGTTGTCCCAGGCTGCATTCACGGTATATGACGGGACCACCATCAGCGGATCACAGGTGACAAATGCTCTGCGTAAATACGCGGACAAAGATCAGTTCGGGATTCAAGTGATTACAGGGAAAAACAGAGGCGGACAATGGTATGGCAATCAGCTCAACATCTCTCAGGATATCAACAATGCGGATTATGGCTCTGTCCTTGCACCGGATGAGAAGGTAGGCAGCATTAATCAAACGATGAGTGAAAAAGACAATCAATACGTTAATCCGAGTGGTAAATTCAAGGCAATTATCGTTAAGGATCGTTCCAACGTTGTCAGAGGGCTGATCTTCCAGCAATCCTGACTGGAGATGGTATAACATGTCACGAAATACACAGCATCTGATGCTGTTCTGTACGGCGGTTGTGCTTTTTGTGGCAGCCTGCCTGTACGGGCAGCGTAATGTCCTTATTTTAACGAGTGCATTGAATGAAAGGACGGCAAGTGTTACAGCGATGGAAGGCAGAATCCATATGACGCTGCATTCGAGCCAGCCGAATCGTTACACTGGAGCGGAGGTGCTTCATACTGTGCGGCAAATGACAGGCACTGGGATTCAGGTTGAGGTGGATGGTCTTGAATATATCATTGATCCGTTTGCTAATCCGTCAGCGACAATTCCGGTTGAACTGGAAGGCAATTACCTGCCAACGTATAATCGAGGCGCCGCCGGAGAACTGTTAAAGCTCTCTTTTCGGAAGGAGGTAAAAGGCAATGATTAATGCAGCGTCCAAATTATTGGCTGTGCTGCTGGCCGTCCTGCTGCTTTATGTTTACCCCGCGGCCGAGGTTGCCGAACGGCAGGATGATATAGCTCGGATGACTGCGTCGCAGAGTGTTACACGTTTCGTGGATGCTGTGCGTACCAAAGGATATATTTCCCCTCGAATGCTGGCGGAGTTTGAAGAGCAGCTGGCCCGGACAGGTAACGATTATCATATTACGATGGAACATTTACATAAAAAATATGTACCACGTTATACGGACCCGATGAATCCGAGCAGCTTTACGGGAGCATATGAGGTCGTGTACGACGGATATTATTTATCCCAGATTCGGGAACGCCTCTTTCCGTTATCAGGCACATTGACAATGGATGATCCGGGGCGCAGATACACGCTGGGCGTAGGCGATTTTTTCTCTGTAAGCCTTAAAAGTACCAATCGAACACCTTCGATGCTTATTCGGGAATGGCTGCAAGGTGGCACAGCGCAGGCGGAAGCGGTTTTTACTGCACATGGGGGCATGGTGCTGAATGAAGATTACTGAGCTTGGCATCGTTTTTGTATTGATCTTCTTCCCGATCTTTTTCATGCTCACCCTTCACACGAATGATGCAGAAAAGGCAACCCTGCTTGCAACCCGTTACCAGACAGCACTTCAAACCGCAGTGATGGATGCGGGTTCAGTCATGCATCAGAACGAAAAACAGCATGCAGAGGCGGCTTATGATTCTGCCAAATTTGTTAAAGCGGACAAGGAGCTGGCACTGTCCACCTTTACACAAACGATGGCTTTAAATATGGGGATTCAGGACGATTTATCAGCTATTCAGCATATGTTTGATTACATTCCAGCCATCGTTGTGCTGGACTATGATGGTTATTATATTTTTGCCAAAGAAAACGAGATGACTGGGGATATGCAGCAGTCCTTTAGACAGGTATGGAGCCCTAAAAGGCCGTATACATATTCAGATCAGGATGGAAACAGTATTAATTTTACACTGGATCGTTATGTGTATGCCTATGATGCTAACGCTGGTAAATGGATCGAGGGCTTTCAGCATGAACTTGCTGCCCGTACGACAATCGGATTGCTGCAAGATTCAACTGTATTTGAACAGGTACGGCGCAGTCGTATTGTGACTCGTGTTCAGGACGAGCTTGCAGAGGTCATTAATCGGCATAATGAGTTTGCAAGAAAAAATGGTGTGTCCTATGTATTCACCATGCCCCTGATTTCGCAGGAGGATTGGTACAATTCGATCAATGACGTCGGTATTATCGCCTTTATGCAGGGGATCGCCGCGGGGGATCAGAGAATTAACAATTTTGCGATTGGTGGGGGCAGACTGGTCAAAAAAACAGCAATTGTTGGCGGGTTTGATCCCGCAACAGGCATTAAATATCATTATCCTGCCACCTGCAATGCTGGTTTCCATGCTCAAGAGGTGTTTACAACAGCAAGACAGGCAGCGGCTGAAGGTTATTTTGAATATGATTGCTCTGCTCAATTTTCATTACTTTCAGAAAACACAGAACCTGTGCTAAAATAAGGGTTCGAAACGTAATTCAGAATAATGAAATAGATAAATTGGACTATAGCGATTTCAGACACGACCTCGTTCAATTTATATAGATAGGAGCAGCTTCATCTTATGAGTTTATTATCTGTAGAGAATGTCAGTCACAATTTTGGAGACCGTACATTATTTAAAAATGTTTCATTTCGTCTCCTTGCTGGAGAGCGTGTAGGCCTGGTAGGGGCCAATGGTGCAGGGAAATCAACCCTGATGAACATCTTGACGGGAAAATTGCTAAAAGACAGCGGGAAAGTGGAATGGACGCCTAAAGTTCGTTATGGATATCTGGATCAGCATACAAAGCTGACCCCTGGCAAAACGATTCGAGATGTGCTGAAGGATGCTTTTCTGCCACTGCTTGAGCTGGAGAAAGAGCTGATGCAGATCACCGATCAGATGGCCGATGCTGATCCGGACAGACTGGAGCAGCTGCTGGAGGAGATGGGTGAAATTCAGGAGCAGCTGGAGCAGGGCGATTTTTATCTGATTGATGTAAAAGTGGAGGAAATGGCGAACGGTTTGGGATTAAATGCAATTGGTCTGGATCGGGATGTTGCCGCTCTAAGCGGTGGACAGCGCACAAAGGTACTGCTTGCCAAATTATTGCTGGAGAAGCCAACGGCCTTATTACTGGATGAGCCGACAAACTATCTGGATGTAGAGCATATTGAATGGCTGACGCGTTATTTAAAAGACTACCCGTATGCTTTTCTGTTAATCTCACATGATACAGAGTTTATGAATGAAGTGGTGAATGTAATTTACCATCTGGAATTTGCCAAGCTTACGCGCTACGCTGCCAATTATGAGAAATTTCTGGAGATGGCGGATATGCAGAAGGCGCAGCATATTGATGCGTATGAAAAGCAACAGGAATATATTAAAAAGCAGGAAGACTTTATCCAGCGGAATAAAGCTCGTGCATCCACCTCGGGACGGGCGAAAAGCCGGGAAAAGCAGCTCGGCAAGATTGAGCGGATTGATCGTCCTGACGAAGCTGCAAAACCAACATTTAATTTCAAGGATGCCCGTGCAAGCAGCAAAACTGTGTTTGAAGGCATTGATTTTGAAATTGGTTATACGTATCCGCTTCTGCCAAAGATGACGATGACTATTGAACGCGGAGAAAAGATTGCTATTGTCGGTTGTAACGGTGTGGGTAAATCGACACTGCTCAAGACCATTCTGGGTAAAATCCCGCCTATTAGCGGTAAAACATTCCTGGGTGATTATCTGGAGACGGCATACTTTGAACAGGAAGTGCGTGCTGCAAATATTACACCGATTGACGATGTATGGAATGAGTTTTCTCATCTGACTCAGAATGAAGTAAGAGGACATCTAGCTAGGTGCGGTCTCAAAAATGAACACATTACACGTCCCTTGAACATGCTCAGTGGGGGAGAACAGGCTAAAGTGCGGTTGTGCAAGCTGCTGATGCGTGAAAGCAACTGGGTATTGTTTGATGAGCCGACGAACCATCTGGATGTTACTGCAAAGGCCGAGCTTCAGCGAGCGTTGAAGGAATACAAGGGGACCGTTTTACTTGTGTCTCACGAACCTGATTTTTACGAAGGCTGGGTCACCAAAACGTGGAATGTGGAAGAATGGTCGGAAAAAGCACGATGACAAAAAAATCCGATTGTGGTAATATAGGCTACAACTTCAACTTCATATGAACACTAGGGGGGCCGCACGATGCGGCTGAGATGGAAGAATGCGATTCCGGACCCTTCGCACCTGATCTGGATCATACCAGCGTAGGGAAGTGGCGCGTTTCAGCAAAATGACAGTAAGTGATGTTCTCTAGATGAACAGGAAACTTACTTACAGTGATGCAGGCAATAGGTACTGGCGAACGGTTGTTGACTTAACTGTTTAACAGATCTCATCTGCACGCTCGTAATCTGTCTGGACCCTTGTTTATACGCAGCCACTCCTACGGGAGTGGCTTTTTTGTGTTGTGTCATTTCCGTGCTTGACGCTGCACGTAGGGAAGGAGGATAACGTGAATACAACAAGGACTGAAGCAGAAAGAGATGGAAAGAGTGAACGTTCGCTCCATCACTCACTAAATCTTACTGTCATACCTAATGAAGCATGCAAGCAAGCTCAGTCTTCCTTTGAGCTGCATGTTGTGTCTACCAATAAGGGGGAGCAAACGAGTGTGCTGAACATCGCCAAGCAGATATGGCCCTGGGTGGATTACATTCACATTCGGGAAAAGCAACTTTCGCTGCAACAACATTTTAAGTGGGCCAGGCACATGACAGATTCAGGAATTCCAGTCTCACGCATTGTCATCAATGGGGCCAACCCGTTATTAGCCGGCGATTTGTGCTGCGGAGTACATTGGAGCCAGGACATGCTGACAAAGGCGGAACTGGACATGAATGTCGTGAGAAAGAGACAACACATACGCTTAGGAGTATCTGTGCATTCCATTCATGAGGCGCGCATAGCAGTGGATTTCGGGGCAGATTACCTGTTTTTCGGGCATGTGTATGCAAGTCGTAGCAAGCCAGACCTACATCCAAGGGGGGTGGAAGCGTTGGCGGAAGTATGCTCCGGCGTTGATATTCCTGTGATTGCAATTGGTGGTATTCAGGCATCCAGCATCCAGGCGGTACGGTTAGCGGGAGCTCGTGGTGCTGCTGTGATCTCAAGTGTATTTCAGCATGAGAACCCTGCTCACGCTGTCCGTCTTATAAAGCAGGCGGCAGAACAGTAATATACATGCTTCAAAATCAAGGAGATGGGCACATGCAAAAACGAGGGGCCGTTCCACTGGAGCAAGGTTCTGATGATCAATCCGGATTTAATACATGCTATGGATCGGATGAATTATATGAATCCAATAGTTCGCATGAAGCTGCGAATATTCAGGGATCTGAGTTATCTGGCGTGCTTCACGCAGAAACCATTATTGTTGGCGGAGGCGTCATAGGTTGTGCTATTGCCTTTGAATTGACACGAAGGGGACATGATGTGCTTCTGATCGAGCAAAATGAGATTGCGAGTGGAAGCTCCTGTGCAGCTGCGGGAATGCTTGCTGCGGATAGTGAGCATTTTGCTCATCCTGTTATCGCTCAGGCCGCTCTTGAGAGCAGGGCGCTGCTGCACAAACAAAAGGATCAATTAACGGCACTGTCGGGCATGGAACTTGGTTTAAGGCAGAGCGGGTTCATCACACCATTCAGATCATACAATGAAGTAAGTCATTATAAGGAAAAGCGGGCAGCCGTTCCATTGACGGAACAAGTTTGGTGGGACAGAAGTACCGTGCAGCGAGAAGCCGCTTGGCTTAATCGGGATACATACGGTGCGTATTACCGATCCTTGGAGAGCGAAATCCTTCCGGTGTCGTTAACCAAAGCTTATGTGAGGTCAGCACATAGGATGGGGGCCCGGATATGGGAAGGTGTAAAGGATATTCAATTATTAGTGAATCAGTATGGTGTACAAGGGATTGTGACCGAGAGGGGACATGTCACTTGTAAACACGTAATTATTGCCGCTGGCTTGCATAGTGAAGTGCTGCTACAACAGGCAGGCATCAGCTTACCTTCAAGTCCGGTTAAAGGAGAGATCGTTGCGATTCAATTTCCTGCAGAACAAACAGCTTACAAACCGGATCGCACGCTTTACGCGGAGGATATCTACATCGTTCCCAAAGCGAATGGAGAAGTCTGGATCGGAGCCACGAGCTGGCCCGGAAAAAAAGATCACAGCGTGTCAGCTTATAGTGTGCAACGATTGCTTAGTACGGCAAGCACCTGGGCTCCTGGAGTCAAAGAAGCCCATTTCTTGCGGGCCTGGGCTGGTGTGAGACCTGGAACCCCGGATGGTCTTCCATATATAGGAGAGTGCGATAACATGCCTGGCTTGTATACTGCCTATGGGCATTACCGTAACGGAATATTACTTAGTGCAGTAACCGGACGCTGGCTTGCAGACATGCTAGAGGGCAAAAGTGCTGAGGAGATGGGGATCGAAGCTTTATCGCCTAATCGTTTGAACAGAAAGGGAGTTGCGCGTTGAACATTATCGTGAACGGACAGAAGATGGAGATTGCTGATGATTTGAATCGAGTGGACAAATTGCTGCAATCCTTTAACCTGCAAGTGAAAACGGTCGTTGTGGAGTTGAATCGTAACATTTTGACGAAGGATCATCATGAGACGACAGCGCTGAGAGACGGAGATCGAATTGAAATTGTTCACTTTGTGGGTGGAGGCTAACTGAAATAGATTATAGGGTTAGTTAAACATGTTAAATCATAGGGAGAGTGCTGACATGCTGAACATTGGAAAATATGAATTTAATTCAAGACTGCTGCTTGGAACAGGCAAGTTTACGGATTTGCATATTCAGAGTCAGGCTGTGGAAGCCTCAGGTACAGAAATATTAACCTTTGCGGTGCGCCGTTTGAATCTGGAGGAGGCGGGAGAGAAGCATTTTCTGGACACGCTGGATTTAAGTAAATATACACTCCTGCCGAATACGGCGGGTGCCACGACTGCGGATGAAGCAGTGCGGATCGCTGAGCTTGCACGGGCATCTGGACTTTGTGATATGATAAAAGTTGAAGTGATCGGAGACGGCGTAACATTGCTTCCTGATCCGCTTGAAACGTACAAGGCTTGCAGCATTTTGCTGGAAAAAGGCTTCACCGTTTTGCCATATATTTCGGACGACGTTATATTAGCCAAACGACTGCAGTTACTTGGTGTACATGCAGTCATGCCGGGTGCTTCTCCGATCGGTGCCGGTCGTGGCATCATTAATCCGTATAATCTGGAGATGATTATAGAGCAGGCTGTTGTGCCCGTCATTGTTGATGCAGGTTTGCGCTCGCCTAAAGATGCTGCTCATGCAATGGAGCTGGGAGCGGATGCTGTACTGCTGAACACTGCCGTATCCGGATCTAGTGATCCAGTGAGTATGGCGAAAGCGATGCGGCTCGGGGTGGAGGCAGGCAGACTGGCTTATACAGCAGGTATGATTCCTGTGAAGCGTTATGCGGCAGCAAGCAGTCCGGTGGAAGGAATGGTTCATACATGAGAGATCAGTTATATCAGGCGGAGCAGCTCGATCGCTACTCCAGACAGGAACGATATGCTCCTCTTGGCCAGGAAGGTCAGGCAAAGTTAAAAGACAGCAAGGTTTTAATCATCGGAGCAGGTGCGCTTGGAACAGGTATAGCTGAAACACTGGTTCGTTCGGGTGTTGGACAGATTACGATTGTGGATCGGGACTATGTGGAATGGAGTAACCTGCAACGGCAACAGCTTTATGTGGAACAGGATGCAATAGATCGCATACCCAAAGCAATGGCAGCGGTCAAACGTTTAACTGCAATTAACTCTACTGTTCGCATCGAGGCCAAGGTGATGGATGTACGAGTAGACGAGCTGGAAGAGCTCATTCCAGAGGCGGATCTGATTATGGATGCAACAGATAATTTTGATACACGGTTACTCATTAATGATATGGCCCAGAAGCATCGAATTCCATGGATCTACGGGGGCTGTGTCGGCAGCTACGGTATTACGTATACGTTTTTACCGGGGGATACACCTTGTTTGAACTGTCTTCTGGGTGAGGTCCCCCTTGGCGGAGACACCTGTGATACGTCGGGAATCATTCCTCAAGCGGTGCAGATGGTAACGGCAAATCAGACAGCGGAGGCGATGAAGCTGCTTAGTGGTAATACAGCCGCTCTTAGAAGAAAGCTGTTGTCCTTTGACGTGTGGCGAAACGAGTACATATCCATTAATGTGGATGGGGCGAAAAAGCAGGATTGTGCATCATGCGGCCCATCTGCAACATATCCGTTTCTTTCGGCATCCAATCTGGAGAAAACGGACGTACTTTGCGGCAGGGACACGGTGCAGATTCGTCCTGCGCGAGCCATGAAGCTTGATCTGCATCAGACAGCGGATCGGTTAACTCGGCTGGGTGAAGGAAAAGTGGAAAGTAATCCTTTTCTGGTATCATTAACAACAGCTAAACATAGATTAGTTATTTTTCAGGATGGCCGTGTTCTTGTTCATGGGACAAAAGATACGGCAGAGGCACGAACTCTGGTACATCGCTATTTTGGCTGAATTACATTAAAGAATATTAGTTTCATCCTATAGATGAATATTTTCATGCAAGGGCACCATCATTATACGCAGGCGCTGATCTCCTCGACTGATCGCTAACAATTCAATCAAAGCATTAAAGTCTGTTCCCGACGGGAATGGACTTTTTCTTTTTATGGCATCCTAACTGTACAATCCATGCCAAAAAGCGGCGGAAAACAGACAGGCCGGGTGAGATGTATGAAAACAGCGATTAGGTTAGCAGGTACAGGAGAGCTGGTAACACGTATAGAGCATATTTTGCTAGAAGAGGGCTATGAAGTGAGCCGGCTTAACTGGTCTGAAATAGATAAGATGGGAGATGCAGATGCGCCCCGCGAGCAGTTAATCATTTTTGTGGATCGGGATACAGAGGAAATACAGCGAAGCGAACAAGATCGAATAAGTTTAAAAAAATGGATGAATCAAGGCTGTTTGCGGCCTGTATTTGTTATTGTTCCCGAGGCTACTCCGCAGCGTGTTGTTGACTGGCTTGATTTTGGAGCGAATGATGTTATGGAAGAACCGTTGCATCCCAAGGTGATGTTAGCGAGAATACGCAGTTTGCTTCGGCTGTTTGCCAATGCATCTTATAATGAGGAGGAAATCATTGTTGTGCAGGACCTCAAAATCAATCTTCGATCACGAAGGGTGAGTCGTGGTGGGCTGTACTTGAATCTGACTCCAAAAGAATATGAATTATTGGAATATCTAGCCAGACATCTGAATGAAGCTTGTACGCGCAGTGATATTTTGCGTGAGGTGTGGGGGTATGATTTTGCAATGGATACCAATGTGGTGGACGTATATATCAAACACCTGAGGGTCAAGGTTGATAAAGGCCAGGATGTGAAGCTGATTCAGACGGTTCGGGGAGTTGGATATATGCTGCATGGCTGATAAAATGCATTAAATGTGAAAAGACCGGATCACGATGACCCGGTCGCTGTTACATGGCTGAATTAGGCAGGGCGTGCTAGAGCACGCGGCGAGCTGTAATGTAAGTTCTTTTCCACGTGCCGGAATTCAGATCCGATAGTGTTACACCTGGAGAACCATACGTATGAAGAATCTGTCCGTTGCCAGCGTAAACGCCCACATGGGTAACGTTAGAACCAGTGGAACGGCTGCCGCTTGAGAAAAAGACAAGGTCGCCAACGCGAAGATTGGCCTTCGAGACAAATGTGCCCTCCTTGGATTGTTTTGCGGCAGTGCGCGGAAGGTCTACACCATACTTTTCAAAAATATATTTCATAAATGAAGAGCAATCAAAGTTTCTGGTTGTTGTAGTCGAAGCACCAAATTTATATGGAGTTCCTGTAAATTTTTTGCCAAAGTTTACAATTTGTTGTCCTGTTGATACAGATGCTGTTGCAGCTTTTGCCACAGGTGCATTTGTCATTAGTACAGCTCCAAAACCTAGTGTAGCGCACAACCCGACGGTTACGGCCTTTTGGAATAAGAAGTTTGTTTTCATGTAGTTAATACCTCCAAAATTCGTTTTCGTTAAGTTGCTAGAGCGAGTATAACAGGTTTGTAACAACCTAGAAATTGGATACATAAGCAAAAAGCTTGATAGATCAGTAGTTTGGCTATCTTTATTAAAATATGATTAAAAATGTCAAAAAATTAATCATTGACGAATAGGAAAACAGCTTAAAACGAAAAAATCCCTTGAAAATCAAGGGATTTTAATTGTTTTCTTATGTTTTTTTCTCAAAAAAACAGGTTACAAAAACGTAATAATTATAGATGGATGCGGACCCGAGAGTGAAGATATCAGTCTTTGCTTTGGATAATTAATAGAAGACCGCTGTCGATTGTCACTGTGCCAGATTCACCTAGCAGCTTGTTGCTGATGCCCAGGGACTGTCCCATGCGGATTGTTGCCTGATCCAACGGGTACATGAATCCTTCCAGACATATGCCAGTAACCTCGTGCGTTAAAGGAAGAAGTGAAACATAGGTATATCCACGTGTCTCCACAACAGCACTTGACGTGGTCAGCATCATATAATTATGCTCGTCCTGCAATGCACATGAAATATGATGCTGCATGGCCCGAACCATAATATGAACATTCGCAAGTGTATGATCCATCCGTGTACCCGTTGCGCCAAAGATGAGAATATGGGTAGGCTCGTGATCGAGAGCAGTTTCAAAAGCCATTTCAGTATCGGTAAGGTCTTTATGCACAGGATCACAAGCGACAAACTTTCCACTATTATTGCTAACGATCTCGCGTTCTGCTTCTGAGATGGAATCAAAGTCACCAACAGCGATGTGGGGTTTAATTCCATGTTCGATTAAATACAAGGCTCCGCGGTCAGCTGCGATAACGATGTCATCGGTCTGAATTTCCTGGATGAACTCTTTGGCGAGCAAGCCTCCAGTAAAAATCACGATACGTTTATAATCCATTCTATTTCATCCTTCCTTATGTATAGAGGAGAACCATTTACATTTTATAGTAGGTTTCGAATAAAACAAGTGTTAAAACTATACACCAAACCAGTATAATCGACAAAATGTGGTTGCACAATTTCTGTACTCGCGGATACAATGGGAAGAGCGACATGGAGATGACTTGAAAAGTGAGGTTTGAACAGGTTGGACTTACACATTTTTGAAGTATTCAGCATTATCGGAACAATTGCATTTGCAATGTCCGGTGCATTTGTGGCAATGGAAGAGGAGTATGATATTTTGGGTGTACTGGTGCTGGGACTTGTGACAGCATTCGGTGGAGGGATTATCCGGAATGTGCTTATTGGTGTGCCAGTAACGACACTGTGGAGTCAGGGCTCGCTCATTATGCTTGCGTTGGTATCCGTAGCTGTTGCTTTTGTACTGCCTCTGAAATGGATAGGTCACTGGAAACGGACAGAAGCGTTATTTGATGCGATTGGACTGGCTGCCTTTGCGATCCAGGGGGGATTGTATGCGGCTAATATGGGCCATCCAGTCAGCGCAGTCATTGTAGCAGCTGTGATGACGGGGATCGGTGGAGGAATTATTCGTGATCTGCTTGCCGGACGTAAACCACTTGTGCTGCGTGATGAAATTTATGCCGTATGGGCGATGACAGCCGGCTTTGCAATTGGCATGGGCTGGTTTACAACGAACGTTGGACTACTCATTTGTTTTGTGACGGTAGTCTTTTTCCGGATGTGCTCGGTGCATTACAAATGGAAGCTGCCGCGTCGTTCATTAACTGAGGACAGGAATACTGGTGTGATGAAGCAGGAGAAACTGATGATGAAACACACACCGTCTGCAATTCAAGGGACTTTAGGCAAGGGGGATTAACATGATTAACGTTGTATTTGTATGTCTTGGTAACATTTGCAGATCACCTATGGCGGAAGCTGTTATGCGACATAAGGTTATTCAGGGCGGCTTCGCAGATCAGATTCGTGTAGATTCGGCGGGGACAGGCAACTGGCATGTGGGCAAACCTCCGCATGAAGGTACACGAAAATTGCTGGATTCGGTTCAAATCTCATATGCAAATATGACCGCGAGACAGTTTGCAAGCGAAGACTTCACTCAATTTGACTACATTATATGTATGGATAACTCCAATGCAGATAATGTACGAAGCTTGCCAGGTGGAGAAGAGGCAGAGATCCTTAAATTTATGGATCTGCTTCCGAACGAAAAGCTGAGAGAAGTACCTGATCCGTATTACACAGGCAACTTCGAAGAAGTGTACGAGCTGGTGAACGCTGGCTGTGATGTATTATTGAACAGCATTATAGAAGAGCATTCGTTATAAATATCATTGATGAAATGGCAAAGAGGCAGGATGGAAACGAGAATGATCAGAAGCTCCTGCTTCTTTTTCATCGCATGAATGTAAGCGTTAACAATGGGGCGGGAATGAAACCAACAAATTAAAAAAATAAAAGCGGCTGTGCAGCCGCCTAACCAATACATGTGTTATATCTTGATGTTAGCGTTCTTGCAAAAAGTAGAGCAAAGCCTCCGGCAGTTCCTTTTGCCAGAAGCCCCATTGGTGATTCCCGTCCTTCTCCTGATAGGAGACGAGAGCACCGCGTTTCTCCAGCAAATCCCTAGTATTTCGGTTTAGCTCTACAAAATCATAAGTTCCAGTGTCGGCTTCAAAAGCCGTCTCCTGCAAACCAACAATCATCCAGATGGACAGCCATGACAAATCCTCGGCCGCAGCATAGATTTCCTGAGAAGCAGAGTAGAATGCGCCAGACATGCTGATGACGCGGGTAAACAGTTCTGGATACAGCAGCGCCAGATGGAGGGACACGCTGCCGCCAAGCGAATCACCAGCGAGAACACGCTCCTGCGGAGAACGTCTAACGGGATATTTCTCCTCTACATAGGGAATAATCTCTTCTGCAAAGCACTTGGTGTAGGCTGTGAACCGATTGCCAAAAGGAGCATATTCCTGAGTTCTTACGGATACGTCGACTTGAACCCCTACTATAATGAAAGGTTCAGCTCCTTCATCCAGAATGATGCGGTTAGCGGTCGTGGCGATTCGTCCAAAGTTAAAAAATTCCTCACCATCCTGGCAATACACTACAGGGTAGCTAAGCAGTTCGTTGTAGCCTGGGGGAAGATAAATACGAAGGGTCCGTTTCTCACCGAGATAACGGCTTTCCATCTCTTCCTTAACAATCGTCCGTTTCAAATAGCGGGAATCCGTCATAAAACGTCACCTTTCCGGGTTATTTTTGCATTCGACCGCGCAATACGGTAAGATTAACCTGGTGCGGGGATGGGTCAAACACGCAATCATGTATTATGCTGTTATACCAATATTAGACCCCTGTTATACATACAATCCGAAAGGAAACATAAAAATATTACGGATTTCTTTGACGTATGCAGTGAAACAGGTGTATAATAATAATATAACAGCGGAACTTGATATTCAAATTTTTTGTTGAGGTGAAGAAAAAAATGAGCAAGGTTCCTTATGAAGTATACACGGAGGATGTAGAAGCTCTGTCCGTGCTGTCTCCTGACGGCGAAATTGTTAACAAAGACATGATGCCTAAGCTTTCCGACGATCAATTAAAAGAAATTATGTATCGCATGGTATTTACCCGTACTTGGGATGACCGTGCAGTAAACCTGGGCCGTCAAGGTCGTCTTGGTTTCTATGCTCCAGTATCTGGTCAAGAAGCTACAATGGTTGGTAGTGAGTTTGCTCTTGAAAAAGAAGATTTTATCGCTCCAGGCTATCGCGACATTCCGCAACTCGTGTGGCACGGACTTCCTCTTTATCAAGCATTCTTGTACTCACGTGGACACCAGCATGGTGGACAAATCCCGGACGGCGTTAACGTATTGATGCCACAAATCATCATTGGTGCACAAATTCTGCATGCAATGGGTATTGCTATGGGATACAAACTGAAAAAACAAAAACAAGTAGTTATCACATACACAGGTGATGGCGGTTCCTCCGAAGGTGACTTCTATGAAGGTCTGAACTACGCTGGTGTATATAAACTGCCTGTAATCTTCTTCGTACAAAACAACGGCTATGCCATTACAACTCCTTTTGCTAAACAAACAGCAGCTCTGTCCATCGCTCACAAAGCGGTAGCGGCAGGTATCAAAGGTGTTAAAGTTGACGGTATGGACATCTTTGCTGTTATCAAAGCGGTTCAGGAAGCTGCTGAACGCGGACGTAATGGTGAGGGCGCAACGTTGATCGAAGCTGTAACTTATCGTTTCCGTCCACACTCTCTTTCTGATGATGCTTCCAAGTATCGTACGAAGGAAGAAGAGGCTGAGTGGAGTGAAAAAGATCCAATCGCACGTTTTGCTAAATATCTGGAGAAAAAAGGTCTGTGGACTGAAGAAGATACAGCACGTGTGAAAGAAGAAGCAAAAGCAAAAGTAAACGAAGAGATCAAAAAAGCGGAAAAAACCGAGAAAATGACGATTTCGGGCCTGATCGACAGCATGTTCGAACAAACGCCTAAGCACTTGGAAGAGCAAAAAGCTGATTTCCAATAAGTTTTTTCCGATAAAGCATAAACATCCGGCGCCGGTAGCGGTGTCTCGGTATACATGTATGAATTCAAATGTGAACTGTCAATGTTTAAGGAGGAAATGAAGCAAATGGCACAATTGAACATGAAAGAAGCAATTCGTGATGCGCTTCGCGTAGAGCTGAAACGTGACCCTAACGTTCTGCTCTTCGGTGAAGACGTGGGTAATGTAGGCGGCGTTTTCCGTGTAACGGAAGGTTTGCAAAAAGAGTTTGGTGAAGAGCGTGTATTTGATACACCGCTGGCTGAATCCGCAATCGGCGGTTTGGCTGTTGGTCTGGGTATTCAAGGCTTCCGTCCGGTAGCTGAGATTCAATTCGTAGGTTTTATCTTCGAAGCTCTTGACCAAATGGTGGTTCAAGCAGCTCGTATGCGTTACCGCTCCGGTGGTAAATACAATTCTCCAATCGTATTCCGTACACCATTTGGTGGCGGCGTAAAAGCGGCAGAATTGCACACAGACTCCCTGGAAGGTTTGCTTACGCAAACTCCGGGTATTAAAGTGGTAGTTCCTTCGAACCCATATGATGCAAAAGGTTTGATGATCGCTTCTATCCGCGACAACGATCCAGTATTCTTCATGGAGCACTTGAACCTGTACCATGCTTTCCGTGCAGAAGTGCCTGAGGAAGACTACGTTGTTGAGCTGGGTAAAGCAAACATTGTTCGTGAAGGTTCTGATGTTACGATCATCACTTACGGTATGATGGTTCATACTTCTGTAAAAGCAGCAGAAGAGCTTGAAAAACAAGGCATCAAAGTTGAAGTTATCGACCTTCGTACAATCAGCCCGATTGATATTGATACAATCGTAGCTTCCGTTAAGAAAACAAATCGTGCAATTATTGTACAAGAAGCTCAAAAGAGCGCAGGTATTGCTGCTGAAGTCATTGCACAAATCAATGAAAAAGCAATTCTGCACCTGGAAGCTCCGGTTCTGCGTGTTGCTGGCCCGGATACAATCTATCCATTTGCACAAATCGAAGATACATGGCTGCCTAACCCTGCGCGTATCGTTGCAGCGGTTAACAAAGTCATGAATTTCTAATCAGATCATCTGACATGCCGCAAGGCGCAGTATGGTGATTCACATCGCAGCGCAGGCTGCACTGTAAACAGCCATTAGCCCCTTGATTGACAGTTATTTGCATTCGCAGTAACAGTTAGTTTTTGGAGCTAAGGGTTGTTTTCAGGATGGAGCAAATAATCAAGGAGGTTTTTCAGTTGGCTAAATTTGAATATAAATTCCCTGAACTGGGCGAAGGCCTGCATGAAGGCGAAATCATTAAGATGCACATCAAAGTCGGGGACAAAGTAACTGACGATGATATCATCATGGAAGTGCAGAACGACAAAGCGGTTGTTGAAGTTCCTTGTCCGGTTAACGGAACAGTAACTGAAGTTTTCGCTAAAGACGGTCAAGTTTGCCACGTTGGTGAAGTTGTAGCGGTAATTGATGCAGAAGGCGAACTGCCTGAGCAAGATGACGCTCCTGCTGGTGACCAAGGCTCACAAGAGAAAGATGCAGCACAAGGCGGAGCGGACACTAGCGGTTCTTCTGCAGCAGCTTCCAGCTCGAATGCAGCTCAAGAAGGCGGAAACAACAGCGTTCCTGCAGTACCGGCAAAAGACGTTCTGGCAACGCCAAGCGTTCGCAAATTTGCTCGTGAGCAAGGTGTAGACATCGCTCAGGTTAACGGCACTGGCAACAACGGTAAAGTAACCAAAGAAGATGTAGAAGCCTTCAAAAACGGTGGCGGTTCTTCCGCGGCGGCATCTTCCGAAGCACCTGCTCAAGAAGAGAAAAAATCCGCAGCACCTGCAGCTGCAGCAGCTGATCAACGTCTTGAAGAAGAGCGCGTACCATTCAAAGGTATCCGTAAAGCGATTTCCAATGCGATGGTTAAATCAGCTTACACTGCACCACACGTTACAATCATGGATGAAGTGGACGTAACTGAACTGGTTGCATTCCGTACTCGCATGAAACCAATTGCTGAGAAAAAAGGTACAAAAGTAACGTATCTGCCATTCATCGTTAAAGCATTGGTTGCGGCTTCCCGTCAATTCCCTGCGTTGAACGCAATGATTGATGAAGAAGCGAATGAAATTGTGTACAAAAAATACTACAACATCGGTATCGCTACAGATACAGACAACGGCTTGATCGTTCCTGTTATCAAAGATGCTGACCGCAAATCCATCTGGATGATCGCTGATTCTATCCGTGATCTGGCAGCTCGTGGACGCGAAGGTAAACTGGGTCCTAACGAAATGAAAGGCAGCACGATCTCCATCACAAACATCGGTTCTGCTGGTGGTATGTTCTTCACTCCGATCATCAACTTCCCTGAGGTTGCTATTCTCGGAACTGGACGTATCAGCGAAAAAGCGGTTGTGAAAAACGGCGAAATCGTTGCAGCACCTGTAATGGCTCTGTCCCTGAGCTTCGACCACCGTATCATTGATGGCGCAACAGCACAAAACTTTATGAATTACATTAAACAGCTGCTCGCTAACCCTGAGCTGCTTGTTATGGAGGTGTAAGATATGGTAGTAGGCGACGCTTCTCTCAATATCGACACATTAGTAATTGGTGCGGGACCTGGCGGCTATGTAGCTGCCATCCGCGCTGCTCAACTGGGCCAAAGCGTATTGATCGTAGACAAATCCGAACTGGGCGGCGTATGTTTGAACCGCGGATGTATCCCATCCAAAGCTCTGATCTCTGCTGCACACCAATATGAGTCTGCACTTCACGGCGATGCTTTCGGTATCTCCGCTGAGAACGTAAAAGTAGACTTCGCGAAAACACAAGAATTCAAAAACGGCGTTGTTAAGAAAATGACTGGCGGCGTAGCTGGTTTGCTCAAAGGCAACAAAGTTGAAGTTTTCAACGGTGAGTGTATGTTCATCAACGAAAACGAAGCGCGTGTATTCAACGATCACGAATCTCCGCGTTACAAATTCAAAAATGCAATTATTGCAACAGGTTCCCGTCCAATCGAACTGAAGCCTTTCCCGTTTGGCGGACGTATCTTGTCTTCGACAGAAGCATTGAACCTGCCTGAAGTACCAAAAAGCATGATCGTTATCGGCGGCGGCTACATCGGTGCTGAGCTTGGTCAAATGTACTCCAAATTCGGTGCAAAAGTAACCATCATTGAAGGTCTGGATACTGTACTGCCAGGTTTCGATAAAGACATGACTAGCCTTGTGGCTAAAAACATGAAGAAAACAGGCATCGAAATCGTAACGGGTGCAAAAGCGGAAAGCGCTGAGCAAACAGATAAAGATGTTACTGTTAAATATTCTGTAAATGGTGAATCCAAAGAAGTAACTGCAGATTACCTGCTCGTTACTGTTGGACGTCGTCCTAACACAGACGGAGAGCTGGGTCTTGACATGATTGGTGTTGACGTTGACGAGCGTGGTTTCGTTAAAGTTGACCACCAAGGTCGCACAAGCATTCCTCACATCTTCGCAATTGGTGATATCGTATCTGGTCTGGCTCTGGCACACAAAGCTTCTTATGAAGGTAAAGTGGCTGCTGAAGCAATCGCTGGACAACCATCTGTAGTAGACTACAAATGTATGCCAGCCGTTGTGTTCACAGATCCTGAGTGCTCCAGCGTAGGTTACACGGAAAAAGAAGCGAAAGAAAAAGGCTACAAAGTAAAAGCAGGCAAATTCCCTTACGCGGGTAATGGCCGTGCTGTATCTTTGAACCACGCTGAAGGCTTCGTGAAAATCGTTGCTGACGAGGAAACTGGTCTTGTATTGGGCTGCCAAATCGTTGGTCTGGAAGCTTCCAACCTGATTGCTGAGCTTGGTCTTGCAATCGAAATGGGTGCAACTTTGGAAGATCTGGCGCTTACTATTCACGCTCACCCTACACTGGGCGAGATCGTAATGGAAGCAGCGGAACTGGTAATGGGTCACCCGATCCACATCATCTCCCGCTAAGATTATCCTAGCAACGGATTCGTCCGGCATTATATATGTACAGTTTGAAGAGGCGAATGGCGCTAACGCGTTGTTCGTCTCTTTTTTAACGGGAAATTTGTTAAAGGATTGACTTTTTATCGAAGCGTTCCGTGTGATACACTGTTAGAATGATTAGCGAGGACAGAATGGTGAGGGGATATCAATTATGAAAAACTATCTCGATTTATTACAAGATATATTGGATAATGGCGTTCATAAAGGAGATCGTACCGGAACAGGCACACAATCCGTGTTTGGCAGACAGCTTCGTTATGACTTGTCCGCAGGATTTCCGCTTGTTACTACAAAGCGAATTCATTTGAAATCGGTCATTCATGAGCTGCTGTGGTTTTTGAGAGGGGATACGAACATTGCATATCTGAAAGAAAACGGTGTGAAGATCTGGGACGATTGGGCAGACGAGAACGGTGATCTGGGCCCGGTATACGGCTCACAGTGGCGTACATGGGAAGCACCAAACGGCGAGAAGATAGACCAGATTGCAGCCGTTATTGATTCGATTAAAAATAATCCGGATTCCCGCAGACATCTCGTCAGTGCGTGGAATGTAGCTGAGATTAACCATATGAAATTACCACCTTGTCATTTCGCGTTTCAATTTTATGTAGCCGAGGGTAAGTTATCCTGTATGCTGACGATGCGATCCGTGGATACATTCCTTGGACTGCCGTTTAACATTGCGAGCTATGCACTTTTGACACATATGATTGCTCAGCAGTGTGATCTGGAGGTTGGTGAGTTTATTTGGTCCGGTGGCGATGTGCATATCTATTCCAATCACGTGGAGCAGGTGAAAACGCAACTGAAGCGTGAGCCTTTTGCCCTGCCTAAGCTCATAATCAAGCGGAAGCCGGATACTATTTTTGACTACAAATTTGAAGATTTCGAATTCGAGAACTATCAGCATCATCCTGGCATTAAAGCGCCAATAGCAGTATAAGAAGCTGCGATGCGACTGGATGAAATATGCAGCATGTAGTAAGAGCCGTATACCAATATGTTTGTGTAATGTTCGATGGAAGGAGGGTGTTTGATGAGTATTGAACTTGTGTGGGCAATGGGGGAGAACGGCGTCATCGGTCACAATAACTCTCTTCCCTGGCGATTGCCGAAAGATATGGCTTTTTTCAAACAACAAACGATCAACAAAACGATTATTATGGGGCGTCATACATGGGAGTCATTTGGTGGCAAGCCGCTTCCCCAGCGTCGGAATATCGTCGTAACCAGGGATTTGAATTATAAAGCAGATCAGGCAGAGATCGTGCATACGATCGAAGAGGGCCTGAATGCAGCCCGGGATGAAGAGCTGTGCGTCATCGGTGGTTCACAGGTATATCGGGAGTTTTTACCGTTTGCCGACCGCCTGGTCGTGACCAAAATTCATGAGCAATTCGAGGGAGATACCTTCTTCCCTGAAGTGGATTGGTCGGAATGGGAATTGAAAAAGCAGATCGAAGGCGAGCAGGACGAGAAAAATGTCTATCCTTTCACCTTTGAATTTTACGAGCGTAAACGTTAGTTGTGAAGAGCAACATGTAATTTGTACGGGAATAAATAGAACAAGGCATCGACTTGCGAATTTTTCGTGAACGGTGTCTTTTTATATTCCGTGTCTAAATCATATGTAATGCAATATTTTCATATGACATTAATATGACACTAAGACTGAATGATTTTGTATAATATACAGTAGGGCAGAGCGAGCATTTGGTTAAAAAGTGTAAAAACAGTGGGATTTCAACGTTGTAAAGCTTTAAATCATGTATCCATTTCGGAAATAGAGCTTGTTTTTTCCAAAGGTGTTGATTTTAATGGTAATTTATCTTACATTTATATAACGTTCCTTAGAATTATCTCCGAAACTATCGGTTATCAGGTCAGAGCAACTTCCGTTTTTGAACCAAATTTCTGCTATTGACCATATGACAAGCGGAACGCTATGATGAATAAAATACAAATAATTATGCGGATAATCCATTTAATATTCATTGTCGTAAATGCTACTATAATTGAAATATCTTTGAGTAGATTTTGTGATACAATAGACAAAAACTCAGGTAAACGAGTAATCCATTTCATATAGAGCCATGCGCATGAAGGGATTAAGACAAGAACGGATGGGGGAAACGTAAGATGTCTACACCTACTGGATTTATGGAATACAAACGGCAGCTCCCTGCCGATCGAGAGCCGGCGGAGCGCATCAAGGATTGGGAAGAGTTTCATAAACATATGGCTGAAGAAGAGCTCAGAACACAAGGTGCACGATGCATGGATTGTGGTACCCCGTATTGCCATACAGGTATAGATATGATTGGCGGGACGTCGGGCTGCCCGGTTCATAACTTGATTCCAGAGTGGAATAATCTCGTCTATCGTGGTTTGTGGAAAGAAGCGCTTGAACGCCTTCACAAAACGAACAACTTTCCTGAATTTACAGGTCGCATCTGTCCAGCTCCTTGTGAAGGATCTTGTACAGTCGGACTCATTGGTCAGCCTGTAACAATTAAAACGATTGAAGAAGCGATTATTGAAAAAGGATTCGAAGAGGGCTGGGTTGTTCCACAGCCGCCGGAGAAACGCACAGGCAAGCGTGTAGCTGTAGTTGGTTCAGGTCCAGCGGGACTTGCAACAGCAGCTCAACTGAACAAGGCTGGACATACGGTGACCGTATATGAACGTTCAGACCGTGTCGGCGGATTGCTGATGTACGGCATTCCAACGATGAAACTGGATAAAAATGTGGTGCAGCGTCGCGTAGATCTGCTGAAGGCAGAAGGTATTCAGTTTATTACGAATACAGAGATCGGAAAAGATATTGCAGCTCAGCAGCTTGTTGATGAATACGATGCAGTGGTTCTGTGTGGCGGGGCGACCAAGCCGCGTGAGTTCAATATTGAAGGTGCTGACCTGAAGGGTGTGCACTATGCAATGGACTTCTTGAATGGCAGCATTAAAAGTTATCTGGACTCCAATCTGGAGGATGGTAACTACATCTCCGCGAAGGATAAAGATGTGATTGTAATCGGTGGCGGAGATACAGGTTCTGACTGTGTTGCAACATCGCTTCGTCATGGTTGCCGCACGATTACGCAATTTGGTACACACACACAAGCACCAATGGAACGTGATCGGATCAACAATCCGTGGCCGCAATTCCCTAACGTGTACACGCTTGACTACGCTCAAGAAGAAGCGAAAGCCCTGTTTGGTCAAGACCCGCGTGAGTTCTCGATCATGACAACCAAATTTGTGGGTGATGAAGAAGGGAATCTTAAAGAGCTGCATACGATTCAAATCGAGCGTATTGTCGATGAGACAGGCCGCAAAATCTACCAGCCAATCCCCGGTACAGAGCGTGTATTCCCTGCGCAAATGGCCATGATTGCGATTGGTTTCGATGGACCAGAGCAAACGCTGGTGGAGCAGCTGGGACTGGAAACAGACCGTCGTACCAACGTTAAAGCGCGTTATGGCAAATACAATACCAATGTGGATAAAGTATTTGCAGCCGGTGATATGCGTCGTGGTCAAAGCTTGGTCGTTTGGGCAATCAACGAAGGCCGTGAAGCGGCTCGTGAAGTTGATAAATATTTGATGGGTGCAACGGTGCTTGTTTAATATGGCTTCACAGATGAGCTGGTATTATCATCATGGCTTTTCTATATTAAATCCTTAAATCCAATTCAATTGCATAATGATCAAAGAACAACCCTCGCATCTGCGGGGGTTGTTTGTCGTTAACGTTTACCATGTGACCCTTAGCTTATTTGTTGTAAAAGTGTGACGGAAAGCATTGCTTTTTACAAGGTAAAGACTTATTATTAGATTATAATTATTATAAATAAGAAAATATTTTGTGTAAAAAATGACCATGATGTGAGTATATCCATGAACATACGTAGAAGTAAACAGGTGACAATTATTAACGGAGGTGCACCCGCATGGCAGACCGGGACAAGTCCATTTCAGAGCAAATTCATCAGATTAAAAATCAATTGGTTGATAAAGGTTATAAGTTAACTCAACAGCGTGAAGTGACAGTGCGTGTGCTGCTTGAGCATGAGAAGGATCATTTCAGTGCGGAGGAAGTTTTTTTACTGGTTAAGGAGAAGTTCCCGGAGATCGGGCTTGCAACAGTCTATCGAACACTGGAGCTGCTGAGCGACCTTCAGGTTGTCGAGAAGATTAATTTTGGGGATGGAGCGGCTCGTTTCGATCTGCGCAGTACAGATGGCTCGCATCACCACCACCACCTGATCTGCACTGAATGTGGAAGTGTAGAGGAAATTATGGAGGATGGACTGCTTAAACTGGAGCAGCAGGTGCTGCGTCAATATGGATTTGCTGTCACAGATCATCGACTTGATTTTCAGGGAGTCTGCAAAGAATGCAGAAAGAAACATAAGCTGGATGAGCAAGCAGCGGGATAATTCATTTCCGGTAGGTGCTCTTGAATCCAAAATCTGATATAATAGGTTTCAGAAGCAAGGGGCTTCCGTCGGCGGAAGGCCCCTTTTTGCCGTCATACAAGGCGGTGAAGGAGGAGAGAGGGACGGATGAAGACACTGGTTATTGCGGAGAAACCCGATATGGGGAGAACCATTGCCGCCGTCATAGAACCAAAAGCCAAAAATAATCGCACCTATCTGGAAGGTGAGCAGTATATCATTACCTGGGCGATTGGGCATTTACTTGGACTGGCTGAACCGGATGCCTATGATTCAAAATACAAGCGCTGGAATATTGCGGACCTGCCGATCATCCCGGAGCAATTCAAAATTGTGCCGAATCCGCGGACGAAGGACCAACTCAAAATCATCGGAGAACTTGCAAAACGGGCTTCGTCTATTGTAAATGCATGTGATGCGGGGCGGGAGGGTCAGTACATTTTTGCTCTTATTCAGCAGCAGTTGAAGCTGCGGCAGCCTGTCAAGCGTTTGTGGATTTCGGACTTGACGGCTGAGAGCATCCGGCGTGGATTCGATGGACTGAAAGATGCGGCTGAATTCGAGAATCTGACCCATGCTGCTCGTGCGCGAAGTGAAGCGGACTGGCTGATTGGCATGAATGCATCCAGGGCGTTCACGACAAGGCATAATGCGCTCTTGTCTGTAGGCCGTGTGCAGACACCTGTGCTCGCGCTGATCTATGATCGGGAGATCGAGATTGAGGCTTTTCAATCACAGACGTTCTATGAAGTAGCCGCCTGGTTTCGGCAGGAGGGTGTCGAATATCGTGGGGTACGTCAAGGTGACAAGCTAACAGATGCGGAAGCAGCAGAGGCCATAGCGGTCAGTGTAAAAGGCAAGACAGGACACATCGTGAAATATGAAGCAAAACAAACGAAGGAGTACCCGTATCGTCTGTATGATCTTACTCTTTTGCAACGGGAGGCCAATGCGAAGTATGGTTACGGAGCCAAAAAAACACTGGATATCGCGCAGGCGTTATATGAAAAACATAAGGTCATTTCGTATCCGCGTACCAATTCCAACTATGTGACGGAGCAGAACATTGAAGGCATGCACAAAACGCTGCAGTTGCTTAAAAATGGAGCCTACAGCGAGCTTGCACTGGGCGCAAAGCCTGAGCTGGTGCACAAGAACAATAAAGGGGTCTGTAATCCGACCAAGGTCGAGGATCACCATGCCATTCTGCCAACGTTGAAACGGCCGGGAACCTTGTCCAAGGATGAACAGAACATTTACGATCTGATTGTGAGACGTCTTTTGTCTCATTTCTATCCACCAGCGGAGTATAAGCAGCATACCGTGCTGACGGAAGTTGAAAAGCATGAATTCAAAACGTCAGTTAAAGAGCTGTTGTCACTTGGCTGGAAAGTCGTTCTGGGTTCCAATGCTTCGGAGCAAGGGGCTTCGGGGAAGAAAAAAAGCAAGAAAAACAACAATGAAGAAGAGGAAGCCGAGGAATGGACGGACAAAGCGTTTGCCGTACAACCCGATTTGCCTGTTCATTGTACCAAGAGTGAGTTTAAAGAAAAAGCTACCCAGCCGCCCAAAAGTTACACAGAGGGAACGCTGCTCAAGGCGATGGAGAGTGCAGGCAAGCAGATCGAGAATGAGGAGCTGCGGGATGCCATGAAGGACAGCGGTCTGGGTACCCCGGCGACACGTGCGGCTACCATCGAGCGTCTTAAAAATGTAGGATATATTACGATGCAGGGGAAAAAGATGCAGTTGACTCTGAAAGGACGAACAGCTATCGAGCTGATTCGTCGTGCAGGTGTAGATTTGCTTACCTCTCCTGAAATGACCGGGCAATGGGAACGGCGATTGCATCAGATTTCCAAAGGTGAGGCAGGACAGGACAAGTTCATGGATAACGTCAAAAAATTTACGTTGTCCATTATTGAGAAAGTACGTGTTCAGGCTCCGGCCGCGGCCAATGCCTTTGGTGAAGATACACGCGGAGGTAAGGGCAGAGGAAAAGCCACATCCACTCGCAAGTCGTCATCAGCCAATACCACGACGAATCGTACTGGAGCGACGAAAGCTTCCGTAGCTGGCACAAGCTCAGGCACACAAACGGCTGTGCGAACAATGGCGTCAGCGCAATCAGGGGGAAGAGAGGTTCTGGGTTCATGCCCATCGCCCGGCTGTGGTGGTCAGATCATTGAGGGCAAGAAGGGATATGGTTGCTCTCGTTTCAAAGAAGGCTGTACGTTTGTCATCTGGAAAGAGTATGCGGGTAAAAAGATTACAAGCACCATGTTAAAGTCGCTGATTGAGAAAGGCAGCACGCAAGTGCTCTCCTTCAAGCGTAAGGACGGGAGCACGGTGAAGGCACGTATCATTTTGAAAAATGCTGCGACAGGTGAGTTGTCGGGGGAGAAGCAATAAACATCGTGAACAAATGATTTTGAGAAAATCCCAAAGATTAAAAAAACGGGTTTATACACATTAAAAAGAAACCCGTATTTCCGGTGAAATATGCTCAGCATAGGATGCATTCTCCAGGAAACATGGGTTTCTTATTGTTTGGGAGAACCCATTATCCATGGGTTCTTTTTTGCTGCTGCTGTTGTATATTTTCATGAATGACTTTTGGAACCTCTTCCAGCGCAGTGATCGTATACATGGAGGTTTCCGGATTGGGCTGCAGCTCAACGATGTTATACTGCCATTCATTAGGCTGTTTGATATAGATGCTGTGGATTCCGGCGTTCACGGCAGGCATGATGTCTGTGCGAAGCGAGTTGCCGATCATCCAGGTTGCACGCCGATCAAACGGGCCACCAGCGAGAATGCCCTCCAGTGCTTCGATATTTTTGTGCTGACGAATGTAAATACGGTCATCAAAATAAATCGAAAGCTTCATCTGATCAATTTTGCGTTGCTGAATCACCGTTTCTCCACCCGTGTACAGATAGAGCGAATGTCCAGCGGACTTCAGGTCTTCCAACGTTTCTACCATATGGGGGTAAGGCTCAACTTCCTGCGTGTAGACACTCATGCCTAGCTTGCTCAGGTATGCTTCCTCTTTGTGTGAAGTAGGCCGAGCATACTTTTGCGAAAAGTAACGATACGTATCAATCAGGGACTGCGGAAAATGGTGGCTTGCGAACCCGACCTTTTTTACGCCCGTTACGTCTATTTCAAGCTGCTTCTCCCGAATCTGCTGTGTGGTCAGGGCGTGTCCATCAAACCAGTGCTGCATGTTCTCAAAGAACTCTCCCAGAACCAGATTAAAATATTTATTACAATACACAAGTGTATCATCAAGATCGAACAAAATATGTTGTTTTATTAAAGTCATCGTTACTCACTCCTTACAGCCGGCAACTTACCTTGTTCACATCTTTCAAATGCGAATATAAGATTCCAGAAACATATTTAATTCGGATACGCCATCTGGCCGAATGCTGTATTTTTCTTTACGATTGCTTCCCAGCAGATGTGTACGTAGCAATCCTGCAATACGGAGAGCCATAACCTGGTCTTTCACAGGATCTTCGTCCTTACCCAGCTCTTCACACATGTCTGCAAGCGACTTGGGCTCGTCGGATACATACCTTAACAGGCGAAGTCTTTCGGGATCTGCCAAGGCATGCGTGAATCGCAGCAAGCATGTTGGCGGCTCATCTTCGCTTTCTTCGGGTGTATCTACAGGATACTGTATAATCATCATGCCCTCATAGAAGCAGTACATGTTAATTGGACGGTTATGCACGGTCGGGAACAGAATAACTTCGTTGAGTCCAGGCATCGGTTCAACGATGACACCTGCTGTCGCGTATTCAATTAATAATTCAGATCCCATCTTTTCAAGCAAAATACGTTTCTCTTCAGCGTCTTCTTCAAGCCATACCCGATGATCCTCACTTATATTCTGGCAGTAATGCTGATCCCATAGTCGCAATAATGGGACATAGCTGTTCCGAATACGCGTGGATTCTTCTATTGTGAGCTCAGGCATTAAAGCAGATACGCGTGCAAATAATTCTTCTGCTGAAAGTTCAGAGAGCATATTCAAAAAGTCCTGATTCTCTGAAGTTGTATTCTGATAAGCTGCCCATGCAAACAGAACATCGAAATCGTCAAAGGGCCACGTAGCGGCTGGTGCAAGTGCGGCTCGCACATTGGAGCTTAGCTTGCCTTCAACGTCCTGAATCCATTCGGGACCAATGTCCAGATGCTGAATCCACTTCTTTGTCACATAGACCAGAAAGCTGTTAAGCATCTCATATATCGGCGAGACATCAATTTTAACGTGATAAGCCATAATGATGCAGAATCCTCCCGTCACATCTAGATATACACAGCGACTTATGTACTATTATGGCTTGTTTTGCAGGGCGTTGTCCACTATAATGTTCAAGTTCGGGGTTATATCACGACATAAGCGTTAAAGTATGCATCTATATAAAGACAGAGTAAAGATCGTCAGCGATGGCGATTTTTCTTTGTTTGTGCTTGCAGGAGGAAAAAATAATCGTGTCAGCTTCATTCAAATCAAAAATGTCAACTTCGACATTAAATTACTTGATCCTGATTACTGTGATTGTTGTCGCAGGAATTAGCCAAGGATTGTTGTTACCCGTATTATCTATTTTCTTGGAGCGGCAGGGCGTCTCTCCTGGGGTGAATGGACTAAATGCTGCAGCGCTTTATGTAGGCTCCTTTGCCATGACTCTGGTTGCCGAGCGTCTGCTCGGGGCATTGGGATTTAAAAAGCTGATTGTGGGCGGTTTGATGTTGGTCATGTTGCCTTTACTTTTGTTTCCTTACTTTGCTGAATTGAAGATTTGGTTTGTGCTTCGCCTGATTGTAGGCATTGGAGACAGTGCTTTGCATTACGCTGCTCAATTATGGGTGCTTCTGGTTACGGCGCCCGAGAAGCGTGGGCGATATATATCACTGTATGGCATGTCTTACGGACTTGGCTTCAGTATAGGCCCACTTGGCATCAAGCTGCTTGCGTTTGGTGATGCTGTTCCGTTCCTGGTGCTGTTTGCAGCCATGGCGGCTGTACTTATTCTGGTTATGATGAAACTGCCGGATACCAAGCCTGAAAAGGCGGAACAGGGTCAATTGCCGGAGCGACGTTTTCGCCGGAGCTTCACTTGGGCATGGTACGCATTGCTGCCTGCACTATTATACGGTTATATGGAGGCAGGCATGAACAGCAACTTCCCTGTATATGGGCTGCGAATCGGCTATGATGCGAATGAGATTGCTTCCTTGCTTCCTTTTATAGGCATCGGAGGGTTGTTTCTTCAGCTCCCGCTTGGCATGTTAAGTGACCGATATGGTCGAAAAAATGTTCTAATGACAGCCGGGCTTGGAGGAGGACTTGCATTTATGCTGGTCCCTCTTACGGGAACCCATTTTTGGTTAACACTCATATTACTGCTCCTTGCGGGTGGACTCGTCGGTTCCTTTTTTTCTCTTGGTCTGGCTTATGCTGCAGATATTTTGCCGAAATCCTTGCTGCCAGCAGCTAATGTGGTGGCGTCATTCCAGTTTACGATCGGAAGTATTCTCGGCCCGAATCTGGGAGGTCAGCTGATTAATTGGGTGTCCCCTGGCAGCATGTTCATCATGTTAGGCTGTATGTATTTTATTTTTGCTATCACCGGTGTGTTATTTCGGCGTAAACGTGAAGCGGAATTTGTGTTAAAATAGAAGCGGGTGTTCGCATGGAAATTGATGTCCATTTCCGAGTACACTAGTAGCAGGGAAAAACATGGACAAGAGGAGACATCGCGATGATCAGAGTGGAGAACTTGAGTAAATCCGTTGGAGTGGATCGTATCCCCATCCTGCGTGATATTCGTTTTGATATGCAGCAAGGAGAGATGATTGCGGTGGTCGGCTCCAGCGGGAGCGGCAAAAGCATGTTATTGAAATGTTTGGCGATGAAAGAAAAGTGGGATTCTGGCCGTTTCACAGTTGATGGCATTGATATTTTGAAAGAAGGTTGGTCCGGTAAACAGAAAATCAGACGAGAATGGGCATACTTGGAGCAGAACCCGCAGTTGTATCCAAGAAAAACAGCGCTGAAAAATGTACTTATTGGACGCTTTGGTCAGACTCCATTATGGAGGATGGCTACGGGAATGGTGCGTTCAGATGACTACATGGGAGCGATGGACCATCTCGAAGGCCTTGGCCTACTGGACAAGGCTCATCAGACGGCCGAGAAGATGAGCGGCGGTGAGAAACAGCGCGTTGCTATTGCACGAGCTCTTGCACACGGGGCGAAGGTTGTTCTGGCGGACGAACCGGTCATTGGGCTTGATCCCCACACCGCTGACGCAGTGCTTGAGACATTGCGTAAATTGTGTGAAGAGGAGCGAGCAACTGTCATTGCCGTGCTTCCGATTGAACTGGCGGAGAAGCATGCTTCACGAATTTGGGGCATTGCGGAAGGCCGGATCATGTTTGATATTCGTGGACGGAGATTGACCCAACACGAAAAAAATCAGATTTGAACAATGTAAATGAATGATAATGCTGCTGGAAGATAAGGTTTTGAAGATGTTTAATGAAAAGAGTGATGAGATTGCTTAATTCGCGTTGGGGGCGCTACATAGCAGCAGGCTCTATGGCTGTTCTGCTTGGAGCGGTGCTAAGTGGCTGTTCGGTAATAAGCGACCCCAAGCTTCTGATGAAGCCGCCGATGATGTCTACGGACAAAGAGAAGCTGTATAACATTGTGCAGAAGGAAACTCCCCCTGAGAGCAAGCTGATTCGTCCCAAGGATATGAGCAACACCAGCATGATTCGTGTCGAAGACCTGAATGGTGACGGTATTCGTGAGGCAAGTGTTTTCTATGAGACACCGAATGAAAATGTGCGTATCCATGGCATGATTTTGGAAGAGCAGGGAGGCTCCTGGGTCAAAAAGCTAACGTTTGATGTACCCGGTAACGAGCTGGAGTCGTTTAAGGTCATGGATATTACGAATGATGGCAATCCCGACATTGTTGTTGGAGTCAGCCTGCAGGATCAGAAGGCTTTGACGGCCTATTCCTATAAGGGCGGCGTTCTGGAGCAGGTGCTGGGCGGTGTGCCATATAATCAGGTAATTATTGATGATATGCAGGGCAATGCGCTCGATTTAAGCGGGGATGGCAAAAGTGATTTTGTCGTGGTTTCGTTGAATGCCAGTGGGTTCGCTACCATTGCGTTGTACCAGTATCAGGACGACAGCTTCAAGGAGATGGATCGGGTCGTTACGGATTATACGGTGAAAGAAGTGTACAATGCGCTTGGCGGCGAGATTGCCGATGGAAAAATGGGGATTGTGCTTGATGCGGATCTCGATGATCGAAGTTCATTTACACAAATGATGTATGTGAAGGACAACAAACTCGTCAGTGCTTTTAAATCACCGGATCAAACGTACAGAGATGACAAAATTTTAAGCGGTGATGTGAATAATGATGGTATTATTGAGTTTGGACTCAAAGAAACGCCCAAAGGCTGGGAGCATTACGTATTTGATTCACGTATGTGGTTCTATACGTTTTACCAGTGGGATGGCAAAGAGGGCAAGAAGTTTGTATCGTTCCAGTTCCGGGATGATGCAGACCTGTTCCATCTTAACCTGAAGCCGGAATGGTACGGCAAGATCACAATTGACACCAAATCGGAGAAGGATAAATATATCCGGTTCAAAATGATCAAAACGGATGAAACGGTAGCCGAGGTCAAATATTTTACATTTTCGCAGTGGGATCTTGAAAAGGGTAAAAGCTGGAAGGAGATTACCCGAACGAAGGATCGGGTAATTGCATCACGTGTTGCACAATCGGAGGCGGGCAAGGATGCATTAAGTAAAACTTCTCAGCTGAATAGAAAGGAAGAACTTAATGAGTAAAGTACTTATTCTTGAGGATGAAGAATCCATCCGTAGTTTTATTGTCATTAACTTAAAGAGAAACGGATTTGAAGTGCTCGAAGCTGGCGATGGGCATGAAGCGCTGCGCATTTTACAATCCGTCCCGGATATTGATCTGGCGCTGCTGGACGTTATGGTGCCGGGAATTGACGGGTTTGAAGTATGCAGACGTATTCGTGAGACGAACGAACGGCTCGGCATTATTTTTCTGACGGCAAAGGTTCAGGAGCAGGATAAGGTTTATGCTCTTTCAGTTGGGGCAGATGATCACGTCAGCAAACCGTTCAGTCCAACCGAACTGATTGCACGTATTCAATCCTTGCTGCGTCGGGTTAACGTACATCGCGAAACCGCCGCCAAGGTAACGTTCCAATCTGGACCGTTCTCTCTGGATTTAATCTCAAAACAGTTTAAAAAGAATCATGAAGCGATCGAGCTGACGCCCACAGAGTTCTCTTTAATTCAGTTCTTCCTGGAAAAAGAAAATACGCCGCTGAGTCGTGATCTGCTACTGGACCATGTGTGGGGTAAAGAGTACATGGGTGATCCTAAAATTGTGGATGTTAACATTCGTCGTCTGCGTCAAAAAATCGAGAACAATCCTTCCGAGCCTGAATACCTGCAAACTGTATGGGGTCACGGGTACAAATGGAAGGGCCGGGATCAATGATTAAAAAAGGTATTACGCGGCAGATTGTGCTGCACTATTTTATTGTAGTATTTCTTGCACTGGTGCTGGTTGAATTTGTGTTTATGCTGGCCGTGCAACGGTTTTATTACGAGAGTATCTACAATACGATTAGCACACACATCACCAACAATAGAGACTTTCTTGAGCCAATCGCCAGAGCGAATAATGGAGAAGATGGCAATAACAATTTGTCGAGGCTGCTCGTTCGGCTTGCATTAGATAACACTGAACTCGAAATTCTGGATTTGAACGGGCGGGTGTTGGCAAGTTCGACGGCATTTGAATCAGATCGGGCAGTGCTGCAGACAAGTGATATTATGCAGGCGCTAAACGGCGATATGGGTCGCTGGATTGGCAGGCAGCCGAATACCGGTGAATCAGTCATGGCTGTCGCTAACAAATTTGATCTGGGCGGGGAAAACACGTACATTGTACGCTATCTGACCTCACTGGAATCAGTCAACTCGAAGCTGCTTGTCATGGGAATGCTGGCTATTGCGGTCGGAGTTGGCGTACTTGCCATCGTATTAATTATCGGTATAGGTATGGCTAACTCCATTGTACGTCCAATTAACAGCATTACAGCGGTATCCGCACAGATGGCGAAAGGCCGGCTGGACGTACGAGTCAAGGGCAATTACAAACACGAACTCGGTGAGCTGGCTTCAACGCTGAATTTTATGGCTCATGAGATTGTGCGCAGTAACCAGATCAAGGATGACTTTATTTCATCCATATCCCATGAACTTCGAACGCCGCTGACGAGTATCAAGGGCTGGAGTGAAACACTCGACTCCGGCGGGTATGACCCGGAAGAAACACGTATTGGTATGGGAATCATCGCCAAGGAAACCGAGCGGCTGATTGGGCTGGTGGAGGAAATGCTTGATTTCTCCAAGCTACAGCAAAATCAGATGAAGCTGGTTAAAGGTACAGTGAATATCCGTGAGGTAGTACAGGAGACGATGCTTAATGTGTGGGCCAAAGCCGAACAGAAGCAGGTTCATCTGAAGCTGGAAACCGATGAGACGCGTGCCTACAATGTCTATGGGGACGGGAACCGTCTGAAGCAGGTCTTTCTAAACATTGTGGACAATGCAATCAAGTTCTCGCATGAGAATTCCTGGATTTTCCTGTCTGTCAAAGAGGAGAACGGGCAGATTGTAGCAGCCGTTCAGGATACAGGGATCGGTATTAGCGAGGAGCATTTAATCAAGGTAAGAGATCGCTTCTTCCAGGTCAATCATCAAAATGGCGGGACCGGGCTTGGGCTTGCCATCACACAAGAACTTGTGGAGCTTCATGACGGGACCATTACGATGCAAAGTGAACTGGGATCAGGAACAACGGTTACGATAGTCCTGCCTATGCTCAATGAGGAGAATATACTGCCTGAACCAGTTGTAATAAGTCCGGAGCGGGAAGTGAAGCCAGAATCGGTCGATGCTTCTGCTCAGCCGGAACAGCAGCATTCTGCCCAAGATTCGTCTGACAAAGAAAAGTGATGATCATGTGGGGAATTTCATCTACAGCTTGATATAACGCATAACAAAAGGCGGGCCGTCATGGCTCGCCTTATCATTTAGTAATATGAGCATTAGCTTACGTTATTACTTTATTTTTCAATTTTGAAATTGGAAATTATGAGGATAATCCGCCTGTGCGGAGACGACCGCTCTTTTCGTAAACTTCTTTCAGTATACGCACTGGCTGTGTACGAACCGCTGGTTTAGGTGCTACGACTTCATTGGGTCCAACAACAACAATTTCGTCAGCGGTACCCTTAACAATTGCACCGTCCTTGATGATGGCTCCTTCGCCAATAATGGCACGTTCAATATGAACACCGCGGCCTACACGTGCATTCGGCATAATAACACTATCAAGCACTTCGGAGCCTTTGCCGACTTCTGCACCACAGAAGATTACGGAGCGTTCAGCATGGCCTTCAATGGCACAAGAGTCGTGAACCATGGAGGAGAGATGCTCCATTTGTGTCTGTCTTATCTTGATTGCGCTAGGTTTAAAACGCCATTCGCGGGTAAACATCGGCCAATCTTCCCGTTGCAGGCTCCAGTTTTCCTCGTTATACAGCAGATCCATGTGTGCATCCCAAAGGCTTTTCACCGTACCCACGTCTTTCCAATATCCATTAAAATTATATACGTAAAGGGAGTTTGTTTCATTTAACATTTGCGGGATGACATCCTTGCCAAAGTCATGGCTTGAGTTTGGATTCGCAGCATCCTCAAGCAAATGTCTTTTTAGATATTTCCAATTAAACATGTAAATACCCATAGAAGCGAGGTTGCTTTTCGGTTCAGCAGGCTTCTCCGCAAATTCAGTCACACGCAGATTCTCATCTGCTGCCATAATGCCAAAACGATGCGCTTCGTTCCATGGCACCTCCATAACCGAGATTGTCGCAGAAGCATTGTTGGCCTGATGTGCCTTGAGCATCTCACGATAGTTCATATGATATATGTGGTCACCCGACAAAATTAGCACATTTTCGGGGTTTTGCTGGTCAATATAGTCGATATTTTTAAATATGGCATCCGCAGTTCCCAAGTATTCGTCATTTCCTGTATGATAAGATGGAAGCAAGGATATTCCACTCCTCATTGAATCACCATGTAACCATGGCTCTCCTTGACCAATATGTTCGTGCAGCGATTCCGCTTGATACTGCGTCAAAACTCCTACAGTGTCGATCCCAGAGTTAACGCAGTTACTGAGAGGAAAATCAATGATCCGGTAGTGCCCGCCAAACGGTACAGCGGGTTTCGCAATTCTTGAGGTTAAAGGAGCTAATCGCTTTCCTTCTCCTCCCGCCAACAGCATAGCGATGCAATCTTTATTAAACATGATCGTTTCCCTCCCAAAATATTGTGCATTGTAGTACATTAGTAAACGAAAGCTAGGACTGTGAAACTACTGTTATTGTAAAAATTCTGAAAAACTACATCATTTTTTAAAACAAAGCATTTTTCTTTTCAACTTGGCTAAAATGGGGTAATGGTTAGCGTTATATCTATTTTCTGGAGAAAAGAAGGTGATCTCTTGGCTATTCAACCGCTGACACATCTGGATATTTTGCCGGAGCATATTTATTTATTTCATGAAGGTAATCTTCATCACAGTTATCGAATGTTGGGCGCGCAGCCTGAGACTCGCGATCACCGTCAAGGGTTCCGCTTTACCGTATGGGCACCAAATGCCGTAGAAGTTGGACTGGCTATGGACCGTAATGGCTGGAAGGGTGAAATGGAACCATTATATAAGATACCCGAATCAGGATTTTGGAGTCGTTTTTTTCCGGGAATTGAAGAAGGTACTTTATACAAATTCCGCATTTTAACGGAAGATGGCACCGAAATGCTCAAAGCCGATCCTTATGCGTTTCAGGCCGAGGTTCGCCCTCAAACGGCATCCGTTACAACTTCAATTCAAGGTTACAAATGGAATGACGGTGCGTGGAGACGCAAGCAGCGCACACATTACAAAAAACCTTTACATATTTATGAAATGCATCTGGGAACGTGGAAGCGCAAAGACGATGGAGGTCTATACAGCTATCGCGAGATGGCTGACTTGCTTGTTCCTTATTTACTGGAAATGCAGTACACCCATGTCGAAATGATGCCACTCAGCGAGCATCCCTATGATCTGTCATGGGGATATCAAAACACCGGGTTTTACGCGCCAACGAGCCGTTATGGGCATCCTAAAGATCTGATGTATCTGGTGGATACGTTACATCAGGCGGGTATTGGCGTATTGCTGGATTGGGTACCTGCTCATTTTGCCAAAGATGCGCATGGTCTGCGTTTGTTTGACGGGACACCGTTGTATGAATATGCTGATCCCATGTTAGCCGAAAAGCCCGGATGGGGCACACTTGGTTTTGATTACTCCAAACCCGAGGTGCGTTCCTTCCTCATCTCCAATGCGCTGTACTGGATGGAAATGTACCATTTTGACGGACTTCGCGTGGATGCAGTTACGAGCATGCTTCGTCTTGATTTTGAAAAGAAGCCAGGACAGTACCGTACCAATGATGAAGGTGGCCTGGAGAACAAAGAAGCGGTAGCTTTTTTACAGCAGTTAAATACGACGGTTTTCGAATATTTTCCTTATGCTTTAATGATGGCTGAAGAATCCAGTGCATGGCCGATGGTTACGATGCCGGTGGACAAAGGCGGTCTGGGCTTCAACTATAAATGGAACATGGGCTGGATGAACGATACGCTGGATTACATGGAATCTGACTTTCACGAACGTGCTTCCAAACATCATTTGCTGACATTCCCGGTTGTATACTCCTTTTCTGAAAATTATGTGCTTCCTCTGTCACATGACGAGGTGGTACATGGTAAAAAGTCACTTCTGAACAAAATGCCAGGAAGTTATGAGCAGAAATTTGCGGGTATGCGCGCGTTTCTCGGTTATTTCATGACATTTCCTGGCAAGAAGCTGTTATTCATGGGCGGAGAGTTCGGCCAGTTCATCGAATGGAAAGATGAGGATCAACTGGACTGGTTTTTGCTGGATTATGACAGTCACCGTAGCCTGCACAAATTTGCACGAGATCTGTCTAATCTGTACATCCGTGAAAAAGCTTTGTGGGAGCTTGATCATTCCTTTGACGGTTATGAATGGATCACCCCGGATGATCAGGGCCAGAGTGTCATTTCATATGTGCGCAAAGGAAAAAAACCTGCGGATACACTCCTGGTGCTCATTAATTTCCAGCCTGTCAAAAGGGAGCGTTACCGGATTGGCGTCATGCGTCCCGGTATGTATACCGAAATTCTGAACAGCGATCACATGCATTACGGTGGTTCAGGGATAACTAATAATATGCAGCTGCCCACAGAAAAAATTCCTTTTCACGGGCATGCACACAGCCTGGAAGTGGATTTGCCGCCGCTCAGCGTCGTAATTTTAAAGAAGATTACACGTCGGAAAACGGAGTCCAGCGCTGAAGGTAGCGCTTCCGTGAAATCGAAAAAAAATACAGAAAAAAAAGTGAAAATGACAAAAGTGAAGGCTATCCCTGAGGACAGCACGCTTAAACCAAAAAGGGGGACCAAGGCATGAACATTTTATTTGCAGCAGCGGAAGCACACCCGTTTATCAAAACTGGAGGGTTAGCCGATGTGATCGGTGCTCTTCCCCAGGCTCTGCAAAAAAGCGGAGCAGATGTACGCGTGATTTTGCCGAAATACAAAGGCATTCCCGAGGAATACAAAAAGGCGATGAAACCTGTGCTTGTGACGGACGTTCCATTGGGATGGCGCAGACCATACTGCGGGATTGAAATGTTAGAGCATGAAGGAATCCCGGTTTATTTTGTAGATAATGAGTATTATTTTGGACGGGACGGGGTTTACGGATATATGGATGATGGTGAGCGGTTTGCATTTTTCAACCGTGCTGTGCTGGAGGTACTACCTCAGCTAGATTTTAAGCCTGACGTTCTGCATACCCATGATTGGCATGCGGGCATGATTCCATTGCTTTTGAAGGCACATTATGCTCAGGATCCGTTCTATAGTGAGATTCGAACGGTGTTCACTATACATAATTTACTGTATCAGGGTGTATTCCCGCATGAATTATTTAGTGAGATTCTGGAGCTGGATGACCGTTATTTCACGATGCATGGCGCTGAGTATTACGGGAATGTGAATTTCTTGAAAGCAGGCGTTGTATTCTCTGATCATGTAACTACTGTTAGCCCGACGTATGCAAGAGAGGTGCAGACTTCACATTATGGTTATGGGCTGGATGGACTGCTGAGTTCATTGGGAGACCGCTTTAGCGGCATCGTGAACGGAATTGATACCAAAAGTTATAATCCGGCGACAGATCATAAAATTGCTGTTAATTACAGAAGCAGCCTCTCCAAGAAGGTTGAAAATAAAATCGAGCTGCAAAAGGAGCTGGGGCTGCCTGTGCGTCCTGACGCGCCTCTGATGGTGATGGTGACAAGGCTTGTAGACTCCAAGGGTCTGGATCTGGTATGTCGTGTCCTGGATGAGCTGCTTTATTATGATGATATTCAGTTTGCGGTGCTGGGGACTGGAGATGCGGCATATGAGCATTGGTTCCGGGAAGCGGCCAATCGGTATCCCCTCAAAATGGCAGCACAAATTACGTTTAACGACGGCTTGTCTCGCCGCTTCTACGCAGGCAGTGATATCTTCCTGATGCCATCGAAGTTTGAGCCATGCGGAATCAGCCAGCTTCTGGCACTGCGTTATGGCAGTGTGCCGCTGGTAAGGGAAACCGGAGGACTTAATGATACAGTGCAGGCCTATAATGAGTTTACGGGGGAAGGGAACGGCTTTTCCTTCACCAACTTTAATGCACACGACATGATGAACACAATTCGCCGTGCAGAGGAGTTTTATCGTCAGCCAGATCACTGGAAGAAGATTGTTAGCAATGCAATGGGCGGGGAGTACAGCTGGGATGTGTCGGCAGAGGAATATATGGAGATTTACCGTCAAATTCAGATTTGATTTAGTGTTGCGTGAGCATTGTTTATGCTGAATATGAAAAAGAGTCAGCTTGAGGTGACGACAGGTAGGATTGAACATTCCGTGTCGTGCATTCAAGCTGACTTTGTTTTCAGTAAGGAGCTTATTTACTTGGCAACCTGCTCGAATTCAGCCCGAATGGCTTGCAGCAGCTCCGGTCTGGTGAGGACGTCAAACGCAGTCCCGGCTAGTGCCTTGGCACCAAGAATCATGCCATCCAAGGCACGTTCTTGCAGGGCAAGATCACGGAATTCGATCGAGTGCAGGGTGTGCACTTCGTCTACCACCTTGATGTAAGGGTGGATGGCTGGACAACGCAGGGAGACGTTGCCAATATCCATCGAGCCATGATCGTTTCCGGTGATCAGCTCTTCCTGCGGAATGCCAAGCTCAATCAAATTATGGCTGAACGCATCAGAAAAGGTTTCATTGGTTACCATTTCATCGTAAGACGTTTCATAATTGGATGTTTCAAGCCTGCAGCCTGTCTGAAGTGCGGCTCCTTGTGCAATTTGAATGACCCGTTCGGTTAACACATTTAATTCTTTGCGAGTTGCAGCGCGAACATAAAACTGAGCGGAAGCATAATCCGGGATAATGTTTGCCGCTTGACCGCCGCTGTTAATAATGCCATGAATGCGAACGGTGCTTTTGACCTGTTGGCGGAAAGCATTAATTCCGTTAAATGTTTGAATAATGGCATCCAGTGCATTAATGCCTTCATGGGGGCTGGCAGCAGCGTGAGAAGATTTTCCATGAAACTCGAATTGCACCGCATCAATCGCAAGAGAACTGCCTGATTTTTCATACGCATAGAACGGATGAGCCATTAGAGCTACATCGCATGTATCAAATAAACCCGCTTCCGCCATCGGAACCTTCGCTCCGCGAGTTTCCTCTGCTGGTGTACCAAAAACTTTAATTGTGCCACCCACCTCCTCCAGAACGGATTTCAGGCCAACAGCTGCACCAAGGCTCATCATACAGATGAGATGGTGGCCGCAGGCGTGACCGATCTCGGGTAGGGCATCATACTCACAGAGCAATGCGATGGTAGGGCCGGGTTTGCTTGACGTGTAGGTTCCGATGAAGGCGGTCTCTAGTCCGAGCACGGGGGCCTGCACTTCAAAACCGTGATAGGAAAGTTCTTCCTTCAAGCGGGCGGAGGCTAAATACTCCTCATTTCCAAGTTCAGGATGAGCTCCAATATATGATGAAATGTCTTTGAAACGGGAAGCATATTGATCAATCACGTTGAATATCAAGGTTTTATTGGGTGTCATAGGTAGGCTCCTTAGGTAAAATGAAAATGATCTGGTAATCATAGCATATTGCAATGCTTTTTCAGAAACACATCAAGATCAGATCTCGAAAATGCATTGCATAATCATGCATTGTACTTTATAATGACTCAGTCATCAACACATTGACTGACGAATCAGTACGTAAAAGTAATTATAGCATTGTAAGGGGAGAACAAGGTTGAAATTAATAAGTCGTTATACTGTAATGCTGTTAACGTTCCTTCTTTTTCTGACGGCAGCTGCACCTGCTGCGTTTGCGAGTGGAACTACAGGCAGCTCAACAAGCGGCAAGAAGCTGGTGCTTGGGACAAGCGCCGATTTTGCACCCTACGAATTTCACAAAGTCATTAATGGCAAAGATGAAATTGTCGGCTTTGATATCGCGATTGCCAAAGAAATTGCCAAGGATCTGGGAGCAGAGCTGGTTATCGAGGATATGGGCTTTGACGGGCTCTTGCCTGCGCTGCAGAGTGGTCGTGTTGACCTAGTGATTTCGGGTATGACACCAACGGATGAGCGTAAGCAAAGCATTGATTTCTCTGATCCATATTATAAATCCAAGCAGGTCATTATCGTTCGTAGTGCGGACAAGGACAAGTATCCGGATATGAAGGCATTGGAAAATGCCAAAATCGGAGTGCAGAAAGGCTCTATTCAAGAAACGATTGGACAGGGCATTCCTGGCGCTAAGCTGACTTCGTTGGATAAAATCTCGGACATCGTGCTGCAGTTGCAGACGAAACGTGTCGATGCGGCGATTGTAGAGGATACGGTAGCTGCCGGATATCTTGATGACATGATTGTTCTTGCGAAGGCAGTTCCAGACGAGGAGCAGGTTGAGGCTGCGATTGGTATTCGTAAAGGAAATACCGAGCTTTTAACCGCTGTAAACAAAACGCTGGAGCGGCTGAAAAGCGAAGATAAAATCAATCAGATGGTAACGGAAGCAAGTCTCTTGATGGCTGATAAAGTCAATAAAAAGCAGAACATCTTCCAATTATTCTGGCAGTATAAGGGGTTGTACGCAACAGGTATCGGCTATACACTCCTATTGTCCGCTTTAGGTGTATTTTTCGGGGTAATCATCGGTTTGATTATCTGCCTGTTCCGTCTTCACAATATGGCGATTCTACGCTGGATTGGAACCACCTATGTTGAGGTGATACGGGGTACGCCAATGCTGGTGCAACTCATGATCATCTACTATGGAGTGTCTTTAACTTTTGGAATCAACTTCACGGCGCTGCAAGCGGGCATCATGACGCTGTCAATTAACAGCGGTGCATATCTTGCTGAAATTTTCCGTGCGGGGATTCAAGGCGTGGATCGTGGCCAACTGGAGGCCGCTCGTTCACTCGGAATGGGTCGAGGCGCAGCGATGCGTTACATTATTTTGCCACAAGCCTTCAAGGCTGTGTTGCCGGCAATCGGTAACGAATTTGTCACGATCATCAAAGAATCTTCAATCATCTCGGTCATCGGTATGGTAGATATTATGTATCAGGCAAGTGTAGTCAAAAATCTTACATTCCAGGGTCTGAACCCGTTCATTATTGCAGCAGCGATTTACTTTGTTATGACATTTATTTTGTCCAAGCTGCTTGGACGTTTGGAAAGGAAGTTGGGTGCAAGTGATAGACGTTAGACAATTACACAAATCATATGGTAAAAATGATGTTCTGAGAGGCATTGACGTATCCATCGGGAAAGGTGAGGTCGTCGTAGTTATCGGTCCTTCGGGTTCAGGGAAAAGTACGTTTCTGCGCTGTTTGAACCTGTTGGAGCAGCCAAGCTCGGGTCAGATTGAATTTGAGGGTGTGTCCATCACAGACCCTAAGCACAATATCAACGCTACTCGTGAAAAAATGGGCATGGTGTTCCAGCATTTTAATCTGTTCCCACATAAAACGGTGATGCAAAATATCACGATTGCTCCGATTAAGGTGAAGAAACAATCCATCGACGAAGCAAATCAAATTGCGGAAGATCTTTTGAACACCGTTGGTTTGGCAGATAAAAAAGACGTGTATCCAAACCAGCTTTCTGGTGGACAAAAGCAACGGATTGCGATTGCAAGAGCTCTTGCGATGCAGCCGCATGTGATGCTGTTTGATGAGCCGACGTCAGCGCTTGACCCGGAAATGGTCGGAGAGGTGCTGGAAGTTATGAAACGCCTGGCTGAAGGTGGCATGACGATGGTTATTGTTACACATGAGATGGGCTTTGCACGTGAGGTTGGTGACCGCATCCTGTTTATGGACGGCGGGGTGATCGTTGAAGAGGGGACACCTGATGAGGTGTTTGGTGCTCCTAAGCATGCACGTACCCGAGATTTTCTTGCGAAGGTTCTCTAACCACGAAGTGTGAATATCTCAAATAAGGTGCATTCATCAAAGCGTTATCGGCTTAATGTCGGTAACGTTTTTTTGTCAAAAGAAAACCATACGCTATGCGTATGGTTCGGGATAGCTTTCAGCGATGTATGAAAAAAAATTCCTCCTAATGTTACAATAAATTTGGTTCGCCAACCGAATTTATCGACAATAGGAGGAATACAGATGTCATCTGATGTGAACAGTTTAGCACATACAAAATGGAATTGTAAGTATCATATCGTGTTTGCGCCAAAGTACAGACGGCAAGTCATTTACGGGAAATTGAAACAGGATATTGGGAAAATACTAAGACAATTATGTGAGAGGAAAAATGTGGAAATTATTGAAGCGGAAGCATGTAAAGATCATATTCATATGTTAGTGAGTATCCCACCGAAGCTTAGCGTGTCAGCGTTTATAGGATATTTAAAAGGAAAGAGTAGCTTAATGATCTTTGACCGACATGCAAATCTAAAGTATCGATACGGGAATCGGAAGTTCTGGTGTAAAGGATTTTATGTGGATACGGTGGGAAGGAACAAGAAAGTGATACAAGAATATATCCAAAATCAATTGCAGGAAGATATCGTCGCCAAACAAATAACAATGGCGGAATATATTGATCCGTTTACAGGAGAAGAAACAAAGGAACAACGAAAGAAGAAGAAATAGAGTCCCCCCTTTAGGGGTAGCCGAAAAAGTAGTGCGGTTGGCGAACCCTTCAATGCCCTTTTAGGGCTGGCCAGTAACAAAGGCTTTCAGCCGCAGAACAAACCACCCGTTATACGGGTGGTTTTTATTTTATGAGTCTATAAAAGTTACGTTTCTGTTACCTGATTACTACTAGGAAATAACGGGAGAATCGCATTTTAAATGGAATCTTACTTATGGTATGCGGACAAGAAAAGTGAAAACAACGCAATATGGTAACATTTACTACAGGTTTTGGTTACAAAATTGTGATATATTGAATGCGGCCGAAATTTCCGGAGAGGAAGTGCGGGGGATGTAACAATGCAGTGATGTCCTGTCATACGAACAGCACGCTGCTAGGGGTGAATTAGGAATACATAATGCAATAGCATGTTCAGTACAGCCTATAGGGTGGGTTCCTCCATCCGAATCCGACAACTAACTTCGCAGGCATAATGAGGAGGAAAACCATGTTTAACCACAAACGTATATCAAAAGCAGCCATCGCACTACTGACATCCGTTCTATTGATTCAAGCCGTTCCGGCTCACGCGGATGCTGTTCATGTAGCCAAAGAAGGAGATACGTTTTTCACGTTATCGAAGCAGTATGGCGTTGCCATGGACACATTAATTAAAGCCAACAAAGACATTTCACCTTATAACATCTATGGTGGTCTGAAAATCACGATCCCAGGTCAGGAAAATAAAGCGGCAGCCGCACCAGCTCAGATGAAGTCACAGGAAAAAACGGTGACAGCAGCGAGTCTGAACGTGAACGGGGAAAACAAAGTTGTACAGGCTTGGGGTAAAACCTTTGACTACAGCAAAACAATAAACGTTAAGGCTACAGCATACTCCGCTGATGCTTCCGAGAATGGAGGATGGGGTGCGGTTGATTACTTTGGCAACCCGCTGGAGCTGGGCACCATTGCTGTAGATCCGAAGGTTATTCCTTTTGGCACGAAAGTGCTGGTAACGGGGCATTCACATCCAGGGCTGCCGAAACAAGCCTTCGTAGCTACGGCACTTGATGCGGGTAGTGCAATTAAAGGCAATCGCATTGATATCTTCATTCCGGGGAGCAAGCAGTTTGTGAATTCATTCGGTTTCCAGGATGTTGAGCTTTACATTTTAAAATAATAACGGATTTGACTCTGGAACTATCCTGAGTTCAAAACGTTAACATTCATCACCAGCAGATACAGGGTGTTCTCAGGTATTATCATGATTTATAGTCATGATAACACTAGGGGACACCCTGTTTAGATGCAATCCTCTACATCATTACTTTTCCTTAGACAGTTTCAGCATTTCATCCAAAGTAACGAGATCATAGCCTCGATTCCGAAGTTCCTCAATCACTTCAGGCAAAGCTTCAACTGATCCTTTTAGATTGGACCCTATGCCTCCCCCGGCATGCTGCAGTACGATGGAGCCGGGTTTTACCGCAGAAAGAATGTTATGTTTCACTTGCTCTTTCGTCAGACCCTTCCAATCCAGAGAATCAACATTCCAGTTAACGATGCTGTAACGCTGCTTTCGAGCCCAGCGTAGCTGCTCCTCATTAATATCTCCATATGGAGGACGAATCATTTTGGGCGTATAACCGGTCAGACGTTGAATAATGTCACCAGTATGTAAAATTTGCCTGCGAAATGCGTTCATGGATAACTTGCTGAATTCAGGATGATTATAACTGTGATTGCCTATAACATGCCCTTCCTTGACCATACGTTTCACCAGATTTGGATGTTTTTCAGCCCGGCTGCCTACGACAAAAAAGGTTGCACGTACTTTATATTTTTTCAATACATCCAGCACTTGAGCGGTAAACCGTGGATCAGGAACATCATCAAAAGTAAGCGCCACCTGCTTGGTGGAAGGACCATTTGTTTTGAAGGTGTCGGCATACTTTTGCCGCAGCTGCCCCAAAGTCAGCTGCTCTTCTCCTGTATCCGGGATGGATGCAGGGGGATGTGACGGTCTTTCAGCACCTTTTGGCGTAGTGTGAGCAAGAGCAGGAGATAACGGCATAGCTCCAAAACACCAGATAACCGTTATAAACAGAAGCATGATGAGGCGTAAACGCATATGTAACGGCCTCCTTTTTCATAAATGACGTTCTCTATGGTATGCCCTGTGACAGAAACTTTTATGCGTATGTGAGAAGTCTCACTGCACTGTTGGCGTCTTCAAAGTCATAATTCCACCATATATCACATATAGAGAAGGACAGGTGGAGTGAGATGAGTACATATGATTTGAAATCCATTCGATTAGAGGTTATTGATGCCGGGCTGGACAAAGTTTTCCTGGTGACTGGCGGGCAAGCTCATATTGGTGCTGTATCGACCTTTTATGTGGAGCAGGAGCGTGTTAGCGGTACGACGGTACATATTCCGGGTCATAAGGAGCAGGAGCTATGTGAGCGGCTTGCCCGGAAGGCATGTCTTCAATTAAAAGTTACAGTTACCGTAATTATGGGCATTCATTTTGACAGTATTACGCGCATGCAAATAGACGAAATCGTGCAGACTGCAGAGAGGCTCATGGACGAACATCTGAACATGATGCCGGACCCTACACAGCTATCTGTGGAATTGCAGGAAGGACAAACGGGTAAAACAATAGACGAATAAATCTGAATATAGAAAAATTGCTTCTGGTATGAAGGCTTTCATCTTGTTTTAATTTTTTTGTGCTAAAATTGAAACGAGTTACAGAATGCTGCGTATGTATCTATATATACGATGAACTATTACTAGGAGGAATAACCTAATGTCCATTTTCAAAAGATTACGTGACCTGACCATGTCCAACATTAACGCTATTATCGACAAAGCTGAAGATCCAATCAAGATGACGGATCAATATATCCGTGACATGCAAGAAGATCTTGAGGATGCCGAGAAGGCCGTAGCCGCGCAGATTGCGATTGAGAAGAAGTTCAAGCAACTGTATGAAGAGCAGGAAGCTCTCGTGAAAAAACGCGAGGAGCAGGCACACACAGCCGCTCGTGCACAGAATATGGATCTGGCGCGCCGGGCATTGGAGGAGAAAAAAGCAGCTGAAGAAAAAATGATCGAGTATAAAGCTAGTTACGATCAGAATAAAGCTTCTGCTGACAATCTTCGCGGCAAGCTGGACGAGATGCGCAAACAGTTGACACAAATGAAAAACAAACGGGAAACGCTGGTTGCTCGTTACAATGCAGCGAAGGCACAGACGGAGATTAACAAAGCGTTGAACGGTTTCAGTTCTGACACAGCAAGTGCGGGCATGAAACGCATGGAAGAGAAAATGATGCAGATGGAAGCTCAGGCGGAGGCTAGCAACGAGATGTCTTCCAAAGGCAAATCACTCGATGAAGAGTTCGAGAAGCTGGGCAAGGATGCCGCAGTTGAGGACGAACTTGCTGCTCTTATGAAGCAGTACGAGAATAAAAACTAAACACCTTGGCAGTCAGCAGGGTTAATCAGCGGAGGAGAACAGAGTTTCTCCTTCGCTTTTAAATGCGAATCATGTTGATAAGTGGAGGCTGTGTAAATGGATTTGAACATTTTGGCGATGCTGGTCTGGACTGCTTCGGGTTCGGTTTTGCTATTTTTGCTGATGTACGTCGATTCACTCTTTACAAAGTATAAAGATTTTGCCGAGGTCAAGGCTGGCAATATGGCAGTAACTACCCGAATGGTTATGAAGCTTTTCGCACAAGGATATGTGCTTGCAACATCTATCTCTACAGCTGGACATCTGGGAGAAGCGTTACTCGTTTCTGTGGTTTCCTTTGTGATTTTGTTGATTCTGGAAAGTGTTGTTCACTTCATCATTCGCAGATGGGCTGCCTTGGATCTGGATACAGGGATTCAGCAGGGCAAAACGGGATACGGACTTTTCTCCGGCGCTTTACATATTGTGGGCGCACTGATTATTGCAGCTTGTCTGTAAGTAGAACAAAGCAAGAGTAACATAAGCGTTGAACAGGAGTAATCAAGTTAAGGAACAGAACAGGAGTAATGGGCATGAGTGTATGGAAACGCATTAAAGGAATACTAGCAAAGCCAGAACCGCCGAAGGCAGAGAAAACGATGCTTCAGCTCGGACCTGGCGATATCTGTGAAGTGTCCCTCGTTACGTATGAAGTTGTCGGCAGGGTGCAGAATCGTGCGCGCAATGCTGTCGTGCTTACGCTGCAGGATGGCAGTTCATTCCGATATTTGCATGTGGAGGAGCGCGAAATCATTCGTTATGCACTCTATATTCCTATTGACGGCAGGCTCGATGCTCCGGATGAAGTGCCTACCATTCTTGAACTGGATGATCATGTGTATCATCTGGAGGAGGAGTATGGAGGCATGGTTCAAACGGTTGGCAGAACACCTTATGGTCAGGCTGGTGAACAGCTGGTGTGGCAGTATCAATCGGATGATAACAAACTTCTTCGTGTGGAATGGCAAGACAGAAGGTTTAACCTGTATGAGGGGGAGTCCATTCTTCCTGCGGATATCAAAGTGATTCGTTCGAACTAGGAGAGGTTCCAATGAAAAAACGCTTGGCACATGGATTAAAATTAATGCTGGTCCTCAGCCTTGTGATGTCTCTGTTGTCTGCGTGCGGTGCGGCCCCTTCGGTTCAGGATACGTATCCGCTTGAATCGGTTAGTGGCAGTGGCCAATCCACATCTTATGTGTATCGTGCTGCGAACCGCACGGTGCCAGAGGTTGCTCAGGAGCTGTCTGATCAGCGGAAGCCGGACCAGATTTCGGCCGAAAGCACAGAGCGTATGTTCCTGGTATACTCGGATCAGTACTACCATCTGCAGCAAGATCCGAAGAAACCGGAGGATACGCTGGTTGAGGTCGATTCCAAGGAATATGTGCGGCAGAATTATAGCTCGTCCTTTTTGCAAGGGTATCTTACGGCGACACTAATCGGTAATTTGTTTGATGCTTTTGGAGGGCGTGGATCGGGTAACTACCGTGGATATGCGGAACGGGATACGTATAAACCGAAGGCGGGATCATACCGGGCGCCGACCAGCAATGATAAAAAACTGGCTCCGCCGCTGACCGTTGAACGTAAAGGCTCGATCACAAGACGTGGAAGTGACAAGGATACAAGCGTCGGTTCAGGTGGCGGTTTGTTCGACCGGAAGAAGGAGCAGAGCAGAGGCAGCATTGATCGTAATAAAAGCAGTGGCGGCTTGGGTGATTTGTTTGATTCTCCGAAGAAATCCTATAAAAAGCCAAAAACCCGCGTTGGCGGCGGCCGGATTATGAGGCGAAGATAACGTTTTAAGACAGGACGTTACAGAAGATAACCAGTAATAAGCTCAGAGCAAAATAATAAACAGTAACAGGGTGAGCTGACAAAGCTGTCAGCAAGCATCGTGTTACTGTTTTTTTATGTTTTACGGACATGATGAGACTTGCGTACACGTGGTATCGTGGAAGCGGGCTGCTTGCGTATCCAGCGCAGGTAAGGCACGATACGTTCATCTGCGCTCAGCGACTCCAGGGTGGTCAGACCGAGTGTGATAAGATCACGATTGGTGTATAACGAATGAATTTGCTTGTGACAAGGGATGCATAGGTTAGCTGTTGGCATAAAAGTGCCTCCCATCTCCTTCGGAGTCAGATGATGAACCGTTGTTTCCACGGGCTCTCTGCCGCATAACTCACATTGATTAATCCTGTGCATCGTATTCACCTCCTGTTAACGAATGCTATTATGTGCAGTAAGAGCGTTTTTCATTTTGGTCTGGGATACAGTGAGCGACTTGTCATCCACACGTATTCGGGCTACACTTTCTTAAATGAGATTAAGACTTCAGGAGGTACTTCACAGTGAAACCGAATTCCCATTCATATGATATGAGCACCGCAAAATTTCATCGTGCTGCTGTACAAGTACATGAGGCACAGGCCAGAATTGCTAAGCACATTCCAAGAGGCCGGACTGAATATGTTCCCCTTGCAGATGCGCATGGGCGCACGCTCGCCAGTGCCATTACAGCACCACATGCGTATCCTTTTTTTCGCAGATCAGGTATGGATGGTTTTGCGATTCAAAGCGCAGACACACTTCTGGCCACAAGTGAACATCAAGTATGGTTCCGTGTCATTGATGAAATTCCGTGTGGCTACACCTCTGAGCATATCATTACACCCGGAACGGCTGCCAGAATCATGACAGGTGCCCAAGTGCCGGAAGGGGCGGATGCCGTAGTTATGATGGAAATGACCGAAAGCAAGCAGGAGCAAGGTGAGCACTGGATAGCATTGAAACGCCAGATTCAGGTGGAAGCAAACATTACTCCGATCGGGCTCGAAGTTCAGGAGGGGCAGCAGCTGCTTGAAGCGGGCACAGTCATCGGGGCTGGTGAACAGTCTGTACTGGCGACGTTTGGCGTAGCCGATGTACCTGTGTTTGAACGCCCGAAGGTGGCTATTTTTGCAACAGGCACCGAGCTGCTTGAAGTTCATGAGCCGCTCCAGCCCGGACGGATACGCAACAGCAACAGCTATATGCTCCGTTCTCTTGTGGTTGAAGCGGGTGGAGAGCCTATTATGTATGGAGCAATCGCCGATGATGTGAACACAGCAAGAGCCAAGCTGGAGGAAGCGATCCGTGACAACGATATGGTTGTAACGACGGGTGGTGTATCTGTTGGTGATTACGATATTATGGGGGAGCTTGTGCTTGAAGAGCAGATGCAGATGCTTTTCAACAAAGTCACCATGAGACCAGGGAGTGTGACAACGGCTGCTAGGTATAAGGACAAGCTGTTATTTGCATTATCAGGTAATCCTGGGGCATGTTTTGTCGGTTTTAATCTGTTTGTTCGCCCGACGCTTCGTGCGATGCAGGCGGATGCTCACCCTTATCTGGAGGAATGGACTGCAACGCTGCAGGTTGGATACGATAAAGTCAACAATTTCACACGTTTTGTCCGCGGACGTACGATCATTCGTGATGGTAAAGTATACGCAGTCCCGGCCGCTGCTCGTATAGATGAATCCAGTGTCATGATTACGATTAAAGATAGCGATTGTCTGATTGTTGTTCCACCTGAGCAAAAAGGCATTGCAGCGGGAGAACAAGTGACGATCCTGAGGCTTCCTGCCGGGCAAGCAAGGTAGCTGGTGATGATGGAGGAAAAACAAATGCATATTGCCTCACCTCACATTATTCAGGTTGTCGGGTACAAAGACACAGGTAAAACAACGATGATCGCTTCCCTTATCGCGGGGCTTGCCACCAAAGGATTGAAGGTTGCCGCCATCAAGCATGACGGCCATGACCACCATGAGATGGATCAGGAAGGCACAGACTCGTATCAGTTTGGTAAAGCGGGTGCGGCTGCGGTGGCGGTAATGTCTCCCAACAGAACTGCAATTCTGAAGCAACAGCACACCCGACTGGAGGACATGTTGAAGGAGTTTTCCCAGTATGACTGGGTTGTGGTTGAAGGCTTCAAACATGCTGCTTATCCCAAACTGGTGATGGTACGGCATGATAATGATCTGACGCTGATCAGCGAGCTTCAAGATGTCGTCGGTGTGGTTTTCTGGTCACCAGACTTGTTGGAGGAAATAGAGAGTAGAGGGCATAAGGGTGTCACAAGCTACCTGTTCCATGACAGGGAGGCAATTGTAGACGCTTTGGTTCAACAACACAGCATATGCTGAAGAGGAGCCTGTCAGATGGGGACTGTGAAGATAGGAGCTTTTACTAATTGAATCTAAACGAATGACACATAATTTAAACGTAACTTATATTATGTAAACCATAATCGCATAAAGGATGGAAGATTAACGCATTATACGTTATCTTCCAGACGGCGTTCAATTGCTTCGGACATCGTTTTGTCGGTCAGATGTGCATAGATCTCTGTTGTTTCAGTGGAAGCATGCCCAAGCTGTTCCTTCGTTTTATAGATATCATTTTGCAGATAATAATCTGTTGCGAAGGAGTGGCGCAATTTATGCACCGTCAGATAGGGCTTGCCAAAACATTTTGCGTATTTCATAATCATGGCCTGAATCGCACGTTTGGTCATGCGGCTACCTTCGGATTCTCCGTTGCGGAGTGCTATAAATAGAGCTTTTTCCCGTTTGGGGGTACGGTAACGCATTTGACGCAGGCTCATATAGGTTGCGAGCTCGTCCTTGGCCTGCTCTCTGAAATAGACGGGTGTTTTGAACGTTTCATCATTGTTACCTTTACGGTAAACGTAAAGCAGTTTGTTGCCTAGGTCCAGATCGTCCACATTCAGGTTGACCACTTCGGATACCCGTAGACCCGAGTTCAAAATGAGGCTGGCAATACACGCGTCGCGTTCCTTGTTCAGCTCATGCGAGTATAGGGCCTGTTTGTTCTTCTGCATATCTGCCGCATATCCTTCCAGGATGTAACCGATAAATTCAAGCAGTTCTTCTTCTTCAAGAATTTTGCCTTTCAGTTTAGCGGCGGTGTCCTTCGGCTTATGAGTGCGCTTGATTTCAATTTTGGCCATAATGTTCCGTTTAAGCAGTGGGTAGAAGTCTTCATCCTCTGCAATCTGGCTTAAATAATGAAATAAGGAACGGAGAGAGGATAATTTGCGCGAAACGGTAATTCTGGAGTTTTTCCCTTCTCGTCTGGTGGTAAGGTATAACCGAAAGGCAGTGACGGAGTCCATGCGCAGCACTTCCAGTTCAAGTAAGGTTACGGCCTGGTTGGACTCAGCCTGAGACAACCCTTCTGCACGTAACCAGGTGAAAAAGGTATCATAGTCTCTTAAATATTCCAGCAGTGTGGACGGAGACAGGTCAGGTAGTTTATAGTCAATGAATTGCTGAACAAACCAGGGCATAGAAGGCAGTTTTTCATCCAGTTTGCGTCGGTCAATCTCTTTTTGCACGTTGGTCAAGTTCGGCACCTCCATATGTATATGTGGTATATCAAAAAATGAAGACTTGCTCCTCTTTGAAAACTGTTGAGAGTAGGAAAATCTAAACCAGACAAAGGAGGCAAGCTTTATTTAGTGTACCATAATTTGCAGGAAACATCTGGCTTGATTGCTTGTCAGGCTGTGAATAATCAGTCTTTGATGCTTTGTAGACCAGGCTTCAAGGTGTTAGTATCGACCGAAGTTGCCCTTCGTCCAATAAAGCTTTACAGTTGTAGATATGCAGATACAGGAGGAGGCGGACCCAATGAACATACAGATTGAACTGGTTCCCCGTGAACGGAGTCAGGTCATTCGGCATCTCATGCAGTTTTATTTGTATGATTTTACGAAGTATCTGAACATTGATGTAGATCAGGATGGTATTTTTCCAGAGTATCCGGGCTTGGATGCTTTTTGGACAGAGAAGGATCGCAAATTCCCTTTTCTGATCACAAGTGATGGAACGCCGGCGGGCTTTGCACTGGTGGAGAAATTAGATCCCGGAAACAAGGATAACGATTATTATCTGACAGAGTTTTTTGTCATGCAGAAGTACAGACGGGGCGGGGTAGGCACCAGCGCAGCGTACGAATTATTTAGGCGTTTTCCTGGGAGATGGAAAGTCACACAGGTACGAAACAATGTGATTGCACAGGCGTTCTGGCGTAAAATTATTGGAGATTACACGGGGGGACGTTTTCGGGAGAAGTTTCATCCCGAGCTTGGTAATCCGAGTCAATATTTTCTAACCTGATACATATGAACCTGCGATGAAACGCTTGTCGGATTAGAGTTAAAAGGAGCCCATAAACAATGAATGTATCGGCATTTCAGCTTGATGGACAAACAGCACTGGTGACGGGTGCAGGTAGAGGTATTGGCAAAGCGATTGCCATCGGACTGGCGGAATCGGGAACCGATGTGGTGCTTGTATCCCGTACGATGAAGGAAATTGAAGAAACAGCAGCCTATATTGTAGAGAACACGGGGCGTAAAGCTCTGGCGCTAAGCGCTGATGTGACGAGCAAAGAGCAATTGGAGGTCGCGTTTCAGAAGGCCATTTCCGAGATGGGACGTATTCATATTCTTGTGAACAATGCGGGAATGAATATTCGTACACCTGCGCTTGACGTTACAGAGGAGCAGTGGGAGACGATTATGCAGACGAATCTCAAATCGGCTTTTTTTGCTTCGCAGTTGGCGGGTCAGCATATGAAGTCTTACGGAGAGGGTAAGATCATTAACATTTCATCCGTAGGTGGTCATACCGCGCTTAGGACAGGCGTAGTATATGGCGCAACGAAGGCAGCGCTCATTCATATGACAAAGGTGCTCGCGATGGAGTGGGGGAAATACGGTATTCGTGTGAATTCGGTTGGACCATGGTATTTCAGAACTCCGCTGACCGAGAAGCTGCTTGATGATCCGCAGTATTTGCAGGAGATTGTCAGCCGTACACCGCTGGGGCGTGTGGGAGAGCTGCCAGAAGTGGTCGGACCTGTTGTTTTTTTTGCTTCAGATGCAGCGGGATATATTACAGGGCAGACCTTATTAGTGGATGGCGGGATGTCCATTTACGGTTTTTAGGGGCACGGATGCTGTTGAGAATAGCGAAACTGTGAATGAACAGGTGCAAAATCCCATCGGCAAATGAAGCCGATGGGATTTTCTGTGGATATTTTTAATATAAACGAAGCCGGAATGTCATCCTGAATAAAAATTAATGCACCTGCTTTGTCAGATTAACAAAAGACATGTAATTGTATACTGGACCGAAAATTATTTATTTTCATCATATGAAAAATTCATAATAGTCAGCCGAAATAAAATCCGTCACAAGGAGGTCCTGCCAATCCGCGACCACGAATCAAATCACATTCAGCAAATCTGTCCATTATAAGCCCCTGAAGCAAAGAAGGGCCTGTTCGCGCATTGTAACGACTTATTGGTCAGTAGAGGGAACGACATGAGGTGTGGTGGCCACAGGATGTGTTTTTACACCTCCATAGGTTAATTTGCGCCAGATCCATTCCATAGGTCCGCTCTTATAACGTTTAAGCCACAATGTGCTGATGACGATCAGCAGGGCGTATACTCCAAAGCTGATGAAAACAACATGTATTGGTTGAACCTTCTCAGCAAGTCCAAATCCATAACCCAGAAAAAGAAACGTACCAATTATCGAATGAAGTAAATAACACGTTAACGACATCCGTCCAACCTTACTGAAAATCATGAGTGCACGGCGTAGCCGGCGAGCATACAGGAAAAGCATGGCAAGTGTGCTCATATAAAACATACTTCCGGTCACACCACCAAGTTGACCTAGTACAGAGGAAAGCCCCACGAGAGGTTTATTGTCAAAAGGAACAAGTGTGCCGAGCAGTGAGTTGCCCAGCGTAATGAGATAAGCTAGGAAGCTAAACAGAAAAATTCGCTTCCAGATCTTTTTTTTGTACTCCATGTTCTGAAACCATTTCATTTTGACAAAATACATACCCAGCAGAAACATGACGAACATAGAATAAACGGTAAAGAATGAGCTCGCAGCCATAAACGACATGTCGGCCCAGCGAGCACCGATGGATTGGAGGTAGGAGAGTCCGCTGCTATGGCTATTCAAAGAGAAATCTGCGAAAATCGGATCAGTGGAAGTGCTGTTATTGAATGCATTGAAGAGCAAACCAAGCATAGGGGCCAGACATTGAACAGCAATAAACACGATGATCCAGCGCAGCAATGTTTGTGCCGAACGATTATAGAAGGCTAACAGCAGCAAACCTGCAATGGCATAATAGCTTAATATGTCACCTACCCATACAAAAGTGATGTGTAACAGTCCAAAAACAAGCAGAATCATTAATCTGCGGATGAACAGCCTGTTTGGGTGCGCCACCCTCTGTACGGCTCGATCCATAAAAATCATAAATCCAACTCCGAACAGGAAAGAGAATAGCGTAATAAACTTACCTTCAACAAACCAGGAGACCCAATTATGTACAGGATCATCCGATGAAATCTCAAACCCTTTTACAAAATCGACCATGAGAAAATAGTTAACGATGATAATGCCCAGCATGGCAAATCCACGCACAATGTCCAGAAAATGAACGCGTTCTCCCGGACTTAGCGGTTGTCCATGACCCTCTTTCCATAAAGTCATATGCATACCTGCCTTTCTCTTTTTTTGTTATGGAAACTTGTTATGGAAAAGTTGTTCGGGTCGGATTAAGGCAATAAGCCATAGGCGCAAGACCCTTACATTGGCAAATATAAGGAAAAAATCTTAACCATTTATGAAGGCTGTACATTTTTCCTCGAACTTGTGACAGTTTAGTGTCCATCTCAGAGTTTCATAAACTGTTAAGATTTACGATGTAACCTGTAATGAAAGACGTTCGATTTGACGAAATATAGTAGGATACAACAATTGCATCAAGAGCATGAGGTGAGAGGTATGAGTCATCGAATATTAGTGGTTGAGGATGATCGGGATATCGGGGATTTGCTGCATGAATCACTTAGAAGAGCAGGGTATGAGGTGTTAAGAGCAACAGATGGTCCAATGGCCCTGAAATTGGTGGACAGCTCACTAGGGCTGGTTATTCTGGATATCATGATGCCTGGAATGTCAGGCATTGATACGTGCAAAGAGATTCGAAGGACATCCAATGTGCCTATATTATTTCTGACAGCAAGATCAGGCACGTTGGACAAAACGGAAGGTCTGTTAGCGGGTGGGGATGACTATATGAGCAAACCGTTCTCGGAAGAGGAATTGCATGCCAGAGTCATCGCACAGCTAAGAAGATATACGGTATATCAGGACAAAAGCGGTCATGAAGAAACATTTCACGTTGCAGGCAAATTGCGAGTGAGTGATCATTTTAATGAAGTCTGGAAGGATAGCCAGCAGCTCAAGCTGTCTGATCTGGAATATCGGATTCTCAAATTGCTCATGAGCAAACGGAGTAAAATATTTTCCGCACAAAATATATATGAGAGCGTGTGGGGACAGCCCTATTTTTACTGCTCCAATAACACAGTGATGGTTCATATTCGCAAGCTTCGCGCAAAAATCGAGGATGATCCGGCACAACCGGTATATATACTAACGGAATGGGGAAGAGGCTATCGCTTTGGCACATCGTAAATTTACACTGAATCAAAAGCTGGCTTTACTTATTGTGGTGGCTGCCATGTTAAGTGGTATTGTTTTTCTCACCTTGCAAAAGATCAGTACTAACTTAATCGACAGTTATATGAGCTCCGATGAGTATTATCAGGAGACATCCGCTCGGTACATTAAGCGATTCAGCCAATATGTTTCAGTGAATGAGCTGGCTTCGACGGATCGAAAAGCATTTGGCGATTGGGTGCGCAAGGAAAATTACATTATGCTCACAATCTTTAAAGACCAGATGCTGCAATATGACTCCAACTATACGGCTGCGGATGAAGTGGCGTATGGCAAAGAGGAGGTCACTCAATATTTGCAGAATCATTCACATCCGATTAAATTCAGTGATGGGGAAGGGAGAGTTATCATTGATGGCTTCTATTCTTCCCGCTACTATGATCTGGCCTTTACAGCCGAGCTGATCGGGGCTACTTGTATCTTTTTGATGGTTGTTCTTCTGGGTATTCGCCGCAGCCTACGTTATTTAAGGCAAATTAATCGAGAGATCCACATGCTGGAGGGTGGTGAACTGGATTACCAGATGACGGTCAAAGGTCATGATGAAATCGCACTGATTGCCGAGAGCATTGAGGAGTTGCGTAAAGCTTTTCTGGACAAGCTTGAGGCTATTGAGAAGCTGCAAGCAGAGAGCAGGAGCCTGGTTACGGAGATGTCACATGATATGCGTACACCGCTCACTTCGTTGATCATGTATCTGGAGTTTGCCAAGCAGGAGGATATTCAACGGGAAACCGAGCAAGGACGTTATGTTGCAAATGCTTATGGAAAAGCTTTGCAGCTGAAGACGTTATCCGATAATCTCTTTGATTATTTTCTGCTGGATAAAGAACAAGTGGCTGATCTGGAGAGTGTTGCCGTCAAAGAAGTAATCTATGATCTAATCTCTGATCAAATGTCGATTCTGCATCAGGAACAGTTTCGGGTTCGAATAACCGGGGAGCTGCCTGATACCTTTATTCAGGTCAATATGGAGGAACTCGGCCGGATTTTTGATAATATCATGTCCAATCTGTTAAAGTATGCCGATCCGCAAGAGGAAATTGACATCACCTTTGTATCGGATCAGGAAACATTCGAGATTCATTTTAGCAATAGAATCAAACCAGCAGACAACACGGCTGATAGCACGGGTCTTGGTGAACGAAGCATCACACGTATGATGTCCCGAATGCAGGGGCAATTTCATAGCTCACATGAGAATTTGAACTATAGAACAGTGCTCCGCTTCTGGAATACACGGATTCAATATGCAGACCAGCACTATGAATAAAATGAAGACAGGAGCAAATCAACATGAAGATTCCATTCCAATTCCAGAGAGTCACGCAGTTACTACAAGGACTGTTAAATATCTGCTTGTTCTTCCTCGCACTTGCCTTGAGTGCACTTCTAATCAGTGAGACATGGTACATTATGAGCTTCGTATACGAATCCTCCCTTAACCGAGCGGAAAGCTATTATGAGATGCTGTCAGAGTTGCTGGTGTTTTTCTTGTACTTTGAGTTCATCGCTTTAATTATCAAATATTTCAAGTCCGGTTTTCATTTTCCGCTTCGCTACTTTATCTATATTGGTATAACAGCGATTATTCGCTTGATCATCGTGGACCACGATGAAGCGATCAAGACGTTTTGGTGGTCTATGGCAATCCTGATCATGATCACTGCGCTGTATATCGCCAATCGACGCAAAACCGTGGGACAGAATGACTAAAATCTCATAACATCAGAGGTCGGGACATATGAAAAAGATCATTATTCAAGGCTGCGAAGTGACAACGCAGGAAGAACTACACAGTATGTTTCAACAAAAATTAGGTCTGGAGAAGGTATACTTCACAAATCTGGATACACTGAGAGATGGTCTAATGTGGCACGTTCCTGTGCCAATTACGGTAGAATGGACTCACTATGCCGTTTGCAGAGATGCTCTTGGTGCTTATGCCGATCAAGTATTGAATGTGCTCTATGAAGTGCAGGAGCAGTTGGAGGAACTGTTTACAATTCAAATGAAATTGTAGCAGCAGAGCATCATCAGAGCAGGGTTGGCTTGAAAATAAATTAAACTCAAAAGGCAATGTCGAGATAAATCGACCTTGCCTTTTTTGTGCGATGTTAATTATGTAATAATGTAATTTCAATATTTGAAAAATTCATAATAGAAAGCTGCTCTTTATTTAGTCACTTATCCGCATTCCATACTTTTCAGGTATCTACCGTTAGAACGGGAGTAACACCCTGGTAAATAAAAGTCAACTCACATAATTTACATATAAAAAGTTATGTAAACTAAAATGGGTGAAATAGATTATTTTCAGACGCCAGACATAATTCTCTTCAATCCGGCACATCGTAACAAGAGCAAGCAGAGGAGGGGCATTATGAAAAGTAGAGCGCATCGTCAACAAGAACAACAATCATTAGGCTGGATGAGCCTTGCTTTGTTTGGAGCAGGTTGTACGCTTGGTACGGGTTTTTTTCTAGGCTCCAGTCTGGCCATTCGCTGGTCGGGCTTGTTTGTGCTGGTATTGCTGCTGCTTGCTGCGACAGGTACCTACTTTGTTTATGGTGCATTGGCGGAGATGACCGCAGATGATCCCAAGGAAGGAGCTTTTCGCACGTATGCCGGGGAAACATTTGGAGCATGGGCCGGTTTCGGTAGCGGATGGATGTACTGGACTTCTGAAATGCTTATTATGGGTAGCTCTTTAACGGCACTCGGGTTGTTTTCACAGTTTTGGTTCCCTGATTTTCCGTTATGGGCTTTTGTAGCGATCTATGCCTGTGCAGGTTTATGTATTGCAGCCCTTGGAGCAAAAGGCATTACGCAAACGGAAAATATATTAGCCGTAATCAAGCTGGCAGCGACCGTTGCTTTTATTGTTATCGCAGGTGCGGCATGTCTGCATTGGTTGCCTGTACATAGGCTAGTATCGCCATCCTGGAATCACAATACATGGTTTCCTCAAGGGTTAAGGGGAGCCTGGACCGGCTTTATTTATGCTTTTTTTGCATTTGCGGGAATAGAGGTTATGGGACTTATGGCTGCCAGACTAAAGAAACCTGAGGAGGCTATAAAATCCGGTAGAGTAATGTTGTTTTCCGTCAGCACACTGTATATTATGGCCATTGCACTTGTCCTGCTGCTGCTGCCTGCTGCGCAAATAACACCAGATGAAAGCCCGTTGGTGAGAGCGATATCCTCAATCGGTTTGCGTGTTTTTGTGCACATCCTTAACGGTGTCCTGATTATTGCGGGATTTTCAACAATGGTTGCTTCGTTATACGCTATTACGTCAATGTTGGTCAAGCTTGGAGAAGATGGAGATGCCCCGAAGCTGTTAACTAAAACGGCAGGTAAAATAAAGATGCCGATCTATGCGTTGATCTGCACAGCAGCAGGTTTGATTCTGTCCACGGTTATGGCTTTTCTATTGCCTAAAAAGCTGTTTGAATATGTGACGACGGCGGGAAGTCTCGTTCTCATGTACACCTGGCTTCTGATCTGTATCACCTACCTTTGTAAAATGAAGCCAGCTGCATGGGGAAGGATCAAAGCATGGATTGCGATCTTGCTAATTGGTATTGCTGTTGCCGGTACAGCGAGCGAAAAAACCAGCAGAATTGGTCTGCTGGTCAGTATTGGACTTGTGCTCCTGTTATCTGTCGTTACATATGTCGTTCACAGATCACGGCGCTCCAAGCAGCATAAGCCTACAACGTGAGTCCGTTATGGATGAGCACGCGAAAGTGTAGACCATAAGTCTCTCGCTGGTGTTGAGCCTATTTCGTCCAGCGCTGCGACGCTTGCTGCATCCGTAAAAAGGGGCATTTGGAGAGAGTCTGTTCATCGTCTGGCAAGAAATATTGCTTCCATTCGAGATTGTTTTCCTGACCATACCACATGAGTGAAGGATGTGCAGGGACATTATCATATGCGGCTAAACGTTTGCGAATCAATGTTTTCATTTTACGACCAAGCGAAGTATCGTCATTAATGGCTTCAAACACCCATCGAGGCTGAAAAGCTAACATAAAAAAGGGGAAATGACGACTCTTCCTGTGCTGATGAGCCGGAGTAGCACAAAAGCAGAAATACGGTTCACCGTTAAAGCAAAATTCCCACGATGCATCATCTGGATTGTTCGATATATGTTCAGGCCATGGCATGGTATCCAGATTCGTCGTTCGATTCAGAATTTGCCAGAATAAGGTCTGATACTGCTCAACCGTTGTATGTTCTTTCAGATCAGCAGGAGTTTCACATATGACAACGAGAGAAGCATAAGGCCCTGTTTCCCGTGAGACAGCACCGTATTGTTTAAGGATGCTGGCCAGTTCTTCAGAAGCGGCATGAAGTCGTGGATCGGATGTAAAACCATATCTCAAATGGCCAGATAGATAACCCATCCGGCCTGGAACGCAAGGATACGTATTGTGCTCATCCGCAATCATGCTGGAGAACTGTGTGAACGCCTCACGCTGCCATGAAGGGAGCACCTCAAATGTACGGTTTAACTCATCAGCATTGTATAATCTCGACATGCATTCCCCACTCCATTCCCGATTAATCCTTAATAAGGTATTAAATCAAGTTGAATTGGGTGACTGTCCAGACGACGAAGGTTTAAATCTAACCGTGAGCTTAGAAAAAAATATACCGAATCGCTTCATTGGCAAAATAGAGGCCGAAACCGATCAGACTGATGCCAGATATAACGGATATCCAGCGTAAAATTGTTTCATTGTTGCGCCGATGAAAGCGGCTTGCCATCCCAGCCATGACTACATCCCATATTAGAATGCCGATAAATATACCGGAGCTGTACAGCAAGACGTGAGCCATGTCCGTATGTTTGACCGCTGAAGTCAATACAGAGCCATAGATGCCAAGCCAGAACAATATGTTGAGCGGATTGGATAATGCCATGAGGAAGCCTGTGATGAAGGAACGATGCATTTTGGATTCTGCAAGGGAGGCGTTGGTTATATCACGTTTGTACTTGAGTAGTGTTTCTACACCTGTGTAGATCAAAATAAAGCTTCCGAATGACCATAAGAAGGCTTGCATAAAGGGCGTGCTTAGAAAATGGGCAATACCGAAATAAATCAACAGCATGTACACCAGGTCGGCAAACATGGCTCCTAATCCAAGCACCCATGCATGCATAAATCCATGACGCGCACCCCGATCCAGCTGTGCGGCGTTGATAGGGCCAACAGGTGCAGATAAAGATATGCCCAGAAAGATATAACTAAATAACACCGTCATAAACGAATTCACTCCTTAACAGGTGCATGAAATAACAGGTACAGTCCAACAAACGGTACAAGTCATCATACTCCAGTAAGGAGTGAAATAGAACGAATCGCATCGCGATTCTTCAGGTTATGCTGTTAATGGTCTTCTGGCGGAGTGACAGTCACGTCTAGTTGAACTGCTGTGCAATGATAGCCATTACATGCGCTTTCCTCACAGGGACAAGCTGAGAGAGCAATTGTGAGGTCGCTTAAAGCATGCATCTCAACATAATCACCGGCACGGGAGTCAGGCGTGTGCACAGCGATATTTCCCATTTCATCTATCGTTGTTTTCATGAATAAATTAAAGGGATAATGCTGATTTGGCGGCAGAATACCGAGCGGGTGCAAGGCTTCGTTCAGATTATGATAACAGCTTGCATGATTGCTTTTTCCATACAACACCTCGTACATCTCAGGACGACAAGCCGAGTTGAAAAAGTCATGCGCACCAACGGTATCTTGCAAAATGTTCAATAACGGCTCATAGCGGTTAGAGTATAAGCTTTGACCGGGTTTGATGCGGCAGGTCCGTAGTACATCCATCGTTACACCGGGATCGAGACGATGGTTTGTATCATGTGTATCAAAGGCTACAAAATCAACGACCTGTTGACCTTCCAGATCTGTAATCCTCAGAATAGTACCCTTGGAAACACGAAGAGCGTATCCTGATTTCGCTGGTATTACATAAGCTTGTTTGTATTGCTGCACACTGCTCATATGTCGCACCCCTACATAAATTATTGCTTTCAGTATGCGAGGGGGGAGAACGTTTCATACGTTGTAATATTTTGCATATGATGGCTGAAGAAATTAAATATCACTGCGGAAACATCGGATTGCCTTGCATGCCAACCCATAGCTCCGAATCTTCCAGCTGTCCAGACAGATGTAATAACCAGTCTTCGCGGCCTTTGGTTGCCATAACCTGAACACCCATTGGCAAGCCATCCCCGCTCAAATGCAGAGGAACACTTATGGCAGGCTGTCCTGTTAAATTGGCAAGCTGCGTGAACGGAGTGTAGGTCAGACTCGGCTTAAACATATCATAGATCAGCTCTTGCTGGGCTGTCTTGTCGAGCTCACTAACAGCCATTAATTGCTGAATACGCTCTGCATGAGGGGTCAGTTCTCCAACCTGTGGGGCGGCAAAGGCATTGACAGGCGAAATGTAAAAATCAAACCGCTCAAACAGTGTGGACATCTGTGCAGCAGCTATGTCCCATTCTGCGAGACTGTGCACGAATTCGGCAGCGGACACTTTTTTACCGGCTTCCGCCAGTACCCAGGATTCAATCTCCATATCCTCAGCTGTGAGGGCACGGCCCATGCTGCGTTCCATAGTTGAGATCATCGCAGCCATCTCGCCGCTATTCATCATATAATAGTTCTCCATCAGCCGCACGCCGTTCACCGGACTCAGCTTCTCTTCGACATGATGGCCCTGCGCTTCAAGGAAACGAACAAGCTTCATCACAGCCTCCTTGGCATCCTCGCTAACAGGTGTACCTACAGGGGAGTCTACGGTATAAGCGATTCGCCATGTGCGTTGATGCGGATAATTCATGTCCGCCAGATAACTTCCCGGGAATAATGGGGCATGAAATGCTGCTTCCGGCTGAATGATCTGCAGTGTATCGAGCAGGGCTGCACTGTCTCTCACGGAGCGGGATAATGCAAAATCAATGGAGGCTCCTTGCCACTGTCTTCCGACACCCGGTCCGACTGGTGTGCGTCCGCGTGTTGGTTTTAATCCGAATAAACCGCTGAACGAGGCGGGAATACGGATCGAACCTCCGCCATCGCTTGCACCGGCAAGAGGTACGATGCCTGAAGCGACAGCCGCTGCGGCACCACCGCTTGAGCCGCCTGGAGAATGATTCACATTCCACGGATTACGCGAGGGTCCGTGCAGCCGGGGCTCGGTTATATTTTTCAACCCGAATTCAGGAGTGTTGGTATGACCAATAACAATAAAGCCAGCCTGCTGCAAACGAGTTACGAAATTGGAGCTCCGCTTGGCGCGATGCTCGCTGAACAGACGTGAACCAGAGGTAAGTATTTCACCTTCGAGAGCTTGAGAGATGTCTTTTAACAGCAAAGGTACACCCGCAAAGGGCTGCTCTCCTGGCCGAACTGCACCGGCTTCCTGCCGGGCACGGGGTTCGTATGTACGAATGACCGCATTAAGCTGCGGGTTAACTTCTTCCAGGCGCGCGAAGGCGGCCTCGAGCATTTCTACGGGAGATACCTGCCGGGAGCGAATCAATTCAGCCAGCCCGATGGCGTCGTATGCGGTGTATGTGAATGAAGACATGGGTATCGTTCCTCTCTAATCCTTGATCATGTAGTTTGGCGTGGACACGATCGAAATCGTGCTCCATATGTCATCGTACCACCTCAAAGGACAAAAGACAAAACGAGCTGTAACTATAGAAAAAACACGGCTCACCTTGAAGGTGAAGCCGTGTTTTTGTTGAAATGCAAGTTGCGTAACTCTGTCGCTGTGACGTTTACTCTGTACGCAATCTTGGTGCAGCATCAGCAATTGGTGCTGAACGCTCACGCTGTTTGGAGATGGCGAACAGGGCGATCCAGATCAGGATAAAGCCAATCAGTTGTTCCCATGTCACCAGTGTACGGAAAGCAATCCAGTTCACAAGCACACCAGCCATAGGGAAGCTGAGTTCTGCCAGTGTTGCAACGGAAGCTTTCGTAGACGACAAGCCTTTGTAATATAGAAGCAGACTGAGCAAACCGGGCAGCAACGCCTGACCAAGAATATTCAGAATGACAGCTGTCTGTGCACCTGCACCGGCTGGTAATGTCCACGGTGCACCTTCATGCCAGGTCATAAAGATTAGCAGTGGGAGCGCAACGACAAAGCGAAGGGAGGTCACTGTCTCATATCGAGCTTGCCCCAGCATCAGACGACCCATGACGGTTGAACCACCCCACAACGCTGCTGCACCCAGAGAGAGCAGGCTGCCTGCATGAATCCAGTTATCCCAATTGCCTCCTGGCAAGCTAAAGCCAAATGTGAGCAGGTATGTTCCTGCCAGCGCAATGATGAACAGGCCGCCGAAATGACGCGGCAATGTTTCTTTTAATAACAATTTGGCGAGTACAATCGCAAAGAGCGGCTGCATTTTTTGCAATAACAATACCGTGTTGGGATCGTTATGAGTTAGAGCTAAAGTAAACAATACGGTTGCGAGTGCCGACCCGCCCCAGGAGATAAATATAACAGCAACCCAGTGACGTGCACGCAGTTGCTTCAGATCATCACGAAATTTCCATAGCACTGGCAGTGCAACAAGGCTTACGATAATGTGTTCTACAAGTACAATCTGGGTAGAGGTCATCGTTTCAAGCAAAAGGATGCGGAATAACGGGTCTACACCCCAGAGAGCCGCACCTAGTACGACAAGCCAAAAGCCGGTGTTGCTGCGTTCCTTGCGATAAAGCGTTGATGCAGATGATGTGTTTTCCATATTCAGGACTCCTTCGTCAGAACACGGAATCTTCAGTTGGCAAAATCGACAAAATCCCCCGTCTCGGCGTACGCCAAAAAAACGGGGGACCATTCAAAGACAAGACGTCAGGGAAGAAGACTCCCCAAATACGGCATGCCATTGTGTTGATCTTCTCTCATCCGGACTGTACCGTCGGCCTTGGAATCTCACCAAGTCAGTCGCTGAATGTCATCATAAGCACAAACAGCGAGTCGCGGGCTGGTTCTATCTAGAACATCACCGCCGGTTGGGAATTGCACCCTACCCCGAAGATCCTATTCAATTAATTAGTGTATTGAACAAGTTGTAACCTTATGAAGTTCATCTTATCCTTGTAAGCGCTAGCAGTTCAAGTGTTTTTTTAGAAAACAATACTTCAGCTTCCTTGCTGTCCGCGAAGCAGGACGATCTGCCCGGAGTGATAAGCATCGTGTGGAACCCACCGGGCAGGGGGAGGAGCCCAGCTTGGCGTTGTCAGACCAGTAAGAACGTACCCAATAAAAGTTGACCGTACCAGAATTGATAAATATTAACACTTGATATATAATGTATATATACTAGATAAAATATAGTCATAAGCAAAAAGAAATGAAGCAATGCAGATCAGATCATTTTACAAACCATTATGATGGGAGAGATGTCTCATGGGGACAGGTTACCTTTTGAAAAACGGTTGTGTATTAACGATGGATGCTCGTATTGGTCAGTATAATAGGACGGATGTACTTATTCAGGATTCTGTTATTGTAGCAATTAAGCCGGATCTGGAGGTGCCGGGGCCAGAAGTTGAAGTGATTGATGCGTCAGATATGATCATCATGCCTGGACTGGTGGATACACACCGCCATATGTGGGAATCACTTGTCAAAACGGCTGGAACTAACTGGTCGTTGCCAGTATATCTGCAAAACTTGTACTACGGCGCGATGGGAAGCAAGCTTCGTCCGCAGGACAGCTATATTGCCAATCTGCTCGGATCACTGGAAGCGCTTAATGCTGGAGTGACGACGGTATTGGACTGGAGCATGCCATATTCACCTGAACATACAGAGGAATTGATTCGAGGGTTGCAGGATGCGGGCATTCGAGCTGTCTTTGCTCATGGTGTGCCGGGAGAAACGGAGTATTGGAATCGGGAGAGCAAGCTCGCATATCCAGAGAATGTAAGAGCGGTGAAGGAGCGTTATTTTTCCTCTAAAGATCAGCTGTTGACTTACGGTCTTGCCATCCGCGGTCCTGAGTTCAGTCACTGGGAGACAACGGTACAGGATATTCAGCTTGCGGAAGAGTTAGATGCGATCTGTTCGATGCATGTCGGGTTTGGCAGCTGGGGCTCGGTAGACCGTTCAATTAGCCGAATGTATGAGGCGGGTCTACTCAGTCCGCGAATCAATGTCGTTCATGGCAATACGATGGGCATGGATGAATTTAAAATGCTTGCAGACAGTGGAGCCTCCTTATCCGTTACCCCTGAAGTCGAGATGATGATGGGGCACGGTTATCCAGCCACAGGATATTTTCTGGAGCATGGCGGTACACCAACCCTTGGAGTCGATGTGGTGACTTCAACAGGTGGAGATATGTTCTCACAGATGAAATTTGCGCTACAGGCGGAGCGTTCCAGAACGAATGAGCAACTGCTGGCACAGGGAGAAATGCCGGGTGAGTTGAGTCTGCAGGCAAGTCAGGTGTTGCGTTTTGCTACTTCGGCTGGGGCCCAGGCATTGGGGCTGGAACGGAAAACAGGCTCGCTTACACCGGGCAAAGAAGCAGATTTGATTATGATTCGTACAACTGATCTGAATCTGTTCCCTGTGCATGATCCGATTGGTGCAGTTGTGCAGTTTGCGAATCCGTCCAATGTGGATACGGTCTTTGTTGCCGGAAAGCCGGTGAAGCGGGATGGCAAGCTGCTGCATGTGGATCTGGATGCTATTCGAAGCCAAGCGATGCAGAGCAAGGAATACTTATTGAGTCAGTATCGGATGTCTGATGCGGACCGGGTTGTTTTTTCATAAGAGAGAAGACTATTGTATAACATGCAGATAAAGAGTTAAGGGTAAAGATAGAACTAACATGATTAAATTAACAGGGTCGCATATTATTATGCGGCTCTTGTTGTTGTGTTAAGAAAGAAACGAAACGAGCAAAGGGGTGCATGTTCAATAGCGCAAGGCGCAGAAGAGGACGGAATAGGGGAGAGAACGACGGCGGAAAAAGACGAAAAAGGCCATCTTTTTATGGAATTCATATAACAACCGATAAAATTGATTATTGACGTAAAATTTGACCTGTAAAAACTGCGCATAATATAAATTATACGCAGTTTTTATTCAGAACGATTTTCATTGTGAAGCGTAGGCAACAGATCATGATAAATTTCGTGGAAAAAGGTCAAAATAAGCTGCTACGCAAAATAAATTTAATCATTCAACGCGATAATGTGTAGAATTCGATAGGTTTTTATAGGTAACCGATAAGATAGAACAAATAAGTTTTTTATAGAACAGATGAGTGAAACCATACTACATTCCAGATTCATCATGAAAGGAACATGCTTATGCGCTCAAATGAGAAAATCAGCTTGTTATTCCGTAAGAAACCGATTGCCAGCGAAGGCAGTGAGAACGGTGCGTTGAGGAGGGCGCTTGGAGCCATGGACTTAACGACACTTGGGGTCGGAGCGATTATTGGCACAGGAATTTTTGTCCTGACAGGTGTAGCCGCAGCCAAGTATGCCGGACCCGGACTGGTGTTATCCTTTTTACTGGCAGGTATAATCTGTGCGTTTGCCGCCTTGTGTTACTCTGAATTTGCTTCTACCATTCCGGCTTCGGGTAGTGCTTACACGTATAGCTACACTGCATTTGGTGAAGTGATTGCATGGATACTGGGCTGGGACCTCATTCTGGAGTATGGTTTTGCGAGTGCGGCGGTAGCGAGTGGCTGGTCAGGATATTTCCAGACGTTATTGTCCGGGTTCGGACTGGAATTGCCTCATGCATTGACCAGTGCGTTTAATCCGGAAAAGGGCACGTATTTTGACATCACTGCGGCTGTAATTACGTTAATTATTACGTTCCTGCTCACTCGTGGGGTGAAGGAAGCAGCACGTGCCAACGGAATTATGGTGGCAATCAAAATTATCGTTGTGCTGATCTTCATTGGTGTCGGTGTATTTTATGTTCAGCCAGCCAACTGGCATCCTTTCCTGCCATTCGGCTTTTCGGGTGTGACGGCTGGTGCGGCTACCGTATTTTTTGCTTATATCGGCTTTGATGCTGTATCCACAGCAGCGGAAGAGGTGAAGCGCCCGCAGCGGGATTTGCCGATTGGCATTATTGCCTCTCTTGCTGTATGTACGGTCCTTTACATTGTGGTATCTCTTATCCTGACAGGTATCGTGCCGTATAACATGTTAAATGTTAGTGATCCGGTGGCTTTTGCTTTTGAATTCGTTCAGTTAAAAGGGTTGTCCTGGATCGTATCCCTTGGTGCTATAACGGGCATTACGACGGTATTGCTGGTGATGATGTATGGTCAGACACGTCTGCTCTATTCCATGTCTCGGGATGGGCTGTTATCTCCCGTATTCTCCAAAGTCAGCGGCAAAAGTCAAACTCCGGCAGTCGGAAGCTGGGTGGCAGGTATTATCGTAGCGTTGTTCTCCGGGTTTATCTCACTCGGACATTTAGCGGAGCTGACCAATATCGGAACGTTATTTGCTTTTGCGGTAGTGAGTCTGGGCATAATCGTGCTACGCAGAAATAATCCTGATCTCAAACGTGGTTTCCGTGTTCCGCTTGTACCGTTTATTCCGATTCTGAGTGCTCTTGGCTGTGTATATTTGATGACTCGCCTTGCAGCATTAACCTGGATCACATTTTTTGGCTGGCTGATCATCGGATTAATCATTTATTTTGTCTATGGTCGTTACCACAGTCTTTTGAATCCGCTAAGAAGAAAATAAACGTCGATATTCGGTTGTAGATCTACTATAAAGTGTAATTGGACAAGGTCCCTGTTTACTTTCGCCAGGCGAAGGTAAGCGGGGATTTTTGTGTTTCACAGTAACTGTCCAGGTGAACGACGTTTCATTATTCAGAAGTATTGAAAAATTTTTGTTAAATGTACTCAGGAGAGGTTGAGCTTGAGCCGTATTCGGGTAAAAGGGAAGGGATATACCAAGGGTGGCTGCCAAGCACGGGGTTGCGGCTGAACCAAATATGAAATATATTTGGTGGGTATGATCTCTACCAGAAGAAGAGAGGGGTTACGTTATGAATGTACCATTACATAAGGATACAGACGAGCACTCATCCCATGTTGCATTTGCACTCGTGGATTCATCCGTTCTTTCTAAGGCGAAACTAATCCTATCATATGGAGATCAAGCAGAAGATGTGCAACTTGACCTTGATCCACAGCGACATCTTGAGGATGGCCGCAAAGTATCTGTCATTGCACAGCAATTTCCAAAGCCGTTGCCCCGTGAGGAGGCCAGCGTTCTCTATGGACCTGAGCTGTCCTACGTACAATATGCCGTCTCGTTAACAGCGGAGAGCAGCCTATGTATTGCGTCTATTCAGGGCGTTGACTACCCGATTAGACTGGATCTGGCACCTTATGTAGCGGGAGAATATGAGGTTCGCATTGCGCTACACCGAAAAACACCACGCATTGCCGAAGGTCCGTTAGAACCTGAGCAACAAGCGATGGTAAAATACGCACAAGTAAATACAGTACATATCATGCTGTTTCCATCCGCAGCTCCACTCCTTGATTCAACATCTGCTGCAAAATGGACTCGAAATCATCATATGTTTGATTCGTACGGCAGAAGAGGTTTTATTCTGGCTGATCTGGAGCTGCTCTCTGGACGAGTGGCCGAAATGTTCGGACCAGGTAATCATAATTTGCTGGAGCTCTTTACAGAAGGGCGGCTCGATTCCTTGCTGGAGGAAGGACTGATGGCCGTTGTATGGGGATTAACTCCATGGTGCTATTCTCTGTACTCTCCACCAAACGAGCAGGCAGCTCAAGTGCTTGTGTGGGACAAGCTGGGAGAACAGCCTGTGCGGCAAGCTATATATTATATTGATCCGAAGGTACAGCGGTTAAGCATTATTCCGGCGAATGAATTGGCCTTCTGGGCTGACTGTATCCGCAAAGATTGGCCTGTCGTGGATGTCTCGGGAGAAGGGGAGACGCTTCGGCTGGATCTGTACGTACAGATTGCCGAAGCGGTGAATGAGCTTCATGAAAATCCGATTCCATCCTTTGTGCTTACTCGGAGTGCGGGGAAACCGGATATGATCATGCTCATGGCTAATGTCGTGATTGTGGAGGAGATTGATTTTCCAATGAGTTAAATGTTCATGTTCTGTAACGAAACGAGTTTTTTTCGTAAAACAATATCGAAATATCGGTGGAGGTGACAAGTGCAGATGATCAACGAAGAGATTCAGGAGCGGTATGCAGATGAATTGGCAGCCTTTCATATCTGGATGAAGGATGCCGGATATACTGGACATACGGTTAAATCGTATACAGGAGATGTGGTGGAATTTCTGATTGCTATACAGGGGAAAGCGCTGGAGCAGGTGAAAAAGCTGCATGTGCTTTCTTATCTGTCTCGTGCACGCGAGCGTGGCGTCAGTGATGCAACCCGGAATCGGAAACATGCGGCAGTCAACTGCTTCTACAAGTCCCTCATCGAGCTTGAGGTATTGACGAATAATCCGGCGGCGGGCATCAAAAAGTCCAAAACCGAGAAAAATCGAGCGCCTGTTTTTCTGGATGAAGGTGGTTTGACACGTTTTCTGGCTTCTGTTGAGGGCAAATACCGTACGCGTAATCTGGCTGTTTTTCTGCTGATGGGGTATATGGGGCTGCGAGTTGGAGAGGTGCATGCGCTCAACTGTAAAGACTATAACCCGGAGCGACGCACACTGGATGTGTTTGGTAAAGGACGGAAGTGGCGTTCCATCCCGGTGCCCGAAACCGTAGCAGAAGTGTTATCCCAGGCCCTTCAGGAGCGTCTAAATCCGTGGCGAGGTGAAAAAGAAGAAGCCCTGTTTATTTCGCAAAAAGGAAAACGTTTGTCTATTCGCAGCATTCAGCTCATTTCCACAGAAACCTTCGAACGCTTCCAGCAGGAGGCTCCGGCTCATCAACGCCAAAGTTACTCCAGCCATAAGCTGCGTCACTCATTCGCCACCATGATGCTGCGGCGCGGGGCCGATCTGCGGACGGTGCAGGAGCTGCTTGGACATGCCTCTATACAAACAACAACAGTCTACACCCACGTCACCAGCCGTGAAAAAGAGGAGGCAATGGCTTTGCTAGAGGTACAGCTTCCAGCAGTGAAGTAGAAAGAAAGCATTTCAAGTCAGCGACACATAACAGCATATGATCTGCTAGGAGAGATGAGCGAGCATGAATGAGGGGAAGCTGGCTTCAAGTGTTCAGGATCCAGATCAAGAGGTTTCGCCAAATCGGCGGCAGGCTTTATGGGAAGTGCTGATGGTTGCCACAAAATTGGGGCTGACATCTTTCGGAGGCCCTACAGCGCACTTGGGGTATTTTCACAACGAATATGTACGCAAACGAAAATGGCTAGATGAGCAAAGCTATGCTGATCTGGTAGGACTGTGTCAATTTCTTCCCGGACCAGCGAGTAGTCAGGTGGGGATTGGCATAGGTGTCATGCGGGCTGGATTGCTGGGTGGGCTGATGGCCTGGATTGGCTTTACTCTTCCATCGGTATTTGTTTTAATAGCATTTGCCTTACTGCTAAAAGGTGCTGATGTGAGCCACGCTGGCTGGATCAGCGGATTGAAAATCGTAGCCGTGGTGATTGTCGCTCACGCTATTCTGGGCATGACTCAGAAGCTCACACCGGACAAAGAGCGGATTACACTGGCTGTGATTATCGCTGCTGCGGCGTTAGTGTGGGCGGCGCCCTACAGTCAGGTGATTCTGATTATGTTCGCTGGGATTGCTGGATGGGCGATGTATCGCAAATCACCCGTAACTCCTGCTGCAAAAATGAACATTCCCATCCGACGTGGCGTTGCTGTGCTCTGTTTAATTGTGTTTGCAGGTCTGCTTGTTATTTTACCCATTGTACGCCACATCACCAACTTGGAGTGGATCGCTCTGTTTGATTCGATGTATCGGGCAGGCTCGATGGTATTTGGCGGTGGACATGTCGTGCTTCCTCTGCTGCAGCAAGAACTTGTGCCTTATGGCATCGTCAGCAAGGATGATTTTCTGGCGGGTTACGGTGCAACGCAAGCCGTTCCTGGCCCGTTATTTACGTTTGCTGCATACCTTGGTGCTGTTTCCATGGGGGGAGCAGGGGCGTTTATTGCCACAATTGCGATATTTTTACCCGCATTTTTGCTCATTATCGGTGCATTGCCCTTCTGGAGTGCGTTGCGCAGTAACTCGCATATGCAGGGCGCGCTTGCGGGAATCAATGCAGGTGTCGTAGGAATTTTGCTTGCTGCACTCTATCAGCCTTTATGGACAACTGCTGTATTGTCGCCTGTTGATTTTGCCTTGGTATGTTTACTTTTTGTGCTGTTAACCTTCTGGAAGTGTCCGCCATGGGTCATTGTGTTACTGGGGATCGTTGGAGGCGTGGCAGTGAATTGAAATGAGCGCTGCAGCACATGTCGGTAAGAGTTTCCGTCATTATTATTATGTAAACTAAATGTTCGAATAATTAAAAGAGTGCAATTTATGGAGTGTCATATAAGGCTTCACCCACTGGTTAAATGATGTTAGTGAGTGGGCGCTGATCACAAAAAAACCATGCAAAACTCTAGGATGTGTCTGAATACGCTGAAGGGAGCTAATTTTGCTGCATTTTCGTTCCAAGCCAGGAGGTTTCCGCAGGCGTGCCGGAGCACGTCAAGGGAAAGTGACACAGCAGGGGGCGAAAAGACGGTAAAAGATGCACTTCAGGTAAGTTTCAGGACACGGCCTATTCAGAGTGTTTGCATGGTTTTTATTATGGGGTTCGTGTAGAGTCCCGCAAATTTATTCCAATCCCGCGATTTGTTCTTTCAGTTTGTTGGCAGAAGCCTGAAAGGCTGTTTTCTCTGCTTCATTTAATGGAAGCGGCAAAATTTCACGCACACCATGACGATCCACCACACAAGGCACGCCCAGATACACGTCGGAAACGCCGTTGTAATCTTCAAGCAGTGTGGAGACATTCAGAACGGAGCCTTCGTTGCCCAGGATTGCAGCAACAATACGGTCTAGTGCAAGCGCGATTGCGTAGGAGGTGGCTCCTTTGGCATTAATAATCTCATACGCTGCATTTTTGGTGCTGTTAAAAATATCTTGCTGTGTTTCTTCATCGAGTTCCAGGTCTGTTCCCGCAACATTGGCAAGACTCCAGACAGGAACCTCGGAATCGCCATGCTCACCGATGATATGAGCATGAATGCTGCGAGGATCAATCCCCTTATTTTTACCAATGAGATAACGGAACCGTGCGCTATCCAGCAATGTACCAGAGCCAATGACCCTGGAAGCCGGCCAGCCGCTTTGTTTCCAGGAAGTATAGGATAAGATATCGACAGGGTTGGTCGCAATCAACAAAATTCCGTGAGAGTTGACCTCAGTGATCCGGTCGATGATTTCTTTGAAAATGCTTGCATTTTTTTTCAGCAGGTCAATTCGGGTCTCACCTGGTTTTTGAGAAGCGCCCGCGGTAATGATAATGATATCGGCATCTTTGCAGTCTGAATAGTCACCAGCCCATACCTTAACACCTCCGGTAAACGGCAGGCCGTGGTTCATATCCAGCATTTCGCCAATAGCTTTATCATGATTCACATCCACGAATACCAGCTCGGACGAGCGCTGTCTGAGCATTAGTGTGTATCCCGTTGTTGTTCCTACTGCACCCATACCGATAATAACGACACGGCTAGGTTTCAATGCTGCATTGGTTGTCATGTTCTTATCCTCTCCTTTTAGGGTATACTACCATCCATATTAAGGGATTTAGTTCGATAAAGCGAGTTTTGTCTATAACTTTTTTCACATGAACTGGCGGATCATAAAGAAAAAGGGATGGATAACGGTGAACATTCCTTGTTATATGAAAACAAAGTAAAGAGGAGATATACACGTATTATGCACAAAAATGAATCATCAAACCAGAACAATAGCTGCTGTCTAGGCAGATGTGAGCCTTTGGGTCGAGGTTTGTGGTAGAATAGGAGCAGTGGATTCTGGATGAATCGTAAATACAACTCCTTCACAGGGGCATGCGCGCCTATGTGTGTTGGATAGAGAGGTGGAACCCACTTGCATTTGCAATGGAAAAAAATAGCGCAGACAGCTTTGCTGTCTATAGGAATGATCATTTTGCTGGTTGGCTGCACCAAAACGGAACAACCGCCTGTAGCGGAAGCTCCAGATCAGCAAGATGATGGTGGCAACATCGGTCAGACCCTAACTGTTGTACCCCCGACCAACAATAATGCTGAAGCGGCAGATATGGCCAAATATCAAATTCAGACACGTTTGACCGACTTTCAGTTAATTAATGATAACGGTGGATTGGCCTGGGGCATCACGCGTAATGCACTCAGGCTGTATTATACTCAGGATCAGGGAAAAACATGGACAAACATATCGCCTTCAGAGAATGTGCAATTTCCGGCGAATCCGAAGTATGGTGAAAGTATTTATTTCGTAGATCGTATGCATGGCTGGATTGTTCGGGAGGGGATGGGAGGCACGGATACGATTGTGCTTCGAACCAATAATGGGGGCGTAACCTGGAGCTTGTCTTCCTTATCCAAGACGGATAAAGTAACAGCTATATCTTTTGTTTCTCCCGAGAAGGGCTGGGTGCTGACAACGGCAGATACCGGGATCGGCAAGCAGGACAAGATGCTGTACTTTACTCAAAATGGAGGCACGACCTGGGAACGAATGACTTCGAGTGACGAGAAGGACAAAACGAGCACTGGGGAAATCTCCAGACGTGGATATACGACCGGTATGACGTTCTCCGATGCCAAGCATGGCTTCTTGAGCGCGATTGAGTTTGGTACACCAAAGCTCTTTGTAACATCAGATGGCGGAGAGCAGTGGCGTACAGTCTCTTCTTTTTTTGATCGGAATAAATTCAGCGGCTGCGGCAATTTCAATCTGAGTGCACCTCAGTTCTTCGGGCGTGAAGCGAAGTCAGCCTGGATGGCGATGTCCTGTGCCAGTGGGGAGAGCATGACCTTCAGTGGTTTCTTCACAGCCGATGGTGGAGTAAGCTGGAAGCTATATTCCTTTGGTCTGGACAAGCAGACAGGTATTAATCGCAATCTTGCACCTGTATTTCTAAGTCCAACGGAAGGCTGGGCGATGCAGAAGGGCATCATGTACTACACCGTTGACACGGGGAAAACATGGAAAGCCTATCCCGAGAGCAGTGTGCTCAAGAAAATCTTCGAAGACTACCCTGAAATTGTGAAGATGCAGATGGCCTCGCCCAAGCTGGGCTGGATTCTGGTAGAGAATACAGATGCGAAGCGCTCGCTGCTGCTGCAAACGGTAGATGGAGGAGAGCATTGGAAGGTGCTTTAAGCCTGCGAGCGAAGCATGAAACCTGAGGGGGAGAATCTCAAATGAGATTTTCCCTTTATTTTTATTTTATTTTTTCACTACATTGTGAATTAAATCACAAATAAAGAGCGCAGATGATGTTATATTTAACTCAACAAAAGAAGGAGTGATAACAATGAGAACCAACGAACAAGCTCAAATCACACAGGTGGATGATTTAACAAGATACATGCTGCATTTATGCTACACATGTGACGATGCCAATCGTTGCACAACGGAGGAAGCGGTGAGAGCGTGCATGGCTGCACATGCAGAGACAGACCAGCCGGAGCCGGCAGAAGGTGTAGAAGTTACCCGAGGCTATATGGACATGATGTATGCGTAATTAAGAAAATGGAGACAAGATCAGAATTACGAGCAACTGGAGCCGCCGCATGTGGGTTTAACTCTAAAGCAAGCAGACACAATCGCAAAAAACCGCCTAACAAACTGCCGTCCGAATTGGATTAACGGCAGTTTGTTTATTTGTGTTGTGTGCTTGGGGGATGAGTCTGAGTTAAGGCACTTGGCTTATGCGACCAATTCCGATCGTTAGTCTGCAAGCACAAAGACCTACTACGTTTCCATTGACGAACACTCCGAACCTGTGATAGCTTCAGTTTAATTGGAAGATGAAGGAATGCTTGAGCGATATTCAGAAATGAGGAATACATATGGCAACATTAGGGCTTATTCGGCACGGTGTCACGGATTGGAATAAGCAATATCGCGCGCAAGGACACACGGATATCCCACTCAATGCAGAAGGGCGGAGACAGGCAGAACTGTTGTCTGAGCGAATTCATTCTGAGCGGTGGCATTATATTTATACAAGTGACTTGTCGAGAGCAATGGAAACGTCGTCCATTATTAGTAAAGCGAATGGTATCGAGATACGTATAGATGAGCGGCTTAGAGAGATGGACTGTGGACAGATCGAGGGCACAACGGAGCAGGAGCGAGTGAGTCAATGGGGTTATGGCTGGTCGAAGCTGAATCTGGGCATTGAATCACATGAAGCTGTTGTAAAAAGGGGCAGAGAATGTCTTGCCGATCTGGCTAAACAACATTCAGATCAGAATATATTAATTGTAAGTCATGGGGCGTTGCTCAGCCTCACATTAAAAAGACTTCTCGCTCATATAGACATTCGCGAAAATTTGTCAAACACATCGCTAACGTTACTTCACAGCGGTGAGCCTCGGTGGGATTGCTCATTATATAATTGTACCAAACATCTCACCGGTTCCCCTTCCAGCTTCATATAAGAAGGTTCATTCTTCATACATTGAGTCATAGTTATGTTATTAAAAAAACAGAACATGAATTGTATAACGAATGGCTGGCCGATGAGTATAGAGCATTGAGACATCTTGAGAAAACGGCACTGCCTGTTCCGAGAGCCATTCATTTTATGCAGATCAGAACGCCAGATGGCTGTTGATGGATTTCATGGAAGGTGTTACATTAAGGCAATTTCTGATCGGTAATTCGAACCAAAAGCAAAGAGATAAAGCAATAGCCAGCTTTGGTCGCTGTCTGAAACAGCTGCATGAATGTTCATGTCCAGTGGATTGGCAGCATAAGCATACAGAGCATACCTGGCTTGATACAATGATATCGAAAGCAGAGTATAATCTAGCGAATTTCACAATAGATGGCAATGCGGGATTACTCACATATTTGAAAGAGAATAGACCCGGTTGGGTCGAGCCGACTTTAATTCATGGTGATTTTACGATGGATAATGTGCTTGTAAGTTACGGGCAGATTACAGGAGTGATCGACTGGGCCGGAGCGGCCTATGGTGATCCGCGATATGATGTGGCTCTGGCCACTCGGCCTAAAGTAAGTGCATTTGAGGAAGAGCGAGACAAAGATATGTTTTATGATGCCTATCGTAGACGCAGATTAACCGATGAAGAATATCGCTACTTTGAGGAAGGCATCTATGCGTTTTTTTAGAAATGCACCAGGGGAATTACGGAAACAAATGAACATGAAGGGGTTGCTGTTATTTTGGAGAGACTGTGTCGGTAACAATAGTTAAGGGAGTAGGAGGTTCAAAGTGATGAGATATATCGTAAGATCAGCAGTTGCCGCAGACATCTCAGAACTTTGCTCTGTTCGCAATAATCAAGAATTATTCAGGTCGTATTTGAAGCAACAGGAGAATAGTAAAGTCATACTCACTATTGCAGAATCAGATGATGTGGATCGCGTCATTCTGGGTTTTGGAGTTCTTAAACTGCAGGGCAAGCAGATTCCCAAGTTAAGTGATCTGTATGTGAAGGAGAAGTATCGCAGTCATGGTGCTGGCTCAGCGTTAATCCGTTACAGGGAAGAGTTAGCGATACAACTGGGGTTCAGAGAAATATTTGTGAGTGTTGACCCTGTCGAAAATCCCAAAATGATCAAGCTCATCTCGGCGCACGGCTACCACGCGATCTCAAAGCCATATACCAAGCAGGCCGTATATTACAATGATGATGATACGAGCTACGAGAAAACGTACATACGAATCGATTTGAAAAAGCAACTGCGAGTGTAGTATCGTTCGTTCCAATGAAGCTGCTTATTACATCTGACCGAAAGTCGTAAAAGGCTGGAGCAAGGAATACTGATTGTGGAAGGACTGTACTGAGATTGACCTAGAGGGGAGGACCGTTTATCCATATGAGACTGGACACGAATCATCTTATAGTGGCCCAAAATAAACGGCTGAACGCGGTCTACCGTGCAGTAAGCGAAATGTCTCACGAAGGCTTTTTAGGTCAGGATGACATATGGCTACAGCTTGTGGGTGTATCCAGTTTCGCTTCCTTGCTTGCTGCCCGGAGAGGAAGGGATCACGAACTTGCTGCGATTACAGGGCTGCTTCACGGATATTAACTCTATCGAACGGGGATGAAGGACTTTCCGGGTCCAAACAGTGCAGATGCCGCAAGGCAAATGCTTCGAGGAATGCAACTATGGAGTGATGAAGAGTTATCCATTATGCTGCAAGCTATTTTCTATCAAGAGGCTTGCAGGCAGATTCAGGAACCGTACGAAGAAATTTTGAAGGATGCTGTTCTGCTGCAAAAAGTATTTTCTCCTGCAGAACAGTACATAACCCAGACTGAAAAAGGAAGATTGGATCAAGTTTTACAAGAGCTTGGAATGACAAATGAGTTTGAGATTGAGAATGTTGGAATGAACACAGAAGCGGGAACGGGGATAGTACAACATCGTCAGGAACGAAGACGCTTGAAACTTGCAGAATGCGCAGAAAGGTTAGCGAAACAAGAGATCATTGGTAGCTCAGAGGATGAACGCTTTAGGGAAATCTGCAGGTATTGGCCGGATTCGAATATCTACACCGTACTCAAAGCAAATTGGTGCGCGGCTTTTGTATACCATTGCTGCATGCAGGTTGGGATTCGATTACCTATTCGTTATCCGAATCAGACGTATCGATTAGCTGGAGTGGGAGCGTGGCTGGACTGGTCCAGATTACCTGAGATGGGATTTTTCCATGAAGATCGACAAGGTGGCTTTGAGCCAGAGCGTGGTGATCTGGTCGTATATGAAAAGCTTCTGACCGATGACTCACATGATCATATTGGCATTGTTTTGTCTTGTGAAGGCGACCATCTGATCGTTGCAGAAGGAAACGTTGATAACCTGAACTACTCTGGGATCGTGCACAGATCGAGAGAGTATTGTATTCTCGGGTATATTCGCATCAGCGATGATTATCGATTTGATTTTCATGGAGAGTATAGGCCGATCTAACATTTTAAAACCTTGAATTACATAGAAAAGAGGGAAAAGGTTAGTGATGGACAAGCAGCGGATACATGAAACAAATGGAATCTATTGGGACACCAGGGGCAATGAATTCTTGAAAGCGATCGTTCTGCCGCAATATGGGGCATTTGTATCTGAAGAAAAGCACCAGCTTTTTGGTGATGTTACGGGTCTGAAAATGCTAGAGATCGGCTGTGGGAACGGACAATCCTTGCAATATCACGGGGAACGTCAAGCAGCTGAATTATGGGGAGTGGATATATCAGAGAAACAATTGGAGAAGGCAGCGCAGCGTCTGGCCGCTGGATGTGGTCTTGAAGCTGTATTGCTCTGTTCACCCATGGAAGAGGAATGCGGTATTCCAGCGAGTTATTTTGACATCGTGTATTCCATATATGCAATTGGCTGGACAACGGATTTAGAAGGAACATTTGCCCGAATTGCTTCTTATCTGCGAACGGATGGCGTATTTATTTTTAGTTGGTCTCACCCGATCCATCGATGCATCGTTCAGGATGATGGTCAGTATGTGTTTCGGAAGTCGTACTTTGATGAAAAATGGCATCCGGTCTCGCCTGATTATGTTCAGGGTGAATTAATACTGGCTGATCGTAAACTGTCTGACTATATCAACGCATTAGCTAAAGCAGGTTTTGTCATAGAACAGATGATTGAGGAATCTGATGGGGATATACTGCAAATGAGTGATGACAGCGATGATCTTGCTGGAAGAGCTGCCATGTTCCCGGTAACGTTTGTACTAAAAGCAAGAAAGCTTTGATCTAGGAACGTGTACAATAACCGACCGATGGGAGAGTGAATCATGATTAATACCTGAGAAATTGGGTTTTCAACGTGAAGGGGAGCTGAGAGATTATGAGTATTTGAATGGTAGATTTCTTCATAGAGTAATGTAGGGTCTACGGGCTGAAGAATGGAAGCGCTACTTGACATAATGAAGGTTAGGGGCTGACATGTTCGATTGGCTGTTTAGCTTGATATAAACATGGATCTTTTATCTTTTATAAAGCGAGAACGACAGGAAGGAAATTCAGATGCGTAAACGACCTTTATTTGTAATCACAGGAGCAAGTGGTACGGGAAAAACAACGGTGTCATCGCATGTTCGCAAGCTTCTGCCTGAATTTGACGTATTTGATATGGATATCATTGACAACGTCGATTGGCAGATTGCCAAGGAGAACTGGCTGCGTGTGGCGTACAGTATCTCGTTAAGTGGACGAGGGGCCATTCTATGTGGAACGATGGTGCCTGAGAATATTGCTGAATCCAGTTATATCGAGCGGTTTGATCGCATCCTCTACATCAATTTGCACTGTGATGACACCACACGCCGGGCGCGGCTAGCAGCACGGGGATGGAACGAAGAGATGATCGAGGATCATCGCAATTTTGCGAAGTGGCTGCTTCAGAACGCAGACACAGCTTTTGACCCGGCCATGCCAACGGTGGACACAACAAATCTGTCTTCCGAGGAAGCTGCGAAACAGATTGAGCAGTGGGTGAGAGAGAACTGGTAGAACAGTTTGATTTGTAGTAAGTCCAGCGAATGGCAGAGGGGTGTGTTCAAATGATATCCAATCTTGTGCTATGGCTACTTATAATCTGGTTGGTTGTTCGATATTACAGTCTTCCGAAGAAAGACCATATGTACACTACAGTTGTACCCGCATCCTATTTGATCTCTGTTCCAAACAGAACGGAGATACAAAAGAACGTTGAATGCGCTGCTTTTTCCAGTGCATTTGTGCTGAGACATTTCGGTATCGAGTCAGAAGGGGATCAGCTGTATCGGAGGTATCCGCGCAAATTACTGGACGGGACCGTGTATCCGAAAGCGATTACTGTTTTTTTCAAAAGGCTAGGGTACCCGTCCACATATTTCCACGGTAATATAAACACGTTAAGACAGCAGATCAGCCGTGGTGTTCCGGTCATTCTGTTTATACGAGTGCATGCAGACCGGCGTTTTTTGCACTTTGTGCCTGTCGTCGGATACGATGAAACGCATTTTTATCTGGCAGATTCACTTGATTTCAAGCGAAACTGCGAGGAGCCGCTCTATAACCGTAAAGTTAGCGTCAGTGAACTGAAATCACTGTGGAATACATGGCTGCCTTTCAGTCGTCACTCCTATATCGTGATTGAACCGAAGTTGAATTCGTGAGATCAGTCAATTCGGTCAGCATAGTCACTCAGCACAAAGACATAAGGCGTAACTCCATATTTATGCCGCAAATATTTCATCAGGTTAACAAGTTCTGTGTTCGTCCGCATATACATTACTGAAGACGGGTCAAGACTCCGGCTGTCCGAAGTGTATGAACGGAGGGGAGAGACATGGGCATTGAATCATCCTGGATGTTTGATTTGTTTGGAACCGTCTTTCCAGTGGCATTTGTCCTGATTTTGGCTATTGTGCTGTTGTCGATGGGCAAAGAAGTGTGGAGGTGGGGACGGAACAATGCCGAGCCGCTGTTGACCGTACACTCCCGCATTACCAGCAGACGGGTGAAGATGAGCCAGCCGCCTTCCGATGCTGCCAGCACGACTCCAGCACGAACGCTGTACTATGTCACGTTTGAAGTGGAGAGCGGAGATCGTCTGGAATTCAAAGTGAATGGTGAAGAATATGGTATGTGCGCAGAAGGAGATGAAGGGCGGCTGTCCTTCAAAGGAACCCGGTATATCGGATTTGAACGCACGAATCGCCTGTATACCGAACGTTTGCGAGGTTAAACATGGAGTAGCTTGCGCCCTAGTGGCGTGAGCTTTTTTTGGCGGACTACGGGACAAGCGTTTCTTAATCGTCGAACCTGTTTGTATATAAGTATGGGGCTGATGGAAAACGATAAGCAATGAAATTAACTATAGTCATGACCAGCTGAACAGATAATCATATAAAAAGAGCGTATCATACCAGAGGAGGAATCATTATGTCGTTTACAGATCAGGTAGTTGTTGTCACGGGAGCTGCGCAGGGGATCGGGAGAAGTGTAGCAGAGGCCTATGCGCTTGCCGGGGCGAAAGTTGTCTTGGCGGATGTGCAGGAGGCCGAGGGAGCAGCCGCAGCGGCTTCAATTCGACATGAGGGCGGTCAAGCAATCTTTGTACATTGCGATGTTCGGAGGGAGCAGGATATTCAGGAGCTGTTTGAGACGACAGTGAAGGAATTCCAGCAGATTGATGTACTGGTGAACAACGCAGGTGTCTCCAGATGGAAGTCTCCCTATGAGCTGACGGTGGAGGAATGGGACGATGTGCTTAATATCAATGTCAGAAGCTGTTTTCTGGCAAGTCGGGAGGCGGCCCGGCATATGAAAAAAAATGAACATGGCGGCGCCATCGTCAATATGGCCTCTACTCGTGCAATGATGTCGGAGCCGCATAGCGAAGCATATGCCGCATCCAAAGGGGCAATTACAGCATTAACACATGCGATGGCAGTCTCACTCGGAAAAGACCAAATTCGGGTCAATTGTATCAGTCCCGGCTGGATCGAGACCGGAGATGTGTCCAAGCTTGCAGATACGGACCATGCGCAGCATCCATCCGGCCGTGTAGGCGTACCCTCGGATATATCCAGAGCTTGCCTGTATTTGTCCGATCCGGCTAATACCTTTGTCACGGGGACTAATCTCGTAATTGACGGGGGCATGACCCGAAAAATGATATATGAGGACTAGAACCGGGACGCTGGCCCAGAACGTTCTATTCAACGCTCCTTCAACATGTAATAAGCCCAAGTTAAGCACTTGGGCTTATTTGTTTTTGATAGGTCGGTTGCTATAATGAATGTGATTTTACAACAGAACAGGAATGGAGGGAGTGTATGTTCGGGAAAACATCCCGGAAAGTATTTTGGCTGTTATTACTGATCGGAGGAATGATAATGATCGGGATCAAGGAGCCTGCCGAGGCGGATGACGCAGATATACGGGCAGCTTGGGTATGGCAAGCACAGTCTGTGAAGAGTGCAGGGGATGAACTGCTGGCCAATGCGGCTAAACATAAGATTAATCGGCTGTATGTCAACGTGGATATGAATATATCTAAAGAGATATATCGAGCATTTATCACCAAGGCAGGCCGTGAAGGCATTGCCATCGAGGCGCTGGGCGGCGATCCCTCCTGGGGTGTTCAAGGCCGTGAGGGCCCTATGCTCCGATTCGCTTCATGGGTAAGTGAATATAATCAGGCTGTGGAGCCGAACGAGCGTTTTGACGCGATCCATATGGATGTTAAGCCATACGTACTGCCCGCATGGAAAGAGAACGCCAAACCTCTGGTGCAATCCTGGATCAGCAATATGAAGCTGGTGTTGAAGCAAGCGAAGCAGAACGGTGGAACTGCCGTTCATGTCGATTTGCCGTTCTGGCTGGATTCATACACGGTCAAGGGCAATCGAGTCGCTGATGATGCAGATAACGAAGCACTGTCACACTGGTTTATTCAAAATGTAGATCATGTGACTTTACTCGCTTACCGTGATAATGCACAAGGAAGTAACGGAATTATTCGTTTAATCGAACAGGAGATGCAGTGGGCCGACGCAAGTGGTACAAATGTGACTGTAGGGGTAAACACCAAGCCGATGCCGGGTGAAGAGTTTACTAGCTTTGCTGGTAAAGGCTCCGCACAGCTGGAGAGCGCTCTCCAGCAGGTTGCTGCTGCCTTCCGTGAGCATAAGTCCTATGCGGGTTCAGCTGTACATGATCTCGCCTATTGGGGAGAGCTGGAGCCAGAAGAACAGCCGCTGCCTGAGAAACCAGCGAACCCGCCTGCGAATTCAACCGAGATTCGGGGTACCTATATCTGGGAAGCATCTCAGGTGACGGATGATGGCGGCGAGCACATTTTGGCTTTTGCCAAAGAGCAGAAGATCAACTGGTTATATGTGCGGCTTGATCTGGATCAGCCATACTCCAGTTACCGCAGTTTTGTGAAAAGAGCGAAAGCACAGGGGATTGAAGTTCATGCTATGGGTGGACACCCGATCTGGGGCAAAAAGGAAAATCGTCCGCGGATCAAAAGGCTGATTGATTACGTGAAAAATTATAATGCCGAGGTGGAGCCGGAAGAGCGGTTTGAGGGCATTCATCTCGATATTGAGCCATATACGCTGCCTGAATGGGAGGCTAATCGGGATACACTGTTGACCGAGTGGGCATCGAACATTGCTTATTTTCAGGAAGAGACGAAGAAGGACAGCAGTTTGGAAACCAGTGCGGATCTGGCGGTGTGGCTGGACACCTATCCGCTGCCAGGTAAAGATGTAACAGTGACCGAGTTTATGATTGATACACTTGACCATGTATCTCTCATGGCTTTCCGCAATACGGCAGAGGGCTCTAACGGTATAGCTGCGGTTGTTAGCCAGGAGATGGAGATTGCAGATCGGTTAGGGAAATCACTGCTCATTTCCGTTGAGATGAAACAGAATCATGAGGGCGAGCATATCTCATTTCATGAAAAAGGTGCCGAGGAGATGGAAAGTCAGCTAAGTAAGCTGCCAGACCTGCTGTCCGAGTATAAGGCGTACAAAGGCAATTTGGTGCATGCCTATGATTACTGGATTGAAGCGAAGCCTTAACAAGTATTCCTGCAGTTGATAAGTGCTTCTGCATAAGATTGAATATGCCTTGGAACTTCACATGGAGTGAGGTTCCGGGCTTTTTTTGTGGAAAAAATCTGGAATCGTGTCACCGAATGGGCTCCTGCACAATACGATGTACGGTGATGAACAGCTGCTATAAGGGAGGGAACAGGCGCGATGGCTGTAATTAAGACCAACTCGGAAGACGTCAAGCTGCTGGCGAGACTGATGCGGGCTGAAGCCGAGGGTGACGGTGATCAAGGCATGCTGCTGGTAGGCAATGTCGGCGTGAATCGTGTGCTGGCGGACTGTCTGGATTTTCGTAACATCCGTGATATTAATCGCATGGTCTTTCAGAATCCGGGGGGCTTTGAGTCCACGCAGAAGGGATACTTCTACCAGCGAGCGAGACAATCCGAGATTCGGCTGGCTCAACGTGTCATTAACGGGGAACGATTCTGGCCGGCGAGTAATTCGTTATGGTTTTTCAGACCCGTCGGAGATTGCCCGCCAACGTGGTATGACCAGCAAAATACGGGACGTTTCAAGGCACATTGTTTCTTTAGTCCAACCGGCGAAGATTGTCCGGACGTCTATTAACCGGTTTACATTTTCATATTCAGGGAGGAATCACCAATGATTAATCAGCCTTATCAACCCACTCAAACGATGGGTCAACAAGCCAATGCCGTATTGGGCCAACAAGCGAATTCGCAGGTTCAAGGTACATCTTACAAAGTCGGCAACAGCATGCCGTCGATGTCGCCTACACCAGGCATGGTATCCCCAAGCTCCACAAGTGTGCCGCCGCTTGTATCCAGCGGAAGCCCGATGACACCTGCAGGAGCTGTCGTTACAACAACAGCACCGCAGTTCGAGCAGTCATATATTGAAAATATCCTGCGTTTGAATCTCGGTAAATTCGGCACGTTCTACATGACATACGAAGGCAACAAAGAATGGAATGCCCGCATTTTCCAAGGGATTATTGAAGCAGCTGGACGTGACCACATTATTATTAGTGATCCGAAAACCGGCAGAAGAATTATGCTGTTGATGGTTAATTTTGACTATGCCACATTTGATGAGCCGCTGCTGTATCAGTATCCAGGTGTTGTCGGTAACTATCCGCAAGCACCAAGCAGACGTTAATCAGATTCGTAGCCAGCACATACGGCAATTCAGGCTGTCCCGAATGCAGTATAAACTGCAGACAGGACGGCTTTTTCCTTTTTTATAGCACGGGTTAACCTGTATAGTAAAAAATAAAAGTAACCTGAACAACAGATCATGTCACTTACATATGAAATTGAAAAAATGATGATATTCAGTAGACCATACCCGTAGGCAGGCAGCTGCGGAATCACAGTGAAAGGAGTCTACGGTGTTGAAATTATGGATTGATGGGGCATTGAGAGGGGAGCCGGAAGCTTACGAGCAGTTGGTGGCCCAATATCGCGGAATGGCCTTGGCAGTAGCCTACCAGCTCCTACAGGATGCGTATGCAGCAGAAGATGTGGTGCAGGAGGCGTTTACAGAAGCGTTTGGTAATCTGGTCAAATTGGAGAGACCTGAGGCATTCCCCGGATGGTTCAAGGTCATTGTGCAAAGGCAATGTTATCGCTGGTTGAGACGCAAACGGCATACGGTCGTTCCATTGGAAGAACTGGACGAAGCCATTCGTGCAGATCGTCAGGATCATGATCCGGAATCCCAAACGATGCATAAGGAATTACAGCAGACACTGCGTAGCTCCATAGCCAGACTGCCATCCACAATGCAGATTGTGGTGGACCTGTTTTATTTTCAAGGGTACACGCTTCAGGAGATATCCGAATTTCTCGGGGTCAGCATCTCTGCGTTAAAGAAAAGGCTGTTTGATGCACGGGTTAAGCTCAAGCGCTCAGTGCCTGTCAGAAATCTGGCATCTACGTTTAATGAGCTTTATGAAGGGGGAAAAGGCATGCTGCATATTATGAATGGAGATCACGCTGCCAGTCGACTGAGAGAGAGCGGAATTCAGGGAGATATTATGGTATGGCGCGAACTGTACACCTATGGCCCTGTAACCACAGATATGACCGGGCGGAAAGCACGGCAGCATCGTGCAGTTGTGCTGGAGGATGAGCTAGGGATACCACAGAAGCAGTATTTACAGATTGAGGGATTGGAGCACAAGCTGCTTTCACTTAAACCAGAGCAAGAGATTGTGTTATGGTTTGAGCATGATTTGTATGATCAAACGATGTTATCGTATATACTGTACTTTTTGAGTGAAAAAAACCTCATGAACCTCAAACTCAACCTGCTGTGTATTGATTCATTTCCGCAGGTCGAGCATTTCAGGGGGCTGGGTCAGCTTACACCTGCTCAAATGCAGACGCTCTCCGGGACTTGGCATGTTATCCAGGACGAAGAGATAGAGGCGGGACGAGAACTCTGGGAGGCGTATACCTCGCCTGATGTTCGTGAGCACGAGCGATACCTGAAGCAGTGCTCACAGGCTCTTCCTTTTGCCAGCGCTGCGTTTCAGGCCCACCTGTCCCGTCTGCCTTCTCAGACAAACGGCTTGAGCATTATTGAGCAGACCACGCTTGAAACAATAATGGAGGGCATTCAGCATGCTCCTGCTCTGTTTCATGCCGTAGGAGGCAAGCTGCCTGTCCTCGGTATGGGCGATCTGGAATATTGGGCGCATCTGAACAGAATGTCCAAAGGAACCTATGCACTCATTCGGATGACTGGAGCGGAGAGTTTTCCTAAGTACAATCAGCATGAGCATGCTTTTGATGACGCTACGGTGTCTGTGACAGAACTTGGCATTCAGGTGTTGAACGGTGAAGTTGACTGGGGCTCCTTGAGAGAGGATGAATATTGGGTTGGCGGATTGCATGTAATCAAAGGCCGTGTTTGTAGCATGATTTAAAATAAACGAAGCGTGTCAATGGGAGAACTGCACAACGACAGTCAGTTCTCCTATTTCTTTTGTTTAGTAAATGATAAAAAACAGCGTAATCACTGCTTTTATCAACGAATTGTGCCGATTATGCTTTTTAAGTGTCATAGGACACGGATTGACTGTGTAGTGTAGAATTATATAATAAAAGAAGCATATCCATGTTTTTGGGCACAAACGGCAGGAGGTGGAAGCATTGGGAAGTTGAAATTGCATATGAACGGCAGAATGGCTAATATCCTACATTTTCGAAGGAGGTGGACCTATTTGCCGAAGAATGACGGCGAATAGGAAGAACATTTGAGTGACCCCTTACCGAGTATATTGAATTTGGTTTTAATTGGTTTACTTGTATTAATGAATGGTTTCTTTGTTTCGGCAGAATTTGCGATGGTGAAAGTGCGGGGAAGCCGGATTGAGGCATTAGTGGAAGCTGGCAACAAAAATGCGATTTATGCTTCCAACATTGTACGTAATATGGATGCTTATCTGTCTGCATGTCAGCTCGGCATTACATTAGCCTCACTTGGACTTGGTTGGCTGGGAGAACCTGCAATAGCTCACCTGTTAGAGCCTGTATTTACGGCATTTGGACTGGGTCCGGTATACGTGCATGGCATTTCAATTGCCATAGCTTTTGTTATTATTACGATTCTGCATATTGTGCTGGGGGAACTTGCTCCCAAAACGATGGCAATCCGCAAGTCAGAGACGATCACATTGTGGTCCGCAGCACTGCTAACGTTCTTTTACAAATTAATGTACCCCTTCATCTGGGCATTAAACGGCATGGCGAACGGATTGCTTAGACTGTTTCGGATGGCACCTGCGTCGGAACTGGACTCCGCGCATAGTGAAGATGAAATACGTATTCTCATGAAAGAAAGCAATAAGAGCGGTTTAATAGATAACACTGAATTAGCACTTGTTGATAATATATTTGATTTTACGGATACAACCGCACGTGAAATCATGATTCCGCGGACGGAAATGATCTGTCTCAATGCCAATCAGTCCATGTTGGAAAATATGGAGATTGCGAGTGAAAGCATGCGTACCCGTTATCCGGTATATAACGGCGACAAGGATCATATTATCGGCTTTATTCATATTAAGGATCTAATGCGATCTCAGCTCACCGATACGATATCCGTGATTCGTCCGATTCTGGCTGTGCCAGACACGACCTTCATCAGTGATCTGCTCAAACGCATGCAGCGTAGCAAGACACAGATTGCCGTTCTGATCGACGAATACGGAGGAACCTCCGGCATGGTCACGCTTGAAGATATCATGGAAGAGATTGTTGGTGAAATTCAGGATGAATTTGACCAGGAGCGTCCCGTGATTGAGCAAGTGAATGATATGGAATATTCCATTGATGGATTGATGCTTATCGAAGAAGTCAGTGAACGTTTCGGCATTGAGATGGACCGGGCTGACTACGATACCATTGGTGGCTGGCTATATTCCAGAGTGGAAGCTATTCCGCCTGAGATTGGTCAAACGGTCGAATATGACGGTTATCTGTTTGTGATCCAGGAGACCGAACAGAAGCGGATTTCACGTGTAAATGTAATAAAGATGGAAATGCTGGTTGAAGAGGAGGGAGCATAGCTTCCTCATGAAACCTGTCATGTTGAGGTACAAGAAGTCTTTTATTGAGTTGTTGTTCTATACGTGACGTGAGTAATGCAGATTCAGGCCTGATGTGGGTCAGGATCTGCATTTTGCTTATGGATGAACAACGCTTAGGCTTAGTCATACGACGATGTCCTCACGTAGTTCTTCATACGGGTTAGAATAATTTAAGTTTCAGGAATGTTGTTTCCTCGGAAAATACAACAGGACGCTGCCGATTTAAAATCGGTGCGTCCTGTTTTTTTTGAAACCAGCGCTTTGGTTCGCCCGTTTAATAGATTACACCAAAAATGCAGAGGAGGAATGATGATGAATACTAACCGTGTACGGAGCAAAGAAAGTTTTCGATCACCTATTCTCAAAGTAGCCATCGTGCTTGCATTGATAACCCCGGCTCTACTGGTCCTGCCCGAAGTCCATTCAGCTACAGCGAATCCTATAAATAAAACGATGTCTGGTGCAAGAACGGCTCCACCGCCGCGCACCCCTCAGGAGTATTCCATTCATTCACGAGTCGAACAACCTGTACATATCTATCAAGCAGAGAGTAAGTTAACCCGTGGAGAGGGGCCTCAAGCTATCGTAAAAACAACGACAATGACGTTCAAGAACATGAAGACCTTATCCATCCAATATCGGTTGGAGCGCTGGACAGGGACAGCATGGATCGTGCACAAAGCAAGCTCTTCCTCTCAGACGGACACAAGTGTGCTTTATGCAGGTTCCGATTGGGATGTCATTGCCGGATATTATTATCGCATCGTTAGTGTTCATACGGCTAATGATGGAACGGTGTCAGATCAGGTTACACGTACTTCAAGCAGTATTTTGTTCTGATGTAGTTTATTTAACTTTTGCGGGAGAGCTTTGCTCCAGAAAATCATTCGCAATCGCAATCATCTCTTCCTGGTTTATCGTTCCAAACAGACTCATACTGAGTGATCCTGTCATCCACTGAATAGAATTGAAGGGTTCTCCGACATATACTAGTGCTTCACTACCATCAATGAGCTTCACAATTTCACTTTCGCGCAGAGACGTTTTCTCAATGGATTGTCCAGGCATCACATATTCGTAATCGAACATCATCAGCTCTTCGTCTTCCGTTTTGCCTGTGACCGTGTAGCGGATTCTCATCCGGTCGGATTCGTAGTAATTGTCTTCATTCACCGGGTTCTCCGTATCCAGCATCAGCATATATTTTATTTTGTCAAAGCGGGCAGGAATGGCCTTGGAGATAATAAATTCTCCCATAAATCCGCCACGAGCAACCTGTTCTGTCACTGCAACAGGGCGAAACAGATGTTGATCCAGATCAAAGGCAGGAAACTGGCCCTCTTCCTCATGAACCGCGCTTAGTTCCCTGTCGGGTGGTGGTGGTGTTTTGGCCGTAGAGGGATCGGGAGCACGCTGCACAGACTGATCTTCAACAACGATGGATTTCATGCCATTGCTCCAATTTTTAATGGATTGCACAATGGGGGATACTGCTTGGGTACCGGAGGGCAGACTGAAAATAACAGCTCCAACCATTACGGAGGCCGCAACAATGGTAGACAATTTCAAGGTACGCATTCTCCGTTTGCGGGCGCCCAGTTTATCAATCTCCTGTTGTACTTTCTGCCAGGATTGGTGCATGGATTCGTTACGCGAGACAGAAGGGGCGGAGGCAGCCTGCTGGAAAGCTTCATCAAAAGCCTGCTCAAACGCCGCATCAAAATATTCGTCTTCCAGGCCTGAATCCCGTTTTTCTTCGATCTTATTTTGCCTGCCTCTGTTCAACATTTCCACCCCATTCCTTATGTAATTTCTTCTTTATATTACCTCGGGCTCGGAATAAACGCTGCTTTACAATGTCTTCTGTCGTATTCAGTAATTCTGCAATTTCCCTATAGGATAAGCCTTCCTTCCAGCGAAGCTCCACCAGCACGCGGTATTCCGGCTTTAACTGTGAGAGATACAACTCGATGGATTCCTGCATCATCTGCGTTTCGACCATGCTTTCGACCGAAGCGGCTGTCTGATTCATCGTCTCTATATCTATAAAAACACTGTCCGTGTCCAGTTGGTTACGGTTATTTTTATTTTTTCTCAAATAATTAATTGCAGTATTTCGGGTAACGACCTTGAGCCAGGCTCTGAGTTTGACCTCGTCTTCAAAAAGAGGTTTATTTTTAATAATTTTGATAAATGCCTCCTGAATAATATCCTCTGCTGCTGCGCGTTCCTTGATGATATATACGATTAATCCATATACCATATTATAATATTCGTAATACACTTCTTCCTGAAGTACAGGTCCTAGTTGATGAAAATCTGAAGCAAGCAAAAGCTGGAGCCGATTGGCCATGATGTTCTCCTTTCTGGTCAACAGTCCACAAACATTGGTATCATTACATTTTACAACATATTATGGAAACGTTACAATGTCCGTTAGACCTGATTTACGTCCTGAAAACATGGAGTTCTGACCCTGTCTGACGTTTGCTGAAAAATAAAAAACAGACGTTCCTGCAAACTACCTATTGAAGTTAAAGATCCTCTGTTCAATAAGTAGCTGCAAAATCGTCTGTTGAAGTATAGCTGGTAGGCCGCTGGTTCATAACCTGTATCAGAATGCCCAGTTGCCATTCAGGAAGATGGCTTCACGCTCGCCGTTTGCTGTAATGCCGTAGATGCTCGTCTCGGAAGAGCCCATCATGAAATCGACATGCGTGATGCTGGCATTCATGCCTCGGGCTGCGAGCTGCTCGGATGACATCGTTTTGCCACCTTCGATATTGGACGCGTAAGAACTGCCGATCGCCAGATGACAGGATGCATTCTCATCATACAGCGTGGTGTAATACAGAATGCCGCTTTCGGAGATGGGGGAGTGAAATGGCACCAGAGCAACCTCGCCCAGATAATGTGAGCCTTCATCCATTGAAATCAGACGCTCCAGCGTTTCCAGACCTTCCTCTGCATGAAAATCAACAATCCGACCCTTGTCGAATGTAAGAGTAAAGCGATCAATGATGCTCCCCCCGTAACTAAGCGGTTTGGTGCTGGTTACTTTGCCGTTTACCCCGTATTTTGCCGGAGCCGTATATACTTCCTCCGTGGGGATATTGGCTACAAACGGAGTACCCTTCTCATTTACACTTCCTGCCTGAGCCCAAATATGACCTTCAGGAAGCTCCACCGTCAGATCGGTTCCCGGAGAGAGATAATGCAGTGCTTTATATTTTTTGCTGTTGAGCGCAACAGCACGGGACTCCAGTTGTTGAATATGCTGGTCCCACGCAGCAATGGGATCGTCAACGTCTGCACGCACGGCGGCAAATATCGCGTTCCACAGCTGATTCATCTGCTCTGTCGCAGGCAGGTCCGGGAACACTTTGGCTGCCCAATCTGGTGAAGGGCAAGCGATGCCAGTCCAGCTCATTTTATCTGCCTGAAGGTACTGCCGGTATGTGCTCATCGCCTGACCATAGGCACGTTGATGTGCAGATATTCTGTCGGGATCAATCCCCTTCATCAGATCAGGGCTGGAGGATAGAATGGTCAGAAAAACTGCGTTGTTTGCTGCCAGCTCCTCCATCTCGGCTGCATGCCATTTGGGCGGTTCGTTAAAAGATTCCTCAGGGGCCAGCTCGAACCGAAGGCGGTTAACGATCTCATCCGAATATTTCACAACCACTTGCTTTGCACCGGCTTCATACCCTTTGCGCACAAGCAGCCGCACAAGTGGAGCCGAGTCAATCATGGCATTGATGACAAATACCTGGCCTGGCTGCACGTTAGCTCCAACCTTGACCGCAAGTTCAGCGTAATTCTCCAGCTTCTGTTCAAAAGTTAACATGGGATACCCCTCCATTATGTTCAGCAAGTTTATGTGTAGACACAGGAAAAGAGAGGAGATTTCTCCTCTCTCTATACGCCAGGGCTGATTAGAAAGCCCAGTTTCCATTTACGAAGATAGGCTCTTCTGCTCCTTCAGCAGTCACACCATTAATGTTCATCTCGCCGGAACCAATCATGAAATCGACATGTGTGAGACTGGAGTTCATACCGTGCTCGATCAGTTCGTCCTTGGACATTGTTTTGCCACCTTCCAGACAGAAGGCATAAGCATTACCAATGGCCAAGTGATTGGAGGCATTTTCATCAAACAATGTATTGTAGAACAGAATGTTCGTATCTGAAATGGGGGATTGGTGCGGAACAAGAGCGACCTCGCCCAGATAGTGTGCACCTTCATCCATTTCAATCAGATTTTTCAGTGCGTCCAGACCTTGCTCAGCCGTATAATCAATAATGCGGCCATCCTTGAAGGTGAGGGAGAAGCCATCAATCAGATTACCGCCATAGCTAAGCGGCTTGGTGCTGCGAACAGTACCGTTTACACCTGTTTTCAGCGGAGCAGTAAAGACTTCCTCTGTCGGCATGTTGGCAATGAACACATGACCCTGCTCGTTCACGCTGCCGCCGGATACCCAGATATGGCCTGCTGGAAGTTCAATAGTCAGATCTGTACCCGGAGCAGTATAGTGAAGCTTTTTGTATTTTTTGCTGTTCAGCAGGTCGGCACGGGAATCCAGGTTGTGCAGGTGAGTTTTCCATTCTGCCACAGCGTCCTGTTCACCAATGCGTACCGTTTTGAAAATAACATCCCACAAGCGGTCCACTTGCTGCGCTTCAGGCAGATCCGGGAATACTTTAGCGGCCCATTCCGGGGAGGGAACAGCGACGATGGACCAGCTGAACTTGTCGGCCATCTGATAAGAGCGATATTTCTCCAGCGCTTTACCGCGCACCTTCTGGCTGGTTACGATGCGTTCTTGAGCAACACCGTTCAGCAGGTCTGGATTTTCCGCAATAACATGCAGGATTGCTGCACCTTCTTCAACCAGCTCGGTCATTTCTCCTGCGAACCATTTCGGTTCAATGGAGAAAGCCTCATCCGGGGCCAGATCATAATGAAGGCGTGTAACCGTCTCATCGCTCCAGTTGACTTTGACAAGCTTGGCACCTGTGTTATAAGCGGCTTTGACAATCAAGCGTACAAAATGTGCTGCTGTAATCGGCGCATTCACGACAAGAGTTTGTCCAGGATGAACATTGACCCCGACCTTTACCGCAAGTTCAGCATATTGCTGGAGTTTCGATTCAAAATTGTTCATGCTATTTTTTCCTCCAATGTGATATGAATATCGTAGCTGGTGGGCTTTTCAAAGTCCTCATTACCATAGTGTAAGGAGTCATCAAGGTCCTTCATTGAATAATGTATACGTTGCTACGATATATATTGTACAATTAACCAATAATAATTACCAAACAGCTTTGCCAGAAAGTTGGAGAAAAGTTGAAAATCCAGCATGTTAAAGAACGCTCTGCGTGCAAAATGTTGAGATTTGCTTTAAACGAGAGATTAAAAGGAGAGTATGAGAGTGAGCATTGAAATTATTCGCGCTGAGATGCGCCGTGAGGACGAAAAAAGTTTTGTAGGAAGCACCGTGTTCAAGATTGAGGGTGACAAGTCCGTATATGAAATTACGTTTATGAGTAAGAACGGAAAGGATTGGGATTACAGTCTGCATTTTACCGAGCAATCCGGAGATGAGGAAGAACTGCTGAAAATGGACGAGCTGCTTGAAAATGATGATGATCTGTACAATCAATTGCTTGATGCAGCTCTGGATGCATACCCGGCTTAATGGGCTGCTCATGTTCTTGTTCTATTGTCCGATCTGCATGACTATACTAGACGGTGTATGCCCTAACAGGGCGTGCGCCGTCTATTTGATTCTGATGGCGAATAGATGATCCAAAAAAGGGAAATCTACGAGATGAACATAAGCAGAGAGACAATTCACCTGATGGGAGGTAACTGTGAATGACATTTGACAATCTGATGACATCTGGAATGACCGGATATGAGGAAGTGGCTTCTGATATTCTGAGTTTACGTACCCTCTTTGTGAATGTCGTGTTCATTGGAGAGCCGGGAAGCAGGAGTTGGGTTCTTGTGGACACGGGTATGCCCAATTTCACGGAACACATTGTTCATGTGGCATCCGAGCGTTTCCAGGGACCGCCATCGGCTATCATTTTAACGCATGGTCACTTCGATCAGGTGGGAACCGTGGTTGAACTGGAGCAGTTCTGGGGAGTGCCTGTATATGCGCATGCATTGGAAATTCCGTATTTGACGGGCCTGAAAGATTACCCTCCGGCAGATCCCTCCGTTGGAGGAGGTTTGATGGCGAGATTATCTTTTACGTATCCTAACGAGGCGATTAATCTGGATGATCGGGTGTTCAGTCTGCCTCTGGATCATTCGGTACCAGGCTTGACGGGCTGGCGCTGGTTGCATACACCAGGTCATACCCCGGGGCATGTGTCTTTGTTTCGTGAAGTGGATCGCTTGCTGATTGCTGGCGATGCCATCGTTACAGTTAAGCAGGAATCCTTATGGAGTGTTCTGCTTCAGGACAAACAGCTGCACAGCCAGCCTGCTTATTTTACAACCGATTGGGATACGGCACATGAATCTGTTCAAAGCATCAGGCAGCTGGAGCCCAGTGTGGCCATAACTGGACATGGGCATAAGTTAAGCGGTGAGATGCTGTATGCATCACTTCGACAGCTTGATGAGAATTTGGAGGATACGGTGCCGAAGCATGGCAAATATGTGGATTGATATGTTAAAGCCCAGCTTAGGGGTTGAGTGGGCAACAGGCCAAGACAGCGCGGAACGATCAGCTGTCTTTTTTGTTTTGCGAGCAGTTGCGATGAATTGTTATCAAATGTTCAGGAATGTTTAATTTGTTCTCGATCTCAGATTGTTATTTTATGTGCAGTCATGATATAGTCGAGCCGTATCATATAACCTTAGTATGCAGGAGGTACATATAACGATGACACAACAGAATACAGCATTTGAAGAACAATTTGGAGGCATTCCGGCGGTATGGCTGCGATTCGGTCCATTTGAAGCAGCGGTCATTCCTAGTGTTGGGGCCAACCTGGTTGCGTTTCGGGATACGGAAAAAGGATATCGCTATCTGCGCGAGCCGAATCAGGACGATATGAAAGAGTTTATGGCGGCTCCCGCAGTCTATGGCATTCCCATCCTATCCCCGCCAAACCGTTATGAAGATGGTCGCTTCCCGTGGAATGGGAAGGACTATCAGCTGCCTGTTAACGAGCCTGCAACTGGCAACCATCTGCACGGATTTTTACATGATGCAGAGTGGAAGCTGGAGGGATATGGCTCGAACAATCTGGAAAGTTACGTTTCGCTCAGCCAGAGCATCGGAGAAGGTCATGCATTTTACAAATATTTGCCGTTCTCCTTTACGGTAACTCTTCGTTATTCCTTGAGCAGTCAAGGTCTGTTGCAACAGTTAGTGGTGAACAATACCGGGACCGAGTATATGCCGAATTTGTTTGCATTCCATACAGCCATTAATGTACCTTTTGCCCCAGGCAGCCAGTCTTCGGATTATACGGCCAAAGTGACGATCGGCCAGCGCCGTGAATTAAATGAGCGCTCTCTGCCGACAGGACAATTTCAACCGCTTACACCGGAAGAAGAGCAGCTGAAACAGGGCGGGGTTAGCCCGTTTTTTGCAGCGATGGACAACCACTATACAGCGGAGCCGCAAAACGGCCGCAACTACATGGAGCTTACCGATCACCGCACGGGAGACAAGCTGGTGTACGATGTAGGTACATCCTATAAACACTGGATGATCTGGAACAACAATGCTTGTAATGAGTTTTTCTGTCCCGAGCCGCAGATGAATCTGGTTAATGCACCTAACGTGGAAGGTGTCTCTGCGGAAGAGATCGGTCTGGTTGGCCTGCAGCCGGGTGAGATCTTCGAGCAATCCAGCCGTTTGTATCCGATTGCTGCTGCGAAATAGTTTCAACTGCTTTCAATAGTTTTATAGGCTAGACATTGCAGGTTCAGTTTGTTTTGTGCTGCGCTTACAATTTTGTCGAAAAGGTGAAAACCTGCTCGTAAATCATGTATAATATGACGAGATACACAAGCTTTGTAGAGACCCAGACCAACTTTTTGGAGGAGGACAAGCAAGTGGAATACCGCATTGAGAGAGATACGTTAGGCGAAATGAAAGTACCAGCCGACAGGCTGTGGGGCGCTCAGACGCAGCGCAGTAAGGAGAATTTCCCGATCGGGCGCGAGCATATGCCGATGGAAGTTGTGCGCGCTCTTGCTATTTTGAAAAAAAGTGCTGCGGCCAGCAATCATAAATTAGGCAAGTTATCAGCTGCAAAGGCAGATGCCATTGCTTATGCGGCAGACGAGATTATTGCAGGACGTATTGACGATCATTTCCCGCTCGTCGTATGGCAGACCGGTAGTGGAACACAGTCTAACATGAATGTGAACGAAGTCATTGCCAACCTGGGAAATCAGCTGTTGGAACAGAAGGCAAGCGACGAGCGCTTGCACCCGAATGATGATGTGAATATGTCGCAAAGCTCTAACGATACGTTCCCGACGGCGCTGCACGTAGCAGGTGTTCTGGCTGTAGAGGATCAGCTTCTCCCGGCCATTTCAGTGCTGAAAGCCACTTTCACTGAAAAAGTGGAAGCGTTTAAAGACATCATCAAAATTGGACGTACCCACCTTCAGGATGCGACACCAATCACGCTGGGTCAAGAGATCAGTGGCTGGGAAGCGATGCTGGGCAAGAGTGAGCGTATGATTCGTGAAAGCGTTCAATATATGAAGGAACTTGCGATTGGTGGTACTGCTGTCGGAACTGGAATTAATGCACATCCTGAGTTCGGTGATCTCACAGCCAAAGAAATTGGCAGACATACAGGCAAAGATTTCGTCTCTGCGCCGAATAAATTCCATGCACTGACAAGCCATGATGAAGTTGTGTATGCACATGGTGCGGTTAAAGCGCTCGCTGCGGATATGATGAAAATTGCTAACGATGTGCGTTGGCTGGCAAGTGGCCCGCGTAGCGGTCTCGGCGAGATCAGCATTCCAGAGAATGAGCCAGGCAGCTCTATTATGCCGGGCAAAGTGAATCCTACACAAAGCGAAGCGATTACGATGGTTGTGACGCAAGTCATGGGTAATGATGCGGCGATTGGCTTCGCTGCGAGCCAGGGTAACTTTGAATTGAACGTGTTCAAGCCGGTTATCATCTATAATTTCCTGCAATCCGTGCAATTGCTTGCTGATTCCATCGTTGCATTTAATGATAAATGTGCCGTGGGCATCGAGCCGAATCTGGATCAGATCAAGCACAACCTGGATAACTCGCTGATGCTGGTTACGGCGCTCAATCCTTATATCGGATACGAGAATGCTGCGAAAATCGCCAAGCTGGCGCATAAGGAAGGTTTATCTTTGAAGGAAGCCGCTTTACAAACGGGACTGCTTACGGAAGAGCAATTCAATCAATATGTAGACCCTGCCAAAATGATTGCGCCCAAAGCCTGATCTATAAATAAAGATTCATGAACAAAGTCATTGGAAGGACGGCCTGCGAAAGTAGGTCGTTTTTCTTATGTCAGCACAAGATTATGCTTGTCAGAAGATATGGATACATATAGAATACTTATGCAACAGAATTCATGTATGATACTGTACTCGTCTAAATTTGGAGGGTTACGCGTTGTTTAAAACGAGAAGATTCACGATACGCTCCAAAATTGTATTGGGCTATCTTGTAGTTGTGCTCTTGTTCGGGGTAGTTTTATCGGTACTTTCGGCCCAGATTGATGTACTGCAGAAGGAAAATGACTTTATTAGTCATCATGATCTGGATGTACATAATCTGACAAATGCAATTGAAAAAAATGTGCTCGATATGGAAACAGGACAACGCGGGTTCATGCTTACCGGGAACCCAATGTACCTTGAACCCTATACTCATGGGCTTTCCGAATGGGACTCAAATTACAATCAGCTCATTGCACTGATTAGCGATAATCCGGCACAGCAGCAAAGTCTGCAAAACATTAAATCTCATATCATCCGCTGGATTGATATTGCTGGTGAACCCTCTGTACAGTTGAAGAAGGAAGGCGATCAGGACAAGGTCATCGCTTTTTTTAAATCTGATCCGGGTAAAAATGAGATCGACCTGCTTCGATCCCAGCTCGCCTCCTTTCGCAATAATGAGATTATGCTGACCGAGGCAAGGGTGACGGACCTGGCAAATCGCAGCTCTACTTTATTGACTGTCCTGTACACGCTGTGGGGCCTGATCGCAGCAGTGTCTATTGCTGCAGCTTTTATCGTCTCGGGTAACATTGTAAAAACGCTGCTCGAAGTGAAGCAAACCATCAGTGATATTTCCAAAGGCGGAAATCTGAAGCAGCGCATACGTGTGAGAACGCGGGATGAAGTTGCCGATCTCGGGTATGAGACTAATCAATTGCTGGACGAAGTGCAGGAGCAGAACCGTGTTAAAGACCAGCTTACAGGCATTGCTACACTGATGCAAAATCCAACGACTCTGGAAGGGTTATCGCGCTTGTTTCTGAGTGAGCTTGCCACACTGCTGGAGATTCCATACGGTGTGCTGTATTACTGGAAAGAAAATCGTTTGTTGCGTGTAGCCGCCTATGCAGGAGATGGCGAGAAGGAACGTTCGCTTGGACAAATATCGCTTGCACCGGGTCAAGGCATGGTAGGGCAATGTGCACTGGAGAAGCGGGTGCTGCGAATGAACGATCTTCCACAGAATTACATTCGAATTTCGTCTGGCTTGGGCTTTGCATCTGCCAGCTCGTTGACGGTTGTGCCTGTGTTGTTTGAAGGCCGGGTTATTGCTGTGCTGGAGCTTGCTTCCATGAAGCCGTTACAGGAGCGGGCCATGAAGTTAATCGAGGAGCTGGCAGCTATATTCGGTGTTTCATTACATTCCACGGCTACTCGGATGGAACTGCAACATCTATATGATGAATCTCAGGTGCTGAATGAAGAGTTACAGGCACAATCGGAGAAGCTACAGCTGCAAACGGAAGAAATGCAGTCCCAGACCGAAGAACTGCAAATGCAGACGGAAGAACTGTATATGTTGAATGAACGTTTGGAGGCGCAGAAGGGTGCTGCCGAGAGCTCAGCCAAAGAACTTGCCGTTGTAGCGGATCAATTGCGCACGAGCTCGGGCTACAAATCCGAATTTCTCGCAAACATGTCACATGAGCTTCGCACACCGCTGAACAGTATGTTGATATTGTCTGAAATTTTGGCTGAGAACAAACATCATCACTTGAGTCATGAGGAGCAGAATTATGCTTCCGTCATACACAGATCAGGCAAAGACCTGTTGCATCTAATTAATGATATTCTGGATCTATCCAAGGTTGAGGCAGGCCAGATGGAGGTTGAGTTTAACCCAGTGTATCTGGATACGCTGCCGGAAGTAATGAATCAGTATTTTCTGAAGACAGCGGAGCAGAAAAATCTGGACTTCCGCATTCAGCTTCAAAGTCCTCTCCCGGAAGCGATCGAAACGGATGAGATGCGGCTGCATCAAATTCTTCGGAATTTGCTCTCTAATGCCTTCAAATTTACAAGTGAGGGTGAAGTGGCGCTGACCATCTCTCAAATGAGTCTTGATCATTCTGATCGGGCTGGTCAAGCGACAGACGTTATCGCTTTTAGTGTGAGTGATACAGGTATCGGGATAGAGGAAAGCAAGCTGCTTCAGGTGTTTGAAGCCTTTAAACAGGCCGACGGTGCAACAGCGCGCAAATATGGGGGCACGGGCTTGGGACTTTCCATCTCGCAATCGCTTGCATCATTGCTGGGGGGCTCGATCTCCGCAGCAAGCCGGCCGGGTCAGGGGAGTGTGTTTACATTGTTCCTTCCGCTGAACAGAGGGATTTCGGATATGCAAGTTGAGCTTGATTCAAGATTGTTTATGAATGAAGCCGCAGGCACGAGTGCTGCATTGGAAGATCAGACCTTGTCTTCGCTGACCTCCTACTCTTCACTGACTACATTATCTCAGACACCAGAGGAAAGCCACGAAATTTGGCTTACACCACTGGAGGAAGCATTGATTAGCGGGCGGCAAATTCTGGTTGTGGATGATGACATCCGCAACGTTTATGCGCTTGCCAATGCACTGGAGCATTACGGTATGAATGTGGTCTCTGCCCAGAATGGTACCGAATGTCTGGAGCTACTGGAGCACGGGGGGCTGAAGCCGGATGTCATTCTGATGGATATTATGATGCCGGAGATGGATGGATATGAAACGACTCGCCAGATTCGGGAGCGGCTGGGCCTGACCGGGATTCCGATTATTGTACTCTCGGCCAAAGCGATGAAGGAAGATCGCGAGAAAAGCATCGCGGCTGGAGCAACAGATTATCTGAGCAAACCACTGAATGTCAAAGACGTATTGTCCCGAATGAAATTATGGATGACCCACGAGAAAATGAAAAACTAATGTGATGATTCATCTATGCTGTGGAGCGTTTTATTTGGAAAACAGGCTTGTTATACTCAAACATATGAAACCTATGCCAGAGATCGCATAACGATGCGCTTTCTAGGCCATAGGTTTTATTTTTTTTCATGTAAGCTTCTTTTTGAAAAATGATGTTATAATACTTAACAACAAATTCGATTTCGTTGTCTTATATATGCATTGATTGAATATGATGATGAAAATGAGCTGATTATTGTTTTTTAATTTCACGCAATTATGTAAAGTATGTGGGAGGTGTTGTCCATGCAACTTACCGTTAAAGAGGCTTTACAGGTATACCCGCTGTCTGAGGCCAAACTCGTGGCGGGCGGAGAAGGGACTTCGCGCATGATGAAATCCGTGAATGTTATGGACGCTCCTGATATTGCGGACTGGATCAAGTCTGGAGAGATGCTGTTTACAACGGCTTTTATTATGAAAGATAGTGCGACTGATGCACTTCATTTGATGCGACGTCTGAATGATCGCGGGTGCGCGGGACTCGGTATTAAGCTTGGGCGTTTCTGGGAATCCATCCCTGACGGTATTATAGAGGAGGCCGATCGGCTTCGCTTGCCATTGTTGGAGCTTCCGTTCCAATTCACTTTCTCCGATCAGATGAATGCTTTATTCAAGGTGGAGCATGAACGGAGTCACCGTCTGCTGCATGAAGTGGTGCAGAAGCAGAAAAAGCTCATGCAGTTTGCACTACAGCAACAGCAGCATCGCAATGTATTTGCGGAAATGTCCAGCATCCTGAATTACCCGATCGCTGTCATTGGTTCGCGGGGGCATGTGCTCTATGGTGATGAGGGTATGGGAGAGCATATAGTCACACAGGGTTGGCCATGGAAATCGGTCATGCATCGCGTGAAATGGAATCAGGGCAGCTGCCATCGAGTGCCGATCAGGCAAAGTGACGAGGAGTATGGTTTTCTGCTGGTGTATACGGACTCTGCCTTGTCTTTGCGAGCGGAGGAGGAGTTGTTTCAGCAAGCGGCTGATGTACTTGCCTTTTACATGGATATGACCTATCGCGAGCATATAAACCCGACAGTTCAGGACGAGATGCGCACGCTGCTTACACAATATGTGGATCAGAAATTGACAATTCAGGAACTGATGACTCTGAGTGAAAATAAAGGCATGCATCTGTTCCAGGGAACGTATCAATGTGTGCTGACAACACTGGAGCCGAACGTTTTTGCTGAAGGTAAACTGCTCAAGCAGATTCACCGGGAGCTGCAGTACAATCCACTGATGCAATTTACCGTGTCTCAGCATTTTCAGATGAATGAAGGCATTCTATCCATCTATACCTGCCCAACAGGACGGGATTATGGCGATGAGTTATCGGCTTTTCTTCTGAACCGATTCGCGGATGTGCTTACAGCACAGGAGGCCAAGGGAGCGCCGGGGCCGCGCTTCTGGATTAGTAAAATGAAGCATGAGCCTGTGTCGCTGCGTGAAGCGTACCATGAATGTCTGGATACACGTCAGCTTGCTCACAGATTTGGAATGAAGGATCGCGCGCTACAGTTTGAAATGCTGGAGTTTGCATACGTATTTCAGCATGTACCGGAGAACATTATGGAGAACTATTGCAATAAGGTGCTGGAGCCATTACTCGCTAGAGACGGTGATCCAAATCAGGTGCTTATGAATACGCTGGAGTCTTTTATTGAGAATGATGGTTTGATTAATGAGGCGGCAAAACAATTGTTTGTGCATCGCAACACAGTAACTTATCGCATGGAGAAGATTGGGAGCCTGTTGCAAATGGATTTCAAAAAAACGAATGATCTGCTCAAGCTGAAGCTGGTATTCACCTTCCGTAAATTTGTGCGAGATAAAGCCTCAATCAGACCCCGCATCTGAGAAGCGAAGAATCCAGAATAATGATATGTGCTAGGATAGGAAACCGGATTGAGGCTTCTCCGCAATCAGAATGTGTGAAGTATAACGATTGGATATAACGATGTATACCCATAGAATAAACCACTGAATAAACCGCACTTCGTAATTTGAGGTGCGGTTTATTGACGTGAGGAAAGAGAGGATTACGCGACAACTCGTGCATGAATAACAATATACGTGTTTTGCGTTATGTTATATTACAAATTTGTGTAAACAATGTTGCCATATAATAAGATGCTGATTAGAATAAGGAAAAATCACTGAACTAAAAAGACCGGGGGGGTTAACATGAACGATCTACTTCATCTCGTTAACAGCTGGTCTGAATCACAATTTGTACAGACCTTTGGTACTTTGTTTGAAGATTCAGCCTGGATAGCAGAGCGAGCCGCTCCGCTGCGACCCTTCGATTCCTTCGAAGAGATGATGCAGACCATGCTAGGGCGAGTTCTTGTCTCGGAGCATGAAGAACAGTTGGAGCTGCTTCGCAAACATCCCGACTTGGGAGCAAGGATTAGCATGAGTAGCAGCTCGGTCCGGGAGCAGGCAGGTGCGGGTCTTGATTTGCTCACGCCGGAGCAGTATACGGAGCTTCAGCAGTTAAACAGCACATATACAAGCCAATATGGCTTTCCGTTTATATTAGCAGTGAAGGGGCATACCACGGAGTCGATTCTTGATTCGATGAGACAACGACAGGGGAGAGCCGCACATCAGGAGTTTGAGACGGCATTAATGGAGGTGTCCAAAATAGCGGGGACCCGTCTGCAGCAATGGCTCGCAGAGCATGGGCAGGAACCCGAATCCGTGCAGTTTTCTTTAGTGAACTTATCGTATATAAACGCTACGGAGAAGGACGCAAAAGCAGGTGATGTCTGATGGAGCATCATAACGGTCGCATTACGACTCATGTACTGGATACGTCCAGAGGTGTACCTGCCGTCGGAATCAGGATTGAATTGTTTTTTATAGAACGTGCGGGAGCAGAAGCAGGCAAAATCAAGGTGGCAGAAATGCTGACGAATTCAGATGGACGACTTGATCAGCCTATGCTTGGGGATGGGAAGCTTCAAACGGGTGAATATGAGCTGCATTTCCATGTGCATTCATATTTCACACGGGGCAATGAAAATGAACTGCCTGCTTGCTTGTGGACTGTGGTGCCGATCCGTTTTGCCGTATCTGATGCGACGAGTCACTATCATATTCCGCTCCTGATTGCTCCGGGAGGATACAGCACATATCGGGGGAGCTAATGAAGCTAACGAGGCAAAAATGGAGGAATCCAGCGATAACAGGAAATCAGAAATGAAGGAATAACAGCAAGGTTATGTTTAAAGGAACGGAGGTAACGACGCTATGAATGAGTCCGGGCGTTATGCCTTTTTCAATACAAACGATTCCCTCTCAGATGGCATAATGCTCCCCAATATAGAGAAGGTAGAATTGCAAGCAATGCTGGATTGGCTGGCAGGTTATGGAGCAGATGAGCAGGGCGGTGTCACGCGGCTGTTATATGATCATGCCTGGTGTGATGCGCAGCACGCTCTCGCTGTGAAAATGCAGGAGAAGGGACTTGCGGCCGAGTTTGATCAATCCGGGAACTTGTTTGGCACGCTGAAGGCTGATTCGGGCTCTTCTGTTACGAATGGCGAACACAATCTGCCCATTGTTACTGGCTCTCATATTGATTCCGTAGTCCACGGCGGTAAATATGACGGGGCCTACGGCGTGGCGGCTGGAATACTGGCATTGGAATATTTGAAGCAGCAGTTCGGAGTACCTCGGCGTACGCTTCAGGTTGTGTCGCTGTGCGAAGAGGAGGGAAGCCGTTTTCCCTTTGCCTATTGGGGATCACGCAGCATAACGGGTGCGGCTTGTCTGGATGATGTGCGTGAGCTGCGGGATGCGGCTGGAGCGAGGTTCGAAGACGCTATGACTCAGGCAGGCTTTGGACCTGATAGCAATTATCGGTCAGCCAAGCGTCACATTGGAGCGTTTATCGAGCTTCATATTGAGCAAGGACAGGTGCTTGAGCGATTGGGGCATTCCATCGGAATCGTATCGGCTATTGTAGGCCAGAAGCGCTTCAGTGTGACGGTCGGTGGCGAAGCCAATCATGCAGGCACAACACCGATGATCTGGCGAAAGGATGCTCTTGCCGGTGCTGCCGACATGATCAGTGCAGTCAGACGAATTGCGTTGCAGGCAGGACATCCGCTGGTGGCAACGGTAGGCCAGGTGATCCCTGATCCGGGTGTGGGCAATGTGGTGGCGGGGCGAGCCGTGTTCTCGCTCGACATTCGGCATATCCAGCAGGAGAGTATGGAGCAGTGCTGGAAGCAAATGCTCGAGGCGTTTACCACAATTGCAGAGGAGCACGAGCTTGAATTGGAGTGGGAGGAGCATCTGTCCGTCGCCCCCACCTCCATGGATGCCAGAATTATTCACGACATTCAGGAGATATGTCTCCAGGAACAGTTGTCCAGCTACTTGATGGCAAGCGGTGCCGGTCATGATTCGCAGATTTTCCAGTCTGCCTGTCCGACAGCGATGCTGTTTGTACCGAGCTGCAGTGGAATTAGTCATAATCCGCTTGAATTCACATCGGAAGAAGACTTGATGCGTGGTTTTCGGGTACTGGTCAGATTACTCTATAAATACGGTTACGGGAGCTGAGTGAAGATGGCTGTCTACAAAGAATTATCCCCGTCCTTACGCACTATTATGACCCCGGGACCTGTTGAAGTTGACCCGCGTGTATTACGAGCGATGTCCTTTCCCGTTCTAGGACAATTTGATCCCGAATTCACCTCACTTATGAATGAAACGATGGCTATGCTTCGTGAACTATATATGACGAATAACGTGTGGAGTTACCCGGTGGACGGCACGTCCCGTTCCGGCATTGAAGCGGTTCTGGTTAGTCTGATTCAGCCGGGAGACAAGGTGCTCGTTCCAGTCTACGGCAGATTTGGCTATTTGCTCGTGGAAATCTCCGAGAGATGTGGCGCTGAGGTTGTTTTAGTCGAAACAGAGTGGGGGAGGGCATTTGATCCGGAAGAATTGATCCAGGCCATTCATCTGCACAAGCCAAAGCTTGTTGCCATGGTGCACGGTGAAACCTCGACTGGTCAGATGCAGCCACTGGCCGATGTTGGAAAGGTCTGTCGGGAACTGGATATTCTGCTGGTGGTGGATGCCGTTGCAACGATTGGCGGTACGCCTGTAGAGACGGATGCGTGGTATCTTGATGCCGTAATCGGTGGAACACAGAAATGTCTGTCCGTGCCGTCAGGCATGGCGCCGCTCACCTACAACCGTCGTGTGGAGCAGCAGCTGATCAGCCGGAAAACGATCGAACGTGGACTTCGGGATTCAGATTGTGCTCGTGCCGGGGAGCGAACGATTGCAAGCAATTATCTGGATCTAAGTCAGCTACAGGATTATTGGGGGCCAGCAAGGCTGAACCATCATACGGAGGCTACATCCATGCTTTATGGTCTATATGAAGGGCTGCGCATTGTGCTTCTGGAAGGACTGGAGGCACGTTATCTGAGACATCGAATCAATGAGCAGGCGCTAATGGCAGGCATTGAAGGGATGGGACTTGCATTGTATGGAGATCTGTCCAGCAAGCTCCCGGTGGTGAGCTGTATTAAGATTCCTCAAGGCATCGACGGTGAAAGGGTCAGAAGGATGTTGCTGCATGATTTCGGGATAGAAATTGCTAGTTCATTTGGTCCGTTAAAAGGGAAAATCTGGCGCATCGGCACAATGGGGTTCAGCTGTCAGCGACGAAATGTGCTTCATGTGCTTGGCGCGCTGGAAGCAGTGCTGCGGCGCCATGGCTATAATGTATCCGCGGGCGAAGCAGTACAGGCTGCTCTCGATGTCTATGCGGGGAAAGAGAAGGAGGGGGTATTATGCTGAACCAGATGCCGGTGGCAACAGGCTCTATGGTGACAACACCACATTATCTGGCAAGTGCTGTGGGCAGCTCTATTCTGCAAAAGGGTGGCAATGCCTATGATGCTGCTGTAGCAGTAAGTGCAGCTCTCGGTGTGGTGTACCCACATATGACCGGAATTGGCGGAGACGCATTTTTCCTGATTCACGATGGAGCAAGTGGTGAGGTCACCGCGTATAACGGAAGCGGTCGCTCGGCGTCCTGCCTTCATGCAGATACGTTCAAAAAGCTGGGCATAAATGCTATTCCTCGGCGAGGGGTGCTTAGTGCAATTACCGTACCGGGGATGGTTGATGCATGGTGGGCGGTCTGGTCCCGTTATGGCAGACTGGCGTGGGAGCAGCTGCTTGCACCGGCAGTGCAATATGCTGAACAAGGCTGCCCGGTATCCAGGGATCTGTCGTTATGGCTGAAGCAGGATGAGGAGCTGATTATGGGGCATACGCCGCTGCGAAAGGTATTTGCTCCACAGGGTACTCTTCTGCAGGAAGGAGACCTGCTCCTTCAGAAGCAGCTGGCCGTCTCCTTACGACAGCTTCAATCCGGTGGACGGGATGCGTTCTACTCAGGGGAGCTTTGCAAGCAGATCACTTCGTCTATTCAAGAGGATGGGGGTATGCTCGCAGCAGCCGACTTTGCGGCGCATCAGGGCGAGTGGGTGGAGCCGATCAGCACGTATTATCGCGGTTATAAAGTTCATCAATTGCCGCCTAACACACAGGGCTTCTCCATGCTGATGATGTTAAACATGCTGGAGCATGTGGACATGGCCGCCGTAGCACGTACGTCCCCTGAATTTTACCATCTGATGGCGGAAGTGGTGAAAAAAGCTTTTCGTGACCGGGATCGCTATCTGACCGATCCTGATTTCAGAGAGATTCCTCTGGAGCGTCTGTTAAGCAAGAGCTATGCGCATGAATTGTGGAGCGAAATCCAGGCTCATCCGACTGCTGCTCAGCCGTTTTTGTCCCAAGCCATGGGTCAGGATACCGCGTATGCAGCGGTGGTGGATGCCGAGGGCAATGCGGTTTCATTTATTCAAAGTCTGTATTTTGATTTTGGAGCCGCTTATGTACCGGGTAATACGGGTGTTTTGATGCAAAATCGAGGTTCTTTTTTCTCACTGGACCCGAGGGAAGCCAACGTTCTGGAGCCGGGCAAACGTACGTTTCATACGCTTATGCCCGCTCTGGTCACACAAGACGGAAAGCCTTATATGCTCTTGGGTACACAGGGCGGTGAAGGTCAACCGCAAACGCAGCTATCTGTTCTCACAGGCGTAGTGGACTATGGCATGAGCATACAGGAGGCGATCAACCTGCCGCGCTGGCTGTATGGACGCACTTGGGGTGAACAAAGTGATACGCTGCGAGTGGAGAATCGGTATCACGACGATGTGTGTGCCACTCTTGCCAGCTGGGGACATAAAGTGGAAGTCAAAGCGCCGTGGGACGGAGTTATGGGGCATGCACAGGGCATCGTTATTCGAGCGGATGGCATGATCAGCGGTGCGGCTGACCCCAGGGGAGACGGCATGGCCATTGGCTTGTAGTCATTTGGGGAAGGCGGGTCTTCCGGCATCCCGTAGAGAGTGACATAACCGATAGAGAAGACAGAACCGGATAGGGGAGATTGGCATGGGTACGATTTTGCTCAAGGGCGCACAGTTGGTCACGATGAATGCAGAAGAAGACGTATTTACGGGCGATCTGCTTATAGAGGATAACAAAATTAAAGAAATCGCAGTGAACATTGAAGAGAGTCAGGCTGATCAGGTGATTGATGCGAGGGGCAAGGTGCTTTTGCCTGGCTTTATCCAAACACATATCCATCTGTGCCAGACATTGTTTCGTGGACGTGCCGATGATATGGAGCTGATGGATTGGCTCCGCAAGCGCATCTGGCCGCTGGAAGCCGCACATGATGAGGAGTCTGTGTACTATTCAGCGATGCTTGGGCTTGGTGAATTGATCTCCAGCGGCACCACAACGATTCTGGATATGGAAACGGTGCATCATACGGAATCTGCTTTTCAGGCGATGGCACAGAGCGGTATTCGTGTCATTTCGGGCAAGGTGATGATGGACCATGGGGATGAGGTGCCTGAGCCTCTGCGTGAGAATACTGCGGAGTCGCTGCAGCAAAGTGTGGATCTGCTGGAGAAGTGGAACGGATTCGGTGGCGGTCGCATTCAATATGCGTTCTGTCCACGGTTTGTTGTATCCTGCACGGAGGAATTGCTCGTAGAGGTGCGCGACCTCTCCAATAAATATCACGTCAAGGTGCATACCCATGCCTCAGAGAACAGGGGCGAGATTGAACTCGTTGAACATGAACGTGGGATGCGCAACATCGTTTATCTGGATCACATCGGGCTGGCTACTCCCCGGCTGGTACTCGCACATTGTGTGTGGCTGAGTGAGGAAGAGAAGGAAATTATCCGCAAGCGTGGAGTCAAGGTCACACATTGTCCGGGTTCAAACATGAAGCTCTCCTCCGGGATTGCAGAGATTCCCGATCTGCTGAATCGGCAAATTGCCGTAGGTATTGGTGCAGACGGCGCTCCATGCAACAACAATCTGGATATGTTTCAGGAAATGCGAATGACGGCCCTGATTCAGAAGGTGCCGCATGGACCGACCGTGATGGATGCCAGAACGGTACTGCGCATGGCAACGATGGGTGGAGCAGAGGTGCTGGGCATGTCCAAAGAGATCGGCAGTCTGGAAGCAGGCAAAAAGGCGGATATGGTTCTGCTGGATCTCGATGATTTTCACACCTACCCTTCCTATGAAACAGATATATACTCTCGTGTCGTTTATTCGGCAACCCGAAGCTGTGTGGATACGGTCATTATTGATGGCAGCGTTGTACTGAGTAATCGCAAAATACAAACGATTGACCGCAGCATTGTGCTGCGGGAGTCGGATAAAAGCATTGCGCGTCTGATGAAGCGCATGTAACTTTCGCACCAGGACATCTGCTTGATGTTAGTTTGGTGGCTCTTAAAAAGGATGGCATGGAAAGGTGGCGGCTCAGATGGAGATGCATGATCTGTGTGCAATAGCGATGCGGGAAGCACGAAGTGTGCTCGCAACAGCCATCAAGGTTGAGGGGCATGCTTACCGAAAGCAGGGAGTTTCGATGCTGTTTACCGAGAACGGCAAAATATATGGCAGCATCAGTCCGGGGTGTCTGGAAAGCGATCTTCAGGAACGGGTAAGCCGTGTGCTGGAGACGGGGCAATTGGACCTGGTTTCCTATGATATGCGGCCGGAGGATGATCTCTCCTGGGGTGAAACAATTGGCTGCGGGGGCCTCGTCGTTGTGCTACTGGAGCCGATCTGTGGAGAGCTGCGATCAATGATGCAGCAGATGCAGTTATGTTTCGATCTCGGAGCGTCTGTCTCGTTCACCCGATCCTTCGACGAAGACTGGCAGAGAGTTACGTATGCGTTTGACAAGCTCGAATCGGGACGACTGCCTGTGAATGAATGGAATCTTCCTCAACAGTTTACATCGGTGTATGTTCCTAAGCCACGCTTGATCATTATCGGTGCAGGCAATGATGTGATACCTGTAGTGAAGCTCTCGCGATCGGCTGGATTCCGGGTGCTTGTAACAGACTGGCGGGAGTCTTTATGTACTGCTGAACGATTTCCCGAGGCTGAGCTGATGTTCGGATTTCCGCAGGAGGTCTATGGACAGCTGAGCATTCGGGAGCAGGATTATATTCTTCTGATGAGTCACCAATTTCCGAGGGAACGTGAATGGCTGGCGCTGCTAATGAACAGTTCCTATGCCTATCTTGGCATTATGGGCTCACGTACCCGAACAAAGCGTTTACTGGATGGAATGCCGCCTTTGAAGCATGTGCATAGTCCGGTTGGTCTTACTATCGGAGCAGACGGGCCGGAAGAGATTGCGATAAGTATTGCTGCTGAGCTGATTGCGTGTCGGCGTAAAGTTCAGAAAGCTGCTGGGATTTCTATGGTCATGATTGAAAAAGGGAGCGATGCTTATGCAAACGACAGGTATCGTTCTGGCAGCTGGTAACAGTAGCAGACTAGGACGGGATAAACTCTTGGTGACAATGCCGGATGGAATCGCACTTGCGGGCTGGACACTAAGGGTCGCCCTAAGCTCAGCTCTGGATCAGATTGTCTGTGTTGTTAAACCTGGCGATAGCCTCGAATGGCTGCCAGAAGAATGTTTGCGGACTATTGCAGGCAGGTGCACTGCTGCATCCAGATTGCGTATTGCAGTCTGTGATGATCATGCTGGAGGTATGGCTAACTCCATACGCTGCGGCCTCAGGACAGCCATGGAATGCAGTCCTGAGGGGGTACTGATGCTGATGGCAGATCAACCGCTACTAACGGCACAGCATATTAATGATATTCTGGATGCACTGACTTCACACCCGCAATGTGATTATGCGGCGGCAGTCGACGAAGCGGCAGTGAAGCCGCCGGTTGCTTTTCGCTCCTGCATGTTTGGCCCGCTGTTATCCCTTCAGGGAGATGAGGGTGCTCGCAAAATACTGGTTAACTCCAGATACAGGGGCGTGAAGATTCCTTTATCGCGGGAAAGCTTCTGGGATGCAGATACAGAGCCACAGTTAAAGCGAATTCTGGATTATGCAGAAGGACAGATGTGGAGAGAGGCTTGAGGATGAACTCCGACCAAAGTTAAAGTGGAGTTGATTGCATCTAAACAATCCATATAGAAAGGAGGGGGAAGCCATGGCATCATCAGCATATGGATCGGGTGCGCAGCCCCTTGTATGGCAGCCGCATAGTTTGCAGGAACTGCATTATATGAGAGAGCAGCTTCAGGGGACATGGTGTTATGCTGCGGGAGCCACCCTGCTGCGGACCCAATGGGAGGCAGAACTGAAGGCTCTACCTCAACATCTGGTTAGTCTGAGCTGCATTCCCGAAATGAGTGGAATCACTATCCAAGAAGATCAGATGGTGATCGGGGCAATGACCCGATTAAAGGCATGTTCGGCATCCCCCTTGTTACAGCAGCTTCCTATATTGTGCGAGGCTGTCCTGGCTATTGCCGCCCCTTCTGTACGTAACCTGGCAACCATTGGAGGCAACATCGTATCGGGCATTGGGGATACGCTGCCTGCACTGCTTGTCTATGATGCTAACCTGCATTGGATGACCCGCCATGGAATGGAGATTCAGCCTGTCACCGATTGGCTTCTTGGCGGCCGTGATCGCGGACGAAGCGCAGAGGATGTGCTGGTGTCGATTCATATTCCGCTCAATCGGGCGGATAGCAACCTTACATCTCAAGCATGTGGCAGCCCAGATTCGGAACGCAAGCGCGCGATCGCCTTTTACCGCAAGCTGGGCCGCAGAGAGGTATTCACAGCCTCGCTTGTCACGGTTGCTTTATTCGGAGAGATTAATCTGGAAAATGGACGCTGGGACCGTATTGCAATTGCCGCTGGCGGCGGCTCTGGCCTAGCTATGAGACTGACTGAAGCAGAGAAGCTGCTTCAATCCGGCAGAGCGGATGCTGCTCAGGCCCCCATGCTTGCTGCGCAGGTCATGGCTGAGTTTATAACCTATACCGATGCTTTTGCAACAGAAGAGTACAGAAAACAGGCGGCAGGGAATATGCTTGGAGCTGAGCTGTGGCAGGTTCTTCATTAATCAAGCTTTCTAACGATCGAGCAATGAAGGGGGAGATAGAGCATGCTGCTTAACCGGGAACAAAGTGGAAAACGTTGGCACCTGCGGCCGGATGGCCCTCCGAAAGTTACGGGGCAGCTGCAGTATCTGACCGATATGAGCTCGCCTGATATGATTTATGGTAAAGTGCTGCGGAGTGCTTATCCGCATGCAAGATTAGTGTCCGTCGATACATCAGAAGCGGAAGCAATGGAAGGGGTATATGCGGTGTTAACGGCCAAGGATGTGCCCGGCCTTAATCGTTTTGGCATCGCCACACCGGATCAACCGGTGTTCTGTGAGGACATTGTTCGTTATGTCGGTGATGCCATTGCCGCTGTTGCTGCGGATTCACCCGAACGGGCCATGCAGGCTCTGGATGCCATTCGGGTGCAATATGAAGAGCTTGAGCCGCTGGACAGCACGGATGCTGCACTTGCTCCTGGTGCGCCAGAGCTGCACACGCACGGACCAGGCAATGTTCTGCACCGCACGGAGATTAAACGTGGAGAGGCCGAGCAAGCTTTTGCTTCCTGTGCTTATGTTGTAACGGAGACTTATTATACGCCAAGACAAATGCATGCATATATGGAGACGGAGGGCGGTCTTTTTGTACCAGACGAAGCGGGGCGTTTGAATGTCTATGCGGCTACACAGCATGGATATAAAGACCGCATGCAACTGGCCCGGATTATCGGCTGTCCCGAAGAGGATATTCGGGTAGTATCGTCCCCCATTGGTGGTTCATTTGGCGGTAAGGATGAACTGAATGTGCAGCCTTACGGAGCACTGCTTGCCTTAAAATGCGGCCGTCCCGTCAAAATGCACAACTCACGTAAAGAATCGGTGCGGGCCGGTTTGAAACGTCATCCGATGAAAATCGAGATGCAGACAGGCATCAGCCGTGAAGGTATTTTACAGGCGCATCGTGTTCGGATTACAGCAGATACAGGTGCCTATGCGACTCTTGGAGCACCTGTGCTCAACTTCTGTACCGAGCATTGCATGGGACCTTATCAAATTCCGCATGTCGATGTGGAGGGCGTATCTGTATATACGAATAACGGATTATCCGGCGAGTTTCGCGGTTTTGGCGGCAATCAGGCGATCTTTGCGATGGAAGGGCAGATGGATCGGCTGGCACAGATGATGAATATGGACCCGTGGGAATTCCGCAGACGTAATCTGCGGCAGAAGCATGATCCGGGGCCATTGAATCAGCAAATTCTGCCTACGGATGGACTATCTCAAGTTTGGGATGCACTGGATCGCTCGGATCTATGGCAGAAGCAGCTTCATCCCGAAGAGGATGCGTCACGGGCACCTTGGATAAAACGTGGGGTCGGGGCCGCTATCGCAATGCATGGTGCGGGGCTCGGGTACGGCATTCCAGACCCGGCAGGGGGACGGCTTTCCCTGAACGCCGAAGGCAAGATAGAAGTGGCATTCAGCTATGAGGAATTCGGGCAGGGTCTCGTTGCTACGCTGGAGATCATGCTCTGTGATCTGTTTCAGTGCCACACGTCCGATCTGAGCATCGTCATTGGAGATACGGATCGTGTGCCGCATAGTGGCTCCAGCACGGCCTCTCGCTCCACGACGATGGCCTGGATGGCTCTGCAACGGTTGCAGCATGGCTTCCGTTCAAGGCTGCTCACGGTTGCCTCCGAAATTTCAGGTATGCCAGCTGAGAATCTGATGACTGGCCCCAGGGGGATATGGAGCAAAGTACAGGCGTCTCCATCCGTGACCTCTTCCAGTTTGGTGGCTACTTATGCGGAGCTTGTACAGTGTGGTGAAGCGAAGGATTGGATTTTTGATACGACCTTTCATTATCCGACCACTCCTGATCATGTTGTAGGTGGTCACTACCTCTATACGTATGCCGCAGTAGCCGCAGAGGTGGAGGTAAATATGCTGACGGGGGAAACCAAGCTCTTGGATACACGGCATATTGTAGCTGCTGGCCCGGTTATTAACCCGATGGGGTACGTGGGACAGATTGAAGGCGGCAGTGTGATGGCTCTTGGATTTACGCTGACCGAAGATGCTGTTATGCAGGACAGTCGCTATGTGACGTGCAATCTGGACACGTATTTGATTCCAACCATCAAGGACATTCACACAAATCTGGAAGTGGAAGCCATTGAGGATTTACCTGAAGGGGATGCATTTGGACCGAGAGGCATTGGCGAGATTGGTTCCGTAGCGCTTGCCCCCGCCATTACAGCAGCAATACATCAGGCTACAGGAGTGTGGGTTAACCGCCTTCCTGTGCCGCGGGAAGAGTTGACCAAGGCATTCAATGTTTTTTGGCCGGAAGGAGTGAAGCCATCATGAAGAACCAGCCGCTTGAACAGGAATGGAGCGCAGTGATTAATGGACATTCCAGACAACTGTTTGTTGCTCCCGGAACCCGGCTTGTCGATATTTTGCGAAATGAATTACAGCTGACAGGCACTAAAGTGTCATGTGAGGTTGGACGCTGCGGCGCATGTATGATCCTTCTGAATGGTGAGCCTGTGAATGCTTGTCTTCTCATGGCTTATCAATGTGAGGGCGGTGAAATTACGACGATCGAAGGGCTTGGCGGCGAACTGGAGGGGCAGCTGCATCCTATACAACAGGCCTTTGTTGAAGAGGGAGGATTTCAGTGCGGTTACTGCACACCGGGCATGATTATTTCAACAAAGGCGCTGCTGGACGAGTGTCCAAACCCTTCGCAGGAGCAGATTGAAGCCGGATTATGTGGCAATCTTTGCCGCTGCACCGGGTATGGTGGGATTATTCGGGCGGTAAACAAAGCAAGTGAACGATATGTTAGGAAAGAGAAGAGTGACGCAGCAGTAACGGAAACGGTGATAGAGACTGCACAATAATCAAAAAAATAGAAAACAACGCAGTTGAAGTGGCTGCCATCAGCCTGCTTAAAGCATTCGAATGTTAAATAACAGCATTTATCATACCTGTAATTATGGTAATATTATGAATAATAGAGATTTTTCTGCGAATGTGAAGCATGCTTACGATGCAGAAATTCTTTATTATTTTTTTGCGTGGGAGGGATTAGATGATAAAAAAACGGATGGTCCTTGCTGTAATCGCAGGCCTGCTGCTAATCTTACTGGTTGCTTTAGAGAATGCGGAGGCTGTTGTAAACAGCAGTCAGGTGTCCGCAAGTTATGGTGGGGAGCAAGGTACATATAAAGCGACGGTATCCTTTGAGATGGCTCGTGCGAAAAAAGCGAGAAACGTGAAAGTGTTGGTGATATACCCGAATCATACCGTGGAGTATCATGATCTGTCCTCTTCGGATGGAAATTACACTTTGGATGTAACGAAAAACGTAGAAGATATCGCATTAGAAAAAAGTCAGTGGAGTTCACCCGAGTTTCTGATTACCTGGGAGTCAGGAGATCGAAAAAGAGTGAAGTATGTTTATTCAGGTGTCAGATGAAAACAGATTACAGGTCTAGATATATATAGGTGTACATAATTTTTAGAACGAATGTCAGGTTACGAAGGTTAGAAATGAATCGTTTTCGCAATCAAAATAACCGTATATTTACAGAATTATCCACTCGTGATATGTTTACTTTGAAAGCGTCATCATGATCAGGGTTATGCACATTTCGCTCTCATATTTCAAAGGGAAAGGGAGATGGAAATGAAGATCGGGATGAAGACGGAATGGAGGAAAAGGGTTCAGAGAACAGTTGCTATGATGCTGACAGGTGCTTTGCTAATGGGCACTCTCTTGCTAGGCTTGTTGGCAGTAACAGTACCTGCTACGGTTCATGCGGATGCTCCACTGTTAACCATTGAAGGCGAGGATGCGGAATTGAGCCCTGAATTGCAAGTGGTTACCCAGATTTATGGACAGCCCAAGCCCGGATATTCAGGGAGTGGATTCGTCTGGATGCAGGGCTCTGGAACAATCACTTTAAACGTAACTGTGCCGGAAACAGGTATGTACAGCATCTCCACACGGTATATGCAGGAGCTCAGCATGGATGGCCGGCTGCAATATCTGGCGGTTAACGGAATGACCAAAGGCTCCTATATGCTTCCCTATACGACAACATGGTCGGATTATGATTTTGGTTTTCACAAATTAAACAAGGGCAACAACTCGATTCAGCTGAAGGCTGGCTGGGGATACGCTTATTTCGATACGTTCACTGTGGATTATGCCGATCTTGATCCGCTGAATGTGCAGCCTGTCCTAAGTGATCCTGAGTCTACGCCAGAAACGCAAATATTAATGAACTACTTGACGGAGGTATACGGACACAACATTATTTCGGGACAACAGGAGATTTATGGAGGGGGAAATGACGGGAATTATGAACTGGAGTTTGAATGGATTCATGATCTGACAGGCCAATATCCGGCTATTCGCGGTTTTGATTTTATGAATTATAACCCGCTCTATGGTTGGGAGGATGGAACCACCAATCGTATGATTGACTGGGTTAATACCCGTGGTGGAATTGCGACTGCGTCGTGGCATATCAATGTGCCACGAAACTTTAACACGTATCAGCTGGGCGATTTCGTAGATTGGAAGGAGGCGACCTATAAACCGACCGAGACGAATTTTGATACAGCCAAAGCGGTTGTTCCCGGCACGAAGGAATATCAGTATGTCAAGCTGACGATTGCCGATCTGGCAGAGCAGCTGCAGATTTTACAGGATAACGACGTGCCCGTCATTTTCCGCCCGTATCATGAAGCAGAAGGGAATGGCGGACTGAATGGAGAGGGAGCGTGGTTCTGGTGGGCTTCTGCCGGAGCCGATGTGTATAAAAAGTTATGGGATATGCTCTACACCGAGCTGACGGAAACCTATGACCTGCACAATCTGATCTGGACGTACAACAGCTATGTATATAGCACTTCGCCGGCCTGGTATCCGGGAGATGAGCAGGTGGATCTGGTCGGTTATGACAAATATAATACGATCTACAATCGTTATGACGGTTTGTCCGGTGTACCGAATGAGGATGCGATAACTTCTATTTTCTATCAGCTCGTGAACCTGACGAATGGCAAGAAGATGGTGGCGATGACAGAGAATGATACCGTTCCAAGTGTGAAGAATCTTATTGAGGAAAAAGCGGGCTGGCTCTATTTCTGCCCATGGTACGGTGAACATCTGATGAGCAATGCGTTCAATTATCCGGCTACACTGAAGACGCTCTATCAGAGCGACTACGTAATTACCCTGGATGAGCTGCCAGATCTGAAGGGGAATCCGCCGAATCCAGGTGCAGCCATCTCACCCGAAAGTATAAGCTTTGATAAAGCAGCAGGGGCTGGTCAGGATGTTACGATTGCACTTACGTTGAACGGGCATCAGCTCACGAACATTTCAAAGGGTGGTGTGCATCTTGTATCCGGGCAGGATTACATCGCATCGGGAGCAACGGTGGTTTTTAACTCATCTTACCTGTCCACTTTGCCTGTGGGCCAGTCGAGTTTGACTTTTCATTTTGATGGCGGCAAGGCTGCTGTTCTTAAATTAAATGTAACGGATAGCTCGGCGGTTGCTCCAACGGACGCTCAGTTAACGATTCAGGCGTATAATGGCAATACAAGTGCCTCGACGAGCGGCATTGCTCCCAAGTTCAAGCTAATCAATTCCGGGGATACCGATATCCATCTCAGTGATGTGAAGGTACGATATTATTACACGATTGATGGTGAGGAAGCACAGACCTTTTGGACGGATTGGTCAAGTATTGGAAGTGCCCACGTTACCAGTACATTTGTGAAGATGACATCACCGGCTACGGGTGCTGACTATTATGTGGAGCTGGGCTTCACCAGCAATGCCGGAGTGTTAAATCCAGGCGGGAGTGCAGAGATCCAGGCGCGTTTCTCCAAAAATAACTGGTCCAATTACAATCAGGCAGACGACTATTCCTTCATGGCATCAGGCAATCAATATGCGAACCATAGCAAGGTTACCGGGTATGTAAACAACCAGTTGGTGTGGGGAATGGAACCTTAATGAACATGAATTAGATAAGATATAAGGCCATGTCAGTAATACGACTGACTTGGTCTTTTTTGTGTTGAATGAGTCTCCAATTTTAAAAGGGTGGTAAATTATGGATTATTTTGTCTTATAAATATAACGTAATTAATATTATGTAAACTCATATTTTTCGATATCCAATATAGACTGTATCTATGACATTAGCAAAGGCTAAAGTCCTGATTAATACTTAAAAATACATCTCTTTGCAGTCATTTATATATCACTGGAATATCCGAGTAATCAACTCGATACTTCCATTTTATTAGCAAATACTGAAGTGCACGAGCATTCTCGAAAATCGTTTTCGATTTTGTCAGAATACGAGCAGTGCCAGCTCTGATTGTGAATGCAAAACGTGGTGCTTCTTGAGTTAGAGGAAGTTAATGCTTCACTGAAGAGGAGAGGGGAGCTATTCGAACGAAAGGTACCAAAACGGCCAAGAGAATTGGAAAAAATATTAATGTTTGAACATAGAAAAAGGAACAAAATCAAGCGTTGAAGAAACGACTTGAGCACGAAAAACTCATAAAATTAATAAATGTTAAAATAAGTAAAACAGAGCGAAAAAGCTGTCACTACGCTCATTTTAGATTGAATTGATATGGATTTGCGATAGATTTCGGCTGTCCTTCACGTTATGCTGTGGAAAACCAGAAGGGAAGTGGCAGGCATGGAACGCGAGCTGGCGTTGGAAATTGTACGAGTAACAGAATTGGCAGCATTAGCTTCAGCCCCGTGGATGGGAAGAGGCGATAAGAACAGTGCGGATGAGGCGGCTACTTTGGCCATGCGGGCCATGTTCGATTCCGTGTCTATTCGCGGCACAGTTGTTATTGGAGAAGGCGAGATGGATGAGGCTCCGATGCTGTACATTGGAGAGGAAGTAGGCAATGCGGAAGGGCCTGAGGTTGATGTGGCCGTTGATCCGCTGGAGGGCACAGAGATTGTAGCCAAAGGGCTGAATAACGCATTGTCCGTCATTGCGGTGGCGGGAAAAGGCAATCTGCTGCACGCTCCTGACATGTATATGGAGAAGCTGGCGGTTGGCCCTGCACTTGTTGGCAAGGTCAGCATTGAAGATCCGGTTGAGGTAACGCTTGAAAAGGCGGCTGCCGCTCTGAACAAAAATATATCCGATCTGACGGTCATGATACTGGACCGTGTTCGGCATGAGAGCACGATCAAGACACTGCGCAAAGTGGGCGTGCGGATCAAGTTTCTTAGTGATGGAGACGTTGCCGGAGCGATGGCTCCCGCTTTCCCGGAAGCGGGCATTGATCTGTATGTCGGATCAGGTGGAGCACCTGAAGGAGTGCTTGCAGCAGCAGCTTTATCCTGCCTTGGAGGCGAGATTCAAGGTCGTTTGATGCCTGCCAATGCAGATGAGTTCCAGCGCTGCCTGCAGATGGGAATTGACAATCCATACAAAGTGTTAACGATGGAGGACATGATCGGTACAGAGGATGTTATTTTTGCTGCTACGGGTGTAACACCTGGTGAGATTCTTGGTGGAGTACGTTACCTTGCAGATGATCGGGCAGAAACGGATTCCATTGTTATGCGTGCCAAAACTAAAACCATTCGCTTTATTCGGTCCCAGCACTTTCTGCCTAACAAGGAGGTCCTGCATAAAGTTCGCAAGCTTCAAGCTTCCTCCGAGCCGTCGGACCGTGCGCGCAAGCTCAGCAAGGATAAGGAGCAGGCAGAATTCAATCAGTCCTCCAAGGAGCCCAGTGCTACAGCAGCCAAGGCATAACACGCTGGCTTGATCTGCACAATAATGTTCTATTTATAGTAGTGATTATGAACTGTGTTATAGACAAATCAAAAATGAGGAAAAAGGCTCAGCCTGAATTCCTCATTTTTTTGTTGTTTTTGCATTGACAACGGTTACATGACATGAGAAAATGTACGCGCGTACATAAATGATATTACGATTGATTATAACTTGCGTAGTCCATCTGAAGGGGGTGAAAGACATGGCTTCTCGCAGAGAAGTGGCTGAACTTGCGGGGGTATCCGAGGCAACGGTATCCAGGGTTCTCAATGGCGTTGGACCAATCAGGGAGGAGACTCGTCGCAGGGTGCTTGAAGCTTCCGAGCGGTTAGGCTATGTGCCGAGTGCACTTGCCCGCAGCTTTGCCAGAAGCAAAAGTGGTAATCTGGGTGTCGTTCTGCCTTATGTTCCGAAGGCACATCTGTTCTCGGCCTATTTTTTCTCCGAAATGTTAAGCGGCATTGGAAGCAAAGCGCGAGATAACGGTCTCGATCTGCTCGTCATGTTTCAAACACCGGGTGAAGTTATGAATTATACCGATCTGTTCCGAAGACAAAAGATTGATGCTTGTATCATTCTTGGTGCAAGGTATGATCATGATGAGCTGGCTGCAATTCAGCAGCTGGACCGGGAAGGACATCCCTTCTGCGTTATGAATCAGCATTTTACAGGGGAATCGTTCTTTGAAGTCGATGCTGATCATGTCGAGGGTAGCCGCCTTGCTATACGCCATCTTACCGACCAAGGGTATCGAAATATTACTTTTCTGAACGGACCGTACAGCTACTCGAACAGTCAGGAACGGATGGAAGGTGTGCGCCTGGGCCTGCAACAGGCTGGAATGGAGCTTGATCCGAGTTTGCTGCTCGAAGGGAATTACAGCAGACGGAGCGGGATAGAGGCAGCAGCAATAATTGCTGAACGTCTGCATGAGATTGATGCGGTGTTTGCAGCCAATGACCGGATGGCAATTGGAGTGATGCATGGCTTGCGTGAACGAGGGGTACGGATCGAGGACTTCCCCGCCTTCGTTGGTTATGATGACTCGGATGCAGCCGAGATGGCGGTTCCGGCACTGAGCAGCGTAAGGGTTCCTTTTTTCGAGATGGGCGAGATTGCTGTTTCCAAATTGATGCATCCTGCTGAAGCGTTGCAGTCTCCAAGGACACTTCTGCCAACTGAATTGATTGTTCGAGCCTCATCCAGCAGTCGGTTCCGAGCCTGAATGTATGTTGAAACTGCTCATGGTTACTCCTGCTTGTATAAAAAAAACTGGAAAAGCGAAGTGTTCGCCTGAAAGCTTTCTGTAAGAAAGCTACAGCGGAAGCGTACGCTTATCACCGGAGTGGATTGTGTAAAATCTTTAGTCGAACTTATCTAGATATGAGATTGGTTATATACATTCGATTTGAGGAGGAAATGTTCATGTCAAAACGTCTTCGTGTAGGAATGGTTGGATACAAGTTTATGGGGAAGGCCCACAGCAATGCATATCGCAGTTTACCGATGTTCTTCCCTTCTGCTCCACTGCAGCCTGAAATGTCAGTAATCTGCGGGCGCAATGAGCAGGGCGTACAGGCGGCGGCAAACCAGTTTGGATGGTCCGAGAGTGTGACGGATTGGCGTGAGCTGGTGAAGCGGGATGATATTGACCTGATTGATATCAATGCCCCAAGTGACGCTCATAAAGAGATTGCGCTTGAGGCAGCTCGTCAAGGCAAGCATCTGTTCTGTGAGAAGCCACTTGCGCTCTCGCTTGCCGATTCCCGTGAGATGCTGCAGGCTGCCGAAGAGGCGGGCATCACTCACATGGTTGGATTCAACTATCGTTTCTCACCAGCCGTGCAGCTTGCAAAGGATCTGATCCAGAGTGGACGTCTGGGCAAAATCTATCATTTCCGTGCGTTCTTCCTTCAGGACTGGATTCTGGACCCGAGCTTCCCACTCGTATGGCGTCTGCAAAAAGAAGTTGCCGGCTCCGGTTCACATGGAGATCTCGGTGCGCATTTGATTGATCTGGCCCGTTTCCTCGTTGGTGAGTTCCAGGAAGTAATCGGCATGAGTGAAACGTTCATTAAAGAACGTCCGCTTGCGTCCGAGATGACAGGCCTAAGTGCGAAAGGCAGCTCAAGTGCAGATGCACCTAAAGGTGAGGTCACAGTAGATGATGCGACACTGTTCCTGGCTCGATTCGCAGGCGGAGCGCTAGGCAGCTTCGAAGCTACGCGATTTGCTGCTGGCCATCGAAGCACGAATTCGTTTGAGATTAACGGCAGTCTGGGCAGTGTGCGTTTTGATTTTGAACGTATGAATGAACTGGAAGTGTATTTCACTACGGACGATGAGGATGTGCAGGGCTTCCGCCGTGTACTGGCAACCGATCCTGCGCATAAATACGCCGAAGCTTGGTGGCCTGCAGGACACACGATTGGCTTTGAACACACGTTCACCCATGAGATGCTGGAACTGGTAACCGCCATCTCGGAAGGCCGTCAGCCATCACCTAGCTTCCATGATGGGGTTGCCTGCCAGGCTGTACTGGAAGCAGTAGAACGCTCGGTCGCTGAACGCCGCTGGGTTACGCTTGAAGAGATGTAATGCTGGAGCTACGATTCAACAGCAGGGATGCGGCTAGAAGATAAGCCAGTAGTTGAAGGCAGAGCATCAAGAGCAGCAGATAAGTTAGAGGTATTGTCAGATATTCTGATTCTGCTCCACTGAACGACCTAATTGAATGAAGCGAAAGCGAGTGATTAATTGATGAAGAAAGCGCTAATTGTATGGGGCGGCTGGGATGGACATGAGCCGGAGCAGGTGGCGGCCATTTTTGAGCGTATCTTGAAAGAAGAGCAGTTTGAAGTTGAAGTTTCCGACACGCTGGAGTCCTATGCGGATGCAGGGAAGCTGCGAGGGCTGGATCTGATCGTACCTCTATGGACAATGGGACAGATTGAGCAGGAGCTGGTCAATAATGTTTCGGCGGCTGTACAGAGCGGTGTAGGTCTTGCCGGGCTGCATGGCGGCATGTGTGATGCGTTCCGTACAAACGTAGACTGGCAGTTTATGACGGGTGGACAGTGGGTAGCTCATCCGGGGAATGACGGTGTGGAATACATGGTAAATATCAAACGTGGCTCAAGTCCGCTCCTGGATCACATCGAGGATTTCGAGGTGAAAAGTGAGCAGTATTACCTGCACGTTGATCCCGCCGTGGAAGTGCTGGCAACCACCCGCTTCCCGATCGTATCAGGTCCTCACGCAGCAAATGGGCCTGTAGATATGCCTGTAGCCTGGACGAAGCGCTGGGGCGCAGGGCGTGTATTCTATAACTCGCTCGGACATCATGCGGATATCGTTGATATGAAGCCGGTGACCGAGATGATGCGCAGCGGTTTCCTGTGGACAGCAGCGGGCAAAGAGCTGGCGAAAAGCAGATCGACAGGCGCAGCCGAGGCGTACACAGGCATGGCTGACAATCAAACCTGAGGCTGACATTCTACCTGTAATCAGACCGTGGCACGTTTGGCGTGTGGCACATTTGTCATCATATCAAGTTGAGGTTATACGATATGCTTCGATTGGCCCATTTGAAATACGTTTATACAGGACCTTACAAGACATATTTGATCCACGGCGAAGGGAGCAAGAGTATGAAAACAATGAAAGTTGGTATTATCGGCTGTGGTAAAATCAGCGGCATCTACATGGAGAACTGTCACCGTTTTGAGGTGCTTGAGCTTGTTGCTGTCGCTGATCTGGACAGGAAGCGCGCAGAGGAGCAGGCAGCAGCCTACAACGTGCCCAATGTATATACTGTAGAAGAAATGTTCGCTGATCCCGAGATTGAGCTGATTATCAACCTGACAATTCCTGCTGTTCATGCAGAGGTATGCATACGAGCGTTGGAATCAGGCAAGCACGTTTATGTGGAAAAGCCACTTGCGGTCACCCGTGAGGAAGGGCAGGCGGTGCTGGAAACAGCCAAACGTCAAGGTCTATTGGTTGGCTGTGCTCCTGAAACCTTCTTTGGTTCAGGTATTCAGACGGCTCTTCAGCTCGTAGAGGATGGAATTATTGGCAAGCCGGTAGCGGCAACAGCCTTTATGATGAGCCGGGGACATGAGTTCTGGCATCCCGATCCCGAGTTTTATTACGCCAGCGGTGGCGGGCCTATGTTTGATATGGGACCTTATTATCTGACTGCACTTGTGCAGCTGCTGGGGCCGATCAAGTCTATTGCCGGAATGACGGGCAAAGCAATGAATGAACGTACCATTACGAGTGAGAAAAAAAGGGGCCAGACCATTCCCGTTGACATTCCAACCCATGTCACCGGTCTGCTGCAATTTGAGCAAGGAGCCATCGGCACGCTCATTACAAGCTTTGATGTGTTTGGTGGAAGCGCACTGCCTCCGATTGAGATTTACGGGACACACGGCACATTGCAGGTTCCCGATCCAAACACCTTCGGCGGTCCGGTACGATACCGCTTGATCGGTGATCATGAATGGACAGAAGCTCCGCTGCTACCGGGTTATCAGGAAAATACGCGCGGCATTGGCGTGGCAGATATGGCCTACGCAGTGCAGAGCGGACGTGCACACCGCGCCAGCGGCGAACTGGCCTATCATGTGCTCGAAGCGATGTGGGCGTTCCACGATTCATCAGATGAGCAGACCTTCTACACAATGAAGAGTACATGTCAGCGCCCAGCGGCATTGCCTGTTAATCTGCCACTGTATACATTGGATAAGTAAGCTGTAATGTATCTAAGACATGGTGATGATCCAGTGCATTAACATAAAATGAAGTAAAGTGAAGCATGTAAGAATGTGTTTGATTATAATGTGTTCTTTCGTGATGAAACAACCTCTTTCCTGATGGACGGAAAGAGGTTGTTCTTTGTATATTTGTATATGATCGAGGTGGGATGGGCCCTTGCTGGCCGACCTGAAAAGTATATAGAGATCAAGGCTCAAATCCGGCCTGACTAACATAAATTTGATGCTCCGCAAACTGTGTTCTCATCAGCTCTAGCACACGTTTGTACGCCTCAGGCTGGTAGCATTGCTCCAGTTCAATCTCCTGATACAGCTGCTCCATTCCAAGTCTCCGTGTGCGCTTGCCTTCACTACCATCTCCCATAAAATAATCATCAATGCAGACACGCTCAACGAGCGGCCTTAACGTAACAGCAAACTGATCACTGCTTGGCAGAACAGGTGCAATGGCTGCCTGTGCTTGAATGCCAGCCTCCCGCAATTGCTTGAGTGCATGCAATCTGCCTGCAATGGGCGGTGCAGCGGGTGTAAAGTGCTTGCGGATGTTATCTTGGTCTGTCTCTACCGTCATGCTCACGCGCACACGATCACCGAGCTGCTGGAGGAGGTCGATATCACGGGTAACAAGCGGGCTTCGAGTCTGAACCAGCACAAAATCGGGCGGGTGGTGCAGCATCGTTTCGAGCAAGGAGCGCGTAATACGTTCGCGAGCCTCGGCAGGTTGATACGGGTCGGTGCTGGACGACATGAAAATGGTCACTTGACCTTTCTTACGGGCACGCTGCAATTCTTTGGCGAGAAGACCGGAGGCTTCTTTTTTCACATCGACCCAGCTTCCCCAGTCTTCCTTGCGAAACAAGGAGACCGGCATCTGTCTGACGTAACAGTAAGAACATGCAAAGGTACAACCTGTGTACGGATTTAAGGTGTGGGTATATCCGCTTAGAAAGCCGCTGCCTTTGTTTAATAATGTTTTGGGGACTTTATAATTCAATTGAACGGTCATGAGCTGCTACCTTGTCTTTCTCTGTAATGTGCAGGAGTATAACCGATATGCTTGCGAAAAACCGAGACAAAATACGCTGCGTTCGATATGCCGATCTGGCGTCCAATTTCACTTACGGTCAGATGAGTCTGTCTCAGCAGTTCCTGAGCCTTCGTTACTCGTTTGGCTTGAATGTACTGAGCCGGGGTTTGTCCAGTAATGCGTTTGAACACGCGGTGCAAGTGATATGGACTCCCATGACTTACAGCAGCAAGCATATCCAGCGTCAATGCTTCGGTGTAATGCTTGTCAATGTACTCGGTAACGCCATAGATCCATTCCTGGTCAGGCACTCGTGCTCCTGCTGGCTTGCAGCGCTTGCACGGTCTGAACTGGTGGGCCAAAGCTTGTTCTGCATCGGGAAAGATGAGCACATTGTCGAATTTGGGAGGTCTTGACTTACACGAGGGACGGCAGAAAATACCGGTTGTTTGCACCGCATAAAAAAACGTACCGTCGTACGCTGGATCGTTCTGGATTATCGCATTCCAATACTCGTCAGGAATGGTCTGGTGCAGGGAATGGAGCTGCTCTGTGCGTTTCATGGAATCACCTCAGGTATAATTATACCCCTGACGCTCAGGAAATCACGATATTTCGAATCAAATCGCAAGATTTCAATATGAATCAGCTCTTGCTTTTTAAAGTAACCAGCTCTTTCTTCATTCCCGTTGAATTATACGCTACAATAGAAAGAGAGGTTATGGAACAGGCGTTACTGCAATGTTTTACACATTCAATATCTAACAACTATCAGTCATAAGGAAAGAGGTAGATCGTATGGTTCGATTCGGGGTTGTAGGTACCAATATGATTACGGAAAAACTGCTGGAGGCAGCAGCACAGGTTCAAGGTTTCCAGCTTACAGCGGTATACTCGCGAACAGAGGAGAAAGCAAACTCATTTGCAGACCGTTATAATGCAGCCTATCGCTTCACGAATCTGGAGGAAATGGCAGCCAGCGATACGCTGGATGCGGTATATATTGCAACGCCCAATACACTTCATGCACAGCAGGCCGAATTGTTCCTCAGAAACGGCAAGCATGTATTATGCGAGAAACCGCTGGCGGCTAATCGTGCTGAAGTGAGCCGTATGATCGAGACGGCAAGGAAGCATGACGTCCTCTTAATGGAGGCGATGAAGTCTACGCTCGTTCCTGTTTTTAAAAGTGTACAACAGCATTTGCACAAAATCGGCCCTGTTCGCCAATACATAGCGGGCTACTCGCAGTATTCCTCGCGTTATGACAAGTACAAGGAGGGCATTGTGCTTAACGCCTTTAAGCCTGAGCTGGCGAACGGAGCTTTGATGGACCTGGGCGTGTATTGTTTATATCCGCTCATCACGTTGTTTGGTGCGCCACAGCAGGTTCAATCCCAAGCCACCATGCTGGAATCCGGGGTAGACGGGCAGGGCAGCGTGCTGCTGAAATATGACGGAATGAATGCGGTTGTAACCTATTCCAAAATCGCCAATTCGCATGCACCAAGTGAGATTATAGGGGAACGAGGCAGCATCATGATCGACAGGATCGGTTCGCCAGAATACGCAGAGATTCGTTATAATGACGGGACGGTCGAGCCATTGACTGTCGAGCAGCAGCATCCCGTGATGTATTATGAGATGGAGGAGTTCGTCAACTTGGTACAGCAGGGAAGGAAAGAATCTGCGATGAACACCTATGAACGATCCTACCAAACGATGCAGGTGATGGATCAGATCAGGCAGCAGATTGGTCTTGTTTTCCCCAACGATTAATCCACAGAGAGAGGATAGCCGTCTTGCCTGAGCTGCCGTGTGCCGATGAACAGTTCGAGCTAACCTTGTCTGCGCATTTCCTGTTTACCTATGCGGACCGTCTCCATTTTGATTTTCATGTGCAGACACTGCTGGAAATGCTGCGTGTGACCCGACATGAGGTTCGTATTTTTCCGACGGTAGACTTGTCAGGCAAGCGTTATGAATATATGGATGAATTGAAGTCCATTGTTGAACAAAGAGCATATTCGGTGTCCGAAGTCAAAACGTCATACGAATTCCAGCGTAATGCACATACCATGCTTCGTATTCAGGAGCTGTCACAGTAGATTTGGATTGGAGGGAAACCAGATGAAAAAGGTGCTTATCCTTGGAGGTACGCGTTTTTTTGGCAAAAGATTAGTGGATCATCTGTTATGGGAAGGGAAATCAGAGATCACGGTCGCGACACGTGGACAGACGGAAGTGGATTTTGGCGCGGATGTAAAGCGAATTCGCATGGATCGGGAAGACCCGCATTCTGTCGCAGAGGCCGCACAGTCGGATCAGTGGGATGTTGTGTATGATAATATCTGTTACTCCCCGGATGAAGCGAAGGCTGCTTGTGAAGTATTTGCCGGACGTACGCAGAGATATGTGCTGACATCTACGCTGTCGGTATATGGGGAGCCCAAACCGGGATTTGTGGAAACGGATTTTGATCCGTATACATACCCCTTGCAGTATGGTAGCAAAGAGGCGTTCAGTTACGCCGAGGGCAAACGGCTCGCAGAGGCTGTGTTTTTCCAGACGGCATCCTTCCCGGTAGTGGCAATGCGAATTCCAATTGTACTTGGAATTGATGATTACACAAGAAGACTTCATTTTCATATTAAACATGTGCAAAAGGGTAATCCGATTGGCATGCCGAATCCCGAAGCCGAGCTTGGCTTCATTCATTCCACGGAAGCAGCACGATTTCTGGCCTGGCTTGGCCAAGTGTCATTGACAGGTCCAGTGAACGCAGCCTCCAAAGGCTCGATTTCACTTACGGCTATGATGCATCTTATCGAAACCGTGACGGGTATGCAGTCGCAGATTTTGAAGCAGACGGTGGACGAGGACATGTCGCCCTTTGGGGTGGAGCAGTCCTGGACGATGGATACATCCAAAGCGGAGCAGGCGGGGTATACGTTTGAAGCGCTCATGGACTGGTTCCCTGGTCTTGTGCGAGAGGTTGCACTGGCCTTGCAGTCCGAGAAATAAAGCGCGGAAGCAAGCTGCGGAAACAGGCAGACGTGCTGTTACAGGTTAAGCAGACATAGATACAGATTGAGGCATAGATACAGGATGAACCAGAGAAGTGCTCTCAGGGACATCCTGTTTTTCTTATGTATTGCTACGTGAGAAGTCAGTTAGAGGCGGGGACCGCCGCCGAAGCGCGTATTCGCATCTCGGAAGGTAAAATGATCGTCTGGGCGTCTGAAGGCAATTTCCCTTCAATACGATCAATCAGCAACTGCATCCCCTGATAACCGAATTCATATGCAGGCTGTGCAATGACTGTTAAGAAGGGATTAAAGGCAGACGCCAGATCAAGATCATCAAAGCACACGACGGAAATATCCTCAGGCACTCGAAGTCCACGCTTGCGCAGAAGACGGATGACCCCAATTGCGAGCAGGTTGTTGGCCGCAAATACAGCTGTAGGCGGCTGCGGGCGCGACAGCAGACGCTCCAAACCCTCATCATCACTGAAATCCCGGTAGCTGGTACGAAGCACGAGTGAAGGATCAGGAGCAATTCCGGCTTCACGAAGCCCCTCCATGTAACCTTGCTCACGTAATCTTGCTGTGGACACTTCTGACGAACCATTGACCAGTGCAATATGCTGATGCCCCAGCTTAATCAAATAACGCATGAGCTCCAGAGCGCCCTGATGGCTGTCTCCGGTAATCACATCGGAATGGATGTCAGGTACTGTGCGATCCAGAAACACAAACGGAATGCTTCGAGCCTGCAACTGCTGCAAATGAGTATAGGAGCGGTCACCTGCCGGTGCAAAGAGCACACCATCTACCCGTGTCGACAGAATGGCCTCGACATACTCTTGTTCTTTGCAATAATCCTCGTCGCTGTTGCCAAACAACACACGATATCCGCGCAGATGTGCAGCGTCTTCCGCTCCACGCGCGACGGTAGTATAGAAAGGGTTGGTAATATCGGTAATCAGTAACGAGAGCATCTGTGTTCGTTGCAACACGAGACTCCGTGCATTGGAGTTGGGGATATATCCGAGCTCATCAATTACATTCTGCACACGCTCCCGTGTAGCCGCACTAATACGCCCGGTGCGATTAATGACTTTGGAGACGGTCATCGCGGAGACGTTTGCTTTTTTGGCGATATCATAAATCGTAATCACATGGAATCGGACCTTTCCGCAGTGTAGTCTTTTCATTCTATAGGATAAAGACGATTGACAGCAAGATAGGTGCATGCTATGTTAGGGTTACCGATAACCCTTATCTAGAATTTTACAATCATAACGAATCTATTATTTTAACAAAACAACAAATACAGTTCAGGATGTCTAGTACACTCGCTCAGGTAAGGCAACAAATAAGTTGTTATGAGCCAGACAGAATAACCGTTCTCATTATTTTTTCATGTATGTTGCATTGTCCACCGAAGGCACAGTGAGTAACATGTAATGATCGAAATATGAGGGCGGTTTATTTTTTTGATGAAATGTAAACGCATTCAAAACCAAAAGCAGGCAGGTTATCGGCAATCGCATATGTCACCTGAAACGGATGAATTATTTTCGATCCCAGCCTATCGTTCAGTCAGAATATTCTCAATGCTGCATGCATTTATTGAAATGCAATAAAAGGAGGACGTTCTCGTATGACTCATCAGGATTATCGTTATAATCAGGCTTTTCCCAAGATTGGTATTCGTCCCACGATAGACGGCAGACGCAAAGGTGTGCGTGAGTCCCTGGAAGAACAAACGATGCGCATGGCTACGTCAGTAGCCGAACTGATCTCAGCCGAGCTTTTTTATCCCGACGGTTCACCGGTACAATGCGTCGTTGCCGACTCCTGTATCGGCGGGGTTGCGGAAGCAGCACAAGCCGCGGCCTTGTTCAGTCGCTCCAATGTAGGTGTAACGATTACGGTAACCCCATGCTGGTGTTATGGTACCGAAACGATGGACATGTCACCGTCTATTCCTACGGCGATCTGGGGTTTTAATGGAACGGAACGCCCAGGTGCAGTATATCTGGCAGCAGTGCTATCTGCACATGCTCAGAAAGGCATTCCGGCATTCGGCATCTATGGAGAGGATGTGCAGGATGGCGGTGACTCCACGATTCCAGACGATGTACGCGAGAAGCTGCTTCGTTTCAGCCGTGCCGGTCTTGCCGCAGCCATGATGAAAGGACAGGCGTATCTATCTATTGGTTCTGTGTCGATGGGGATTGCGGGTTCCATCGTGAATGATTCTTTTTTCCAGGAATATCTGGGCATGCGGAATGAATACGTGGATATGAGCGAGCTGACGCGGAGGATCGAAGAGGAAATCTATGATCCTGAGGAATACAAGCTTGCACTCGCCTGGGTGAAGGAGAATTGCAGTGAAGGTCCCGATAACAATCCTGAGCAGCTTCAAAGTGATCGGGAGCGCAAAGATGTCGAGTGGGAAACCGTTGTTAAAATGACTCAAATTGTACGTGATCTAATGGCGGGTAACCCGAAACTGGCTGAACTCGGGTTTGAAGAGGAGGCCATGGGACACCATGCGATTGTATCCGGGTTTCAGGGACAACGGCAATGGACGGATCATGCGCCCAATGGAGATTTTCTGGAATCCCTGCTGAACTCCTCCTTTGACTGGAACGGTAAACGTGCGCCATATCTGGTAGCTACGGAGAATGACAGTCTGAACGGTGTCTCTATGCTGTTTGGTTCATTACTGACACATACCGCGCAGATATTTGCCGATGTACGTACCTATTGGAGCCCCGAATCAGTGAAACGTGTGACGGGACATCAGCTGGAGGGGCCAGCCGCGGCAGGCATTTTGCATCTGATTAATTCAGGCTCTGCTGCTCTTGACGGTACGGGAGAACAATCGCGGGATGGCAAGCCAGTGCTCAAGCCTTTTTGGGAAATTACAGACGAGGAAGTGCAGCATTGTCTGAAAGCGACTTCATGGAGACCTGCTTCTGTTGAGTATTTCCGGGGTGGTGGGTACTCAGCAGACTTCCTGACCAAAGGCGGTATGCCTGTAACCATGACCCGTCTGAATCTGGTTAAAGGACTGGGCCCCGTGCTGCAGCTGGCTCAAGGCTACACGGTGGATTTGCCTGAGCATGTGCATGACACATTGGATCAGCGGACTGATCCAACATGGCCGTCCACCTGGTTTGCTCCAATACTCACCGGCTCAGGAGCCTTTACTTCGGTATACGAAGTGATGAATCAATGGGGGGCGAATCATGGTTCGATCTCGTATGGACATATTGGTGCGGATCTGATTACGCTTGCATCCATACTGCGTATTCCAGTTAATATGCACAATGTGCCTGAAGCAGACATCTTCCGCCCGCGGGCTTGGGGCATGTTTGGTACAAGTGAGCCGGAAAGCGCAGATTATCGTGCTTGTCATGTGTTTGGCCCGTTATATCGTTAACATGCTGAGCGAAGGGAGCATTCTATGGGGAATCAGGCTAAAGCCGCTTATGTGCTTGCTGCTGATTTCGGCGCCGGCAGCGGACGTGTGGTTCGGGGAGCGCTGGAGGGACGCAAGCTGACACTAAAGGAAGTTCATCGCTTTCCTAATGATCCTGTACAGCTTCGAGCCGAATTGTATTGGGATTTCCTGCGTTTATTCCATGAGTTGAAGCAGGGAATGCAGAAAGGTACCGAAGGCATGTCATCACCCATACAATCCATTGCAGTGGATACGTGGGGCGTGGATTACGGGCTGGTCGATGGTGCGGGAAGATTACTTGGTAATCCGCGTCATTACCGAGATACACGCCATGCAAGATCCATGAATGATGTGCTTGCTATGGTGAGCGAGCAGGAGTTGTATTCGATGTCAGGAGTGTTGCCTCAGCAGATCAATAGCCTATTTCAGCTCTTTGGTGAACTTCGGGAACGGGCAGCGGATGTGCGTCCAGACACACGTCTATTATTCATGCCGGACTTGTTTCACTACTATCTGTCAGGTGAGCAGGCTTGCGAGTATACGATTGCAAGCACAAGCGGTTTGCTCCATACCGGGGAAGCAAGATGGAATGAAGTATTGATGAGCCGTCTTGATTTGCCTGAATCGTTATTCCCACGGCTTGTTCAGCCAGGGACTGTTCTGGGTGAATTAACGGGAGATCTGGTTCAAGAGCTGCGTACGGGTCCGATGAACGTTGTTTCTGCGGGATCACATGATACGGCTTCGGCGCTCGCGGCAATCCCGGCAACTCAGTCCGACTTTGCTTTTATTAGTTGTGGCACATGGTCCCTTATGGGCGTTGAACGCGAGTCGCCTGTGCTGAGCGATCTGAGCCATAAGCTTGGATTTACGAATGAAGGGACTGTGAGCGGTAAGGTGAGAACCTTGAAAAATCGTTCAGGTCTGTGGCTGCTTCAGGAATGCAAACGCCAGTGGCAACGGGAAAATCGTTGTTATTCTTATCAAGAGCTTATACAGCTTGCTTCAACAGCAACTGCGCATCAATCGTTTGTGTCGCCAGGAGACGATGTATTCATGAGTCCTGGAGATATGCCAGCACGAATCCGTCAGCAATGTCAAAGCGCTGGTCAGTCAGTACCGGGAACTGTGGGGGAGATCGTTCGCTGTATATTGGAAAGTCTGGCACTGGAGTTCAGGCAAACGCTGGATGAGCTAGAACAGATTACAGGTACTAAACCTGCCGTTATTCATATGGTTGGCGGTGGTGTGCATAATCGCATGCTTTGCCAGTTTACAGCGAATGCGGCTGGAGTCCCGGTGATCGCCGGACCCGTCGAGGCATCTGCAGCAGGTAATTGCCTGATGCAGTATGTTGCACTTGGTGAACTAGGCAGTTTGTCCGATGCACGTGAGATTATAGGGGGCTCTTTTGAACCTGACATCTACACGCCTGAACAGCAGGATTGCTGGCAGGAGGCTTATGGCACGTATCAGCAAATATATGTGCTGAAACAGCAGCAACCTTAAAGCGATGAAACTGTAGGGCAAAGGAAGTAAAAGAAACAGAAAAAGGAGTGGTGGAGAAGCATGTCTGAACAACAGGTCAGAGAAGAATTGACTAAGTACGCGCGTAAAGCTGTGGCTCAAGGGTTGGTTGTTGGTCCGGGCGGGAATATCAGTGCACGCTCAGCGGGCACAATGCTCTTGTCACCGAGCGGCTTCGCGCTGGAAGAGCTGGAGCCGGAAGAATGGATTGCCATTGATATGGAGACGGGAGAGACACGAGCAGGGTCCACGCGCCCTTCTTCTGAAGTGCTGATGCATCTGTTCAGTTATCGTGCGAACCCGGATATTCAAGCGATCGTGCATACACATCCGGCATACACCATTGCACTCAGTCTTGTGTATGACAGTCTTCCGCATCTGTTCCCTGACCAGTCAGCACTGGTAGGAGATATCGGATTTGTACCCTACGTACTGCCCACAACCAAACTTCTGGCGGATGCCGTGGCTGCCAAGGTAACGGAGCATACAGCACTTATTCTTGTCAATCACGGACTGGTGACGACAGGAAAAAATCTGCGAGAAGCATACTATCGCACACAAGTCGTTGAGGAAAGTGCCAAGGTTTATATGATCGCAAAGGCGGCAGGAGAACCCAAGATTCTAACTGCCGAACAATATAAGGAGATTCAGTCACTTGAAAGCGAGGCCTATCGAGTACAGTTATTGCAGCAGCTCAAGTCCTGATCTGTCCGTTCATAAAGAGATATATCGGTATGCATGCACGCCATTTTTTAGGGAAACAGATTCGTCAAAATGTGACATGGTGAAGGCGGTTTTCAAGCTTTTTCTCGACAACTATTGCATAACCAGAAAAACCGAGTATAATACTGGGTAAATAGAACGAAAAGGGGATGCAATAAACGATGAAAACATATGCTGAACTGAACTCACTTCTTGTTGACGATTATCTGGATCTCCTGAATATTGCAAAGCAGCTGGGTGACGAGGAATGGAAAGACTCCATCCTGCAAGCCTTGAAGGAAGAAGTCGATTCCAACCATCACGTGGATTCTACTGAGGTACGGCAGGATCTCTGGAATCAATTCGAGGATATTAACGAGCAGATGCACGATTTGTTGATGCAGCTGAAACATACAGATTCTCCTGAGGATAAGGAACAGATTATCGAACTGATCTGGGGGCTGAAGATTGATCGGCATGCAATCACCCGCAAGCTCGAAACGATGAGCCGTGCCAGTGCTGAAGCGTCAAAACGATAAAGTTTGTCTTTGCTAAAACAACCCGCACCCGCCTTGAGTTGTACTCGAAGGAAGTGGCGCGGGTTTTATTTGCTTTTCTAACGATTAGAACTGCTTGGCAAAATGCTGTGCTTCCTCGATTCCTTTTTGCTTAATCTCCTCCGCACGATCCTTATACTGGTTATGTCCTTCCACAAAAATGCCATCCAGCTTTGGCACGCCCAGAAATGACATGATAATGCTTAAATAACGATGTCCGGATTCCATCTCAGCTGCGGGGCCTTCCGAGTAAATACCACCTCGTGCTTGAATGTGCAGTGCCTTTTTATCTGTGAGAAGACCGACGGGACCCTGCTCTGTATAACGAAACGTTTTACCTGCTACACAGATGGAGTCAATATAGGCCTTGAGCACAGGAGGGAACGAGAAGTTCCACAGCGGCGTAACAAAAACGTATTTGTCTGCACTTGCAAACTGGTCGGATAGCTCGTTGAGACGATGGACTTTGGCCTGCTCCTCAGAGGTCAGGTCGCCACCGGTCTGCAGCTTGCCCCACCCACTGAACACATCCGCATCAATATGTGGAATGTTGGAACGGTACAGATCGAGATGAATAATTTCGTCAGATGAATGGCTTTCCTTGTAGGCTTCAATGAAAGCTTTTCCGGCCGCCATACTGAAAGAGGTTTGGTGATCATGCGGATGGGCAGTAATGTACAAGAGAGTAGACATCCATTTTTTCCTCGCTTTCCAATGTAGGTTCAATGACTGGAGTAGTATGCTATAGGAAGCTCTATTTTATTCCCCTGCATAGGGAGCGCTCGCAGTATGAGATGCATTTTGGCAAAATATAGTGATGGGATACTTAATATATGTATAATATATAGGACAAGTATTTTGATGGAGCAAGCCATCCAAGAACAAGTTCAGTCAGACCTGAATACGAGAGGTTTAACGATTTAATATTTTTCCAACATATTAAGATGAGTGAGATGAATGCAAATGGGAATGGACCTGGAGAAACAGCGTTTAAGCATTGAAGCGGCCAAATTGTATTACCAGTCCGATTATAGTCAGCAGGATATTGCCTCGAGACTCGGCGTATCACGTCCAACCGTATCCAGACTGCTTCAATATGCCAAAGACCGCGGATATGTACGCATCGAGATTATGGACCCGCTGGAGGATATTGATATTATTGCGGGAGAGCTCAAGGCCAAATATCATCTGGAGACAGCACTTGTTTGTTTCGCGCCACTCAAGAGCGATGAGGAGATTCAGAAGCATATCAGCAAGAGAGCAGCGGACTATTTGCAGGACACTGTGCAGGATGCAGACATTATCGGTGTGACTTGGGGAACAACGATGCATGCCGTGGCAAGGCAGCTCCGTCCCAAGCAGGTCAAGGGTGTTGAAGTGGTACAGCTCAAGGGGGGCGTAAGCCACTCCCATGTGAATACATATGCGGCGGAGATTGTGCATTTGTTTGCCGAAGCCTTTCACACCGTTCCAAGGTATTTGCCGCTTCCCGTTATATTCGATAACCTTGAAGTGAAAAAAATGGTTGAGGCCGATCGGCACATTGGACGAATTGTCGAGCTGGGAAGGCAGGCGAACATTGCCATCTTTACGGTGGGAACGGTGAAGGAGGATGCACTTCTGTTCAAGCTTGGATATTTTAATGAGCAAGAGCAGCAGCTCCTGATGAAATCGGGTGCAGGTGACATCTGTTCACGCTTTTTCGATGCGGAGGGACATTTAATCAGCGAGGAGATTAACAGCAGAACGGTTGGAATTGATCTCGCTGAATTACGGAACAAGGAGAAATCCATTCTTGTCGCTGGTGGTATGCGCAAAATAGAAGCCATCCATGCGGCCCTGAAGGGTCAGTATGCCAACATTCTTGTCACAGATCAGTACACAGCGCAGGCGTTGCTTCGTTTATAGAAGCAGCAGCTATTCAGTGTCGTTTTGGTTGCATAACGGAATATCAGATTATCGGTGACAACATCTGCCATGCACACGGGCGGATGTTTTATTATGTAAAGCGGAAAATAAAACGAAGGAGACAGTTCATGCCTTTCGTAACAAAATGTTCACCGTAGTATCCATAAATTTCATTTGAACAAAAGTTCAAATTGATTTTTACATATGTTCATGATAGTGTAAGGATATAAGTTTACAGTTCACTTCAGATAAGGGAGAGATTGAATTGACTACACCTCAATTGGCCAAAATGATCGACCACACGTTGCTTCGTGCAGACGCAACCCGTAACGAAATTGCCAAGCTGACAGAAGAAGCGAAACAATATCAGTTTGCCTCTGTATGTGTGAATCCGGGCTGGGTAGCTTACGCTGCAGAGCAGCTTCAAGGCACTGGCGTTGATATTTGCACTGTTATCGGTTTCCCGCTGGGAGCATCCACGTCCGAATCAAAGGCATTTGAAACGAAAGATGCTATTGCTAAAGGTGCAACGGAAGTGGATATGGTCATCAACATTAGTGCATTAAAAGATGGAAACGATGATTATATGGAGCAGGATATTCGTGCTGTTGTGGATGCTGCAGCCGGTACACTGGTGAAAGTCATCATTGAGACATGTCTGTTGACTGATGAGGAGAAAGTACGCGCTTGTCAAGCGGCTGTCAGAGCCGGAGCTGATTTTGTGAAAACATCGACAGGCTTCTCCACAGGTGGAGCAACACCGGAAGATATCGCTCTGATGCGTCGCACGGTTGGACCAGACGTCGGTGTCAAAGCTTCAGGCGGCGTACGCAGTCTGGAAGATATGCAGAAAATGATTGAAGCAGGCGCTACACGTATCGGGGCAAGCTCTGGCGTGAAGATCATGCAGGGCGGCGAGTCCACTTCTTCTTACTAAACCATTGAAATTGTTTCCTGGACCTTGTTGAATATCCAAACAGGGTTCAGGAAGTTTATACACTCGAAACACGTAATACACGTAACACTGATCTCAAAAGAGATAGACAATTGCTTTATTGATGATTGTTGTAAGCGCTTCAATTCTTTTTCTGTAAAACATGAAACTGTGGTATCCGATTATCTTATTCGAGATTCAGTACCCTTTGAGCGGTTTCAACATCACGTATCTACGATCTTCAAAGGAGAGATGACATGAAATATCTGATTGCCATCATTGGCCTACTCGTTGTGTTTGGACTGGCTTACATCGCAAGCAACGGCAAAAAACAGATTCGATACCGCCCTCTGGCGGTTATGGTTGTGTTACAGATTATACTAGCCTACGCGCTGCTGAATACCGAAGTGGGAACATGGCTTATTGGCGGATTTTCAACTATCTTCAAAAACTTGCTTGATTACGCCAATGTCGGAATTTCGTTTGTATTCGGCGGATTAACTTTAGTGCAGGATGCAAACGGAGGGTTTCCTTTCTTTTTGAACGTGCTCATGCCGATTGTGGTCATCTCTGCCTTGATTGGTATATTGCAGTATATCCGAATCTTGCCTTTTGTTATAAAATATATTGGTCTGGTATTAAGCAAAATCAACGGAATGGGCAAACTGGAATCATATAACGCGGTTGCTTCGGCCATTTTGGGGCAATCTGAAGTGTTCATATCCGTGAAAAAACAAATCGGGTTACTGCCGAAACATCGGCTCTACACCCTCTGTGCTTCAGCCATGTCCACGGTATCCATGTCCATTGTCGGTGCCTATATGATGATGATTGATCCGAAATATGTAGTGACAGCACTGGTGCTTAACCTTTTCGGCGGTTTTATCATTGCTTCCATCGTGAATCCGTATCGGGTTACGGAGGAAGAAGATATATTGGAAGTGCGGGAAGAAGAGAAACAATCGTTTTTTGAAATGCTGGGTGAATACATTCTGGATGGCTTCAAGGTGGCGATTGTCGTAGCGGCGATGTTGATCGGTTTTGTCGCTCTGATTGCCCTGATTAACGGAATATTCAGCGCAGTAATTGGCATTTCGTTTCAGGAACTGCTTGGGTATGTGTTTGCACCTTTTGCCTTTATTATGGGTGTCCCATGGAAAGAAGCGATTCAGGCAGGAAGCATTATGGCTACCAAAATGGTGTCCAACGAATTCGTAGCCATGCTTGATCTGGGCAAGCAGACAGCATTGTCTGCCAGAACAACAGGGATCGTATCCGTCTTCCTTGTGTCTTTCGCCAATTTCTCCTCCATTGGTATCATTGCCGGGGCGGTGAAGGGACTCCATGAGAAACAGGGTAATGTGGTGGCCCGCTTCGGACTGAAGCTGCTTTATGGTGCATCGCTGGTCAGCGTGCTGTCCGCGATCATCACTGGACTGTTTTTGTAAGCCGGATTATTGGAAGGAGTGCTTAGATTATGTCAACATTCAAAAGAGTACATCTGATTGTCATGGATTCCGTTGGAATCGGTGAAGCGCCGGATGCGGCCGAGTTTGATGACTTTGACGTCGATACGTTTGGTCACATTGCACGTGAACGCGGAGGTCTGAACATGCCTAATATGGCAAGTCTCGGACTATCCAATATCAAGGAAATTCAAGGCATTTCGGTTGCGGATAAGCCTAAAGCGTATTACACCAAAATGCAAGAGGCCTCTCGTGGCAAGGATACAATGACGGGTCACTGGGAGATCATGGGTTTGTATATTGATACACCTTTTCGCGTGTTTGAGAACGGCTTCCCGGATGAGCTGATTCAGCGCATTGAAGAGAAGACAGGCCGCAAGGTCATCGGTAACAAACCAGCCAGTGGCACGGAAATTCTGGATGAGCTGGGTGCGGAGCATGTCGAAACAGGTGCTCTGATCGTGTATACGTCAGCAGACTCGGTACTGCAGATTGCAGCGCACGAGGACGTGGTGCCTCTGAAAGAGCTGTATGAAATCTGTGAGTTTTGCCGTGAAATTACACTTGAAGATCCGTATATGTTAGGCCGCATTATTGCACGTCCTTTCGTTGGAGAAGCAGGGAACTGGAAGCGTACAGCGAACCGTCACGACTATGCACTCAAGCCGTTTGGGCGTACTGTCATGAATGAGCTGAAGGATGGCGGGTTCGATGTGATTGCTTTAGGTAAAATCTCCGATATTTATGATGGCGAAGGTGTGACCAAAGCGGTTCGCACCGTTTCCAATATGGATGGTATGGACAAGTTGTCTGAAACGATGGACGAGGAGTTCACGGGACTCAGCTTCCTGAATCTCGTTGATTTTGATGCGCTTTACGGACATCGTCGTGATCCGCAAGGGTATGCGCAGGCACTTGAAGATTATGATGCACGTTTGCCAGAGATTTTTGCGAAAATGACCAACGATGATCTGCTGCTCATAACGGCCGACCATGGTAACGATCCAACCTATCGCGGCACAGATCACACGCGTGAATACGTACCGTTGCTTGCATACTCTCCACGTTTCAGCGAAGGTAAACAGCTGGAGCTTCGCAGCACCTTTGCAGATCTTGGTGCAACGGTGGCAGAGAACTTTGGGGTGAAGCTGCCTGAATACGGCAAGAGCTTCCTGAATGATCTGAAATAAGCAGTAGAGACTGAAGTGAATCGTGATGGGCTGACATGTCAGGATGGTTCATACTGATTTGATTCATGTTTACAACGGGTGCTGGAGTACGGGAATGACGTTAGCGTGACGTCTCTCCCGAGCCAGTCCGTTTATCGTTAATAACTACAGATAACTATATATATTGGAGGAACTGACATGAGTACACATATTGGAGCAAAACCGGGAGATATCGCAGAAACAATCCTTTTGCCAGGAGACCCTTTGCGTGCGAAATACATTGCAGATACGTATCTTGAGGATGTCGTTTGTTATAACGAGGTTCGTGGAATGCTCGGCTTCACGGGTACATACCAAGGTCATCGGATTTCGGTGCAAGGATCGGGCATGGGGATTCCATCCTTTGCAATCTATGCCAATGAATTGATCAGCGAATATGGTGTGAAAAACCTTATTCGTGTAGGCACTTGCGGTGGTATGCAGGAGCATGTACGTGTACGTGATGTCGTGCTTGCACAAGCAGCCTGCACAGATTCCAGCATGAACAAACATGTTTTCGGCGGATATGATTTCTCTCCAATCGCTACCTTCTCGCTGTTGAAGGAAGCGTATGATCGTGCAACAGCTAAAGGGATGAAAATCCATGTCGGCAACGTGTTCAGCTCCGATTCCTTCTATCGGGATGATCGTTCCGTGACAGAAAAATTGATGAAGCACGGTGTGCTTGGTGTGGAGATGGAAACAACAGCGTTGTACACCATTGCTGCCAAATTCGGCGTAAATGCTTTGACGATCCTTACGGTAAGTGATCACCTGTTGACGGGTGAAGAAACTTCGGCTGAAGAGCGCCAAAAAACATTTAACGACATGATGGTTGTGGCGTTGGAGACTGCAATTACACTGTAATGCTGTAACGATTCGAACTCGGAACGGCTGATGCAAAACGTGTTCTGTATAATCAATTTCACAAGGAGAGATCATCATGAGAATGGTAGACATTATTGCCAAGAAGCGTGACGGCAAAGAACTGACAACAGAAGAGATCGACTTTGTTGTTCAAGGATATACGCAAGGAGAGATTCCGGATTATCAAGTCAGCGCATGGGCGATGGCTGTATTTTTCAAAGACATGACAGACAAAGAACGTGCAGATCTGACCATGTCGATGGTAAACTCGGGCGAAACGATTGACCTGTCTGCCATTGAAGGCATCAAGGTTGACAAACACTCCACCGGAGGTGTAGGTGATACAACTACACTGGTGCTTGCACCACTCGTAGCTGCACTGGATGTGCCTGTGGCGAAGATGTCAGGCCGCGGTTTGGGTCACACAGGCGGTACAACCGACAAGCTGGAATCCGTGGCTGGCTTCCATGTGGAGCTGGAAAAGGAAGAGTTCATACGTCTCGTCAACGAGCATAAAGTAGCGGTAATCGGCCAAAGCGGCAACCTTACACCAGCGGACAAAAAGCTGTACGCGCTGCGTGACGTAACGGCAACCGTTAACTCGATTCCACTGATCGCAAGCTCCATTATGAGCAAAAAAATTGCGGCAGGTGCAGATGCCATTGTGCTCGATGTAAAAACAGGTGCTGGTGCGTTCATGAAAACAACAGAAGACGCGAAAGAGCTGGCTCATGCGATGGTAAGCATTGGTAACAATGTTGGCCGTAAAACGATGGCGGTTATCTCTGACATGTCTCAGCCGCTCGGTCTTGCGATTGGTAATGCACTGGAAGTAAAAGAAGCAATCCTTACCCTGCAAGGCAAAGGTCCTAAGGATCTGGAAGAGCTGTGTCTGGCACTTGGACGTCAGATGGTGTTTCTTGCGGGCAAAGCCGATTCATTGGAGCAGGCTGAAGAAAAGCTGAAAGAAGTCATTCACAACGGAAAAGCACTGGAGAAGTTCAAACACTTCCTGGCAAACCAGGGTGGCGACGCTTCGGTCGTGGATCATCCAGAGCGCTTGCCACAAGCCCAATATATGATTGAGGTTCCAGCTGATCGTGATGGTTATGTCTCCGGCATCGTTGCAGATGAGATTGGAACAGCGGCTATGCTGCTTGGTGCGGGTCGTGCAACCAAGGAATCCGAGATTGATCTGGCTGTTGGTTTGATGCTGAACAAAAAAGTAGGCGATCCGGTGAAAGCTGGCGAGTCGCTGGTGACCATTCATGCCAATCGTGAAGATGTAGAGGCTGTTATCGCCAAAATCAAAGAGAATATTTCCATTGCAGACCATGCCGAAGCACCGGTATTGGTACACGATATCGTAACAGAGTAAACCGAATACGCAGGATATTGGCATTCGGGACTCTTCGGCTCATTGTAGTCCGATTTACAGGTGAACATAAAGGAAGAAGACGGAGCAGTGATTAATCTGCCCGTCTTTTTTTTATTGCAACGTGCAGACAGGACCTGCTGTGGCTAAATAATCCCGTGAAGCTGGATTTCTAATGATCACCATAAATGCTATTCGGGCGATATCATACGTTTGTTGTATATACCAGCTTATCTACATTCATTGATCGTCTCTTATTTCTGCTCATTTGTTCTCATTTATGATCTTATCATAGGACGTAACGGAATCCGCACTGGTGTAGATGTAAGGACTGGCTGGCTGATCAATCGGTGTGATGCTCGTCGCTCGAATCTCCATCGTATCTTTGCCATCTATCTGAGCAGAGCCAATCGTACCACGGACTTGAACCCAGCTGTCCTTGTTCAGCTTGCCTGCTTCCGCTGCATGAATCATTACACCAAATGGAGCTGCATCTGCCGGGCAGCACATGACGAGGAAACGTCCTAGTGCAAAATGAGAATCCTGTTCCATGTTATCATCCCGATATACGAAACCGCTAAGCATAATTTCCTTGCCTGCGAATTGACGCTGGAACATATCAATCGTGCCAAGCGTTTCTGAAAATATTTGCGGGTATACCTGAATGACAGGCTGTGTATATAACCTTTTTGCCAGTTCAGCGAACTCACGGCTGTACTCATCAGGTGCTACAAACTGTACACTCGCAGGTGTAGCTGCAGAACCAACAGAAGCTTTCGGATCAGGCACCTTCACGTCCTGTACGTTCAAGCGAGGAGAAGCATCCGGTAGCGGCTCTTTACGCCGAATTTCAGGTGGTGCATATGTCAGGGACATCCCCTTCTGACTGGCCATTGAACTGCCCAGAGCCTGATCTGGCAGCAGAAATCCAAGCAATAACGGGAGTGCAATCAAGCCGTATACCAGCGAACTGCGCATAACAGTGGAAGGTGGGGGGTGCTCACAGCCGCAGTGCATTTCATTTTTGCCAAAAAGAGCATGCCAGGCCATAATGACAGCAATAAAAATCAACGGAATAACACAACAGAGCAGCAGCTTTTGCAGGGATGGTGCCAAATAATAATGCAGGGCGTTACTTGAATGCAGGTGCATGATGTACAAAGCCAGACTGCCAATCCAGCCTGCGCGTATGAGAGCATGCCAACGAATAACATTTGTGGATGAGAAAAATCCCCTGTGCATCACTTGATTCCCGTGTCTCACCATCCTTCACCCTTTCTGTGCAAGTGTCTTTTGAAAATGCTGAAATGTTAATCTGAAGCAACATAGTTAATGGCATTAATCATTAATAGGATGAATGGTTATAACTTCACTACCTATTTCATAATTTCATATTTGCTCATTCCTTACGGCTAAACCATAATCTCAAGCTCTCGCTTCACCCCAGTAAGTTGACCAGCCACGACCCGGTAAAAACAAGAAGAACAATTGCCACACTTAATCCAATGACAAAGCGGGTGCGGAAGGTCGAGAGCAGCATCAGTGTGCTTTTGAAATCCAGCATGGGTCCGAGCACAAGGAAGGAAATCAGTGGTCCCAAAGCAAACGTGTGAGAGAAGGCCGAAGCCACGAAAGCGTCTGAGGTTGAGCACAGGGACAGCACATAAGCAAACCCCATCATAAATACATATGACGCAACAGGGCCGTTTCCCAGAGCAATCAGATCACTACGACTCACAAACGTCTGAATACACGCTGTAATTAGCGCACCAAGGACCAGATATTTGCTCATATCGACAAACTCGTCGCCTGCATGAAGAAAAAAGCTGCGCCAGTCCTTGGGGTGTGTATGATGCTCATGGGGGCCTCCATGCGAGTGAGCGTGAGAGTGTGAATGAGAAGCCGCCATTTTGAAACCAGGGTGTGTTTTTACTTCAGTTGTTATACCTTTGACTGGACGGAGCGGGCTGCGTTTAACAAATACATAGACAAGCCCGCCTACGGTAGCCGCTACAGCAAAGGCCAGTCCCATGCGAGCGATCGTAATTTCTGGATGATTGGGAAATGCGAGCAGGGTGGCTGTAAACACAATCGGGTTAACTACTGGCCCGCTGAGAATAAACGTAACCGCAATGTAAGCAGGCATCCCTTTACGCATAAGCCGCCGCACAACAGGAATCATTCCGCATTCACAGATTGGAAAAATAATACCGAGCAGCCCGGCGACAACTATGCCACCGACAGGATGTTTAGGTGTTAGTCTGCGCACCATCTCTTCCGATACGAACCACTGCATGAAGGAGGATAGAAACACACCCATCAGCAGAAAGGGGGCTGCCTCCAGAAAGATGCTGACAAACACCGTTTTTATATTTTGCAAAGCCTCACTATTCCAGACTCGACTCAGATCAGGAGCAAGTGTGATGATGACCGGAACCACAAATGCACATGGGACCAGGAAGGTTAGAAGCTTCAAACTGCCTGCCATTCTCATAAAAGAACCTCCGTCACTAGAACTTTGCTAGAATATATGCTTGTACGTGCCGCAACATACATTGTTCTGACCGTTAAATCAATATGATTACGATTAAACCATTGCTCGTTACGTCGCTGTGTTGACAAGCAAAAGCGGAGTGAGGTATAGTTTCTCATATATTAATCGTAATAATTACGATTAAATAAAATTGCATGTATGCTTTTGACACAGAAATTGGATCTTGAAAAGCATGGATGAATTACACGAACCGTTAAAGAGTGGAGGAAGCCAATATGTCAGTATCAGATCAACAGCAAGTTCAGAATCGAGTTCCCGTTACCGTGCTTAGTGGCTATCTTGGAGCAGGCAAAACTACCTTGTTAAACCATGTGCTTCATAATCGGGAGGGCATGCGTGTTGCGGTCATCGTAAACGATCTGAGTGAAGTGAATATCGATGCAGGATTAATTCGTGACGGAGGCGGGTTATCGCGGATTGATGAGAAGCTTGTGGAGATGTCCAATGGCTGCATCTGCTGCACCCTCCGTGAGGACCTGCTGAAAGAGGTTGAGCGGCTTGCACTGGATGGCTCGTTTGACTATATCTTGATTGAATCAACAGGGATTGGCGAACCCGTTCCCGTAGCACAGACATTTACGTATATTGATGAGGAGCTCGGCATTGATTTGACCAAATTCACCCGCCTGGACACCATGGTAACGGTGGTAGATGCCGCGCAGTTCTGGCGTGACTTTTATTCGAAGGAAACCTTAAAGGACCGGGGGCAGGAAGCCGGGGAGGACGATGTGCGCGGCATTGTGCATTTGCTGACCGATCAGGTGGAATTCTGTGACGTTCTCGTGCTGAACAAGTGTGATCTGGTATCCGAGGAAGAGCTATCCAAGCTTGAAAAAGCATTGCATGCAATGCAGCCAGAGGCTAAGCTGGTTCGTACAACACATGGACAGATTGATCCGAGAGAGATTTTGAATACAGGACGCTTTGATTTTGAAAAAGCAAGCCAGTCCGCGGGCTGGATCCGCGAATTAATGAAGGAAGAGCATACGCCTGAGACCGAGGAATACGGTATTCATTCGTTTGTATATCTCCGCAAGCGCCCGTTCCATCCAGAGCGCCTGCTGCGCTGGATTGCCAAATGGCCGGACAGCATCGTACGCTCTAAAGGATTGATGTGGATGGCTACCCGTAATCACATGGCGATATCGTTCAGCCACGCAGGAACCTCCAAGCAGCTTGCACCTGCTGGAATATGGGTAGGCGCAATGAGCGAGGAGGAGCGGCATCTGCACTTTGGCGACACGCTACCTGCTATCCCGGATTGGGACGAGGAGTGGGGCGACCGGGTGACAAAGCTTGTGTTTATCGGCATCGACATGGACCGTGCAGCTATTGAACGAACTTTGGATGAGACGCTGCTTACGGATGAAGAGATGCAGATGAACTGGCGTGAGCTGAAAGACCCTTTTCCACAGTGGAGCTGATTCAATAAACAGGAAACGTCTTTGAAGGTTGACAAAAGAAAAGGCATAAGCTACTATCATTAAATAGTAATGATTACGAAATAATAAGAGGAGGCAACACCATGAGAGTCATTGTAACTTTAGCCTGCACGGAGTGCGGAGATCGCAACTATACAACAACAAAGAACAAGCGTAACCATCCAGAGCGTCTGGAAATGAAAAAGTATTCACCTCGTTTGAAGAAAATGACGATTCACCGGGAAACACGCTAAAAAATTTGAGCCTTATAAATCGTAATATTTACGAAAGTAGAAAGAGGGTACACCATGATTTTATCTTCCATGCGTGATGTTGTATTTGGATACGGCAAAGAGCCGGTCATTGATCAACTGTCGCTGGATATTCATGTGGGTGAATTCGTTGGCATCACAGGTCCGAATGGTTCTGCGAAAACAACGATGCTGAAATTGCTTCTGGGGCTGTTAAAGCCCTGGAGCGGTTCGGTACATATGAACACACAGCAGCTTCGAGGGGGCAAACTGGAAATTGGCTATGTTCCACAGCAAGTAGCCTCGTTTAACAGTGGTTTTCCCAGCACGGTCATCGAACTGGTTCGTTCCGGTTGTTACCACAAGCTGGGACTTTTTCGCAGGTTTACCGCTGACAAAGAAGCGATTGTCGAGCGTAGCTTGCGCGAAGTGGGCATGTGGGAACATCGTCATTCACGGGTTGGCGAGCTTTCGGGTGGACAGAAGCAGCGCATCTGTATTGCACGGGCATTGGCAGCACAGCCTCATGTGCTTGTGCTGGATGAACCGACAACAGGCATGGATCGGCGAAGCAGAGAAGGCTTCTATGATCTGATGCGTCATTATGCGGATGTTCACGGGCTGACGATTATTATGGTTACACATGGTTTGGAGGAGATCGGTAATCGGCTGGACCGGACGATCACTCTGGAGCGTCAAGAAAGTGAGGAATGGCAGTGTTTGAGTACGAATTCATGCAACGTGCTTTCTGGGCTGGAGGACTAATTGGCATTATCGCACCTATTTTGGGTGTATATCTGATGCTCAGACGGCAAGTGCTGATGGCGGATACCCTTTCTCATGTTTCGCTCGCTGGCGTTGCGCTTGGTTCTGTTATGAACCTGAATCCGGTGCTGTGTGGCTTTATAGTTGCCATGATCGGTGCTTTGCTGGTTGAACAGCTTCGTCGAAGTTATCGTACCTACAGCGAGGTCCCGGTAGCCATAATTATGACGTCCGGTCTGGCCTTAGCTGTCGTATTAATGAGCTTGAAGACAAACCTTTCCAAGACGTTCAGTTCATATCTGTTCGGTTCAATCGTAGCCGTAAGCAATATACAGCTATGGATGATGGCAGGTGTCTGCTTGATCGGGTTGGTCTTTTTTATCTGTCTGCGCAGACCACTCTACAATCTAACCTTTGATGAAGAGACCGCCTCAATCGGGGGTGTCCAGGTCAAAGGGTTGTCGTTTGCATTTGCGATACTTACTGGAATGACTGTGGCGTCGGCAATGCCAATTGTCGGTGTATTGCTTGTATCTGCACTGATTGTGTTGCCAGCGGCGTTAGCCTTGAGAATATCTCGCAGTTTTGCAGCAGCAATTGTGATTGCTGTTATAACGGGGCTGGCAGGCATTTTTAGCGGCCTGACCGCTTCATATCAATGGAACACACCACCAGGTGGAACGATTGCACTTATCCTGTTATTTTTCCTGTTGACTGGAATATCGGCTCAAAAGCTGATTTCACTATATAACCGTAAACGTCATCGTGCGGCACAGCAACAGCAAACAGCAAAACTATATATAGAATCCAAAGGGAACACATAATATGAAATGGGGAACTTATGATATGAAATTGGCTAAAAATTCTGCGCTTGCACTTATCTTCACGATGGCACTTGTTGTTTCTGGCTGCGGGCAAAAAGCCCCGGCCGCTGAGCCGGCTCAATCTACAGCAACATCAACTCCGGCGGCGACGGAGCAAAAATTGGATGTGCAGGTCAGCTTCTATCCAATGTATGAATTTACGAAAAACGTAGCAGGTGATCTGGCAGATGTCCATACGCTTGTTCCTGCAGGCATGGAGCCGCATGACTGGGAGCCAACTCCTCAGGATATTGCCAGCATCGAAAAGGCAGATGTGCTGGTTTACAACGGAGCAGGCATGGAATCCTGGATTGATCAGGTCAAGGACAGTCTGAGCAGCAGCAAACTGATACAGGTTGAGGCAAGTCAAGGCATCAGCATTCGTGAGGGCGGGGAAGAAGAGGAACATGAGCATGAGACTGATGCTGCTGCGAAGGATGGCCACGACCATGCAGAAGCCGGTAGTGAAGGCCATGACCATGATCATGGCGGACTTGATCCGCATGTATGGCTATCTCCCGCGCTGGCGGTGAAAGAGGTTCGTAACATTGAAGCGGGCCTGGCGAAGGCTGCACCTCAGCATGCAGATCAGTTCAAACAGAATGCGGATGCATATGTTGCCAAGCTGGAAGCGCTGGATAAGGATTTCAAAACGGCTGTAAAAGATAGCAAACGTAAGGACTTCATCACACAGCATGCGGCTTTTGCATATTTGGCACAGGAGTACGGTCTCCAGCAAGTACCGATTGCCGGGTTGTCTCCCGAGCAGGAGCCATCCGCAGCACAGATGGCATCCGTGATTGATTTTGCCAAGGAACACAAGGTAAAAACGATCTTCTTCGAAACGCTGGTCTCCTCCAAAGTATCCGATACGATTGCGCAGGAGGTTGGAGCTAAAACCGCTGTGTTAAATCCGATTGAAGGTCTGACCGAGGATGAAGTCAAAGCAGGCAAGGACTACATCAGTGTCATGAGAGAAAATATGGAGGCGCTGAAGCTGGCGCTAAACGAATAACAGGAAGCTTTCAATTTGAAGCACCAGAGCGAAAAGGGTACAATATAACAACATGCTAAGGAATGAACGTGATCATTTCCTTTGCCTTTTGCGAAGCAGAGAGCACAGTGATGTGCTCTCTTTCGCTTGAGATGACCGGATGAAGCAGAACAGGAGGATAAGATGAAATTGCATGAACAATATGAAGAGCAGGAAGTGCTGTTAAGTGAACAGCCCGCCCATCTGTGGAGAAGACGCAAGCAGGAATTGATGCAATGGACAGAGAGGCATAAACAGGTTGTATCCCCCAAACAGACAGCGATCTGGAACGGGGTTGAGGTTGATACAGAGTTAGTCTCTACGCTGAGCTTGCTGTTTAAAGCGGGTGTGCAGACGGAGTTTTCGTGTGCCGGTGTCAGTCCACTGGATGAACCTGTGGATCATTCTTTGTATGCTTATGTGACGCTGATACATAGCACGGCATCCGAGCAGTTCGTGACATACGCACTGGAGCGCATGAAGAACCGATTATTGGTGACGTATGAGCCAGGGCGTGGGCGATACGATCTTTCCTCTTTTTTCATCGGGCATAATCGCAGCTTCTGCTGGTGGATGGAACGATGTGCGCTGGATTTCAAAAGACGAAACGATGCAGGGGAAGTGCACGTAGTATAATGGGATAGGCTCGCTTATTTGAAGGCAAGGAGGTCTAAACAGGATGAACAAGTGGCTCAAAACGATCCTTTTTCTGATGGCCTCTGTATTTCTGACCCGGATGATCCCGTTCTCGTCCTTATTTCGTAATCTGGATACGATGATTCATGAGTTCGCGCATGCGTTAATGACATTGGTGTTGTCCGGCAAGGTGCTGCGGATTGAATTGTATGCGGATCATAGTGGTGTAACGTATTCATCCATGCTGACACCAGGGGGATCAATATTGGTTTCGCTTGCGGGATACATTGGAGCATCACTGTTTGCATGGTTATTGTTCTACCTGTATCGGAAAGGCCGGCACATGTGGGGACTGGGCTTAATGACGGCAGTGGCTCTTGTGTCATTGCTGTTATATGTCAGAGGGGAATTCGGCATGTTATGGTTGACCGGGTTTATTGCTCTTAATGTGGTCATCATGATTTTTTGGGTAAACTTCTCAAAGTATTATTATCTGCTGCTCGCCTTCATTACGCTGGAGGAGTCGGTGGTCAGCGCGATGTATATCGGCTGGACGTCCTGGACCCGTCCTTCTCAAGCTGGAGATGCAGCGAATCTGGCACAGCAAACCTTCCTACCCGCGCTGTTCTGGGGCACGCTGTTTGCTCTGTTTGCTTTATGGTGTGCAAGGGGAGCGCTCACACTTTTCTTCCGCAAAGAAGGCACGGCAAATGCGCCGAAATCCCGCAGGCTAGACCGGGCATAATGTGAACAGGCTGCCATACCTGAACGCAAGGCACCTCCTTTTCAGGACAGAGAGGGGGTGTTTTTGCTTTTTCAATTCATTCGAGTGCTGCTTCATCTTAATCCCCGAGGTTATCCCACAATGCGTAAAAATAATAAATCTCCTCCATGATCGCTTGATCATCCTTCGCGGCAATACCGCCCTGCATTCGTGCAAGTGCACCCAAAATATCATAGATGCTCTCGCGTTCCACACTGAACTGGATGCGATTGACGATGCGATCCCACGCCTGCATGGCATAATCGGCCTGAGCTTTGGCTTCCGACCACTGCTTGACCTGAACGTGCTTCTCCAATAGCTGTATAGATTCGAGTAACCGATCCTGCGTGCCCAAAGGCTTCTTCAGCAATGGTGCACTTATCATAACCGCAATAAATAGTAACAGCATGACAATGGGGATTGCATAGAGCAGCCATGATTGTTTTTTCATCTCCTACCCTCCTTGTTGGTCCTCATCAGTAGCTGCCTTTGCAGGTAGCTGATCCTTGTACAGATCAATATACAGCTTGTCATTGGGTAAAATGGCGGCAAAGGCGATGTCCTGAACCGTCAGATTTTGTTTTTTCAATTGCTCGGTTAACCATTGGCTGCTTTTGTTTCGCTGTGCCAGATTTTGCTTCATCAGAACGCCATCCACAATTAGCTCCGTCATGAGCTTCTGAGGCGGTGGGTGTATGTTCATGTCACCTGCAGTGACGGGCTGCTGCTCCGGCTTCAGTGCAATGGACAGGGTGCCGTCTGGTTCCAGAATGCCATAGTTGACGGTGGTCAGGTCAAATACATCCTTTTGCCGCAGCATCATCGTGAGTTCCTCGAATTTCACTCGCATTTTGCTCAGGTTTTGCTCCAAAATCTTGCCGTTCTGAATAATCAGGGTGGGATCAGAGTCCATAATGTTGGAGAGGGCACGACTCTTGAGTGTGATGTATTGAAACAGGATGGTGATTAGCGTAAATATGGTCAGTGCGACAAAATGAATCCAGGCCTTGGACGACAAATCGGTTGCAAACGTGCCTGCAATGGAACCGATCGTAATGCCGTTAATATAGTCAAAATAGGTCAGGTTGCCCATCTGCTGTTTTCCCAGCACCCTCGTATAGATGATTAAGGTGAGAAAAGCGATAATCGCTCGCACGGCAACAACCGTTGTTTCCTCCATCATGTACAGCTCACCGTCCTTTACATCCACAATCCTTGCCCACAAGCAGGCAACTTATTCCTTATGCTCCAGACGGCAAACGCGAAAAAACCGAAGCCCATGATGCAATCATAAGCTTCGGTTCGAGATACTAATATATAGGCGATCAGTCCAGTAAGGTAAAGCTTCTGTGAAAAAGAGTTTATACACCTGAATACGCCATGAATCCGCCGTCTACAGGTACAACGATACCTGTCACAAAGCCGGACTGCTGCTCATCTGCCAGCCACATTAATGTACCAAGCAGATCCTCCGGTTTACCGAAGCGGCGCATCGGCGTGTGTGCGATAATTTTGCTGGAGCGCTCTGTAGGTGAGCCATCCGGCTGCAGGAGCAGATTGCGATTCTGTTCGGTCAGGAAGAAGCCGGGAGCAATAGCATTCACACGTATGCCAGACTCCGCCAGATGCACCGCAAGCCACTGCGTAAAATTGTTAATGGCTGCTTTCGCGGCGCTGTACGCAGGCACCTTGGTCATAGGCGAAGGGGCGCTCATCGACGATATATTGATAACCGTGGCCGGAGCATCGCGTTCAATCATCTGTTTGGCAAAAATCTGAGTAGGGATGAGGGAGCCGACAAAGTTCAGATCCATGACCTGACGAAAGCCATCCACACTAACATCAAAGAAGGTCGTTACATCCGGGTTGCCCAGATCCTCGGGTTTAAAAATTTCATTCGTTGTATTGGCGCTTGCATGATTGCCACCCGCACCGTTAATCAAAATGTCACACGGGCCGAGTTGTTCGCGAACGATATCTGCCGCTGCCTGCACACTGTCAGCCTGGGTTACATCACATGCAACAGCAATGGCACGACCGCCTGCCTGCTCAATAGAAGTAACCACTTCCTGCCCTTTGGATACGGTGCGGTTGAGAATGGCAATATGTGCACCATGTCTCGCGAGCTCTTCAGCCATCGCCCGGCATAATACACCTGCCCCCCCGGTAATGACAGCCGTCTTGCCCTGTAGCCGGGAAGTGCGTTCAGGTTGAGAGATGGAGCTATGTTCATTCGTACTCATGCGTTTGACCTCCTTTGCAGCGAATCCCAGACACCCCAGAGATACATAATACCGAGCGCGCGGTCATACAGACCGTAGCCAGGTCTGCATTGTTCTCCCCATAGATGTCGTCCATGGTCAGGTCTTGCATATCCTTCAAAGCCAATATCGTGGTAGGCCTCCACAACTCCTGCGATATCTACACTGCCATCCTGACTCCGGTGAGACGTTTCAATAAAGTCTCCATTGTCATAGACCTTCACATTACGAATGTGGGCAAACGGGATACGGTCTTTGAACTCATGAATCATCGCAATAATATCATTGTCTGGATTGGCTCCGAGTGAACCGCTACACAGGGTCACGCTGTTGGCAGGGCTGTCATACAGCTTCAGGTATCTGCGAACATTGTCCTGATTGATAATGATTTTAGGGAGACCGAAGATTGGCCAAGGCGGATCATCCGGGTGGATTGCCATTCGAATGCCAAGGCGTTCAGCAGTCGGGATGATCTCTTGCAGGAAATATCGGGCGTTCTCCCACATATTCTCGACCGTTACATCTTTATAGGCTTCAAACAAGCCTGTGAGATACTGCAGTCGTTCCGGTTCCCAGCCCGGCATCGTCAGGGCAGAGTTTTCAGTGATTCTGCGAACAAGCTCCAGCGGTTCAATGTTATGCAGCTTGCTGCTCTCGTAGAAGAGGGCTGTTGACCCGTCCTCCATCTCCTTATGCAAGTCGGTACGAAGCCAGTCAAAGATCGGCATGAAATTGTAACAGATGACTTTGACACCAACCTCAGCAAGCTTCTCCATCGTTTTAATGTAATTGGCAATGTACTTGTCCCGGGAAGGCAATCCAAGCTTGATATCCTCATGAATATTAACGCTCTCTACAACGTCCAGGTGCAGCCCGGCTTTGTCCGCAGCTGCCTTGACAGCGAGTATTTTGTCCATCGGCCACTCATCCCCGGCGGGAACATCATGTAGCGCCCATACGATCCCTTCAACTCCAGGGATTTGCCGGATGTGATCCAGTGAAACTGTGTCATTGCCTTCGCCAAACCAGCGAAAAACCATCTTCATTCCCATTCACCTCATCCTGATTTAGTGGAAGCTTCAGTAAACCTTGCGATCTGGAGCCAGTAAGTGTTATTGAAAATAGGAAGCATATGTATCCCGAAGCATAGCTAGGTCCGTTACGGTCAGGTTAAGGTGCTCCCGTGCCAGACGTTCTGCTTGGTCCGCATCTTGCTGTTGAATCGCTCGAACCATGGAACTGTGTTGCTCAATCAGGTGATCCCAATGATGGTCCGAGGACAGACGAAGCATACGGCTTCGATTCAAATGTACACTCATCTGCTCAATCACTGTCCAGGTTTTGCTTTTGTTACAGCCTGCAAAGAGAGTGCTATGGAACTCCTCGTCCAGTTGAAACATACGCCGATCATCCGGTTCCTTCATGCATTGCTGCTGGAGTGTAAGATTTTGTTCAAGAGCTGACATCTGCTCTGCTGGGAAGTGTGCACACGCCAGACGAATGACCGATCGTTCAAGATGCTCGCGCATGAATCTGGCTTCTTCAACCAGATCAACATGAATGAGGGAAACATACGTACCGCGCTGTGGATAGACTTCCAGTAAACCTTCCTGGGCCAGTCGGACAAAGCTTTCGCGGACAGGCGTTCGGCTGACCTGAAAGCCCAGCGAAATTTCCTTCTCCGATATGGCTGTACCCGGAGGCAGTTCCAGACTCAAAATCTGTTGTTTCAGCGTGTCATATACAAGATCTCGCGTCGAGTAGGACTGCTTGTTTAGCGCCGACAGGGGACTTGTTATGGGCGGCAAAGCGGCTTTGGTTGACAACTTTGGGATTTGATCCACAACTTCAACTCCTTCATTGCCATACTACCATACAAGTATGGCGGGATGGAAGCGTTTTATTTTGATGGAGCTGTATGGTGAGTAAAAATTAATGCCAGAAGAACACGCTTGCGATTAAGTCAGATGAGTACTATTATTAGAGCATTAGGTTTAAATGTTTAAACCAATAAAATACAGATCAACCTTAACAATAAATCACAATGAGATAGATGAGGTGCAAGCATGAGCCAGAAAGCGATATCCATATTCCAGACCTGCATACCTTTATTTCAGGTGCTAAGCGACAACCATCGTCAGTCGATCTTGCTGATGCTTAGCGAAAAAGGCAAGATGACGGTCAATGAAATTACAGAACAGTCCAGTCTGTCTCGTCCAGCCATATCCCATCATTTGAAGTTGCTGCTGGAGAAGGGCCTGATTTCGGTGGAACAGAAGGGCACACAGCGTTACTATTCCGCTTCCCTGCACGCTTCGGTCGACCTGTTGAAGCAGCTCGTTGTTGCGTTAGAAGAGGAGTGCTTGTGAAAAAAAGCAGGGTTCGACGATGTAGGCTAATGAAGAACATGCAGGGCATGCGCTAAAGGTTCGTAAGTTTAAACGTTTCATCACTAAAGCCCAATAAGGAGTGGAGTAGTTATGACATTGTTACAGGAATTGAGTCATGAAGATGTTCAAGTGATTTTGGACAAACAACAGGCGTTTTTTCGTTCAGGTGCCACACGTTCGGCTGATGTGAGAATAGAGCGGCTGACCCGGCTGAAGCAGGCGATACAGAACTACGAACCGAGACTAACCGAGGCGCTCTATCAAGACCTGGGCAAAAGTGAATTCGAGTCCTATACCACGGAGATTGGCTTTATGCTGGATAGCATCACTCACACCATTCGCAAGATTAAAAAGTGGGTAAAGCCTGCTAAAGTGAAAACTCAAATGGCACTGCTGGGTTCCAAAAGCTACATCATTCCTGAGCCTTACGGTGCAATTCTGATTATAGGGCCATTCAATTATCCGTTCCAGCTTCTCATCGAACCTCTCGTTGGTGCGATTGCTGCTGGCAATACGGCGGTGCTCAAGGCGTCCGAGAACACCCCTGCCGTATCCGCTGTGGTACGTGAGCTAATCGGTGAGGTGTTCGAACCAGAATATGTGCAGGTTGTCGAAGGGGCCAAGGACACAACGACAGCGCTGATTCATGCGCCGTTTGATTATATTTTTTTCACAGGCAGTGTGCCTGTAGGCAAAATTGTGATGCAGGCTGCCGCCAAAAACCTTGTGCCTGTCACGTTGGAGCTTGGCGGCAAAAGTCCTGTCATCGTCGATGAACAGGCTGATATTCAAGTGGCGGCCGAGCGCATTATCTGGGGCAAGCTGCTTAACACAGGGCAAACCTGCATCGCACCCGATTATTTGCTGGTGCATAAGCGTGTAAAAGAGCCCTTGATTAAAGCCATGAAAGAGGTGATCGTCACCTTCTTTGGAACGGATATTCAGCATAATAAGGATTACGGACGCATTGTCAACCAATCACATTTTAACCGACTGACCACACTGATTGAACGAGATCGCGAGAAGGTGATCTATGGCGGGGCTTCGGATGAGGAGGATCGTTTTATCGAGCCAACCCTGATCGACGCGGAGTCGTGGGATGCAGCCACGATGGAGGACGAGATTTTTGGCCCGATTTTGCCGATCATCAGTTATGATCATCTGGAAGAGGCTATAGCCCAAATTGTGAAGCGACCCAAGCCACTTGCTTTGTATTTGTTCACTTCCGATCCGTCGGTTCAGGATAAAGTGTTAACCGAGGTTTCCTTTGGCGGTGGCTGCATTAATGATACGATCACACATGTGGCCAATCCACGTCTGCCATTTGGAGGAGTCGGACATTCAGGTGTCGGCTCGTACCATGGGCGTTACAGCTTTGAAACCTTTTCGCATATGAAGAGTATTTTGAAAAAAAGCACCAAGCTTAACCCGCCTGTGCTGTACCCGCCGTATGAAAACAAGCTGAAGCTGATCAAACGTTTGCTGAAATAACAGCTCTTATAGATATGAAGTGTAGCTGTATGACAACAAAGCAACGTCATCTGAAAACAGCCTGCTGCTGGATTTATTCCAGAGCGGGCTGTTCCTGTCTGTACCGGGAGGGGGACATGCCCGACCAGCGTTTGAATTGACGGCTGAAATGGGCAATGTCCTTGTAGCCGAGCATGACCGCAATATTTTGCACAGAGAGCTGGGGATTGCCTAACAGAACTTTGGCCTCATGCAGCACCATCTGGGATAATACCGCTCGAGGAGACTGGCCAAATACCTGCTTGAACACCCGATTGCAATGTGAAGGACTGATCCCCAGTTCAGCTGCAATATCATCAATACCATAGTGACTGTCGGGTTCGTGCCCTTGCTTGAATTGTTGACTCATCAGACCCTGGAGCCGAGTACGGATCATATGTGCCAATTCAATTCGCTCGTATCCGTCATTAAACGTCTGTGCCGCTTCCTGGGACACAGTCTCCCACAGATGCCCGAACAGTTCAAATACAGCAGATTGAAGCTGCATGCGCTGCACCATTGCACTGGCTGATTGATCATGAGCAGAGGACATCAGCTTGTGCAAGACGGGCTCGATCTGCCGGGTTACTGGGCTGTCTGCGCTGAACAAAACCTGCTTGATTCGAGCCAGAAGGGAAAGGAAGAGCTGATCATCAATGTCAAAATGCATGCAGAAGTAAGTAAAGCCCTGCCCGTTTCGGCTCTGACTGGAATGCACGCTTCCCGGCGGAATCAAGAGCAGTTCACCCGCATGTTGTACATATAATGTGCCGTTGATCGTCATGTACTGTACACCCTCTGTCACGTAGTTGAGCTCGTACTTCGGGTGCTCATGCGCGGGATAGTCCCAATCAGTCCCGACACTGCGCAGATGGATGGCGAACAGATTGACGGTTGTTTGCACATCTGGGTAAAAAACTTCGTGCACACTTTCTCCCAGTTCGGGAGGTAAATAGGTGGAAGACATCTGAATTCCTCCTTATGTATGTTCATATTCATACCTATATTTAGACGTGCGTCCTTACAGTTTGAAATGGTGTAACCGCTTTATATTTTAACATACTTCAGCTCGATTTGGGTAAATATTCGATTGATTTGAGCATGGTATGCACAAACAGTGCGTGATAGGATGGGGCTATTGAGAACGTATGCACATCTATTCCGAGAGGGGTTATGAAGAATGAGCACATCCAAATCTATTTTTTATAATGCACATCACGCGCCCATTGGTGCATTTGCCAGTTTCACGCTAGGGTACAAGGGGGCCAAAGGTGGGCTGGGTCTTGAACTCGGCAAGCCGGCAGACCAGAACGTATATATTGGATTACAAGCTCGTGATGGAGAGCATTATCAGGCTTTGCCTTTTTACGAGGCAAGTGAGGATGAGAGCAGCCGATATGATGTGGAGAAGCTTGATAACGTGAATCAGACAACGTATGGCTCAGGGGACCTTCCGCTAGTCTCTGCATTTCGGGATGAAGACATCACTCGTGAGTTCACTTCAGGCACAGATACGTGGAAAGCAGGTGATCTGGAATTCCGTATTTATTCACCTGTTCGTTCTGTTCCAGACCCGACAAGCGGCGATCGTGAGGCTCTTATGGATGCGCTGGTGCCAGCAGTATTGGTAGAGATGACCATCGACAACAGTCAAGGCACCAAGATGCGTAAAGGGTATTTCGGTTATCAAGGCAGTGATCCATATTCCGCAATGCGATTGATAGGTGGACCTGAGGGTGGATCATTGACAGGAGTTGGACAAGGCCGACTGACTGCGATTGTATCCAAAAATGAAGGTCTGTGGCCAGCGCGCGGCTTCACCCTGGAGAAAATTCTGGAGGAAAAGCACCGTGATAATCTGGCATTTGGTCTAGGGGCTACCTCTGTACTGCTGATGGAAGTGCCGCCAGGAGAGAAGCGCACGTTCCAGTTCGCAGTATGCTTCTATCGCGGCGGAATTGTAACAACCGGAATGGATACAACATATTGGTATACTCGTTATTTCTCAGACATTCTGGAGGCGGGCAAATATGCGCTGAACCGATTTGAGGCGTTGACTGCATCCTGTGCCGAGGTCGATCAGCGTCTTGGAACGGCAGCCCTTAGTGAGGAGCAATCCTTCATGCTGGCCCATTCCATTCACAGCTACTACGCCAGCACACAACTGCTAGAGGCCGATGGCGAGCCGCTATGGATTGTCAATGAAGGGGAATACCGCATGATGAATACGCTGGATCTGACGGCAGACCAGCTGTATTTTGAGCTTGCTCTCAATCCTTGGACGGTTCGCAACGAGCTGGAATGGTTTGTGAAGCGTTACAGTTATACAGATGAGGTGCGTTTCCCTGGAGAAGAGGAGCTGTATCCGGGCGGCATTACATTTACACATGACATCGGTATTGCGAATGTATTCTCTCGTCCAGGCCACTCGGCATATGAATTGGTCGGCATAGACGATTGCTTCTCTCAAATGAGCCACGAAGAACTGGTGAACTGGCTCTGCTGTGCAACAGTGTATATTGAGCAAACGAAGGATCGGGATTTCGTGCAGAAGACGCTGCCTGTTATTCAGGAGTGCTTCGCCAGCATGCTTAACCGTGATCACCCTGAAGCAGCGCAGCGTAACGGCTTGATGGGTCTCGATAGCAGCCGCACACAGGGCGGGGCAGAGATTACAACGTACGACAGTCTGGATGTGTCACTTGGACAATCCCGCAACAATATATATCTTGCCGGCAAATGCTGGGCTGTATATGTTGCTCTGGAGAAGCTGTTTGCAGCTGAGAAGCTGACAGAGCTGTCTCATCAGGCAGGCAAGCAGGCGGATCGTTGTGCAGCAAGTGTGGCGGCTCAGTTGACCGATGGTGGTTATATTCCGGCTGTCATTGCAGAAAATAACGATTCTCGTATTATTCCGGCCATCGAAGGTTTGGTATTCCCATACCTTACAGGCTGTGAAGCGGCACTGGATATTAACGGCCGATTCGGATCATATATGAAGGCGCTCCATACACATCTGCAAACGGTACTTGTACAGGGAACCTGTCTGTTTGAAGACGGAGGCTGGAAGCTGTCTTCCACAAGCAATAACTCCTGGCTGAGCAAAATCTATCTGTCCCAATTTATTACTCGTGAGATACTGGGCATGGAGTGGGATGAGACAGGTAAAGCTGCAGATGCTGCTCATGTGAAGTGGCTGCTTCACCCGGAAGAGTCCTACTGGTGCTGGAGTGATCAGATTTTGTCCGGTGTTGCGGTGGGCAGCAAATACTATCCACGCGGCGTAACCTCCATTCTGTGGCTGCTTGAAGGCAAAGGCAATCGTCTGGCAGAGATTTATGCAAGCAAGGAGGCTGTACGATGAGTCAAACCAACGTTCGATCTAATCTGTCTGGTCCCCAGTACGATGCTTGGCTGGGTTATCACGCTGCACTGCCTGGAGCGAACGGGGGTTTACACAAGGCTGCCCCTATCTGGAGCAAGCGAATTGAAGTGCAGGAACAGCATCATGTTATGGATACAGCACTGACTGAGCTCTCCCAAGGGCTTAGTAAGTTATACGGGGTCCAGCCCGAAATTATTAAAGCTCAGACGCAGGACGCGTTACACAACGAACGTATACCAGCTATCCGATTGGGAACTTTGGACGGGAGCCGTTTCGCAGCGGCCACTCTTACTGATTCCGAGCGTGCTGCTGTGCATGGTGAGGGATTCATCATTCGGGAAGATGAAGCACAACGTGAGCTGGTTATTAGTTCAGCAACACTACAAGGCGTTTTGTATGCAGTCTTTCATTTGCTTCGGGAGCTGACATTGAAGCCGGAGCGTGCTCAAACGGGCGCTGCGTCTGATGATATGAAGCACGGTAAACACAAGCGGATTGATATCACTGAGCAACCTGTGAACTCGTTGCGCATGATCAATCAGTGGGACAATGTGGACGGCAGTATTGAGCGTGGATATGCCGGGCGTTCTATTTTTTACGAGAACGGAGAGTTCACCCGGGATATAAAGCGAATTCGAGACTATGCACGGCTGCTTGCCTCCACCGGTATTAATGCGGTAGCAATCAACAATGTTAATGTTCACAGGAAAGAGAGCCTGTTTCTTGCCGAACGTTATCTTGGTGAGGTTGCAAAATTCGCCACTGCGTTCAGAGACTATGGCATTCGTTTATTTCTAAGTGCCAACTATGCGAGTCCGATTGAGGTAGGCGGGCTACAATCCGCTGATCCGCTCGATGAGCAGGTACGGGAATGGTGGAGCATTCAGACCGCGAAGGTATATGCTGCAATTCCCGATTTCGGTGGTTACTTGATCAAGGCCGACTCAGAAAATAGACCTGGCCCGTTCACCTATAATCGTGATCATGCAGAGGGTGCGAACATGCTGGCCGAAGCTCTTCGTCCGTTTGGCGGACTGGTCATCTGGCGGTGCTTTGTATACAACTGCAAGCAGGACTGGAGGGATCGTTCTACAGACCGTGCACGTGCTGCATATGATCACTTCAAGCCGTTAGACGGCCGGTTTGCGGATAACGTTATTTTGCAGATCAAAAATGGGCCGATGGATTTTCAGGTAAGGGAGGCTGTCTCACCTCTATTCGGAGGGATGGAAAATACCAACCAGGTCATTGAATTCCAGATCACACAGGAGTACACAGGACAGCAGCGACATCTGGCGTATCTTGTACCTCAGTGGAAGGAAGTGCTGGATTTCGACACATATGCCAAGGGTGAGGGCTCCGAGATTAAGCGTATTGCAGACGGCTCGTTGTATCGGCGTCCGTACAGTGGCTTCGCTGCTGTGTCCAATATTGGTGCTGATGCTTGCTGGACCGGTCATCCACTGGCTCAAGCCAATCTGTACGGATATGGCAGACTCGGATGGAATCCAGAGCTGTCGGCGGAGCAGATTGCAGATGAATGGGTGCGTTTAACATTTGGACATGATGAGCAGGTCGTTGAGCGGATTACAGGCATGCTGTTATGCTCACTGGATATCTATGAAAGCTATACCGCACCTCTCGGGGTCGGCTGGATGGTGAACCCTGATCATCACTATGGCCCGAATGTGGATGGATACGAGTATTCCAAGTGGGGAACGTATCATTTTGCCGACTGTCATGGAATTGGGGTTGATCGGACGGTAAAGAGCGGTACAGGATATACGTCACAATATCATGCTGAAAATGCGGCCAGATACGAATCATTGGAGACTTGTCCCGATGAATTAATTCTCTTTTTCCACCATGTGCCATATACACATGTGCTGCATTCCGGTAAAACGGTCATTCAGCATATCTATGACACTCATTTTGAAGGGGTAGAGCAGGCAGAAGCACTGGCCGAGACCTGGAAAGAGCTGGAGGGCAAAGTGGACCCGGTAATTTACAGCAAAGTGGCTACATTGCAGGCGGAGCAGGCAGAACATGCGAAGGAATGGCGGGATATGATCAACACCTACTTCTATCGTAAAAGTGGTATTCAGGATGAGCATGCTAGAACGATCTATTAATGGTTAATGGTACGCGGCGTTTTCTTTGAATCGAATAGACAGCATTGTCATGCATAAGGAGGAGAATACGCATGATTCGAAATGATCAGTATGAGTATGAGCTACCCGAAACGATGAAGGCCGCAGTGATGACTAATCCCGGACATATCATTATAGAGGAACAGCCTGTCCCTAGGCCCTCTGCTAACGAAGTGCTGGTGAAGGTCATGGCTGTAGGGGTCTGTGGATCAGATGTCCATTATTTTGAGCATGGTCGTATAGGCAGGTTTGTTGTAGAGAAGCCAATTATTCTAGGTCATGAATGCGCAGGCATCATTGCAGCAGTGGGAGAGCAGGTCTCTCGGCTGAAAACGGGGGATCGGGTTGCCATTGAGCCCGGAGTAACCTGTGGTCGATGCAGCGCTTGTAAAGAGGGACGTTACAATCTGTGTCCAGACGTTCAGTTTCTGGCAACTCCTCCGGTAGACGGCGCTTTTGTACAGTACATGGTCATACGCGAGGATATGGTTTTCCCTATCCCTGATCATCTGACATATGAGGAAGCGGCAATGAATGAACCTTTCTCTGTTGGTATTCACGCAGCCCGTCGCAGTAAACTGGCTCCAGGCACAACGCTGGCCATTATGGGTATGGGCCCTGTCGGGCTGATGGCTGTAGCGGCTGCGAAATCCTTCGGTGTGCGGACGATTATCGTAACCGATCTGGAAGAGGTTCGCCTTGAAGCTGCACGCAGGATGGGAGCTACACACACTGTAAATGTACGTCATGAGGATGCTCTGGCAGTTATTAAGCAAATCACGGGGGGCATCGGAGTGGATACCGCTTGGGAGACGGCGGGAAACCCGAAGGCCCTGCAGTCCGCTCTCTATTCTTTGCGCAGAGGTGGGAAGCTTGCCATTGTTGGTTTGCCCGCACAGGATGAGATTGCAATTAATGTACCATTTATTGCGGATAATGAAGTGGATATATACGGTATATTCCGTTACGCGAATACGTACCCTGCCGGGATTGCCTTTTTAAGTTCCGGACAGCATGATGTCATGTCATTGATTACGGATCGCTATTCGCTTGAGGAGACACAGCAGGCAATGGAGCGGGCACTGTATAACAAGAGTGGAAGTCTGAAAGTAATGGTTTACCCGAATGGGATGTAAAAATAGGATGGCCCTTGTGCACAAAGATGTACAGGGCCTTTTTATTAATCACGCCGATTTTTTTGTTTTTTCTGCTTTAAAAGCATGGACAACCTGCCAGCACATGGTATAATTCATGTTGATTTTAATATATAAATGAAAACACATGAACTATAGCATACACCTCTACAGGTGTTCAGAACATAGCGAAAGGAACTGAAGGTTGTGAGAACACATGAATTTATGATTCACGCGGATTTCCATCGGGATGAGTTGTTGTCGGTATCTTCTCAAGCGTCACGTTTTTCCTCAGAGATATCATTGTCGTATACGGAGTCAGATCATGAGCATCGTGTAGATGTGAAGAGTCTGCTTGGTATGGCACTGCTCCCACTTCGAAATGGCAGCATGGTCCGTCTGCAGACACGGGGAAGAGATGAATTGGAGGCGCTCGAGTACATGCTGCATGTACTGGAGAAAGGCTCAGCGTAACGTTGGATCAGATGAATAAACGCATGCATTATAAATTTTTTGTCTTTTCTTCAAATCTTACTGGTACTTCGTTAGAAAAAAGAGTATAATAAAATTTAGTTTGATTCTAGGGAGTACCCATATTAAAGGAGTGTAAATAGATTATGCCAAAAGTTGACATCCATCCTAAGACACAGCTCGTTATTTTCTACGATGCAAGTGCTGACTTCAAATTCCTTGCTTCTTCGACTAAATTCTCGAACGAAACAATGGAATGGGAAGACGGTAACACTTACCCTGTTATCCGTGTAGACACTAGTTCCGCATCCCACCCGTTCTTTACTGGTAAACAAAGAAACGTGGACATCGGCGGACGTGTTGACAAGTTCAACCGTAAATACAACCTCAAAAACTAGTTTGCCCATAGATCACACAAAAACCTTCGGAAGCTTAATTCCGAAGGTTTTTGTGTGATTAGTAATCCTTCCAACAAGCAGATATCAACCAATTATTGCGTTTTCAATCCTTACAGTTGTAAACTAGAGCATAGAGTTTAAACATATGAAGGAGGAAACAAAGATGAGCACCATAACACATATGGTAACGTTTACACTTTATGCAGGTAAAGACACAGCGGAAGCTGAAACTTTTTTGAAGGAAAGTAAGGAAGCGCTTGCGACTATCCCGGGTGTTGAAAACTTTCAAGTATTACGTCAGGTGAGTGTCAAGAACGAGTTTGATTACAGCTTTTCAATGGTTTTTGCGGATCAGGCTGCATATGACGCTTATAATGATCACCCGACGCATCGTCAATATGTTGCGGAGCGCTGGGAGAAGGAAGTTAGCCGTTTTCAGGAAATTGACCTGATTCACTACAGCGGTGAATAACAGCACTGCAGCGTGTTATGAAAGGATATCCTTTCATATATATATTCGTATGGCTTAATGACAAGCTGAGCCACTCGATGAAATGTAGGTAACATCGCCATATTCGAAACCGTTTTCCAGAAATGATTTGAATGCTTTTCATTGCACAAGGAGGTCGTATTTGAGATGCAACTGAACCTGTCGGGAAAAACGGCATTAGTGACCGGAGCAACCGGTCAACTGGGCAGAGTTATAGCACGTACGCTTGCTGCTTGTGGCGCCAATGTGGCTCTACATTACATAAGCAATACAACCAAGGCCGTGGAATTACAGCGTGAAATTGAAGCACTGGGCCGTCAAGCTGTCATTGTGCAAGGTGATATCACCAAACAGGATACTTCTTTTCGGATACGGGATGAAGTTGAGAGCAAGCTGGGCGGTGTTGATATCGTTGTGGCCAATGCGGTCATTCAATATGAGTGGACCAGTGTGCTGGAGCAAGCGCCCGAGGATTATGTGAGCCAGTTCGAATCCTGTGTGATGCAAAGTGTGTATCTGGCCAAAGCATTTATTCCGCATATGCAGCATATGCGATCAGGTCGTTTTATCGGCATTAATACCGAGTGTGCAATGCAAAATTTTGCACATCAATCTGCCTATACTGCCGGCAAGCGCGGCATGGACGGGGTATATCGGGTGTTAGCCAGGGAAGTCGGCGAATATCAGATTACGGTGAATCAGGTCGCTCCAGGCTGGACGATCAGTGAGCGTGATCGAACCAGCGGGGCCGGACATGATGAAGCGTACACTCAAACCGTGCCGCTGAAACGTAGAGGAGAGGATCAGGAAATTGCTAATGCCGTTGCTTTCCTGGCGTCCGATCTGGCTTCTTTTATTACAGGAGCATATATTCCTGTAAGCGGCGGCAATGTAATGCCAGCCATATAAATACTCGCTTGGCTTTGTTTGTAATGAATATTCCGTCTGCCCTGTGGGCAGGCGGTTTTTTTTTTCGGAACCGATAAGAATGAAGATTGTGTAAGCTGGTGGACTGTATAAATTATCCTGTTTGAATCTATACTGCGAAATCTCTGATTCAAATAATAGTCTTCTTATATTTGAATTGACATATGAAGTTGATTCGCTTCTAAATAATCCGGGGTATAAGAATAGGTATATTCACGGGATGGAAACCTAAGCTAAATAACGGATCAAGGAGTGAGCACACAAAATGAAAAAAACGATAGCGGATGTTCTTGTTGAAGCTTTATTAAACGCTGGGATTAAGCGGATATATGGTATTGTTGGAGACTCCTTGAATGCGGTGCTTGATTCTATACGCAGATCGGGCAAAATTGAATGGATTCATGTCAGGCATGAGGAAGTGGCCGCTTTTGCCGCAGGTGCTGATGCTCAGGTTAGTGGAAGCATTGCTGTATGTGCGGGCAGCAGTGGGCCGGGCAATATGCATTTGATTAACGGATTGTATGATTGCCACCGTAACCGTGTACCTGTACTAGCTATTGCGGCTCATATTCCGAGCGACGAGATTGGCAGTGAGTATTTTCAGGCGACTCATCCAGAATATCTTTTTCAGGAGTGCAGCCATTATTGTGAGGTAATTACAACCGCGAAGCAGATGCCACGTTCGGTCACGATGGCTATGCAGACTGCTGTTGCGCGTTCGGGTGTGTCTGTTATCGTGCTACCTGGAGATGTGGCGGGACTGGAAGCCGCCGATCTGCCTGTACCCGAGCATGTGTATCATGCGCCGCATCCAGTGGTACATCCGTCAGAGCCTGAGCTCGCGAAGCTGGCAGAATACCTGAATGAGGATAAAAAAATTACACTTCTTTGCGGAGCAGGCTGTGCTGGTGCACGTGAACCGCTGCTGGAGCTATGTGATCGTTTGAAAGCACCCATGGTTATTGCACTTCGAGGCAAAGAATATCTGGAATACGATAATCCGTATTCTGTAGGACTAACCGGACTGATCGGGTACTCTTCTGGTTATCATGCGATGATGGACTGTGATGTATTGCTTATGCTCGGAACCGATTTCCCATATCGTCAGTTCTATCCAGAGGATGCAACCGTGCTTCAGGTAGATATCCAAACCTCACATCTCGGTCGTCGTACCAAGCTGGATTATGGTGTATGCGGAGACGTGAAGGCAACACTTGAAGCGTTGCTTCCACATCTAACGGCTGAACATAGTGATAAACATCTACGCAAAAGTGTGAAGCATTACACCAAGGTCCGTGAGGAACTGGACGAGCTGGCTGTGGGTAAACCAGGCAAAAAACCGATTCATCCGCAGTATTTGACCAAAGTCATCAGTGACGCTGCTGCAGAGAATGCTATATTCACCTGTGATGTAGGTACTCCGACTGTATGGGCTGCACGTTATGTTGAGATGAGCCAGAGCCGTAGGTTGCTCGGTTCCTTCAATCATGGCACGATGGCAAATGCACTTCCACAGGCGATTGGTGCTCAGGTCGCCAATCCCGGAAGGCAGGTCATTTCGTTGTCAGGAGACGGAGGATTAGCGATGTTAATGGGCGATCTGCTCACGCTGAAGCAGCATAAGCTTCCGGTCAAGGTAGTGGTATTTAATAATGGCGCACTCAGCTTTGTAGAGCTGGAGATGAAAGCGGCTGGTTTCCTAGAGTCCGGCACGGAGCTTGTCAATCCAAACTTTGCTATGGTTGCACAGGCTATGGGAATCGAAGGGATACGGGTAGAAGATCCAGAAGAGCTGGAGGGAGCTATAGAACGTGCGTTACTGCACGATGGTCCGGTTCTGATTGACGCCGTTGTTAATCGTCAGGAGCTGTCCTTGCCGCCCAAAATCAATCTCAAGCAGGCTGAAGGATTCACATTGTGGATGATGAAGGCTGTGCTCAATGGACGCGGGGATGAATTGATCGAGCTGGCCAAAACAAATCTGTTTCGATAAGGCAGTTGATAAGATAGGGTTTGTTTTTAAACAAGTTGTTGATTAAAATAGGTGAAGTCGGGTAGGAAAAATGTTCCTCCCTGACCTACATAGTTGATGCAAATAAGCGGAGAATGGATAGCTGCAATTAGAAATGACACATATCGGAGGGGATCATCATGAGTCACACAGGAAAAGTAGCCATCATTACAGGGGCAGGTAGCGGCCTGGGTCTTGCCACAGCGCTGAAACTGGCTGAGCAGGGCGCTTCCATCGTTGTTGTTGATCTGGTAGAGCAGACAGGACTTGAAACGGTGAAGCGGATTGAAGAGCTGGGAGGCAAAGCAATTTTTGTTCAGGCAGATGTGAGTAAAGCGGCTGAGGTAGAGAATTATGTGAACAAGACGATTGAAGCGTTCGGTCGAATTGATATGTTCTTCAACAACGCAGGAATTGCTGGTCCCGGCATCAAATTAATTGAACATACCATCGAGCAATTTGACCAGATCATTGATGTTAATTTGAGAAGTGTATTTTACGGATTAAAATATGTCATTACCGAAATGCTCAAAACAGGGGGAGGCTCGATCGTTAACACAGCTTCTACAGCCGGCATTGTAGGTGTCCCGGCAGTTGCTCCTTATGCTGCGACCAAACACGGTGTTGTTGGTTTGACACGTACTGCTGCCATCGAATATGGCAAGGAAAACATTCGCGTAAACGCAATTGCGCCAGGTACCATTGAGACTCCGATGGTTGTTCAATTTGGCAAAGATAATCCTGAGGTTTTCCAGGCTACGGTAGATAGCATTCCATCTGGGCGTCTGGGCAAGCCTGAAGAGATTGCCAACCTGGTATCGTTCCTGCTGGGAGACGAGGCTCCATACATTAATGGGGCCGTATATCCGATTGACGGTGCTGTTACTGCTCAATAAGAGGACGTCGCCATATTTTATGAATAGCATTAGAGTGAAATGGACTGTGTGGTATTTCCGCACAGTCCATTTTTTAACGCACTGACTCCAGTTGATGCTCTTAATCAATTCTAAAGGTTAACATGACATTACACTTCGCTCTACCTGTCCAGTGCATCCACATAATCCTTGGCTTCTTTCAGAGTAAGGCTCCGGGCTTCACGCAGTCGCTTGATCGCCTGAATTTTGTTGCCGCGACGCACCATATCCATCAGCTCCAGATCGAGATCACGATTCTGTGAAATATGATCAATGCTATTCATAGCGTTGATGTTACTTATCGCCTTCAACGGATCAACATCAACTGGCGTGGAAAAGGGGGCAGCATGTTGAACGGAAGATGCATTATTCATAGTAAATGAATTGCCCACACCGGGTGAACTGTTTTGAAGGCGTTCAACTTCAGTTTTCAAGTCATCGACCTGACGCTGCAAGCTGCTGATTTTCGACCAGAGAATTGGAATAAACAGCAGGACAACAACCATGAAGAAACCGCTCATTTCAATTGTACAGGGATTTCTTTGACACCACGAACGATCATTCCCGGTCTCCATTCCAGTGTATCAACATCCGCTTGCAGCCTCATGTTTGGGAAACGATTTAACAATGTGCTTACAGCAATCTCCCCTTCAAGACGTGCCAGCGGCGCACCAAGACAGAGATGAATGCCTTTGCCAAAGGCGAGATGGGCACTTTTCTCACGAGTAATATCGAACACCTTAGGGTCCTTGAACTGCTCCTCATCCCGATTCGCTGAATCCAGCGCAACAATAACCATCTCACCCTTGGCAATCCGTTGTCCCCGAAATTCAATATCCTCTGAAGCCCACCGGGATGTACTGAACTCGACGGGTCCGTTGTATCGTAGCATCTCTTCAATGGCCTGATGAATAAGCTCGGGTTGTTGTATTAACAAATCCCGTTGTTCCGGGTGCTCCAGCAGCGCCAAAATACCGTTTCCGATCAGATTGACGGTTGTTTCATGTCCAGCAATAATGAGCAGTGATACAACGCCGAGCAGTTCTTTTTCAGTTAACTGTTCTCCTGCTTCCTCGGCAATAACGAGCTGGCTGATCAGATCCTGTCCGGGGTCTTTGCGCACTTTGGCGAACCAGGCCGTGAGATACTCGGTGAATTCCCGTTCATGCTGCTCGAACAACTCAGGACTTTTGGCGGTAGAAGCATCAATAACGGTGTTGGACCACATTCGGAATTTATCGCGATCCTCTGTGGGAACGCCGAGAATTTCACTTATGACAATAATCGGCAGCGGGAAAGCGAAGTCGTCAATCAGGTTCATCGTTTCCTGTGAAGGCAAATGATCCAGCAGAGTATCCGCGATGCTCTGGATATGACTTCTCATATCTGCAACAAGTTTGGGTGTGAAAGCCTTCTGCACCAATCCCCGCAGGCGACGATGATCGGGCGGATCGGAGAACAGCATGTTACTGGAGAATATACTCTGGTGCTCTGCTCCATAACGTTTGATCATATCTTTGCTAAAGCGAGAATCCTTTAATACCTGAACAGCGTCCTCATATCGGGAAATGATCCAGCCAAATTCACCTTGGGGGAACATGACTTTGAAGACGGGATCATCTTTTCTTAATTTTTCGTAGACCGGATAAGGGTTCTGTGTAAATGCAGCAGTGAAAAAATTGGCGTTTGTGTAAGCATTGTTCTGATTGGACTCATGCTTCTCATCGTTTTGATGAATCTCATTTGTATTCAAATGCACAATCTCCTCTCCTGTGGTGTTAGCACCTTGCTCTTTATGTATTCCATACGTTAAGCATCGAAACCTTGTTTCCAAATGATAAATATCCAAAAAGGGAAGAAGGATCGTGAAGAGCATGGGTCCCTGGAATCTGTGCTTTTTGTTTTTTTATTTTTCACATGGTGATTAAAGCCTGTATAGATTTGTTTATTGACTTGTAGTGCTCTTGCTTTGTAGTCTGGAATATTCATATTTGTGCTCATAAGTAAGACCTTTGACTTACAGTGCATTGCAGGTAAGAAGGACGTTTCAACCATTTTTGCTGTTTTTCAAGGTTATTGGCGTGAGTCTATGATAAAATGTGAAAAATAGGAACATACGATCTGTTTACATGAGAGGAGACAGCTTGAAGATGGAGATGCTTAAACCGCCAGCCGAGACATTATATGAGGCCGAGTTACGGGCATTACAACAGGAGGATCAGGGTCAGCGTCCACCAAACTGGTTATTATCCCCGGCCCATGTACGGGATTTTATTATTGGTCGAGATCAGCCAGCTATGCTGGATGGGGAGAAAATTGCGATTACACGTAAATTCTATGGTAATGATGTTCTGATTGAGCGTGCGGTTGTTACACTTGCCGGTAATCGCGGCTTGATGCTGGTGGGTGAGCCGGGTACAGCCAAAACGATGCTAAGTGAGCTGCTTACGGCTGCAATCTCAGGGACAAGTCTGAATACGATTCAGGGTACGGCTGGAACAACCGAGGATATGATCAAATATTCATGGAACTACGCCATGTTGCTCGATAAGGGTCCTTCTGAAGCTGCTCTCGTACCTTCCCCACTATACAACGGAATGAAAAAGGGGATTCTTACCCGTTTTGAGGAAATTACCCGTTGTCCGGCTGAAGCACAGGATAGCTTGATCAGTATTCTTAGCGATAAGGTCATGAGCATTCCAGAACTGGATGGGGGAGTGCTTTTTGCCAAACCGGGATTTAACGTCATTGCTACCGCGAACATTCGGGATAAAGGTGTTAACGAGATGAGCGGCGCGCTCAAGCGACGCTTTAATTTCGAAACAATCAAGCCGATCCAGAATGTAAAAATGGAAGCGAAAATCATTGAATCCCAGGCCAGAAGCCTGTTATTACATAGTGGAATTGATACCGAAATTCAAACCGACGTTGTGGAGCTGCTCGCAACGACCTTTATGGAGCTGCGCACAGGCATGTCACGTGAAGGATATAAGCTGGATACGCCGCAAGCGTCGATGAGCACTGCAGAAGCCGTGTCTGTGTACGTGCAGAGCGCGATGACATCGTATTATTACGAGGGTAAATCCATTGCGTTGGATCGTCTGGTGCAGAATATGCTGGGCACCATTGCCAAGGAGAATGACAAGGATCTCAGCATTCTGAAAAATTATTTTTCCAAAATTGTGAAGGCCCGTTCCGCAGAAGAAGAAATCTGGAAAAATTATTATGAGGAAAGAAAATGGATCGGTTAGGCAAAGTGCAACCTGCTGATACTGCCAGTCAACCCAATGCTGTAGATGTAAAGCAGCTGCAATCTCTATTTGAATCCAATGTATATAATTTGGACAGTCGAACGGTTTATTTTCCAATACGGCATCACAGTCCGGCCTGTGCATATCATCTGCTGCGAGTGATTGAAGAGTACAAGCCTGAAATGATTTTGATTGAGGGCCCCGAAAGCGGGAACTCGCTTATTTCCGTACTGACGGATGAGGCGACTTTGCCTCCGGTCAGTCTGTATTACACTTATGAAGATGAACACGGCCGAGAGGCCTGCTATTATCCGATGCTCCGATACTCCCCCGAATATGTTGCATTGAAGGCAGCGAAAGGACTGGGCATACCCGCAGCCTTTATGGATCTGGACTATCGGCATGTCTCCAGGCGCACAGAGCTTTCTGTGAGTCCGGCGCAGACGGAACAGCAGGACCTTTCGTTTCAGGACGAAACACTGCTTGCCAGCTCTGATTTTATTAACCGATTATGTGAGAAAACAAACTGCCGCAGCTTTGATGAATTGTGGGAAAAGGTGTTTGAGATCGGAGGTCTGGAGAAATCGACCTGTGCATTCGTACAGGACGTGTTCACTTATTGTACATTATCCCGAATGTGTTATACCCCGGAACGACTAATTGCAAGTGGGGATCTGTTAAGGGAAGCACATATGAGAGCACGGATTGAGGAAGCTGGAGAGAAGCATGAGCGGGTGCTTGTGATCACCGGCGGGTTCCATACCTATGGATTAATACATGCGGACGTCTATGAGACAGAACAGGTGCAGCAGGAAGTACAATCTCAGAAACGAATAACAGCGATGCAGCAGCAGATGTATCCGATGGTGTATACGTTTGCCGAGGCGGATCGCCTGAACGGTTATGCCAGCGGTATGCCGTATGTGTTTTTCTATGATCAAATATGGGGCGAGCTGTTACGTGCGCCAGGCTCCGCTTACCGTTTAACTACGCTGAATGTGTTATCCAGACTGATGCGCAATCTTCGGGACCATGAGGAGCATGTATCGACAAGTGATGCGATTGAAGCCTACAGCATGATTCAGGGTCTTGCACAGCTTCGCGGCAAGCAGGAAGGCGGAGTCTACGAGCTTATGGATGCGGCGCTCTCTTCATTTGTCAAAGGAGAGCTGACACTTGCCACTGACAAGCCGCTGCAGGAGTTACAGCTGTTATTAACGGGTGATGGCATTGGAAGGGTCGCGCCGAATGCGTTTCATATCCCAATCGTGGAGGATTTCAAAACACGATGTACGGAGTTTAAACTCCAGATCCGAACAACTGGACAGCACAAAAAGGTGCTTGACCTGTATGCCAAACCGGAGCACCGCCTGCTTAGCCAGCTATTTCAATGTATCTCTTATCTCGTACCCGAATTTGCGAAACGACAGGCAGGGCCTGACTGGATCACACAGCGTGATATGAATCTGGTCCGTGAAACCTGGGAGTATATGTACTCTTCGCGGATTGAAGCCAGGCTGATTGAAAATTCATTGTATGGCGGTACACTTACAGCGGCAGCAACTCGCAAAATGGAAGAGCAAATGCGGGACATCCCGGACCATCACAGTGGGGAGCTTGCGCAGCTCATGCTGCATGCATTGCTGATGGGCCTTCAGGAGACGGCGATACAGCTGTATGCGAAGGTGCGGGCGGCGTTGCGAAGTGATGGACACTTCCTGTCATTGTGCAACAGTCTGACCATTCTGAACCGCATTCATCAGCATCGCAGGTTGCTGGGATTATCGGATGATCCCCATCTTCCAGAACTGGTGGCGGAAGCTTATAACAATGCGGTGGACAAGCTGCTTCAGCTGTCTCGAACCAATGCAGATGAGCATGAGGGGATTATTCAGGGACTGAAGCTGCTCGCGATGCTGGCTGAATCATCAGAGCAGCAGTTTCAGGATACAACTTTTCGCAATCAATTGAACGAGCTTTTATGTGATCCGAAGCTGCCTGCTCAGCTGGAAGGTGTATGTATCGCCATTGCATCAGGACTGGGTGAACGATCCAGAGACGAAATTGTGGAGCGTGGCCGGGGCTATATCCATGGGACTCCTGAGCAGATGCGTCAGACGGCTTTATTTTTACAGGGGGTCTTCACGGTGGCGCGCGATGCATTCTTGTATGAAGATCAGCTCCTGTCCGAGCTGAACGGGTTGATTGAGCAGTTATCCTACGATGATTTTATTGCAATGATTCCCGAGTTACGGCTGGCCTTCACCTATTTTACACCCATGGAAACGGGATTGATTGCGGAGCGTGTGGCCAAGCTGCATCAGGTGAAGCCGGATGAGATGCTGACACCTGCGCGGGATGAGCAGGTTCTGATGCAATACAGAGCGCTGGATGAGGCACTTCGAAAGGAGTTTGCTGCATGGAAATTAATATGAACACTTCTCGTCATGAACAGGAAGAAACGTTGACAGAGCCGCCTTCGCCAGCAGAGCGAAGTGCTGTAGAAACTTTGAACCGGTGGCGTTTGATTCTGGGTGAGTCTGCTGAAGAGGGGCTGTGTGAAGCCGATTCATATTCAGCGGGTGAATTTCAGTATACCGAACTGGATGAAATTCTGGGGTATCTGTACAACCGTGAATATGGGGAAGAACAAGGCTATCGTAGAGAAGGCGGTCGAGGTCCGTCTGAGCTTACAGTTCCCCATTGGTTACATAAGGTCAGGGAGCTTTTTCCCAAATCAACGGTTGAAATTCTGGAAAAGCAGGCACTGGATCGTTACGGGCTGACGGAGCTGCTGACAGATCGAAAGCTGCTGGAGTCGCTTGAGCCCAATATGAATCTGCTCAAAAGCATCTTGCAGTTTAAAGGACGTATGAAAAATGATGTGCTGCGGAGTGCCAAGGAAATTGTGAGAGCAGTCGTTGAGGATTTGCGCAGAAAACTCGAATCTCACGTCAGGGCGAGCATTATGGGCAAACGCAGTCGATATGCAACGTGCACGGTGCGTTCCCTGCGCAATCTGAACTTCAAACGCACGATTACCCGTAATCTGAAAAATTATGATAAACACAAACGAAGATTTGTTATTGATCGTCTTTATTTTGATGGCAATATACAGCAGCATAACAAATGGAACATCATTATCGGTGTTGATGAGAGCGGTAGTATGATGGATTCGGTGATTTACAGCTCCGTCATGGCGAGTATTTTCTATCGTTTGAATGCCTTGCGGACGCAATTGTTTATTTTTGATACCAAGGTGGTTGATCTGAGTGATCGGCTGGAGGACCCTGTTGATGTATTGATGAATGTGCAGCTCGGGGGAGGAACTCATATTGCCAAAGCGCTGCGTTATGGCGAGACGCTGATCGAGAATCCGGGCAAAACGATCTATATTCTGGTCAGCGATCTTGAGGAAGGCTATCCAATCAACCAGATGTATCAAGCGTGTAAGGATATTATTGATGCGGGCTGCAAGCTGCTGGTGCTTACGGCGCTCGATTTTAACGGGAATTCAGTGTACAACGAGCACGCCGCGCAAAAGCTGGCCAACATGGGGGCACATGTCGCTGCGATTACCCCCAATGAACTCGCTGAATGGATTGGAGATATCATTACCTGAATTTCATTCGAAATATGTCAACTTCAATTAAATGATCTTAACTTCAATTAAATGATCTTAACTTCAATTGGCTTACTTTAACTTCTCATTTTTAAGGAGGAAATGATTATGCTTACCGCAGACCGTGCAGTTGAAAGTTTGGTTGAGAAGTTCGCTTCTCTCTGTTCAGATGATTATTCGCTCAAGACGGATCGCAGCTCTGAGATTATTGATTATGTTATGGGGGCAACCGACAAGTTCCCGGATATGATGGGCAAAACGAGTCACTATGTATATCGAACCGTAGATGCATTAACCAAACTTGGCAAGAAGCATGATGGAGATCTCTTTTTTCGGGCTGGAGCAGTTGCCATGCATCTCGAATCGAATTATTTCCGAAGAAGTCCTTGGGGCGTAAGTGCATTTGATGCTTGTTTGGGTGAGGATTCGGAAGCTTACGGATTAAATGGGAAAAGCAAAAACCTGAACCGGATGGAAGCCTTATCATCCCGACTGAAGAAAATGAAACAATTTGCGGGCGAGCAAGAGATTCTCGCTGAGCTCAAGAGACGTGTAAAGCGTGCACAATGGCTATTTGACTCCAAAAAAGCAGATAGTGAAGGCAATTTTAGAGATGTAGTCGATGCTTTGATGCTCGTTCATTTGTGCATGCAGTTACAAGAGGAGTTTACGAACACCGATGAAATCCAAGAAAGCAGAGATATGTTACCGCAGCTGTTCCAGCATATTCTGGCGAATGATGCTAGAAAGCTGCGTGATGAGCTCTATGGTCTGATTGAACCGCTGATTGCAGGCAGTATTCAAGGGAAGCAAGGTAGCTCGGCACAACTACTGGAGGAGGGATTTCTCCAGCAGAACCGCAGTCAACTGATTGCCAAGCATTACCCTGAAATTACTTTTTCGCCAAAACATCATGTTTCTCATGCGGTGTTCCACCAAACGATGGTGTTAGTGAGCAGTGCGGTGTTATATCTGACGAATATCCATGGCGGTAAACAGCGCTTTCTTGATCATGTAAGCGAAGTGGGGGCGGTTCTGCTTGAAATTACCCGGCACCTTCATCAGTTGTACCCAATGGAGGTTCGTCAGTATTTGCTCAGCATGAACTCACGTGCCAGAAATGAAAATGACTTGCTGGCCGGACTGGTACCTTTAGATGAACCTTATCAATTGGTTGAAACGCTGCGACTGGAGCTGAACTCGTACAGAGTATCCTGGAATACGCTAAAAGCAGCAATAGCCAGTCAGCCTGAGCCGTCCAAACGGGCTTATGAGATTGTCCAAGCTCCATTTCTGAAGTTATGTATACAGAAGATGATGCTGGATCAGGATATTTCGCTGCTTCATTCGGATGTTAGCATCGAAGAAGCTGTATTCCGTGTGCTGCGCCAGCCGCTGGAAGGCGGTAGACAAGGTCTTGCTATTGCGAGATATCTGAGCGGAGAATACTCACTTGAGGAATATTGGGCAGACAAGGACAGCCGAGGGTTGTTCAATCATGTGAATCGGGATCGCAAGCGAGTTAATATTTTGATCAGCATTAGCTTCCTGCCCATAGATTCAGAGGCGATGCACCGCTTTGTCATTTTGCTGACACACCCGGAATGGACAATGGATATCGTATCAGATATGTATCATTCTTATGCATTTAGTGGTGAGCAAATCCTGAATACGTACGGAAATGATCCTCAGGTCAAACGGGAGCAGTTATTGACCAGTCTGATCTCGCTGAATGGTATGACGGATTATACGTATCAGTCCATGCCACAGGAGGAGTATCGCCGTATTTTACAGCAAAATATGGAGCATGCGCTGAAGCATTATAAAAAATTGCCAACAGATACACGTATTTTGACACTGGAGGTTGCTTTTGAACAGCGGGATTCTATGCCTAAGAAACAATTGGTAGCAGCCGTGCAGGCAGGTCTTCAGGATGCGTCTAAACGGGCAAACAGCATCGCCCTGGCGGAGTTTAACCGTATTCCAGATCAAGAGCTGTATATGATGATTTATCGTGCGGAGAAAAAGGCTGCGATCAAAGAAATGGTGCTGACAGCCATCCGCAGTTTAGATAACAGCAAGCAGTTGTACACGGAGCTCTTGGAGAACGAGAAATCAGCAGATTGGAAAAACCTGATTCAAATTCTGCTCGATACTGCCGAGCTGAGTCCAGAATATGCACACGCTGCTCTTGCTGATCTGGCTGATGCCAAAAAAATGTCTCGGATCAGCTGGTTGCCTTTGAAGGAACTGCCTGCTCTGATTCGTGTAGCAGATGGTCAGCCGCTGGATGAACGAATCAAGCAGTATGTGTTAGTGCAATCCATTGATCACAATTCCGGGCCCAACGAACGGTTAAATGAGCTGAGGGAATATGTGAGCGAAACATCGCTTATCCGTTTTTCTAAGGAGCTGTTGCAGTTATGGATTCAGGAAGAGGCGCCAGCAAAGGAAAAATGGATCATGTACCTGTCCGCATTATTCGGTGATATTGAGATCGTTCATATTTTGACTCCGCAGATTAAGGAGTGGACAGAGAGTAGTCGGGGTGCTATTGCTGCAGAGGCTGTGAAGGTGCTTGCCTTCCTGAACGAACCTGCCGCACTTATGGCAATCGACAAGATCAAGCGCAGTGTGAAGAACAGGCAGGTGAAGGGATCAGCAGAAGAAGCGCTACAGCTGGCGGCCGAGAACCTGGGCTTGACAGCTGAGCAGCTGGAGGACCGGCTGGTGACTTCCCTTGGATTTGATGCAAAGGGCACGTTGCAGCTCAGTTACGGAGAACGTTCTTTCCAAGTGAAAGTGAATGCAGACCTGCAGGTGGTTGTCTTGAACGAGGAAACAGGTAAAGCGGTAAAAAGTCTGCCTGCTCCTGCGCAAAAGGATGATCCTGAGCTTGCGGCACAATCCAAAGCACGCTTCACTCAGCTGAAGAAGGATCTCAAAACGATGGTGACGATCCAGACACAGCGTCTGGAAGAATCGTTATCCAAGCAACGTCTCTGGACAGCGGAGGAGTGGACAGCCCTTTTTGTCGATAATGTGATCATGCAGAAATTCGCTGTTGGATTAATCTGGGGCATCTATGAGCATGGTGAGCTGGTTCGTACATTCCGTTATATGGAGGATGGAACATTTAATACGGTAGATGAGGATGAAACAGACTTGCCATCAGGGGCTCAGGTCGGGCTCGTGCATCCGCTTGAACTGGATCAGGAAACGCTCGAGGGCTGGGCTACACAGCTTGAGGATTATGAGGTGAAGCAGCCTTTTGAGCAATTGAAACGTGCTATACACATGATTGAGGATGAAGATCAGGCCAAAACAGAGTATGATCGACTTCCGCAAGAAGAATTCTCACCAACGGCGCTCCCGAAAGCATTGGAGAAATACGGCTGGATCAAGGGGCCTGCAGAGGATGGCGGCTGGTTCAATGAGTTTTACAAAGAGTACGGTGATCTGGTCGCTGAACTTCGATTCAGCGGTACAAGCATTACCTATTATGAGGGAATGGAAGATGTAACGCTGGAATCGCTACATTTCTTCAAGCCACATGGTTCGAGACAGCACTATTATTATGCAGATATCAAATCGATTGCTTTGGGCAAAATCCCTGGACGTGTCTTCAGTGAGACCCTCTATGATATTTTGAGAGCAGCGGGGCGCTGAGCACGTGAGTATGAATGAATTCCAACAGAAATTCAGGCATTTCTCGAAGCTGTGCACAGAGGATTATCTTATTCGTTATGCGAACAAGGGATTATACAAGAGGGCGCTGAAAGAGCTGGATCAAGGTGTACATGTGAATTATACCTGGGGTGAGGCATCGGTTCATTGTCAGCTCAGTGAGGGTACGGAATGTACCCTCACTGCTACGCTGGATCAGTGGCAGTGTTCTTGTCCGTCCGAGCATATCTGCAAACATGTGCTTATTGCCATTCTATATGACCAGCGTCATCAAATGGCGGAAGAGCAGCTTCCTGCTGCAACAGCTGATGCATCTCATCCGACAACTGAAGAGTTTTCGCTTAAATCATCGGATATACTGTTATCACAGACTGACTCGTCGAATGAATATACCGAGGCTGCGGATTCGTTGGTACAGGAGCTGTCTGTGGTGAAGGAGCCGGACCATTCCGACTACAAGCTGCAAGTAGAGCTAGCAGATGCACCTTCCCGTTTCCGCTGGATGCTTGGCAACGATCTTGCAGCAATAATCAAATCGTATACTGCATCTATGATTGAAGAAGTCGTTTTTCGGCTGCGTTATACTGAAGAAATTCGCATGCAGGAGGATACGCTTCTTACTGTGCAACTGAAAACTCAGGATATCGAGGTGTCCTTTACAGATGAGCCTAATCTGACGAAAGCTTTATGCAAGGTGAAGCAGACGGCCGGAAAGATGGCGAAGCTTGAAGCGTTACTGCGCTATCGAATGATTCATGGAATCAATGATATGGAGGTTCTGACTGTTCGTGCATATGAAGCAAAGTTCTCACTTCAAACCGTTCAGGAATGTCGCGAGACCCTGGCAGGCATGCTGAAGACAGGGCTTGCGAGGTTGCCTCAATCTTACTTGGCTCAGCTGGAGACGCTTGCTATTGCTGCACATAGTGGTAATCTTCCAGATATTGAGCGCAGTTTGCGCGGCATACAGGGAGAGCTTCAGCTTTTTTTCAAGCGCCATGTGCGATTCTCCATGCAGACGATGCTGGAACGAATCAGTAAGCTATATCTTGCGTTAGAGGTGCTTACTCAAGGCGATATATCTGTGAAGCAGCAGAGTCAGCTTGTCGGCAGCTTTCGCAGCAAGTATTTTACTGTTCCATCTCTTCATCTCTATGGGCTGGGAGCAGATTCTTGGGAGACTCGATCGGGATTTCGCGGGATTACGTATTATTTCTATGGTCTGCATGATGGAGAGATGTATACGTATAGCGATGTGCGTGCGGTCTATTATGAGGATCAGCAATTCTCATTTGCGGAGCATTATGCTGCGTTCACGCCATGGCTACCAAGCCTGACGTTTAGTCAACTTACTGGAGAAGAAGTGCTGTTCCAATCGGTGAAAGTGAATGAAGAGCGGCGCATATCGTCCGGTGATGGGGCAAAACTGACACTTCTGCCACGAACAAGTGTGAGCGAGATCGATTTTGGGGTGTTTCTGATGGATATACCGTCTGCATTGCAGCGTGAGCCAGATTCCACTTCCTTGTTCATGGAGCCAAAAGAACGGCTGGCCCTCATTGAAGTTGCTCGCATTGTAGAGCATACATTTAACAAACAGACGCAGGATCTGATCCTTACGGTGGAAAATACAGAGGGGCAATGTATGTCGCTTGTGCTTCCTTATTCCACGGATTGGCAGTCTATGATACATCGACTGGAATCAGGGTTTGGTGCTGAGAAGCTGGAGCACTTCTATGCGTTTGTACGTCTGGAAACGAATCGTATCAGTCCGATCAGCTTCCTGAAAGGCCGGACATTGCTTAGTTTGAAGCTCGATTCCAGCAGTGGAAGGATGGGACGTTTTGGACGAAAATAAGGGATTGATGCAGCAATTATCCGGCTGGTGCGAGGAACTCCTGCTCCGGGGGTTATCTCAATTCACTATCCGAGATGTTGAACTGCTCGAACAATGTGCTTCTACTGCGCAGCAACTACAGATGCAGTTTCTGAACGAATTGATATCCAATATTATCGAGGCCGGGCGCAGAGTAGCATTGGGTGAAGGGCAGGAGGCACGACTGCTGGATCAGTATTGCCGCCTGGCTCAATATGTTCAGCTTAATGTGCAATCACAAGCTTGATTTTCAGCACTGAGCGTGATGATGAATTGATGAATAATCACTATTAAATTGCAGTTGGTCCAGCCAAGCCGCTGCAATTTTTTGTGTTGTGTTGAGATAAATGAACGGAAATGCAAGGGAAGAAAGTGAGTCTCGAAGAGGAGAGTGGAAGCATTTTCGTGTCATATCCCGAGTTATGATGCATACCATTAGGCGAATGCGGTCATAAGGGAGGAAGCGGAGATGTCGATGAGTGAGCCGCTATTACTGCAAATTGTTAATCAGCATATTCCGGCCGGGGCAACGGTCATCACGATTGATAAACCGGTCCAGCATCCAGCTGTGTATGCGGCTGATCTTACAGGTGACGGGATGCCGGAGATCACTGCGGTATATCAGCTTCATAGTGAGCTGTACCTGCTAATTCTCAAGTTTGTTCAAGGGCACTGGATCAAGATGGCTTTGACCAAAGGTTTGGGCTATGGGGTTACCCTGCTGACAGCGGCCCCTGTAACCTCAACAGCACGGAATAATCTCATTGTGGGCTGGCAGATTGGCGCAATATGGTCAAAGCTCGCTGTGTATGAATGGACCGAATCCGGGCTGACCGATATTGTGCCTGATGATTTATATTACAGCTATGCGGAGATTCTGGATATGCCTGGTACGCATGGGAGAGACGGCAAGGTGGAAATTGCGTTATGGATTCATGATACCGGTGAAGCCTATCGGGTGGAGATTATTCGGTGGCAGCAGGGCCAGTGGGTTCAGGCAACCGATGTCTATCATTCTTATTTTCCCAAAGTCGTACAATATTACGAGCAGCTTACAGCGCAATATCCTGACTATGTGTTCTATTGGTATTATCTTGCAGATGCCCAGTTTCATGCCGGTTTATATCCAGCCGCGCTAACTTCCGTTCAGCAAGCATTGAGCCTGCCGGAAGCGTATCCGTCCAGAGAAGAGCTGCTAAAACTGGAGAAACAGATTAAACAGGCCATGACCGCAAGCAATCGTGCTCAAGCAGCAGCCTGGTTATATCCGATATCTGTTCGCACGACAAACGGGATACGCTGGGGCTACATGGATGCACAAGGACATGTTCGTCTTGAGCCTGTTCTGCAGGAGGCTCAGGCGTTCCAGCCTAATGGCCTCGCAGTTGTTGTGAAGGACGGCCGTGCGGGAGTGATTAATCTACAGGGGCAGTATGTGGTTCAGCCTGTATATGATTCCATTCATTCTTTTTCCGAAGAGCGGGCTATAGCGATGGATTCTCAAGGTTTTAAAATGATTAATGAACAAGGCGTGGTTCTGACTTCAAGGGCCTATCCGTTTATTGCAGATGTGCAGGACGGTCGCGCGGTATTTTACGATACGAGCACGGATCAGACCACAGGGACCTCCATTCTGTACGGGTATTTGGATACCTCGGGCAAAGAAGTGATCCGGGCACAATATATGTCTGCAAATGATTTCCAGAATGGCAAAGCGGTTGTACAGATCAAAGATAAGGAATACGCTCTTATTGATGTTAACGGAAACCGCATATCATCCTATCCCTACGCCTATGTTGGTCCGCTGGGGGATGGATTGCTTGCTTTTCAGAAGGAGCTTTCAGGCAAATACGGGTACATTGATGAGCGGGGGAATATTCGAATTCAGCCCAGATTTACGACAGCCCTTCCTTTTAACGGCGGGCAGGCGATTGTAAATACGGCTGAAGATTATCGCTCCAATTATGGTGTCATTAATAAGCAGGGAGCCTTTGTGATTCAGCCAGCTTACAATGATATTCGCGAGCTGGGAGAGCAGAGGTACGGACTTGGGAATGCCATTGATTCGGAGCAGCCTTATATCGGTTCATTGTATGCGATTGCGGATATGAATGGCAGAAGACTAACGGAGTTCATCTATCGTAATGTGGAAAATTACAAACACGGCCTTGCTTCGGCATCGAATGGAACTCAGACGTATTTGCTGGATTTGAGCGGCAGACCTGCTCCTGGTTATCCTCATATCGAGGGTTCGGGATCACTTGAAGTTGTAGCACCCGATTTGATCAGCGTATTTGTGGATCAGCGTTTGTTCTATGTGAATCGGGCAGGACAGCTCATCTGGCAGCAAAACACCATCGTACCTCTTGAGCCGCCTTATCGAGTGCGTGAGGAGAAATATAAACCTAACCGGGACTACCTCGTCTATTATCCGCAGGTTGAAGGCTTAACGAGCCAGGTGCAGCAGGATGTGCTGAATACCAAGCTGAAGGAGCTTTCCCAGGTTAAACCGATCCTGGCGAATCAGCAGCTGGATTACACGTATACGGGGGATTTTGATATTACATTCTACCAGCAACAGCTGCTTCAGCTACAATTAACCGGTTACAACTATCCAGCTGGCGCCGCACATGGTATGCCTACGATGATGTATGCCATTATTAATCTGTCAGATGGACAGCTGTACGAGCTGAAGGATTTGTTCAAGCCAGACAGCGACTATGTGAAGGTGTTAAGCCAGATTGTGGGGGAGCAGATCAAAAATGATCCGCAGTATTCTTATGTTTTCCCGGATACGTACACAGGCATCAGTGCGAGCCAGCCGTTTTTTGTGACAGCAGACGCACTGCATCTGTATTTCAATCCATATGATATCGCACCGTATGCAGCGGGCTTCCCCACATTTACGATTCCGTTCAGTCAGATTATGGATATTATCAATACCGAAGGAACGTTCTGGAAAGCTTTTCACATGTAAGAGGGGATTCAGAAGTAATCTGCTCTCAAGCTGCCAAAGCAGAGGCCATATGTCCAATATGGCTTCTTTCTTATATAATAAGGCTGACAACAGAACGGTTAAACAGACTGTGGGAGGAGTTAATACATGCATTGTAATGAGCCAGAAACGTGGTACGTCATTCAAAATAAAGAAGATCAGCACTGTACGCTGGCCTCCAGATTAAATCAATTTTACCAGAGCGACTCTTCTGAACGGATCATTCATATCCCGGAGCAGCTCGGTCAAGGCTTCTGGCAGCTGAATCGAATTCATCCTTCAATGGAGCTTGTACATAGCGATGCGACATTTCATCGAGCAACCTCGCTAAGCAGTGTAGAGCGTGATAACAGTATCAAGCTTTCTTTTTGTATGGGGGAAAGTCTTTCATGGAGTATTGACGGCATGCCAGGGGAATACGAGGTGAACACGCTGGAATGTGCTGCATTTGGCAGCCAGCATACGAGCAGTACATGCGAATTTGCGTTACACCAGCATTTTAAGGGATTTACGATCAAGCTGGATCAGACCACGTTGAGCGAAACGATACAGCATCTTCCCATACAACACCTAACGAAAGCGATTCGTGGGAGTTCGGGAGGTTTTTATAATCAGAAGATGTCTACGGGGATGATTCGAATGGTTAATGAAATGATACAATGCCCATATACAGGTGAGCTGAAGCAGTTATATTTAAACGGTAAAGCGCTTGAACTGCTCGCGGTATATCTCAGTGAATGTATCATGGATCGGTCCGTCTCTGACAATCATCAAGGGCTATCCCGCACCGATCGAACCAGTCTAAATAAGGCCAAATACATTGTCGATACGAATCTGGCACATCCGCCAACACTGGAAGAGCTATGTCGGCAAGTGTGTTTGAACGAATTTAAGCTGAAAAAGGGCTTCAAGCAATTGTTCGGCTTGCCTGTTCATGCTTATGTGATTGAGCAGAGACTTCAGGCAGCATATTATCTGCTGGAAAGTAAACAGATGAACATAACAACCGCCGCAGCAACGGTGGGTTACAATAAAACGAGTCACTTTTCTGCACATTTCAAACGCAAGTATGGGAAGACACCGTCCGCTTATTTTAATCATTCGCCGTCGTGAGCTGAGTAAATTTCATATATAATCCCGATTGCGGCAGGTTTGCTCCGTATTGAGGTAGTCATGTGTATCGTTCCTGTGAGATATTAATGCTCGTATATGGCACTAGCCTTTATTGAGAATGATTATTAATATCAGGAGTGATGAGATGAGCGATACGTCTGAAGTATCCAGATTAATTGAAGTAACGAAGGAGCATAAAGGTCTGTTAATTACAGCAAGTATGTTTTCGACCCTTTCAAGTTTGCTGCAGATCGTTCCTTTTATTTCAATTTACAAAATAGTTGAGGAGCTACTGCTCCATGCCGGGCATCCCGCCTCGGTAGACAGAGACGTTTTAGTGCACTGGGGAATTATCGCTTTTGCAGCGCTCATTGGCGGGCTCATTAGTTTGTATATTGGAGGCATGTGCTCACACATTGCGGCATTCAATATTTTGTATCGGTTGAGAGTTAGGCTTGCGGAGCATGTGGCCAAGGTACCCATGGGGTATCACACGAAGACGGCTACGGGGGAACTGAAGAAGATCATCGAGGTGAGTGTGGAGAAAATCGAAAAGTTCATCGCCCACCAGCTGCCGGACGTGGTTACTGCTATGATCATGCCGCTCATCATGCTAGGCTACTTGTTTTGGCTGGATTATCGTCTGGTGCTGATCCTGTTGCTTCCAATCGGCATCGGATTCTGGCTGCAAACACGTCTGTTTCGCAGTGAACAGGGGCGTCAGTCGTATCGTGATTTTCAGTATGCGATTGAAGAAATGAATGCAACAGGTGTTGAATATGTGAGAGGTATGCCGGCAGTTAAAGTATTTGGTATTACAGCAGACTCTTTTCTGACCTTTAAGCAGGCGGTGACCCGTTACCGGGATATTTCGTTGAAAATAACGGATTTATGCAAGACATCCTACGGATTATTTTTTGTGATCATTTCTTCGTTATCAACATTTATTCTACCGGTAGGTATTTTGTTATCTAGTGGAAATCTTGGGCAGCAGTCCTTTGCCATTACGTTTATTTTGTTTCTAATCATCACGCCGAGTTTATCGGCCCCGCTGTTAAAGCTTCTGCTTCTGGGCAGCGGAATGCGTGAGATCGTGGAGGGGCAAAAACGGATTGATGCAGTGTTTGCCGAGCCTGTGGTACACGAACCGAAGTTTCCCAAAGTCCCTGTTATCTATGAGGTTGCTTTCCGAAAGGTAACGTTTGCTTATGATCACAAAGAGAGTGAAGCCTATAAGCCAGTACTTGAAAAGATTGATTTTGTAGCCAAGGCCGGTGAAGTGACAGCTCTGGTTGGACCATCGGGTGGGGGGAAATCGACCATTGCCAATCTGCTGCTTCGTTTCTGGGATGTGCAGGAGGGGGAGATTACCATTGGTGGCATTCCGATTCAAGAGATGGGCACCGAGAGTCTGATGAATACGGTATCCTTTGTTTTTCAGGATGTGCATCTGTTCTATGATACGATTGAAGAAAATATACGGATGGGCAATACAACAGCTTCATTCGAGGAGGTAATGGCGGCAGCCCAAGTAGCCTGCTGTCATGAGTTCATCGAAAAGCTGGATGCTGGTTATCAAACCAGAATCGGTGAAGGCGGTACGTACCTTTCTGGCGGAGAAGCACAGCGAATTTCCATCGCAAGAGCACTACTCAAGAACGCTCCTATTCTTGTTCTGGATGAAGCAACAGCATTTGCCGATGCAGAAAATGAATACAACATTCAGCAGGGATTGTCTCAGCTGATTCAAGGCAAAACCGTGCTTATCATCGCGCATCGTCTAACAACGATACGTGCAGCGGAACAAATTATTGTTATCCAGCAGGGACAAATTGCCGAGAGCGGCACTCATGATCAATTGCGAGCATTGGACGGCGTATACGAGCATATGTGGCAGGCCCATATCAGTGCAGCTTCGTGGAAATTAGGAGGTGCAGTTCGATGAAAAAGTATCTGTTCAATATCTCTGGAGGTCATCCTCGCAGTTTACTTCCTTCGATCATCGCTGCCATTTTGGAAGGCATTGTCAAGATTGCTCCTGCGGCCCTTCTTGTGGACATATTCAACACAATATACAGAGCCTTCGCCCACCCAGAGCAAGGGCTGGATATCAATCGGATGTGGCTGGTTAGCGGCATCCTGTGTGTGTGGCTCGTGGTCGAATATGCAGCGTATGCTTCGCTCTATGATAAAACGTATCGGGTAGCTTACAGTCTCGCAGCCTCAGGCAGATTAAAGCTGGCAGAACATATTCGCCACCTGTCGTTAGGTTTTTTCGGGAAGCGTGATCCGGGGGATCTGACTAATCTCATTCTAAGTGACTATGGTCAGATAGAGCACACCATCTCTCATAATCTGTCCCAGCTGATTAGTGCAATTGTGCTGCCGACACTTGCTTTTGCCGGACTAATGCTGGTGAACTGGAAAATGGCTTTAGCGATGTTTATCGCCGTCCCTTTAGGGGCCGTGTTGTTACGACTTACGGATTCAATTCAATCCCGCTTGAGTGAGGGACATATTCGTGCCAAAAATGAAGCGGCCAGTCGTCTGCAGGAATATTTGAGCGGTATTCGCGAGATTAAGGCTCATAATATAGGCGGCAAGCGCTTTGAACGACTTCGTCAGGCTTTTGATGATTTAAAAATAACATCCATACGATTGGAAGCCATCATGGGTCCGATGATTATGGGGGCAATGCTGCTCGCACGCTCTGGTCTGACGTGTATGATTCTGGTCGGAGGTTATTTGCTGGCAGATGGTGAGCTTACCTTACCGGTCTTTTTACTATTTCTGCTGATAGGCACGAAGGTGTTTGAGCCGTTAACCGTTGTACTGATGAGCTATGGAGAGATGCGCTACTCCGCGTATAGTGCTAAACGGATTATGGATGTACAACAGGAGGCTCCGCTGGCGGGAACCGCAGGTGTGCAGGCCCATCAACGTATTACCTTTGACCAAGTTACCTTTGGATACGAAGATCAGCATCCGGTGCTGAAGGAGCTGTCGTTTACCATAGAGCCACGGACGATTACAGCACTTGTTGGGCCATCTGGCAGCGGAAAAAGTACAGTAACCCGTCTCATTGCCCGTTTCTGGGATGTACAGCAAGGCGTGATTCGGATTGGCAATACACCCGTCACAGCGATGAATCCAGAGAAGCTGCTACAGAATATTTCCGTTGTTTTCCAAGACGTGTATCTGTTCCAGGATACAATCGGCAACAACATTCGTGTCGGTAAAAAGGACGCTACGCAAGCCGAGATTGAACAAGCGGCACGCAAAGCCTGTTGTCATGAGTTTATCTCAAGTCTTCCTCAGGGCTACGATACGCTTGTGGGAGAGGGCGGCTCAAGGTTATCTGGAGGGGAGAAGCAACGGATCTCCATTGCACGTGCCTTGTTGAAAAATGCATCAATCGTTTTGCTGGACGAAGCTACGGCTTCCCTTGACCCCGAGAATGAAGCAGCTGTACAGCAGGCCATCAATGAACTGGTAGCAGACAAAACTGTTATTCTTATTGCTCATCGACTAAAAACAATTCAGAATGCGGATCAAATTCTCGTTCTGGATCAAGGTCATCTCGTCGAGCAAGGAACACATGTGCAATTGTTGAACAGATCAGGTATTTACGCACGTCTGTGGCAATTACAGCAAGAGGCTGAAGGATGGCAGGTTAATGCGGGGATGAACGGAAACGTGAAACTGACCTGAACTTAAATGAGCAGCTAACCTAAATAAAACACTAACAGGACATATAAGGAGAAGAGAACGTATGTTTAAAACAATAGCTAGATGGATTACATTATGCTGTGTACTCATTCTCACAGCCTGTGGAGCGCCCGATACAAAGGTAGCCGATAACAAAGTGGCTTCGAACGAAGTGGCGGCACCAACCACGAAAATAATCACGAACCCGAATGGAGACAAAATAACGATTCCTGCACAACCGAAGCGAATTGTAGACTTGTCTGGTTCGACAGAAGAATTGCTGATTCTTGGCAAGAGGCCGGTTGCAACGATGAACGCTGATTATGGCAATCCTCAGGAAATAACACCAACGCTGAAAGAACGGCTCGATGGAGAAGTTTCAATTCTAGGCTGGTATGGTTTCCCGCTTAGTATTGAAGCAATTGCAGCCGAGAATCCAGATGTCATTATTCTGGGGAAGGATTTCAATACAGACCAGTACGAGGCGTTATCTCAAATCGCGCCTACGGTAGCTTTGCCATTTTCCTATTATGAATGGAGAGAAAGACTCACGTACCTGGCGAGCACATTTGGAGAAGAGAGTAAGAAAGATGATTATCTCGCTAAATATGATGCCAAATCGGCGGATTGGAAACAAAAGCTACAGGCTGCTGTAAACGGTGAATCGTTTGCCGTCATAGAAACGTATCCCAATAACCTGGTCATTTATTCAAATAAAGGTGCGGCCGAGATGTTATATGGTGAATGGGGGCTTCAACGTACCAAGGGGATTCCTGATCCAGAAGGTTGGGGAGGGAAGCAAATTGCTTTGGAAGCTCTCGTATCCATTAATCCCGATCGACTGCTGCTGATGGAAAATAGCGAGAACAAGATGGCCGATAGCCGTGTGTGGAACAATATGAGCGCAGTAAAGAATGAAAAGGTGTATACCATCTCCAATGTGGATAATTACAACTACTCGTATTCGGCTATGGGCAGGATGGAGTTAATGGATCGCCTGGGTACGATGATATTGAAAGGTAAATAGCAGGCAGGGGCAATAAAATATTAAACAAAAGGTTGCTTAACAAAGGTTGAGCAGCCTTTTTGTTATGACTTTTTGCCAAAGGTTTGTTCCGAAAATCACAAATATGCAAAGCAAAAAGGGAAGTTTATAAAAAAAGGATTAATATTCTTATGTTTGGAATAAATTTCATGTATAATAAAATGTTGTATCAGGTAAGTCAAAATCGTTTGGAGGAGATCATTTTGTACAAAGCAGGTTTTTGGATTAGATTAGGAGCAAGTATTTTGGATAATTTAATTATTTCAATTCCGGTGGCCATAATCGTGTTTATGTTCACAGGACATTATGACGCAGATGACCTAAATGCCAGAATATTGAGCACGCTATATTCAATTATTTTACCAGTGTATTGGTATGGTCGAACAATTGGTAAACGCATATGCGGAATTCGAATTCAAACGTACGATACACATGAACCACCAAAAATAACGACAATGTTAATGCGAGTTTTGGTTGCAGGAATTGTGTACGCATTAACTTTGGGTATTGGCGTTATTGTCAGTAGTAAGTAAGGCCGGAAAAGGATTCATTTGCAGTACGGCCTTTTTTAACTTACATACTATTTCACAAAACTCGTATTTTGTACATATGTATGCGTATTAAGATTCTTTGAATTTCTCTCCGAGTCTACGACGTTATTGTACATTGACATAAAGTTAGAGTCTACCTTAAAAAGCAGCCAATCACATTGATCAGCTGCTTTTCTAATTTTATTCCCGTTAGCTTAACGATTAAAAGCCTTGTTTCAGAATAATTTATATAATAATTCCTTTTGCACAGGCTTAATATTGATAATATTTCTAATGCCTTTTGCCTTCAGTTCAGCATCCTCTATTGTATTGGCTAACCCTAGCTCTAACAGAGTGCCAGCTGCAACAGTTCCCGTTCTACCCTTGCCTCCACCACAATGAAAGGCAACCTTCTTGTTGGCATTATATGCTCCAACAACCTCATGAATGGCTTGTTTAAAAAGCTCGGCTTCATGTTCTTTCGTATCGTCATCAAGTGGAATCTTCACCCACTTCACATGATCTGTTGGATACGCGCACTCTGTTGCTTCTTCTCGAAGATCCACCACGACTTCTACGCCTTCGTTAAGAACCATTGCCTCTACATCGGCAGATCCGCCCATAAAAACTCGTTCAGCGATAAGTGCATGGTATTTCTTTTCGGCGTGATCCATTTTACTTACCTTCTTTCAAGAATTGCTCGATACGAGCTTTAATTGAATCACGAACCTTAGCGAATGTAGCTGTGATTTCTTCCTCTGTACCTGTCGCCTTGGCTGGATCATCGAAGCCCCAGTGCCATCTTTCAGCTTTGTCATTACGTACAACGGGACAATTATCGTTGGCATGACCACAAAGCGTGATGATGTAGTCTGCTTGTTTTAAAATCTCAGGATCAATCACATCCGATGTATGATTCGAAATATCGATTCCAGCTTCTTTCATCGTTTGAACAGCACGAGGATTTAAGCCATGTGCCTCTAATCCTGCACTTCTCACCTCATATTTATCACTACCCAGTGCCTTTAAAAATCCATCGGCGATTTGGCTTCTGCAAGAGTTTCCTGTACACAAAAAGTAAACAAGTGGTTTGTTGTTCATGATTATTGATCTCCTTTATCTTTGGCTTGGCTTACTTGTACTTTCGCTTCACTCATTTTTGAGTTAATCAACGTTTTTATGACCATAGCAATAACAACCAATGCTACTGTGATTACGCCAATCATTAACCAAACATTTATGTTTGTTGAATGAATCAAGTGTAACCACAAATACAGTCCTGTTAACGTGATAAAGAGCGTTGGGATGGTGAGTACAATTCCAATTTTGAAATAACTTCCCCACGTGATTTTTACATCTTTGCGGGACAGTACATGTAGCCACAAAAGTGTGGCGAGCGATCCAATCGGTGTAATTTTTGGACCCAAGTCACTGCCGATAATATTGGCATAAATCAGCGATTCTCGGATGACACCTTGCGTACTCGTTCCATCAATAGCAAGCGCATCAATCATCACTGTCGGCATATTGTTCATAACCGAAGACAATACCGCAGCTAGAAAGCCCATACCAAGTGTGGAGATGTAGAGCCCCTGGTCAGCAATAGCTTGAATGACCTTACCAAGTTCATCTGTCAATCCCACATTCCGTAGTCCATAAACGACGACGTACATACCGATAGAGAAAATCACGACTGCCCATGGAGCCCCTTTAATGAGCTTCCAGGTTTGAATAGTATGACTCCGCCTTGCAGTTAAAATAAACAATGTGGCTATAACCCCAGCGATAACAGACACTGGAACTTGAACGAACTCGCTCATCAAGTACGCCACCAGTAGCACGGCTAAGATCACCCAAGATATGTTGAACAGTTTCTTATCCTTGATCGCTTCGGCTGGCTTTTTGAGCTGACTGACTTCATAGTTCCCTGGAATACTCTTTCTAAAGAACAAAAATAAGACCAGAAGACTTGCCAATATTGAAAAGAAATTCGGAACAATCATACGACTTGCATACTCCACAAAGCCAATACCAAAGTAATCCGCAGAAACGATATTGACGAGGTTACTCACGACAAGCGGAAGTGAAGTTGTATCTGCAATAAAGCCACTTGCGATGATAAAAGGTAAAATCATCTTTGGATCAAATTTGAGCGCTCGGACCATAGCAAGCACAATGGGCGTTAGGATCAGGGCGGCACCGTCATTTGCAAAGAACGCTGCCACCCCTGCCCCAAGCAGCACAACATAAACGAACATCAACTTGCCATTACCTCTTGCGAGCCTTGCCATGTGTAATGCAGCCCATTCAAAAAATCCGATTTCATCTAAAATCAGCGAAATTAAAATAATGGCTACGAAAGCAAGCGTAGCGTTCCATACGATTCCTGTGACCGTGCCTACATCGGATAGACTGACGACTCCAAAAAGAAGAGCAAGGACAGCTCCAGCTGACGCGGACCATCCAATATTAAGTCCCTTAGGTTGCCAAATCACAAAAGTCAGTGTTAGCAAAAAGATTAATATCGCGATAATGGTCATGCTTCCTCCTGAGGACCGCAGCAGTTTTTCAATCCTGCTATTTTATCTTTCATGGATGGCAGATACGGATACACACACTGAACATATGCTTCTGCATCTGGATTAAGAGAGTAATACACCCACTGCCCTTTTTTCTTTTCATTAAGTAGACCGGCTGCCTTTAGTTTTCGAAGATGTTGACTTGCGTTTGGTTGAGACATGCCAATAATGTCAGTGATATCACATACACAAAGTTCCTGTTCTTTAAGTAATGCAACGATTGTCAAACGTGTGTTATCAGCTAATAACTTATACGCCTCAGCCATCTCCTGTATTCTTTGTTCCATTTGTACACCCCCTGTGATTAGTCTTGTCGGCTTCATTTTGATATAATCATATAATAAATCACTTATATAATCAATGGCGAATATAAGGTTTAGTGTACCAAAAAAGTCGGTAATAAAGATACCGACTTTACTCTCGAACTAAAAATTCACATGTTGACTTCATAAAATAATGACCGTCTTTCATTTTAACTATATCTTTCGTTTGATACTCAATGACTCCACCTTGATCTACCTCAAGAATAGTTTTAATCACCAATTATAAGATAATCCTGATATTCGATAGCTCACAATCTTTTCACAAGCGATTGTACAGCTTTTTTCGCATCTTTCCCTGATCCTCGAATCGTCGCCGAAGCAAATGAGGTCTGCCACGGTATACCTACAAAATGAATATTTTCATCGCTTTGTTTTAAAGGTACACCTGACGAATCCAGAACGTTTAATCCACTAAGATATTCGAAATTCGGAATATACCCTGTGGCAAAAATAACGGTATCCACATGTTCACGAGTCTCATCTGCCCACACTATCCCATTTCCCGTAAACGCTTTAAACATCAGTTTGGCATCGGGTTTACCTTGATCAATAACACTTTTATATATACCGGTATCAAGGACACCGTCACTGCTTTTTTGCAATAATCGTTTTCCCCAATTGGTTTGATCAAGCCTAAGAATAGTTAGCCAAAAGTGAATATCTTTCCCTGCAATGACCTGCGGTTTAAATTTGATCGGGCTTCTGGATGCAATCGTTACATGCGCCGTCCTAGCCAGTTCAACCGCTATTTGTACTGCCGAATTGCCTCCTCCCACAACAATGATCCGTTTGTTTTTAAACTCTTTCTCATTTCGGTAGTCCTTCGCATGAAGCATTTCCCCCTTAAATTCATGCATGCCAGGAATGTCTGGAATATGAGGATTTACGAATGCCCCGCTTGCACAAATGATGGACCCTGTACGAAACTGTTCTAAGCTTGAGGTATGGACTGTATAGATATTACTTTCCTTATCCACTCTGATTACTTCTCGCCCTGATTGTATTGGAAAATTGTATGTAGCCGCATAAGACTTTAAGTATTGAACAACCTCATCTCTACGCGGATAAACATTGGCACCGCCTGGAAATGGGAGTCCTGGCAATGAAGAATACGGTGCAGGCGAGAACAACGTTAAGCTATCATAGTAATTTGCCCATGACCCTAAATGCTCTTCACTTTTTTCAAGGATGATAAAGTTCCGTTTAGCTTCCTGTAAGTAATAGGCTGCTGCCAAACCGGATTGACCACCACCAATAACGATGCAATCATAAATCATATTTTTCAATTTTCTCCCTCCTTCTATAAAAAGCTGCTGCATCACGATTCGGATCCAATAGCTCTGAATTCTTGATTTATCCGCAGCAGGAATTTGATCCTGCTTTTTCCGTTTTTGAAGGTGAGCAGCAATCCGAAGATGCTTCCTTCTCCTGAGCAGGTTCACAGCAGTTGTCTGCGCTACTAGCACCTAAACTACAAACCCCCGTCTCCGGCAGTTCCAGTACTACTTTTTGTGCTGACTCCATATCTCCCACTAATGCAGCTACAATGGATCTGACTTGCTCATATCCCGTTGCCATTAAGAAAGTTGGCGCTCTTCCATAACTTTTGGCACCTACGATATAAAAGTCCTTTTCTGGTTGACGGAGCTCTTTTTCGCCATGTGGTCGAACTGTTCCGCAGCTGTGGATGTTGGGATCAATTAATGGCGCAAGCTCATAAACACATTCTAAGCTTGGGTCCGTTAATACCCGTACTTCTCGCACCATCGATAAGTCAGGACGAGAACCTATGTTACCTACAATTTCATCGATGTGATCAATAACCACTTGTTCATCTTTAATGGTTCCATAAACCTGGATCTGTTTACCTTGTTTTTGAAGTTTTTCAATATGGAATTCCGTTAGGACCTTTACGGCACCGGATTCAACCACTTTTTGAATTCGAGTACCCAGTTCCCCCCTTGCCTGAAGCCCATCTAGTTCTCGTCCGCCATAAACATCCTCGATATTTGCTTTGCGAACAGCCCACACAATCTCAGTTCCTGATTCTTCTTTTTGAAGCTCTACAAGTTCGAGTAACGTGTTGATTGCAGAATGTCCGCTTCCCACAACAAGCACCTTCTTGCCGCTATATCGATTTCTCTCTTTTCCTAATACCGCTGGAATACCGTATGAAATGTGGCTATTAAGCGCTTTTTCCTCTTCTGAAAATATACCGTCTGATCGAAGCGGGTTGGGATTGGACCATGTCCCCGAGGCATCGATAACAGCCTGCGCTTCATAAATAAACGAAGATCCGTTTTGTTCAACATGGATCACAAACGGCAGTTTCTCACGCCCACTTGTTTTCACTTTGCTTAACCCTTTGCGACTGATCGCAACAACTTTACTATTTAAATGTACATTTGGATCTAATTCAGGCAGCCCAGCCAAAGGTTTTAGATAATGCTCAACAATCTCCTTACCCGTCGGGATCGTTTCGGTTTGTGGAACAACCCAATTCGTCTTTAGCAGCAACTCTTTAGCAGCTTTATCGATGTTATACTGCCATGGCGAGAACAGTCGTACATGTTCCCATTTTCGAATGTTTGCCCCCACTTCATCTCCAGCTTCAAACAACATAAACGACTCACCTTTTGAAATGAGTTGTGCTGCTGCTGCAAGACCAACCGGTCCAGCTCCAATGATCGCGACAGGTAATTTGCCCTTCTCTTGTAATGGTGCTTCACAGCAGCTCACTTGGTTCACAGGAATATGTTTAATCATCTTAATTTCCTCCTCATAATTATTTGCATTTTGCAAGTATTATAATAAATAATTGGGATAATTATTTATTATCCCAGTGGTGTACAGCATACGCTGGATTTCGCCATACTTTCGTTTAGCAGTTTGACGGCGTTGATGACCATATCCCGTTCAAACTCAGACATATGCGAAAAGACTTCTTTTAAATAATCATTCATCTGCTCATCAATGACCGTAGCAACAAACTTACCTTGTGTAGTCAAGGATAATATGTAAATCCGCCGATCTTCAGGTAAAGGTGTTTTTTGAACCAAACCCAACTTTACAAGACTTTGAATTTGGCGGCTAAACGTCGTGATGTCAATGGAGAGTGCATCTGCCACTTGCTGAATGGATGGATTATGCTTACGATCAATTTCATAAATGATATGACTTTGAACAAGCGAAATATCCAGGCCTCCAGCGGTGCAACAATTTTTATCCAATAATCCAAAACGCCGTGTCATGATCTGAAACATCTCTCTTACGTTGTTTTCCAATGACCTCACCTCTTGTTATATTTATACCCTCATTATTTGCAAAATGCAAATTCTTTTTTTGTTTTCTGTCCCCCTTCCCATTTTTAATAACATTATGATATATAAACATATACAATCCAAAACGTAGGAGTGATCAACATGATAATTCTGCGGCATGCTACCGAAGTGGATCTAGGAAGCATTCTAATTATCTATAACCAAGGTATTGAAGATCGGATTGCCACGCTAGAAACAGTTATAAAAGATGAGGCTTACATGTCTGAATGGTTTAATAAGCACCAGGGGCGTTACTCGGTACTTGTAGCCGAACAGAATGATCAAGTGGTCGGATGGGCCTCTATCAATTCGTATAGCTCAAGAAGCGCGTACGACGGTGTCGGCGACCTCTCCATTTATATTCATCGTGATCATCGTGGCAAAGGGGTCGGAAAACAGTTGCTTCAGAAATTAGAGCAAATCGGTATGCAGAATAACTTTTATAAGTTTGTGCTTTTCACCTTTCCATTTAATACGCTTGGTCAGAGCCTATATCATAATGCTGGATACCGAGAAGTAGGTGTATTCCAGAATCAAGGCATTCTAGAAGGGGAATTTGTAGATGTGATGGCTATGGAAAAATTATTATAAGTATTGTAATTTTAAATTTAAGCTTATGTGCTACTTATTATGTCAAGTTAACTTTACATTTTATATGGTTTACAAATATAAGTTCTTGTCCCAAGCCAAGGACACGAAATTGTACCGATAAAACAAAAAAGCCGCTTAAATAGCGACTTTCAATGGGGACAATGTTCTTGTCCCTCGACATATTTTTTTAGCTATCCGCGTTCCATATCCTATCCACTATTGAGCCTATTTCAAGGAACATGGCATCGCTCTTTTTATCCTTTAGATAACCGAAATGTAGATCAATATTGAGATCGATACCCTCCCAGATCTGCAACATGTTTTCATTAGCAAACCGCATAGCTATTGGCTCCGCCAGCAATGAACAACCAATTTCTCCTTGAACCAATTTCCCTATCAGAGATTCGTCATCGACATACATGATTTTTTGCGGAACCATATTCTGTTTCAGGAAGTAATCGATGGATTGTTTATAGAAGGGGCAACCTTGTGTTGTCCAAATCCACGGCTTTTCTGCAAAATATTCCAGGGACAGCCTCTTCTTCGGTGGTACACCCCAACTGTTGGGATAGACCACAACCATCTTGAAGGAATGGAGTTTGATGGAGTATACGGACGGATGTGCAACATTCCCATAATAAAAACCTCCGCTTATTTTCTCGCTGATCAAATCCTTGATGAAATCCTCACTTTTAATATCGATAAAATGCAATTCTACCTGCGGCAGGCATTCCGAAATAAACCTGACCAATTTCTCTATTCGAAGAAGCTGCCCGTTTGTATTTAACCCGATCCGAATGGTGTCTGATTCTGCCTTTAAATCACTCGCTTTAAGATAGAAATCATCTATGGAGGTGAGTATTTTCTGTGCTTCCAACAATATCTTTGAACCTTTTTCTGTAATAGTCATTCCTTTGGAAGTTCGATAAAAGAGAGGAAAATCAACTTCTTTCTCCAAGGCTTTGATATGTGCACTTGCAGACGGCTGACTTGTGTTAAGATGCGCTGCCGCTTCGGTCAAATTTCCAGTACGGGCAATTTCTATAAAGGTTTTCAATTGATACAGCTCCAACTATCCTAGACCTCCTCAAATGTATTTGCATGAATCATTCCGTTTTCCCGATGGGTCCGATCAGAACTTGAAATTAGACGGTTTTAATCATGATGAGCTATAGTAATTCCAGACAAACTATAAATAAGGAGTAAGTAATCATGTCTCTTTTCATTGCAATGTGCTTTTTTTCATTATCCATGTCAATCTCTCCAGGCCCTGTGAACATAACAATTCTTTCTTCTGGAGTCAATTATGGTTTTAAGCACTCATTACCTTTCGTATCCGGCTCAACAGTCGGGTTTACATTCTTGTTAACTGCTGTTGGCTTAGGGGTATCCAATCTCGTGGCGCAAGTCCCTATATTCTATGAATTGCTAAGATATATAGGGACAGGATACATGAGTTATATTGGCTACAAAATTATGGTTTCACATACAGAAATCGAGTTAAAAGAGGAACAACTTCCACGTTTTCGTCACGGTTTTCTTATGCAGTGGCTTAATCCCAAAGCTTGGATTGCATGTCTTTCCGGTGTTTCTGCCTTTGGTTTGAATACTTCCTATTCGATGCTTCTTGTGTTTGTGTGTATTTATTTTCTCATTTGTTATCTTTCACTTGCCTCCTGGGCCCTTTTAGGATCGAAATTACAATTTCTTATGAAAGTGAAGAATGGCATTAAGGTTTTTAATTTGGTGATGGGCGGATCATTGATTATTGTAGCAATTTTTCTTTTATTTTCGAACTATTAGAATGAAGCAGATCCGATTGCTTTCTTACTCCAATCACTATCCCGCCATGCACTGTTGTTACTACAGTGGCGATGTGAGTAAAAAAACTTAACATTGCATAAATCAAGCCCTAAATTTTAGTGGCTGAACGTTATCATAAACAAAAAAAGCACCTCTGTGGAGAAGTGCCTTTAGCTATATTATCCGCATGACATGTTTCTGACTGAGCAACGGATAAACATTAAATACTGCTGCAGATTTCAAACACCATATATAAATTTAGTTGTCATTGTATACAGCCACCCTTTTTCGCAGTACCACTACGATATCTGTCTGAGGTACAAATAAATTATAATTCGTTACATGCACTTGTCTCGTTTCGGTTACTGATTCAATCTTTAGTTCAGGAGGAAGACAGCGCTCGATGTGAGTAATTAATGTTTCTTTGGTAAATCTCCAAATTACACCATCAATCGAAGAGTTCGCCATATAACCACCGTCCGATACAGAACCTGAAAGAGACTTGAGAATAACCGGGTCCGCAATAATGATAGATCCACCATCACGTAACAATCTGCTGCTCTCAATGAAGGCTTTTTTGTGATGACGAATGTGATGAAAGCTTCGTGCAAACAAAATCATATCACAGCAATGATCAGGTAAAGAAGTCGGCTTATCAATGAAGGCATGGATATAAGAATCATACCTTCCCCACTTCTTTCCAAGTTTCAGAGCATTTAAATTCGGATCCATATTGAGAAAACGAATATCCTTCTGCTTGCGAAGATACTTGTTCAGTAAACCTGTACCACAGCCCACCTGAAGAACATCGCCCCTTAAAGGGGGTAAAACTTTGTAGACATTATGAGGAATAGGGAAGTTTTGAACGTACATGGCCAATTCGTAGAAGATCGGATAACGCTCTTGCAATCGAACCAATTTACTGGTGTAAAAAGGCTTCCGCTTTTTGTGACGTTTAAAGTCCCATTTGTTCAAATAGTAGATAGGGGTTAGTAACAAGAACAGAATAATAAAGACTCCTTGGACGCTATAAATTCCAAGTTTACCAAAGCGATCATTGAATTTATGAGGCATCATTTGTTTAGAAGTATTGAAAATGATCACTCCCCTCTCACATCGAAAAAGCAGCCCACAGGCGACCTTTTGAGCTAGAATACGATTTTCAATTTGAAGTATGATCATCAGAACGCTGGATCATATAGGTCTGCATCATGTTCTTCAATCCAATCAATTTGCCTGAATCCATAGCCAGCCATCGTTTGCTGCACATCCAGCACCTCTAATTCTGGTGCCAGCCAAGGCGTTTTTTTCATTTCCATCGGTCGTCCCCTCCTTTCTACAAAAACTGGAACCAAGATGCGAGCAGCCTTACATTACTTGCGCGATAAAATTTATAAGATACGATATGTATCTTTACGAGAATCATAAGACACAATACGTATCTGAGTAAACAAATATTTCATACCTTTCCCTAGATTAAGTATTTCCCTTTAGCGCTACGGACCCAAGTTAAAGCCCACTCGCCTCTATATAGTGCTTTTATTTAGACACATATCTAATTGGTAATCGGACTCAGCAAATGTTGAAGGCATGACTTATTTATATGTTTATAGTTATAAATATCAGGGGGATGGGTACAGAACTATTTTTTAGATAGAATTGTACAACCTGCTCTGATCTAACCTACATTCATAAAAAAATGAGCAGTTTGTAACTACCTCAGCTGCTCATTTGAAAATCAAGCCATTGCAGTGTAAGGAGCATAGAAACATGGCTGGTCAGTCCGTCCCACAATGCTTCTAGGTTCTCAAAATAGATTGCGTCTAATTCCAGAATCTCTTGAAGAAAACGATGCAGCTCTTTTATATTACAAAATTTTTTTCCGTCTATAGTTATGTGATACATAAAAAATTAGCTCCCTTTGAACGTTGCACGATCCTCAAAAATTCATCATAACTTGTTATAATTTTTCCAATTGAAAGATGTTAACCTGTTACTCTCGGATGAACAATAATAACGGACCCTTGCAACTAGTAGAAATGGCTGAGCTTCATAAGCTGCTCTTGAGTATTGTTAAATGTTTGGGTTAGTAAGTTGAACTTTTCTTGAATTTCAGTCAATTTGTCATATAGAACATTTCGCTTTTGAATAGCAAGTTTAATTTCTTTAAGATTCGTTTTAGTGCGTCCTCTCATGGAACCGTACACTTGCTCTTCAGCTTCCAACCCCAGTTCATAAGCTTCAATAAACATCTGAAGTGTCTGGTTTCTTGACTCAAATTGTTCGAGAGCTTTTCCAGCGAGAGCAAGTGTTTCTTCTTTTTCGAACGAAAGTTTTAGCAGGGATTGTTGAAGTGATTTCGTTTGCTCATCAGTCTTCTGCCTAGCTATTTCTATCTGTTCAAGAATAGTTCTTCGCGCCTGAATATGAGTTTCCACTTGATCCAGGTACCCTGTAACATTACTGTTTTTCTCTTTCCCTTGTCTAAGAATAGAATTGTATAATTTCATATCTTCTTGTTCGTGATTGGAAAGGGAAGCCAGAGCTTTGTCGATCTCCTGACTATTTTGAGCTAGATGATTAATCTGATTGACCGCGGGCTCCTGAGACTCTCCACATCCGTTAAGTAGGAGGAGAAACACAGTAATGAGAACAGCATGTGTCAGTTTTTTACCTATTATGTTCACGGGTATTCCCTCTTTTACTGTTAGTTTATCTAAGTTGAATTACAAGCGAGGATCGTGGCTGAAATTAACGACCACATGCTCATTCGGATTGTAAACCTCAAACTCATAGCCTTTTGCTTTCAGCAGCTTTAAAATCTGTGGTAGAGCTTCTACAGTCTGTTTCCGTTCATGCATCAGAATAACTTCTATATCTCGGTGTACGCCTCTTTGTATCCGGGATATAATTTTATTGGGCTGGCCGGGAAGGTCCCAGTCAAGTGAGTCCGTAGTCCAGTCCCACATTTTAAACCCTGCTGCCGCGATATCCCCTCTAAAAGCCTCACCAATCTGCGGGCTACTTCCATAAGGCGCACGTATCAAATGTGGCGTATATCCAATCATTGCCTCGACCTTATACTGTACTTCTTTAAACTCATTCAAAAAGTTGTCAGAGCTTCCGCTCTTATATAACTTTTTATAACTATGTGTCATACTATGCAGCCCGGGATAATTGCCTTCGTTCACCAAACGCTTCACCGCTTCCGGGTAGTAATCCAGATTCTCTCCAACCATAAAAAAAGTAGCTTTAGCATCATACTGGTTCATAATGTCCAGCAACTGCCCCGTGTATTTGCTAGGGCCGTCATCAAAGGTAATATATGCGACTTTCCTCACTTGGCCTAAAAATCTCGTTGGTTGTTCTTTTACGTTTGGCGATTCCTGAATGAGCCCTAATGGAGCAGGCTGTTGAATAACAGAAATGGGTGGAGGTGCAACCATCGTCTTTATCCAATGTGCCATACCGCTGAATGAGTATGTAATCCCCAAAACAAGGAGAATCCAACTCATAAGCACCAAACTGAACTTTCCATAACGAATTTTTTTTCTTCGTTTGGGAATCCCACCGCGAATTGCACTTCCGTACACTTTTGTTGATTCATGATGTAATTTCAAAACCCGTTCACGTCCTATCATCTTGTTATTTATGCTAACGATCAATCTTAATACTTGTTCCTACATAAGATTAATAAAGGTTTGCCGGGAGGCGATCGTTCTGTCCACCATCTCATCGTTTATCCTCTCTTGGTCTTCCTCGCTCATGTTCACACGAAGCTTCTGTGGTCCTTATAGAGCCTTGGTTTCACGGTACTGAGATTCTCGCAGCAGACTCTCATCTAATCAGACATTCCTTTGGGTCCGCGCAGGTAACCATCAATTGCAATACCCTCATGTAAGCAAGACGGGGGAGTTGTTTGAAAAGTTTGATCTTGCATTAAGAATTTTCTTCCACTGTGGTCTTATCTGTGATTTAGCGGGTCAATTAAGCCTCGCAACAAGAAAAAAGACCGCTAGCGCAAATGATTGCGAACGGCCTTTTAGTGTTAATCGAATATGAGGGCGTGCAGAAAAGGAGGAAAGCGCGTTTTAATTTCCTGCGTGGGAGATCGTAATCTGACCTTGCTTGTCTTGGATGACCTTCAAATTCAGCTGGCGCAGTACGCTGGCTAAAGGCACCATTAACTTGCCGTTTTTGCCGATGTAATGCTGGCTGGAAGGGATGATCGATTGTACTGCTCCGTGTACGTCTTTCTGGTCCGGGAGCTTCACGGCAAATTCCGGCGTGCCGGTTGATCCCGGAGCGATGCTGTATTTTTGGAACACGATATATGCATGCCCACCCTTCACGTAAAAGCTTTGCTCGGGATGTACGCCCTGAAACCCGTTCTCTCCTTTATAATAGAGCTCTTGGTCTGCAGCGATTGCGGATTTAATATGCTTATCCAGAATAGACGTGTACTTACTGCCGAACAGGTCTTCAAGCGTGATGCGCTTCGCCTCGGCTTCATTTGTGAAGTTGTACGTGTCTACAAGTGTCTCCGGATTGTTCATGCCGGTTCCCTCCGTGGTGATTTTAAGGGATACCAGGCCGTTATCCGAGCCGTTTGATGTCAGCTCATATTGGATCAACAGCTGGTAGGGATGCATGGTGTAGCCATTCTTTTTGGCCAAGGCGGCTGCTTCAGCGGCAGCCTTTTCCCATTTTGCAAGATCCTTGGAGGCATGGGATTCAATGATATCGTTCAGCTGATCCTGATATTTGGTATCTGCGAGTCCTTGGAATACGGGAATGGTGATATCTGCCTTCAGCCATTTCTCAGATGAATGAAGTTTCTTGCTTGTAACCATCTTAGTGGCAAGAGCGGGAGCCATAATCTGTCCGCTGCCGGAAGCTGACTGGACCTGTGCATGGACATGTGCGGCAGAGAGCCCGGAAGCGGATACCATCAGAATGCTTGCCATGCCGGCGATAGCCAAGGTTTTGGTCCATTTTGTTGTATATTGCATCGTTTTCATTGTAATTTCCTCCTAATGATTAATAAATATTTAGTCGTATGTGGTTGATCTACCAAGTGCGCCCCCGCACAGTGTATCAAGGAGCGATTGTACGGAGCTAAACGGCTCTTATTGGATATACTCGTTGCTGACGAGCAAGTCCTGGATCGCCTCCGTCGGAATCGTAAACTCGACAACGCCCATGGAGCCAGGCGCTACGTCATATTCATTGAAGCTGATGACCAGCTTGCCGTCCTGATTAATGTAGAAATTCTGGTCCTTCGCGATGCTGCGGAACAGTTGCTCCTTCGGCATCTCCGGCTTGATCCCCGGCTGCTCAACCCAGTAAACCTTGCTCGGGTCGTCCTTCATCTGCTGACACATTTGCTCTTTAATATTGTCGCTGATCACTTGGATATAGCGCTCATTGCTGAAGAGGCTCGGCAGTGTGATGACGATTTGGTTGACTTTATCGATCGTATCGTATTTGCGGGATTCGGCAGAGGATCCGGCTGATTCGACGACATAACGAGAAAGGGTCAACAGCCGATCCGTATCGGTGACGACTTCATAGCCGCTTTCCAGCCCGAGATGCCATTCCCCACCTTTTTCCAGTTGGGCTACTTCATCCTTGAAGCCCTCGTACAGCTTCTTGTTTTCCTCCAAATATTTGGTATTTAGGGACTGTTCCAGTTCAGGATTGCCAGTGCCGGCAATGCCGGGCGTTTTAAGATTAACATCAGTGTTTTCGTTCTGTTCGGTATATTCCCGGATGGTGATTACCTTGACAATTTGCCCGAGCACCGGCACTTCAGACAGTGCCTTGGCGAAGGCAGGGCTGGTATTTACGCCGACAGACAGTAGGATACAAGCAGCCGCAGCGCTTACGAGCCAGGGCATGGCCTTTATTTTTGTTCGCCGGGAGGCGATCGTTCTGTTCACCATCTCATTTAATTCATCGGGAATAGGAATGGACTCATACTCCCGCCTCATCCTATTCAGCTTGTCATTCATTATCGTTTCTCCTCCTCTTGATCTTCCTCGCTCATGTTCACTCGAAGCTTCTGCAGTCCTTGATAGAGCCTTGTTTTCACGGTATTGAGATTCTCGTTAAGCACTTCAGCTATTTCTTCGATCTTCATATCTTCAAAAAAGCGGAGAATAATCAATATCCGGTATTTGTCAGGCAGCTCATTCAGTGATCTTGCCAGATCCAGATCAGTATAATGGTCTTGGCTGCTTGGAAGCACAACCTCCAGTTTTTCTTCGTCCATGAGCTGGACTTTTTTCTGTTTTCGTATGAAATCCAGTGACGTTGTCACGATGATACGAAAAAACCAGCTTTTTAATGAACCCGTATTCTTCAGGTTTTCGATGGACATGAACGCTTTGTGGATGGCATCCTGTACGATGTCGAGAGCATCCTCTTTGTTGCGGACATAGCTGTAAGCTAGTCGATACGCCCTTTCCTGGTTTTCGGTGATGCATTGGATGAGAAGCTTTTCCAGCTTCCGGCCGACTTTCATTTAATGAGACACTCCTTTGGGCCCGCGCGGGTAACCATCAATTGCAATTGCCTTACGGAAGCAAGACGGGCGAGTTGTTCAAAAAGTTTGATTTACGATAAAAAAATTCAGCCGTTGTGATCTAGCTACGATTTGGCGGGTCAATCAAGCCGCGCAGGAAATAAATTAAAGACCCCAGTTTAACCGGGGTCTATTGACTATCATATTTTCGGATATGTAAAGCAGAATTATGCCCGCCAAAGTCAAACGAACTTTTGTAGCGAAAAATACTAACCCGTTGGAACTTAAATCACCCAAGTACAATCCATCATTATTCCTAACCTAGATCACTTTGGTCTTATCTGTCTCGTTAATACCACATATTTGGAAATCCCCTACCCATTAGTACGATGAGAAAGCTGTAAAATCCAACAAGACATCCATCTTCGATCATCAATAAGTTTGGTAAGAGAATCTTCATACTGAGTACGATAAGGTTTATTTAGTTCTTGTTGCATCCAGCTTTTTTTGTACCCCACCAGATCTCATAGATGACAAGATCATCGGAGACAATAACATTTTGAAGTTGCTTATCATTGAAAACAGGCTTTCGCGGAATGATTCTTTTTTACCAGGCTTTATTGTAAAACGAATATTAAGAATTATTTGATTGTTGTTTGTTGACATCACTAAACAATCCTTTTATTAATTTTCTTCCTGGAGATTCCTCATAAATTATGCTACGTAATGAAGTTTTACTACATATATTGAATTTATAAATGAATTCGAATCTTAATTTATAACACAGTTATTCGTTATGTTGATCCGTTACGTTTGAGTGACACAACTGATCCTCCTATCCAAAAAGGCAGCCCCGTCAGGAGCTGCCTCATGTTATGCCTTATGCTGTAATCTTATCTGTCTCCGCTAACGCGCCAGCTTACTCGGCACTCGGATAAGGATTGATCTTCTGGATCGTTCCGTCTTCGTTGTAATTCAGCTCGGAATATTTAACACAGCGCTTGTGGTTGACGCCTTCCGACAGGGAGCTGTCGTGATAGAACAGATACCACTTGTCTTCAACCTGCACAATGGAGTGGTGGGTTGTCCAGCCGATAACCGGAGAGAGAATCTCACCCTTGAACGTGAATGGTCCCATCGGGTTCTTGCCGATCGCATATACGAGCTTATGCGTAGTTCCTGTAGAATAGGACAGGTAGTAATAGCCGTTATATTTATGCATCCATGGGCCTTCAAAATATCTCCGCTCCTCATCCCCGGCCAGAATCGGATTCCCATCTTCATCAACAATCGCTATCTCGGCAGGCTTGCCCTGGAAGGACAGCATGTCTTCGCTAAGCAGTGCAACTTGCGGTCCAAGCGCCGGCTGGTCGGGAGCCGGTCCTTCCGCATCTGGCACGAAGCTGCCGGTCTGCCATTTCTCAAGCTGGCCACCCCAGAGTCCGCCGAAATAGATGTATGACTGATTGTCGTCATCCACCAGTATGGCCGGATCAATACTGAAGCTGCCTTCCATATAATTCGGCTGTGGCGTAAACGGGCCTGCCGGAGACTCTGATGTTGCCACACCCAGACGGAAGATGCCATCATGGTCCCGTGCCGGGAAGAACAGGTAATAGGTATTGTTCTTATAAGCGGCATCCGGTGCCCAGAGCTGCTTGGAGGCCCACGGGATATCTCTCAGATGCAACGCTTCGCCGTGATCGACTACCGGGGAATCGAAGCTGTCCATCGAGAGGACATGATAGTCTTCCATTTTATACTGGTCGCCGTTATCGTTGCTCGGCTCGTCATGATCGAGGTCATGGGAAGGATAAATGTAGATTTTGCCCTCGTAGACATGGGCGGACGGGTCCGCAGTGAAGATGTGGGTTACGAGCGGCTGGTGGGGCTTAGGTAGTTGTCGTTGATTCATAAGGCATCTCCTTTGGTATTGGAATAATAGAATCCTTCATCATAAGCAGGGGTAGCGCTTTGTAACGGTAAACCATTAAATGCATAGTCCCCCTCTGAGATTAAAGCAAGCGTTTACAATCCTAATGTAATTGTACAAGCTCCCCTTGTTCTTGCCTATACACATAATAAAGTTCTTCCCCCGATAAAATGTACAATTCTCACTTATCCAATTATACTTGAAATATATACCAATTGCTCGAGTTTTGCTTACCCGGTGTTCTATACAGCTCTGTACGAAACTGTTTTACGCTCTTTACAAGCCTGAAGGCCAAGAAAAAAGACCGCTGGCGCAATTGCTTGCGGGCGGCCTTAATTCCGGCATGACGGTCACTCCCGGAGCGATGCTGTATTTTGCCCCACCCCCTGGTGATTAAATAAGATTTAGTTGTACAGTCTATTGTTACATTGAGATCATTCCCGAGCAGGCTCGCCCGAGGCGATTTCCTGCTCTCTTACATGTGCTCATGTAGTTGATTCCCAAGTGAAGCCTCGCACAGTGCGCTGAGGAGCGATTGCGCGGAGCAAAACGGCTCTTATTTTATTTGACATACTCGTTGCTGACGAGCAGGTCCTGGACCGCCTCCGTCGGAATCGTAAACTGGACAACGCCCATGTAGCCAGGCGCTACATCATATTCATTGAAGCTGATTACCAGCTTACCGTCCTGATTAATGTAGAAATTCTGGTTCTTGGCGATGCTGCGGAACAGTTCCTCCTTCGGTATATCCGGCTCGGTCCCTGGCTGCTCAACCCAATAAATCTTGCTTGGGTCGTCCTTCATCTGCTGACGCATTTGCTCTTGAATATTATCGCTAATCACTTGAATATAGCGATCATCACTGAAGAGGCTTGGCAGCGTGATGACGATATGGTTGATTTTATCGATCGTATCGTATTTGCGGGATTCGGCGGAGGAACCCGCTGATTCGACGACATAACGTGAGAGGGTCAGCAGCAGATCCGTATCGGTGATGACTTTATAGCCGCTTTCCAGCCCGAGATGCCCTCCCCCGCTTTTTTCCAGCTGGGCCACTTCATCCTTAAAACCCTCGTACAGCTTCTTGTTTTCCTCCAAATATTTGGTGTTTAGGGACTGTTCCAGTTCAGGACTGCCAGTGTCGGCAATGCCAGGCGTTTTAAGATGCACATCTGTGTTTTCATTCTGCTCGGTATATTCCCGGATGGTGATGACCTTGACAATCTTCCCAAGCACCGGCACTTCGGACAGCGCCTTGGCGAAGGCCGGGCTGGCATTTACGCCGACAAACAGCAGGATGCAGGCAGCCGCAGCGCTTGCGAGCCAGGGCATGACCTTTATTGTTCTTCGCCGGGAGGCGATCGTTCTGTTCACTATCTCATTTAACTCATTTGGAATCGGAATGGACTCATACTCCTGCTTCATCCTATTCAGCTTGTCATGCATGATCGTCTCTCCTCCTTTTAATTTTCTTCGCTCATGTTCACCCGAAGTCTCTGCAGTCCTTGATAGAGTCTTGTTTTAACGGTACTGAGATTCTCGTTAAGCACTTCCGCGATTTCTTCGATCTTCATATCTTCAAAAAAGCGGAGGATAATCAAGATCCGATATTTGTCCGGTAGCTCATTCAGTGACCTTGCCAGATCCAGATCGGCATAATGGTCTTGGCTGCTTGGCAGCACAACCTCCAGTTTTTCTTCGTCCATAAGTTGGACTCTTTTCTGTTTTCGGATGAAGTCCAGGGACGTTGTCACAATGATTCGAAGAAACCAGCTTTTTAATGAACCCGTATTGTTCAGTCTTTCAATGGACATGAACGCTTTGTGAATGGCATCCTGTACGATGTCGAGGGCATCCTCTTTGTTGCGGACATAGCTGTAAGCCAGTCGATACGCCCTTTTCCGGTTTTCGGTGATGCATTGGATGAGAAGCTTCTCCAGCTTCCGGCCTACTCTCATGTAATCAGACACTCCTTTGGGCCCGCGCGCGTAACCATCAATTGCAATTGCCTTACGGATGCAAGACGGGCGAGTTGTTTAAAAAGTTTGATTTGCAATTAAAAACTTTAGCCACTGTGATTTGATGTGAGATTTGGCGAGCCAATTCATCCGTACAGCAAACAAAAGACCCTATTTCACCGAGGGCCTGAGCTGATTTCTATTCACGTTAAGAGCCCCCCTCTCTAAGGAAGCGTGTGGAGTGCCGATTATTCTTGTTGTGCTCTCCCTATTATCGGATTATTTCTTGGATCGGGAATTATTTGTTAAACAACGAGGTTATTTTAAGAAGCTCGCGTCGAGGTAGACCGTATAAAATACAGTGACGATACAATAAAAAAAGCCGCTAAAATAGCGACTTCCAAGTACATCATGTTCTTGTGCCTCGAACATTAACATTAAGCTTTACGAAGCTTAAGCTTTACGAAGCATTTGTCTCTCGCTTAGCTGTGACAGCATATCCTTCGTCATGGCCTTCAAGTCGTAGCGTGCATGAAATCCCCATTCTGTTCTGGCTGCCGTTGCATCAATGGAATGCGGCCAGCTATCGGCTATCGCCTGTCTCTTCGGATCAACATCATAATCGAGGATGAAGCGTGGAAACTCCTCCCGAATCGCTGCAGCAATCGCCTCTGGATCTACACTCATTGCGGTGACATTAAATGAGTTTCGGTGTATCAACCGTGATGAATCCGCTTCCATTAAATCGATGATAGCGTTCAGAGCATCCGGCATATACATCATGTCCATGTCTGTGCCCTTGGCGATATATGATGTATATCGGCCAGTCGTCACGGCTGCGTAGTAAATTTCTACCGCATAATCCGTCGTTCCTCCACCGGGAGGCGTCATATGAGATATTAAGCCCGGGAATCGCAGTCCCCTGGTATCCAGGCCGTACTTGTGAAAATAATAATCACAAAGCAGTTCTCCGGACACCTTGTTCACGCCATACATCGTATTGGGTCTCTGGATCGTATCCTGCGGGGTATTGTCTTTCGGAGTCGAAGGGCCAAAAGCTCCAATGGAGCTTGGCGTGAATAATTGGCAGCCGAGCTCCCTGGATATTTCAAGTGCATTCATCAATCCGCCCATGTTCAGGTTCCAGGCAAGCAGCGGTTTCTCCTCTGCGGTAGCAGACAGCAGCGCGGCCAAATGAATGACGGTATCCACTTCGTATCGTTTGGCTATTTCAAACATCGCTTTAGCATTCGTCACGTCCAGCAGCTCGAATGGCCCGGATCGGGTAATTTCGTGGGCGGATGACCTGAGATCCGTAGCAACAACGTGATCCGCACCATAAATTTCACGTAATTTAACAACTAACTCAGAACCGATTTGGCCCAGTGCTCCGGTCACCAATATCTTGTTCATAAGACATTCCTCCCGAAATAGACTCCCGCGAATGCAGCTAAATCAGCTTCATTTCCTTGCCAACGTTCTCATAAACGGAGATCACCTGGTCAAGCATCTCTCTGGTATGGGCGGCGGTCGGCATGTTGCGTATTCTTCCAGTACCTTTCGGGACCGTAGGAAACAGGATTGCCTTGGCGTAGACCCCTTCTTCATAGAGCCGTTTGCTGAACTGTTGGGTGGTTACTTCATCGCCAATAATACAAGGGGTGATCGGGGTTTCGCTTTGGCCTACATCATAGCCAAGCAGGCTCAAGCCATTTTTCAAATGATTGCCGTTCTCCCACAGCTTCTCGATCAGCTCTTGGTCATTCATCAAAATGTCGACAGAAGCGCTACAAGAAGCGATTACCGCTGGAGGTAGCGATGTCGAGAACAGAAATGGACGGCTTCTCAGCTTCAACCATTCAATCAGTTGTTTTTTGCCCGCCACATAACCGCCGACAACGCCGATCGCCTTGGAAAGAGTACCAATTTGAAAGTCAATGCGGTCGGACAATTCAAAATGCTTCACCGTTCCCGCACCTGCTCCAAGAACACCCGAACCGTGGGCATCATCCACATAAGTAATCAGATCGAACTCTTCTGCTATGTTCACGATTTCGGGCAGCTTTGCTATATCACCGTCCATGGAGAAAACCCCGTCGGTGATGACCATAATTTTACGGTACTGACCGGATTCCTTGGCCTCTTTCGCCTGCTGTCTTAAATCATTCATATCCGAATGCTTAAAACGAATCACCTTGGCTCTCGACAGGCGGCAGCCATCAATAATTGAAGCGTGGTTCAGCTCATCGGATAAAATCGCATCATGCTGGTCCATTACCGCCGATATAGCAGCCATATTACAGTTAAATCCCGATTGATACACGATAATGGCTTCCGTTTTTTTGAAACGGGCCAATTTTTCTTCAAGCTCAACATGAAGATCCATCGTACCGTTAATTGTTCTTACAGCCCCTGCGCCTGCTCCATATGTCTGCGCCGCCTTAATTGAAGCTTCAATCAGGCGATGATCGGTTGCCAGTCCCAAATAGTTATTAGAAGACAAATTGATTAGGGACCTTCCGTCGATACGAATAACAGGACCATTTGCACCCTGCAGTGTATCGATGACATTGTATAGACCTTTAGTCTTTAGCTCTTCGATGCTCGAATTTAAAAATTGGTCCAGTGCTTGACTCGACATTTCATTCCCTCCTCGATTTACGTTTGTCCTCGTACGGGAGACATGTCATAATGCGTGAAAAACCTTGTTTTAAAGGTGTTTATTTTGATTTCAATGTAGCATTTTTTTTGATTTTTGTACACATGAGAAGGACAAAAACCAAAAAAATCCGCAAATAAATATAGCGATTGCTTCCCCCATCCCCGGAAGCAATCGCTACTAGATCCTTGTTTGTTTTTGTCCATCAGAAGAAACATAAATAATGAAATATACTAACCCTCCGCTGTCAGGCTGCCGGCCTTTTCCCCGATCGTTATAAACGCTCCCCGTTCATCCGCTGAGCGTATCTCTGCTTCAATAATTTCAAGACTTCCTATCGCACTCTCTGGTGTGCATACCGTAACGGGTTTCCCCGCTGCAACCGAGCGGATAAAATACCGGATTTGTTGATAATACCCTGAGTCTGGAGAAAGATCAGCAACAAAGCCTGGTGCATCATTCGGGTTCACTTTTAGTTCTCCATTCTCAAATACAAGGTTTCCCTTCTCAAAATTAACGCGGAATGTCATTGAGAAACCGAAATCTCCCTCCAGCGTCCAATCTGCTTGCGCATTCAGCACCTTTCCGTCAGGATACAGATAATGGGTTGATACAGTGTCGTAACCACTTCCAGCAATCACATTACGTGCGATTGTAGAAACTTGATCCGGTTTTCCAAATAACCAGTGGATGATATCGGTATCATGGATGTGCATATCTAATATACAGCCACCGCTTTTACTACCATCCAGAAACCATTCTTGAGGCAAACCTGAACCACGGAAGAAATAACCTGCCTTCACCGCTCCATACCGTTCCTCTTCAACCACTGACTTGAGATATTCATATGCGGGCCAAAAGCGTAAACATTGACCGATCATCAGTGTTTTTCCAGTCTGTTTTGCAACATGCGCCATCTCCCATGCATCTGATGAATGGCGCGCAACTGGCTTCTCACAAAGGACATGCATGCCTTTTTCCAACATGGCACATGTCAGTTCCGCATGCAGCGGTGTAGGCAATGTAATATCAATGATATCCAGCTCTTCTTGCTCCACCATTTTAGCAATGTCGTCGTATAACCTATAAGGTGTAAGATCATAAACTTCCTGCTCTGTCGCCATATTTCCAGATGCTTTTCCATGCTTTAGTTCGTTTATTTTCAAATCACAGATGGCAACCAGTTCGATAGATTCCCCTTCCGAGGCGAGGCGTACATAATTATCAAAATGCATGCGCCCCATAAAACCAAAACCAACCAAGCCCACTTTCAACATGTGTTTCCCTCCTGAAGTAAAAATTATATTTTAGAAATACGTAGTTATATGAATTCAATCAATAAGTCTCTCTAGGATAGCATCCATTGCTCTGGATGTGTTGTATACGATCTGCTCAGAATGATGGGTGTATGGAGGAATCATCTCTGCTGTAACGTAATTGTCGTAACCCACGATACGCAATGCTTCCATAACCGCGGGATAATTCACATCTCCGGCGAGTAGATCCACAAAGCCATGTAGTCCGCCCGCTTGTCGGCGATAATCCTTAAAATGAACCTTTTTGATGCGGTGCCCCAGAATACGAATCCATTGTTCGGGATATCCGTTCTGCACTGCATTGCCTACGTCGAAATAGGAGCCAACATACTTGGATTGGAAGGAATCAATGAACGTACGAAGTTCAAGCGGCGAAACCAGAAACTTGTTCCATACATTTTCAATTCCAATCGATACTCCGGCGCTTTCAGCATAGGGTAACAGGGATGCGATAGCTTTTTGAGCTCGCTCATAGGCCACCTCGTAATCAGTCACTTCGCTGTCAGGGATAAAATCAACGCCTACGGCACCGGGAATAACCAAAATCGTATCCACGCCAAATGCCGAGGCAAGTTCCAATTGTTTTTTGCAAACATCCAGTGCTTTGGTGCGAGTCTCCTTATTTGCACTCGTCATTGAATATTCCCAATATAATCCGGTAGCCAGACCTGCAATCTCTAAACCGGCCTCTTCAAGACGTCCTTGAATATCGCGAACCTCCTGATCTGTGGCAGACAGGCTAAGCTCCCCTTCTCCGTTCAGCGATAGTTCAATTCCCTCGAATCCAGCCCCCTGGGCTGTCTTAATACAGTCTGCGATGGCTAAATCCCCTGGGAAAGACCATATGTTTATCCCTTTTTTCATCTGAATGACCTCCTCGTCGTTATGAATAGCAATGCTAAGCCAATCGCAATAGACCAAACTTGGCTGGCACATGAAAGTTAATGGCTCCGGTCGGTTGCCAAGCCTGATATTCCCGCTCTCCCTGTTCATTCTCATCAATGCGATACACGTTAATTCTCCAGCATAATCCTGAAGTCAAAGGTGAGTTGAAATTATCGGATGGGATATGAATACAGTACACTCGGTTACCTTGATCGTCGGCCTCCACCTCGGTTTGAAGTCCCGCTAAGTGCCAAGCTACATCCACTTTCAGCTTCGAACCCTGTCCGTCATCATTTTGAATAAGAGCATCAAAAATCACATTGTTTGGACTGATCTCCAGCTCCATGTAACATTGGCCATCCCCTTTTTCGTCGATAAAGATCTCAACGACGTCTTGTTCGTACAGAGGTTGATCTCTTTCCGTGAAATTGGATACGATGTAGGGGTCCTGACATGTAAAACGAATATGAAGGTAGTCCTTACTCCAGCCTATACGTACTTCGGTTGATTGCCGAGGTGGCAGACCCGTCACTGTATCGACCAAATTTAGGGGCACACAATTTTCCCAATCCGAAGGAGAGGGCAACTTTCCATCCGTCGTGAACTTGTGTGCATTATAGTGGCAGGTGCTGCTCCTTTCCTCAGGAAGAAAGTTCATCCCGCTTCATCTCCTTAATTCGACGTTATCCATCCTATAATTTGAATTAATCCGTGATATTGTAACTATGAAATGAAGATGTGATAATAGTTATATTGTATATAACTTTTTCTAATATTGATTTAGAAGATCAAGAGATTATTTGTACAATTCCGTTTAGTTTTAATCATCTGATCCTGCATGGAATTATATAGTTAAGGAGGTCAAGCCTGTGTCGCCTTTGCAAAGGGATTATCCAGTACAAAGAATTGCAAATTACAAGGAATGGTCTCCCAATGTCCACTATGCACAGTTCCAGACTCTGCCTCCAGGCAAGCTTCCCAGACGACGGCTGTATGATTTCGAACTGCTCTACGTCTGTCGGGGTGAAGCAACGACCTACATGGACGATAAACGTTATACCCTAAAAACCGGAGAGCTCATTATGCTACCCGCCGGGGTATATCATCAGAATGAAGTCGTATCTCGTCCCGAGGCGCGTTTCATTGGTATTCACTTTGACTTTTTCAACGAGTTAACCATTCAAACCGAGGCTGATATGGTTGTAAATGAAGAGACTGTTCAGCTGCACAAATTCGCCGCAGAAGCCTGCGCAGAAGGCATGACTCCGTTATCCGCGACTCCTGTCTATTCATCATCCTCTGCTGCAGTTCAACTCATGGAGCAGCTGGTCCATGAGTTTACGATGCGTCCGCCAGGCTATGAGCTCATATGCAAAGCCTTGATGCTGCAATTGCTCACCCATCTGCTGCGCTCACCTTATCTGAACTCATCACGCCATGTTTCCATTCATGGAGATAAGCTGCGTGAACTTATGAAGCAGATCGAAGCTTCTCCTTCAGAGCCTTGGAGCAATTCGGGGATAGCCAAACAAATGAATCTTAGCATAGACCACACGGCAAAACTGTTCAAACAAATGGTTGGCATGCCTCCAAACCAATACATTCAATCCATACGCCTAAGGGAAGCCCGCAAATTGTTGCGGGAAACGGACTGTTCCATCGAAATTGTGGGCACACAGAGCGGTTACCCTGACATTCATTATTTCAGTCGCACATTCCGCAAATATGAAGGGATCTCCCCTCGAGAGTACCGGAAATTATCACGCATGCTATAAGATAGTCATTATAAGAACCTCAAAACTTATGTGTAACAGGTTATCCTTGCTTCCTACAAGCAAAGGCATACTCAAACATTCTAATGATTTCGATGCTTATCCCTTGAATCCAAATGTCTTTGCCATCACATCTCGATCGATTCCTTGATGCTTTAGTTTGTCATGATTCCAGTGGGGTTTGCAGTTTAATCAGCAATGTCCGCCCAAGGGTACCTTGCATATTGATCTTTAGCTTTACCGTAGGTGATAGTTGCAGGACCTCGATCCGATCGTCTTTACCCAGTATGCCCGCTGCCTCTGCGTCCAGTTCCAGTTCAATATAACCCTGATTCTCCAGCGTAGGATCAGACACTGACAGATCAATCGTATCGGCCCCCAGATTTTTTCTAATCATGACAGAGGCTTTTTTATTCGAAGTAACGCCATCTATCGTAGTCAGAGTATCCGTCCAGAAATTATAACATGCAACGTTAAGCGTATTCTCTCGGACCGCCTGAACCGTCTTAGAATTGGCGAGGATGGTGACATCCGGCGAATCGGCGTATTCTTTTGTTTCCTGCTTGCTTGCATTTGGCAAAATCATATATTCATACTGACTGTCAGCAGGATTATTCCCATGATCAATCCACATGGTCAGGAAATAATTCTGCAGCAGTTCGGTAGGTGCTGTTGCAGAAGGAGGATTGCTGAGATTAATGTCGGACCATCTTCCCTCTTGAATTTGTCTGGTCAATTTGATCGATGAATGATGCGGGAGGATATAACCAATGTTCGAGCCTGTCACATTTCCCTCCAGATAAGCCCATGATGGATTCTCTATCTCTTTATTTACTATGGTCCCATTCAATTCTTCACCATTCACGAAGAAACGGTTGGAATTGTCTTCCTTCAGCTTCCGCTGCTCTATGACGGTTTCTACAGGAAGGTTATCTGTGCTTGTAATGCCAGCACCCAGCGCAACAATTTCATTGTCAAAAGCAAACCAGGATTTCCGCGCCTGCAATTGTGTGCCGTTCTGAATCAATTCCATGCCTGTAGCGCCGAAGGTATCCAACGTTGTGCCGCCCGCCCAGGAATTAAGCGGCACGCTTTCGCCATCCCCGTATTGGTAATTGCTGGAATCCCTTGTCCGCGAGACAACCGTTGTGCCCGGCAGTCGGTTCCAGTTCACGGTTGCCCAGAAGCTACCTGTATACTGGGACAGATCCTGGTTGTAGAGATACGTCATCCCGTCACCAGTATACCAGCCTTTAGGATTCTCTCCGTTGGTAAGCTCATAGGTGGCAATACGCTTTGAACTTTTACTGACTCCGAACAGAAAGTCTTCGCCCCGGTGTACACTGCGAGCCATGCCATTCAGCTCATAGTGTGCTTGAATATTGGTGGCAGGAGCAATCGCAGGATCCTCCACCCAATCCCTGATCGTATCTGCCAAATCCAGCGGAAACTGATAATATGATTCCCCCCGGCTCAGCTGATACTCTACATGATATTTCACCAAGCCTTTTAACCTAATCGAAATCTCGGCAGGAGATGTCAGTGCAATTCGGGCGATACCCGCGAGAATGTTTCTGCCGGAGTAATAGGCATCTGCTGCCGGCCTCACGATTGCGCGACCTCTCGTCATATCGATAGCCTGCCCATTATACAAAACAGGTGCAAAGCCTTCATTGATCCAACGATAGACATTATTCATCTCGGGCACAATCGGCTGCCAGGTGCTTCCGTTCAGCAGAAACATCAGGTTCCCTAACCCCTGTATCAGAACCTCCCCGTAACTTCCCGTGTAGGCTATCGTGCTGTGCTGCACATACGAGCCATCTTCATAGAACCCGTCTCCTGCTGCTGTGTACTGAAATAGCTCACTCATCCCGTTTCTGGCCTGAATTAGCCGGTCATAGTTCTGTTCGACAAGCCCCATACGGACCTGAATCAGCATGATATCGGAGCGGTTGGCACCTGTCTGTGTAAAAGAAGCGGCGGTGATGTCCCCGATATAATGATCGATGCTTGCCGTATTCCTCAGAATTTGTTCCGGAGTCAAATCGTCATACATCAGGATCAGGATATCTGCCAAACGATTGGGAACGCCGATATCCCAGTTCCACCAGTTGCCGAATTCGGTGCCGGTGTCCGTATACAACTTATCCAGCATCCAGTCCATAGCTTGAAGCAGATCGTCCTTTAGCCCGGAATGATGGTAGAGAGAGGTTCCTTTGGTCTGATAGGCTAATGCCATTGTCTTCAATCGGGTATAGTGGTTGTTGATAAAAGAAGAATCACTGGCAGAAGCGGGAAGGTCATTCCAGAGCGTTGTGCCTCCCGATGTGAGTTGCATGCTATCCCAGTATTGTTGAGCTGCAGATGCATTGGCCTCAATAATGGCTTGCACCGCTGCGTCATTTACATCCAGTGAATCTTTGCCGGTCAGGGTTTCCTTCCAGCGCAGCCTGATATCATCATATTCCTCGGGATTCTCCGGCTGGGGAGCAATCACCTCAAGTGTAACCGAATTCGCTAGTCCGTTAGCCGTACTTGCGGACACCGTAGCCGTACCAACGGCAAGGGCCCGCATTGTGCCATCTGCAGCCACACTTACGATTTCAGGGTGATCGGATACCCAGCTTAGCTGCGAGTCCGTTGCATTCGACGGCTCTACATTTGCGGTGAGCTGATGGCTGTCGTATTTGGAAATCTGTGAGGGTGGAGATGTAATGACAACAGAGGTGACAGGAATATATGGAGTAACAACAACGGTAACCTCTGCAGAGATCGTCGGATCGGCTTGTGATACTGCTGAAATCACCGCAGAGCCGACGGATATTCCGGTGATTTCACCAACGGCATTGACAGTGGCAACTGCAGGATTGTTGGAACTCCAGTTCAGTGCCTGATTCGTTGTATTCTGGGGATTAAATACAGGCTGCGGTACTTGCTTGCTTGTTACCGCTAGCTTAACTTCATCCGGCAATATGATGCCGAGCGGCAGCACCGGTTTGGTCACTACCACTGGAACCGCAAGCGAATAATTGCCTTCATAAGTGCTTACATTCACTGTGGTGCTGCCTTCTTTGAGCGCATAGACCGTACCATTAGTCACTGAGGCCACGTCAGGGTCAGCTGTACTCCAAAGTAAGCGCTGGTCGGAAGCATCTTGCGGCAAAGGTGTAACCACTATATTGGTGCTGGTGCTCTCCGGCAGCTCAAGTATTGGTACTGAAGGATCGATTCCCGTAATTGGCACATAATCTGAGAGTTTCAGGTCATTAACCATCCATTCTGCCTGCAGCCCGCTTTGAAAATACTGATTGAGGTATATATGTCTAATATTCAGCCAGGCGGAAGGCAGCGAGGCTTCCCCTAAATACTGGTCATTCAGAAAATAGGATATGGAGCGCGCTGAGTTGTTTATGAACATTTTTATTTTGTACCATGAATTCTTCTCGTAGTATGTCAGGAGTTGATTACTAGCATCGCGTATTTCTCCTGCGGCATTAAAGGTAAGGGCAGAAACATTGGTGGTGCTTGTAGCGGGGTAAGGGGCGTTCAGGCTTCTGAACTGAATCTCACGGCGATGCGTAGCACTGTTCATATAAACCGACGCTTCAAAAACCAGCTTTCCGGCGATGCCACTATTGCCAGCGCCCGTTCCGCCCAGATTATTTCTTCCGGTACTCACGTTTTTGGTATTGGAGACCATTTTGAGACTGTAATCCTCACGCTGGGGAGCGTTTTCTATAGTCACATAATCTGTTTCTGCCGAAGAATTATAGATGCCCCAGCTTCCACCGACCGAGCCACTGTATGTGGAGCCGTTATAGAGCTTCGTATTCTTGGCATTCGCGCTCTCATCATAGTTAACATTTACGAATACGGTGCCAGCAGCGAACGCCGGCGGCAAGGTCGCAGCGGGAATGATAAGCGCCAGAACCAGCAGCATAATGATAAGACGGAAGAGAAGCGACTTTATGAATGGCTGATTATACACTTGCATACCAACCCCTCCAACATTTTGATTTTGCAGCAAATGCTTATAAACGCAGCATACGAAATTCCAGCCGCTTCAAAAAATCAGGAAGAACAAACACTCCGGCCAATCGCTGGAAACACGCGACTTAATCACCTTCCTGTGAGCTACTGCCACGCTCATACCAATACCCGGGAATCTGCTTTTCCAGGCGCAGTAGCGCTTCAAGATAAAAATAATCTCCCCAGATCATATAACCATCCAGCCCATAGTCGCCTCTGACATGATATGATCCATGATCGATAAGGCCTTCGTATTCCTGCGCCATGCTCATTGAAGACTCGGCTAGTGCCGACATGGTCAGCAAGACCACATCTTCTAATCGCTGCCTCTGCGGATCTGCAGGTGCCAGATGCTCCAGTAGTTCCAGTATGCCACAAACCGCAATAGCGGAAGCGGAGCTGTCCCGACTGGTAGAGCCGGTCACGGGAACGTCAAAGTCCCAATAGACGATGCCGTCAGCCGGTATTCGTTCTATGAAATAAGCAGCAAGGCGTTTCGACGTTTCCAGAAAACGGAGGTTTCCCGTGTGGCGATAAGATAGAGCAAATCCATAGATGCCCCACGCCTGTCCCCGTGTCCAGGTAGACCCGTCCCTGTAGCCTTGATGTGTTCCCCCTCTAAGCGGATTACCGCTTCGGTCAAAATAAAAGGTGTGATAGGACGAGTCGTCTCCCCGGACAAGAAACTTCCTTGACAACTCGGCCTGTCCGACGGCAACCTCTGCATAGCGGGGATTGCCGGTTGCGCTGGAAGCCCAGTACAGTAGCGGGAGATTCATCAAACAGTCGATGATGATACGCCCCCCATTCTCCGGATCATCTTCCGGCCCCCAAGCCTGAATGAGTCCAGATGCCTCTCGCCAACGTCCCAGTAGATGGTCAGCAGCTCGCAGTGCAAGCAGCTTGTGCTGCTCGTCCTCTTCAATGATCCAGCCCGCGAGTGCGGATAAGCCATATAGGAAGCCAATGTCATGATGTTCTAGGGCATGTTGGTTCTGGAGACGGCGATGAAAGCTGTCAATCTGGCTATTAGCCTGCAATCGCAGATATTCGTCACCACTGTATTCGTAGCATAGCCAGACTATCCCCGTCCAGAAGCCTTCGATCCAATCCTCGTTATCGCCCCAGTCATAACATTTGTCATTAGCAATATGAGGAAACTTCTGTTTGTACCGAGACAAATTGTGTTTCGTTTTGAGGACTGCATATTCGATGGCCTCATGCCATTTTACGTTCGTTACTAGAGTGTTCTTCACAGTTTTCATCCTTTCACAGAACCGGCAGTAATGCCCGAGATAAAGTATCGTTGGAAGAAGAGAAATACAGTGACTACCGGAATAAGCGACAGCACGGTACCTGCCATAATCAATTGAGTCTGCGATGTGAACTCACCGTTCAGACTGGCCAAGCCGAGCGGCAATGTCTTAAGGCTATCGCTGGTAAGATAAATAAGTGGAGCCTGAAAATCATTCCACACCCAGGAGAAAGCGAAGATTCCAAGTGTTGCTAACGCTGGCTTGGCCAGCGGCATAATAATTCTGGCAAAGATGCCAAATTCGTTGCAGCCGTCAATCCGTGCCGCTTCAGAGAGCTCTTTCGAGATTCCTGACAAGAACTGGCGCATTAGGAACACGCCATAGGGACTAAAGATTTCCAGCAGGATTAGTGCCCAATGGCTGTCGACAAGGCCTAGCTTCTTAATGACGAAATACTGCGGGATCATAATGACCTGATAAGGGATCATAAAGGCTGCAAAATACATGATGAACAATCGGTTCTTCCCGGGGAAATCCAATCTGGCAAAAGCGTACCCAGCTAGAGAACAGGTGATTAATTGCCCCAAAGTAACCAGAATAGAGACCTTCAGAGAGTTGAAATAGTATAACGGAAATGGAATACTGGTCCATACCTCGACGTAATTCTCGAAGTGAAAAACTTGCGGAATCCACTGTATCGGATACTGGAACACTTCCTCCTGCAACTTGAAGGAGGTAGACAGCATCCATAGAAAGGGTACGATCATGACCAGCGATATTAAAATCATCAACAGATGCGCCAGAGATTTCGGCACGGCTCGACCTAGTAGTTGACCCATCGTTTCTCCCCCTTGAATTGAACATAAGTAATCGCCAGAACGATCAGGAACAGCACGATGGCCTCAGCCGAGGCGTAGCCAAATGCGGAATTGCGGAACGATTGAACGAAGATATCATAGACGAGCAGCTTCGTGGAGCGGCCCGGACCACCACCGGTCATGACATACACAAGATCAAATGACTTGAACAGATTAATAATGCAGGTAATGATGACAAAGAACGTCACAGGAGATAGCATCGGCAGCGTGATATTGCGGAAACGCTGCAGGATATTAGCGCCGTCAATGTTGGCTGCCTCATACAGCTCTTTGGAAATTCCCTGCAAGCCTGCCAGGAACAGCAGCATATAGTAGCCGGCCATCTTCCAGGCGGAGACAAGGATAATGCTGAGCAAAGCCCAATTCGAGCTGACCAGCCATCCGGGGGGCTGCTCCATAAATTTGCCAAGGAACATATTCAGCGGTCCGAGCGTTGGATTGAAAATGGCCTGCCAGACCACCGCTACTGCGATAAAAGATGCAATATGGGGGAAGAAGAATGCCGCTCTGTAGAGCGACATCCCTTTCATTTTCTGGTTAACAAGCAAGGCCAGTGATAGAGATGCAATGATAACGAGGAGGCAGGAGCCAAAGGTGTAGAGCAGGGTATTCTGTAAAGCAATTCGAAAGTTTTCGTCCCTCACAAGCCGCAAATAATTATCCAGCCCGTTCCATTTTACCGGGTTATACCCGTCCCATTCTGTGAAGCCAAGCCCCAACGCCATCACACTCGGAATAGCAATAAATAGCAGGAACCCTAGCAGATTTGGGAGCAGAAAGAGATAAGCTGTTCTCGCTTGCGGATGCATCATCCGTTGCCACAATGACGGTTTTTTGCTTTTTTCCAGTAGGCGGGTTCCCTGTTCCCCCAGCGCGCTTTTATTCAAAGAAGACATTTCATCACTTCCCTACCTCTTGATCTATTGAATCTCTTGGTCTCTTCTCTTCTTGATGTTTTCGATTGCTTCCTCAGGGGTTAGCTCTCCCAGCAAGGCCAATTCCCCTTCTTCTGTAGCGATGGCATTCATCTGGGTAATCCCCTTGCGTAATTCTCGTTCTGGAACAGATGTAATATTGAAAATGGCATCCATGTTCACTGCATCATTGGTAAAGGTTGCTTTGTACTGATCCTTGACACGATCCGCTGCGGAAGCCGGTGTCTGATATTTGGCCACAATCTTCTGCCCTTCTTCACTGGAGATAAAGCTGATCCACTTCTTGGCTTCCTCGGGATGCTTGGAATCCGAATTCACGGCATGAACAACCACTGCAGTCATTGTTGTGCCCTTCTGCACTCCCGGCGGATGAGGAACATACGTCATCCCCCAGTTAAAGTTCAGCTTATTGTCCTTCTGATCCTGTTCCAGCATGCCCGGGAACCAGGTTCCCGTAACAACCATGGCGTATTTCCCGGTGAGAAATGCCGTTCTGTAATGTGCATTGGTTGCCTTGTTCTCGGCTATGGAAGGCTGTGCACCGCTTTCCGACAGCTCTTTGCGCAGCTTAAGTCCTTGCACATAAGGGGTTAAGTTGTCACTGTAGAGCGAGCTGCCAAGCTGCTGCCCGTAGGAGTACCAGGTCTGCGGCCAGTCCGGCATGAAGGAACCGTAAATTTTGTCTGGCCCGCTTCCACTTGTCATTTTCTTGGCGAGTTCAACATATTGCTCCCAAGTCAGGTCGTCACTGGGATATGCAATTCCCGCTTGATCAAAAAGATCTTTATTGTAGTAGAGCGCCCAGCCGTCCGAACGGAAAGGTAAGCCATACAGCTTATCGTTAATTTTCAGATTGTTAAAGAAGGATTGAACACCCGATAGCTCTGTACTGTCAGCAGTCACAAGATCATCGAGTGCCAGCGCGCGCCCCGACGAGGCCAGCTTGTAGTATTCATCGAGACTCTTAAAAGCAAAAGCATCAACCTCGCCACCCCCTGTGAGGGTAACGGTTAAACGTTCGCTGTAGGTGTTTGCATCACTTTTGGTAAAATCAATGGTGATGCCTGGGTTTTTCGCTTCGAACGCCTGAGCCAGTTCATCATACATCCGCTCTGAGGCGCTGTCGTTCCATAGCATGAACTTGATGGCTACTGCCTGCTCCGAAGCTGATGGATTCGCCGCTGTATTATCCGTTTTGCTCGATCCGCATCCGGCCAATAGCACCGCACTGGTCATAATTCCAATCAAAGGCTTCATCCAATTTTTCATGTGTTCCCCTCCAAGTTCGAATGTGTGAGTATTTCTTACTTGATGTAACTATAATAGAGTTCCAGGCGTTTGTCTTTGCACAAATCTCAGTACAATTGTTGAGTTATTCATTTTTATGATAGCGCTTTCTGTTAGTTATATGTTATATAATATACTATATATATGACATTTTAGTATAAAAAAAAGGGGAGGCCCCCTTGGTTAGTCTAATATTCAGTTTTGTGTTCTGTTTTACAGATCCCCGCGGTATTCCGAGGGCGTTTTTCCTGTCCATTTTTTGAATACCCGTGAGAAATGACTGAGATTATGCAGACCTACCTGCTCTGCAATCTCCTGTATGCTTCCTTCTCTGCGCCTGAGCAGCTCTTTAGCCCTTTCCACACGAAAGCCAGCTACGAAGGACATAGGCGTCTCTCCAGTCTGTTCCTTAAACAGCGTGGAGAAATAATTTGGATTTAGATGAACAGCACCAGCCAAGCGGCCAAGCGTTATCTTCTCTGCATAATGCTTCTGCACATAGCGGATCGCTGATTCCACATCTATGGTCACCGAGCGTTCATTGTCCTGCATAACGGTCCTTAAGGCAGTTGACATCCGCTCCATGAATTGTCCGGCGGTTGTGCAGGAATGGGCAAGACTGATGGTTTCCCCCCAAGCTGCGATATGCTCCTGATGAAAATATCTGCCGGGAATATTCCGCGTGAGCAACATCGTTAGCGCCTGAACCAGCCGCTTTGGATGAACGCTACGCCGCTCGGCGTCCTGCATCAGCTGATCTAAACAATCCATAATGGCATTCGCATTGCCGCTCGCCAGCAAGGCAATCAGATTCTGCTCCTGTTCAGCCTGAAGTACCGGGACGGAGATTTGATATATACGCTTGTGTCCATACTCCACCATATGGTTCCAGCCCGTATAGAATAGATCTGCCTGTAATTCCTCCGCTTCACGGTAAGCCTTCTCCCACTCGCTCGGTCCGGCCACTCTGGAGCTGATCAGTATACCCGTATCCTCATAGCGCTCCAGCAGCAGGCGCGGTACTTCAATTCTGTCCTCTAGAATAAGATGCAACCGTTGCTCCGTGTCAACGAACAATCGCCTCTCCGCTATGACGGCCGGGTAGGGAAACCCCTCCAGCCAAGCATGAATGTCCGTCTGCCCCCATATTTCCCGGTCCATCAGCATAATAATCCATCTCCAGCCAGCGTCATCCCGCGCACTTGGCCTGAACTGTTTCAGCCAGGCGGATGGAGAATGTAGCTCAAGTTTCCGAACTTCAGGCTGGGATGCTTCCCGTAGCCCGGAACCCCCGCTTTGCTCGGAAAGCTTCCCGTGAAAAGTATCATACAGCCGTTCTAGGCAATGCTCGACCTCTCCGGATGATAGATTCAGTTTGTCCAAATACTCGAACACTCCGTAGCGTATACCTTGCCTAGCAAGCCCAAAGTCGGTATGGCTGCTGAGTATACAAATCAGCACTGTCGGTGATATCTCGCGGATACAGGCGATCAGTTCCATCCCGTCCATTCCTGGCATGCGGATATCCGTTATCACAACATCCGGCTGCAACCGGATGAACATTTCGAGAGCATCTTTTCCATTGCCCGCCTGACCCGCTATTTCAAAGCCGTATTGCTCCCAGGGCACTGTTCTTAGCAATGCCTCTCTAATTAGCCACTCATCTTCTACCAGCATCGTTCGAATGGACATGTTGTCGCCTCCTTATGAACACAGCTTTATTAGCTTATTGTCGCTTTGGCAGCGTTACCTCCACCTGGGCGCCGGATCCTGGAGAGCTTTCGAAGTGCAAGGTTGCTGCTCCACCGAAATACAGAGCAATGCGTTGCTGGATATTGGACAACCCAATTCCGGAATATGTTTGCATTTGTTCTACCTTCTCCACTTCTACGGTCGCTTCGAGGGGACGTTTGACTGTACCGGCCCCGTTGTCGGATACAGTGATGGTGAAAGTGTCGGATATATCATAGGCCTGTATCCAGATATGAATTGGTGCCTCACCATACATCCCGTGATAGATACTGTTCTCCACCAGCGGCTGCAAAGTAAAGCGGGGGATGCGCTGCCCAAGCAGTGCATCTGGTACATCAATCAGGACATGAATGCGGTCTGGGTAGCGAATCTGCATAATAGTCAGATAATGCTGGAGTGCATCCAGATCCTCTTCAACAGTCACGAGCGGATTCTCTGGATATATTTTTGACGATAGAAAGTATCCCAGAGCATGCACGACCTCACGGATCTGCTCCATCTGTCCGTGTAGCGCTAACCCACTGATTACCGCCAGCGTATTCTTAATCATATGGGGGTGAATTTGCGATTGCAGCGTTTGCAACTCTAGCTCCAGCTTCTGCCGCTGCTCTACCTCCATACGCTCATGCAATTCCTTCAAATCAGAGGTCATGCTCAGGAATGAACGCTGGAGTAGATCAAGCTCAGGGTCGGTGCGAATCAGTGGAAGATGTGTCCATTCGCCCGACCCGATCCTTCTCATGACACGGACCATCTGCTTAATTGGCCGCAGAATTCGGCCAGTGAACAAGTGTCCCAGAAGGATGGACAGTAATGCGCAGAGTCCGATGATCACCAGCAAGATGTTGCGGATCTGTCCAAGCTCGGACAGGAAATTTTGGTAGGGAATCTCCTTGACGACGACCCAATCATTCAGAAGCTTGGCGGATATATAGAGAGAATTGTTCATGCTCTCCCCTTGATTCAGTACGGCGGTGACTTTACCGTAATCTGCAGCGACCGCTTCTTGCAGGATCTCAGCAGGCACGGTTGCGTCTGATGCGGAATACACCGGGGAACCATCCTGTTTCGCGATGATAAACTGGTTATTCGAAGCCAGATCTTCTACCAAGGCCGCCACGGAACTCGAAATCATTATTTTCCCCCACTCTTTCCCGGTCTTTGCATCCGTATATCCGGCCTCATAAGTGAGCATAGGCTCTGTCGCGCTTGACGGATCGAACGCCAGATGCGGAGTTACCCATACGAACCGTCCACCGCTTCCGGCTTCCAGCACTTTTTTGAACTCCGTCTTGCTGTCAAGATAGTCAGCTAGCCTGCTGCCGTCTGCCCCCCAACTTGTGAACACTTTACGGTTATAGCCGTAAATTATGATGGAGGGCGTTTTTTTGAATTTGGTAAAGACCAGCTTGCTCATCAATTGATTGAATAGATCCCATTCCTTGATGTACCGCTTCAGATCGTCTGGTGAAGATTCTGGATCAAGCATCTGGCGGACGCTTTCCTCCTGCCCGAACGATCCGGCTAGCATTTGGTACATGGACAGCTCACTGTCCACTGAGGCAACTGTCTGTTCGAGTAGACGAGACTGGATTTCCATAGCTTGGTGAATGATTGTACGCTTGGAGGCATTGTAACCAGCCCAGCCGATAACAATCATGGGAAGCACACCGAAGAGCAGCAAGATCACGATAAATTTGGATCGCAGGGTCCATCTGGTGATTTTTGTGCTCACAACCTTCCACCCCCTGTAAAAACGAGAAATTTTCCCCACCAATCCGTAATGCTTGAGTAAATAAATTTAAGTATGTGTCATATGAGCATGGACTTCAAGATAAAAAAGAAGGAAATGTTTCAGCAATGAATGAATGCATTTAGTCACCTCGGGACAAGAGCTTGTAACGATAAAACAAAAAAAGCCGCTGAAACAGCGACTTTAATGGAAGTATGTTTTTCACTCGACAGTGCCACGATGACATCCATCAAAATAAGAATCTTTTCCTTTATCCCCTATCGTAACGCGCACAAGTTAGACAATCAATTCAAAATCGCAGCTCTGGAGCTCCGCGGAATTCGGACCAATGAACAATTTGAATTCGCCATCTTCAGCTACGAAATCGCTGTTCTTGTTGTGAAATTTTAACAGGGCCTCGTTAATTTCGAACTCGATGATTTGGCTTTCGCCGGGCTTGAGTCTAACCTTCTTGAAACCTTTCAGTTCTTTCACGGGTCTAACCACACTTCCTGTGATGTCTTGAATATACATCTGTACGATTTCTTCCCCCTCCATTGCACCAACGTTTCGCAGGGTGATCGAAGCTGTCAGTTCTTCATCCCGGCGCAATTTCGTGGTATTCAAGGTAAGGTCTGAATACTCGTAGGAAGTGTAGCTCAAGCCGAATCCGAAGCAGTATAACGGATCGTTCGGCGTGTCCAAATATTTGGAGGCATATTTCCCTTGGCGAGCATTGGCAGGTCTGCCTGTGCTGAAGTGATTGTAATAAACCGGAATTTGCCCCTCATTTTGCGGAAAGCTCATTGTCAATTTTCCAGAAGGGTTGTAATCGCCGAATAATACGTCTGCGATAGCATGGCCTGCCTGTGCTCCAAGATACCATGTTTCAACGATGGCATTCGCTTGTTCGTGCAAATCGCCTAGTACAAGGGGACGTCCATTGGTAAGGAGCACAATGACCGGCTTGCCGGTTTTCATCACTTCGCGTGCCAGTTCAAGCTGCGCATCAGGCAGCGTAAGTTTTGATCTGGAAGCTGCCTCACCGGATTGTTCGCTATGCTCTCCCAACGACAGGATTACAATATCACTTTGTCTGGCAGCACGCACAGCCTGCTCCACACCGCCGTCGATGGCCTGTTCTACCTCACATCCCTGCACGATCAGCAGTTTTTCAGGATGATGAAGTTTATCCTCTATTCCTTTTGCAATCGTAACGGTTTGCTCTGCATAATTCGTAAATTGCCATGAACCCAATAGATCCTTGCTGTTGCTGAAGGGACCAATCAAGGCAATCGTTGAATTTTCTGGTGATAACGGTAGTGTTTGATCATTTTTAAGGAGCACAATCGATTGGTGGGCAAGATCAAGGCTTGCTTGAAGGTGCTCTTCAGACATATACAGCTGTTCCGCTTCTTCGGGACGGATATAGCGATAGGGATCATCCATAATCCCCGTTTTATATTTGAAAGTGAGGATTCGTTTCACGGCCTCGTCCAGTTGTGCTTCCTGCACCAGTCCCTCTACAATCAGTTGCGGCAGAACTTCGGCGTAGACAGACGTGACCATTTCAATATCCAATGTAGCGTTAATCGCTTGCTGCGCTGCCTGTTTCTTGTCCTTGGCAACACCGTGCATAATCAATTCAGAGATCGATCCATAATCGGATATAACCATGCCGTTAAACCCAAGTTCTTCGCGAAGTAACGTGTTCAGTATGTCTTTATTCCCGGCGACGGGTATTCCATTAATTGTGTTAAACGAATTCATTACGGAACCTGCACCTGCCTCCACTCCTGCTTTAAAGGGTGGCAAGTATACTTCTCTCAAACGCTGGTCGGATACATCCACGGTGTTGTAATCACGGCCCGCCTCAACTGCACCATAAGCCACAAAATGCTTCAAACAAGCGATAATTGTATTCCGATCTGATAACGAATCACCTTGATAACCTTGTACCAAAGCTTTGGCGATCTCTGAGCCCAAAAACGGATCTTCTCCCGCTCCTTCGACAACACGGCCCCAACGGGGATCACGCGTGACATCGACCATAGGCCCATGATTGTAAGTAATACCAGACGCAGCTGCTTCTTTGGCCGATATGGAAGCCGCTCTTCTGATCGAGTCCATATTCCAGCTGCATGACCATGCCAGAGGCACCGGGAAAATGGTCTGATAGCCATGGATAACATCGGCGTTGAAGAACAACGGTATGCCCAAAGGGGACTTTTCTACCGCGATGCGTTGTAGTTCGTACACTTTATTCATGTCGAACGCCCCTAGAATGGAACCAACTCTGCCCTCTTCTACCATCTGCTGAGGTGAATCTGCAATCACCGTGTTTCCAAAGGAAAAAGCCGAGGCCATCGTTTGGCTCATTTGTCCAATCTTGTCTTTCAACGTCATGCGGGCGAGCAATGCTTCTACTTCTCCAGCAATCTCTTCGTTGCTTCGTTCCTTGACTTCCCTTGGAAGCAGTTGCCGGACTTCTTCTTTCAAGCCGTCGAGCAAGGATGGCCCCGCTCCTCTCATGCCCTTCAAGTCCAATCGGCCGATTTTCGGAAATAGAATAAATCCGTGGAATGCTTCTTGAGTAAAGGTCATCTCTAGTTCAACAGGTTTTTCTCCAAAAAAGTGTGAGAAGCCTACCGCCTTCAGTTCGCCATCTACAAGCGAGGTCGGTTTGAATTGAACACGAAAATCGAGTGGTTCCATTCTCATCGTGATTCCTGCTTGCACAGAAGCAGCCTCGTCTTTAGTGATTTCAAAAGTGAATTTCATATTGAAGGCATCTGTTTTGGCAATAGAGCTCCATATTTCTTGGATCATTATGCCTTCACCTCTGTTTCATCCAAAACCGCTTTTTTATCCATCGCTTTATAGAAAGGATAGTAGGTGATAACAGAAATGATAATAATTATGACCTGGAACACAGCTACACGCCATCCACCAGACAAAAATCCGTTAATGATTGGCGGCAAGCCCAGAGGTACTTGCAGACCAAGACGTGGAAGAACATCAATCGCTGTAAGGAAATAAGCCAAAGAATAGCTGATGATTGGACTGATGATAAAAGGCACTGCAAGAACGGGGTTCAGAATAATCGGCGCACCGAAAATCGTAGGTTCACTGATTCCAAATACGGCCGAAGGCGCAGTGATTTTACCGAGTTCCTTATAACGTTTGCTTTTAGCAGCTAGGAACAAAAAGGATAGCCCGATGGAGCAGCCTGCTCCAATACCATAGACAAACATAAAATTGATACCGACAATATTAGGAAGCGGCTGACCCGCCGAGAAGGCAGACAGATTTTGCAGATCAAGTGCCATGAAAATTGGCATCATCACTGATAACGTAACCATCCCTCCGTGGATACCAATAACCCAGAAAATCTGGCTAAGGAACCCTATGGTGAGAAGAAATGCCCAGTATGTTCCACCCAAGTTTTGTAACGGTGTTTGAAGCAGTTCGTATACGAAATTATGAATACTTTCATAATGCGTCATTTTGAAGATAGCGTTAATAACCACGACCACTGCCACGATAATAATCCCTGGAATCAGGCCGGCAAACGACTTCGCTACTGAGGGAGGAACGCCGTCAGGCATCTTGATGGCGACACCTTTAGAAACCAACATGACATAGAGTCTTCCGACCAGCAGACCTATAATGATAGAGATAAAAAGTCCTGTTGCCCCCAACCATTGGAAAGTCAGCATGTACTCTCCGTTTTCTTCAATCCGAATCGGTGTCAGAAGCAGAAAGCTAAGTAGTGCAAGCAATCCGGCATTCAGCCCATCTTGTTTGAAATTGCGTGACATCGCGTAAGCGATGCTGAACACCGTGTATAGCGCAGTCATATCTGTGGTTAGCTTGGTGATCAGCGTGAGATAATCTTTTATGCTGCTGCTTGATAAAAAATCCTGATAAATCGGAATCGGTAATCCCTTTAGAAGAGCCGCGATTGACCCAATGAAAATAATGGGCATAATCCCCATTAAACCTTTGGTAATTGAATCGAAATATTTATTTTCTTGTAAAATTCCAGCGAAATGCTGAAGCTTGTCCGTAATCGCTTCCATTTTTAATGCCATGTGCTTACCGCCTCTTTCTTTGACCAGTTCTTGTTAGGTGTGGAGATCACTGAATACTTCAATCAATTCTTCAATCAAATCAATCGTTAGTAACGATTTCATTAGATGATCCTGTGCGTGCACGACCAGAAGGCTCATTTCGAGCTTTTCCTCGCTTGCCGCATCCTTTTGAATCAACTTGGTCTGAATTTTATGGGCTTTGACCGATTCCGCAGAAGCCTCTTTAATGAGCACTCTGGCTTGCTCAAAATCCCTTTTACGTACTTCAGCCAACGCCGCAAAAGCTTTTTTGTTAGCCTCTCCGGAATGAAGAATCATTCCCATAATCTGTTGCTCAGTATTGGTTTCCATATATCTATCCCTCTTTATCCATGTATTATTTATTGTTCTGTAAATCTATCGCAAAACGGAGCACCTTATCCCCATTTCCCATACCATAATCAAGGCTGTTAATCACGGCAATAGGCTTGCCGGTTTCGCCAAATTCTTTTTCTACACCCTTTAGCTTGTGAGATACTTGTGGCCCGAGCAATACAACGTCAAACTCGTTAATATACTCTGACAGTTCTCCAACAGGATGTGCCTCAATTTTCCAATCCAGCTGGTCGGGAGCTAAAGCCTTTTTCATTTTGGTTACCAAAATGCTTGTAGACATTCCGCCCGCGCATACTAAAATGATATTCATCGATGTTCTCTCCTTATTAATATATATACTTGATAAATTGTTCAAACTGGCTTGCTTGTGAAAGGTTTTTAATATCCTCACGATCAAGAATATGCTCAATTACTTTGTAAAGCTGTTTCAATTTCTCTTTTTCTTTGGGATTGATCGCGACAAGCAGAACGATTTTGATTCTTTTTCCTTCATGCTTGATCGCTTCTTTAAGCACGCCGATGGAGACAAATGTGAAATTAGCCTGATAATCCATGGCATGCGGCAGTGCAATAGCGTTGCCAAAGACCGTGGATTGCATTCGTTCCCGCTCCAGCACAGACGCAATGAAATCGTCAACATCTGTGATTGCCTTCTCTTTCAACAAGCTCTGGGCCATCTGTTTAAGCACGGATATATAATCCTGACCTTTTACAAAATAGTGAAAGCATTGCTCGTTAAAAAAGGACGTGTCCGTTAACTCCTCACTTCGTGGTTGCGGTACCATCATTGAGCCGGTTAGATAGCTTTCAATTTGAGCCATGTCTGATTTGGACAATAAGGGGTTAACCAGAAGTAAAGGGATGTTTACCTCTTGTTCAATTGGAATGGTCGTAATCAACAGATCTACCTTTCCGAATTCCTCTCGCAGCAAGGCATCCAGCTGATAGACAGAATACCATCCAATCAAATCGAGTCGCTCTCCGTAATAGGACATGACACGGCGGTACAAGATTTGAGCTGTAGCTAATCCAGATCCACACAGGATGGCTACCGCAGGTTTTTCAAATACTTCTTCCAATGCCACTGCTAAATGCAGGGCGATAAATGCGAGCTCTGATTCGTTCAGGAGGAGTCCATATTGATTCTGTATGATCGGTACCAGCACATTGGACATTTCAAATGCAAACGGGTATCTTTTCCTTGTTTCTTCAGACAAGGGGTTGAATTCAAAGGTATGCGTTTTCAAGCGATTAATCAGCGGATCAATATGTTGAATGAGATGATTCCTGAGCACAGTGTTTTCGTTGAAAGGTATACCGAATTTGCGCTGAATATCAGCGATTAGACGATCAACGATATATGCGGCTTCTTCACCAAAACCGTGCAGTTGTCCGCTCTGCTTGCTTAACAGCCGCTTCGAACGCATTCTCTGAAGCAGATAAGCAATTTCCTTGTCATCCATCGTATCGACAACGCCGACCAGTGCTTTTCTTAATGTTGCGGTCAATTCATGGTCCAGATTTTCGTCAACCGGAGTTACGATACCGAAGCCATGCTCGATACGCTTGAAGGTAATAAAGAAATCGAATGATAAAGAAACAATCTCATGGTCAGCCAGGAAATAGCCGCCTGCATTTAACATGTTAATTATCAAATTTTGCAGGTCCAGCAAACGATCATTTAATTGTTCCTCGGGCAGGACAATCCTTAGCCTATTGACTATCTCCATCTTTCTATGCGTCAGCTCCAGCTGCAGAACGTAAAGCATAAGTGCTCTTTTTGAAATCTCGTTGCCAACAAGCAGTAGTCCCTTGGTCGTTGATACTTTTAGTTCCAGCTGAGGAATCTGTTCAATGATTTCCTGAAGCCGTCTCACGTCCAAATTAATCGTCGTCCTGGATACGTAAATATGTTCTGCGAGTTGTTCCATTCCGATGTAGCTGGTTGAAAATGAAAGAGCAAACACGATGTACGTCATTCGTTCAACGGGAGTGTCTGGCAATACAGACATGGGCTTTTCCTCCCATAAACGATTGAGCCGTTGACGGATTGCTGGCTTAGCCCAATCATCAACGTAGTACCCCCGTTGTTTGGATGATTGGATCTCCATTTTCTGTTCGAGCAGCTCTGCATTGATAGCCCGGATGTCTGACCTTACAGTTCGGTCACTCACATTAAACAATTGAGCTAAAGCACTCCCTGTGACGGGGGTATTTGCATTTAACAAATGGAGAAGTATGTCCAGATGCCTTTCATTCATAATGTTCTCCTCCTGCTTGTAGTCACCTCCTCCTGAAGCCTAGACAAGTTGCTATCTGTCCCGCACTGGATTGGGATTATTGTAAGCGAAACCAACTAAGGTAGGGAAGTAAACTTTTTTCCTAATGACATAGGAAATACACATCTCCAGCTTTGGGCTATGAAGTGGGGGCACTCTCGTGCCTAATATTCTTTTCTTCCTTCTTTATAAAAAAAACAAATAGCAGGATCGTCTGTGATCCTGCTATTTTGTTACTATTCCATGAGTAGTAAGGCATACTCATTCTTTCACTATGGGTTCAGCGGTGCCCAAACGGATCGTGTCCATGCGATCTGCATGCCGACTCGTTCCATATTATGTTGACTGGAGCTGCCAAAGCTGGCTTGAGCAACGACCAGTTCACAGTTCGCTTGGTATGCTTCGTACATTCGCCACATCAAGAGTGCGGTTTGTAGACCTTTCCGTCTATATTCAGGAGCGGTTGCCGCTAATGTGCAAGAGGCAATATTACTGCCACTGCCGATATGCATTACAGCAACGGCGGCGGGTACGCCGTCCCATGCGGCTAAGAACAATTTCCAACCAGGACGATGAAGCAGACCGATGTTGTTATTGACAAAATGATGTTTATGTACGATATCCATTCCAGACCCGACACAATGTATACCTGCATAGAGATCAAAATCCGCCTCGTTATCAATCTGGCGAATGGTTATATTAGAGGGTAAGTTTGGTAATTCACATGTTGGTAGACCATAGAGAACAGAAAGAAAGCTGTTTTGATATAATCCTTTTTCAGATAGTCGTCTTAACATTGCAGGATGAGTACCCGTAGGATGGATATCTAGCTGAAATGCTCTATTTCTTTGTTCATAGAACTCAATGATCTCTTCCAGTTTTTCAATATCGTCCTGCGAGAAGCCCTTTACTGAATTGAATAATCCCCACGGCATGGATTGGATATAGAAGGCAGTTGTATCTCCGAACTGCTTAATCTCGACCCCTTCGGGATTTCCAGCTCGTTCTCCAATGGAGCTAATTCTGGAGGTGAAGTAATCGGTTTCACATTTCACAATCCGTTTCGCTAATTCTTCGTTAATCACTGGCAATCTCACTCGTTTCCCACATCCTTCTCATTGTTATTCTGTTTAGTCGCTCCACCTTATCGTTTTGCCCGGGTCCCACAACTAACATACCGTTTTCATCCCCAAATTCATAGACTTATATTCAACCCAAAGAGGAGCCGCTTTTTTAATGAAGCGGCTCCTCTTAGTTAAATCCAGCAAAAGTAAAATAACTTCCTCCAAAACAGAATATCTCTAAATACTTACTACATTCCAGCGAGCTGTAAAAGCTCTTCCAGTTTCAAAGTTCCAACAACTTGATATCCTTTATGAACTCCGAGTGGTTTAATAATGACTGTCTCCATACTCGCTAGTTCTCCTAATCCCACACCTGGAGGAAAAGAGTGAGCTACAATCAACCGGTTAGAACCCGTTGGAACTGATTGTTCAACTTCATCTGTGAATGCTTGAAGTGTACTGTCTACAATTTGAGTGTTCGGCATCAAGCTGAGTTTATATATGTTTAACCAGAACGCATTTACCTTTGCATTTTGTGTACCAAAAGCAATCTGAGCGGTTTGCATTGTTCTACACAGGGGGCTGGCCTCTACAGGAAAAAGGACGGGGATATTCAGTTTTCGAATAGCATTGCCATACTTATCTGCCTGTTCCCTTCCAAGTGCACTTAAATTCCGCTGTGTGGAGCAATCGGACAGACTAAAATTTTGCTGATCTTCCCCTGCTGTTGCATCTCCATGTCGAACATAAAGAACGTAGCCCCCTTTTTGCAGGTCATTTATGAGGGGAGCTTCGGAAATATCGGATGCTTCGACATGATGTGAAGCTCCAACGAGCAGAAAAAGACTGATGAACAACATACATAAACGGTACACCAGATGTCCTCCTTTTTCTCCCTACTCTCCCCCCTGCAATCATTTTTTATCCAACATTCAAGATTTCATCTTCCTGATGCGTCCAAAACTTCAATTCCTTATTGATTGCTCATCACGTGCAAATAAAAATTCAGATCGTTTTCTAGATGTTTTTTCATCAAGGCTTCTGCCTTCTCTCCGTCTCTGGACTTTATTGCACTATAAATCTCCTCGTGCTCATCAATAAGATGAGGACGATTATAGATCACCACTGTTTTGCGGAACAGATAAATAATAGCCTGCATTCGATCTATAATATCAATCATGAGTGGATTATTACTCGCTTTGACAATATCGTTATGGAAACTTTCATTCGCTGCCATGATTTCTTCTTTTGTGCCTGTTCTTCCGATCTCCACATACTTATACAGTTCATCAATTTCATTGTCTTTCAGGAAATTTGCCGCGCATTTGGCTGAGTATCCTTCAAGTAAAATACGAACATTAAACAAATTACGTAAATCTTTTTCGGTAGGTTTAACTACTTTCTTCTGAAGAATTAACCCCTCGTTCTCTAGCTTGCGAATCGAATCCCTGATGGGTGTTCGGCTCACTCCGAGCTCAGCAGCCAGTTTCTCTTCAACGATCTTTGTACCGCTAGGAAGCTCACCATTCAATATTTTATCTCGGAGAATTTCATAACACTGATGATACGCCGGTCGTGAACTATGATTTTCATGCACTAACTTCACCTCAGTTTCATTTCTCATATCAATATAGTACCAAATTATGTTCATAAAAGCATTCGTATATACGATGCTGATCGATAAAAATATACGATAATTCAAAAATTGTATACAAAATAAGATTTTAATGTATACAATTTTAAATTATTAGTATACAATGAAAACGCAAACAGCGATGTAAGCGGTTGCTGTAAGGGTTCAATATGATAAGCGTTCGTCAAGTCGATTTTATGTTTTTCATGCAACTTGCTGAACATTATCCTTTCATGGGCATTAGCAGATTTCGTTTTAGAAAAAGGTTTAGGAGGACAACATTATGGCAAAAAAAGTAGGTTTTATTGGACTGGGCATTATGGGAAAACCGATGGCTCTAAATCTCAGAAAAGCGGGACATGAATTAACCGTGAATGATCTGAATCAGGAAGCGGTTCAAATATTGCTAGACTGTGGTGCAGCTGAAGCTTCCTCACCAAGAGAAGTCGCCGAGAACTGTGAAATTATTATCACGATGCTCCCTGCTTCTCAGCATGTGCAGGCTGTTGTTTTGGGTGAACATGGCATTTTATCTGGAGCCAAAGAAGGCTCTATTATTATCGATATGAGCTCCATTACTCCTGCTGTTTCCATCGCTCTGGCAGAAGAAGCCGCCAAAAAAGGAGTTGGTTTTCTGGATGCGCCGGTTAGTGGCGGGGAGCCTAAAGCTATTGATGGTACGTTGGCCATTATGGTGGGCGGCAAAGAAAGCGTATTCGAGCAAGCCAAGTCAGTATTGTTTGATATGGGGACGGCAGTCACTCTCGTTGGGGATAGTGGATGCGGAGTTACAGCGAAGCTCGCGAATCAGATCATCGTTAACTTGAATATTGCTGCTATGTCCGAAGCACTTGTTCTGGCAGCGAAAGCGGGCATAGATATCGAGAAAATGTACCAGGCCATTCGAGGTGGTTTAGCAGGTAGTGCCGTTCTGGATGCCAAAGTTCCGCTGATTCTGGAAAGAAACTTTGCTCCAGGGGGCACGATCGCGATTAACATGAAAGATATCACGAATGTCATGGAGACAGCACACGAGATTGGTGTACCTCTTCCCCTATCCAGTCATCTGTTAGAGATGTTCCATGCGCTGAAGGTTGACGGGAAATTGATGCATGACCACGGCGGGATCGTGCAGTATTATGAGAAATTAGCGAATGTTGAAGTAAGGGGGCTTGATCATGCAAACCAATAATCAATCTGTTGAGGAAGTATTCAATAACATACCCTCTGTAGATACGTCCCTTGTTCAGCAAATGATGGAAAAGGAACTTCAACAATTTGATCACAAAATTATCGTGCTTGATGATGATCCTACGGGTGTGCAAACGGTACATGGTGTATCGGTCTATACGGATTGGTCGCTGGAAAGCATCGACAGAGGTTTTAAGGAAGATCATCCCATGTTCTTCATTCTTACCAACTCGCGCGGATTTACAGCTGCCGAGACAACAAAGGCACACCAGGAGATTGGTGCAAATATCGTTGAAGCTGCAAAGAGAAATAATCGCAAGTTTACGATTATTAGTCGTGGAGATTCCACATTAAGAGGTCACTACCCGTTAGAGACGGAAGTGTTGAAGGATACAGTTGAAGCCAAGTCAGATATGCAATTTGACGGTGAGATCATCCTCCCCTTTTTCAAAGAAGGCGGACGCTTCACCATTGATAATGTTCATTATGTTCAATATGGTACGGAATTGGTGCCTGCTGGAGAAACCGAGTTTGCTAAAGATCGCACCTTTGGTTACTCCCGATCACACTTAGGCGAATGGGCTGAAGAAAAGTCGAATGGCCAGTATTCAGCAGAGCATATGACTTACATCTCTCTCGAAAATCTGCGCAGCATGAACATTGACATGATCGAAAATCAGTTGTTGAGTGTTGAGAATTTTAATAAGGTCATTGTCAATGCGGTTGATTATATCGACGTACAGCTCTTCACCATTGCTTTGATTCGAGCGATCCATAAAGGTAAACATTTTATGTTTAGAAGTGCTGCTGCACTGACCAAGGTCATTGGAGGCATTAGTGACCGAAGTCTGCTAACGCGTGCAGAGATGATGAGTGATGACACCGATCATGGCGGATTAGTTATTATTGGGTCACACGTCCAAAAAACAACAGAACAGTTCGAAGAGCTGAAGAAGTCCAATGCAGTTGAGTTTGTTGAGTTTAACGTACATCTTGTTCTGGAGCCTGATCAATTTGAGAACGAACTGAACAGAGTTGTTGAAACGACGAATAAATGGATTCTTGAGGGTAAAAATGTCGCTGTCTACACCAAACGGGAGCGATTGGATCTTGGAGAGGACAGAAAAGAAGATGAATTAAAGCTGTCCGTCCAAATTTCTGATGCCGTTACGAGTATTGTGAAACGTTTGGAAGTACAACCAGCCTATATCATTGCTAAAGGTGGCATTACCTCAAGCGATATTGGAACCAAAGGTCTGGAAGTCAAAAGAGCTACCGTTGCAGGGCAAATTCGTCCAGGGATTCCCGTGTGGACCACAGGTAATGAAAGCAAGTTCCCGGGCATCTCCTATGTCATCTTCCCTGGTAACGTGGGTACCAAAACGGATTTAAGAGAAGTTGTTGAAATGTTAAGCGCAAAGTAATTCAAGTAAATTCAAGTACAGGTTGAATAGAACCAGCATGTAAGGAGCAGCACTGGACTAACCCATAACCTATAACACAACAGTGCTCTCCCTGCATGTGGTCTTTTGGATCAAGACAATCAGAAAAGAGGAAAACATATGCCAATTCTCTCCGTTACCATTGGAGTTGTTCTACTGCTCATCTTAATGATGGCCTTTAAGTTAAACGCTTTCATATCATTGATTATTGTCTCTCTGGCTGTTGGAGTGCTGGAAGGAATGACACCGATTCAGGCGGTTGAGTCCATCGAATCCGGTTTAGGTGGAACACTTGGTCATTTAACGATGATTATTATCTTTGGAGGTATTCTCGGTAAATTAATGACCGATTCCGGTGGCGCACAGCGAATTGCAACAACGATGATCAGCGCTTTTGGTCAGAAGCGAACGCAGCTGGCAGCCGTTATTACAGCAGCTATTGTTGGAATCGCTTTATTTTTCGAAACTGGGGTAGTGGTATTGATCCCGTTGGTATTTACCATCGCCAGAGCCGCACGTGTGCCTGTTCTGTATCTTGGAATGCCTGTCATTGCAGCCCTTATAACGATGCACGGATTTGTGCCTCCACACCCGGGTCCAACAGCTGTTGCTAATGTTTTTGGAGCCAATATCGGATTAACGATGATCCTGGGCATCCTAATTGCAATCCCTGCATTTATCCTTGCAGGTCCTGTGTACACCAAGCTGTTTAAAAAAGAAGCCTTGCAGATTGACATCCCCAAAGGATTATTTGATCCAAAGAAATTCAAGGAAGAAGAGCTGCCTAAATTCGGAATCAGCCTTTTCACTGCACTTCTACCCGTCATTTTGATTGCGCTGCAAACGATTGTGCATATTTTTGCTCCTGAATCGGTAATCTCACCCGTGACTGATTTTATCGGTAATGCGAATGTAGCTTTGTTGATCTCTGTCATTTTTGCCATCTTCACGTTTGGATTGAATCTGGGCAAAAAAATGCCGGAAATCATGAAATCGCTGAGTGAGTCTGTAAGCGGAATCGGTATGATTCTTCTCATTATTGCTGGTGGCGGTGCGTTCAAGCAAGTGTTGATTGACAGTCATATTGACCAATATATTTCTGATCTTATGGCAGGCTCCACTCTTTCTCCCCTCATACTGACATGGTTGATTGCAGCCATCTTGAGAATTGCTGTTGGTTCTGCAACGGTGGCCGGTATGACAGCAGCTGGTATTGCCGCACCGTTAGTTGCCGCAACCGGGGTCAGTCCAGAACTGATGGTTCTGGCGGCTGGTGCAGGTAGTGTGACGTTCTCCCATGTAAATGATGCAGGCTTCTGGATTTACAAAGAGTATTTTAATCTTAGTATAGGCAAAACGATAAAAACCTGGTCCGTTATGGTAACAATTATATCCTTGGTAGGACTCGCAGGTGTTCTGATTTTGGACATGTTTATGTGATATATTAGCTTAAGCAGTAGTGCACAAAAGAGTGGAAGCAGAGGTACATCTTGCTTCCACTCTTTTGTGTTTTCGGTCACTTCCTGCTCGTATTTTCGGTTGTCAGGAGCAGGTTACTCTTCATGGCCCTTCATATAATCATCATATAACTGCTCAAAGGTTGCAAAACGTTTGACTTCCCTGCCCACCTTATGATACTCATCCAGATATTGATCCATTACTTCAAGGAATTGCTCTTTCATGACAGGAAGATCACTTGCATTAAAGTATTGCATCAGATCAAATTTCTTCGTGCCTTTTGTCATAGCCATTTCATCAAGATACTCCTGTGCTCCAAAAGCAGAAAGGAAGACATAGGCGGCATCGTTTGTACCAACACTTTTCTCGATTTTATGGCGATAGTTGCACCATAATTCCTCGTAGGTGCCTTTCAGATTATCAAAGCTTGGAGCGGGTTTTACAATAAACATATCACACAGCGTACGATGTAACATCTCAACGCTTCTCAACATATTAAAGGATGCCGTGCGGATCTCTTCCATAGTGTGAGCGTCGATAATTGACATGTATAAGGATTCAAGATCATTCGGTACATAACGAAGTGATTGGATTTCCTCCAGATATCTCTTGATACCTCGCTGGATGCATGTATTATTCATACTAACCAGGGCATGCACCAGATTGTACAGAACATTGGCAGATGCCTGTCGCACTGAACCGATGTCTTCACCCAGCACGGTGTCACTGTATGCTTGTTTGGCCTGATTGATCCATTCCTTAGCCCGGTTAAGACATGCTTCTCCAATCGGGGCTGCAAGTGCATTGAGAGCTTTTTGCCGGAAACTATTCAATCGCTCCAAGTCCTCAGGCGCTGCATAATAGAGAATTTTTAAGTTGGTCAAGCTCGATACCGCTGGACTTTCCAAGGTGGATTGCTCTCGTATTCTTGTATCCCATGGTGTGCAGTAGATGTCATATCCAACGTCATCCAGGATGAAGCAATCGGAAATTCCCCATCCCCGATCTGTATGATTAATAATAATCAGATCCAGATCACTCTTCTCATGAAAATCCCCCGTGTTAAATGAACCCGTAAGCCCAATAATGGCGATATCATTGGGGAAATCTTTTTTTGCACGTTCAATAATCATGTTAATCAGCTGTTCATTTTTTTGCTGTAGCTTCTTCTTTATTATTTCGTTCATTCGTTACACCCCTTTTTTAAAACCAGGTCGTTTTTCTTCCCGGCAACCTTAACTTGAGTCTAACGATGAAGCATTGCAGTGACTATGTATAAGTTGATTTAATCCATCTTTGCACAAAATCCGCTAAACCGTCGATACGACCATTTAGCGGATGACATTAGTTCTTTTTATAAGACGGATTGTAATATGAAGTGCGACACCTACTGGAAATAAATAAAAAATGGCCCATGGCCGGATTCGTGTAGAATGAAGTCACCACAACAACCATTCACACAAGGAGAATCCACCATGAGCTACACACATCTTAGCATAATCGAACGCAGCAAGCTAGAAATCCTCCACCAGCAGGGGAAAAGTACC